>NZ_CP102263.1:1841484-3235468 GCF_025147485.1 Bacteroides uniformis | reverse complement strand
TCTCAACCGTCTCCTACTTTGTACGTAGTTTCCGACAATGTATAGGGTATACTCCCCTCGCCTACCGGAAAATGGAGAAACCGTGAAAAGTGACATATCCTCCTTCTTTTTTATTGTACAAAAGTTCCACTTACCGGCTATCTTTGCCCTTGAAACAATAACCCATAAAAAAAACAAACAATGAGAGATGCAGAAAAAACAGTAGGAAACATGATTGACAAGGAAAAAACCATCTTTGTCGGTTCGGTGGATGCCGAAGGCTTTCCCAACATCAAGGCCATGTTGCAAACCCGCAAAAGGGAAGGGATCAAACACATTTACCTATCAACGAACACCTCGTCGATGCGCGTTTCGCAATTTCTCAAAAATAACCGGGCATGCCTTTACGTCTGCAACACACGCTTCTTCAAGGGCGTAATGCTGCGCGGCACGATGGAGATACTGACGGACAGCACCAGTAAGGAAATGATATGGCAGGAAGGCGACACTATGTACTATCCCGAAGGAGTGACTGATCCCGATTATTGTGTCCTGAAGTTCACCGCCTTCTCCGGTAGGTATTACAGCGGATTTAAATCAGAAGACTTCACGATAGAATAAACGGGCCATCCGTTCCAGTCCATCAGCAAGCAGAGCCCGGGGACAAGCGATATTCAGCCGGATAAAGCCCTCTCCACCGGGACCGTACATCGTACCGGAATTGACCATCAGATGCTGTTGTTCTTGCAAACGCAAGGCGACAACATCTGAGCTGATACCGGAAGCACGGCAGTCTATCCAAACCAAATAAGTTCCTTCGAGTGGCAGCACGGGATATTGTGGTAACCGTTCCTTGAAAAAGCAGCAGAGGTATTCGTAATTCCCCCGCAGATATTTCCGCAAGGCATCGAGCCATTCCCCACCTTCGTTGTAAGCTGCCATTGTGGCGATTACGCCGAACGGATTGACGTCGCATACCTCGTTGATGTTAATGGCTCTGTCAATACGGCGGCGCACCTCTTCATCGGCTGCGATGATATTGGCGATTTGCAACCCGGCAAGGTTGAACGCCTTACTCGGCGAAACGCAAGTGACGGAATTTTGCAAAAAGCGTTCGGACAAGGAGGCAAAGGGTGTGTAGTCATATCCTTCGTAAGTCAGTTCACAATGAATCTCATCCGCCACGACAAACACCTCATTCCGTAAACAAATATCACCTATATGCTGCAGTTCTTCCGGAGTCCAGACCCGTCCGACCGGATTGTGAGGATTGCACAGCAGCAGGATTTTTGCTTTCGGATCGGAAGCTTTCCTTTCAAGATCGGCAAAGTCGATTACGTAGCGGCCATCCTGATAAACGAGATTATTGGCAAACAACTCGCATCCGTCATTACGGATAGATGAGTAGAAACAATTATAGGCAGGAGTCTGAACGATGACTTTATCACCCGGCATGGCCAAGGCTTTGATAATGGCTGACAGAGCCGGCACGACACCACTCGTATAGATAATCCACCGGGAATCAACCTGCCAGCGATGCCGGTCATCGAACCACCGGACGACCGCATCATAATAGGCTTCGGGTACTTTTGTATAACCGAAAATACCGTGCGCCACCCGCTTTTGTAAGGCATCGATAATAGCGGGTGCTGTACGGAAATCCATATCTGCCACCCACATGGGCAGTACATTCTCCTCTTCGGGAGTATCCCATTTATAAGAATTCGTCCCGCGACGCGGGATGATTGTATCGAAATCGTATTTCATAATTTATCTTTTTATTCGCAACTTATAAATCCAGTTACCACTCCAAAGCCTGACAAGAAAAATCGCTCCCCGGAAACAAAGCTCAATACACATGGCAAGCCATACGCCCCGTAGCCCCATCGTAGGGGCAAGCCATGCTGCCAGTGTCAGCCGGACACCCCAGATACTGCCAAAATTCATCAGACTGGGAACAAATGTATTGCCCGCACCCACAAATACACCGTAGGCGACGATAGATGCCGCAAACATCGGCTCCGCAAAAGCTTCTATCCGCAGAATCCCGATTCCCAACATGCGGATTTCCTCCACAGGCGTCATCACTCCGATGATCTGAGGGGCCGCCACATACATCAGCACTCCCATGACTCCCATAATCAGCATCCCTGACCAAACGGTAATGTTGGCAAAACGCTTGAGTAACCGGATACGGTTTGCTCCAAGACTCTGGCCTACCAACGTCGTGGCAGCCTCCGATATACCGTAGCCGGGCATATAACAAAGGCTTTCAGCGATGATGGCAAATGAGTTGGCGGCAATGGCGACGATGCCGAGCGGTGCGACGATAACCGTCGTCATAATCTGCGCTCCGCAAATGGCAATATGCTCGAATCCCATTGGCAGGGAGATGCGGACAGCCTGGCGCAGCGTCTCTTTCCGGGGAAGAAAACTGCCCTGCCCCCCGGATAGTCTCAACATGGACGAGCGACGGCAAAGATACCACATCATCCCACCGGCAGTGATAAGTTCGGCCAACACGGTTCCCAATACCGCACCTTCCACACCTAAACCTACGCCGGGAACGATGAACTCCCATCCCCACCAGTCTACCTGCCGTGTCGGGAAAATAAGGAAGAAGTTGAACACGACATCCCAAAAACACATCAGTACATTTAGCATACTGGGTACACGCATATTCCCACTACACCGCAACATGCCGCCCGCAAGGAAATTCAACTGCAAGGCGGGTAAGAAAAGTGAAAATATCCGGAAATAGAAGGATGAATCGCTCCGTATCATTTCATCACCACCCAGCCAGCCGGGAAGCACACCACTGATAGAAATGCCGACAACCGCCAACAAAGAACTGAAAACAAGTGTAGCCGTAACCGATTGGCGGAGTATTTTTTTCGCTCCTGCAAAATCTCCGGCCCCAATCCGGTGTGCCACTTGGACAGAAAATCCCGTTGCAGCGGCGGCACACAATCCCCAGAACAGCCATGTCGTGGTTGAAACCAATCCGATGGAAGCCGCTGCATTCGCACCCAGGCTACCAACCATCGAAGCATCGATATACTGCATGGCGATGGAGGACACCTGCGCCATAATAGCAGGGACACTGAGGTATGCAGTCAGGCGTAACTGCTGCCCCAGCGTCATACTCTTCCCTTCGCGGATAAGCGACAACAAGTAATCGGTCTTTCCCTTTTTTATTCCCATCAGGCTATTTGCAAAGGCATCAGTCGGTGAAACAAGTTTTCTCGTCCCCAAGCTTCAACTCACAGTCGGCAGGTGCCTTTATATTTTCATCGAGAATGATTTCCCCATAGCTTTCGGCAGTGATACTGCCTGTCCGTGGATTCTTCACCCCACCTATCGCCCCCTTGATGGTTGCCTGCACCGAACTGTATTCGAAAGCCCGGTCGCAGTCGGGACCAAAGGTACAATTCTCCAATACGAGGTCGTGGGCATAGCAGAGCGGTTGCTCACCGGTTATATGGCAGTTCACCAACCGGAGATTGTGCGAATGCCAGCCGAGATATTCGCCATTGAGTTCGGAATCGTAGATTGTCACATTCTCCACCTCCCAGAAAGCATCCTTTGTAGTGACTTTGGCATTGCGCAACTCTACATTCTTCACATACTGGAAAACGTATTTGCTGTCGCTCTCCAATCCGTCTATGCGGATGTCGCTACTGAACATGAACGGATAAGTTCCTCCATGCAACTTCAGATTTCTGATGTTCAGATTCTGGCAACGCCAGAATACTTCATCGGCATCGTTCATCTCTACATTCTCAATTTCGATGTCGTGCATCTCGCGGAACATTTTGGGTGCGTCGATACGCGTATCGGTCATTTTCAGATGGTCGGAATACCACAGTGCCGAACGCCCGCCGACATCGAAAAAACAACGGTCGATTACAAACCCGTGAACATGCCAGAAGGGGTAATTCCCTTCGAATCGACAATTGACAGCTTCGATGTTGCTGCATTCCTTGATGGCTGATTCTCCGGCATGGATAATTACATTCTCCAAACGTAAGTCATGTGATTCAAACAAAGGTCTTTCTCCACCGAATGCTGTATTTGATATTATTCTCATCTTGTTTTCAATGTTATAATTATTACTCTATTCTCTTTATCAATTTCGCGGGGACACCGCCTACTATTGTATTCGCTTCCACATCTTTCGTCACAACCGCTCCAGCTCCCACCACAGCATTGTCACCGATTGTCATTCCTGGAAGAATCGTCGCATTAGAACCTACCCAGACATTCCTACCCAATACAATCGGTGCCGGATAGGTAGTTTGGCGTTCTTCCGGAGGCAAACCATGATTGAGCGTTGCAAAGACTACATTATGCCCGATTTGGCATCCGTCACCGATTATCACACCACCATGGTCCTGAAAATGACAGCAGGCATTAATAAATACGCCTTCGCCCACTGTAATATTCTTCCCGAAATCGGTATAGAACGGTGGGAATACCCGGAACGATGACGGGACTTGATAACCGAACAATTCGGAGAGTAACCCACGTACCTCGTCCGGTGTATGATATGCCGTGTTCAGCCGGAAAGTGATGCGTCTGGCTTCATTGCTCATTTTGTCCATAAAGCGATGTATCTCCTCCGTATCAAGCGCTTGACGCGTCTTTACATATTCCTTGAATTCGTTCGTAGTCATAGTGCCCTTATTAATCCATTCTTATCTTCTTTCAAATCTCACAAGTATATCTCTGGGCACACTCAACATTTCAATGCCATTGCCATCAACACGACCGATTTTAATCAAAGTATCACTATAAGACCCATTCTTACAAAAAATTGCCACATTTCCCCATGGGGCATAGATGGTTATATCACCGGCAATAGGAGCACAGCCACGCGTAACACCTTCAATTGCCAGAGCCGGAGAGGGATAGAAGATTTTTTCTGTAGTATTATTGTAATCATTCAACGTAACCTCCAATGGCAGACGAGCAAGAAAATCCTGTGTGGCGGCATTGTCCTCCATAGTGGCAGTAATGGTACGATTGCTAACCATGATATTTACCTGCAATGAAGATACATCCGGAACTTCGGATTCATTCTCATCTTCCCCACCCGATGGTCCGGAAAGTTCAGGATGTTCGGGTGTAAACGGTTCATCACCTGAATCTTCGCAGGCTGCCATTGCCAGAACGGTCATCAGCATCATAGAAATTAATAGTAATTTTTTCATATTCATCTTTCTGTTGATTTTATAATTATCTTTAGGATTATTAATGATGATGCAAAAATAGGCAGTATCCGTCATATGCCGTGTAGACAAATCCCCGGTATCTATACCCAAATTACGGATTATGCTTTTCCTCCGGCTACTAAATCATGGTCCTATAAAGCAAAAACTCCCGCAATCGTTTAAATTACAGGAGTTTGGATGGTATTACTTAAGTTTATCGTATTCTTCATCCGTCACCGGTTCCAGCCACTCATTAGAAGTATCCTCACCGGGAACTTCGAAAGCAAGATGGGCAAACCAACCATCAGAAGCGGCACCGTGCCAATGCTTCACATTTGCAGGGATATGGATAACCGTACCGGGTAGAATCTCTACTGCCTGCTTGCCTTCTTCTTGATACCATCCACGACCGGCAACACCGATAAGCATCTGCCCACCGCCTTTAGTAGCGCGGTGTATGTGCCAGTTATTGCGACAACGAGGCTCGAAAGTGACGTTAGAGATGGAAACCTGCTCGCGTGAAACGGGAACAAGATAACTGTTGCCTATGAAGTACTGTGCATATGCAGCGTTCGGTTCCCCAATGGGGAAAATCATTTCACGCTGGAATGCGGCTTTGGCATCTTCACCGGCAGTGTCCTCTGCCCATACACCTTTGGCCAGATTAAACGCTGCCCACGCTTTGGGCCAACCGGCATAAAAACCGATATGGGTGATGATTTCGGCAATCTCCGTACGGGTAATACCGTTCTTCTTTGCCGACTGAAGGTGGAACACGAGCGAATTATCCGTGATACCCTGACTGATAAGAGAGGTAATGGTTACTAAACTACGGTCACGCAGACCGAGTTTGTCGGTGCGGCTCCAGACCTCGCCAAAGAGGACATCGTCGTTTAGTTCCGCAAATTTAGGAGCAAACTCACCCAACTGGGTGCGTCCTGCTGTCTGTACTATCTTTTCTTGTGCCATAACATTGAGTGTTAAAATGCTGAATACTGAAATTAAAAAAATCTTGTTCATAGTCGTTCTATTTATTGCATGAAGTTATTGAGCTTGTTAGCCGGATTTAGTGGCGTCTGGTCAGACAAGACCAATGATTTGACCATGCGCAACGTTCCTTGCTTGTATTTCTGAAAGTGTTCTGATGCAATATGTTTTACATAAGCCGCATGGCTCGCATAGGTTTCGAGAATAGTCACCTTGCAGGGATTCTCCTTCTCGCCGACCGCATACATAGTCAGCACGCCCGATTCGGTACGCAGAGAGATTTCGCCTACTTCGGTTGCGTATTTCATATACTCGTCGAGATACTGCGGATAAACCTCGATTTTCGACAACCGCACGATACCGTCAGCACTCATCGGCTCTTTGGCGCACATACCCGGCCGCTTATCCAGATTCAGGCATTTGCCGATAATCTCTCCCGTGGCAAGGTAGGAATAGGTCGGAAATTCAAACAATACGGGTTTCAGCTTCGTATAGTCAAGTTTCCCGTTATTATCAAGCACTTCAGGAGCAGCGTATGTATTGACTATCGCACAAATGAAATTGTCGAAACCTTCAGTTTCATAGATGTCTACCACCTCACACTCCATGGTGAGGGGTGATGCGTCTATAACGGGGGTACCGTTTTCGCCAATATGGTAGGCAAACACCTCCGACTTATCGACCGTCGCACCGCTTACACTTCCCACATAGTCAGCTTTCGGCAATATTTCACGACTCACTAGATTGACGGAAAGTCGTTTTGAGTCCTTTATCCCTTGATTAGTGTAATGGCTTTTACTCATGCTGATGAGTATCCGGTCATGTCCAATAACACCCGTATGCCCTACCACTAGCCAGTTTACTTTCCCTTCAACCTCTGCCCCGACAACCGTCATCGGCTTGGGATAGAGCGCCAACAGATTTCCGAGATTTTTCTTGTTCGTTTCCATTATATTGGGTTGAACGGTGTTCTCCTTTACGGGAATACTGCACGACATTATGACAAGCAGTGACAGAACTCCTAAAATTGTTTTTGTCATACGTTATATTACTCTATTTTTCTTGCTAAACTTCTGATGACAAAGGTACCGCGATAGCACAAGCGAAGGTGTATATGATTTACGGATATTTGTACCCGAATTCCCGATTATACCGCAAGAAAGTTCAAGTTCATCAGATGAGTATAGTAAGACTGGCAGAAATCCCACGAATAATCCCACGCATGATTTGTTTTTAATCGTTATTCTTGCCGATACAGAAAACAAAAAAAGCTCTGAAATCCTTGAATTTCAGAGCTTTGCTTTAATTTGCTATTTGCTTTCGCGGTGCGTACGGGACTACACCGCTATTTCTTTATATCAGCTCTAAATCAGTTACTTACATACAGCAAAAACACTGTAAAAATTTCTAAAAGTAACGATTTAGAAACGATTTTCAAAATTTCAATTTTGTCTTTCGTGACACCGTTGTGTCTCTCTTTGATTTCGGGTTCAAAATTATACACTTTTTCCGAGACTACCAAATATTTGATTATTAATTTGATATATTTTTTTCTTCAGTGCAAGGTGCGAGCCTATATATAGAGATAGGCTTGCACCTTGCACCGACCTCTGGCTGCCCTACCTCACTGCCCTATTGCGTTGACAATCAACCTACCTATAAAAAAAGTTATGCCAAGTTGGTAACAAGTTGGCAAATGCTCCGGTGCGATTAGATGAACTTTGCGGCATATTCAAAAATAATAAGTTATGGAAGTTATTACAATGGAATCCGCCGCTTATCAAGGTCTGGTGACCAAAATTGAGAAGATTGCGGAATATGTTTTCCGAAAAGGAAATGCTCCTGATGTGGAGGAAGATATTTGGCTGGATAGCCAAGAAGTGGCGGATATGCTGCATATCAGCACACGAACCTTACAACGGCTGAGAACAGATAATCTGATTGATTATACGTTTGAACGAGGGAAATGCAAATACCGATTCTCGGAAATTGAACGGAAGGTGAACGAGAAAATTATTAATTGTGAACCGCATCTGATTGACGAGTTCCGCAAAAATGTATTGCTACGTGGAGAATAAAATTGATAAGGAGGATATTCTCCGCTTGACGGATAGAGGTCTGTCCGTATTCAAGCATTATATACCGGTGGCTTTCCGGTTGGGAAAGAATTTCCTTAATCCGTTCTATCAGGATAAACGGGCTTCGTGCAACGTGTATTATGAGCGGAAAAGTAGTGTGTACAAGTTGAAGGATTTCGGGAATGATGATTATTCGGGAGACTGCTTTGCACTGGTCGGGAAGCTACACGGACTGGATTGCAAGAGGGCAAAGGAGTTTGTGGAGATTATGGCTGTCATTGACCGGGATTTGCATCTGGGGCTGATGGATAGCTATGAGGTGAATTTACCTCCTGCTCCTATTCCGGTAGTTTCAGAAACGATACTTGCACAAAAGGTAAAGAAAGCAAGACCTTATACGTTAGCGCAAAAGAGCTTTACGGCTGCGGAACTTGCCTTTTGGGGAGAAAGCGGTATCACGCAAGAGGTGCTGAAATTGTTCCGGGTGGTTTCGCTGATGAAGTTCAGCAGCGAGAATAACGAAGGGAAACCGTTCAGTATCGCAGCGACGGATAAAGAACCGGTGTTCGGATATACGGCAAAGCAATATGTGAAGGTGTACCGCCCGCACTCGGAGATGCGCTTTTTATATGCCGGGGATTTTGGGGAGAATTATTGCTTCGGGTTGGAACAGTTGCCTGCTAAGGGGGATTTGCTCTTTATTACGGGTGGTGAGAAGGATGTGATGAGCCTGACGGCTCACGGGTTCCATGCTATCTGCTTCAATTCGGAAACGGTGACTATTCCCGTGGGGATTATTCATAGGCTCTCTTTCCGGTTCAAGCATATAGTCCTGCTCTATGATGTCGATAAAGCGGGGCTGGACAGTTCGGCAAAACAAGAACTGGCGTTGAAGAACTACGGGGTGAAACGATTGTTGCTGCCACTGGCGGGAACGAAGGTGGAAAAGGATATTTCGGACTTTTTCCGTTTGGGAAATAGCCGGGAGGATTTGATTAAACTATTTCTGGATTATCTGGATACAATATACAGCGAAACTATGTCTGCTCTGAAATCTTGTGAGGTGGATTTTAATAATCCGCCGCCCGTGGCACAAATGGTTGTGTCGGTGAATGATGTGCCGTTAGGCACGCAAGGGAATATCCTCTGTATTACCGGTGGCGAGGGAACCGGAAAAAGTAATTATGTGACGGCGTTGATAGCCGGTGCCATCGGACAATCCGATAAGAATAAGGTGATGGATACGTTGGGGGTGTCGGTCTGTGAAAACAGCAAGCGAAAGGCGATTCTGTTTTATGATACAGAACAGTCGGAGGTGCAGACGTACAAGAACATTACAAACCTTTTAAGACGTTGCGGACGGGAAACGATGCCGGAATACCTGAAAGCGTATTGCCTGACGGGAATGAGCCGGAAAGAGCGTTTGCAGGCGATTATCCAAAGCATGGATAAGTTTCATTATCAGTTCCGGGGGATTCACATGGTGGTGATTGACGGGATTGCGGACTTGATAAAGGGTGCGAATGATGAAACGGAAAGTATTGCCGTGGTGGAGGAATTGTACCGGCTGGCGGGGATTTACAATACTTGTATCGTTACTATCCTACATTTTATTCCTTCGGGGTTGAAGTTGCGCGGGCATCTGGGCAGTGAGTTGCAACGAAAGGCGGCAGCAATTCTTTCTATCGAGAAAGATACTGATCCGTCGGTGTCGGTGGTGAAAGCGCTGAAGGTACGCGACGGCAGTCCGCTGGATGTGCCTATCATGCAGTTTGCATGGGATAAGGATGCCGGGATGCACGTGTATCTGGGAGAAAAGCCGAAAGAGGAAAAGGAGAAGCGGAAAGAGGATGAACTCGTGGCAGTGGCACGGGATATTTTCGGACGGCAGGACTTTATCACTTATGTGGATTTGGCAGAGCAGATTCAAGCGATACTGGACGTGAAGGAACGCACGGCGAAAAGTTATATCAAGTTCATGCGGGAGAAGGAAATCATACGGAAAGACCCGTCGAACCAGAGTTATTATATCATCGGGAACTTAAAACAGGCGGGCTTATGATACCATTGGATAAAGAAACATTCGAGGCGTATATGGAACGGTTGCTCGAACAAGTGGAAAGGGTTGTAGGCGCACTGGACAAGAAGAACAAGAAGCCGCAAAATTACCTGAACGGGGAACGGCTGTACGATAACCAGGACGTTTGCCTGCTGCTGAACATCAGCAAACGAACACTACAACGGTACAGAGACAACGGGCTGAAGTATTACACGATCTTGCATAAGACGTATTATAGGGAGAAAGACTTGCATGAGTTTATACGGAGATATTTCGACGGGGAGAATGTAGGGAAAGATAAGACGGAAGAATGCGAAGAAGATGGACAGGCAGAGGGAGGTATACTATCTGATGACGAGAGCGAGCCTGCGATAACCTGACGTTGTTAAAATATCCCATGTAGAATTTAAAAGCAGTGTTTTTTCACTCAAATCTATTTTCTTGCAAAAAACATGCAGAAAATAAACATTAAATCATTTTTTATCAATTATTACTAAATATCCACTAAAGACAATGAAAAGCCTGCAAAAATATATCACGATTTACGTGAAATATGAAAATAGCGATTATTTAATTTGCTTTTTTCGATTTAAATGCGTTTTTTTGCATAAAACACTCAAGAAAATGATTTTAAATTTAAAATTCAGCAATTATCGTTCATTCAAGAATGATTGTATATTTACTACTGAGCCAGGAAAGTCCAAAGCAAAAACGGCGAACTTATGTGACAGTAGGACACAAGGTGAAGGAATCAAGCAGGCACTTAAAGTTTCGATAGTATTCGGTGCTAATGCATCTGGAAAAACGAATGTCATGAGATTCTTATACGGGCTAAAACGTTGGGTGCAGAATTTGGATAACCGTATGGGAGAAAATATCCCTCTATATGATCCTTTCAAGTTTGACGATGAAACAACGAATGCTCCCATTGAATTCTTCATTGAGTTTATAACGAATAATTTGCGTTATAATTATCAATTAAAATTCGGCCGCAGGGAGGTGTTGTCTGAAAGCCTCAGTTATTTTCCAAACGGAAAAACTGCTTCTTTGTTTGAAAGAGTACGATCCGGTTCTAAAGCATTGACACATACTGTCAGATTCGGTTCCAAAGTGACTGGTATCAAACCTTTCACTGTCTTCCCAAACCAGTTAATATTGTCCAAGTTCATTATAGACACTCCAGGAGAAAATATCACTGAAGCTGCCAAATATCTGGCGGATTTAGTCGTTTCCAATGGATACCATGAAGATATTAAATTAGGTCTTTATAATGATATGATGGAATGGATTGCTCAACATCCTGAAGATAAAAAGAAATTAGGTGAGTTGCTGGCCTTCGCTGATACTGGAGTGAAAGATTTCGAACTGGAAAAACGGCACTCTGACAAGTCTTATGAAGTTAAAAGTCTACATCGTCGGTATAATAATGGACAGTTCGTTGGAAAAACAGATTTGCCGTTCACGGAAGAATCCTTTGGTACCCGGGCACTTTTTCTGCTTGGCTGCTATATCCTGCAATCGCTTAAAAGCGGAAGCCCTTTACTGGTGGATGAAATAGACTCTGGGCTTCATACATATATTACCCGGTTGATTGTAGATATATTCAAGAACACACGCATAAACAAAAAGAATGCCCAATTGATATTCACTACACATGACGTGAACCTGCTGGATCAAGAGAATATTCGCCGGGACCAAATATGGTTCGTAGAAAAAAACGAGTTCGGTTCCTCTGAATTATTCTCCCTATCGGACTTTGGAGATGTAAGAGAAGACACTCCTTTCGCAAAATGGTATATGAACAACAAGTTCGGAGCTGTTCCGACATTAAGATCGTTAGAAAAATTATTTATGACAGATGGCACGTCAAAGTGAAGACAGCAGACATAGCAAATACGTAATTCGTATTATCTGTGAGGGAGAAAAGACCGAACCCCTTTTTTTTACATCCCTATGCGACAAACTACTTGATGAAAATGGTGGTGAGGAAGAATGGGATGTCAAGACTATCCCTCAACCTGACATACCAGAGGAAAAGCCGTCAATGGCAGACCGAGGTTTATACAAGAACAAAAAGAAAAGAGTTAAGGGGAAAAAAGACAAACTGCAACCAGAAGTACAGGGACAACCTCCTCTCAGCTGGATTCGTCTTTCACGTAAGAAGCTCAATGAAGGCGTTGATGAGGCATGGGCTGTCTTTGATAAAGATGAACATCCGGCAAGAAAGGACGCTTTTGAAGAAGCAGAAAAACTTATTGACGACAAGAAAGTGAATATTGCATTTTCCAGCCGTAGTTTTGAATATTATCTGCTTCTGCATTTTGAGTACTTATATCACCCGTTCCACGCTACCGAATGTGGTGAACGGATAGATGGTAAAAAGGTCAATTATAACTGCATGACGGAAAAATCCAAAGAAAATGCCTGTCATGGAGAAAAGTGCATTAATGGTTATGCAAGATTGAAAAAATACTGGAATGAGACCAAAACCTCCCAATCAACATTTCCATTAATTGAAAAACGTTTAAAGGCAGGTATCATCAATGCCAAGAGGCTAAGAATAGAGAGCAATAGTAAAGAGAACTGTCCTATTTATGATAGAAACCCTTATACAAATGTGGATAAATTAGTATGCAGGCTAATTCATACAGAAATTATACCCTACCATGAGGAATGTCTATTCAAGGATTCCGGAGATGAGTTGTTTATCAGAGTGCACAAAAACGTTATTATCGTTTGTAACAAGTCGTCACACACGGTCGTCATTCCTGAAGGATTGCTAAAAAAATATAACTGGGAAATAGATAAATATGAAAGCTTAAATGACCGATGTATTTTACCAGCAAATGAATATACGTTTTGGATATTCACTCTTAAGGAACCAGAAGTCATATTGATTGAGAAAAAGAAGACACATCCCGAATATATCTTTTTCCCTTATTGACATATATCTAATAGCCACCCTAACTTCATTTATTGAAGTATGGCGGCTATTTTCATTTAGAATTTAAGGGCTTTTGAAAGTTTTCTTATGCCTTGGAATGTAGCGGTTATTTCTTAAGAGGGCTTGTTTACACAATTTAGGAAGTCTGTCTTCTTAATGAGAGGTCTTAAGTTACTTACCATTGAAATAAAAGACAGCATTCTGTCAAAACAGCTTATTGAAAAAGACACTATTACGAAGTGCGGCCTTTTGCAATAGAGTTGAGTACTTTAGCACTTCAAAATACATAGTTCCTTTCTCACGTTTCTTACCACCATTAATTTTCTGGTCTGGAATATAAACATAGTCAGAATATGGAGGTTCTATAAAATTAGGATTTGCGTTAATAATAGCATCAAAATCGAAACTCTCACCAATTAGGTAAGCATAGAAGTTTGTTATCTCAAATTTATCTTTTGCATATTGCCTAATCAAGCCTGCATAGTCTATCACTTGATTTAAGTATTTTCCAACATCTGCATCTGTGCTTTTCAATTCAACTATAATACATTTATGTTCTTCGGGAAATAACAAAACATCTGTACGTTTACCTAACTGATCCCGATTGTATGCTTTCAATTTATTAACTTCTTCTTCTGTCAAATCTTCTCTCAAAAATAGTTCTCCATTAATCTTTGCGTTTCGTAATTCGCATTCAGAAATACCCTTATAATGAATAAAATCTTCATTTAGTATCCACAAGTTACTATCAAGAGTGTTGTCAGTATGTTGTTTAAAAAGTAAATCATGAATTAAACGCTCATTATTCTTCCTCTTCCCAACGACCTGCAAATTCTGTATTTCCATTTGTTTTTTTAATATAAAATTTAGAATAGAAATAGCAGATTTCCGAGCAGATATATAATTTACAATATCTGCCCGATTCTTTTGAGGAATTAACTTGCTTACTTCGTTGACTTTTGTTTTAAAATGTTCTCTAAAATTTCCATCACTTGGATTAAGATGCTTCAACGAGTCTATTACGGATTTTATTTTCGCTTCCTTTTTAGAAGATAATTCCGCATTATAGTCTTTATATCTTCTCAAAAAAGTGGCTGTATCTTCTCCTAATGTATAACCTATTTTTTCAACTATACTTCGATCTAAAGCAAATAATTCAATTAATTCGTTTATATTTTTATCCAAATCTTCTTTTACCTTCTTTATTTGAGGGTATTTAGCAAACAATTTTATTAACAACCTCATTCTGTATATTATCTATGAATATGTGTTCCTTTTCCATTTCAAAATATCATTCTTTTTTAAGAATTCATTTTTTGGATAAAATTCTTAATTTACCTCGAAGATCACTATCCTGATTTGTAATGAAATCACTGGATATTAAACAAAGCATATAACGCTTATCTATCTTCGAAGAGTTATCCATGAATGAAAAATCCATACCACATATATCTACAGTTTCATTCTTACTAGTCAATTTTACATCATTTTTCTTTTGTATTTTGGGATCAAGTAAATATGATCTTATATTAAAAGTTTCTGTCCTTTTATGGTCTACAAATGTTTTTTTATCTTTATCGTATGACTGATATTTTAATGTAAATGAGTCCTCATAATCCGAAGAGGGAATTTTATCCCCAGTAATTTCTTTATCATTAACTTCATCATGTATGTCATTAATATATCTTTGAATTTTTATTTTTTGAAGATTTTTCTTGTTTAAACAAAAACGGCTAAGATAGCGAAGAAATATTTTGTCATATAATTCAGATGTTGACAATTCTGTATATCTAATCTTATCTTCTTCATATAAAGGAAAGTAAAAAGATATATTAGTACCAGTTTGTTCATCTGAGGTAACAATAGGATCGCCTTCCCAAATAACAGCGTTTTCCTTATCCCAGAAATTAGCAGATAAAACAATCCTTCTCTTTTTTAAGACTCCATTTTCCTGATACGTACTATATATATCTGTCTTATCAAAAAAATGCAAATATTGTATCCTTCCTGTACCTAAATTATTGAAACTCTTAGATTCATCATAAATACTTCTTAGTCTCTTTAAATTTTCCTCATTGAACCCTATCCCTGTATCAGAAATTTCAATGGAGTTAAACTCTAAAATATCTTTCATAAGCATTTTAGAGAACTTCAATCGAATGGTAATGGTGTCTTTAGAGCCAGAAGTTGCCTCAAGAGCATTACTTATTGCCTCAAATATAGGTTGAAGATATGAAGTATGTTTTTTAATATGCCGCTTCATTAAAGATTTGTATGCAATATCTTGTTTTACAAAATGTCCGTTTTTTAAAATCTCATACATATTCAAAATGTTTAAGGATTGAAGGATATGCAAAATTAGCAAAAGTATTGGATTCCTATATGAACAGAATAGAAATAAAATAAAGGAAAGAAGATTTAGGGATTTTTCTCTCAAGAAGCTAAGTTGATAATCATTTAAAGATTTTAAATGATGTCCCCACTTCTAAATATAATAGCCGCTACAACTGCCAATCACAGTGTAGCGGCTGTTCATTTAGAGTTTAAAGCCTTTGGAGAGTTTGTTGACCTGATTGAGGGCATTGGGGGCGTCCTTGTGGGGGATGGCTCCTATGTCGGCAATGGGGATGCGATTTAGGACAGCTTTGATGCTGATGGAGGGTGGTAGGACAGCACGTTTGGGTGCTACGCATTCTTCATGAAGTTGGGCATCTGGTGGACGTAAGGGGTGCATGGAGCCGTCGTACTTGGGCTTGACAGAGTTGTTGAACTTGCGGTTGTACATGACGTCTTCACCTACCATTATTTTTTAGTAATGTCGGGCGATAGTCTAAAATGTCTGTTTGTATGCCTTTCTATCATTTCGTAAAATAAAGTCTATTATTGGAGTGTTATTTGTAGTAGCATTACCATAATCATAAAAAATATCGTTATGGATACATATTGTTTCAAAAAAGTAAAATCATCATCCATCTTAATTTTAATAGAAAGAGACGATGGAACAAAAAAGAAACAAACTTTGGAGAGAACAACAATGCAAGCGTGTCTTTAAGGCGAGAATGATTTATTATGCATCTTTTGAACATGATGTTATTGATGATGAAGGTAATTTGATTCATTCACCTCACTGGTTTGAATTGGCAAAATTGAGATGTTGGAAAGTCTATAAAACTACTGGTACTCCTTGTAGTTGTATGATTTGTCAGGGTGAACGTTACAATCGGCTGAGTTATAAAAAGGAAACTCAACGTATCATTCAAAAGGCAGTGGGATAATGAACAAATAAAAAAGATTAGACTTGAAGCCATTCAGCCTAACTTTTTTATAATTTCTAGAGACTGTAATAATGCGAATCAGTGTCTACCTCCCCCTCTGATTCGCATATATTACTAATATTTGTATTTGTATTCATTTAGTATGATCGTAGGAATTTTTCCTCTATCTTGTTCAGATATTAAATATAAATTTTTCTAGCCCTCGAAGCTATAACATATAAAATACGTTTTGCATTCTCTATTTTATTAACATCACTAAAATGGGGAACATAATCTTCTAAAAGTCCAAATGCTATTACTGTATCAAACTCAGCTCCTTTTACTCCATGATTAGTTGAAATAGTAATTCCTTCTTTTGACGAAATACCTTTCTAAAAGTATCAACATGCGAAATAAATTCTGAACCATCTTTTCTTAACTTTTCTATTCTTTTTTAGCAGAGCTATCAAAAAAAGCATTATAATGCAATTCTAAATAGTTATATTGATGTAAATCGACATCTAATTCACGGAGAAACTGAAAGAAAAACTTTCTTAAATACTCTAAGCCTTCTTGTTCATTTACAGATATACTGTTGCAAATATATAATATCTTTTTAGCAGATAGATTTCTATCAATTCCTATTGATATTAGATCTGTTTTTATTTCATTAGCCCAACGAAGCCTTCTTATATATAAAGATGGTGTTGCATCTGTTAATATAATACGTGATAATTTATACCAAAAGTTATCTATATCTCGTGCAAAAGGCGCCATACCAGGACCATCAAAACTGTATTGAGGTAAACGAGCCATTAGATTTCTTGTCAACCCAGATAAGTGAATCCACCATGGTGCAAGAACGCATATTTCATTTGGAGAAATACCACATTCATCAATATTGAATTGAATTATGCGAATTATTTCATCCTCTAAATCATTAATTGAAACTATTTTGTTATAACGAATAATGCTTTGATAATCTTTATATTTTCCAACCGCTTCTATCGTGTTATCATAGGTCTTGAAATAATCAAAGTACGATACAAGAAGAGATGATGACCTATAATTCTTAGTTAGTGATAATTCATTAAAATGTAATCCAGTTGTTTTCTCTAAATCAACTTTAGTCATAGGAAATCCACCTAAATTACTAAATATAGATTGATTGGGATCTCCTACAATGAAAGCCTTATTATTCTTTCCAATCTTTAAAATGGCACCTAGAATCATATATTGTAATTCTTTTGTATCCTGATATTCATCAACTAATACAAAAGGGAAAATATGTGACAATGTTTTACAAATGCCTTTATTATCTCTTAAAAGGAGATATGAATAATATAGGATCAGTTCAAAATCAATTTCTTTATTTTCTTTTAGATTTTGAAAATAGCTTTTAATTATAGACACTACTGATTCTTTTTTCTGAGAATTTGTACATTTTACAACCAATCCACGTGATGTAAAATAAAAACACTGGCAATCCCAATATGTAATTTTAGGCTTTGTAGATGCATATGGAACACATAAAGAAGTTAAATAGGATTCCGTATCGTGTGCGTTAATAATAGTATATCCATATTTAAGTTCTTCAATATACATATGATAAGGTTTGAGTATCCATTCAACACAAAATGAATGAATAGTACCAATCCATAATTGTTTAGTATCTATTCCTAACAATTCGATTCGTTCTTTTATCTCATCTGCTGCACGATTTGTATATGTAATGGCTATTATATATTGTTTATTTGAATTCAATTTAGATAATTCATAAGCAATTTTATAGGTTAGAGTTCTTGTTTTACCACTACCTGGACATGCTACTAATAAAACACTATCTTCATAAAATATAGCATTCTCTTGCTCTGGATTCAGATCTCCATTTTTCCACACAAACATATTTAAAGTCGATTTAATATATATAAAATAGGTTCTGTCTTTTGTATCCCTTTTCCTAAACACTCTTTTAATTCACCTAAGGTAATTTCATCTTTTTTATATGTAAGCAGATCGTTTTTCAGTTTGTCAATTTCTTCACTTTGTTTGTATGTGCTTAATACATATGTGAAAATCTGTAATAATAGCTCCTTGGAAAATTCAGGTTTAGCAAAGATAATGGCATCCAATATATAATTAGGAATATGAGTGGATGATGTTATATACTTACCCAAAAGTATAGCATACCATCCTTTTCCCATTTTATTAGCCATTGTTAAAATTCTTTTTCCGTATTTTTTTATGTCTTCTGATTCTATCTCTTCTTTAGATTTTTGAATAGCTTGTTCATCAATATACACCTTTTTTATTGTTGACAAAACAGCTTTTTTATTACCAGCTTCCAAAAAATCTATTTCAAATGTATGAGGTGCATAAAATGCTCCTATCCACTTATTTTTCTTTTTTAAAGCATCCAAGTTTTCTTTTCGAGTCTTTCCTCTTTTCGAAGCTTCCGTCTTTTCTCCTGTAATCGAGACATCTAAATCTGTAATAATTGCGCATCTTTTCTTTATTCTATGATTATGAAAGAGCTGTGCTAAATTTTCAAATCCAGTACTTCGTACATTTATCAGACTTATTCCCAATTCATCTAAGCTAACGCCTAAGGTTTGCTTCACCATAATAGGTATGAGTATTTCTTCAGCATCTCCTTCCACTAATATAACGCTTTTTGCAAATAATAAATTACTTCTTATAGCATCTAGGAACCTTTGCACTTTCATTATTTCTTCTTCGCCTAGTCCTATAAATGGCTGATATACTTCTGAATAATTACGATATTTTCCTAATATATTCATGCTGGAAATATTTGATACTTCAGAAATATGGGTAGAATGTGTCGAATAAATAATTTGTGTATCAGTATAATTTAGCTTATCAAATAATGCTTTCTGTATATGTGTATGAATATGAGCTTCTGGTTCTTCTATTAAAAGAAAATTTGCAATTTTATCTTTTTTTTTCTATACTTATATTCAAGTAGTTTTAAAGTTAGAAATATAAGATTTGCTCCCCCTAAACTCAATTCATGAATACCACCTTCATAGTCTTCTTCTGGTTCTCCTATAAATAATTTTAATGACTGAAGTAATTTTTCAGCTTCACTAGGTAAGTTGGATTTAATAGATAGTGAAGATGGAGAATATGTAGTACCTACAGCCTCCTTTATAGTTTCAGATATATTATTTGTAATCATCTGTATATCATCCAATTCCTCTATGGATTTATTTAAATCATCAACTTTTATTGATATAGGTTTAAAATCTTCCTCCTTTATATCTTCACTTTTATTTTTAAGCAATGTTAATAATGGATTTTTTCTATTGTCTTGGAAGTCTGACACGACATCTCTTAATGCTTTAATAAAAGTAAATGAAACTTCTCGACTTATAGATAATTGATGTGGAATACGACCTCCATATTTTGATTCATCCATATCAAAATTAAAAATAACATTATCAAAATCCCCCATTAATTCACGCTGAACATTTTTATCATTGAAGTCAGCAGTACTTTTCCCTGTGAAAAATGTTTCATAATCCTCAATCGTTATTTTATCTAATATGCCATTCAAACCATCTTTATCGCCAGTCTCCAATTCTGCAAGCTGTTTCCTTATTTCAGGTTTGGGCCTAAAAAACAAATTATATGTTGCTTTCTTTGTAATGTCTCCTTCTACAACTCCACTTCCGTAAATAAATAAAGATTGGATTGCTTCATCATTAGATATTTCATTAAACTCTAAACTAATAATAATCCATTTTCCTTTCCAACTTTTCAAATTGCGATTAAAATCGTTTTCATTTAGTTTATATGCTGAAGATAACAAGCTGTCATCTAAAATTAGACGAATAGCTCGAAATAAATTAGTTTTACCAGATGCGTTTTCTCCTATTATAGTATTTATCCCTTTATTGAAAAGGAAAAAAGCATTTTCAAAATTGCGATAATTGACTAGTGAAACTTTTGATATATACATTATTGGTGTCCTCCTTTTTATTACTACTGCTTACAAATATAGCAATTATATAATTTTTTACCATTGAATTTTTAAGAAATAATCAGGGGAGTAACTTTTATATTTTTGTAGGATAGTTATTGTTAAAAAACAAGTCACTACACTGCATTATTACAGCAGTAGTGACTTGTTAGTTAGATTTTGAAACCTTTTGGGGACTTGGGGATATGGGCGGTGTTCGGGTCGTCCTTGTTGCCGGGCTTGGGGATGCCGCCGATGACGAGTTTGCTGCCTAACGAGTTCATGGCATCTTTGATGCTGAAACTGACAGGGGGCTGGTTCAGGTGCGGGGGCTTCTTTTCCGGAGGGGCGGAAAGGAAGTCGGGCGGCTGATGGACGTAGGGCTTGCCGTCGGATGCGGGGGACGTTATCGGTGATGCCGGAGATGTTCCCGATGCCGGGGGCTGGATGGTTGCCGATAGCGGCTGGATGGTGCCTGCGGTTTCATTTGTGCCGTGACCTTGGTTCTCGGTTTGGCTCTCGTCCTTGCTGTTGCTGTCTTCATTCTGTTTGACGGGTTTGAGGGAGAGCTGGATTTTGCGGTCAAGGGCGGCAAGGTCGGATTTGAGCTGTTTGAGCTGGTCTTCCTTTTTCCATGTTTCTTTGACGACTTCCTGAAGGATGGGGATGTCCTTGGAAATCTGTTCCACTTCTTTTTGGTATTTCTCCAGAAGAGGGGGAACGGTTTCGAAGGTGCGGAGGAACATCTGGGCGGCAATGTTGGGGTCTTTTGCCAGTCTGCCGCCGTTGAAGTTGTACAGGATGTTGCCTTCGCCACGGACGAAGAAGCGGTTTTCGATGAAGTCGAAGCCGTCTTTCATGCTGGCTTCGGTCTTTACTAAAAGGTCGAAGCCGTAGAGCTTGCCGATGGGCTGGGATGTGCCGTGGGTACGGGATTTGTCCTCTATCTCGGCGAGCTTTTTGGCGATGAGTTTGGGGTCGTTGCCTTTGACACCGTCCAGTTCGATGAGATTGAGAGGGTTGCCCTGGCCGTCGCGCTGGACGCGCTGCTGGAAGTGCTGTATGTCCGTGCTGATACGGGTGATCAGGTCGCCGTTTTTGGTGACGGTTTGCATTATGTTTTCCAGTTTGGCTTCGGCGGAGGATTTGCCACGGTGGAAGGATTTGCGCTCGCTTTCGAGGGAGGCAATCTGTTTCTCCAACTTGGCTTTGTCCAACAGGTCGGTGTTGCCGGAGAGGATGGCAACGTACTCGGAGAAGTTCATGCCGCCCTGCTCGTCCATGCTGCCCTCGTCGATGGTACGGGCACCCATCGTGCCTTTTTTGAGCTGGGTGATGAACAACTGCTTGTTGTGAAGCAGGTTGAATTTGTAGCTGTCGAGGGATTTCTCGACGGCGTAGTTGATAATATCGACTTTGTTGTCGGCAAAGAGTTTGGCTATCTCGTTGCCTTTTCTTACGCCACGGCCGTTGCGTTGCTCCAAATCTTTGGGCGTCCAGGGAATGTCGAGCTGATGGATGGCGACACACTTGTGCTGGGCATTTACGCCGGTGCCGAGCATGTCGGTGGAACCGAAGAGGACACGGATTTTGCCTTCTTTCATGGCATTAATCATTGCCATGCGCGACTTTTCGGTCTTGGCTTCCTGAATGAAGCGTACCTGGTCTGCCGGGATGCCGTAGTCGTCCACCAATTTGCGCTTGATTTCGCTATATGTGTTCCACTGACCGGGCTTGTAGGTGCCCAAGTCCGAAAAGACGAACTGGGTGCCTTTGTGCTCGTCGTACTTCTGGTAGTATTGGTTTATCAGGGCGGCGCAATGGGTGGCTTTGTTATCTATGTGGTCGTCGTATTTGTCCTCGTCGATAAGGCGCATGTCGAGGGACATCTTGCGGGCATAGTTGGTGGCAATGAGCATCTTGGCTTTTTCTTCCCGGCGGCTTAACGGGGGACGTCCGAGGACGGTGGCGTTGCCGGACTTGGCAAATGCAACCAATCGCTGGATGAAGTCCTGCTGGTCGGGCGTAGGCGGGATATTGTGCAATATCTCGTTCTTCTTGGGGCGGTCGATGCCGATGTCTTCGGCGGTACGGAAATCGGTGATTTCGTTGTACATGGCGGCAAGCTCCGGGACTTTGATGAAGTAACGGAACCGCTCTTTCTGGATGATTTCGTTGGTGACGGAGAACTCGTAGTCGATGGACTTTTTGGCAAAGACCGCCGCCCATGCGTCGAAGGTGTTGATGCCCTGACGTTCCAGTTCCTTGGGACGGAGGTATTTAAAAAGCAGATATAACTCGGTCAGGCTGTTGGAGATGGTGGTGCCGGACAGGAAAGTGGCTCCCAAATCCTTGCCGGTACGCTCCTGAATGGTGCGGAGGGCGAAAAGCATGTTCAGGGCACGCTGGCTGCCTTCGCTGTTGCCCAGACCGGCTACACGGTCGTGGCGGGTGGTGAACATCAAGTTCTTGAATTTGTGGCTCTCGTCCACGAGCAGGTGGTCGATGCCCATGAGCTTGAAGTCCACGACGTCGTCTTTGCGGTTCTCGATGTCGAAAGTGAGTGCCTTGATTTTGGCTTCGAGGTTCGCCTTGCGTTTCTCTACGCCTTTGAGCATACCGTTGGAAACGTCTTCGCCTTGCTGGGTGAGGACTTCGAGGTTCTCTTCTACGCTGTCCAGTTCCTGCTGCAAGATTTGTTTCTGTATCTCCGGGGATTGGGGGATCATGCCGAACTGTTCGTGAGACAGGATGATGGCGTCCCAATCGTTGTTCTGCATCTCACGCATGATGCGGACACGGTTTTCGGGGGTGAAATCTTCTTTGCCGGGATAGAGGACACGGGCATTGGGATAGGCGGTCTTGAAGGTCTGGGCTATCTCGTGGATATTGGCTTTCAGACCGATAATCATCGGTTTGTTTGCCAATCCCAAACGCTTCATTTCGTAGGCGGCGGCACACATAATCAGGGTTTTGCCGCCGCCTACTTCGTGGTCAATGATGCCACCGCCGTTGATTTTGGTCATCCAGATGGCATCTTTCTGACTGCCGTAGAGGTCAGGGATGCCCAATGCTTTGAGGTCAAGGTCGGGAAAGGACTGCATGGAGCCGTCGTACTTGGGTTTGACGGAGTTGTTGAACTTGCGGTTGTACATGTCGGTGAGCCGCTGTTTGAACTCCGGGGACTGTTCTTTCAACCAATCGCTGAAGCCGTTGCGGATTTCGTCTATCTTGCTATTGGCAAGCTGGATGGCTTCGGTGTCGCGGACTTTGACTACATCGTCGCCTACCAATACTTTTTTGGTGATGTCGGGCGAGGTGTTCTGAATGGCGTGTTTCATCAGGTTGAGTCCGTCGTAACGGCGGCTCTCGGCCTTGACGCAATATTGTTCGCGGATGCGGACGTTGCCACGGGCGGATGCGCTGACGCTGAACTCGTCGCGGCTGGCGGCGTAGGTAATCTTGACGTCGGTATCGAAAAGACGGGAGGCGTATTTCTCGTAGATGCCCATTGGTATCCAGCGTTCGCCGAAATTGAAGTCGAGTTCTTCAAACGGGATGGGTACGGGAAAGGCGGCACGCAGGGCATCGAGCGACTGTGAGGCACGGTCGTTGCCGGGGTGGTTCGCGATGTAGTCCTCTATCATTTCGGCTTTGGAAATGACGTTACCGGCAATGAATTTGTCGGCTATCTCGTAACCTTTGATGAGAGGATTGAAGAATACACGCCCTTTGAGGTCATCGAGCAGGGCGTCTTCGGTCTTGTCGGTGAGCCTTGCCATGTATTCGAGGTTGACTTCGCCGTATTTGTTGAGTGAGGCGGAAAGGGCTTCGTCCGAGGTATCGACGTGGGTCAGTTCGTTCTTGTTGAAGGCTACGGGATGGTCGAAGATGTCGGCTTTGAGTGCCTGACCGTCTTTGTAGCGTTCCAGTGAGAGGATTGTCCGGTTGTCGTTGTCCATACGGATCAGGTCTATGTTCTTCGGGCTGTTAAGGTTGCCGAACTGACGGACAAAATCATCGTACAGGGCGTTGAGCTGGTCGCGCCGGACGGTGTTTTCTTTGCGTTCGGTGGCTTCGCTGTTGTAGAGGTCGTGATAGGTATCACGGATTTCGACATAGAGCGAGAGTTTGCGGAGCTGTCGGTCGGGCAGTTCGAGGGGGTGGAACATCGGGGCAATTTGGGTGTCGCGGATATAGCCGATGCCGTTGCCCAGAACTACCAATGAGCCGTCTTTGTAATGGGACGGGATTTCGTTGGGGTATGGACGGGGCTGCATCCGCTGTTTGCGTTCCTCTTCGGCGGCGATTCTTGCTGCTTCTGTTGCTGCCTGGTCTTCGATTTTGGTTTCTGTCCGAAGCAGGATTTTGTTATCATCGCTGGGGACACCGGAGGCTGCCGGGGTAACGGTGGGTTTCACTACGGACTTTCCTTTGGGCTTCTTGCCGGTGGGTTGGGCTGTACCGGTAGCCGGTTCGCCGAAAAGGTTGCCTTGTACGGGCTGTTTTCGGGAGGAGGATGCGGAACGGCGTTTGCCGCGTTTCGGGGTTATCTGGGTACGCTCTTCTGCTGTGAACTCAAAGAGGTCGTACAGGCTCAATACCGGTGGAGAGAAAAGGGAAAGTTCGATTTCTTCTTTCGGTTCGGGCAACGGTTTTTCCACGGTAGCGGTTGTCGGTTCGGATCTATTTTCCGGTTCGGGAGCTTTAGTTTGCTCTGGTACTGGTTTCGGTGCCGGTACTTGTTCCGCTTCTTTGCTCTGTTCCGGTGCTTCATTCAACCGTGTGGGTTGGGTATGTTGCATCTGTACCCTGCTCTGCTGTTCTTCCAACGGGAGGAATTGTTGATAGAGGGGGACGTTCAACCGGCGGTAGAAGTCATTGCGAAGCAAGCTCCGGAGCTGGGAAGTGATACCGGGCAAACCTCCTTCGTGGATGTAAACCATTGCGGGATGCCCGTAGGGGTCGGTATCTACACAGGCTTTGGTATGGATGATGGGGATATTCCGGAAGATGTAGTCATTCGTACTGAACCCCTCCGGTCGCGGGCTGGAAGCGATGAACGCATGTTCGTCATCGGTAAGCGGCTCTGTCTTATCGGATTTCTTTTGAAGGATAATCAGGTCACTGCCTACTTCGGTGCCTGCACCGTCTGTAAAGAGGTTGTTGGGCAGACGGATGGCGGACACCAAATGGGAATGTTGCATGAGCTGGTAGCGGATGTTTTCATTCGCCGGGGAGTCCAGTACGCCCTGCGAGGTGATAAAAGCTAATATGCCCCCTTCGCGAATGTTGTCCAGTCCCTTCAGGAAGAAATAGTTGTGCAGGCTCTTGGCGGCGTGCTGACGGACAAGGCTCTTGCTCTTGGTGAATGAGGGGTCGAAAACCGCCACATCGCCAAAGGGAATGTTGGAAGCGGTGATGTCGAAACGGTTCAGGTAACGAAGCCCGCTATCCTCGAAACCGGTAATTTCTACTTTGGCTTCGGGGTGAAGGTGAGAGAGAATTTTGCCGGTCAGGAGGTCTTTTTCAAAGCAGACTATTTCGGGACGGGATAATCCGGCTGGGGATAATCCGGTGCGAGAGGGCTGCTGTTCGGATGAGTGTTGTTCAGATGACTGCTGTTCAGATGACTGCTGTTTGGCGGACTGCTGTTCAGATAGCTGTTGTTGTGCGGAATGTTGTTGGAAAGCATCGACAAATACTCCGGTTCCGCTCGACGGGTCGAGGAAACGGGACGGGGCAATTCCGTAGTTGCCCAATTCGGAAGCAAGAACTGATACAATGTCCTGCGGCGTGTAGAACGCCGTCAGGACAGAGTTTTTCAAACTGGAAAAGTAACGCTTGTATTCCGCTTCGTCTTTTGAATGGCTGCGGATGACGCTGTGGAGCTGGGAAACAAGTGGGAACAACTCGCGGTCGCTCTTTGTCCAACGGGCAACGTCGGCAAGGCTGGAAGCGGGATTGAGCACTGCCTTGATCCCACCGAAACCGGAATAGGCACGCAAGACTGCCTGTTCTTCGGGGGTGGCGGTGCGCCCTTCACGCTCCAACGCAAATGCCAGTTTGATTGCTTCGATATTGTCTTTCAGGTGCGCTTTCTTATTGTATGCCATTCTCGTCCAACCAGATTAAGATGGTACCTGTGATTTCCGTATAGAGGTTGTCGAAAGCAGGCTCGAACTGAAAATCATCGGAAAGGGGGTATTTGGCAAACACTTCTTCACAAACCGGAAGGAGCTGCACGGCAAGGGTCTTGGCACTGCCCTGCGGCACTTCATCGCTGAACTCGTTCCAAAGGACGGTGACGATCACATCGTACTTTGAAAAGTGAAGACCGGCAAACAAAACCTGATTGGCGGCTTCGGCGGCGGCATCGTGGGTAGAGCCGGAACGGACAGATTCGCTATACTCTTCGGCGGCACTGTCGGCACGGGCGGCGATAAAGTCGCTGTCACCGGCTAATTCGGGATGGGATTCTTTGAGGAAAGAAAGCAATAATAAACGGTAATAGGACAATTCCTGCGGTTGTTGTCCGGGGTGTTTCTGCTGCTGTTGCTGCTGCTTTCCTTGTTGCTGGAACTGTTGTCTGTTCTTATTTTTCTTATTCTTATTCTTATTCATTACTTGGATTTTTTAGAGGTTGGAAAGGAAAAGGTAACATTGAACTGTGCATCGAAGGCAAGGGCGGCATCGAATGATTTGCCGCTCTTACCCTGCAAGCCTTTGATAACACCGGTTTTGCCTTTGGTTACGAGTTCGGTGATCTGTTTGTCGGTCAGTTGCTTGTTACAGATGCCGCGGAACACTTTCAGGGTGCAGTCCACATTGCTGCATTTGGCTATCTTGTTGAAGAACAGCACATGCCCCTGCTTGCATTTGGGGCAAACGGGACTGTCCGTTGCGGACGCTATGGAGATAGTGGCATTGAGCAATTCGGTGGTTATCTGTGCGGTATAGACTTCTATCCCGCGGTGGAAGGTGTCGGAATCCATCCCGCCGGTTTCGATCTTGGCAAGGGCACTCTCCCAACTGCCGGTCATGGAGATGTCGGCTATCTTCTTGTCCCGGACAATGGAATGGACGGCCAGCCCTTTTTCAGTCGGGACGAGGGATTTTTTCTCACGGCGGATGTAGTCACGGCTAAACAATGTCTCGATAATGGCGGCACGGGTTGCAGGCGTGCCGATGCCCGCCTCTTTCATTGCCTGACGTTCTTCTTCGTTCTCCAACTCCCTGCCTGCGCTTTCCATTGCGGCAAGCAGGGTGCTTTCGGTATGCAGCGGGCGGGGCTTGGTCTGTTTCTCCAATGCTTCGCTATTATATATAGGTAGGGAGTCGCCCTGGTGAAGTTCGGGCAGAGTGGCATTGTCCTCTTCGTCTTCATCGGGAAGGTTGAGCACGGAACGCCAGCCGGGAACCCGGATGATGCTGCCACGCACGGAGAAGGTGACACCGGCAGACTGCAAGGTGACGGCTGTCCGCTCCATCAGGCATTTGGCGGAGAAGGATTCGAGCACGCGGGCGGCTATCATCTCGTAGATGGTGCGCTCGTCCGGTGAGAGGTCGCCGGGGAGATTCTCGGTGACGAGCAACGCATGGTGGTCGGTGACCTTGGCGGCATTGACGCTGCGGGAGTTGAGCGGCTGACCGTCCAATGTAGCGGCATAGGCTGCAAAACGGGGGTATGAGGTCAAGAGGCGGATGCGATCCGGGATAATCTCAAATACATCGTCGGAGATATAGCGGCTGCCGGTACGGGGGTACGAGGTGACTTTCTTCTCGTATAGGCTCTGTGCTATGGAGAGGGTCTTGTCGGCGGAAAAGCCGTGCCGGACGTTGGCTTCTTTCTGGAGGGCAGTCAAGTCGTAGAGTAATGGAGGCTCCTGCGACGCTTCCTTTTTCTCGGCGGCGGTCACTTGCAGGGTGCCGGAGGACTGGATTTGCTGCAAGTGTGCGGCGGCTTCGTCCTGACGGTCATACTTAGCGGCGGAGAGGGCGGAAAAGGTGATGCTGCCGGTGCCGGACTGCACCCGTAGCTGCCAGTATTTCTGCGGGGTGAAATTCTTGTTCTCCATGTAGCGGTTGCATATCATCATCAGGGTGGGTGTCTGCACCCTGCCGAGGGAGAAGACACCACGCCCGGCGGAGAGGCAAAGGGCTTGGGAAGCATTGATGCCGACGAGCCAGTCGGCTTCGCTGCGTGCCTTGGCACTGCGGTAGAGGTTGTCATATTCTCTGCCGTCTTTCAGGTTGTCCATGCCCTGACGGATCGCCTTGTCGGTAAGGCTGCTGATCCAAAGACGGGAGAAGGGCTTGGTACAACCGAGGTAATGGTAGATGTAGCGGAAGATCAACTCGCCTTCGCGCCCGGCATCGGTGGCTACGATGATGCTCTCGGACTTGTCAAACAGTGACCGGATAACGGCCAGTTGTTTGACTGCTCCGGGGTCGTCCTTGTACTGCTTGCCGTCCTTCACCTGACGGGGGACAAGCTGGAAACGCTCCGGAAAGATGGGGAGATTCTCCCGGCGGAAGCCTTCGAAGCCGTAGGCTTCGGGCATTGCCAATCCCACCAGATGACCGAATCCCCATGTAACGGTGTAGCCGTTACCTTCCATGTATCCGTCCTTGCGCTCTTTAGCGCCCACAATGAGGGCAATATCCCGTGCCACACTCGGTTTCTCTGCAATAATGACTTTCATAACTTTACTTTTTTAGGTTTTACGTTTTTATAATTTTCTTCCTTTGCCGCTCTTTTTCTTCACTTCTTTCTTTTCCTCCTGCTTGGCGGCTTCGACTTGCGCCGGTTGTGCCGCCGCCGGTTTCAGCGGTCGTTGCACATGCCTGGTGGCTTCGTCGGTTGCACCGTTGTTCACCGCTACCTGTGTCTTGTGGTCGGCTGTGGGGGTGATTTCCCTTGCCTGACTTTTGGCTTTGTCGGGATTGTAGCGGAAGAAGTCGGGCTTGCCCCGGTCGAGGTTCATGCGGACATAGGCATTGAACGGTTGCCCGTCGCGGTCTTTCATGCCGGTGACGTAGATAGTCTCCATCTTGCCGAATTTCTCCTGCTGTTCGGGGGTGAGTTCCTTGCCGAGCAGCCTTTTGGGGACAAAGAATTTGGCGGCGGCGGTCTGTGCATTGTCCTGGGACGGTACGTTGCCCTGCGACTGTGCGTCGGATGCCTTTTGCTGCTGTTCCATTTTCTTGTAGCGGTTCCTGTCCAGCCCGTCGAAGTTGTAGTCGAACTTTTCTTTGGCTACGTTGTACTGCATGTAGGCGTCGAACTTGCTTTTCCACTGCGAGTCCATGCCCTCTATCAGTACTTTGCCGCCTTCGGAGAGCTGGCGGTGTTGCTCCGGGGTGAGGGTGACGCCCTTGATCTCCATCGGGATAAGGATGTCGTCCACCGGAACGGCGACGAGGTTGTTGGTCAACTTGTCCAGTGAAACGAGGCAGGGCTTGGGGTCGCCGCCGTCCAACGGGAGAAGGACGGGATGACCGGCGTTGCCGGTGGCGAGGATATTGTCCCTTGTTTCCTTGTCCAACAGTACGCCGTGGAACGGCAGGTCGAGGGCGGCTTCGCGACGGTAGCAGTCGATCTTCAAGTCCAGTTTGCCGTCCGCGCCTTCCTGAAAATGGATGCGTCCCTGCGTGGTGATGGGGATGCCCTCTATCTCGGTGGAGATGGTGACCAGACCGGACTTGCCGCCGGAGAGGACGGCTGACAAGTCGCCGCCCTGTTCCAACGACTGGCGCGTGATGCCCAGACGGGCGAGCTGTTCCCAATCCACGCGGCTCTCAAAAGCCAACGGCTGCGCCTGCTGTTCCGTTTCGGAGGGAGATTCCTGCTCCTGTGCCAGTATCGGATAATCATTCGGATTGATCTTGTACAGGTCGATGAAAGCCTTGTTGTCTTCGGGATGTCGGAGCATGTCGGTAAACACGTCCAGCGTATCCAGCAGGGAGGCGGGAATACGGTAGAAAGGAAAGTCGGTGGGTTGTTGGTACTGATGCCTGAAATTGAGAAAAAAGTCCTCTAAGATGGAGGACTGCTTGTTCACTTTCAGAAAGTCATCGAGATTTTCCATCGAGGGCAGCAATAAACGCCATATCCCTTCCTTTGCAGCGGACTTGTCCACTGCCTTGAGTTTGCCATCGTCGTTCTTGTCGGCCACGAGCAATACTTCTTCTTCATTCTGGTTTTCTTCCATTGTCTTTTGTTTTATGTAACTTGCATCAATTGCAATGCGGGGCGAAAGTAGATGCAAGCAGTTGTAATACAATGGATTCTTGCAGGGGTGGCATTGAGTGGCACCCAAGTGGAAGCAAGTGGCACCGGCGGAATAAAATTGATTTTCACCGGGCATTTATTTCTCCCGTGATTAATTTTATCTTAATTTTGCCAAAGGTTGTGTCGCGTGGCATGATACTAAAACACGAATTATGAATAAAATTTATTACTATATCCTCTGTTTTGCCTGCTTCGTATTAGCGGGCAACCTGCCCACCGGCACGATGGCAGCGGAAAGAGGAACCGAAAAAACGGAAGTGTTGCCGGACAGCCTGCTGACCGACGACTACGTTTATGAATATACCTTCTCGGACTTCGACAAGGCGGTGCGGATCATCAAGGAACTGCGCAAGCGGAACAGCTATTCATCCTACCGGCTGGACGTGACCGAAGGCGACCTGTATTTCAATACGGGACGCTACCTGCAAGCACTGAAATACTACAAACGGGTACTGGAAAGCGACACGGTGCGAAACAGCGACAAGGAATATATGGAGCAGGTACACCGCATGATTTCCTGCTACGACTGCCTGCACGACGAGGCAAAGAAAGCGGGCTATGTACGGCTGCTGTTGCAGAAGGCGGAGCAGTGCGGCAATATGGAAATGAAGTCCATCGCCCTGTTCAATATGGGAAAGATGATCTATTACCAGGAGGACAAGCTACGGGGCTACGAAATGATAAAGGAAGCCATCGCCCTGATGAAGCAGACGGACTATACCTATAAATATGACAACTTGCGGTACGATTACAATTCGCTGTTCATCATGCAGCAACGGGACAAGCACTACAAGGATGCGCTGCAAACACTGGAAGAGCTGGAAAAGGTGGTGACGGAGGCAACCGACGGGGAACCGGGCATCGGCAATCTGGCGGAGAAGGAGAAGAAAACGCTGTATGCGCACCGTGCGGTGGTGTTCTCCCGGATGGGACGGATCAGCGAAGCGGACGAAGCCTACCGGAAATGGGAAGCCATCGGTGAGGCATATACCAAAGACGATTACCTGATTATCCCTTATCTGATGGACAGGAAACGCTATGACAAGGTGATAGAGATGTACACACCGCGCGAAGCCTTCCTCTATGCCAACAAAGATACCATCAACTACCACATGATGACGGCGAAACGCTCGCTGGCGAAAGCCTACGAGGGCAAAGGGAACCATAAGTTAGCATCGCGCTACTATGAAGCCCTCGCCATCCTGACGGACAGCCTGAAGGCACGGGAACAGCAAAGCTCCGCCATCGAACTGGCGACCATCTATGAAACGCACGAAAAGGAAGCGGCACTACAGGAACAGACGGAACGGGTGAAAAGGCGCACCACGCTGCTGCTCTCTTCCGGGGTGGTTCTTGTTATCTTAGTGATGCTGTTCGTATTCTATGTGCGGCATACCCGTACCATCCACCGGAAGAATACGGCCATGGTGAAAACGATTGATGACCTGCTAAGTTATAAGGATGAGTTGGAAGAAACCAAGGAGAAACTGCGCAAAGTGACAGAAAATAACGGTACTGCCGACTTGCCGGATACTCGCATCGTACCGGATAACGATGCGATAGCGGATAAGGAGAAAATAACGGGTGCGGACGATGCAGAAGAAGCGGACGGACGGACAGATGAACCGTGCCCGGAGGCATGTGAAGAAACGGTAACCGACACGGAAGAGGAAGAGAAAAACCGGATGCTGTTTGAAAAGCTGGACGATACGGTCACACGTGGCAAACTATATCTGAACCCGGACTTGTCACGGGAGGATTTTGTAAAGCTCACGGGGGTGAACAAAACCAGAGTGGGAAAGATGGTACAACAGAATACGGGGCTGAACACAACGGGATATATCAATAAAAAACGGCTGGAATTTGCGGCAAAGTTATTAAAAAACAATCCTGATTACACCATACCGACTATCGCCGAAAAATGTGGATTGCCCAATGTCCCTACCTTCAACCGGCTGTTCCGGAGCAAATTCGGCATGACACCCAGTGAATATCGAAAAATAATGTAAATAACTGGAAATAAGGAAGATAAAAAGAAAACCGGACAAAACGAAAATGGCTTGTGCCAAAGTGGTATATATTTGTGCCAAAGTGATACATGCCGAATCCTTTTTTTCTTGGATGATATTTCCATAAGGGCTACCTTTGAACTGACTATTAATTTTAGCCGGTATTGTTCAAACGAAGCAAAGGTAATGAAACAAAGGTGTGCGGATATATTTAACTCTTTTTATTTGGCTGTTAGAAATAATTTTCTAACACACACACACACACACACACACACACACACACACACACACACAGGAGCAGACGCATATAAACAAAGTTCGTGCGCGCGTAGTATATCTAAAAATCAACAAAATACAATATATATCCACAAAGAGAATATCTTTTCTTTTTGTGGCTTTTTTATGTTCCTATCCCTCCTTCCGGAGTATGTGAAATCAATCCATAAAGAGACTATGATAAGAAGAATGAAACGAACAGGATTTACCCTCTTGCTCGCATTGCTTGCGTTGGCAGGCAAGGCACAGGACAAAGCGGCAGCAACAGCGGATACCGCCTTTGTGTTCCGCTTTGTGCCGCGGAAAGACGTGTTCTATGTGCCCTACGCCGGCAACCAGACGGAGTTGAACCGCCTTTGCGCCGTGCTGCAAGCCCACATCGACCACCTGCGTGCAGGGCGGATGTACATCTCGGTGAGCAGTTATGCCGCCACGGGCAACGATGAGACAACGGCACAACGGATGGCTTACCTGCGTAGCAGCCGGGTGAAATCGGAACTGATACAGCGCATGGGCATCACCGAGCAGATGTTCGTCACCGACCGCCGCATTGCCACTCCCTACGCCGACAGCCTGCGGGAAGTGGTGGTGGTTGCCTTCCCCGCCGGTGTGGAAAAGATAGAACGGATTGCCGGAACGAAAGCCGCCGAGACGGTGCGGAGCTATTACCGCGAGATTGAGGAACAGCAACAAACCGAAGCCCATGCCCGGCTTGCCGCCGAACAACAGAAACAACAGGAACTTGCCGCCCGCGAAGCCGCCGCGAGCCGTGAAGCGGAAGCTGCACTCCGGAAGGCTGCCGAAGCGGAGGAACAACGCCGGACAGAGGACGAACGCCGACGCCTTGAAGCCGAAGAGCAGGCACGTCTGTCAGCCGAAGCCAAGCCCTACACCTTTGCCCTGCGTGCCAACCTGCTGCGCTGGGCTACGCTCACTCCCGACCTCGGCATCGAATGGCGCGTCAACCGTCACGTGGGCATCCTCGTAAACGGCTCGTGGACTTCGTGGTCGTGGAGCGACAAAGACAGAAGATATGCCCTCTGGAAAGTATCGCCCGAAGTGCGCTATTATATAGATAAGGAGAAACGGGGCTATCTCGGCGTGATGTACCACATCGGCGAGTTCAACTACAAGCTCGGCGAAACGGGCAAGCAGGGCGACTATCAGGGCGGTGGCATCACGGGCGGCTATACGCTGCCACTGAACAGCCGGCTGTCGCTGGATTTCCATGCAGGCATCGGCTATACCCATGCGGAGTATGACAAATACCGGGTGACGGACGGGGTGCGTGTACGCGGAGAGAACCAAACGAAAAACCATTGGGGCATCAACCAACTTGGCGTCACGCTGGTATGGTCGGTAAATTGAGAGTTGAGACTATACTTTAATGTTGAAAATCAAATAAGGTTTTGAACGAAGTTAATTAAAAATTGAGAGACAGATGAAGAAAACAGCCATTCATAAAATGATAAGGGGCAACCGAAAAATAAATTTGTCCGGCATCTGCAAGCTGCTGATATTTGCAGCCGTATGCCAGTCATTCGGCAGTTGCGTGAAAGATGACCTGCACAACACCCCGCATCCGGACAAGGGCGCGGTGCGGGTAACCACCGACTGGACGGGACGCTCGGAAGAAGCCGTGCAGCCCGAAAACTACCTGCTGCGCATCGGAGAAGAGAGCCAGGAGGTGACGGCGGAAACCAACACCTTCAAAAGCCTGCTGGCGCCGGGCACGTACCGGTTGTTAGCGTACAATACCCCCGAAGGTGTTTCCGTGACAGGGAATACCGCCACGGTGGACACGAAAGACGACGGCACACTCACTCCGCAACCGGGGTATCTGTTTTCCGCCGGAAAGGAACTGGACGTGGCGGCTGACGATACATTGAAAATAACCCTGCCGATGCAACAGTATATCCGCTGCCTGACACTGACACTGCAACTGGCGGAGGGCGACAAGGAACGCATCGCCGGAACCGCCGCCACGTTGACAGGCATCGCGCACAGCCTTGACCTGACAACGGGCGAACAGACCGCCGGACAGACGGGACGGACGGTTGCGCCGGAGTTCAGGTTCGGCACCGTGACGCCCACCCGTGCGGAGGGCAAACCGGCGCTTGCCGCCATGCTCCGGCTGATGGGCGTGATAACCAGCGAACGGCAGACGCTCACCCTCGCCGTCACCCTGACGGACGGCAGCGTGCAGACCATCCGTACAGACCTGACTGAAATGCTGAAGGATTTCGGCGGAACGGACAGGAAACCCCTGACGCTGGATGCCCTGCTCAACCTGCCCACGGCAAGCAGCATGGGCGGCACCATCACCGGCTGGACGGAAGTGGACAACGGCGATATCACTATCCATTAAAGCGGGTGACAACAATTAGAAAAAGCGAATAATTGAATTTAAAAACAAGATAAGAGTATGAAAAAGCAAGCATTAATCTGCGCACTGCTGGCAACCGTCCTGTTGCCGGGATGCAGCGAAGACGGAGAAAACACACCGCAACCCACCGACGGACGGGTTGCCCTCGAAGCCACCAGCGGCATCCGGATGAACACCCGCGCCTACGACAAAACTTGGGAAGCGGGCGACGCCATCGGCATCTATATGCTGAACGGCGATGCGACGGACGGAAACGGCAACCGCAAGTACACCACCGCCCAGACGGCGGAAAACGGAAGTTTCACCGCTGCCGAAGGACAAACCATTTACTTCCCGGTGGATGCCTCACAGCGCGACTTTGTCGCCTATTACCCCTACCGGGAAACATTGGCGGACGGCAACGTGTACACCGTCGATGTGAGTGTTCAGACCCCGCAGAAGGACATCGACCTGATGGGCGCCGCCAAAGTGGAGGGCAAGGACAAGACTGACCCGAAAGTAGCGTTCGTCTTTACCCATAAGTTAGTGAAGTTAGACATCACCATCAAGGCGGACGGGACATCATTGACGGATGCTGACTTGGCAGGCACCACTGTCAGCATCAGCAACCAGCAGACGGCTGCCACCTACAACGTGGTGACGGGCGGAGACGCGACCGTAACCACTGGCACCACAAAGGAGATCGTCCTGCATACCGACGGACTGAAAGCCGAAGGCATCGTGCTGCCCGCGGCGAGTACGGCAGGCATGGCGTTGACGTTTACCGTGCCCGGGCTGGAAGGTCAAGCGTTCCACTGGGACGTGAACAGCGCCGCGCAGTCAAAGGCGTTTGTAGCCGGAAGCAAATACCTGTACACCATCACCATCAGTAAAGCCGGTGTGGAAGTCAGTTCCAAAGTGGAGGACTGGACACCGGGCAACGGCGGCGGCGAAACGGGTAACGCTGAATAATCCGATTAAGCGAGGCAGAATCAAGCTTGCTTGAATTATGCCGAGCGTGAGGATTATGCCCGAAGGGAATATCCGATTAAGCGAGGCAGAGACGAAGCTTGCTTCGGATATGCCGAACATGAGGATTATGGAGGATGCGAAGCAGACTCAATAAGAAATAACCAAAACGTATGTATTGTATTATAAACAAGAAATTAAAAATGAAAGCAAAGTTATTTATGACAATGGCAGCCGCCACGATGATACTGGCAGGTTGCAGCAACGACGAGAACGAGGTAACAGACAACTGGAACGGCGAGATACGCCTCACGAGCGGAGTAACCGTGCAGACACGCGCCAACAGCAGCGACGTGCCCGACAAGCAGATAGCCAACAGCCAGACGGTTTACGCCTGGGCGGACAAAGTCGGCGGCTCCGAGGGATACATCCAGGCATGGACACTCACCGCCCAGGGCGACGGCACTTTTACCGGCAGTTCCCAGTATTATCCTACCGACAACGCAAACCTCAACTTCTACGCGATGCACGGCAACTTCGCTGCCTTCACCGAGAATACCAGCACCTTCCCCGCATCAGCAATTACCCATGCCGTGAACGCTGACCAAAGCGAAAACCTTGGCGACAATTACCTGAAATCCGACCTGCTGTATGGATTAAAGAAAGATGTGACCCGCAGCGCAAGTGCGGTGAACCTGACTTTCTACCATCTGCTGTCGAAGGTGGAAGTGGCTCTGAAGTCGGGTGCAGGAAATCCCGACCTGACCGATGCGACCGTTACCATCGAAAACACCAAGCTGAAAGCCGAGTTTACCCCCAGCAAGACTGCTGAAATCAACAGCTCAACCCTGGGAACCGCACAAACTGCCCGTGCCGGGTTGGTCACTTGCTCAACGTCCAGTAACGACCCGGCTCCGATTACCATCGCCACGAGCATAACTACGGACAATTTCTCCACCGGAACCACCTATGCCGCCGCCATCATCGTGCCGCAAAAAGTAACGCAGAATACCAAATTCATCAAAGTAGCACTCACGACCGGCGGCGAATTCTACTACAGCATCCCCGATGCGGAGGGTATTACGTTTGAAAGCGGCAAAAAGTACCAATACAAAATCACCGTCAACCAGAGTGGCTTGACGGTAACCTCCGAGATCAGCGACTGGACACCGGTCAGTGCAAAGACCGGCGATGCCGTAATGGATTAACCCTTTGGCGGCAGCCATCCCGACAGAGTGAAAACAGCCGTTCCGAAGTCCTTTTCACTTGTCGGCGACAAGACGACGTCGAGTCAGCGACTCGACCGCCCCGAGTCGGCGACAAGAGAAACAGCCCCCGGCGGCATTCCATAATAACAATTAAAAACAAAAGAATTATGCCATTCTGGAAAAAGATGTTTAACAAACAACAAGCGGTTTACTACCCCCGCGCCATCGTGCAGGGCAAACCCGTGGAAACGGAAACCATCGCCAAGGATTTGGCGAAGATTTCCACCGTCAGTAACTCCGACGTCCAGGCCGTACTGGGCGACATAGCAGGCGTGATGCACACCCGCATGTCCCAGGGCAAGAGCGTCCACATCAAGGGGCTGGGCTACTTCCGCTACGTGCTGGACACCCGTGGAGTGAAAAACCTTGATGATTTCAACTTCGACAAGCAGGTGCAGGCCGTGCGTGTGGAGTTCGTGCCCGAACGCACCCGGCTGAGCAGCGGTGCCTACACCCGCGCCCTCGTGGATAGCGACGAGCTGGAATGGATAGAGCTTTCGCCCGAAACCGAGGACCAGGACCCCGCCGGTGACGGAGGAGATGTCATAGACCCGACGGCATAACCGCCGCACAGCCACTGCCGGACACCGCAAGCGTTAACGTCCGGAACGAGCCGCCTATAAGGTAGCACGCTGGCAGCCTCGCCGCTGCCGGTGGCGCAGATAAGAATAAACAGAGACAGAAAAAGACGAAAGACAAGAAATAAAAATGATAAGAATATGAACAGAAAAATGATGAATTTGGGTATCGGCCTGTGCTTTGCCTGCATGGCAGCACTGACGGCGGCAAGCTGTACGGACGATACTGACGACGGCAGCCGCTTGCCCGACGGCGCATGCCCCATGACCTTCACCGCCAGCGTGGACGGGCTGACCGCTACGCGTGCCACGACGGATAACAACGGCAAAACCACGTGGCAAGCGGAAGACCCCGTAGCCATCAGCATGGACGGCGGAGCGAACCATAAACAGTATAAGATAAGCGATGCCAACACCGGTGCGATGATTCCCGATGGCGATGGAAACATCCTCTATTGGAGCAAGCGGCAGGAAACCCTTGCGGCATGGTATCCGGTGAGTTACACCGTCGGCAGTAACACCGGTAGCGGTGAAGTGGACATCACCGACCAGAATACCGGTTTCGGGGCTTTGGAGAATATCCTTCATGCCCCGGCACAGGATTATACATACAGTAGCAGCAATCCCGTCGCCTTCACTTTCCGCCACGCGCTGGCAAAGGTGAAGGTCACGCTAAAGAAAGGCGACGGCATTACAGACGACGACTTGTCCGCCGCCACCGTCACCTTTACGGGCTATACCGCCGGCTCTTTGGGCTACAACGGCATGACGGGCAGCGGCAGCAACGGCGACATCACCCCGAAAACGGAAACAGCCAGCGGAGGCGCCCCCACCTACACCGCCCTCGTTATCCCGCAGCAGATGCAGAGCAAGAAGTTTATCAAAGTAACTATCGGCGCAGATGGTGCTGCCCGTAATTACTTCTATACCCCCGCAGGCAGCACCGATGCCAACCTCGAAGCCGGGAAGCAATATACCTATACCATCACCGTGAAGAAAACGGGACTGCAAGTAGAGTCGGTTACCGCTTCGTGGAAGGATGATAGCGCAAAAGACGGTGATGCGGAGAAAGCCACTTTCAGAATACATCTGGCAGATTTCTCTGCACCGACAAATACATCGGATTATAAAGTGACGGATGCTAACGGCACCACCTTGACAGCCAACGATAACATATATACAACTTCTTCCAGTGCAATAAACATTTCCTTGTCGGCTGACGACGGTTATACCCTAAGGAAGTTTCTGACTAAGGTAACTGCCGGTATCTGCAAACAGAAAGTAGCATACACAGCCGATACACGCACTTATACCTATACATTCTATGACATCCATTCAGATTTGTGGCTGGACAACATACAGGCGGAAGCCGGAGCAGCCGGCACGAGCCCTGCCTCTCCGAATGTAGGTGATTATTTTTATGCGAACGGTACATGGTCAAGTACATATTCCTCAAATACCTCCAATCCCTGCATCGGCATTGTCTTCAAGGTGGGTGCCGGAGCAGGAGATAATGTAGGCAACTATAATTTCTTCTTTATGGATAATACCATTCACGGCTATGTGGTTGCATTGAACGATGCGAATGACAATGCAGGTGCCTGGGGAATACGATTGACCAATGTGGACGGATTGACTGATGAGGGGTCTTATGTCAATAAGTATGACGGTTACAGCAATACCGCCATTGTCCGTTTGCTGAAAGCATATAAGAGTACCGATGTAAACAGCCCTACAGCCGATGGTCAGTATTGGGCATTTAAGGTTGCATCCGGGTACAGCGCGATTTCTCCTGCCAATACCAGTGGCTGGTACCTGCCTTCCATCGGTCAGCTCAATGACATTTATAGCATGAATAACCGTACCGGTTTGTTTCAAGGAGCCGGAGGTACTGATTTCAAGACCACGGATAACAACGGCCGTTATTGGTCTTCGACGGAAAAGAACGAATATGACGCATGGTATTATCAATTTAACGGCAGCGGTTCCGGCAGTTATGCAAAAAGTGATAATGGCTATCTGCGAGTATCTTATGTCCGTGCCATATTAACCTTTTAAACTCCGCATCCATGATGAAGATGAAACAAATATATCTCTTTCTTTCCCTCGCCCTGCTTTGCGCTTGCAGCAGTGACGAAGAGTTGCCTGCCGTAGCGCAGCAGCCCTGCCCTGCTTTGGAACTGACAGTGAGCGCAGGAGGCTTTATAACCGATAGTAGCGCTTCCGGCACCCGTGCCACCGATAATGGCGCAGCCACCACTTTCGAGAACGGTGACCGTGTAGGCGTCATCGTATTGGAGGACGGTACGTTGAAAGGCAACAACCTTCCCTATAAATACAATGGCGGCAGTTGGTCTTTCGATGCAGCTACGGTAAACAGCGAAGGCACCGGCAAGAGCGTATATTATTACGACAACAAGGCAACGAATGTCACCTATATCGTTTATTTCCCGTATAGCACCGATGCCAACGATGTTACCTCTATTGAAGGCGATGGCGGTTTGAAGAGTAAATTCATTCCCAAAGCAGACCAGCAGTCAGAAGCCGACTACCGTGCTTCCGACCTGATGATATGGCAATCTACAGCCGGTATTGCTCCGCAAAAGACACTTGCCGCCACCCTGACCCATGCCTATAATTCTGTTTCCCTTTTGCCGGAAGTGCATTATACATTGGATAACGGTGATGATTTTGTTCATCCGTCTCCAGCCATCTCTGATGTGAACTTCTTAATGGATGATGAAATTGTCTATCCATATAAGGCGGCCGACGGTAGTTACCGGTGTATTCTTCGTTCCGGCTTAACGAATAGTAGCGTACGTTGTTTCTATACCTGTGATAATAAGACATACAGTAAGGATTTGACGGTATCATTGGCAGGTGCAAATACCCGATACAGCTCCACGCAGAGGGTAAATGCCGGATCGTATAGCCTTGCCAATGCTCAAGTGGGCGATTTTTATTGCAAGAACAATAGTAACGAAGGTTATCTGATTCCCGGTGAGATCGCTTCCCTTACCGCAGACCAGCAGGCAGCTTGCCTTGGTATCGTGCTGAAAGTCGGTAAAGATGATAGCGGTGATTGGAAAGATGAAGACATCTACAAGCTAAAAGACGGAACAACAGAGATGGGTATCATTCATGGTTATGTTCTTGCCTTAAAAGATGGTAATAGTGGAAATACTTGTGCGTGGGGTTCTTACGGTGAAGAAATACATACTGACCAAGCGCAGTACACCCTTTTTTGTGGTTACAGCAATACGCAGAAGATAAAAGAGTATGTCGCTGCAAATGCCGGTAAAACTCTACAGAAAGATTTCCCTGCCGCTTATTATGCCTCGGAAGGTTACGAACAGAGTTATCCTTCTCCCAGCAATAGTAGTGGTTGGTTTTTGCCTTCTGCCGGTCAGTGCTGGTATTGGTATAAAAATAGAGACCTATTATTGACAAGTATGCAGAAAGTCGGAGGAAATGGATGGCAGAGCTACTATTGGTCGAGTTCGGAGAGCGACTACTATCCGGCGGGCTACGCGTGGTACGTGGGTTTCGACGGCGGCTACGTGTACGACGACCGTAAGCGCGACCGCAACAACCGTAGGGTTCGTTCTTCTTTGGCTTTTTGATCTTATTTATCAATTTAGACTATTTATCTATTAAAATCAATCCCGCGAAGCGGGTCGCACTATTTTTTTATGGCTCTGACCGAAGAATTACCTATTTACCGCGCCACGTACCGGTTATTGAACATGCTGATCCGTGCCACGCAGGACTTTCCCCGATTCTATAAATATAGTTTGGGGACAAGGATGGTAGATGTGTGTCTGGATATGTCGATGTTGCTCTATAAAGCGAACAGCAGCTACGAGAAAACGGAACCGCTTCGGGAATTTCTCGGAAAATTCGGTATGTTGCAGATGCTGCTCCGGGTGTGTGCCGAACAAAAGGTGATAGATACCAAAAAGGTGGCAGTGTTTGCCCTTGAAATGGAAAAGATAGGGAAACAAGCCACGGGATGGAAACAATATAATGAGAAAGGAAAACAAAACAATGAACAGAACAGAAGATAAAGGCAAGCATATTTTTTGTGGCGTGAGTCCGGTCGGTCAAGGCTTACCGGAGAGAGCCGGTTTTAAAATGAAAAAGGGTTATCGACAGGAAGTGGACTTCTTGTAAAGACAAAACTGATAACAATAATTGGTCGAGTTCGGAGAACAACAACAATCCGGCGAACAACGCGTGGTACGTGAATTTCAACAACGGCAACGTGAACAACGACAATAAGAACAACGACAACAACAATAGGGTTCGTTCTTCTTTGGCTTTTACATTAAAACCTATGAAACAAAAAAAAATGGAAACAAACAGCTTATTCGCTCCCGAAGAAACGGGCGGCATCTCGTTGGAGGAAGTCTTTGAGGCTTACTTCGCCTGCCGTCGCAAGAAACGGGGGACGCATAACGCCCTTGCCTTCGAGGCGGACTATGAGCGGAAGTGCATCCGGTTGTGGCGTGAAATCAACGCCGGAACCTACAAGCCTTCCCGCTCTGTCGCCTTCATTGTATTCAAGCCGGTGCAGCGGGAAGTATTCGCCGCCGACTTCCGCGACCGGGTGGTACACCACCTGATCGCCCGCAAGATAGAGCCGCTGCTGGAAGCGGAATTTATAGACGACAGCTACAGCACCCGCAAAGAAAAAGGGACACTGTACGGCATCCGCCGGGTAGAGGAATTTGTCCGGGAATGTTCGGAGAACTACACCAAGGACTGCTACGTGATGAAGCTCGACGTCCGCTCGTTCTTCATGGATATACACAAGAAGCTACTTTACGAGCGGATGGAGAAGTTTCTGCGGGAAACCTACCGGGCGAACGACCTGGAGATGCTACTCTACCTGCTGCGCGAAACGATCTTCAACCGGCCGGAGAAGAACTGCATCCGCCGCTGTCCCGCGAGCCACTGGAAAGGGTTGCCACGGGACAAGAGCCTGTTCCATTCGGACGGGATGCACGGGCTGCCCATCGGCAACCTGACGAGCCAGATGTCGGGGAATTTCTTCCTGAGCCCGCTCGACCACCTGATTACGGAGCTGTGGGGCATACCGTTCTACGGGCGGTATGTGGACGACATGGCACTGGTGCATACCAGCAAGGAATACCTGCTGGAGAGGCGTAAGCGCATCCGCGAATGGCTGGCGGCAAACGGGCTGACCCTGCATCCCCGGAAGATGTACCTGCAACATTACAGTAAGGGCATCCCATATATCGGCGGCGTGGTGAAACCGGGACGGACGTACATCAGCAACCGCACGGTGGGGTATTTCCGTGACACGCTGGCGCACTACAACCATCTGGCACAAGAACCGGGATATGTGGAAACGCACGGCGAGCAGTTCGTGGCGTCGGTAAATTCGTACTTAGGACAGATGAAGCACTTCGCCACCTATAACATCCGGAAAAAGCTGTTATTGGAAGGCGGCATCGCCCCGCAATGGTGGAAGGTGATGTATGTGTCTGGACATCTGGAAAAGACGGTGCTGAAAAAGCGATATACCGCACGTGCCCGCCTGCGCCGGGAGATGCGGCGGGAAATCGTAAGTTATCAATTGATAAGGAAAGAAGCCGTATGACGGAACAAGAACTGATAAGGAAGCAGGAAGAGGGCGGCAACGAAACCCTCTATCTGATGAAAGTGGGCATGTTCTTCCATGCCTACGATGCGGGCGCATTTGCACTGGCACGGCTGATGCACTACCGGGTGAAGCGCAAGGCAAGGAAAGGCGGACGGGAGGTGCTGGTCGCCGGATTCCCGGCGGACAGCCTGCCGACGGTGGCGGAACGCATTGCGGCGGCTGGCGGCAAGGTACTGGCGAAAACGGACACATGGGTGGAGTTTGCGGGGCTGGACGCCACGGAAGACGCCACGCTGATAGACGACATACCGGCAGACACGAAGAAAACCGTCCCGGAGAATCCCACCCGTGAATGGGAACGGAAAATAATGGACTACGACTTGTCGTGTACCACTCCACTGGATGCACTGAACTTTCTGGCAGGCATCCAGAAAGAACTGAAAAACAAATAATACCTTATCCATCTATCCAATTTATGAATGAAACGAAAACCTATCATCACCTGCCCTGCAACGAAACGCCGGACAACTGTAATTTCCTATTGAGAAGTTTCCGGAAAGGGGAAACATTCAGCAATACGGACAAGGGTATGAATTACATCGTATTCTGCCAGAAAGGTGAAGTACGGCTGACAAGCAGCCTGTTCCGCAAAGAAATGCTGCACGGGGGCGACATCCTGTTCCTACCCCGCATGGCTGACTGCCAGGGAGAGATACTGGAAGATACCCATGCGGTGATCCATACCTTCAACAACACGGTCTGCCGTCCGGAAAACTGCATACTGAACTACCTGTACACGCACAAAAAGAAGGAAGAGGGCGGCAACCCCACCACCTATTGCTGCAAGCTACCGGCACACGAGGCTATCGTGCTGTTCATGGAAAGCATCCGCCATTATCTGACGGACGGCACGGAGGATATACAGCTATGGCACCTGAAACATAAGGAACTGATCCGGCTGTTCAGCCGCTACTATACACCGGAAGAGCTGCAAGCCTTCTTCCACCCGATGACGGGGGAAGAGGTGCCGTTCAAGAGCCTCGTACTGGCGCACTACATGAAAGCCAACGACACGCAGGAACTTGCCGACCTATGCGGCTACGGAATAACGACCTTCCGGCGTATCTTCAAGGAGGAGTTCGGAACGGCGGTCTATCAATGGCTGCTGAAGAAACGCTCGGAACATATCCTGTACCGGCTCTCTTTCCCCTATATCCCCTTCCATGACATCATAGAGGAGTTCAACTTCGCCTCGCCCCAGCAATTCTACCGTTTCTGCAAGGCGAACCTCGGCGACAGCCCAACGAACCTGCGGAAAAAACATGGGCAATAATGATGAATTTATGATTATTTTCGGTAACATGCCGAAACGGGAATATCCGTACCTTTGCAGCCAATTTAAAGCAAAATAGGTATTTACGGATATTTTCATACATGGAGGAATTTAAGACAACACCCTATATACGGCTACTCTCCCAAGGGGATGCCACAAGCGAGGAATTAGAAGAAGCGTTAGGTGATTTTACCCACCGGATTTATGAGTTCTGCATGAAGGAAAAGAATGTGACATTCATCTACTTTTCCCTGCATCATTTGCGGACACTGCTGATCCATATCGAGGACAGGAGGACGGAAACGGGCGGCAAGCTGTCCGCCAACGGGGGCATCGCATTTGTGGACGCCGCCATCGAATGGGCAAAGGGCGGCACGCAAGGGAACGCGGAAGGAACGGAGGAAGAAGAAGGAGAAGAAACACTGCCGCCGATTGTATGGACGGGAAAGGTCATCCATCTGATGGAGTTTATCTACGGCTCGGACACACTGAAGAATTTCAATGACGGCAAGGTGACCATCAAGGAGGTGGCGGCGCACTTCGGCAAGATGTTAGGGATAGAAATCAAAGACCCGTCGGGCTGTTATGTGAACATGCGGGAACGGGTGCAGGAGAGCCGAACCACCTATATAGACAGCATGAGGGACGCCCTGCTGGAAAGGATGGACAAGGACGACGAGAAACTGTACAGGAGGAAAAAGTAACTTGCTTTTTCCTCCTGCCTGTTTTGAGGGGTTTAGTCCTTCTTACCCAATTCCAACAGATGGCAGAGGGCGGGATCGTTCTTGATACGCTCCAATTCATCGGCGACAATCTGCCGGACATCTTCTTTGATTTGGTTGTAATTAGCCTGTACCATCTCCTGCATGTGATCGACTCCGTTGTCATCCACGAAGTTGGTGATAACGGGGATTTTCTGATAACTCTTCTCTTCCTCGGCTATCTTAGCGGCATCCACCACTATCTCGCAATGGAAAATCTTCTGCTCGATGCGCTCGGAGAAGTTGTCGGCGACGGAACCGACAAACATGCCCTGCGTCAGCCCGGAAATCTTGCTGGGCGGTATCATGCTGTCCATCTGGGTGGAGATGGAGGTGGACTTGTCATTGCGGTTGATGGTCATGCTCTGCCGTTTCTGTAATATCTTGCCGAAACGCTCACTTAACGTCTTGGCGGTTTCACCGACAACCTGCCCGGAAAAGAGATTGCCGACGGTATTGATGATTACTTTCGCCTCCTTGTCGGTATAGTCGCGGATGAGCTGGGAGAAGTCCTGAAAGCCCAAAAGTACGGCGACTTTGTTGCTTCGGGCGGTGGCTATCAGATTGTCCAACCCTTTGATGAAAATGGTGGGAAGCTCGTCGATGATGATGGAACTCTTCAACATTCCTTTCTTATTGACCAACTTAATGATACGGCTGTTGTAAAGTCCCAAAGCGGCACCGTAAATTGCCTGCCGGTTGGGGTTGTTGCCGATGCAGAGGACTTTGGGTGCATCGGGGTTGTTGATGTCAAGGGTGAACTCGTCGGCGGACATGACCCAATACAAGGCGGGGGAAATCATACGGGACAAGGGAATTTTGGCGGATGCAATCTGCCCCATGAGCTGGTCGGCGGCTCCGGCGAGCCATGCGTCGAGGAAGGGACTGAGGTAGTTCTCCAATTCAGGATAAGAGGACATGATGGGGAAAATCTGCTCGTAGGGCTTGTTGAGAAACTCGACGGCATGGGGGAAAGTGCAGTACCGTCCGTCCTTGTAGATGCGGAGGAACCAGATGATGGCGGCAAACAGGATGGTGGGCGATTCGACGAAGAAGTCGCCCTGCTTTGCCGCCCATGAACGGTTGAGGTTCAACATGATATTGTACGAACTTTCGTAGGCATCGGAGATGTCGGTCATGAACCGGGCGTTCAGCGGATTGCACCGGTGGCTGCGGCTGGGGTCGTCGAAGTTGATGATGTAGAACTGCGGCTTGACCTTGTAGCCGTCCTGATGGGTGAGCAGGTGGTTGTAGGCAATGGTGGTAAGGTCGGGAAACTTGAAGTCGTAGATGAACATCGCGAAGCCTTTTTCAATCTGCTGTTTGATGTAGGAATTGACCACGGCGAAGGATTTGCCGCTGCCCGGTGTTCCTAATACGATGCTCGCACGAAAAACGTTGACAACATTGATCCATCCGTCGTTCCATTTCTTCTTGTAGAAGAAACGGGTGCGGAGATTGACGGAATATTCATTTTCCATGAGCCGGGTTTCCTGCATGAAGCTCTCGTTTTCATTATTGAAAACGTCATCGAGCAGGTTGTTCTTCAGCAAGCGGCTGATCCAGATGCCTGCCGCCAAAAGGCAGAGGTAGCCGACGGTAAGGGTGAGGATATAGAACGCGGTGCGGACGACAAACGACACGGGCATGTCCAGTAACCACCAGTTGAAAAAGAACAGTACAAAGCCCACGGAAAGGACTGCTCCTATATGTACCCATTTTATCTTTTCTTCTTTCACTCCTTTGGTGCCGATGCAGGAAAGGGCAAGGAACACCACACAAAAGAGTTTGGTGTAGAGCGACCAGGTGAACAGCCCGGCGGTGCGGTGGAAGTTGAGCAGTATCTTGTCCACCACTCCGATGTTTATCCCCCATTCCTTGATGGCGGGGTAACAGTACCAATAGATATTGATTATTACAAACAGAATACTCAACGCACGCATGAAATCCATCACCCGTGCCAATCCTCTTAAATCATCTTCTTGTGACATAATATTTTGAATTTTAATAGTGTGATACAATATGTTATGGGGTTAGTCCTGACGTCCGTAACGGCGACGCTTCTTCCTGCGCTTCCGGGGAAGCGGAGGCTCGCGGTCGGGCAGTACGGGGTCGGGAGAGAAAAGGGAAAGCAGACCGCCGTCGGCGGATGTTGCGGCAGTCGTACCGGTGCGAGTATCTGCTGATGGTCGCTGTCCGGTATGGTTGCCGGTGACGGTTGGCTGTTCCTGCTGCGGTTGCGGTTCCTCTCCGCTGCTGAAATATTCGTTGAAGACATTCGCGGAGAAGTCTTTGCCCAGACGGGAGCCGTTCAGGACTACCCGGCTATGGTGGTCGATGAAGGTAACGCCATAGATACGGTGGTCTTCGTTGCGACGCAATACGAGGTCGATGCCCTGTGCGGAGAGTTCCCTGCGGAAAGCGGACTCTGTCCGGGTGCGCTGCATGGCGGCGGAAACGATGCGGCGGGTACGCTCTTTGAGCTGCTTGTCCCGGATTGCCGTGGCGGACTGCTGCATCTGTTTTTCGATGGCGGCAATGCCGGTGGTCTTGCCGAGGACGGAGGACTTGATCGGTGTGCCGGTCTTTTCGCCGTCCTTGTCCAATGCGGAGTACACGATGCCGTGGTAAGGGCGGCCGTCGACTTCGCCTTTGACTTCGTCCATACTTATGTTGTACAGGGAAAGCAAGGCTCGGAACTCGCCCACGGACTGGAAGCGGTACATCTTCAAGAGGGGTTTCACTACATTGGCGATCTGTTTTTTCAGGTTGCCTTTGCTGCTGTCCACGGCGGTGAGCTGCCAGTCGTCGCCCTGTTTCTGTCCTTCCGCCGGATGGAGGTTGTACTTCTGTTCCAGTTCTTCGGTGATTGCCTTGCTGCGGCGGTACTCGTTGCTGTCGTTGATCTTCCTGCCGGTGCTGTCCACCCGGAGGCTGACGATATGGATGTGCCTGCGCTCGATGTCCTCGTGCTTGAAAATCAGATAGGGCTGGTCGCCATATCCCAATTTACGCATGTATTCTTCGCCGATGGCCGTGAGCTGTTCGTCGGTGAGCACGTCGTCGGGGTGCGGATTGAGGGAGATGTGGATAACGGGCTTCTCCGTCCGGTAGTGGGACGGCATCCACCGCCGGAAGTCGTCCATGCAGTCGCCGATGCGGAACTGCCCGTCTTCGGGTTGCAGGACGAGATTGGCGGCAAGCACACGGGCATGACCTTCGTCCACCTTGTCCTGGTTGTAGGCAAGGGCACCGTAAAGGGATTGTCCGGTACTTATTTTCGCAACCATCGGCTCTCAAAGGTATTGGACAGTTCGACAATCTTACGGCTCAACTCTATCAGTTCCAGTGTGGATTTCTCCAATCGGTAAAGCATGGCGAGGGCTTTTTTCTCGGAGAAATGGACGTGGAGTTCCTTCACCGCCTGATTGTAATTGACGCCCACGGCACGGAACTGCTGGTACAATGCGGTGAGCTTGGCGACGTATTCGAGCGCGGCACGGTCGGTACGGACTACCCGAAATTCTTCGGAGAAGACACGGGCGGCAATGAACTGTGCCATAGAGCGCAAGCCGGACTGCTCGAAAAGTGTAAGGAAACGGGCGTGTTCGACGGCATCGAAGTTGACCGTGTAGCGGTAAACGGCGGGGTTGGTCTTGTGATTTCTGCCACCCTTGCGGCGGCTTTTTTCTTTTTCATCATTCATACATACGATTTTTTTAGTGGTACAATGACAGCCCGGCGGAGTAGCTACGCCCTGCCACTCTCTCCCCACAATTACCGACTTCGGAGGTAATTGTTCCCCTTTCTCCATCGGAAAAGGGGCAAGCGTTTTTTGCGGCAGAACTTGTTTCGTGCAGCAAAAAACACAGCTTGCTATGTTCGGGTGAACATAAAAATCTGACCGTACCCGGTCAGATTAGGGTTAGCGACAGACGGCAAGGGCGGCGGTTGCAACCCGGACTGCTTAACGATGCAAAGTTAGGGGGACGGAAACGGGCGGAAGAACCCGTAACGGTGCCACTCGGTGCCACTTTGGTGCCAGTTGATGCCACTGATTTTCAAAGTGATACAGGGGAGTTCAATTAGTCGTTTATTTGCGCTGCCATTCTTTTGAGGCACGGAAACAGTGAGGCGGTGATGTTCTCCAATGGTGATGTACTGACGTGCTGTTGTAGTGAAGCATTGTCGTACTGACGTATGGAAATGATGAAGTTCGTCAGTGGTGAAACGGAGAAGTTCTTCCATGATGAAACGGTACAGTGGTGATGCAATGCTACACGGAAACAGGGAAAGGATGACGTAAAGAGATAAGGAAATATTGAGATAATGAATTGAATAATGAACGATTTAAAAATTGAACGTATGAAAAAGGAACCGAAGTACATCGCTTTCTCCACCCAAAAGGGAGGAGCCGGTAAAACAACGCTGACCGTATTGGTGGCAAGTTACCTGCACTATGTAATGGATTATAATGTTGCCGTGGTGGACTGTGACTATCCGCAACACAGCATCGTGGAGATGCGGGAACGTGACCTGAAAATGGCAATGGACGATCCGTACTACAAGCGGATGGCATACGAGCAGGTGCAACGACTGAAAAAGAAGGCGTATCCGGTGATCGAGAGCACACCGGAGGATGCGGTGACGAGAGCTGCAGAACTGGCGGACACGGACTTTGACTTTATCTTCTTTGACCTGCCGGGAACTATCAACAACGGCGGCGTGGTGCGCACACTGGCACGGATGGACTATATCTTCTCCCCTATATCGGCTGACCGGGTGGTGATGGAGAGCACGCTCCGCTTCGTGGTGGTGCTGAACGATACGCTGATTACTACGGGGAAGTCGAAAATCCAAGGGATGCACCTGCTCTGGAACATGGTGGACGGACGGGAGAAGTCGGAACTGTACGATGTGTATGAGGAGGTGATCCGTGACTTGGGGTTGTCGGTACTGAAGACTTTCCTGCCGGACAGCAAGCGGTTCCGGCGGGAGTTGTCCGCCGGGCACAAGGCGCTGTTCCGCTCGACTATCTTTCCGGCGGACAAGGCACTGGTGAGGGGCAGCAACCTGAACGAGATTATTGATGAGATACTGGAACTGATTCAATAGGGATGCGTATGGCGAAGAAACTGAAAGAGGACGTCAATCTGGATGAGATTGACGAGAACTTCATCATCTCGTCGTTCAAGACGACGGAACCGCAACAAACGGGCGGAACACTGCAAGCGGTGGAACGGGCGAAGGAGAACCGGGAAGCGGGAAAGGGAAAGAAACGGGGACTGTCGGAGTACGGCGAAAAGTTCCTGAAACGGAACGAGCTGAAAACACGGCAGTGCGTGTATATCAGCGGGCAGATTCATGCGGTCATCTCCCGACTGGTGCATGTGATAGCGGACAAGGATATAACGGTGGGCGGCTATATAGATACGGTACTGGCGGAACATCTGGAAAGGCACAAGGAAGAGATTAACGAACTGTACCGGCAAAAGAGGGAGGATCTGATATGAGCAAGGATGTGGAACTTATACTGCTGTTCGGGCTTGCCATCCTGTATGTGCTATGGGCTGCGGTCTATCTGCACTATGAGAAATGGAAGCGACGGAAGGCGGCGCGAAACGCTGCGGCGATATTGCCCCGAAAGGATGCGCCGGTAGCCGGGATTCTGGGGAAAAGCCATTTTGTACTTCCGGTAACGGTGCCACTCGATGCCACTTTGAAGCCACTCAAAGCCACGGAAAATGAAAGCGAAAAAGGAGTTGAAAAAGATGATACTTTTGTCGCCGAACCGGAAAAACACCCGTTGCAAGTGCCTGACGAAGAACTGGATGGGATATTCAACGATGCACTACCGGAGGGGGCAGACAATGAACCGATGGACATTGATGTGTCGCTGGATTATGAGGAGGAAGACGAGGAACTGCAAGGATGCAGCGAGCCGGGGGCAATGGCTTCGGGGGTGAGTTTTGAGGATATGTGCGCCGCCGTGAAAGTGCTGGGAAAGGCAAAGGAAACGGTGAGCGAACAGGAGGAACAGGAAGCCGGAAGGACACTGACGGAACTGCAACATACGGACATGTTCGAGCAGTTGGTTGCCAGCCACCCGCAACGGGCGGAAAGGGTGACGGAACTGATAAACCTGCACATGGAGAACTACCGGCAGGAACAGTCCGACGGAACGGATGATAACGGCAATGAGGCTGACGGGGAGGTTCCGGAAGACTTCAATATATATGACATTGTGTAACCAATTATTAATAACCGGATGCGGGGTTATCCAGCCCTGCATCCATAAAAAACAAGTGTTTATGAATACAAAGAAATTTCTTTTAGCTGCCGCCGCTCTGTTTGTGGCTGTGGGCGCTACTTATGCACAGGGTAACGGACAAGCAGGGATAACGGAGGCAACGAACCTGATAACGGGATATTTTGACCCGGGGACGAAGTTAGTGTACGCTATCGGAGCGGTCTGCGGATTGATTGGCGGGGTAAAAGTCTATAACAAATTTTCATCGGGCGATCCCGACACGAGTAAAGTTGCCGCAAGTTGGTTTGGAGCTTGTATTTTCCTGATTGTGGCGGCTACTATTTTGAGGTCGTTCTTCTTGTAATTTATATAATGTACGCGTACAATATATGAAAATAGAGAATGGAATTTGAACTAAACAAGGGGATTGGGAAAAGTGCTGAATTTAAAGGACTGAAAGCGCAATATCTGTTCCTGTTCGCTGCCGGATTGCTCGCGGTATTTGTAGTGTTCATCATCCTGTATATGGTGGGTATCAACCAGTGGATTTGCATCGGGTTCGGTGTTGTCACGGCTTCGGTACTGGTATGGGCTACATTTGCGCTGAATGAGAAATACGGCGAACACGGACTGATGAAACTGCTCTCGTCCCGGCAGCATCCCCGCTTCCTGATTAACAGGATCACTCCCCGAAAATTATTCAAAAAGAGAAGAAAATGAGAAATGTACTAAAAGCTGCCACGATAGAAAGCAAATTCCCGTTGCTTGCGGTGGAACGGGACTGCATCATCAGCAAGGATGCGGATATTACCGTCGCCTTCCGGGTGGAACTGCCGGAGTTGTTCACGGTCACCACACCGGAATATGAAACGATACATTCCACATGGGCGAAAGCAATCAAGGTATTGCCGAACTATTCGGTGGTACACAAGCAGGACTGGTTTATCAAGGAGAATTACCAGCCGAAAACGGATAAGGATAGCCTTAGTTTCCTCTCCCGTTGTTACGAGATGCACTTCAATGAACGTCCGTTCCTCAATCACGGGTGTTATCTGTTCCTGACGAAAACGACGAAGGAACGGGCAAGGATGCAAAGTAATTTTTCATCGCTGTGCCGCGGGTTTATCGTGCCGAAAGAGGTGAACAAGGAGATGACTACGCGCTTTCTGGAAGCGGTGGGACAGTTCGAACAGATCGTGAACGATTCGGGACTTGTCCGGCTGGTACGGTTGGGCACGGATGAAATCGTAGGTACGGACAAGGGTGCGGGACTGATCGAGAAATATTTCTCGCTCTCGCTGGAAGATACGACGACACTGGAAGATATGGAGTTAGGAACGGACGGGCTGCGCATCGGCGACAAGAAGCTGTGCGTGCATACGCTCTCGGACGTGGACGATGTGCCGGGAAAGGTGGGCACGGATATGCGGTACGAGAAGTTATCGACTGACCGCTCGGACTGCCGGTTGTGCTTTGCGGCTCCCATCGGGCTGCTGTTGTCGTGCAACCATATTGTGAACCAATATATTTTCATTGATGACAGCAACGAGAACCTGAAGAAGTTCGAGAAGACGGCACGAAACATGCAGTCGCTCTCCCGCTACAGCCGGTCGAACCAGATTAACAAGGAATGGATAGACCTCTATCTGAACGAGGCGCACAGTTATTCGCTGACGTCGGTACGCTGCCACTGCAATGTGATGGCGTGGTCGGATGATGCGGAGGAACTGAAGAATATTCGCAACGATGTGGGCAGCCAGTTGGCGCTGATGGAATGTAAGCCAAGGCATAACACGGTGGACGCGGCTACGCTGTATTGGGCGGCGATGCCGGGAAATGCGGGGGACTTTCCGGAGGAGGAAAGTTTCTATACATTCATCGAACCGGCTCTCTGTTTCTTTATCGAGGAAACAAATTACAAGAGTTCGCCGAGTGCGTTCGGGATAAAGATGGCTGACCGGATTAGCGGGAAGCCGATTCATGTGGATATTTCGGACTTGCCGATGAAGACGGGGATCATTACGAACCGCAATAAATTCGTGCTGGGCGGTTCGGGTAGTGGGAAGTCATTCTTTATGAATCATTTAGTGAGGCAGTATTGGGAACAGGGGGCGCACATCGTGCTGGTGGATACGGGTAATTCGTATTCGGGGCTGTGCGAGATGATACGGAGAAAGACGCACGGGGACGACGGGGTGTATTTCACCTATACGGAGGAAAGCCCGATCAGTTTCAACCCCTTCTTTACGCAGGACAAGGTGTTTGACGTGGAGAAAAAGGAATCTATCAAGACATTGCTCCTGACGCTCTGGAAGAAGGACAATGAACCGGCGTCGCGCTCGGAAGAGGTAGCGCTGTCCAATGCGGTTGCCTTGTTCATTGACCGGATCAAGTATGATGACAGCCTTGTGCCGTCTTTCGACACTTTCTACGAGTTTGTGGACACGGACTACCGGGCGATACTGGATGCGAAGGGGGTACGCGACAAGGAGTTCGACATCACCAATTTCCTGAATGTACTGGAACCTTACCACAAGGGCGGCGAGTATGATTTTCTGCTGAACTCGGACAAGCAGCTGGACTTGCTGGACAAGCGGTTCGTGGTATTCGAAATCGATTCTATCAAGGATCATCCCATCCTTTTTCCGGTGACTACTATCATTATTATGGAGATGTTTATCAATAAGTTACGCCGGTTGAAAGGGGTAAGAAAGATGATAATCATCGAGGAGGCATGGAAGGCACTGACACGGGAAGGGATGGCGGAATATATGCGCTATCTGTACAAGACTGTCCGAAAGTTTTTCGGGGAGGCGGTGACGGTAACGCAAGAGGTGGACGATATTATTTCTTCGCCTATTGTCAAGGAGAGTATTATCAATAACTCGGATTGCAAGATTCTGCTCGACCAACGCAAGTACATGAACAAGTTCTCGAAAATTCAGGAGTTGCTGGGGCTGACGGACAAGGAGAAGGCGCAAATCCTCTCTATCAATATGGCAAATGCGGCATCGAGGAAGTATAAGGAGGTGTGGTTCGGGCTGGGCGGCGTGCAGTCGGCGGTCTATGCCACGGAGGTGTCGATGCAGGAGTATTTGACTTATACGACGGAGGAAACGGAGAAACTGGAAGTGATGCAGTTGGCGGAGAAATTAGGGGGGAATATCGAACTGGCTATCAAGCAACTGGCGGAAAGTAAAAAACAAAAAAAACAGGATTGAAATGAAGTATCTATTTAATGAGAAACAGATGAGAACATTGTCGGTGCTGCTCGCCGGGGTCATGTGCCTGCTGACGGAAGCCTGCACCGAACCGCAAACGGATATGAACCGGTTGTGCGGGGAATGGAAAAGTGCCATCGGGAAACCGGATATACGGATTGCCAAAGACGGGAAGTGCTACAAGCTGACCCTTTTTGCCAAAAGGGGAATGACGGGAAGAACGGTGCCGGAAACGTATGTGATCCAACAGAAAGGTGGGGCTATGTTTATCGACACGGGGTTTCATATTGATATGACTTACCATCAGGAAAGGGATATATTGACCTTTTCAACCAATGGGGAGTATGTCCGGAAACAGTAGGAAGCCATGAAAGCTAACCGTAGGTTTCCGGTCAGAAATATCTGTGGCGCATGGAAAAGTAACCTGCACTCCCCACCGGTGCAGGTGTTCCACGACGGCAGGAATTTCTGCCTTGCCATAGTCTATAATCCCGATACGGTGATAGTAAACAAAATAGAACAAACCGGGCGGGGACTATCCGTTGATCTGTTTGGGGAAATACTGTTAGGCTATGACGAGGAAAAGGATCTGTTATACCTCTCTACGGAAGGGGAATATGTCCGGGCGGACGAGCTGTGATGCTCTTCTGCCGTTACCACTAAAAAATCCAATTACGAACAATTAAAAAGATGTATTTATGAGAAGAATCTTATTTGTGCTCTGCATCAGTGCAGCGTGCTTCTGCCATGAGGCGAAAGCGCAATGGGTGGTTACCGATCCCGGAAATCTGGCGCAAGGTATCATCAATTCTGCCAAGCAGATTATACAGACTTCGACGACTGCCAACAATACGCTGAACGGTTTCAAGGAAACGGCAAAGGTGTTTGAACAGGGAAAAAAATATTACGACGCACTGAAATCTGTACACAATTTAGTGAAGGATGCCCGGAAGGTGCAACAGACGGTATTGCTCGTCGGGGATATTTCGGAAATGTATGTGACGAACTATCAGAAGATGCTATCCGACCCGAATTTTACACCGGGGGAACTGAACGCCATCGCTTTCGGATATACGAAGTTGCTGGAAGAAAGCAGCGGACTGTTGGAGGAACTGAAAACGGTAGTCAACGCAAACGGGCTGTCGATGAGCGACAAGGAACGCATGGACGTGATAGACCGGGTGTACAGGGATGTGAAGGATTACCGCAATCTGGTGGCGTACTACACGAACCGGAACATCTCGGTTTCTTACCTGCGTGCGAAAGAGAAAAATGATACCAAAAGGATTTTGTCCTTGTATGGAAGTGCTAACGAAAGATATTGGTAAACGGTCATGGATGCTGAATTTGAAAACTTGCACCAGATTCTGCGGAATCTGTACGCGGAGATGTTGCCGCTCTGCGGTGATATGATTGGGGTGGCAAAGGGCGTTGCCGGGCTGGGTGCCTTGTTCTTTATCGCTGCCAAAGTATGGCAGGCTCTGGCGAGGGCGGAACCGGTGGATGTATATCCACTGTTGCGTCCGTTTGCGGTGGGGCTGTGCATCATGTTCTTTCCCACTTTTGTATTGGGGACTATCAATACGGTGCTGAGTCCGGTGGTCAAGGGCTGCAACAATATCCTGCAAGGGCAGACGCTCAATATAGAGAAGTACAGCCAGCAACGGGAGAAACTGGAATATGAGGCGATGGTGAGGAATCCGGAAACGGCGTATCTCGTTTCGGACGCTGAATTTGACAAGAAGATCGACGAGCTGGGATGGTCGCCGGAATCGCTGGGTATCATGATGGGGATGCAAATGAAAAGAACGGGGTATGAACTGAAGAAGAATATCCGGGATGCTTTCCGCTGGGTGATGGAGCTGCTCTTTCAGGCTGCTTCGCTGATACTGGACACGATACGGACATTTTTCTTAATCGTGTTGAGCATTTTGGGGCCGCTCGCCTTCGCTCTTTCCGTCTATGACGGATTTCAGGCGACGCTGACGCAATGGCTCACCCGGTATATCGGGATTTATTTGTGGCTGCCGGTTTCGGACTTGTTCAGTGCGGTGCTTGCCCGTATTCAGGTATTGATGCTGGAAAAGGATATTGTGGCACTGGAAGACCCGAATTTTATACCGGATGCTTCGAATGCGGCTTACATAATATTCATGTTGATAGGGATTATCGGGTATTTCACGATTCCGACCGTATCGGGATGGATCATTCAGAACGGTGGTGCGGGAAGTTACGGGAAGCAGGTCAATTCGTGGGGACTGAAAGGCGGCAAAGGGGCTGCGGCAGTGACGGGAGCTGCCGTCGGTCATGTTTCGGGAAAGTTAAGAGGTAAATAATCAGTTGAAAATCAAATAATCTTATTAAGATGGAATTTAAGAGTTTAAAGAATATAGAGAGCAGTTTCCGGCAAATCCGGATGATTGCTTTGGTATTCCTCGTGCTGTGTACGCTGGTGGCGGGGTACAGCATCTGGAGTTCGTACAGCTTTGCGCAAAAGCAGAGGGAGAAGATTTATGTATTGGATAACGGTAAGTCGCTGATGCTGGCTCTGTCACAAGACCTTTCGCAAAACAGACCGGTGGAGGCGAAAGAGCACGTGAAGCGGTTTCATGAGTTGTTCTTCACGCTTTCGCCGGACAAGGATGCGATAGAGGGAAATATCAGAAGGGCGCTGTTCCTCTGCGATGAGAGTGCTTTCAGGTACTACAAGGATTGGAGCGAGAAGGGATATTATAACCGGATTATCTCGGCGAATATCAACCAGACTTTGCAGGTGGACAGCATGGCGTGCGACTTTGACCGCTATCCTTATCAGGTGACGATGTACGCGCGGCAGATGATTATCCGTGCAAGTAATGTGACGGAACGAAGCCTTGTTACCCGGTGCGGATTAATCAATTCGGTACGGTCGGACAATAACCCGCACGGGTTCACGATGGAGCGGTTCGAGATTCTGGAAAACAAGGATGTACGGGTACTGGAAAGATAGGCATGATGATACGGAAGAAAATCAATGAATGGCAAGACCGGATGGATGATGGTCTGCGCCGTATGTGCGGAAGGCTGACGCCGGGAAAGCAGTTGGCAGTCACGCTCACGATGTTGTTAGGATTCAGTGCGTTGTCTATCTATTTCACGGTTTCGGGTATTTACCGGATGGGAAAAGAGGAAGGCGAACGGTTGCAGATCGAGCATATCGAACAAATGAAACTGCATCAGCAGGCGGATAGTGTCCCTTATCCCGTTCGGGAGAGTTCAGGGAGTAATAATATGATAAAGTAAAAAAAATGGAAGATAATCATATCAATGAGGAAGGTACGGTACTGGAGGAAGGTATCGTACAGATAGAAGAGGAAACGGTGACGGAGGAAGTCCGGGAAACTGCCGGAGAGGATGCAGCCCGACAACCGGCAGAGAAAAAGGAGAAGCCGAAAGAGAAGGAACGCAAGGAGTTGACACCGGCGGAAGCCCAACGGAGAAAGAAGATGCTGGTGTATCCGCTGATGTTTCTCGTGTTCGCGGGTGCCATGTGGCTGATTTTCGCTCCTTCTTCGGGTGGAGAGGAAAAGGAAGAGCAGCAGGGATTCAATATCGACGTGCCGCTCCCCAAAGAAAAGGGATTGCTGGATGACAAGAAGGAAGCATACGAGCGGGATGCCTTCGAGAAACAGCAGAAGTCGAAAATGGGGACTTTGCAGGACTTTGAGATTGCCATCGGGCAGACGGAGGAAGCCCCTATCGGGGATTCAATGGAAGAACTGCCGCCGGAACCTGCACTACGCACGGGTAATTCGCCGATCCGTTCTTCGGCGGTTGCTTATAAGGATATAAACAAGCAGTTGGGTACTTTCTACCAGGAACAGAAGGAGCCGGAAGATGACCAGAAGCAGTTGGAACTGGAATGGCGGATTCAGGAACTGGAACGGATGAAGGAGGAAGAACAGCAGAGAAAAACGGCTGCGGATGAACAACTGGAACTGATGGAGAAGTCGTACCAACTGGCGGCAAAGTATATGCCGGGACAGAACGGTAACGGGCAACCGGAAAAGGCAGAGGTTGCCACCGCCGGGAACAAGGGCACGGGAAATGCCCGAACTGTCACTGTGCCGGTGGGACAGGTAAAGGAGAGAGTGGTGTCGCTACTGGCTCCGCCGATGAGTGATGCGGATTTTGTGAGGGTGTACAGTAAGCCTCGTAATCTGGGATTCAATACGGTACAAACGGAGGTGGAGGGTCTTGCGAAGAATACTATCCGTGCCTGTGTGTACCAGACCGTCACGCTGACGGACGGGAAGGAAGTGCAACTCCGGTTGTTGGAGCCGATGATGGCGGGAGAACAGTATGTGCCATCGGGAACAATGGTTACCGGTACAGCAAAAGTCAACGGTGAACGGATGGAGATAAAGGTGAGTTCGGTCAGTTACGGGGAGAGTGTGACGCCCATCAATCTGGATGTATATGATACAAAAGGTATGAAGGGGGTGTTTGTGCCTGAATCGGAGGAACTGAACGCGGTGAAGGAGATGGCGGCGAACATGGGGTCGTCACTCGGAACGAGTATCACCATCACGGAAGATGCCGGAGCACAACTGGCTGCGGACTTGGGAAAGGGTGTCATTCAGGGGGCGTCGCAATATCTGGCGAAGAAGTTCCGAACGGTAAAGGTGACGCTCAAAGCTAACCATGAGTTTTATCTTCTGCCGGGACAGTAGAGATATACCACTAAAAAATCCAATTATAAACAAATTAAAAAGAAGTATTTATGAAAAAGTTGATTTTGATGCTTGCCTTTTGTGCAAGTGTATCGGGTGCATACGCACAAAAGACAGTGAAAGTGGAAAAGGTGCAACAGGAAACGGAAGCGGTTGCCGCTGAAGAGGAAGATGCAAGCGAGGAAGAGGTGCGCAAAAGTCCTTCTACGGGGGATTTGTACGAAGGACTTACCCGGACGGTGACTTTTGACCGGATGGTTCCTCCCTATGGGTTAGAAGTGACTTTCAGTAAAACGGTACATCTGATTTTTCCTGCGGCTATCCGTTATGTGGATTTGGGTTCTGCGGACATTATCGCCGGAAAAGCGGACGGTTCGGAAAATGTGCTGCGTGTGAAAGCGGCACTGCGTGATTTCTCACGGGAAACCAATCTTGCGGTGATTACGGAGGATGGCAGTTATTACACGTTTAATGTCAAGTATGCGGATGAGCCTACGAAGTTGAATATCGAGATGAAGGACTTTATCCATGACGGCGAAGCGGTGAACCGACCGAATAACTCGATGGAGGTTTATCTGAAAGAATTGGGCAGCGAATCGCCGTTGTTGGTACGGCTGATAATGAAGTCTATCCATGCCAACAATGACAGACTGGTGAAGCATATCGGCTGTAAAAGGTTCGGTATTCAATATACGTTGAAAGGGATTTATACGCACAACGGGTTACTGTATTTCCATACGGAGTTGAAAAACTCGTCCAACGTGCCTTTTCATGTGGACTATATCACTTTTAAGGTGGTGGACAGAAAGATTGCGAAACGTACAGCCATTCAGGAACAGGTGATTGTTCCGCTGCGTGCGTACAATTATGTAACGGTGGTCAACGGGAAGAGCAGGGAGAGAACGGTCTTTACATTGCCTAAATTTACGTTGCCGGACGATAAGGAGCTGGTGGTGGAAATGAATGAGCAGGCGGGCGGACGCCATCAGAAATTTGTAATCGGAAATGCGGAACTAATCCGTGCAAGAGTGATTAACGAACTGAAAATGAAATAAGATGAAGAAGGTTCTATTTTTATTGTGTATGGTAGTGTGCTTTGTCCTGACGGACAAGGCATACGCCCAACGCTGCCTGCCTGGTATGCGTGGCATCCGGGTTACGGGAGGAATGGCGGACGGTTTCCATTCGCCCGATAAACGTAATGAGCTGGGGTATTCTTTCGGGTTGTCGCTGGATACTTATACCAGACATTGCAACCGGTGGGTGTTCGGTGCGGAGTATCTGCAAAAGTATCATCCGTATAAGGCTATCCGCATACCTACCTCGCAATTTACTGCGGAGGGTGGGTATTACTATACTTTTCTTTCGGATGCGAACAAGGTATTTCTGCTTTCGCTGGGCGGATCGGCATTGGCGGGATATGAAACCAATAATTGGGGAGAAAAGCTGCTCTATGACGGTTCTACCCTGCGAAGCGGTGATAATTTTGTCTATGGGGGTGCTGTATCGCTGGAACTGGAAAGTTATCTGAGTAACCGGGTGGTGCTGCTACTGAACGCCCGCGAGCGGTGCTTGTGGGGAAGTGATACGGGTAAGTTTCATTTTCAGTTCGGTCTGGGGCTTAAATTCTTAATCAATTAATAAAGGTATATGAAGAAGATGTTTGAAACAATATTCGTGCTCGGTCTTGTGTTGACGGGTATCGTGTGTGTAGTAGCCTGTAGCGACAAGTTGGACGTGCAGCAGGTGTATGAGTTTGATATGGCGACACTGCCGGTACAGAATAAAATCGTAATAGGCGAGGAAGCGGAAATACGTTGTGAGTTGGTTAGAGGCGGCACGTATGTGGAAACGAAGTATTTTATCCGTTACTTCCAACCGGATGGCAAGGGGCAGTTACGCTTGGAAGACGGGACGGTTCTTCTCCCGAATGACCTCTATCCGCTGGAAAGGGAAACATTCCGTCTGTATTATAAATCTATGAGTACTGACCAGCAGACGATTGATATTTATGTGGTCGATTCTTTCGGACAAATGATACAGAAATCTTTCAGCTTCAATAATGAAAGTCAGGATAAGGAGGAGGAAGAATGATTTATGCCGGGTATAATCCACGCTTTAGCAGTGATGAGCAATATACTCCTGCTTATGCGGTTGCTCCTATTATAAAGTACATACCAAAGGATAAAACCGTATGGTGTCCGTTTGATACGGAAAACAGCGAATTTATACTTGCTCTGAAAGCTGCCGGTATAAATACTGTCCATTCCCATATTTGCACCGGGCAAGACTTTTTTAATTATGAGCCAATGAAATGGGATATGATTGTATCAAATCCTCCTTTCAGCAAAAAGCAGCAAGTAGTGGAACGTTGCTTATCTTTCGGAAAGCCTTTTGCACTGATTTTATCTAATTTATGGTTGAACAGCAGTGCTCCGGCACGTCTGTTCAAGGATAAAGAGATGCAAATGCTTTTGTTTGACAAACGTATCCAGTTTACGGAGAAAAATGCGGCTTATTTCGGTTCAAGTTATTTTTGTTATAAGGTTCTGCCTAAACAAATTGTCTTTGAGAATTTAAGCCGATCCAAATATGAGCAAAGCCGGATGAGTGAGGACATGAAGAGGTTGATTGAACCTTTAACTAAATTGAGGTAGTAATGACTGCTTTGCTTGTTTATTGTGGCTTCCTTATTGCTATATGGGGGTGCATCGGATGGGATTTATATCATGCGCCGACTGATATGGAGTTATGGGGAGAAGAGGTTGAATAGGCTTTTCCCTTATATAAAAATAAAAATCCTCCTGCCTGATAATGGGCAAGAGGGTTTTGTTTTTAGAATAGCGCCAATGTAAGTTGTTGGGGCTGGGTGTACCGGGATTTCAGTTCCAATAGTTTATTTTTGAGTTTGCTTATCACTTTGGGATTATAATTGCTTCTATCGGTAACAGAATAGCGTTCTGCCTTGCTGTATTGCTGTTCCAACTGGCAAATACCCTGTCTGACGGCCTCTTTGTAGTCTTTGATGGGTTCGTCAAATACGGATGGATGGCTTCCACCTCCGGCACTTCCCGTACACCAATCTACAGCTACGGCATACGTTCCGTTTTGGGATTTACCGATGTGGATGCAGTTAAAGTTATCCACTTCGATTTTCTCAACGATGGGTAACATACCAATTAACCAACCGTGTTCGTTTAAATCCTTGCTTGTATAACCGAAAAGCAATGCTCTTTCGTAGGTATGGACATTAAGGATAATCTGGCGTATGCTTTTACCGAATTTCTCAAAATATTCTATCTGCTGTATATCGTTATGGCGTACCGCCAAAAGGTAACGGAGCACTATTTCACGTTCTATCTTGCATGGGGTATACTCTGAAATCGTCTGTAACTTTTCTCCTTGTGTCATTTGGGATATGGCTTTCATATTATATGTTGTTTAGTGATTAAATAATTGCGTATAGAATGAACAGGGCTATCAGTCCCCAAAACAGAAGTTTAAGGGTAATGAAGAACAAACGGAGTATCTGACGGACTGCCCACCACAAAAGGATGGCAAAAAGGAACTTCACTCCGAAGTAATAGACACCAGCCGCCATCAAAACGACTTTCAAAATATTTATGCTGATTGGAAGGCTCGTAAGCTGCTGTTTCCTATTTTTTTCTTCATTTTTCATAATTTCTGACTTTTTTTTTATGCCTTATCGGAGCCGGCTGTTGAGCTGTGTTTCGTGTGCATCGGAAGATGGCTGGATATGAACGGGCAAATTTTTTTTGTAAAATACTACCCGTAGGGCTGGAGATTTTGCAAATAAAAATTTGAACGGCAATAGACTGCCGTTTATCTTCGCACAAGAAACATAGCTTAACAGTTGGCTTCCTTTAGATTGGCAGGAGCAATCGAGGAAGAAATTATAGAGAGAAAAATGAAGAAAAAAGCCATGTGATAACCATTAAAAAGATAGCTCGCCGGGAGCTATCCGTTATCTTATAAGATATTGGCTTTATCTTTTTATCTTAATCACAAAGGAATATCCTATTATTTTCCTACTTTTGCAACGAGAGGATAAATAGTCCTCCGCTTTTTAGTAAGTTTATTTACCGTTCCAAGAAATCGCCAATTTCAAAACACAAAGGTAAGTAAACTAGCTCGGTCATATACTAACGTGACCTGTCAGTTGCTTTTGTGTTGGGCGTTTGGCGATGCCTTTGGAACTGTGATTGGCAGTGTCACGTTTTTTAATACATATGATAATGGAACATTTACATGAAACCCCGTTGCAGGGGATTGTAGGAACAGATAAAGGAGAACTGTTCTACCTCTTACCAATTGAGAAAGTTAGTGACCTCGTAAAGTTACGGGGGGATTTGAGTGCGGCTATCGACCTGATTTCAAAGACTGGAAGTTCAGAAGAAGGGACAAGTGCCATAAACACGCTGAACGGACTGCTTGCCGGACTAATGAAGTACGATAGCGATCATTACGAAGCGATGGATGTCGCTCTTGCTGACGCTATGAGGAAGCTGGAAAAGAAATAATTCCGCTCCGGCTGTTATCCGGATGGGATAAAAACAATCATAAAAACAACCTTTTGGCATAACCGAAAAAAGAAAGGTGTTCCGGTGGCTGATGAAGATTCATATTCAGATGGCCAACGGAATACTTTTCTGCGGTTATGGGTAGGCAAAATGGGATTTCCAGTACAAAGTACGGGGAATGGCTTTTTGACGGATAAACGGCTTTTATACCGCTGGAAGAGTTGTAAACTATCTGTTAATTAGTTGATTATATACTAAATCGTTACTTTTCAATTCGGATATATTTTGAGTAACGATTTCGGGATTTATCTTGTCTTTCAATGGGTATCTATTGAATGTCAATGGGTTCACCTTTTACCGTTGCTTTTCCATCTTTTATTGTAATTGTTACTTTTACAGCCGATAGAAAACTTAATTTTTTATCTGCGCTTTCCGGCTTTATTGCCAAGCATAATACATTGTCTAATTGTTCATCAGCAACTTGCGCACTTTCATATAAAATGCCATCTATATTTTCCGACTTTATTAAATCCATTGTAAAAAGAGCTGGTATCCAATAATCGTTTTCTGTAAGAGCTTTCTTATTATATTGGTGATACATAAATTTTTGCAAAGATATTACATCTTCCTTATCAAAATAATCTTTGTATTCTTCCATGAATAAATTAAGTTCTTCTGCCATTCTCTTTAAATTATCAGATTTGTTACTTGGTGATTCTGGATTTATAATTGTAAACAACGATATAGTTTCGCGAGCAATCCAAAAACTAATAATAGCATAATATTCACCATCTTGTGGATTTGGTTCTCTTAAGCAGTCACATATCTCTCCTAAGCATCCAACTAATTGAGTATCATTAGTATCACTAAGAATACCATAAAACATTGTTTGGTTAGGGGTACTCCCTCTCTGGTATTTTTTGTTTTTATCCGCAGGAACGTAGGAAAGTTCATGTTTATATTTTATTTGTTCCGCTGAAGTAATAGGTCTTCCACGAACAATTACAGTATCAGCCGGATAATCACAAAGTGGTGCAGCAATAGGTTTGGCATATAATTTCTGTAATATCGCCTGAACGTCTTTATCACTACAATTTAATAAATCCAAAGAAGATAATTCTTTGATAACTGTCTTACAATCACAGATTTCATTATTAGCCATAAAGATAATATTTTATATTAATTAAACCGTTTTTCCTAAAAATACTCCCACCACCGAATTGGCACCCAACTGCATACATTTACGTTTCATCTGGATGAAGCTCTGACCGGTGGTGGCGATGTCGTCCACCAAAATTACATCTTTCCCCCTGATGTATTCAGAGTGGAAAATGAGATTGGAAAGTTTATTGTGTCCGGTAGTTCCTTTGAGTTGTTCCCGGTCTTCTTTAATCCAGATGGCACGGAATCCGTCCGCTATTTTCAGGCGGCGGGACAGAAGGCTGCAAAAACGGGCAAAGCGGGCAATATTGCGCTCGCGCGTGGCGGCTGGGATAGGTATCAGGACGGGAGATTTCATTTCTTTGAAGAAGGGCATACGACCGATGCAGAGGGAGAAAATCTTGGCAAGCAAGGGGGCGGCGTTCTCGGTTCCTTCTTTAAAGCGGAACACTAAGTTGCTGACCTTTTTTTGATGTGGGGTCAGGTCTTTTGTCCGGGTCGGGTAATAATCGTGAATATAGAAGCACAAGGCTTCGTCATAGCGCACCTTGCCTTTGAAATAGGTATCGTAGGGAAAGAACTGGCGGACGAAGTCACCCTCGAATGTAAAACGGAGTATGTCACGCCAAAGGTTCAGGGTGGTTTCGTCTTGAAGGCGGTAGAGTTCGCCCTCTATCGGTTCTTTGTCTGCCAACCCGATGCCGATTGTCAGGTGGTCGTTGAATTTGTCTTTGGAAACAATGTACCAGTCGAAGGAACGGCTTATCTTCTCAATCGGGCAGTCGTGGGAACAGAGGAAGTAGAACATGCCGTTCTCTTTCTGTATGACCAGGAACTCGCCGGGCATTTCTGAAAGCCGGAAATAGTTGTATATGGGTGCGTCGTCTAAATCCTCAAACGGGACGGAAACAACAAGATTTTCAATCATAATCAATAGTTTGTTCAAAGGTAGAGGTTTTTGGGGATATGAAAAAAGCCTGATACATTTATTTGTGCATCAGGCTTTGATTTACCGTGTTAGGGGATTTTAGTTGGGTATCTGCGGGTACTGGATGGAGGCATGGCGGGTGTCGGCATTGAACACGACAATTACCTCGGTTGCCTTCTTGTCCATGCGGTTGTATTCGCAAAGGGCGTTCATCACCCATTCCCTGAAGGCTTTGGCATAGCGGGAGTCTATACGGTAACTAAGGAAGATGATGGCTTCGAGATTGTAAAAGGTGACGTAGATGTCCTGACCTTTCTCGTTCTTCATCTTGCGCTCCATCGTTACGTCGTCTTCACGAAGCACGCCGGACTTAAAGATGGAACGGAAGTTGTTGCCCACCGTCTGGAGGTATACGTCGAAAAGACGAGCGATTTCGTGCTTGAACATCCACACGGTTCCGTTTACTATTTTGACTTCGACAATGGGTTTGCCGATTTCTTCTTCTGTGATTTGTATGTATCCTCTTTCCATAATGATTTTGTTTGGGGGTAAAATTAGTTATTTATATCTTGAATTTATTTGTTAGTTGCAAGTTTCTTGGACAGTTCAAGCATTTCTTTGCTGATTTGCTTGTCGGAGACACGGGAGGAACGGGTGGTGTAGTCCCGGAAGCCGAACAGTTTGGAAATGGTCACGGGGGAGACTTTGTTGGCTATGCCAATCGTCACGGCAAAGGTGGAACGGGCGGACTGGAAACTTAGATTCCGGTCTAAACCGCACTGTGAGGCTATCTCTTTCAAGTAGGCGTTGACCTTTTGGATGCTCGGAACGGGCAAAAGATTCTCTGTTCCATTGTCTTTGTACTTGTCGATGATTTGACAGGCGTTTTCCAATAGGGGGATTTGCCACGAACTGCTGTGCATCTGTCGGCGGATTGATAACCAGCGTGTACCGTCCTTTGCCGTAATGATGTTGTATGGCTGCAAGTTCTTGATGTCTTGATAAACCAGACCGGTATAGCAGGCGAACAGGTACAGGTCGCGGACTTTTTCTAAACGGGAACTGTCAAATTCCCGTTTTATAATTGCTGCAAGTTCTTCCATCGTCAGGTATTCACGACCGGTATTCATCCCGTTTGTACGGCTGTTACTTAGATAATCTATATACATTTGTTTTTTCTCCTTTATTTTATTTCCATGCGTAAATTCAACTGTTCTGAAAGATTCTGCATACTACGGCTGAGTAGTATGTTGGTGGCTTTGGCGTAGTGCTGTGTCTGGCGGATATTGGTGTGTCCCAACATCTTCGCGATACTTGCCATCGGTACGTCATGCAGCAGGGTAAGCGAGGTGGCAAATGTGTATCTTGCAACGTGATAGGTCAACTCTTTGTTGATGCCGCACACGGTGGCGAGTTCTTTCAGGTATTGGTTGACTTTCTGATTGCTGCATACGGGAAGCAGGCGTCCGCCGGTCTGTTGTCCACGATATTTGTCTAATATTTGAAGGGGGACTTCCAATAAAGGTATATCTGCTATGACCTTTGTTTTCTGACGGGGTTTCTTAATCCACATTTTCCCGTCATTGGCTTTGTACAGGTGTTCTTCGGTCAGATAATAGGTGTCTGAATACGCCAAACCGGTGAAACAGGAAAAGACGAAGATGTCACGGACACGACGCAAACGGGCGTTCTGAATGTCTTTTTCCATGACGGCTTGGAGTTCTTCCATTGTCAGATAGGGAACATCCACGTCTTCAAACGTGATTTTCTTATCGTAGAAGGGATCTTCCTGCATCATGCCGTGGGATTTTGCATAGGTAGTCGAGGTCTTTAACTTCTGCATCATCTTGGCGGTGGCGTTATGACCGACTTTCTTATCTACACGGAGGAAGATTTCAAAACCGTTCACAAAATCGTCATCGATGCTGTAAAGGGGAAGGTCGGTGTTTTTGTATTCTTGCTTGATGTACTCCTGCAAACGGCGATAGACTAATTCGTATTTGCTGTAAGTGGATTTGGATATGGACACGCCGAGCTGTTTGCCCTTTTCATCTACTATCTTCTTGAATACGGTAAGCATCGTGTGACTCTTTGCCTTGATGCCCAAATAGGCGTTCTTCAACATTAAGGGGGTGGGGAAACTTCCTACTGAACGGATTTTCTCGTAGTGGTTGTTGAACTCCACGCGCATTTTATCCAGTTTCAAATTGATTTCATTAGCTGCCGGGGTACGTCCTGCCGCTTTAGCAGATTTTATATCCCATTTCTTCTCTTCTATTTCCAGTTTGGTACTGAACTCGACTTTCTCACCGTCAATGGTGATACGAACCATAATAGGTAACATTCCATTCTTTAATGGAGCACCTTTCTTTAAATAAAATAAAACTCTGAATGTACTTCGCATAACTTTTGTTTTTTTGGGTTGCAAAATTAATCTCAACGTGTTGCAAATGAATTATTTATGCCAAGACACTTAACGGTATTATCGGAGACTTTTAAAGGAAATATTGAAAAAACGTCTTAGTGAATATATATCGGTTGCCATCGCTATTGGTTTATATTCAAATCGTTACTTTTCTTAGATACGTTTTTGAAGGTCTAAATTGCGACAAATCAGCGACATATCTATGAAATCGTTACTTTTTTTGGCGTTTATTTTTTGGGTAACGATTTAGAAACGCTTTTTGTCTGCAAGATGGCTTTTAGGGGAGTATTGGGTTGTCGTAGGGACAACAAAAAAACAGCCCTAAATCCATGATTTAGAGCTGATTTACTTACTTTTGACACTTTGTTGTCTTAGTGTATCTGCGGTGCGTACGGGACTCGAACCCGTGACCCCATGCGTGACAGGCATGTATTCTAACCAACTGAACTAACGCACCATTATTTCATTCTTTCGTTGCTATCTCTCTCGATTGCGGTTGCAAAGGTAGACAAAATTCTTATATCTGCAATAGCTTGAAAGAAAAAAAATCATCTTTTTTTTAACATAGCTTGATTATAAGAGATTTATGTTACCTTTGCAAAACTAAATTAATATTGAAATCATGAGAAATACTCCTATTGAACGTAAGTTGATAGATGAAACTATCGCAGATTTTCATATCACAGACTTTGCCAAAGCAACCATCCGTGAAGTAAAAGCCATTGCAGCCAATGCCGAAGCGGCATCGGGTGTGGAATTCATAAAAATGGAAATGGGTGTACCCGGACTCCCCCCCTCAGCCGTCGGCGTAAAGGCCGAGGTGGAGGCATTGCAGAATGGTATTGCCAGCCTCTACCCGGACATTAACGGACTTCCCGCCTTGAAAGAGGAAGCATCACGTTTTATCAAAGCCTTTATCAATGTAGATGTAGCCCCCGAAGGTTGTGTACCAGTTACCGGCTCCATGCAAGGAACTTTCGCTTCATTCCTCACATGTAGCCAGTGCGATGAGAAAAAGGATACCATTCTCTTCATCGATCCCGGTTTCCCGGTACAGAAGCAGCAGCTGGTCGTGATGGGACAGAAATATGAAACCTTTGACGTATATGACTACCGTGGCGACAAGTTGAAAGCGAAGCTGGAAAGTTACCTCAGCAAAGGCAATATCTCTGCCATCGTCTATTCCAATCCCAACAACCCCAGCTGGATTTGCCTGAAAGAAGAAGAGTTGCGCATCATCGGCGAACTGGCAACCCAATATGACGTCATTGTGTTGGAAGACCTCGCCTACTTTGCCATGGACTTCCGCCAAGACTTGAGCAAACCGTTCCAAGCGCCTTACCAACCTTCTGTGGCACACTATACGGACTATTACGTGCTGCTCATTTCCGGTTCCAAAGCTTTCAGCTATGCCGGTCAACGTATCGGTGTCAGCTGCATTTCGGACAAACTGTATCACCGGGCCTATCCCGGGCTGACACAACGCTACGGCGGCGGCACCTTCGGCACAGTATTCATCCACCGCGTACTCTATGCACTCTCCTCCGGCACCAGCCACTCTGCTCAGTATGCTCTTGCCGCCATGCTTAAAGCAGCTAATGAAGATCAATACAACTTTCTTGATGAAGTGAAAGTATACGGTGAACGTGCCCGCCGCCTGAAAGAAATCTTCTTGCGCCACGGTTTCCACTTGGTATACGACAATGATTTGGGTGATCCCGTTGCCGACGGTTTCTATTTCACCATCGGTTACCCGGGCATGAGTAGCGGAGAACTTGCGCGGGAACTAATGTACTACGGTGTAAGCGCCATTTCACTGGTGACCACCGGAAGCCATCAGGAAGGATTACGTGCCTGCACTTCCTTTATCCAAGACCATCAGTACGACCAGTTGGACGAACGTATGGCAATTTTTGCCGAGAATCACCCCATCCAATAAAAAATATCCCTATATAATAAGGTATCTCTACCAGTTGATGCCGGTATCCCACCACAATCGGGTACCGGCATTGTCATCTCCACCCAGTGCCTCTACCAAAGCGGCATACTGCTCGGCATTCTCCGTCTTCAGTCCGCCGGGAAAGTTCAGACGGCGAATCATTGTCTCAGTATCTATACACCCGTCTTTACTGTGATTAAAGCGCACGGGGAATAGCCGGGGATACCCCGTCCGGCGCTGTTCCGCCCAAGCTTCACACCCTTCGGGAAACATGGCAATCCATTTTTGGGTAATAATCTTCTCCAGTTTCGTATCCCTATCCGCTGACTCCAGCCAGCGTGGCGAAACCTGACAACGGGCGGTAATATCATTCTCCATATCGTAGGTATCCACAAAATCGGCAGGCAACAAGTCGCTCTCCAGATAAGCATCGGACTGCAAGATGCCATACTGACGGAAAGAAGCCATTACCCCTTCTTCATAGCAGGTTTTCACCGACTCATCGGTCCATCCCCGTAGGGCAGCCTCGGCACGCAGGAACCAGACTTCTGCTGCCGGCATCAACACTGCATCAGTCTGCTGGGTAACTTTCAATTTTGAGAGTGTATTATAATAGTTATGTGCAAAGCATGTACCCTGACGAATGCCGCGATACTCGCCTGCAAACTGTTCATCCTGGCAAGTGGCAAAATAGATTTCACGACGGGGATCTTCATATCCGTTCAGTATGGACTCCATCGGCGCTCCCATATAAGCTTCATTCCAAACAAGGTTTATCTCGCCCAACGGATTGGTATATCCACTCGCCGTGGAAACCGCCACCGACTCGTCCGCCTCCCGAATGACTCCGTATTCATTATCCATCGCTTTACGGAATTCCGTTTTTGCCTTCTCCGGACTGGCTACCGCAATGCGCATGGCAAGCCGCATCCTCAACGAGTTGGCAAACTTTATCCAAGAGTCATAATCACCGTCCAACAACATATCGAAACGCGCAAACTCCGAAGCTCCCGGATGCTCGACAATATAATCGGAAAGTACAGCTACAGCCGTATCGAGTTCACAGAAAAATGCATTATAGACCTCTTTCTGCGTGTCGGGCATATAACGGGCTTCGAGATCGGCAAAATGACTATACACAATAGGGCCGTAATAGTCCGTGACACGGTGCATCACTTCCACCTTCAGTATCTTGGTAATGCCGAAAAAGGCAGGCATGCGATCACGTGTGGCATTCTCCGACTGATATATCTGCGGGAAAACATACTCATAGGTATGTCCCCACATGGCGCTGTTCCATCCATCCTGCAAGTTGTAGTCCGAATTGTGCGAACCTCCATTCAGAGGCTTGGCATCGTGCATGTAACCGCTGAACATATCGGCATTCAAATTCTGGGTCAACTGAAAAGGCCAGTTCTTCCCCTTTCCGTAGTCGTAATTGAAATAGATGCCTTGCTGGATGATTCCAAGACGGATGCCATGTTCGTTATAGTCGGCCTGCAAGTCCTCGTCCGTCACGCCGGACTTGTCCGTATTGATTTCCTTAAAGTCTCCCGTACAAGCCAGAAACACGAAAACCATGCCAATCAGTACTATAATCCTCTTCATATCAAGTCTCCCTCCCCCTCTTAAAATTCACACTTCAAAGAAAATCCCCAACTACGCGTGGTAGGCATACCGTAGACTTCAATTCCCTGGTTATCGTTGCCCGTAGAGAGTACCAGGTCAGGGTCGAAAGGCGCCTTTTTGTAGAAGAAGAACAAGTTGCGTCCCGAAAAGGACAGTTGTGCCCGCTTGAGGACTTTGGTCTTTTCCATCCAGGCAGCAGGCAGTTGGTAGCCCACGGACAGCTCACGCAGCCTGATGTTCGTGGCATCATACATATAATATTCCGTCACCCCGGCCCGTCCGCCTACAACATTCTTATAAAATCCTTTCACATTATCTATCCGGTTACCTTCAAGCATTACATAACCTTTGTCTCTGGCCCGGGCCGTGACTTCAGAAACGCCATACATATCCATATCCGCCTGCGTCTGGGACAAAATATCGCCTCCAAAGCGACAATCCACCAGAAAATAGAAAGAAAAATTCTTGTAAGACAGCATATGATTCCAGCCCAGCATCAGTTTTGGATTGGCATTGCCCACTTTCACCGTATTGCCATCACCTTCCACCAAAGGCATGCCGGTATTGTCTCCTTCCGTGCCGTAAACGATATTGCCCGCATCGTCACGTACAAAAGCTTTTCCGTAGATGTCACCGATAGAGCCCCCTTTCACCAATTTCATGGCATAACTGGACGAGAAGCTGGTAGGACCGTAAAGAAACTCCTTCAGCGCTTCGTGCAGTGAAATTATCTTGTTGCGGTTGGTGGAGAAGTTCACCTCTGTTTTCCACTTGAAATGGTTTGTCAGCAAAGGAACGGCATCCAATGAAATCTCCCACCCCACATTCTGTATATCACCCGCATTGACATAACGGTAGGCATATTTATCGCCCGACAGAGTAGGAAGCTTGAAGAACTGGTTCCGGGTATTCGTCTTATAGAAAGTGGCATTCAAACCAATGCGGTTCTTTAAAAAACGCGCTTCTATACCCGCCTCAAAGGAGTGCGTCATCTCCGGTTCCATATCCTTGAACGGCGCGGCATCACTTGCCAGGAACTCTCCGCCCGCCGTGATATGCGAGGAAGGATTTGTGATGAACATGGGAATATCATTGCCCACCATGCTGTATGCCCCCCTTATCTTTGCCAGTGACACCCATTGGGGTAAAGTCATCAGCTTATTGAATATCAGCGAAAATCCCACGGAGGGATAGAAGAACCCGCTTTTCTCATGAGATGTATAAGCCAGCGTGGAAGACCAGTCATTACGGGCCGACAAATCAAGATAGACAAACTCGTTGTAGCCCAGTTGTGCCGTCGCAAACAAGGACTGCAATTGGCGCCGCGCATCAATCTTCTGGTCCAGCCCGGCAGAACCATTCATGATGATATTGGCCAGATTGAACACATTGGCATATTTCAGCGAAGCTGTTTTAGAGTCATAGCGGGTGGAGTTCACAGTCTTGTCATTGATACTGACACCGAGCGCCGCGTTGAGAGAGAATGCATCCCACTGCTTTTTCATCATCAGTATGGCGTCTCCGTAATATTGGGTTTCCTGATAGTCCATCTCGATATAACGCCCATTGGCTCCCGCCAACGCCGGAGCGGTAGAGGCATAGAACTGCTGGCGCACCTTGTCGTTAATATAGTCTACATTGCCACGGGCCTGCAGGCTTAACCAATCGTTTATCTTCAGATTGGCGGATAAGGAGACTATGACATGCATGCGGTTCTCCTTGCTCAATATGCGATTGGTAATCCAGTAGGGATTCTGCTCAAAATCCTCGTAGGAGGTATGCCAATTCTGTATGTTCAAGTTTCTACCCTCATCATAAACCTCGAAGTTCTCCTTATAATAAGCAATATCCTCACCCCGTGGAAAACGGTAGAGCCCCACCAAAGGATTCATGTAGAAACCACCCACGGTAGGCTTGTTCTTCACCACCTGGCGCATCAGGTTCATACTGCCATCTAACTTCAGACGGGAATTCAATAGAACGGAAGTCTCTCTGAAAGTGAGGTTGTGCTTCGAAAGGTTATGTTTCCCAATGATGCCATGCCCCGTAGTATTAGCATAGGAGAAATAGTTCTGCAACTTCTCATTGCCGTGACTCAAGGAGATGGAAGTTATGGAGGTGACACCAGTAGAGAAGAAGTCTCTCAGATTATCGTATTCGGGAAGGTTTGCCCGTTCTCCCCAACTGTCCACACCGTCACTTACTCCATAGCGGTTCTGCATCTTGGGTAGCGCAAAAGCATTGTCGAACATTAGGCTCGTCGAGAAAGAAACACTGCGCTGCCCGTGCGACTGCCCCTTCTTTGTAGTAATCAGTATCACCCCATTGGCGGCCTGACTACCATACAAAGCTGCCGCTGGAGCTCCTTTCAGGATACTGATACTCTCTATATCCTCAGGATTCAGATTGGAAATGCCATCTCCTCCGTCACGGTTGCCGGCATTGGCCGTTCCACCTATGGCAGAGTATGCTTGCTCGGAAGTGGAGTTCAGAATGGGAACACCGTCTATCACATACAGCGGTTGGTTGTCACTCGCCACCGAGCGGATTCCACGGATACTGACTTTGGCTGAGGCTCCCAGACCGGAAGAAACCTGATTAACACGCACACCTGCCGACTTGCCGGTCAACGAAGTAATTAAGTTGGGCATTTTTACTCGCGTCAACTCCTCGTTTTTTATTAAATCTGTGGCGTAAGAAAGAGAATTTTCTTTCTTTTCGATACCCAAAGCGGTAACAATAACGTTATCCAGCTCTATCATATCTTCTCTTAGCGTGATATGAAAGGTCGAACGTCCTTCCACCTCAATATCCTGGGAAATGTAGCCGATAAACGAAACACGAAGCACTGCATTATCGGCAACCACCAGAGTGAATTTTCCTTCCGAATCCGCTATCGCACCATTGGCAGTTTCTTTCTCTTGAATAGTGGCACCGGCCAGCGGAAACCCGCTTTCATCCAGCACACGGCCACTTATCGTCACTTTAGAAAGCTGTATTTCAGAATGTCCCGGACGCTGCATACGCTCCATAAAATCCTCCGGGCAATCCGTCCATCCTATAGAAAACAGCCCTAAAATTAACGTATATAATGTAGTATATTTCATTGCATTAAATTGCCAATTACTTGCAAACTTAAGTATTTTCTCCGAATAAAAAAAGCCATAAAATCTGAGAAAAGAAACTTTTAAAATGAAAAACAGCGAAGAACTTTTGTTTATTGTGGAATATTATGTATATTAGGGGCATGTATAGCAATATAGATCTATTCAAGATAGAAACAAACCATGTGGTTCCTGCCCGGGGAAAGGTCTTGATTTCCGAACCCTTTTTGTGTGACCATATGTTTGGGCGATCCGTCATTCTACTGGTGGACCATACACATGACGGCACAATGGGACTGGTTCTGAACAAACCGCTCCCCCTATTCTTGAATGATGTGCTGAAAGACTTCGACTGCCCGGAAAACATACCTATCTATAAAGGAGGACCGCTCAGCACAGATACGTTGTTCTATCTACACACGCTCAAGGGCATTACCAGAGCATTGCCCATCGGCAAAGGCTTCTACCTGAACGGTGATTTTGAAGCCATTAAAGACTACATCATGCAGGGAAATCCCGTTAAAGGCAGAATCAGATTTTTTTTGGGGTACTCCGGCTGGGAGTACGAACAGCTGGGCCGGGAAATTGAAGAAAACACCTGGCTGGTAGGCAAAGAAAACATCAGTTCGCTAATGGACGAGGCGGCCAGCGGCACACTCTGGAAGAAGGCATTGTGCAAGCTGGGAGCAAAATATGAAATATGGTCGCGCTTCCCCCAGATTCCAACGTTCAATTAGTGCTGCGGAGAAGTTGCAACAGTACGACATCCTTATAGCACCCTCCTACGCGCCACCACTCCCTCAAAAGCCCACAACGCACAAAACCGCAGGATTCAAAAAGGCGGATACTTGCCTCATTATCCACCGAGATATGGACTATCAACTGTTTCAGATACAAGAAACTGAAAACATAGTCGCACAGCAAACGCAGCGCTTCCTTGGCATAACCATTGCCCTGATACTCCTTCCGTATGGCAATACCCACCTCTCCCCGGGCATGCATGGGAGAAAACTCTGTAATATCGATAGTGCCTATCACCGCATCATCCTCTACACGTATAATCATCATACGCAGCTGGCGGTCGGCAAACATATCGCATTCGGAATTCTCAATATATTGTTTCAAGACAAATCTGGAATAGGGCACGGTGAAGTTCGTCACATCCCAAGTCTGGGAATCATTCTCCATGGCATACATCACTTCCAGGTCTTCCGGCTCCATAGCACGGAGACGCACCCTTTCATTGCAGAAATAGGATTTATTCATATTTTCCAGTCGGTTACATTTCTTCTTTATTGATATGCAGTTCTTTACGCAGGCGTCCCTCACCCGGCAGGCAGAACAGAGAAGCCGTCAGTCCTATCAGTGCGCACAGTACACCCGTACTGCTCAACACTATATAATAGGTGAAAAAGCCTGCAAGCACCGGTATGGCAAGCAATGCCAGCCGCACGCCACTCCACAACGCATAGAGGCGGAGGGCTTCGGGAAGCGTCACTACATCTATTTTCCTGATCAATACCCATGAAAAGAGTTTCAGGGATACGGGCACGCAAGAGGCAGCCAGCAGAATGGTTATCGTCTCGGCCATATAGGTGGCACGTACATCTCCGGCATACATACCTACCCATTCGCCTCCGGTTTCTCCAAGCAGGACGAGCAGGATGGGAAGCATCCAGAAATAGGCAAAAGTTGTTCGGACACGCGCTGCGGTCTTCTTTATTTGTTCTTCCATTTAGTAAATTGATAGTGGATAATGAATAATTGATAATGGCCCCAAACAATCAGGCAGTTCCGGAAAATGGAGTGCGGTTCACAATACTGCGTCCCAGAGTCACTTCATCCGTATACTCCAATTCGTCACCGATGGAAATGCCACGGGCTATGACGGAGAGCTTCACGCCCAGTTTTTCCAGCTTGCGGTAGATATAAAAGTTGGTGGTATCTCCCTCCATCGTCGTGCTCAGCGCAAGAATCACTTCATTGATGCCGCCGGCGGCTACCCGCCGCACAAGGCTTTCTATCTGCAAGTCTCCGGGGCCAATGCCATCCATCGGCGAGATGACGCCTCCCAGCACGTGATACAAACCACGGAACTGTTGTGTGGCTTCCACAGCCATCACATCGCGGATGTTCTCTACCACACAAACCACAGAGGCGTCCCGTTGCGGACTGGAACAGATACGGCACGTCTCCGTATCTGATATATTATGGCATACCTTGCAATATTTCACTTCATGCTTCAGCGTCACGATGGCATTGCCGAACGCTTCCACCACTGCCGTATCCTGGCGGAGCAGGTGAAGAACCAGCCTCATAGCCGTCTTGCGTCCCACTCCGGGCAACTTGGCAAACTCATTTACCGCCTTCTCCAATAATGTAGAGGGAAACTGTCCATTCATACTTAAAATTCTCCTATTGGCCACAAAGATAGTGCAAACCGAATGCAGAATAAAATGAACTCGTTCATTTTTTATGCTGAGGTGCAGCCTATCTTCGCTTTCTGGGCAAAGATAGTGCAAACTTATGAAATTAGTGCTACCTTTGCCACACGTAAAACCCCAAAAAGGCAATAAAATGGATATTACAAACGCTGAATTCGTCATCAGTAACACAGACGTGCGGAAATGCCCCACCGGTACATTTCCCGAATATGCTTTCATCGGACGCTCCAACGTAGGAAAATCCAGTCTCATCAATATGCTGACCGGGAGAAAAGGGCTCGCCATGACCTCTGCCACACCGGGAAAGACCATGCTCATCAACCATTTCCTCATCAACAAGAGCTGGTACATTGTAGACCTTCCGGGATACGGCTACGCCAAACGGGGACAGAAAGGGCAGGAACAAATCAAACGTATTATAGAAAGTTATATACTGCAACGCGAACAGATGACTTGTCTGTTTGTTCTTATAGATAGCCGGCTGGCTCCCCAAGCCATCGACCTCGAGTTTACGGAATGGCTGGGCGAGAACGGTGTACCCTTTGCCATCGTCTTCACAAAGGCCGACAAACTGAAAGGCGGCAGACTGAACACCCACATCAACGAATACCTGGAACAGTTGAAGGAACAATGGGAAGAGCTGCCCCCCTACTTCATCACCTCTTCTGAAAACCGCATGGGACGGAAAGAACTGCTGGACTATATCGAAAGTATCAACAAAAGCCTGAATAGCAAACAATAGAAATAAGTAAAATGAAAAGATTAGTTTTTTGGCAACTGTTTGTTGCCGCACTACTGCTGACCAGCAATAGTCATGCACAATCCATCAAGGATTTGTTCAACAAAGAAAATATAGAGAAGGCGGTAAATGCCGTGACCGGCAAGTCAACAGCGGATATGACCGGCACTTGGTCGTATACCGGCTCCGCCATTGAATTCGAATCGGACAACCTGCTGCAGAAAGCCGGCGGTGCCGTTGCCGCCACAGCCGCAGAAAAGAAACTGGACGAACAGCTTGCCAAAGTAGGCATCAAAGCCGGGCAAATGTCATTCACATTCAACGCCGACAGCACATTCAGCGCCAAAGTAGGGCAAAAGAGCATGAAGGGAAGCTACTCCTACGATGCATCCACCCAAAAGGTCAACTTGAAATTCGCCAAGCTGATAGGTATGAATGCCAAGGTCAACGCTACCTCCACAACTATGGACCTGCTGTTCGAATCGGACAAGCTACTGAAACTGATAACCTTCCTCTCCAGCAAAAGCAGCAACTCCACTCTGAAGAGTATCGGCTCGCTGGCCAACAGCTACGACGGAATGATGCTCGGATTCTCATTACAGAAACTGTAACAACAACTTCCATACAACAAAAAAATCCCGCAAGCACCGAACAATGCTTGCGGGATTTTTTTATCTGAAAAGAGCGGAAAACGAGACTCGAACTCGCGACCCTAACCTTGGCAAGGTTATGCTCTACCAACTGAGCTATTTCCGCATGGGATGACTCTCCTTTTTTGAGGAGTAAAGTGCCCAGAACAGGACTCGAACCTGCATGCCTCTCGACACACGCACCTGAAACGTGCGCGTCTACCAATTCCGCCACCTGGGCATAAGTCATCTTCAATACATCTGAAAGAGCGGAAAACGAGACTCGAACTCGCGACCCTAACCTTGGCAAGGTTATGCTCTACCAACTGAGCTATTTCCGCAATGTATAAAAGCGTGAAGAGAAGGAGACTCGAACTCCCACGACATAATTGTCACTACCCCCTCAAAGTAGCGCGTCTACCAATTCCGCCACCTCTCCAACTTACTTTCAACAATTCAAAGAACCGACTGCTTTACCTTGGTGCCCAGAACAGGACTCGAACCTGCATGCCTCTCGACACACGCACCTGAAACGTGCGCGTCTACCAATTCCGCCACCTGGGCATAGGTAATTGCAATCTAAACTGCGTTGAGCGGAAAACGAGACTCGAACTCGCGACCCTAACCTTGGCAAGGTTATGCTCTACCAACTGAGCTATTTCCGCGATTGCGGATGCAAAGGTAGATATTTTCCTTAAACCTGCAAACATTCCGCAGACTTTTTTCACACAGAAAAGTGTACATTTTCGCCAGGCATACAAGCAGACTTTTGATTATCAACTCATTCGGCCACGATAATCTTCATAAGAAAATTGCTTGAAAACTTCAGCTTTTCCTTCTTTTGTCCACATTGCAATGGCCGGATGGTGAATTCCATTGAACATATTCGTCTTTACAGTGGTGTAATGTATCATGTCCTCAAAGACGATTCTCTCCCCTATCTGCAGCTCATGGTCGAAACTCCACAGTCCCATATAGTCGCCGCTTAGGCAGGAGTTTCCTCCAAGACGATAGACATAAGGACCCGCATCACCCATCTCCGCTCCACGCACTGCAGGCTGATAGGGCATCTCCAGGCAATCCGGCATGTGGCACGTAAAGCTAACGTTGAGAATGGCAGTACGAATGCCGCGGTTTTCCACGATGTCCACTATCTCCGAGCTCAGCACACCGGTCTGCCAAGTGAAAGCGGAACCGGGCTCAAGAATGATTTGAAGATGCGAATAGCGTCCCTTCAAGCCCTGCAACAGACGGACAAGATGCTCTACATCATAATCCTTACGCGTCATCAGATGCCCGCCTCCTAAATTCAACCACTTAATCTGTGAGAACCAGCGGGAGAATTTTCCTTCCAAGTGCTCCAATGTGTGTTCCAGTTCGTAGGAAGAAGACTCGCAATGACAATGACAGTGAAAACCTTCAATACCCACCGGAAGTTCTTCGGGAAGCGGGTCGGCCATTACACCGAAGCGAGTACCGGGTGCGCAGGGATTATAAAGCTCCGTTTCCACCTCAGAGTATTCGGGATTGATACGGATACCGCAGGAAATGCCGCTTCCCTCCGCCACCACTACCGGATAAAAGCGGTGGAACTGCGAAAGCGAATTGAAAGTGATATGGCTGCTGCACCGCATTATCTCCGGAAAATCGGCCTCGGTATAGGCAGGCGAGTACGTATGTGCCTTACTTCCGAACTCCTCCAATGCCAGACGGGCTTCGTAGACGGAACTTGCCGTAGAGTGGTCTATATACTCCCTGAAAATGGGAAAGGAACGCCACATGGCAAATGATTTGAAAGCGAGGATTATCTCCACACCTGCGCGGTCGGCCACACTTTTTATCAGTGCGAGGTTCTTTCTCAGCAATCCTTCTTCCATAATATAGCAGGGAGAAGGGAAAAGGGAAAAGTCTTTATTTGTCATTCTTCTATCTATATTTACTATTCTAAATTGTCCGTATGTATCGTTCTAACTGTCTTTTTTTAAGATACCACGGTCCTACACTTATACCATCATCCTCTTACAAATATCCCGTTTTTGTGTGAGACAAAAGATGCGACTATCCTATGACAGCACTTTGAAACGCGCGAAGCGCAGCAAAAGTTGTTTGTCTCCCGCATTCTTGAAGCGGATGGTGGCTTTCGCATTGTCTCCTTCGCCCTCCACTTTCAAAACTTCACCCAGGCCGAAACGTTCGTGCTCTATCAGTTGTCCCTGCTGTACACAGTTGGCAGACCCGCCGGCAGAAGGCGATGTACTTGCCGTATTTGCAGAAGGCGCCACCCGTTTCAAATTACGTGGAACGGTCGGCGCAATAATCTGCTGTTTCGGTCGTACAGACACACGTTCTTTTCCTCCATACGGAGCATCTTCCCTATCAGGCGCAAAGCCTCTGGCGTTCTCCCTGCGGAAAGCGGCGGCTTCCTCCTCTACCCTGCGGAACATTCCCGCATCCTGAGGCAGACGCAGGAAACGTATATCTATATCCTTCAGGAAACGGCTGGGACTGCCGAACTCCATCTTGCCATACCGGAAACGTGTCTTTGCATACGACAGGAAACAGTGTTCTTCGGCACGTGTGATGGCTACATAAAACAGCCGCCGTTCTTCCTCCAATGCCCGGGGAGAGTCACCCACCATGCCGCTGGGAAAAAGATTCTCCTCCATCCCCACTACAAACACATTCTTGAACTCCAATCCCTTGGCCGAATGTACAGTCATCAGGGTTATCTTCTCATCGTCCCCATCCTTATCCGAATCCTGGTCGGTAAGAAGGGAAACTTCCGAAAGGAAGTCACCCAACAACACGTTCGGTTTTCCTTCCTCCTGCCGTTGGGCACAAAAATCACTCATACCGTTCACCAGCTCCTCTATATTCTCCTTACGGCTCAGATTCTCGGGAGAGTTGTCCTGACACACATCATTGATGATGCCCGATTGGCGGATAATGTCGGCACCAATCTCATAGGCATTCTTCTCCGCAGCATCTGTGATAAAGGCGGATATAAGTTCGCGGAATGCCTGTAACTTTCCCACCGTACCTTTATTGAAGTTCAAGCCATACGCCAACGGCTCACAAAGCACAGTCCACAAACTGACATTGTGCCCGGTGGCGGCAGCAATGATTTTTCCCACTGTCGTATCTCCGATACCCCGTGCAGGATAATTGATAATACGTTTGAAAGCCTCTTCATCATTGGGATTCACTATCAGACGGAAGTAAGCGATAACATCTTTGATTTCCTTGCGTTGATAGAACGACAAGCCTCCATAAATACGGTAAGGCATACTGCGTTTGCGCATGGCTTCCTCAAAGATACGGCTCTGTGCATTGGTACGGTAGAGTATCGCAAAATCAGAGTAGGCATAGCGCTTTTCACGCCGCAGTTCAGCTATCTTATTCACCACAATATCCCCTTCTTCCACATCACTGTATGCCTGGTACACACCAATGGCCTCTCCCTTCTCCTTTTCCGAGAACACTTCCTTGCGTATCTGCCACTGGTTCTTTTCTATCAGGCTGTTGGCCGCGCGGACAATGGTCTGGGTGGAACGGTAATTCTGCTCCAGCTTGAAGACCTTCGTATCGGGATATACTTTCGTAAAGTAGAGAATATTGTCAATATCGGCACCACGGAAGGAGTAAATACTCTGTGCATCATCCCCCACCACACAGACATGCTGATGGTTCTTGGCAAGTTGCAGCACGATGCTGTGCTGTGCAAAATTGGTATCCTGATACTCATCCACCAGAATGTAACGGAACTGCTCCTGATAACGTGCCAACACCTCGGGGTGGTCTCGGAACAGCAGGAATGTGTAGAACAGCAAATCGTCGAAGTCCATCGCATCCGCCCGCCGGCAACGCTCCCAATATCTCTGGTAGATGTCGCGAAGCGCCGGAACCTTGGCAGCACGGTCTCCTTCGTAAGCCTCCTTGTTGTTGGCATAGCCTGCCGGAGAAACCAGATGATTCTTGGCATTCGAGATACGCGCCTGCACCATCCCCGGCTTGTACACTTTCTCATCCAGCCCCATTTCCTTGATAATGGAACGTATCAAGCTTTTACTGTCCGCCGTATCGTAAATGGTAAACTGCGAAGTGAAGCCGATATGCCCGGCCTCGACATGCAGAATGCGCAGGAACATGGAGTGAAAGGTTCCCATCCACAGATGGCGCGCCCTCTCCGGCCCCATCTGACGGGCTATACGCTCCTTCATTTCGCGCGCCGCCTTGTTGGTAAAGGTCAATGCCAGAATGTTCCAAGGCTGGTAGCCATTCTCCAGCAGATAAGCAATCTTGTAGGTCAGCACGCGCGTCTTTCCCGAACCGGCACCGGCTATCACCAGTGACGGACCGTCATTGTATAACACCGCGTTCCGTTGTCCTTCGTTCAGTTCCTCTATATAATCGGGCATATCCGTATAATCTTAAAATGATGATATTTTTCCTTCCTTTGTTTTTACGGAGGCAAAGATAAAAAAAGCTTCGGAGACGTACGAACATTTCTATAGGTTATAGTGTTTATATAGTAAAGTTCCAAAATTAAATAATTGAAACTTATGAATACAATATTAACGATTTTAATGATAACAGTTATGACTTACGAAATGCCAAAACTTCCCTACACTAACAATGCACTGGAACCTGTAATCAGTCAGCAAACCATAGATTACCACTACGGTAAACATCTGCAAACCTACGTGAACAACCTCAACAACCTCGTTCCGGGAACGGAATTTGAAGGCAAAGACCTGGTAACCATTGTTGCCACAGCACCGGACGGTGCCATCTTCAACAATGCAGGACAAGTGTTGAACCACACATTATACTTCTTACAGTTTGCTCCGAAGCCTGCCCACAGCGAGCCTACCGGCAAGCTGGCAGAAGCCATCAAACGCGACTTCGGCAGCTTTGAGAATTTCAAGAAGGAATTCAACGCGGCAGCTGTCGGCTTGTTCGGCTCCGGATGGGCTTGGTTGTCTGCCGACAAGAACGGCAAACTCCACATCACCAAAGAAGCCAACGGTAGCAATCCGGTACGCGCCGGTCTTGTTCCGCTACTCGGATTCGACGTGTGGGAACATGCCTACTATCTTGATTACCAGAACCGCCGTGCCGACCATGTGAACGAACTGTGGAGCATCATCGACTGGGATGTAGTAGGTAAAAGACTGAAATAAGCAACAAGGTCCCACTAAACATGTTAATGACGCATTCTTGAGCAACTAAGATTCAAGAATGCGTTTTCTTGTTTAAAATAGCCATCTAACATATTTTAAAGAAATTCTTTGGCTTCTACCATAAGTATTCATTAACTTTGCTAAACTTAAAAGTTAAACAAAAGAAATGAAACTCATCGTAGTAACAGCACCCACATTTTTTGTGGAAGAAGACAAGATTATCACGGCACTATTCGAAGAGGGGCTGGATATTCTACATCTGAGGAAGCCGGAAACTCCCGCCATGTATTCAGAACGGCTTTTAACGCTGATACCCGAAAAATACCATAAGCGCATCATTACCCATGAGCACTTCTACCTGCAGGAAGAGTTCAGCCTGATGGGGATTCATCTAAACACCCGCAATTCCAAAGAGCCCCACGACTATTCGGGCCACATCAGTTGCACCTGCCATTCACTGGACGAAGTGCAGAACAAGAAGCATTTCTATGACTATCTGTTCCTAAGCCCGATATATAATTGCATCACAAAGTCCGGAGTCACGTCCGGCTTCACAGCCGAAGAGTTGCGGCAAGCAGGAAAAAGTAAGGTCATAGACAGTAGAGTCATGGCTTTGGGAGGCATTACTCCCGACAACATACTGGAGATTAAGGATTACGGATTCGGTGGTGCCGTTGTAATGGGTGACTTATGGAATAAATTCAATGCCTGCACCGACCGCGATTATCTGGAAGTAATCCGCCACTTCAAGAAGTTGAAGAAAATGGCTGATTGAGCCTTCTTGGACTGGCAAATCAAAATTTACCGTACTCTTTGTATTCAATACCGGCAGGCAACGTGAAATAGAAGGTGGAGCCTTCCCCTTTCTTAGACTCCACACCGATACCTCCCCCATAGTGCTCCACAATAGATTTGGTGATGGAAAGCCCCAACCCCGTACCTTTGATATTGTAGTTCATCTTCACAAACCGTTCAAAGATGGCATGTCTTCCCACTTCATCGATACCACAGCCTGTATCTGCCACATAAAAATAGAAGTTATGGTTGCTCAATCTCCTGCAACCGATTTTCACACTGCCCATCTCCGTAAACTTCAAGGCGTTCCTCACCAAGTTACCTATGACTTGGGCAAAACGCACGCGGTCTACCACCAAACGGCATTGAGGCAGCCGTTCTACAAACTCCACCTGAATGCCCGTGGGATGCGAGCGCATATTCTCCGTCGTACAGACTTCATCAATCAGCGCGTTTACATCCACTTCTCCATCGTTATATTCCAGAGTATTTGCCTCAATCTTCGAATAGTCCAGCAAGTCATTGACCAGTTGCAGCAGCGAGTCCTTGTTATCATTAATCTCCTTCAGAAAAGCCATACGGGTTTCTCTGTCCAAATTATCCATTTCGGCAAGCATAGTTGTAAAGCCTACAATGGCATTCAAAGGAGTACGAATTTCGTGAGTCATATTAGCGATGAAAGCATTCTTCAGCTGGTTGGATTCTTCGGCAACCTCATTGATGCGCTGCAACGTCTTCAACCTTTTGCTCTTGCTGATGGAAATGATTATCATGATGACCAAAAGCAGAATGACAATTATCCCAAAACTATATACCAATGCTTCATTATTCTGATAGAAGTCATTCGTCCAAACATCGTATGCTGCCGTAATTGTCAATATCATCGTTTTTTGCTTGCTTATTGGAAACTATAAAATTATGGGAAGCAAATATACTAAAGAAAATACAAATAAATTAATAGAAACTACAGTTTTTTCCAACAAAATGGGCCGCATGCCATTACCAAGTAAAGCATGCAGCCCATAAATGTCATTATTCAGTATTATTGAAATCAGCCTTCAATGGCAGCCTGCGCCGCAGCCAGACGTGCAATAGGCACACGGAACGGAGAACAGCTGACATAATTCAAGCCAACTTTGTGGCAGAACTTCACAGAAGAAGGCTCACCGCCATGTTCGCCGCAGATACCGCACTTCAAATCCGGACGGATAGCACGTCCCTTTTCAGTAGCCATGCGCACCAACTGTCCTACACCATTCTGGTCGAGTACCTGGAACGGGTCTACTTTCAGAATCTTCTTCTCCAGATAAATCGGGAGGAAGGAAGCGATATCGTCGCGTGAATAACCAAATGTCATCTGAGTCAAGTCGTTCGTACCGAATGAGAAGAACTCGGCAGAGGAAGCAATGCGGTCGGCAGTCAAGGCGGCACGCGGAATCTCAATCATTGTACCTACCTTGAAGTCGATGCTGTCACCCACTTCTTCAAACAGCTGGGCAGCCTCAGCACGAATCACTTCTTCCTGCTGCTTGAACTCATACAAGATACCGGTCAGAGGCACCATGATTTCAGGATGGGTTTCAACACCTTCCTTCTTCAATTCCAAAGCAGCACCCAGGATGGCACGCGTCTGCATCTGTGTAATTTCAGGATATGTATTTCCCAAACGGCAACCACGATGACCCAACATCGGATTATGCTCACAAAGTGCCTCAACACGTTGCTGGATATACTGGAGGCTCACGCCCATCGTATCTGCCATTTCCTGCTGTCCCTTCAGGTCATGGGGAACAAACTCATGCAAAGGAGGATCAAGCAGACGCACCGTCACCGGACAGCCTTCCATTGCTTTGAAAATTCCCTTGAAGTCAGCTTGCTGGTAGGGAAGAATCTTAGCCAAAGCCTTGCGGCGCCCTTCTGCATTTTCTGCCAGAATCATCTCGCGCATGGCTTTAATCTTCTCGCCTTCAAAGAACATGTGTTCCGTACGGCAAAGACCGATACCCACAGCGCCAAAATTACGTGCTACTGCGGCATCATGAGGAGTATCCGCATTGGTACGAACCTGCAGCTTCGTATATTTGTCTGCCAAATCCATCAGTTCCGCAAAGTCACCGGACAGCTCAGCCGCTTTTGTCTCCACCTTGTCTTTATATACTTCACCGGTGCTTCCGTTCAAGGAGATATAGTCACCTTCTTTCAACAGTACACCATCCACTTCCACTGTACGCGCCTTGTAGTCGATGTTCAAGGCACCTGCACCGGACACACAGCACTTACCCATACCACGGGCAACCACTGCCGCATGCGAAGTCATACCACCGCGGGCAGTCAGGATACCTTCGGCAACTGCCATACCTGCCAAATCTTCCGGAGAAGTCTCGATACGTACCATCACCACACGCTTGCCGGCAGCATGCCATTCGGCAGCATCATCGGCAAAGAATACGATTTGTCCCGTAGCGGCACCCGGAGAAGCGGGAAGACCACGGGTCAATACCTTGGCTTGCTTCAGCGCTGTCTTGTCAAATACCGGGTGGAGCAATTCGTCCAACTTATTGGGCTCGCAACGCATCAATGCGGTTTTTTCGTCAATCATACCTTGATGCAGCAAATCTACGGCAATCTTCACCATAGCGGCACCGGTACGCTTACCATTACGGGTCTGGAGAAACCAGAGTTTACCCTCTTGTACGGTAAACTCCATATCCTGCATATCACGGTAGTGGTTTTCGAGCTTCGTCTGCAAAGCATCCAATTCTTTATAGATTTCCGGCATAGCCTCCTCCATGGAAGGATACTTGCTGGCACGTTCTTCTTCGCTTACACCGGCCAATTCAGCCCAACGTTGAGAACCGATTTTTGTAATCTGTTGCGGAGTACGGATACCGGCAACCACGTCTTCGCCTTGTGCATTAATCAAATACTCACCGTTGAAAAGGTCTTCACCGGTAGCAGCATCGCGGCTGAAGCAAACACCCGTAGCAGAGCTCTCGCCCATATTACCGAATACCATAGCCTGAACGCTTACGGCAGTACCCCATTCGTCAGGAATTCCCTCCATCTTACGATACAAGATGGCGCGTTCGTTCATCCAGGAGTTGAATACGGCACAAACGGCACCCCACAACTGCTCGTAGGCACAAGTCGGGAAGTCTTTTCCGGTTTGTTCTTTCACCGCAGCCTTGAACTTCTTCACGAGTTCCTTAAGGTCTTCCACCTCAAGCTCGTTATCCAGCTTCACGCCTTTAGCATGTTTCACATCTTCTATAATAGCCTCGAACGGGTCTACATCTTCCTTGTTCACCGGCTTCATACCCAGCACCACGTCGCCATACATCTGCACGAAACGACGGTAAGAGTCCCATGCAAAGCGTGCATTGCCCGTCTTACGCGTCAGGCCTTCCACCACTTCGTCATTCAAGCCAAGATTCAGGATAGTGTCCATCATGCCCGGCATGGAAGCGCGTGCACCCGAACGAACGGAAACCAGCAACGGATTCTCCACATCACCGAATTTGGAACGCATCAGCGTCTCCACATGGGCAATGGCCTGTTCAACTTCGTTCTTCAACAGAGCAACGACTTTATCCTGCCCCATTTCATAATATTCCGTACAAACTTCTGTCGTTATTGTAAAGCCCGGAGGAACCGGAACCCCTATAAGGTTCATTTCTGCAAGGTTAGCACCTTTCCCACCCAAAAGGTTTCTCATATCGGCCTTTCCTTCTGCCTGGCCGTTACCAAAGGTATAAACTCTTTTTTTGTCCATAATATAAATTTAAAGTTTTTGATAGTGATTTCTCTTTTCTGTTCGCAAATCTAAGTATATTTCGCAGACTAGAAAACTTTTTCAGAAAAAACTTTATGCTAAAATGCAATTTCGACATTGCAATCTTTAATATTTCATTTCATAGAGAGAAATCCCGAAAAAATGTCTATTTTTGCCGAAGAATTTATTAGATTGGTGTAAAAGTGGCAAGAAAGAGAAAAGAACTTCCCCTACTGGAGAAGGTGACAATTACGGATGTGGCTGCCGAAGGAAAAGCCATCGCAAAAGTCAATGATTTGGTGATTTTCGTACCATATGTCGTCCCCGGCGATGTAGTTGACCTGCAAATTAAGAGAAAAAAGCATCATTATGCTGAAGCCGAGGCTGTGAAATTCCATGAATATTCGGCAGTACGGGCAGTTCCATTCTGCCAACATTATGGTGTATGCGGCGGTTGTAAATGGCAGGTTCTCCCCTATTCCGAGCAAATCAAGTATAAGCAAAAACAAGTAACGGACAACCTCACCCGCATCGGCAAAATCGAATTGCCGGAAATCTCTCCGATATTAGGTTCAGAAAAAGCTCAGTTCTACCGGAATAAACTGGAGTACACTTTTTCCAACAAACGTTGGCTGACGACAGAAGAGGTTCAGCAGAATGTAGTGTACGAACAGATGAATGCCGTAGGCTTCCATATTCCCAATGCTTTCGATAAAGTGCTTGCCATAGAAAAGTGCTGGTTGCAGGACGATATATCCAACTGCATCCGCAATGCGGTACGCGACTATGCCTACCAGCACAACTATTCCTTCATCAACCTGCGTACGCATGAAGGAATGCTACGCAATATGATTGTGCGTACCTCTACCACCGGCGAACTGATGGTAATCCTCATCTGCAAGATAGAGAAAGAGGAGGAAATGGCTCTGTTCAAGCAAATGCTGCAATACATAGCAGATACATTCCCCGAAATCACTTCCCTGCTATACATTATTAATAATAAGTGCAACGATACCATCACCGACCTCGAGGTACACACCTTCAAGGGAAAAGACCACATCTTCGAGGAAATGGAGGGACTGCGCTTCAAGGTAGGTCCCAAATCTTTCTATCAGACCAACTCCGAACAAGCCTACAACCTCTACAAAGTAGCGCGCAACTTTGCCGGACTGACCGGTAACGAGCTTGTTTATGACCTTTATACCGGCACGGGTACCATTGCCAATTTCGTATCCAAGCACGCACGCCAGGTAATCGGCATAGAATATGTGCCCGAAGCCATTGAAGACGCCAAGGTCAATGCCGAGATTAACGGAATTAAAAATACATTGTTCTTTGCCGGAGATATGAAAGACATGCTGACACAAGACTTCATCAACCAATACGGCCGTCCCGATGTCATCATCACCGACCCTCCCCGTGCCGGAATGCACCAGGATGTAGTGGATGTCATTCTGTTTGCCGAACCCAAACGCATCGTATACGTCAGCTGTAATCCGGCTACGCAGGCGCGCGACCTGCAACTGCTCGATGCGAAATATAAAGTGAAGGCCGTTCAACCGGTAGACATGTTCCCGCACACCCACCATGTGGAAAACGTAGTATTATTGGAATTAAAAGATTGAAAGTCCAAGTAGTTTTCAATCGTAAATTGTAAATTGTCTAATCGTAAATTAAAACCAGTCGTGGCAAAAGAAAAAATTACAGCAAGAGCCCGCACACAATATACGGACTACATGGTGAAGGAACCGATGGAGCTCATGGAGTTTCTGGCAGCTAAAATGCCGGACGCCAGCCGCACCAAGCTGAAATCATTGCTGAGCAAACGCATTATATATGTGGACAGCGTTATCACTACACAATACAATTTTCCCCTGAAACCGGGTATGAAAGTACAAATCAGCCGTGAGAAGGGACGTAAAGAGTTCAACCATAAACTGATGAAGATTGTATACGAGGATGCCTATATCATCGTGATAGAGAAGATGCAGGGTTTGCTGTCCGTCAACACTGACCGGCAAAAGGAACGTACCGCCTATACCATCTTGAATGAATACGTGCAACGCTCGGGCAAGCAGCACCGTGTACACATCGTGCACCGCCTGGACCGTGACACCTCCGGCTTGATGATGTTTGCCAAAGACGAGAAGACCCAACGTACACTACGCGATAACTGGCATGGCATTGTAACAGACCGGCGATACGTAGCCGTAGTGGTCGGCGAGATGGAAAAAGATGCAGGAACCGTGGTTTCTTGGTTGACAGACCGTAAGCTGTATGTATACTCCAGCCCGACAGATGACGGGGGACAAGAATCCATTACGCATTACCGTACCATCAAACGAGCCAATGGATACTCTCTCGTTGAACTGAACCTGGAAACGGGACGAAAAAACCAGATACGTGTACACATGCAGGATTTGGGGCATCCCATTATCGGCGACGGACGCTATGGACTGGAAGACGTAAATCCTATCGGACGCTTGGCCCTGCATGCTTTCAAACTCTGTTTCTATCATCCCGTCACGGGAGAGCTGATGCGGTTTGAAACACCTTATCCGGGAGAGTTCAAGAAATTGGTTTTGAAGAATAAGTAAAAAGCTGACATACAATAAAAAACGGAGCAATTGATTTGCTCCGTTTTTTATTGATAAGCATGTCGTCATTGCCGACGCATACGAAAAGGCTGTCCGTGAATATTATCTTGATATTCCCTCCAGCTATTATACCAAGTACCACTGAAAGAATAAGAATCAGCCATGGCTCCTTCAATGTAAGCCATGCTGCCATCATCATAGAATTCCAATTCCATCAGATTGTAAGCCCCACTAACCCAATTCCATCTGAAAAGCAAATAATTCGGGTCGCCATATGAACCAATAGTACCTTGGTTGCGCGCGTTAAAGGTCATAATCGTCCCCCTACCCCAAGTATATGCCCCGAAATCTATTTCTTCAGATGTATACCATTCACCGGGCAGATTATATTCCGTTTCTTCCTCACTATCACATGATGTCAATCCTAATACAAGGACAAACAACAATAACATTTTTGTGTATTTCAACATATTATTCATAAGCCATACTTTATTTATAATTAGCATCTACCATCATAACAACCACTCCATCCAGTTTACCGGATAAATAATGTTCGCGCACCCATACATTATCAAAGTACTTGATTTCACCGGCACCATAATTCAGAGTCAACCCCTCCATAGACTTATCCATCCATTTCCAAGTAAAAGTACGTGAAGTCGTTTCATAGGGACGGGACTCGCCTCCGCGATAATACTCCCAGATTTCCTGTCCAGAATTATCAGCCTTGGCAAACTTCAGCTGATGACTGCATAACACTTCAACTCCATCTTTGTTTTCCGTCTGATATTCTTCTATCCACGTCTTCCCACACAATTTGTCGTCGCTATTCTGCATGGTATAATATACATCATCCCCACAAGACGCCAGCCCAATCGTAAATACACACAACAGCAATATCTTCACATAATTCAAAGTCTTCATAAGTTATCGAGTTTAGTTAATACTTGTGGACAAACATACACAAAAAAAATGAAACACTTAATACTTAGCCTGGAATTTCTTGTAGAAGACAAGGAATAAAATAAATCCCATCAGTGCAAACGGTACGCCTGCCAATGCGGGATAACGGTATCCTCCACTCAAGGCAAGACCTCCGATATAGGCTCCGATAGCATTCCCCAAATTGAAGGCCATCTGCACACAAGCGCCTCCCAACATTTCTCCTCCAGGGGCCACACGAATCATCAACACCTGCTCCGGACTGGAGACGGCAAACAAACCTGCCGTACAGAGTGTCATCAATATTGCCGAACACCACGGATGGGGCGAGAGTAAAAATATCAATAATAAAATAACACATATCATCCCTTGCACCACCGTACCGACCTTCCCCGGAGTGTACCGGTCGGACATGCGCCCACTGACCAGATTGCCGACAACCATTCCGAATCCTGCCAGTACCATCAGCGCTGTAATGCTTTCCGCACTAAAACCGGAAACCTCGGTCAGCAACGGGGTGATGTAGCTATACCAGCAGAATACGCCACCGTTGCCCAAAGCCGTAGCTCCCAATATGAGCCACGGCGCCGGCTTCTTCAAAAAACGGAACTGTCCTTTAAATCCCGTGTCTTTCAGTCCTTCGACCTGCGGTACCCAACGCCAAATGTAGTACAATGTTATCAATCCCCAGGCACCTACCAGCAGAAACGTGGCACGCCAAGACAGTGTATGGCTCAACGAAGTACCCAACGGCACCCCAAACAGATTGGCCACAGTCATTCCCGCTATCATAATTGAAACCGCCTCCGAGCTTTTCCCCTTATCAGCCAATTTTCCCGCAACAATGGAAGCCACCCCAAAATAAGCGCCATGAGGAAGTCCGGAAACAAAACGTCCCAACAGCAAGACCCAATAATTGGGTGCCATAGACGCACAAATATTACCCACAATCATTAATGTCATCAAGACCAGCAGAATCTGCTTCAACGGACGTTTGCGGGCCAGGAGCAGCATGGGTGCACCAAAACAGACACCCAACGCATACGCAGAAATGAAATGACCGGCCACGGGAATGCTGATTCCCAAATCAGTAGCCACATAGGGCAAGATACCCATCATCGTAAATTCGGCAATCCCCAGCCCCAATGTACCGAATGCCAATGCAATAAGACTCTTCTTCATACCTTAAAAAAACAACCTATATTTTTTACCGGGCGCAAAGATAGTGACATTGCATTCTCCAAATAAAAAGGATACCGAATTATTTTCAGTATCCTTCTTCATTTTTTATCTTATATCAATTGTATACCCACCATTAAAGACTTCTCCCGGTATCAAGTGCTGCATCCAGTCCTTATTCTTATATTCACCTTTATAATGGGCACTGTCACAACGCCCGTACCACGGCTCGATGCAGACAAACGGAGCATTCTTGGCCGGAGGCGACCACAGCCCCACCACCGGAGTGTCGAAATACAGACTGAGATAGGGCTTCTTCTCCTTATTATATAATGTAACTTCTTTCACTTGACTGTTTTCCAGAATCAGGGCATCTTTATCAAAGGAGTGGATGTTCAAAGGCAGCAGGCCACCTGTCAACTCAAGTAAATATTCCTTATCCGGAGCGGCACATCCTTTCTCGGAGATAAGGATATAGTACAAACCTTCCGTCTTATCAAAGCCGAAATATCCACGGTCCGTTGTCTCCGCATCATAGTCCGGGTAATAGAAAGCCGGATGGGCCCCTATCTGGAAGTGCATTTCGCGTGTTCCGGTATTGATGACTTTCCAAAGCACTTCAATCTTCTTTCCCTCTATCCGATAGCCTATCTCAAGGCAAAACGGGAAAGGATATTTCTTGCGTGTTTCCTCACTGTCAACCAGTCGATAACGCACTTCATCTTCCAGTTCAAGCATCAATTCAAAATCCATATCGCGGGCAAAACCGTGTTGCGTCAATGCATAGGAAACGCCTTCGTGGCGGTATTCATTCTCCCAAACGCTGCCTACAATGGGAAAAAGCACCGGAGAATGCCGTTTCCAGAAAGCAGGGTCTGCCTGCCAAAGATATTCTTTTCCATCATGCAAGATACTGCATAACTCGGCTCCATGCGGTGAAACTTTAATTGTCAGTTCTGAATTAGAAAGTGTTTTCATATCATATATCATTTTGTTATTTTCTCATATAGTGTGGCATCTCTCCGGGTATTTCCATCGAAATCTCCACCAGGCCACCGACCACTCCGTCCTGCTTCCATGCCGTCTGATAAATCATTTTCTTGACACCGTTCTTCTCAATTGTGTAGGCATTCACTCCCCCCGTCTCCAGCAGTTCGCGTATCTTGGCTTGCGATTGCGGGTTGTGGCAATCAAAGAGATTCTTGCCTATCAGGTCACCGTGTTTGGCAAACGTACGGCATGCTTTCTCGTTCATATATAGGATGATTCCCTTTGTGTCGCATACAGTTACGGCACAGTTCATTTCATTGGCCCATTCGTACATAATTCTTTATTTTTAATTGGCTATTTTCTATGCACTTGAAATACATTTACAGAAAACTCTTCAAAGTCAAATGTCCTTTTCTCTATCGAATTATTATTGCATTAATCCTCCTTCTATGAAGAAAACGACTTCATTCAATCGTTCTTTATTCGATTCTTCATCTTTGAAAATAGCTGGAGTGAAGATTATCCTATCTTGAATCAGATTATCTACCAAATCCCACATGACTTCATGGTACAGCATCACCATTGCCACTTTTTCATTGTCAATACCATATTGGCTTGCTAAGGAGCCACAATTATTCTTTAGTTCCGCACTGATAGAGTTTACCAATTTTTCAGTTATTTGATGAAAGCGGTCTTGCCGTTTCTTTATAATAGGAAATAATACATCTCCATTATCATCTACCAGCCCATAAGGTTTTAACTGAGAAACGAGTTTGGCATCTGTTACTTTTCCGAACTGTGCTATTTCATCAGCACAATGGTCCATAATGTCGTTGTCAGGAGCAATGCCGCTATTGATGTAAGTCAAAATCAAATTCTGTTCTCCGAAACCATTCGTACCGCATGCAAAGCCATTTCTTGATTCGTATAATACCCAGTAACAGCCACTCCAGCTTGTATAATTGTCAACATCCTCAAACAAGACTAACTTTGTCCACATTTTTCCATCCAGAAGGTATGAAAAAACAAGTGAGAGTACATTGTTCTTGAATCCCATTTCACTGATATTTTGTGCCAATGATATAAAGTCTGCCTTTGTTTTGACATACATGGATTCAGCAATCTCCTTACTTAAGCTTCTTAGAGAATTGGTCTGTTCTTTGTCGAGAATGGGTATAGTAGCTTTCCATTTTCCTTTTGTTTTACTGACAAGTCCACCTACTTCCAATAACAATAATTGGCTATCAGAGCATTTAATACCCATTTCACGAAGTTCGGCTTGAGTACGTGGAGTCCGTAAATTGTATAGTATTTCCCAATTATTATCTGGCGTTACATAGTCTTCGGGCTGATGTCCGTTCACTGCAACAAACTGGGTTGCTTCCCATTCGCTATAAGGTCTTATCGATATTTGTGCTTTAATCATTGTGGTAACGGACAATAAGGTAAACAACAATAATAAGTCCGGATAATATTTCATATATCGCTTAATTTTAGTTTTGTTCATCATTCATGCACTTCTCTTATGTAACAAAGATAACGTTTTTTTCAATTCCTCTCTCAAACCTATAACAAAAAACTTCCCGACTACCAATAAAAAACTTCCTAACTACTAATAGTAAAGTTTGCAAGTATAGAGATAAAGAATTACCTTCGCCCTTGGGGATTTCTATCCCAAGCCTTGGGATAGAAATCCCCAACCTTGGCATACACATCCGCAACCTTGGGACAAACTCTGTAAGCCCCAATAAACAAACGAACCTCATAACAACGCTACCATCATGGCAGAATACAACATGCAGGAACTGAACCTGCCGGGAGAAGACGGCAAACGCATCCTCTACCCACGAATGAAACTATACGGGCAGGTGAACTTGGAAACCATCACCGAAAAGATAGCATACGCCTCATCCTTCACACGAGGAGACATCATCGGACTGATGCAAGCCATCACCGACGAAATAGCCTACCAAATGGGGCAAGGTTACTCCGTGAAGATTGACAACTTAGGAGTATTCACCCCTGCCCTCGGTCTGCGGCAAGACCGTGAACGGGAGACGGGCGAAGAAGGAGACACCAAGCGAAACGCCGTCAGCATCTGCCTGAAGGACATACATTTCAAGGTGGACAAAGAACTACTGTACCGTACCGCTCGCCATTGCCACCTGAAACGTTCCACCGACAAATTCCAACGCTCCTCACAAGTGTTTTCTCCGCAGGAACGGCTGGAACGGGCAAAAAAATACCTGGAAAAGAACAGCTTCATGACCCAAGCCGACTATTGCCAACTGACCGGCTTATTGAAGTCCGCCGCCTCCCGCGAGTTGCGCGAATGGATAGCCAATCCCGAATCGGGCATCGACTACAAAGGACGAGGAACACACAAGATTTATATTCTAAGGAAACCATAACCCACATCCATTGAAGTAACAAAAACAATGAAGATACTACATACCAGCGACTGGCACCTGGGACACACCCTCTACAACTACGACCGCACCGTCGAACAGCAGGCCTTCCTACGGCAACTCACCCGCATAGTAACCGAAGAGCAGCCCGACGCCATGGTGGTAAGCGGAGATATCTACCACTACTCCTCTCCCGCTGCCGCCACGCAGAAGATGTACACCGACGCCATGCTGAACATTCACCAAGCCTGCCCCGAAATGACCATCGTAGTCACCGCCGGAAACCACGACAGCAGCTCCAAATTGGAGATAGACAGCAACCTCTGGCAGCACTTCGGCTTGAACGTTGTGGGAAACATCGAACGTACAGCCGAGGAAGTGAATTTGGACAAGCACATCATCGAGATAAACAATGAAAAAAAGACAAAAGGCTACGTCATTGCCGTGCCCCACGTCTATCCGCAAAACTTCCCCCTGCTGGACACTGAAACACCGCGCGACCAACGGCAGGCACGCTTCTTCCAAGCACTGCTGGACGAAGTGAAGAAACGGAATACGGCACAGCTTCCCGTCGTCCTCATGGCCCATCTCTCCATTGAAGGCAGCGACCGTAGCGGGCACGATGAGAGTATCGGCGGAATAGAGTATGTTCCCCTCAGCGCTATGGGAGAAGGGTACGACTACCTGGCACTCGGACACATCCATTGCCCTCGGGACATCAAAGGCAGTCATCACCACGCACGCTATTGCGGCACTCCCCTCCCCGTCAGCTTCGACGAAACCTATCCGCACTCCGTCTCCATCATCGAGTTGGAGAAAGGGGCAGAGCCACAAATCAGTACAAGGGAAATTGAAAATCCGATTCCGCTCGTCACACTTCCCCATGACCCGACACCTTTCGAAGACGCCTTGAAACTGCTGGAAGAATATCCGGAAGAGAAACCTGCATACCTCCGTCTGAATGTGCTGACAAAAGGCTACCTGCCCCCCGACTGCAACGAAAAAGCCTCGAACGCCGCCAAAGGCAAGGCATGCAAATATTGCTACATCAAGACTACCCGAGAGCGGCAGGCCGACACTGACGAGAGCAAGCCTATCTCCATCCAAGAGATGCAGGAAATGTCTCCCCTGGAAATAGCCAGACTCTACTACCGCGAAACCGAAGGAGAAGAGATGGACCCAGAACTTTGCCAGCTGATGGAGACTGTCATGCAAAAAGTGAAAAGCAAGAACAACTCCTAATCATTTGTCCGGAACATGAAACTCCAGAAACTCACCATAAAGAACCTTGCCTCCATAGAAGATGCCGTCATCGACTTTGAGAACGGACCGCTAAGCGAGGAATCCCTTTTCCTTATCTGCGGTGAGACGGGTGCAGGGAAGACAACCATTCTCGACGCCATCTGCCTGGCACTCTACAACGAAACGCCCCGCATGGACCATGCCGAGAACGAAAAATACAAAGACCTGAGCCAGACTTTCTCTGCCAAAAAGGAAGATGTTGCCATCAACGACAGCAGGCAACTGATGCGCCGTAACACCAGTGAAGCATGGACGGAGCTGGAGTTTACCGGCTCGAACGAAACGCCCTACACCGCCCGATGGTACGTGGCACGGGCACACCGCAAGATTTCAGGAGCCGTGCAAGATGTGCGCTGGACACTGGAAAACAAGAAAAGCGGCGCACAGCTCAACAAAAAGAATGAGATAAAGGCAGAAATACAAGCTGCAGTGGGGTTGACCTTCGAACAATTCTGCCGCACCACCATGCTGGCGCAAGGCGACTTCACCAAGTTCCTGCAAAGCAAGGAAAGCGAAAAATCGGATATTCTGGAAAAGCTGACCGGTACAAGTATCTACTCCGAAATAGGTGCCGAAATATATGCCGCCACCAAGGAAAGACGGACGGAATACGAAAACCAGAACCGGAAGCTGGAAGGCATCCACATCCTGGCAGAAGAAGAAGTCTCCACAATCAAGGAAGCCATAGCCACGCAAAATGCCGGAGTCAAGGAAGCCAATGAGCAGAAAACCACCGCCCTCGCAAAAAGGGACTGGCTGAAAAAATACTCCGAACTCCTCCTCACCCGTGAACAGCAAAAGAAGATGTGGGAAGGGAAGCAAGCGCAACTGCAATCGGACGAATTCAAACAGAAAGAACTGCTGATTAAGGAATGGAACGCCACCGCCGATGCCCGCAACTGGCTCTCTACCTTGAAACAGCAGCAACAGCAACAACAACAGAACTATGCACAAGCCGGGATACTGAGAGCATCCTTTGCCCGGCTGGACGGAGGAAGCAAGTGGCTATGCGGTTTCCTGAAAGAGCAAGAAGACAAGCTGCATCGTGCCGAGAAGTACTTGCAAGAGCATTCGCCCTTACTGCCCATGTTCGAGCAAAGCCAATCCATCATTACCGGCCTAAAATCCGCACTCGATGCCCAAACACGCATCGGCACCTACAACGCGCACCTTGAAAGACTTGCCGCGCAACAACCCGTAAAAGTCAAGGAGCGTACCGACAAGGAAGCTGCCCTCACCCGGAAAGAACAAGAGAACCATACATTGCAAAACGAAATAAACCTCCGGAACAAGCAGCTTGAAACCATGGACCGCCCTGCCCTGCAAGACAAGAAAAACAAACTCGATGCCGGACGGGAGAACCTGCTGCAAGCATTGAGCGCCTTGTCTTTACTGGCTGAAACGGAAAGGACACTGAACGAGGCGAAGGAAAACGAAAAGGCTTTGAACGCCAAAGTGGAGGCGTGCCAAAAGCAATACGTCCTCCTGCAAACGGCATTCGACAGCAAGAAAACAAGTTATGATGACATCCGCACCCTCTACGACAAGCAAAAGGAAGCCGTAGAAGAGTGGGCAAAGGAAACACGCTCCCGGCTTGTCGTCGGGGATACTTGCCCCGTGTGCGGACAAGAAATAAAATCGCTTTGCAAAGATGAAGATTTCCAGTCTGTCCTTGCTCCCATACGCACCTCCCTGGAAACAAAAGAGAAAGAATACAAGGAAACCGAGCAGGCATTGAACAACAACCGGACAGAATCCAATACCTACGGAACGCTGGCAGAGAATGCCCGTCAGTCCACAGCAAGAGCGCTCCGGAGCTACAACCTTGCCCACACTGACGCACAGGCCAAATGCGCCCAATGCAACGGCGTCGGCCTCTCCACAACCACCGGCGAAACCCTGAAGAAGCTACTGGAAGAGAACAAGCTGGAAGCAGACAAACTGAACGAAAAGCTCACGGAAGTTCAAAAGCTCAGCGCACAAATCATAGCTCTGCAACGGCAAAAGGACGAATGCCAAAAACATGTGGACGCTGCACGCCAAGCCTTCAACTCTGCCGACAGAGTGCTGAATGAGCTGAAAAACAGCATCGTCAATTACGAGTCGCTCACCGCCAACGAAAAGGAGAACATACGTGCCACCATGGACCGCGTCACTCCCCACATCCTCTGGGAAGGATGGAACACGGAATGGGAGAACTCCCCCCTCTCCTTTATTGACCGCCTGACGCAAGCTACGCGCAACTACCGTCTGGCGCAGGAAAAACAAAGAGAACTGAAATCCGCCATTGCCCTTATCCACAAAGAGCTGGAAGGGATAAACATCAACAAGGAAAGCATCGATGCCGCATTCCCCGACTGGCGCAACGCACCTGCAGCAACACAGGAAATGGAAATCAAGGACCTGGGGATTGCCTGGAATAATCTGAATACACAAGCAAGCGGACTGAAACAAAGCATATCCTCCACCGCAGAACAAATGGCAAGGCTGCAAAAGGATTTAACCGGGTTCTATGCCGCCAACCCCACTCTCGACGAGGAGCGTATCACCGTCCTATCCGCTTGGTCCGGCTCCCGGATAGAAGCATTGCGTGCCTCATTGCAGACACTTAAAGAGGAAGAAGTAGCTGCATCGACCGCCTTTCATCTGGCCACCGGACAAGTGGAAGAGCACATCAGCCGGAAGCCCGAAATAGAAGAAAACGAGAACCTCGAAACCCTGGATGCACTCATCGCGAATCTCGAAGAAAAGATAACCGTCGGCAACCAATCCATCGGCCAGCAGAAGTTACGCCTGGAAGAAAACACCCGTAACATCGACCGGATAAAGGAAGAAAAGGAACGTGCCGACCGGTTACGCGAAGAGTATCTGAAGTGGGACCGCCTCTGCCGTCACTTCGGTGACGAACGGGGAAAGAACTTCCGCAACATAGCCCAGAGCTTCGTCTTGAAAGAACTGCTGGCAGGCGCCAATTTCTATCTGCAACGCTTGACCGACCGCTACGAACTGGAATGCCAGGCCGGTTCGCTCACCATCCTGCTGCGCGACTTCCATCAAGGAGGTGCGGCACGTCCGGCATGCACCTTATCGGGCGGCGAAAGCTTCCTAGTATCTCTGTCACTTGCCCTCGGACTTTCTTCCCTCAGCCGCCAGAGCCTCTCGGTAGACACACTGTTCATCGACGAAGGTTTCGGCACACTGAGCAGCGACTACCTGAACACCGTTATGGACACATTGGAAAAACTGCACCAGATGGGCGGCAAGAAGGTAGGCATCATCAGTCACGTGGAAGGACTGAAAGAGCGCATAAAGACCCAGATACAAGTACGGAGGATAGACAGTTCAAGAAGCGAAATAAAAGTGGTGAATACCCTCTAAGCTGGTATCGGGATAAAGAAAACGAATGTTTTTTCGGCTCTTGATAGTACAAGCACCTGCATTATTGTGTATTTTTGCAGTCTCATAAAAAAGAAAAGACAATGAAAAAGTTCATGAAAGGAGTCCGGTTTACTCCTAAAAACTATTCCGACGAAGTAGAAGCCAAAATTCAACATTATAAGAAAGAAGGATATAAACTGCCGATGCGAAGCGCACTCCGCACCGAGGAGCAGTTGGCCGGTATCCGCGCAAGCGCCAAAATCAACACGGCCCTGCTGGATTATCTCTCCGAGAACATTCGCGAAGGCATGTCCACAGCCGAAATTGACCATATGGTGTATTGCTTCACCACAGACCACGACGCCATCCCCGCCCCCTTCATGTACGAAGGCTTCCCCAAAAGTGTGTGCACCAGCATCAACGATGTAGTGTGCCACGGCATTCCCAGCACCAGGGAATTCCTGAAAAGCGGTGATATTGTAAATGTCGATGTATCCACCATTTACAAAGGTTACTTTGCCGACGCATCACGCATGTTCATGATTGGCGAAGTCAGCCCCGACATGCAGAGACTGGTACAGGTCACCAAAGAATGCCGTGACATAGGCATACAGACCGCACAGCCCTGGGCACGCCTCGGTGACGTAGGCGCCGCCATCCAGGAGCATGCGGAAAAGAACGGATACAGCGTGGTACGCGACCTCTGCGGACATGGCTGCGGCGTCAAGTTCCACGAAGAACCGGATGTGGAACACTTCGGCAAACGTGGTACGGGCATGCTGATAGTGCCGGGCATGACGTTCACCATCGAACCGATGATTAACATGGGAAGCTACGAAGTCTTTATCGACGAAGCCGACGGATGGACCGTCTGCACAGACGACGGACTGCCTTCTGCCCAATGGGAAAGCCAAATCCTGATTACTGAAGACGGAAACGAAATATTGACACAATAAGGCGGACACTTCAAAACACCTATGGAGATAGTATTACTGATTATAGGGATAATCATCGGAACCGTAGTCGGCTATCTGGCGGCAGACCGCAAGTCTGCCGCACTGAGGGCAGAAATCAGCGGGACAAAGAAGGAAATAGAATTATTGAAGCTGCAGAAGGAAGAAGCCGAAGCGTTGCACAAGCGCATGAACACCGAGTTCGAGAATCTCTCCAACCGTATCTTCCAGAGCAAAGCCGAAGACTTTACCAGGCTGAATACCGAACACCTGGGCAATCTGCTCCGCCCGCTGGGCGATAACCTGAAGGACTTCCGCCAAAAGGTGGAACAAGTATACAGCACCGAAGCCAAAGAACGCTTCTCGCTGGGTGAACGCATCAAGGAACTGGTGGAACTGAACAACCGCCTCAGCGAAGATGCCAACAACCTGACCCGTGCCCTGAAAGGAGACTCCAAAATGCAAGGCAACTGGGGCGAAATGATTCTGGAACGTTTGTTGCAAGCCTCCGGACTGATTGAAGGCGAACACTACTTCCGCCAGGAGTTTCTAAAAGACGAACGGGGCGAAGCCATCATCAACGAGGAAAGCGGGCAGAAGATGCAGCCCGACATCATCGTGAAATACCCCGACGAACGGGAAATGATTATCGACTCCAAAGTGTCGCTGACTGCCTATGCTGCCTACACCTCTGCCGAAAGCAAGGAGGAGCAGGCACACTTCCTGAAAGCACACCTGCAATCTGTCCGCTCCCACATCGACGAGCTCAGCCATAAAGACTACTCGCATTACGACGCCCAATCACCGGATTTCGTTATGATGTTCATCCCCACCGAAGGTGCCTACCTCCTCGCCATCCAAAGCGATGCCCACCTCTGGGAATATGCCTACAACAAAAAGGTGGTACTAATGAGCCCCACCAACCTGATTAGCGCCCTGCGCCTCTCGCTCGACCTTTGGAAGAAGGAGAACCAGGTAAAGAATGTGCAGGCCATCATCAAGCGCGGCACCATCTTATATGAAAAGATTGCAGGCTTTACCGACACCTTCCTCGGTATCGGCGACCGGCTGGCCAGCCTGCAAAGGGATTACGACAAAGCCTTCAACCAGCTCTCGGACGGTAACGGCAGCGTAGTGCGCCAAGCCGAAATGCTGAAAGGCATGAGCCTCACTCCCAAGAAACGCATTTCTCCAAGATTGCTGCCCAAAGATACCATTCAAGAAGAAACAGAAGAGGAAAACGATAACATTCAATAAAACATCCAACATGAAAACTCTGAAAGACCGCATTCTCCTTCACCAAGAACCATTCATACGAGGTCTGTGTCAACAGGAATTACCACCGGAGAAGTAACAGCCATTCTGGCAAATGCACCGATTCATATCAAGGAATAAAGAAAAAGCGACGAAGAATCCACTCCACTTTCTTTCATTAGAGAGGAAATGCCCCGAACAAAAAACTCCGGCAAAGCCCTGAAGGACAAGCCGGAGTTTTTTTTATCTCAAGACGGACAAGGAAGATTATCCGCCAAAGTTATCGAACATCAGGTTCTGAGCCGGAACACCGAGGTCGTCGAGCATCTTCTCAACAGCTTTCGACATCGGACCGGGACCGCACATGTAGTATTCGATGTCTTCGGGAGCTTCGTGGTCTTTCAAGTAAGTCTCGTAAATTACGTTGTGTACGAAGCCCGGAGTATACTTCACGCCCGCTGCATCGGCTGCCGGATCGGGACGGTCCAGTGCAAGATGGAACTTGAAGTTGGGGAAATCCTTTTCAATCTGCAGGAAGTCTTCCAGATAGAACACTTCATTCAATGCACGTGCACCGTAGAAGTAATTCATCACGCGGTCTGTAGTGTGCAGTGTCTTCGTCATGTGCATAATCTGTGCACGCAACGGAGCCATACCGGCACCACCACCGACCCACATCATCTCCTTCTTGGAGTCGAATATCGGATGGAAGTCTCCGTAAGGGCCACTCATGGTTACCTTATCACCCGGTTTCAGGGTAAAGATATAAGAAGAAGCGATACCCGGCATTACATCCATGAAGCCCGGGCCCTGGTCTTTCGGCTTGAACGGAGGCGTGGCGATACGTACCGTCAGCATAATGCGGTCGCCTTCGGCAGGATAGTTGGCCATAGAATAGGCACGGATGGTTTCTTCGTCATTGCGGCACTTCAAGCCCAGCAGACCGAATTTCTCCCATGCAGGCAGATACTCATCACCGATAAGGCTCTTGTCAATGTCCTTATCATAATCCATCGAATATTTAGGAATCTTAATCTGCGCATAAGAACCCGGAACGAAATCCATGTGCTCGCCTTTGGGCAATGCAACGATGAACTCTTTGATGAACGTAGCCACATTCTTGTTGGAGATAACCTCGCACTCCCACTCTTTTACGCCCAGTACGCTTTCGGGAACCTTGATGGCCATATCGCCTTTCACTTTCACCTGGCAACCCAGACGCCAGTGATCTTGTATTTGCTTACGGCTGAAGTGCGGAGTCTCAGAAGGCAAGATTTCACCCCCACCTTCCATTACCTGGCATTTGCACTGTCCGCAGGAACCTTTACCACCGCAAGCGGAGGAAAGGAACACACCGTTTACAGACAGCGTATTCAGCAATGTAGAACCGGAAGCTACGTCCAGTTCCTTGTCGCCATTGATAGTCAGTTTTACATTACCCGAAGGCACCAAGAAATTCTTGGCAACCAGCAGGATAACAACAAGCAGGATGACAACCACGAGGAATACTCCAATGCTTGCTAATATCATATTCATATCCATTGTTTTATTCCTTTCTTTTAGATGTTCAAACCAGAGAAACACATAAATGCCATTGCCATCAGACCTACAGTGATAAACGTGATGCCCAGTCCTTTCAGTGGAGCCGGAACGTCAGAATAGGCCATTTTCTCACGGATGGCAGCCAAGCCTACGATAGCCAGCAACCAACCGATACCGGAGCCCAACGCATAAGAGACAGCATCAGCAATGCCACCGATGAATTTCGGGTCGCTCTCACCCAGCGTGATGCGCTGCTGCATGAAAAGGGAAGCACCCATGATGGCACAGTTTACAGCAATCAGCGGCAGGAAGATACCCAGTGAAGCATACAGCGAAGGGCTGAAACGCTCTACAATCATTTCCACCAACTGAACGATAGCTGCGATTACAGCAATGAAAAGAATAAAGCTCAGGAAGCTGAGGTCAACGCCTTCAATGATTGCGTTGGCAGCCAGCACCTTGGTCTGCAATAAATAGTTGACCGGAAGCGTAACCACCAACACGAAAGTTACGGCGATACCCAGTCCTACGGCAGTCTTCACATTCTTCGATACGGCAAGGTAAGAACACATACCGAGGAAGAACGCGAATATCATGTTGTCCACAAAAATAGAGCGGACGAATAAACTTATTAAATGTTCCATATCTCTTCGATAAATTAAGAATTAAAGAATTAAAGAATTAAAGCAATGAGAACTTGTACTGCAGCAGAGCAGCCCATTTTTCATTCTTTCATTTTTCATTCTTCATTTATTTATTACTGCTTTTCCTGCAATTCTTTGTGACGTGCACGCTGATACCAGATGATGCAAGCGCAGAGAATCAACGCCATTGGCGGCATCAGCATCAAGCCGTTGTTCACATAGCCCAACTTCTGCAGAGGTTCATAGTTCAAGATGTTGAAACCGAGCAGCGTTCCCGAACCCAGAAGCTCGCGGAAGAAGGCTACGATTACCAGAATCTTGGCATATCCCAAACCATTACCCACACCGTCAAGGAAAGATTCCCAGGGACCGTTCTGCATGGCAAATGCTTCCAAGCGTCCCATCAGGATACAGTTGGTAATAATCAGACCTACATATACAGAAAGCTGCACACTTACATCGTAAGCAAAAGCTTTCAGAATCTCACTTACAATAGTTACCAACGCGGCAACAACCACCAGCTGAACGATGATACGGATACGGTTGGGTATCGTCTTGCGCAGCAGTGAAATCACTACATTGGAGAATGCTGTAATCACCGTCACTGAAAGACCCATCACAATGGCAGGCTCCAGTTTGGCAGTAACAGCCAAAGCAGAACAGATACCCAATACCTGCACGGTAACGGGGTTGTTCAGTCCCAGCGGAGTAGAGAATACTTCTTTATTCTTCTTTGAAAACAATTGTCCCATATTCTTATTCCTCCTCATTATTATTAGTTAAAAAGTTCTTGTAGCTGCTCAGACAAGCCTTCAACATGGCATCCACACCTACAGAAGTGATGGTACCACCGGAAATGCCGTCCACCTGATAGTCAGGTTTCTCTACCTTACCGTTTTTCACAACACCGAGGACTACCTCGCCGTTCTCCAACGTTTTCTTTCCGGGGAACTCCCCCTGGAAATGCGTGCTGGCGATTTCGGCACCCAGACCCGGAGTCTCACTGGCATGAGAGAAGTAAACACCATAAACGGTATCCTTGTCGCTGTTCAGCGCAACATATCCCCAGATAGCGCCCCAAAGACCGGCACCGTAAACGGGAAATACATATTTCTTCTCACCGTCAACCTCTGCCACGAATACGTGCAGACGGTTATTTTCTTTGGCTTCCTTCTCGTAAGCGGTAGCAAATGCACCGGTATTCTCTGTCAGAGTACCGTCAACGTTCATCAGCATATCGCCCTTTACATATTTATTATATTCAGCTTCGGCATCCTTCACGTCCTTGATGTTGAGTGCAGCAAGAATCTGCTTCTTCGTGTCAAGTTCCACATTCTTGTTCTGCGTCTCGCGCAAGGAAGAACTTACGAATGCCAGCAGGAATGCAACGATAACAACCATTACCGAAGCATAAATGATAGTATAACTATTACTATTGGTATTCATTTCTTTTCCGGTATTTAATTGTTAGACTTGATTGCACGTTTCTCGCGACGGCTGATGTTACCCTGTACCACACAGTAGTCAATCAGCGGAGCGAAGATATTCATCAGCAGGATGGCAAGCATCATACCTTCGGGGTAACCGGGGTTGAGCACACGGATAATGATAGCCATGGCACCAATCAGGAATCCGAAGATATACTTACCGGTCTCTGTACGTGCCGATGTAACGGGGTCGGTAGCCATGAACACGGCACCGAAGCAGAAACCACCCAGCACGAGGTGTTCGTACCAAGGCATCTGTGCCATCGGAGTGTCGGGACCGATTGCATTGAACACCCATGCCATGAAGGCACCGCCTACGAATACGGAGAACATCGTCTTCCAGCTTGCAATACCCGTCCACAACAGCAGAATGGCACCCAGAGCGATGGCGATAACGCTTGTCTCACCGATAGAACCCGGAATAAGGCCGGTCACCATGTCCCAGGAGAACTCCGGAACGGCGCCCGAGGTAGCGGCTGCACCCAACGGAGTAGCTACCGTCAGACCATCTACCGACTGTCCCAGACCGAAGATACTGTCGCCCGATACCCAAACGGCATCACCGGACATCTTCGTAGGATAAGCAAAGAATAAGAATGCACGGGTAATCAAAGCTACGTTGAACACGTTCATACCCGTACCACCGAATACTTCCTTAGCAAAAATTACAGAGAATGCAGTAGCCACCGCCAGAATCCACAGCGGGCAATCTACCGGAACAATCATCGGAATCAAGATACCGGAAACCAGGAAACCTTCCTGAATCTCCTCCTTCTTCCACTGAGCCACTACGAACTCAATGCCGAGACCTACTACATAAGATACAATGATTTTTGGCAATACAGCCAGAAAACCGTAGATGAACATTTCCCAGAAGCCTCCGGCAGCACCGGTAGCGTGGAAATGCTGGTAACCTACGTTATACATACCGAACAGCAGCGCCGGTACTAACGCAATGACCACCATCGACATGATGCGTTTGCTGTCAATGGAGTCGTGAATATGCGTTCCCGATTTCGAAGTGGCATTGGGCACGAACAGGAATGTTTCGAAGCCATCAAACACCGAACGAAATGCGTGGAATTTGCCGCCTTCCTCAAAGTTCGGCTTTATCTTGTCGAGATAATTTCTTAACGCTTTCATTAATATATTTACGATTTTACGATTTACAATTTACGATTTGCCATACGCCCCGATTATGCCATTTCGGCACGAAGCATATCGAGCCCTGCACGTACGATGCGCTGCACTTCCACTTTGGAAGAACATACGAATTCGCAGAGAGCGAAGTCTTCGGGAGCTACTTCGTAGATGCCCAGAGCCTCCATACGGTCGATGTCACCTGCAATGATTGCTTTCACCAAGTATTCGGGGAAGATGTCCATCGGAAATACGCGGTCGTATTCGTTGGACATAATCATGTGACGTTCACCACCCTTGATACGGGCATCTATCACATATTCCTTCTTGCCCATCAACCAGCTGAAGTAAGAGCGGTTGACGCTGAACTGATTGAAACGCGGCATAATCCAACCCAACATTTCATGGATTTCATCTCCTTCGGGAATAACGGTCAATTGGCTGTCGAAAGAGCCGAGGAAGCCGTTCGGAGAAACTTTCTTACCGGTCAGCACGTTGCCGCTGATGTAGCGGAGGTCTTTGTCGGTAGTCACGTTACCTTTGAAAACGTTCGTCAATAGAGCGCCGACTTTCAGCTTGCAATAAGCGGGTTTCAACACTTCGGAACCCGTTACAGCCACCGTACGGGTCATGTCCACACGACCGGTATTCATCAGACGTCCGATGAAGAGTACGGCTTCGGCACTGATGGTCCAGACCGTTTCACCCTTCACTACCGGAGAGATGTGGTTAATCTGTACACCCACGTTGCCTGCCGGATGTGGTCCGTCGAAAGCTGTTACGGTAACGTTCTTTGCCTGCACAAGAGCAGCAGACTTTTGTTTTACACTAATACCCAGATACGTCTTTGCCATCTTTGACAAAGCGTCGAGTCCCGTCTGGAAGTTTGCTTCTTCTCCCTTCAGCGCGAATTCAAAATCGGGAGCCAGCGGATTGCTGTCGAAAGCCGAAATGAAGATAGCTTTCGGAGTTACCGTCGGATCAGCGATAACGTCGTACGGACGTTGGCGGATGAAAGCGAACATACCTGCTTGCAAAAGAGCTTCTTTTACTTGCTGGCCGCTCATCTTGGACGGGTCCATCTTGCCGAATTCCTCATAGTCTTGCTCAGTGGCAGCCTCTACGACGATGTTCAGCACCTTGCGGCGTGCACCACGCTCCACGCTTGTCACTACGCCGCTAACGGGCGAAACAAATTTCAATTCAGGATGATTCTTGTCGATAAACAAGGGTCCCCCGGCCATCACATATTCCTGCTCTTTGACCACCACTTTCGGAGTGATGCCTGTATAGTCATCGGGAACCAGCGAATAGAATCCCGGTTCCTTAACAGACACAAGTTCCTGGGCAGCAGCGCCTTTCAGGTTGATGTCAAGGCCTTTACGTAACTTAATTACATTTGCCATGCGTTTATTTAAAATAATGGTTTCATTAATTTGCCGCAAAAGTAGCAAAAAAGAACGTGAATAAAGAGTAAAAAAGAAAGGAATTACGGAGAAATTTCCGTAATCCCTTTCGTTAACGAACACGAGAACAAGGATTAGGGGTTAAGAATTAGGGATTAATACCCTGCGGAATCATAGTGCAGCCCACTAATCCTTAATCCTTAATCCCTAACCCCTAATCCTTATCATCACTTTTCTTCAGCGAACATCGGGTCCCATGCCGGCAGGCAGACGGGCTTTTGTTTAAACAGTTCCATCACTTTGGCGGGAACATACTTTGTCTCCACTACCAGACGGAACATGTATTCATTGAACCACTCGTCGGTCATGATGAGATGTCCCTGATAACCGGAAGCGGCTCCCCAACTGTTCTCTACCATCCATTTTACGGGCTTTCCGTCTTTGTTCAAGTCAACGGCCATCAAGGTCATGGCGTGGGAAGAGCCACTGGAGAAAGTCTGGATACGTTGCTTCTTGTCCATCCCGAAGGTGGTGCCCATCAGTGATTCGTAGTCATAGTTTTTCACATCGAGCAGACCGCGTTCGGAGTTCAGGAACTTGCCCACATCGCAAGAGAAGTACATCATGGTGCTGTCCTTCAAGGAGGCAATGGCCATCTCTTTGATGTCCTCTACGGGCAGGTTGACATAAGTCCAGTTCTTGCCGTCGTAACGGTGGCGGTCATAGTCTATTTCATAGCACTTGTAATACTCGCGACTGGGGTCGTTCATCAGCATTACGTAGTTGGTCAGCAGTTGTTTGTCTCCATATTTCTCAAGGAAAGACATGGGAGTGTGATGCTCTGTCTCCACAGGATTACCCTTGGCATCGTGGCGGACATAGTCGAACTCCGTGGGAGGTACACCGAGGTTCAGCACCAGCATGCGGTAGATGGTTCCGAGCATCGTAGTTTTCTCCTTCTCCAGAGCTTCGGGCTTGGCACCGGCGGCAGCCATGTCACGCAGTTGCAGACCATACTCTTTCAGCTTCAGAGAGATGAGGTTGGCCATGCGGGAGGTATTTTCACTGCTGTTTGTTTCGGGCATGGCATCTTTGGGAACAAGGCCGTATTTGGAAACAATGTCGGCCACACCGGTAAAGGTACCCCCATCGCTCAGCGGATGCTGGAAGAGCCATTCTACGGTCTTATCAGTCAGGGGACTCTTGGAGGTGTCGATGATGCCTTGCAAGAAGAGGTTTGCCTTCTCCAACTGGTCCCAGAAGAAGGGATAGACTTCGGAGAACTCGAAAGACTGGAAACCGTATTCGGCAAGAGTCTTGGCACGCATCACATTCAGCCCCGTAAACAGCCAGCAGCGGCCAGACGACTTCTGGTCGGTGATGCCTTTGGATTCTACCTTGATGGAGAAGTGGGTATCCATGCCCTGCATATTCTCCTGGTTGAGTGCCAGTTTACGGATGTCATTATTGCCTATGGCATTGCGGAGCGCCTTGTCGGCAGCCGTGCCTTGATAACTTTGCTTGATTTGTCCAAGCATTTCGGGGCTGATACCCCCTTTTCCCTCTTGTGCCTGCACAGAGAACAGTGCGGCACTCAGAACAATTACAGATAAAAATCGTTTCTTCATTCAGATTATGTGTTTTTAGTTATTGATGTCTTGCTTCGTGAAGCAGACAAAAGTAATGTCTTTTTTGATAATTTTAGTGACATCTTTAGATTTATTATCTATTACAGTGAAAACTATTCGGGATAAAATAGTTTCCTTTGCACCCACATTTCGTACGACATGAAAAGATATATACTAAGCATTATCGCACTGGTGCTGTTCGCCACCACCTTTTATGCCCAGGAACAGACTGCGGCCGCCACAAACGACAGCGTTCCTGCACTGACCAAAAAAGAACTACGCAAGCAAAAGGTAGCGCGTCGGAATCTGCATTACAATATTCTGGGCGGACCCAGCTACACCCCCGACTTCGGTGCCGTGCTGGGAGGAAGCGCCCTAATGACCTTCCGTATGAACCCCAGCGACACCACGCAGCTGCGCTCCGTAGTGCCCATGGCCATCGCCTTCATGTTCAACGGTGGCATCAATCTCTTCTCCAAACCGCAACTCTTCTTTAAGGGCGACCGTTTCCGTATCTTCGGAAAGTTCAGCTATAAAAATACGGAAGAAAACTTTTACGGCATCGGCTATAATACCAATAAAGATTATGTACGAAGCGACAGTACCAGCAAATACCGGTACAGCGGCGTGCAAATCAACCCCTGGTTCCTTTTCCGACTGGGCAACAGCAATATCTTTGCCGGACCTCAAATCGACATCAATTACGACCACTTGACGGAGCCCGGCAAGTTCTTGGTGGACGAACCCTCGTACAAAGAGGCAGGCGGTACGGCTAATGGCTATAACAACTTCAACTCCGGCCTCGGTTTCCTGCTGACATACGACAGCCGTGACGTCCCTGCCAACGCCTACCGTGGTATGTATCTGGATTTCCGCGGCATGATGTACGCCAAGTTCATCGGCAGCGACCAGACCTTCTACCGCCTAGAGATAGACTACCGCCAATACAAGTCACTGGGCAAGCGCAGGGTGCTCGCGTGGACGGCACAGACCAAGAACGTGTTCGGTGACGTCCCTCTGACGCAATATGCCCTCACCGGAACGCCTTTCGACCTGCGCGGCTACTACATGGGGCAATATCGCGACAAGTCCTCGCATGTGGTCATGGCAGAGTACAGACAGATGCTCAATACCGACCGCAGCACTTGGGTGAAGCGGATGCTCAACCACATAGGTTTTGTAGCCTGGACCGGCTGCGGCTTCATGGGCCCCACTCCCGGCAAGATAGAGGGTGTACTGCCCAACTATGGTGTAGGTCTACGCATTGAGGTACAGCCACGCATGAACGTCCGCCTGGATTTAGGCAAAAACACGGTAAACAACCAGATGTTGTTTTACTTCAATATGACAGAAGCGTTTTGAGTAACGCCCTGCCTACCTGCCCATCCCTTTCCTATGGAGAATGATGATTGAAAGCCTTTAATCGCCTCTCACTCACAAGGTTATTCAAGCTCACCTCTATAGGAAGCCCACTTCCTTATAACATCGGAACACCTTGAGAAACAAACATTTTATTTTTCTTTTCTTTTTCTTGCATCGGTAAAAGATTATCCATACTTTTGGCAATCACATTTCTTTTTATCAAAAAAGAAAGCAAACGAGCGGATACATGAAAGCCCTTGAAGTACTCTTCTGGATAAGTTTATTCATAGTGTTCTATACTTATATAGGATATGGTATACTATTATATATCCTGGTCAAGATAAAAGAATGTTTCCGTAAGCCTGCGCCCCGTCCGATGCCTGCCGACGATGCTTTACCCCCATTGACGCTATTTATCGCCGCCTACAACGAAGAAGATGTAGTGGATGAAAAAATGCACAACTGCCTGGAGCTGGATTATCCCGCCGACAAGCTACGCATCCTCTGGGTGACCGACGGCAGCAACGACCATACCAACGAACGCCTCTCCCACTGGCCGCAAGCCATCGTCCTCCACCAACCCCAACGCCAAGGCAAGACAGCCGCCCTGAACCGCGGTATACATTTCGTAGAAACGCCCCTTGTCGTGTTCACCGATGCCAATACTCACCTCAACCGCGAAGCCCTGCGGGAGATAGTGCACGCCTTCACCGACCCTAAAGTGGGATGCGTGGCAGGCGAAAAACGTATCGCCGTGCAAAGCAAGGACAATGCTGCCTCGGGGGGAGAAGGGCTATACTGGAAATACGAATCCACCCTCAAAGCGCTCGACGCACGCCTCTATTCGGCAGTAGGCGCAGCGGGTGAACTGTTTGCCGTGCGCCGCGAGCTGTTCGAGGAAATGCAGACAGATACGCTGCTCGACGACTTCATACTCTCCCTGCGCATCGTCATGCAGGGACACACCATTGCCTATTGTGCCAATGCCTATGCCGTAGAAAGCGGCTCGGCAGACATGCGCGAGGAAGAAAAGCGCAAGGTGCGCATCGCTGCCGGGGGCTTGCAGTCCATCTGGCGGCTGCGTCCGCTGCTCAACCCATTCCGTTACGGCACATTCTGTTTCCAATATATTTCCCACCGGGTGCTGCGCTGGTCGCTCACTCCTATCCTATTGTTCCTATTGCTTCCCCTCAACACAATTCTCATCTTTACGACAAGCACGCCATTACTGTATGCCATCATCTGGCTGTTACAAGCTCTTTTCTACCTCATGGGAAGTTGGGGGTACTACCTTTCAATGAAGCATATAAAAAACAAGATACTTTTCATCCCCTACTATTTCCTCTTCATGAACGTCAACGTCATACGAGGATTCAACTACCTGCACAAGCGCACAGGCAATGCAAGCGGCGCATGGGAGAAGGCCAGAAGGGCATGAAACTAATACTGTAAGAATGAAAAACATTTTGAAACAAGCTGAAAACGCTGAGAGACTGTTGAAGCTGACGTCCGACACCATGATTCTTCTGGACAAAGACGGTATTTGTGTGGATATTGCAGTTTACAACATCAATCTCTGGTTCTTGAAGGAAGACCAGTTGCTGGGCAAGAATCTGTTCCAACTAATGCCCTTATCCACTTATAACCAAATCTATCCGGACTTTAAAAAAGTACTGACGCACAAAATACGCTCTATCCATAACTACGAAATGGCCCTAAACGGTACCAATTATTTTTTCAAGTGCATCATGTCCCCTTTTGACGGAATGGTACTCTGCCAATACCGCGACATCACGGAACGCAGCCAGCGCAAGCTGGAACTCGAAAGAAAAAACCAAGAGCTGAATGAAATCCAAAAAGCTGCGCTTATCGGAAACTGGCAATACGATTCAGACACCAAGAACTTCAAATATGCCGGACACACCAATATCCTATGCACAGAGGAGACACAAGAAATCAATCTGAACGACTATCTGAAACTGATACTTCCCGAAGACCGGAAATCTTTCACCAACTGGCTGAAAGAAAACCTGAAAGGGAAAATGGAAAACAGTGTGGACTATCGCATCCTGCTCCAGGAAAAGATTTTCTATATACGTCTCAAGGCCTTTGCACGCGAATATCATAAAGACAAAAATACCATTCTGGAAGGATATATACAGAATATCACCGACATTCAGCAACGGCGCAACGACATCAACCTGCTGACGCATGCCATCGACAACTCCACCGAAGATATTTACTCGGCACACGAAGACGGTACACTGATATTCGGCAACCGCTGCTTCAAGGAGCGGCATGGCATCGGCAATACCCAAGACATCACGAAACTGAAAATATACGACTTGCCTTCGTATGGAAGAGACAAAAAATCGTGGAAAGAATTTGCAGAATGTGTCAAACGCGGAGAAACCTCCCAAGGCTATATTGTTCACAATCCGTTGCCACTGCGTCCGGAAGTACTCGCCATAGAAGGAAACGCCTATTGGGTGACGAGTGACAAAGGCGAAGGGACGGTCTGGACTTTCGGAAGGGATGTATCCACACGCATCCGGCATGAGCAACAAATCAAACAGTTCTACCTGATTTTGGACAAAATCATCGAAAACCTCCCGGCAGGCATTGTTGTGAAGGACATCAACAACAACTTCAAGTACCTCTACCGCAACCGCGAATCGTATAACCGCGAAATCCCCATACAAGAGGCATTGGGAAAGGACGACTTCGATTTTTATCCTCTGGAGACTGCTCAGGAAAAGAGGGCGCAAGACATCGAAATAGCCAGAACCGGCAAAGAGATGCACTGGATTGCGGAAGAACGCGACGGAAACGGAAATCCCATCTATCTGGACAAACGGAAGATGAAGATTGAAAGCAACGACTTCTCCCCCATCCTGCTGAACATCGAATGGGACATCACGGAAATGGAACAGATGAAACGGGAACTGCTCGTAGCCAAGGAGAAAGCCGAGACCTCCGACCGGCTCAAATCTGCCTTTCTCGCCAACATGAGCCACGAGATACGCACACCGCTCAATGCCATTGTAGGCTTCTCACGAATTATTGCCGAAAGTACCGACGAGGAAGAACGGCTAGGCTATTACGAAATAGTGGAATCGAACAACGAACGCCTGCTCCAGCTCATTAACGAAATCCTCGACTTATCAAAAATAGAATCGGGCATCGTGGAGTTCACCATCACGCCCGTACGCCTCCATCCACTCTGCAAGGAGATACACGACGCACATATTTTCCGCTGTCCCGAAGGAGTGGAACTGATATACGAACCCTCTGACGAGAATATCGTGATTGACGGAGACAAGAACCGGATTTTCCAGGTCATTTCCAATCTGATAGGCAATGCCTTCAAGTTCACCACCAGCGGGCACATCAGTTACGGGTATCGCCGGGAAGGCAAGTATGTAGCATTCCACGTCACCGATACGGGTATGGGCATTGCACCGGACAAGGTGGACCGGGTATTCGAACGTTTCGTCAAGGTGAACAACTTTGCCCAGGGCACCGGATTGGGACTTTCTATCTGCAAAACCATCATCGAACGTCTGGGTGGCAACATATCCGTCACTTCAGAGGTGGGTAAAGGCACCACATTTACTTTTGTTCTCCCGCTGGAATCCACCAGCAAAACAGAGGCGGAAAAGAAAGAAGAGGACAACCAGGAAACGACAGCAGAGACACACTCCACAGAGCAGAGGGGCAAAAATGCAGCCCCCGGAGATTCCCCGAAGAATGAAGAGGTCGGAGCACTCCCTACCCCTCCTTTCAAGACCATCCTGATTGCCGAAGATACAGAAAGCAACTTCATCCTAATTAACGCCATTTTAGGCCGACTCTATCGGCTGAAACATGCCAAAGACGGCATGGAAGCCGTAACGATGTTCGAGGAAGTCCACCCCGACCTCATCTTGATGGACATGAAAATGCCCAACCTTGGCGGAATCGACGCCACTCGCATCATCCGTGAACTGGTACCGGACGTCCCCATCATCGCCCTTACAGCCTATGCCTACGAGCACGACAAGCAAGCTGCCCTGGAAGCAGGTTGCAACGACTTCCTTACCAAACCCTTCACTCAAGAAGTGCTGAAGGAAACCATCAAGAAATGGCTGGATGATAAAGGATGACTGAAAAACAGTCATCCTCCACTTTATGCAAAAATATCACTTCGCTGGATATAAGCAATCACATCCCCTTTATTGACCACATCCCCTTGCTTGGCACAGACTTCCACCACACGTCCGGTAAATCCGGTCCATATCTTCTCGTATTCGCCCCACGGCGTAGAGATGTAGCAGAACACCTCATCATGCTGGTACTTGCGTCCGATGAAAGGAGCAGAAGAAGGACCTTCGACGGAAACCTCCCAAAGCACTTGCCCCTTGGAAGGCGCGATTATCGGGTCTGCCTTGGCACGCTTCAGCTTCTTGATTTCTTCTTCCGAGTATCCGTTTTTGGCCATTGCCGCATCCTTGGCACGCTGCAGGTCATCCTCAAAACGTTTCTTGGCAACGCCGGATTTATAGTCGCGATACTGTCGGTCGTGCATGGCAAGCTCGAAGAGTTCCTCGTCATCATCGCCATATTCCCAACCGTTTTCGTCCATCTCTTTCCGGTATGTATCCAGAGCATCCGGGTAGTTCAGCTGCGGGTCCGTATCCACGAACTCAAAGCCTTTGGACTTGGCCAGTTCCACTATCTCGGGCGCTAAAGTACCGGGGAGGCGTCCGCTCTTGCCCAAAATCATGTCCCACGTATGGTTGTCTATCATCGTCCAACGCTCCTCTCCCTTTACCTGCTGCATGAGGTTCATCAAAGCCACATTCTTCACATACTGGCTGAAAGGAGTCACCAAAGGAGGATAACCCAGCTTGGGCCATACATATTCCACTTCGTCGAACAGCATGACGAGCAGGTCGTCCAGACTGAGTTCCGGCTCGTTCTTACCGCGCAGTATCATGTTGATGCCGGAATGCACTCCCTTCAAGTCGGCCATCATGGAGCCCATCATGCCACCCGGCAAACCGCACTTCAGCAAGAGTGAGGACATATGTTTATTGGTGGGGTCCATGAAATAACCCAAGAACTCGTCAATGAACTCCTGCGTCATGGCACGGGCTTTCATGTAGGCTTTCATGTTTATGTCGGGCACTTGGAAACCCAGGTCTTTCAGCATGGCCTGCACGGAGATGATGTCCGGATGAACCTTGCCCCACGACATGGGTTCCATCGCCACATCGATGATGTCGGCACCGTTCTCACAGACTTCGAGAATGGAAGCCATGGAAAGTCCGGGACCGCTATGCCCGTGGTATTGTATCAGCACATCGGGGTGCTTCTCCTTAATGGTTCTGACAAGCTGTCCCAGCATACCCGGACGTCCGATGCCCGCCATATCCTTCAAGCAGATTTCAGGTGCCCCGGCTTCAATCAACCGGTCGGCAATACTGGCATAGTATTCCACCGTATGGACGGGAGAATACGTGATGCAGAGCGTAGCCTGCGGTATCATGCCCGCTTCCAGAGCATATTTGATAGAAGGAATTATATTCCGCGTCTCGTTCAATCCGCAGAAGATACGGGTAATGTCCACACCCTGGGCATGCTTCACCTTGTACATCAGCCGGCGCACATCTGCCGGAACGGGATACATGCGCAGTGCATTTAGCCCGCGGTCGAGCATATGCGTCTGTATGCCTGCTTCCCTAAAAGGTGCGGTAAAGGCGCGTACAGCCTTGTTGGGATTTTCACCATACAGAAGGTTTACCTGCTCAAAAGCTCCTCCGTTTGTTTCAACGCGTGCAAAACAACCCATTTCAACTATCAACGGAGCAATACGTACCAACTGGTCTACCCGGGGTTGATACTTACCGGACGACTGCCACATGTCCCGGTAAACAAGACTGAATTTAATTTCCTTTTTCATCATAGTCAGTAATAAGAGATTTTTTCCTTCGGTTAACTTAACATATACAAATATAAAGGATTATTCTGACATATAGTCAAGAATAACCCTTAAAAATTCATCACTGACAATATGTTATATATCATATTGCTACTATCAAATTATTATCAGATGAAATCTTTCAGTTCATCCTGCAACTTCTGGCGTGTAAAGAAGATGCGGCTTTTCACCGTTCCGAGCGGAAGGCCGAGGCGTTCGGCAATCTCGCGGTACTTGAAACCGGACACATGCATGGAGAAAGGGACTTTATAGTCGCGTGGAAGGGCATTGACGATGCGATGCATTTCTTTCAGGTCGTAGGCACCCTCGGTACTGGCAAAACCAGAGTCCTGGGGCATGCTGAGGTGATACTGATTGTCCGTCTGGTCCACAAAAGTCTGTTCGCGAACTATTTTCCGGTAATTATTGATAAAGATGTTGCGCATAATGGTATACATCCAACCTCTGAAATTGGTGTCGGGTTCAAATTTGTCTTCGTTATCCAAAGCCTTGAGAGATGTCTCTTGCAACAAATCATTCGCTTCTTCCCGGTCGGCTGTCAACTTGTATGCAAAGCGAAGCAGTTCTTCTTGCACTGCAAGTAAATCTTTTCTAAAACTGTAAGTATTCATACTTTGCTCAATTTTTAAATAGTTAATAATGGTTTAGGTTTTACGATTGCAAGTATAAGGAAGATTTGAAGCCCCGGGGGGACGGAATACGGTTTTTATTAGGGGGGAAAACTATCATTTGACAGTTTACACCCCCCTCTCTGATAGTTTACGGGTGATATTATATACTGAAAACCATCATTTTTCCGAAGATTTCGTAAATGTTACGTGATTTTTTTATAGCTTTGCCTACATATAGGAAAACACTTTTATTACATAAAAACACTTTATTTTATGAAATCATTTCAATTTAAGTCACTTCTTCTGCTGGCTGCCCTCATCATTTCCCTGCCCTCCTTTGGACAAGGACTGAAGGCGTTCAAGCTGAAGAACGGTCTTTCCGTATATATATGGGAAGATGAATCCAAATCGGACGTGTTCGGACTGGTAGGCGTACGTGCCGGTTCCATCAACGACCCCGAAGAGTACACGGGACTTGCACACTACCTGGAGCACGTCATGTTTAAAGGAACAGACAAGATAGGCGCGCTGAACTGGACGGAAGAAGAACCGATCTACAAGGAAATCATCGCCAAGTACGACCAGATGGCCGAAGAAGCCGACCCGGCAAAAAAAGAAGCCATCAGCAAGGAAATCAATGAGCTGACCGTCAAAGCTGGAAAATTGGGACTTCCCAACGAATACTCCAACCTGATGGAAAGCATGGGTGCCAAAGGGGTGAATGCAGGCACCTACTATGACTGGACCTTCTATCACAGCTCCTTCCCTGCCTATCAGATAAACAAATGGCTGGAAATCTCCTCACAACGTTTCCTGCATCCCGTATTCCGTTCCTTCCAGTCGGAGCTGGAAAACGTGTACGAAGAATATAACCGTTCACAAGATGACCAGGGACGTGCACAGAACCAGTTCGTGATGGAGAAAGCTTTTGAGGGACATCCTTACTCCCGTTCCATCATCGGCCTGCCCGAACATCTGAAGAATCCCCGCTTGAGCAAGCTGATTGAATTTTACGAACAATGGTATGTCCCCGAAAACATGGTACTGGTACTCGTAGGAAACATCAAAGCCCAACAAATCAGCGGACGCATCAATGCCGCCTTTGGACGTCTGGCTGCTAAGCCCGCACCCGAACGCAAGGTCTACCAGAACCTCGAAATAAAGGGCCGCAAACAGTATTCGGCTAAAGTAGGATTCTACCCGCAAGTGGCAATGGTATTCAATGGAGTACCTGCCGGACATCCCGACGAAGACGCTCTGGACATCGCTCTGGCACTGCTGAACAACAACAGTCAGACCGGAACTATGGACAAGCTGGTACTGGACGGTGAACTGACCAGCGCCGGAGCCTACACCCGTACTTTCCGCGAACAAGGACGCGCCATCGTAGCGGCCATTCCCCTCTACGACGAAAACCAGCGCCGTTTCGAGTCTACCAAGAGCGCCGAAAAGAAAGCCTTGAAAGCCATCCAGCAAATCGCCAACGGAGAATTCGAGGACTGGAAAATTGATGCCATCAAAGCCGAGAAATGCCGCCAGTTCGACCTGGAAATGGAGTCGAACGAGGACAAGGCCATGATACTGATGAACGCCTTCTACAACGAGCAGGACTTGGGCGACATACTCAATTACAAGGACAAGATTATGGCCATCACCACTGACGACATCAAGCGAGTAGCCAAGAAATATCTGTCAGACAATTACCTGGCCCTATATATCGAAAAAGGAAAGCCTGACAAGAACGCCAAGATTGAGAAGCCGGGTTACAAACCCGTAGAACCTCCGATAGGAAAAGAATCGCTCTATGCAACACAATTCAAAAACCTGCCCATCGGACAGATGGAGGAGAAATTCGCAGACTACGGCGAAGTGCAAATCAAGCAACTGAACGACCGTTCAAAGATGTACTACACACCCAACAAGGAGAATAACGTATTCCAGTTGGTTGTACAATACGGAGCCGGTGAACGCGAATTCCCAAAACTTGGCTATGCCGCCCAGTTGATGAACAACGCAGGCATCATGGGGGCCTACGAACCGCAAGAGTTGAAAGAAGAACTCAGCAAGCTGAACGCAACCTGCCACGTGACAGCCGATGATGACAACCTCTACATCATCATGGAGGGCTACGAAGCCACCCTGCCGCAAGCCTGCCAGCTACTTTCACGCCAGATTTTGATGCCAAAACTGGACGAAAAGCAACTGGCACGTCTGAAAGGTTCGGCAATGGGTATGCGCCAGCAGCGCAAAGACAACGTCAGCATCCTGAACGAAGCACTGCGACAGTACATGCTCTACGGAGAGAAATCAGACTACATCAAGGAGCTGACCGACAAGGAGATTTACGAATTACAGATTTCAGAACTGACGGGCGACATCAACCGTGCCTCCAACTACGAGGCAAAGGTGTTCTTTACCGGAACACTCCCCTTCGACCAAGTATACGACATTCTGAGCAAGAACCTCCCGTTGGTGGCCAACGAACGCCCGTCCAACTCCCCGCAGGCAAAGGACATGATGCCGGTGACCGAAAACACCGTCTACTTCCTGCCTAACAACGATGCAGAACAAGCCCAAATCCACCTCTACATCCCGATGCAGAAGGCTGACAAAAAGGACGACGTGCTGCGTAGCGCATTCAACCAATACTTCGGCCTTGACTTCACCGGCATCGTTCTGAACGAAATCCGCGAAAAACGCTCCATGGCCTACACAGCCTACGCATTCGTCGGCACGCAAGGCATAGCCGGAAAAGCAAGCTATCTGCGCGGCTATATCGGTACCCAGAACGACAAGGCAAACGATGCACTGGACGTGCTGATGGGTCTCGTCAACGACATGCCGAAGAATCCGGAACGTATCGACAACATCAAGAGCTACCTCCGCCAAGCCATGCTGACCAGTCACCCCAGCTTCCGCAACAAAGCCATGGAACTGGTAGACTTGGGCTACAGAGGCTACACGGACGACCCAGCAAAGGAAAACCTGCCGAAAGTAGATGCACTGACCTTTGACGACATCGTGAAATTCTACGAAGAGAACATCAAAGACAAACCTTACTGCATTTCCATCATGGGCAACCCTAAGAACATTGACCTGAAGCGGCTGGAAAAATTCGGCAAGGTAGTGAAACTGAACGAACGCAAACTTTTCAACACGAAGGATGCATTGTTCTAACCTTGTTTTATCCCCTTAGCAATCCCATCCTCTTTCCCCCTTATCAGGGGAACGAGGAATATGAAAGATTCCCCGACATTTCGGTTCCAAATGCCGGGGAATCTTATATTTAACACCTGAAGTTCTTTTGCACATTGCCCGGAATTTCACCGGAAAATCCCTGAGATTCTCAGACAGCAGATAACGGACTACCCTTCCTGCTCCTCTTCATTGCCCGAAAGGATAGGCAGGCAAATCCTATACTTCACCGCCAGTATGCGGGTAACGAACACCGTCACACCGCCCACAATCTGACACACGAAAGACTCCATCCTCAGAAGATGGCACATCCAGTAGAAGGTTCCTCCCACCACACAAGCCATCGCATAAATCTCCTTCCGGAATATCAGCGGAATTTCGTTAATGAATACGTCACGTATCACACCTCCCGCAGCCCCGGTGATGCTGCCCATAATGATGGCCACCCAGAAGGGATAGCCCAGCGCGATGCTCTTGCCCACGCCGACCACCGTGAACAGTGCCAGGCCGATACTGTCGAATATGAAGAACGTATTGTGCAGATGGATGAGATGTTTACCGAAGAGGATGACCCACAACAAGGCCAGTCCGGTACAAATCAAGTAAATGGGATCCGTCATCCAGCCCGGGGTGACGTCCAGCAACAGGTCGCGTATCGTACCGCCGCCAATGGCCGTCACAAAACCCACCACATACGCTCCAAACCAGTCGAACCGCTTGGCCGAGGCCAGGCGTATGCCACTGATGGCAAAGGCAAATGTGCCAATGAAATCGAGTATCTGAACAAATGTTGGCATTATCACTTTGAGAATTAAAAATTATAAATTATAAATTAAACATTGAATAAGTGTGTATTTTCAACAGACACTCTGAAAATAATAGGCAAAGTAACAAATAATTTCCCTAAGAAAACGTATTTTTGTCGTATCATTTTTCACCAACTACGACAATGAGAATAACAATCGTATCGGGCGCACGCCCCAACTTCATGAAAATAGCCCCCATCTGCCGCGCCATCGACGCCGCCAGAGAGGCAGGAAAGAACATCTCCTACCGCATCGTCTACACCGGTCCGCAGGATGACACCAGCCTGGATGCCTCGCTCTTCTCCGACCTTTCCATGAGGAAACCGGATGCCTACCTCGGTGTCACCGGACACAACCACTCGCAGGTGGCAGCCTCCATCATGCTCGCCTTCGAGCGGGAGTTGGACGGGCATCCGGCACAAGTCGTACTGGTGGTAGATGACATGACCGCCACTATGAGCTGCTCCATCGTCGCCAAGAAGCGCGGACTGAAGGTGGCGCACGTCATAGCCGGCACACGCTCTTTCGACATGAACATGCCCCGCGAGGTGAACCGCACCATCGTGGACGCCATTTCCGACTATCTCTTCACCGCCGGCATGGTGGCCAACCGCAACCTCAACCAGGAGGGCATGATACCCGAATATATCCACTACGTGGGCAACATACTGATTGACACCATCCGTTTCAACCGCCACCGCCTGGTGCAGCCCATGTGGTTCTCCAGCCTCGGCCTGCGGAAAGGGAACTACCTGCTGCTCACCCTCAACCGCCGCGACCTGCTGGAGAAGAAAGCCGTACTGCACTCCCTGCTCCAGACCGTCATCGAGAAGGCCGGCGGCATGCCTATCGTCGCCCCGCTACACCCCTACGTGCAAAAGGCGGTGAAGTCGCTGGAAGTGAATGCTCCCAACCTGCACATCCTGCCTCCGCAGAGTTACCTGCACTTCGGATTCCTCATCAACCAGGCACGGGGCATCGTCACCGACTCGGGAAACATCGCCGAAGAAGCTACCTTCCTCGACGTCCCCTGCATCACCCTCAATACCTATGCCGAGCATCCCGAAACCTGGCGCATCGGTACCAACGAGCTGGTAGGCGAAAATTCCTTCGCCCTCTCCGCCTCGCTCGACAAGCTGCTGCACGGAGAATGGAAGCACACCACCCTGCCCGACCGCTGGGACGGACGAACGGCGGAACGCATCGTACAGACACTACTGAACGGCAACAATTCATAATCCTCCATAAATTCTATCCCAAGCTTGCAAACGTCTATCCCAAACCTACGGACGCTTATCCCAAGCTTGGGCTTTTCTATCCCAAGGCTTGGGATAGAACTTTCTCCATACGTTGTGCAACTTTATCCTTTATATCCGGCAACTTTTCTATAAGGATTCTGTACGTTTTTTATCTGTATCCGACAAACAAGACATACGACTTTCACGTTCATTTAACCATATCTCCCGTTTCTTTAGTCTATATTTGCTTCTTGATTAACCTTAATTTGTTAACTTTGCGCCCGAATTATCTGTAACTTATGAAGCAAAGATATACAATTTACGCCCTTTTCCTGCTGTCACTGTTCGTCTCCATCAGCGCATCCGCCCAGATAAAGGGTGTCATCACAGACTCCCTCACGAACGAACCGCTGATGTACATCACCGTACAGTATGAAGGGAAAGGTGTAGGCGGCATCTCCAACGCAAACGGTGAATACCAGGTGGAAACCCGCAAAGGCTGGGATGAGCTGACGTTCTCCGCCGTAGGCTATATCACCAAGAAAGTAAAACTGAAACCCGGCACCCGGGTGCTGAACGTCAAACTGCAATCGGATGACATCATGCTCTCCGAGGTCGTGGTGAAGCCCAAAAAGGAGAAATATTCCCGCAAGAACAACCCCGCCGTGGAGTTCATGAAGAAGGTCATCGAGAACAAGAAGGCGCTGAAACTGGAAGAGAACGACTACTACCAGTACCAGAAGTACGAAAAGATGAAGATGTCGCTCAACGACGTCACCCCTGACAAAATGGAGAAAGGCATCTACAAGAAATTCTCCTTCTTCAAAGACCAGGTGGAGGTATCACCCAAGACCAACAAAATGATTCTGCCCATCTCCATCAAGGAGACGGCCAGCAAGACCATTTTCCGTAAAAGCCCCAAAAGCGAAAAGACCATCATCGAAGGTATGAACTCCGCCGGTATCGAAGAGTTCTTCAACACCGGAGACATGCTGGGGACCATCCTTACGGACGTATTTTCCGACATCAACATCTACGACGACGACATCCGCCTGCTGCAACGCCGCTTCGTCAGCCCCATCGGCCGCGGAGCCATCAGCTTCTACAAATACTACTTGATGGACACGCTCATGGTGGATAGGCAGGAGTGCGTGCACCTCACCTTCGTTCCCCAGAACCCACAGGACTTCGGTTTCACGGGGCACCTCTACGTGGTGAAGGACTCCACCTATGCCGTGAAGAAATGTACCATGAACCTGCCCAAGAAGACGGGTGTCAACTTCGTGGAAAACCTCGACATCGTGCAGCAGTTCGAACAACTGCCCGACGGAAACTGGGTGCTGACCGATGACGACATGACCGTGGAACTGCACTTTGTGAAAGGCATCCAAGGCCTGGAAGTACAGCGGACCACCAAGTACAGCGACTATCAGTTCACAGAGATAGAACCCCGCCTCTTCCGCCTGAAAGGAAATGTCATCAAGGAGGCGAACATGCTTGCCAAGAGCGACGAGTATTGGGCGAAAGTGCGCCAAGTGCCTCTCACCAAGAAGGAGAGCACGATGGACGTATTCATGAACCGTATCGAACAGATTCCCGGCTTCAAGTACGTCATCTTCGGAGCGAAAGCCTTGATTGAGAACTTCGTGGAAACGGGCAGCAAGAAACATCCCAGTAAGTTCGACTTCGGTCCTATCAATACAATGATAACCAGCAACTACGTCAACGGCACCCGTTTCCGTCTGAGCGGTATGACAACCGGTAACCTCGACCCGCATTGGAGCCTGAGCGGTTACGGCGCCTACGGAACCAAGGACAAGAAATGGTTCTACTCCGGGCAGGTGGCCTACTCCTTCAACAAACGCGAATACGTATTGTGGGAGTTCCCGAAGCACTACATCGCCTTCAAGTACACCTACGACGTGATGTCTCCCATGGACAAGTACCTCGCCACGGACAAGGACAACTTATTTGTCGGCTGGAAATGGACCACGGTAGACCAGATGTCCTACATGCGCGATGCCACGCTGACCTACGAGCTGGAAACCAATACCGGCTTCTCCGTACAGGCCATGGCACGCCACCGCAACGACCAGCCTGCGGGGCAACTGCAATACTGGAAGAACAACGGAGAAACACCCGGACAGTGGGATGAAAAGAATACGCTGGTGCACGACATCACCACTACCGAGCTGGGTGTGACCCTGCGTTACGCTCCCGGCGAAACCTTCGTCAACACCAAACAGCGCCGCGTGCCCGTATCGTTGGATGCGCCCACCTTCACCCTCTCCCACACCGCCGGATTCAAGGGCGTGCTGGGTGGAGAGTACAACTTCAACCTGACGGAAGCCAGCATCCGGAAGCGCTTCTGGCTCGGCTCGTGGGGCAAGCTGGACGTAACGGCACGTGCCGGTGCGCAATGGAACACCGTTCCCTTCCCCCTGCTGAACCTACCGATGGCAAACCTCTCGTACATCACGCAGAACAACGAGTCCTTCAACCTCATCAACAACATGGAGTTCCTGAACGACCGTTACGCCTCCCTCAACCTAAGCTACGACATGAACGGAAAACTCTTCAACCGCATCCCGCTCATCAAGAAGCTGAAGTGGCGTGAGATGTTCCGCATCCGTGGTCTGTGGGGCACGCTGACGGACAAGAACAACCCATACAAGAGCAACAATCCCGACTTGTTCCTCTTCCCCATGCGCGACGGTGTACCCACCAGCCACGTCATGGGCAAGACTCCCTATGTGGAAGCCAGTGTAGGTATCTACAATATCTTCAAGCTGCTCCACATAGAATATGTACGCCGACTGACCTATACGGATATACCGGGAGTGAAGAAGGGCGGTATACGCTTCATGATATTAATGATTTTTTAAGAGTTACATACTATGCAACCATTAGCAGAACGGCTTAGACCAAGAACATTAGATGAATATATCGGTCAGAAACATTTAGTGGGACCGGGTGCAGTGCTGCGTAAGATGATTGATGCAGGACGTATCTCTTCGTTTATCTTATGGGGCCCTCCGGGAGTGGGAAAGACAACCCTGGCACAGATTATCGCCAACAAGCTGGAAACCCCTTTCTATACACTTAGTGCCGTGACCAGCGGTGTGAAGGATGTACGCGACGTGATAGAGCGTGCCAAGAGCAACCGCTTCTTCTCGCAAGCCAGTCCCATCCTCTTCATCGACGAGATACACCGTTTCAGCAAGTCGCAGCAAGACTCGCTGTTGGGAGCCGTGGAGCAAGGCACCGTGACGCTGATAGGCGCCACCACGGAGAACCCTTCGTTCGAGGTCATCCGCCCGCTACTATCCCGCTGCCAGCTCTATACCCTGAAGTCACTGGAGAAGGACGACCTGCTGGAACTGCTGCAACGCGCCATCACCACGGACACCGTGCTGAAGGAACGGAAAATAGAACTGAAAGAAACCACTGCCATGCTCCGCTTCAGCGGAGGAGACGCCCGCAAGCTGCTCAACATCCTCGAACTGGTGATAGATTCCGAAGCCACCGACCCTGTCCTCATCACGGATGACATGGTGACCGAACGCCTTCAACAGAACCCTCTTGCCTACGACAAGGACGGCGAGATGCACTACGACATCATCTCCGCTTTCATCAAATCCATTCGCGGCAGCGACCCGGATGGCGCCATCTACTGGCTGGCACGCATGGTAGAAGGCGGTGAGGACCCTGCCTTCATAGCTCGCCGCCTCGTCATCTCCGCTTCCGAAGACATCGGACTGGCCAACCCCAACGCGCTGCTACTTGCCAACGCCTGCTTCGACACGTTGATGAAAGTGGGATGGCCCGAAGGACGTATCCCCCTGGCAGAAGCCACCATATACCTTGCCACCAGCCCCAAGAGTAATTCAGCCTATATGGCCATCAACAATGCCCTGGAACTGGTACGCGAAACGGGCAACCTCCCCGTCCCCCTGCACCTGCGCAATGCGCCCACCAAGCTGATGAAGCAGTTGGGCTACGGCGAGAAGTACAAGTACGCCCACGACTACCCCGGCAACTTCGTCAAGCAGCAATTCCTGCCCGACGAATTGAAAGACCGCCGTATCTGGGAGCCACAACTCAACCCTGCCGAGCAAAAGCATAAGGAACGGATGCAGCAACTCTGGGGAGAGGAAAAGAAATGGTAAACTATCAATTCAAATTAAAAATTGAAAATTAGAGATTAAAAGTCGGATACAGAAAATCCCCACAACAAATAACTCATAACTCATAACTCCATGAATATAGTAGTATTAGACGGCTATGCCGCCAACCCCGGCGACCTCTGCTGGGACGAATTGCAAGCCTTGGGCGAGTGCACCATCTACGACCGCACCGCCCCTGCGGAAGTATTGGAACGCGCCGCTGGTGCAGAAATCCTGCTGACCAACAAAACCGTGCTCACCGCCGAGCACATGGCGGCACTGCCCGAACTGAAATACATCGGTGTGCTGGCTACCGGATACAACATCGTAGACACCGCCGCTGCCAAAGAACGCGGCATCATTGTCACCAATATTCCCGCCTACAGCACCGACTCCGTTGCCCAGATGGTCTTTGCCCATATTCTGAACATCACCCAGCAAGTGCAACACCACTCTGAAGAGGTGCACCGGGGCCGCTGGACAGCAAGCAAGGACTTCTGCTTCTGGGACACGCCTCTCATCGAACTGCGCGAAAAGAAGCTTGGAATCGTAGGCCTGGGCCACACCGGCTTCACCACCGCCCGCATCGCCATCGGCTTCGGTATGAAGGTATGTGCCTACACCTCCAAGACCAACTTCCAGCTTCCTCCCGAAATCCGCAAGATGGAGCTGGACGAGTTGTTCCGCGAATGTGACATCATCAGTCTGCACTGTCCCCTCACCGACTCCACCCGCGAGATGGTGAATGCAGAACGGCTTCGGTTGATGAAGCCCACCGCCATTCTCATCAATACCGGACGCGGCCCTCTCATCAACGAACAAGACCTTGCCAATGCACTTAACAACGGTACCATCTATGCCGCCGGCGTAGACGTACTCTCGCAAGAACCTCCCCGTGCCGACAATCCGTTGCTCTCCGCCCGCAACTGCTACATCACTCCGCACATTGCCTGGGCAAGCACCGCCGCGCGCGAACGCCTCATGCAGATTATGCTCGAGAACATCAAGGCCTACCAAGACGGCAAGCCGGTGAACGTAGTGAATAAATAAGCAAACAACATGGGAAAGTCCGCCGTAAAAGGTCTGTTCTACATCTGTCTGATAGCAGCGACATTCGTCTTGGCCACCATCACCATAATGGCAGCCTTCTCAGGAAATGTAGCTCCGGTCGATTCCGTCATCATGCCATTACTGGGGCTGGCAGTGCCCGTACTCCTGATTGTCAATCTGATAACGGCACTCTGCTGGGCATTGGCCCGTAAGCGCTGGGCACTGGTTCCGCTGGTGGCATTCTTCTGCAACTGGGGATATCTGACGTCTGTCTTCCAGCTCCATCTGCCGAAAGACAAAACCCCGGCAGGCAAGTATCTGAAGATAGCCACCTACAACATACACAACTTCGGAGGTGAGATTACCGGTTATTCCTGCAAGGAGATAGCCCGGTACATGCAGCAGGAAGGCGTGGATGTGCTGTGCTTCCAGGAGTTCGGAGACAACAGCGATTTCCCCACAGACAGCATACGGCGCGTACTCTCGCATTGGTCACACGCGCTCATCCCTTCTGAAGACTCCGTCAAGGGCGTACTGCCTATCGCCGTATTCAGCCGCTATCCATTGGCGAACCACCGTTTCATCACTTACCAGCACAGCTCCAACTGTAGCATGATGTGCGATGTAGTGATGGGTACGGATACCATACGTCTGATAAACAACCACCTGCAGACCACCAGCGTTAGCCAGAAGCGCAGGAAGTGGGAACGCGAGCTGGCCACCGACGACACCCGCCGCGAAGTCCAGGCAGCCAAAGATGCCGCAGGCACCCTGCACGAAAACTTCATGAAGCGGGCCACGCAGACTTACGTCATCAGCCACTACGCTAAGACCAGCCCCTATCCCGTGCTGCTATGCGGCGACTTCAACTCAATACCTTCCTCCTACACCTACCATCATTTGAGGAAAACCCTCAAAGACGGATTCCGCACTGCCGGAAACGGATACATGTACACCTACCGCTATGCCAAACGCATGTTGCGTATTGATTACATCTTCCACTCCCCTAGCTTGAAGGGTATCGAATACTACTCTCCGGACCTGGATTTGTGCAGCGACCACAATCCAGTGATTATGGAGGTTGAAATACAATAAAGTAAAGAAAGCCAAAAATAATAAGGGCTGTCCCGGAAATCCCGGAACAGCCCTTGCCTTATCATATTCTGCCATTCAACGGAGGTTATCTGCACCCGATTAGTTGAACACGTAACGGATACCGACTTGCAACTTCCAGCATTCGCTGTAGTTCTGATAGGTGTCGTAAGTCTTGGTAGGATATTCACCGTTCACCTTATACATGGAGAATACCGGAGTCAGGTCAGTGGCGCTCTTCACCCCTTCATACTTCAGGATTCGGTTGCTGTTGGAAACGGTATTGGTCTTGGAGATACCCCATTTGGAGTTGATGAGGTTACCCACGTTCATGATGTCAAAACTCAACTGGAAGCAATGCTTGGTCTTGCCAATCTTGAATTCGAAATCCTCCAGCAGACGGAAGTCAAAGCGGTGCACCCACGGAGCGCGGGCAGCATAAGCCTCGGCATACTGTCCTTTGTGATTCTTCAAGTACGAATCCTGCTCTACGAATTTCCAGAAGGCAACGCGGTCTTCCTCTGTCTTGAAGTTGATTTCACTATCGTCCTTCGGAATGTACATCAAGTCGTTGTTGATACCATCGCCGTTCATGTCGTTGGTGTAGCAGAAGCTGTAACCGCCGGAAGAATAGCCGGAATAGAACAGATTCAGGTGTGTGCCGCGAAGCAGGCCTTTGTGTCTGAAGGGGATGTAGTAGCCCACAGAAGCAATCACCTTATCGGGAACCACATACTGTGACCGTTGTGCATCCACATAATTGGAACCATCAATCGTGTTCAATCCCTGCCAAGTGGAGATAGGGTCGCTGCCCGGAAGACCGGAAACTTCTTTGGACTCCGTGTGCGTATAGGCCAGCATCAGCATCAAGTCATCCACCGGCTGGGCATTCACCGTGATGTTTGCCGTATAGCCGTAGCCTTTGGATGTATTGTCGAGTACCACGGCATTCTTGCCATTGTAATGCACGAAGTCGCCTGCATATTTCACATTCTTGTCGGGGTTGTCATAAAGAGAATAAGAGTACACCATGCGGTTATCCGCACCATTGAAACGTTGCATACCCGTATGCAACAGTTCCGTAGTTGTCACGTCTTTTCCATCAGCGCCCTTGACGGTGGTCAGCTTATTGTACTTCCATTCGTCGGGGTTCTTGATATTGATGTTGTTGATGGTAACGGCATTCACATTCTTCGTGAACATGAACTCTCCCGTCACGGTCAAGGGGAAAGATACGGGTACCTGATAGTCCACCGCGATAGACGACTTCCACACCTGCGGCATCTTGAAGTCCTGAGCCACACCGGAAATCTTGCTTCCCGCCACGTGTTTCTCAATCGTGGTGGGGAGGTTGAACTTGTCGATTATCTGGTTCATGTCCGTAATCATGCCGCCTGCCAACTGGTCCAGACGGGAATCATGGCCCACCACCTTTCCATTGTCATATTGGGTCTTAAAGGTAACGGAGTTCTGTACCATAGAAGCATTGGTCGGCATATTGGTGAAGAAAACCAACGGCAGACGTCCGGTAAACACACCCGTACCTCCACGTACTTTCAGCGACTTGTCCTTGAACACGTCCCAAACGAAACCTATACGGGGAGAAATCTGCCATCTGGAATCCGGCCACTTGCCAGTGTCGATGTGCTGCCCGTCGAAGTCAAGCTCATAGATGGCATCGTTTCTCTGGAGGTCGTCGTTGTCGAACATCAAGTTGTCGAAACGGATACCGTAGGTCAGTTTCAGACTGTTGCCGAGGTTCCATTCATCCTGGGCATAGAAACCAAGCTGGTTGAAGGTAACCTGAGCATTGGGGTTGGCCACACCGTTGAAGCCATAAGTCAAAGCGAATGATTCGGGAGCTGCGCCACTCAGGAAATCTTCCAGACTGTTATAGCGGTAATATCCCGTACCGTTACGCATATAGGCGTTGTTGGCAAACTGGTGCTCATAGCTAAGACCTGCCGTCAGCTTGTGGTTACCGGTGAAGAAGGTGAAGTTATCGGTAATGTTCGTAATCTTGTTCTTCACACCGTTGTTGTAGGTGAACAACTCGTAACCGGCGCTCATGTACGGTTCCAGAATCTGGTTTCCATTCTCGTCCTTGCCTGCCATGATGTCGATGAAGGGGAAAGGAGAAGAATTGGTGCCGCGCATGTCCTCTATATTGGTGTAGGTGAACAGCAACTGATTGGAAATCTTATCGGTGAAGCGGCTGTTCAAATCTGTCGCCCAAGACTGCACCTTGTTGTCCATGGAATACATGCTGTTGGCAAACGCCATAGACTGCGTACCTACGCGATAAGTATTGTTCAAGCGATATCCCGTATCGGAAGAGTTACCGTTCGGGGCATTCCAAGCCGTATTCTTCGTATTGTTGTAGCGGAGGCTCAAGCGATGGCGGTCCGTGATGTTCCAGTCGATGCGGGCCAGAATCTTGGTGTTCTCCTCGTCAGCAGGAAAACTTGTGTAAGAGCCTGCGTCGTAGCCGTACTTGTCCTTCAGATGGTTGTACACCTTCTCCATATCCGACTTCAGCGTACGGGACACCATACCTTTTGCCTCTTCACCGTCCTCACGCGCGCGATACTTTATAACCTCTCCCGGAGTCTTCTCCTTTTCGTAGTTTACGAAGAAGAACAGTTTGTTCTTGATGATAGGACCGCCCAGCGTGAAGCCGTAGGTAGTCTTGGACTCGTCGGAACGTGCTCCCAGGTCCTCGCCGTTGATGCGGTTACCGCGCATGTCCTGGTTGCGGTAATAGGTATAGGCAGTACCTCTGAACGTGTTCGTACCACTCTTGGTAATGGCGTTGATGCCGCCGCCTATGAAGTTCGTCTGGCGCACGTCGAAGGGAGCCACCACTACCTGCACCTCTTCGATGGCATCCATGGAGATGGGGTTGCCGCCGCCGGGGAGGTTGGAACTAAGTCCGAAGTTATTGTTGAAGTTGGCACCGTCGATAGTGAAGTTCGTGGAACGTCCGTCACCGCCGGCAAAACTCATGCCGTTGGCATAGGGAGAAAGGCGGGCAATGTCACTGATGCTGCGGTTCACGGTGGGAAGCTGCGTTATCTGTGCAGAAGAGATGTTGGTAGTGGCACCCGTCTTTTCAGCAGTGAACTTGGTCTTGGCAGCCGTCACAATCACTTCGTTCAGCAACTCGGAAGATTCACTCATCTCTACGTTCAGGTTGTATACCTCACCCAGCTGAAGGGTGATGTCCTTATAAATAACCGTCTGATAGCCGATATAGGAAATCTCCACCCGGTAGGGACCACCAGTGCGCATACCCTGGATAGAATAGCGTCCATCGACGTTGGTCACGGTTCCGTAGCGCGAACCGGAAGGCTGATGAACAGCCTGTACAGTGGCGCCGATAATGGGCTCATTACTTGCATCCGTCACCTTACCTGCCATAGAGGCGGTGGTGACCTGCGCATTTACACCTACGGCAGCCAGTAGCAGTAACGCTGTCAGTGCAATTCTTACTCTCTTTAACATAATGTCTTTTAAATTAGTTCCTAAAACGTTATATTTCTTAAAACACTGGCAAAGATACGCAAAATTATATATAAGAACATTACAATATGATTACATTTTTTTAAGGATTTATTCAATACAAGGCAGCACCACCGTGAAACGGCTTCCACGACCTTCCTCGGAGCGGAGTTCGATGCGTCCTCCCATCTTTTCGACGATGAGCACACAGATGGACAAGCCTAGCCCGACGCCTTGGGAAAACTCGCTACGCTTGTAGAAACGCTCAAAAATCATCTTCTGCTCGCTGTGCGGAATGCCTATGCCGGTATCTTCCACATAAAGATGTACCTCGCTCATGCCGGACGGACAACAATACCCCAGCTGGATGCTGCCTTCTTTCGTAAACTTGTTGGCATTGTTCAGGAAGTTGGTGAGTACCTGTGTCAGTCGCATGGGATCTACATTCACCTGCACATCTTCGGGAGGGAAATCCTTGAGGAACTGCAACGGCGGCTGGATAAGCAGGCTATGCGTCTGATAGACGTCATCGAGCAGCTGGCGCACACTCTCCCGCTGAAAGATGAACGAGAGGTTACCCGACTCGATGCGCGACAGTTCCAGCACATCGCCCACCAGTTTCAGCAGCAGTTTGGTATTGGTGTTGATAATGTCCACAAACTCCTGCCGCTCTTCGTCGGAGAACTCCGGCTCGTTAGCCAGCATGTCCGAGAAGCCGACAATGGCATTGAGCGGAGTGCGTATTTCGTGACTCATGTTATTGAGGAACGACTGTTTCAGTTCGGCTTGCTCCGCAAGCTCGCGGGATTCTATCAGCTCCTGCTCGTGGTCTTTCAGTTCCTGGATGTTCTGCAGCAGTCCGGCTATGATGGGTGCGTGTCCGGGGGTGTGGATGGTATTGTAGCTGAACTCCCACCACTGGAACTCGCCGGTGAAGTTACAGCGGTACTGTCCCTTGTGGTGCGTACGTTCGTGCCTTGACGCTATGTTCTTGCGGAAAACGGGTAAGTCGCCGGGATGGATGTAGGGAGTGATTTCATTGAGCAGAAGACGACCGGAGCGGTGGTGAATAAGCTCGCAGAACTGCGAGTCGCAGGACACGGAATCTCCCTCCAGTCGCCAGGCGTAGGTAGAATTTCCTTCGATGGCCAGGCAGAGGGTCTCATGCTCGTAGAGGAGGTTTCGCAGTGCCTCACGCTTGCGCCTGCGTTCGTGCAGTAGGCTGAAAGAGAGCAAGACTATCACCGTCAGCACGAAGACAGCGCCCAGAATGGAGCCTACGAGTATATGGTAACGATAGCGCTCCGAGAAAGGGATGTACATCACGGTGTACTCCACCGGAATGCTCTCGAGCGGGATGCCATACTTCTGCAGCACATGCCAGTTCAGCACGTACTGCTTAGCGCATTCCGTCACCTGCTGCCGGGGCATCCGCCCTTCGAGGCGTTCCTTGATACCGGTCGCCATGTATCTTATCTGGCTCTCCAGCGGGGTGAAATATCCTCCCAGCAAGTAGTCGGCAAAGCCGAAGCCCTCGTTGATGGTCTGAAACGTGGGATTGTCAAAGAGCATGCCCACGCGCTTGGTGGTATAGTCCCGCTTGGTATAGAGCAGCAACGTGTTGTCGCCGCGTCCCAGCCACATCAGATGGCGTATCGCTATGGAGTCGCTCGTCATGCGCACAATCTTCGTGGTGTCCAGCAGCATGTCTATGTTCTGCCGTTTCAGTATGGGGCTGATAGTCTCCCCCTCGCGCACGCAGTGATAGGAGGAACCAGCAAAGTAAAAGCCTTGGGCGGAGGTCACGATGTCGGGCCCCTGCCCTTCGCACTGTTCGTTCAGCGCGTGCCATATCTTGCGGTCCAGAAAAGTCTGGCCGTTCATCAGACAGATGCGTGCCTTGCCCATGATACTCTCTATCATGCGGATGGTGCGCAGGTAATCGGGCGTGTCGGCATAGCCCGTGATGTTGGGATATTGCAGGAGCAGGGAGATGTTGGGATAGTTCACACCGCTAAACACGACGGGTATTTCGTGCGCCAGCGGATGCCCGCATGCCATCAGCGCATAGGCAGCCTGGTCGTCGAGCACGGCTATTAGCTCGGCTCCCCAAGCGGAGAGGTCGTCCACGAAGCCGGCCATGCGGAAGTTCTCCACCTCCTCCATGTAGCGGTCGCAGTCCAGGTAGTATTCGCGTACATCGCAGTCCAAGCCGAGACGGCGGAACTCTTTCTGCAGCAGTTCCAGAGCTTTCGTGGCAGGCGGATAGCCCGGCTCGAAAGAGTGTATCAGTGCGATGTGCCGCGTCTCCGCATGGGCGGGGCAGGCACACCACACGAGGCAGAGGGAAAGCGTCAATATATATACGGTAACTACCGTTGTTTGCTTCATATCCGGAAGGTCCTTTCGACTTGTACCAGCAAAGATACGAATGTTTTTTAAGAATAATGGACTATTTCTTCTGTTTCTGTAACAAAGAATACGTTTTCTTAAATCATTGACACATCCCAACTTATCTTTCAGAGGATTTACCGAATATCCCTAAAGAACCGATTCTTCGTCCAGTATTCCAAAGTGGAGATCTATTTGTTCTTAACCTTCGGCAACACCGCATTCAGTACCATATATCCCAACATACCGGCAACAATCGTTCCCAGCAATACACCAAACTTCGCCTGGTTCAGCAGATCCGGATATTCTCCTGCAAAAGAAAGGTTGGCAATAAATAAAGATACCGTAAAGCCAATACCCCCCAACAAGGATACTCCGGCAACACTTCTCCAATTCATTCCCGGAGGCATTGAGGACAAACCACTCTTGACCGCCAGCCAGGTAAACAGAAAAATACCGATAAACTTGCCAAGAAGCAATCCTGCAGCCACCGCTATACTAACAGCTCCAACAACGCCACCGCCTCCACTGAACACCACACCGGCATTGGCAAAGGCAAAGAGCGGCAGTATCACAAAGTTTACCGCACCATGCAAATTGTCTTCCAGGGATTGCAAAGGACTAATTACATGATCAGAAGCGCGCTCCACTTGTTTTAGAGTGGCAATCTGCTCATTGGTCAATATAATATTATCTGATTTGGTAACCGGAAAATCACCGATAATGTCGCGGATGCGTTTAATGTATTTCCCGGCATCCAAACGGGGACGGGCCGGTATTACAAAGGCCAGTATCACTCCGGAAATAGTGCTGTGAATGCCCGACTGAAGGAACAAATACCAAATAATTACCCCGATAAGCAGGAAGAATATCTTCTGTGTCATACCGAATTTCCCCATATAGTAAAGGAAGAAATAAAGGACAGCAGCTACAATAAGATATCCGTATGCCACTTCGGAACTATAGAAAATGGCAATAACCAGAATGCCGCCAATATCATCGACCACTGCAAATGCCGTCAGGAAAATTTTCAGACTCAAAGGCACCCGTTTACCCAGCAGACTGAGTACACCCAATGAAAAAGCAATATCCGTAGCCATCGGTATAGCCATACCGCGCGTTTCCGGAGTACCCTGAACGACCAAAAGTGAATAGACAATGACCGGCACCAGCATACCGCCACATGCCGCTACAAAGGGTAAAGAAGCCTTACGAAAGGAAGAAAGTTCACCCACCAGCAGTTCCCGCTTTATCTCCAACCCCACAGCCAGAAAGAAAACAGTCATCAAGCAGTCGTTTATAAACTCAATCATTTTCAACGGATGACCGCCATGGGAGAACAAATTAAAGTCTCCGATGCGCAGATGCAGTTCTTGCAAAAGAAAGCCCTGATACAACGGAGCCATCGGCGAATTAGCAATAACGGCCGCCAAAATAGCCATCAAAAACAGCAAGATGCTCGCCGCTATATTCAGCGACGAGAAGTTTTTCACAGTACGTAAAATAATCATAAAGAAGTATATTTGATTTAAGATTTCATCCTTTCGACATCAATCCAGCTTCAAGACTGCCAGGAACGCTTTCTGAGGTACCTCCACATTACCAATCTGTTTCATACGCTTCTTACCTCTCTTCTGTTTCTCAAGCAATTTTCGTTTACGGCTCACGTCACCTCCATAACATTTGGCCGTTACGTCCTTACGCACAGCCTTAATCGTTTCCCGGGAAATAATCTTGGCACCGATAGCAGCCTGAATGGCGATATCGAACTGCTGTCTCGGAATCAGGTCTTTCAACTTCTCGCACATCCGGCGTCCCAATTCGTAGGCATTGTCAAAGTGTGTCAAGGTAGAAAGAGCATCCACCGGCTCACCGTTCAGCAAAATATCCAGCTTCACCAGTTTGGAAGGACGAAAACCGTTGGGATGATAGTCAAAAGAGGCATATCCCTTAGAGATACTCTTCAATTTATCATAGAAATCGATAACTATTTCGCCAAGAGGCATGTCATAGTATATTTCTACGCGGTTACCTGAAATATATTCCTGCTTCACCAGCTCGCCACGCTTGCCCAGACAAAGAGTCATGATAGGGCCGATGTAATCAGTAGTGGTAATCACCGAGGCGCGGATATAAGGCTCCTCAATACGGTCTATCATGGTAGGGTCGGGCATGCTGCCGGGGTTATGCACTTCAGTCATATTTCCCTGCTTGTCATAGATATTGTAGGAAACGTTGGGCACGGTGGTGATAACGTTCATGTCAAATTCACGGTCAAGGCGTTCCTGCACAATCTCCATATGGAGCAGCCCAAGGAAACCGCAACGGAAACCAAAGCCCAAAGCCAATGAAGACTCAGGCTGGAAAGTCAGCGAAGCATCATTCAACTGCAACTTCTCCAAAGAAGAACGCAAGTCCTCAAAATCTTCTGCCTCGATGGGGTACACACCAGCAAAAACCATCGGCTTTACCTCCTCAAAACCGGCGATGGCCTCTTCGCAAGGACGGGCAATATGCGTAATCGTATCACCTACTTTCACTTCCTTAGAGGTTTTGATACCCGAGATGATATAGCCCACATCCCCCGTACGCAACTCCGGACGTGGCATCATTTCCATTTTGAGCACTCCGATTTCATCCGCATCATATTCCTTGCCTGTATTGAAGAATTTCACTTTATCCCCTTTACGAATCACACCGTTCACTATCTTGAAATATGCAATGATACCACGGAAAGAATTGAAGACAGAATCGAAAATCAACGCCTGCAACGGAGCTTCCTCGTCACCCTCCGGGTGAGGGATACGCTCAATGACCGCAGCCAGAATCTCTTCCACTCCCATGCCTGTTTTGCCAGAAGCACGGATAATTTCATCACGCTTGCAGCCCAACAGTTCGACGATTTCGTCCTCCACTTCCTCGGGCATGGCGCTTGCCATGTCACATTTGTTGATGACGGGAATAATCTCCAAATCATGCTCAATCGCCATATAGAGGTTTGAAATGGTCTGCGCCTGCACTCCTTGCGAAGCATCTACAATAAGCAAGGCTCCTTCACAAGCGGCAATGGAACGTGACACCTCGTACGAGAAGTCCACGTGTCCCGGAGTGTCTATCAAGTTCAGAATATACTTTTCACCTTTATAGGTATACTCCATTTGTATGGCATGGCTCTTGATGGTGATACCTCTTTCCTTCTCAAGGTCCATGTCATCCAGCATCTGTCCGTTAGTTACTTGTATAGTATTGGTAAATTCCAGCAGACGGTCTGCCAAAGTTGATTTACCGTGGTCGATATGGGCAATAATGCAAAAATTTCGTATATTCTTCATTGTCAATAACTATCTATTAATTGGGTGCGCAAAGATAGTGAAAACAGAGCAAATAAAAAAAATGCGTTGATAACATATTCATGTACCAACGCATCTTTTTATAACATTCCAATCAATTCCTCGCTTAGTTCAGCTTTACAAACAATTCGCCTTCCACTTCAGAAGTAGAGACCTTGTCTTCTCTTAACAACCAGCCCAATCCCAGGAAGAAGTCCTTGTCGATCAGTTTAGTTGCTTTCTTGATTTGCTTGTGAGTCAAGCCATCTGTGCCATTCAGTGCAGTCCAAATCTGTCCTGCAACATTACCAGCTTTTTCTTTTAACATTTCTATTTGCTTTTAGTTAAACGTTATCCTCATCTCCAAAGATAGAGATGTCGGTGTTTTTATATCGCTGCAAAGATAGGTATATTTATGTTATACAACACGTTATTAGGCACTTTTTTTCTTACTAAGGGGTAAAAAAGTTCTTTTTTCTTACTTTGAGGACATTTTTTCCAGGTATTCGGTCCAAATTTGGGCAGCTACCTCTACCATCCTGGCACACGGGCGTTTAGCATAATACTGCTCGGTACGGGCTTCCGGAACGGACGAACCTTCCGGTTTTCTCAACCCCAACAATTCAGCACATATCAAAGAGCCGTTTCGTTTCTTGAACTCAGCAGCCAGCTCCTGCACCAACGCATAGTTTGCCGCCTTACCTTCACGATCCTTGCCTTCCACAGCTCCTTTTTCCAATCCGGCCAATAGGAACATGCCGCATGCAGCACCACATGTCTGCCTCATACGACCTATGCCACCACCAAAAGAGGCGGACATCCGGAAAGCCTGCTCTTCTGTAAAGCCATACATATCTGCAAAAGCTCCCACCACCGACTGCGAGCAGTTATAGCCACTCTTGAAAAGCTCCACAGCTTTTTCGATTCTGTTTTTTGTTTCCATCATCATTATTCTGTAATTTCCAACAACATCGGACAATGGTCCGAATGAACAACGTCACCCAATATTCTCGCCTCCTTCAACATCGGGCGCACCGGTTCACTCACCATGCAATAATCAATGCGCCACCCTTTGTTCTTGGCACGTGAATTAAAGCGATAGCTCCACCACGTATATTCCTGCTTGTCGGGATGAAGCCAACGGAAGGAATCTATGAATCCCGCATTGAGAAAGCGCGTCATCCACTCCCGCTCTTCAGGCAGGAAGCCACTGTTGGTGGCATTCCTGATAGGGTCGTGAATGTCTATTGCCTCATGGCAGATATTATAATCGCCGCAAAGAATGAGTTTAGGACGCGTACGTTCCAGCTCCAATACATATTCCTGGAATTTCTCCAACCAGACCATCTTGAAGGCCTGGCGTTCATCACCGCTGGTACCGGAAGGATGATAAACACTCACAACGGACACATCGCCGAAGTCGGCACGGATAAAGCGCCCTTCGTTATCGTATTCTTCAATACCCATACCATATTCCACATGGTCCGGTTCTTGCTTGCTCAAAATAGCGACTCCGCTATACCCCTTCTTCTGTGCAGAATATAGGTAATGCTTATACCCCAAAGCATCCAGCGCCTCTGCCGGATACTGTTCCGGTTGCAGCTTTGTTTCCTGCAAACAAAGCACATCCGGCTGCTCTTGTGCCAGCCACTCGGGAAAACCTTTTGTCACGGCAGCCCTCAGCCCATTTACGTTATATGTAATAATCTTCATACTACTTATTTGATTTCTTAAAAATGAATTATTCAAGATGTCAACTCGGATACCAGCAGCATGATATTCAGCACAGTGACCACCGCAGCAATGGCATAAAGTACAAATGTACTCCATTTGCTGTTTACATACTGCCCCATCACCTTGCGCGAAGAAGTCAGTCCTACTTGCAGGAAAACCGTGAACGGCAGCTGGATGCTCAGTATCATCTGTGAAATCAGCAGTCCTTTGAACGGGTCTCCGATAAAGAAAATCAGCAGCAGCGCAATGCCCAGCGACAGAATCACACCCACCTGCGAGTGACTGTCTTTGATATGATAGGATTCTCCGAAAATACCGGCAAAGATAGAACCTGCCGCCATACCGCTGGTTATCGTGGAAGATATACCCGCCATCAGTAATGCCAATGCAAAAACCACGGCAGCACTGCTCCCCAGCAACGGCTCCAGCAAAGATTTGGCCTGCTGCAACTCTTCCACCTGAATACCGCTTTTAAAGAAAGTTGCCGCTGCCAGCAGTATCATGGCACTGTTGATGGCCCATCCCACAATCATAGAGAACAGCGTGTCGAACAATTCATATTTCAACACCTTACGGATGGATGCATCATCTTTCTTATTATATTCATGGCTCTGTATCACTTCCGAGTGCAGAAACAGATTATGCGGCATCACCACCGCACCGAGCACACTCATGATAATCAGCATGCTCCCATGCGGGAACGAAGGTGTCACCCACCCTTGTGCAGCCAGCGACCAATCTATCTTCACCAGAAACAGCTCATAGATAAAGGAGAGCCCGATGACCGAAACAAAAGCAATGATGGAACGTTCTATCTTCTTGTAGGAATTAGTGAAAAGCATGACGACTACAAATACGGTAGTCAAGACAGAACCCCATATGATGGGAATGTCAAACAGCATCTGCAAAGCGATGGCACCTCCCAATATCTCTGCCAGCGAAGTCGAGATGGAAGCCAGCACTGCTGTACCCAATATGGGACGCGACACCCAGGAAGGAGTATATTTGGTAGCGGCTTCGGACAAGCACAAGCCGGTTACAATGCCAAGATGCGCCACATTATGCTGCAATACAATCAGCATGATAGTGGATAAAGTCACGACCCACAGCAACGAATAGCCAAATTCAGACCCTGCCGCAAAATTAGATGCCCAGTTCCCCGGGTCAATAAAGCCCACAGTCACCAGCAGTCCGGGACCTATATATTTAAAAACGTCCAGACCGCCCAGATAGCGTTTGTGGTCTCTCCGTTTCAAGTCTTTAAAAATATTCTTCATTGTGTCTGTTCAATTAAGAGCGTAAAAATACTCAAATAATAACAAATACCTCCATGTTAGGTTCAAAAAAAGCCCCTGGCATCTTTCAATGTCAAGGGCTCTCATCCATTCTTTCAGGCAGTAGGCTCAATACCCCATCTCGTGCAATGCCTTGCACAATTGGTCGGGGCAGGAAGTGGAACGTCTTCCGCAGCGAATTCCTTCCAAACGGGCAATCACCGCATCTACCGGCATGCCTTTCACCAAACGTGAAAGTCCTTGCAGGTTTCCATTACATCCACCCCAAAATGCCACTTCTTTCACAATACCATCTTCCACATCCAGTTCGATGTTACTGCTACACGTACCTTGCGTCTTGTATGTATATGTCATTATTCTCCGCCTTCTTCCGGTTTCATGTTAGTATAAACCGTCTGTACATCATCAAACTCTTCGAGACGCTCTATCATCTTGTCGATGGTTTCGCGTTGCTCGGGAGTCACATCCTTCATATCGTTCGGGATATAGGTAAACTCACCGCCGACATCTTCAAAACCGCACTCTTCCAAATGTTTCTGGATAGCTGCATAGCTTTTCGGGTCACCATAAATAGTGATAGTACCTTCTTCTTCATCCTCTTCGTAGTCTTCCTCTACGTCATAGTCTATCAAGTCAAGAATGAGTTCTTCCATATCGATACCGTCTTTCTTCTTGAAAGTGAACACGCACTTGTGGTCAAACAAGAAAGCCAGTGAACCCATTGTTCCCAAGTTACCGCCGAACTTGTTGAATACGGAACGCACATCGGCTACTGTACGGGTAGTGTTATCGGTCAGTGTATCCACAAAAACAGCTACACCGTGAGGACCGTATCCTTCATAAGTCATACCCTTATAGTCGCTTTGGTCCTTACCCATCGCATTCTTGATAGCACGTTCAATATTATCCTTCGGCATGTTTTCACGCTTACAAGTAGCGATAACCGAACGCAGTGTCGGGTTGTTTTCCGGCTCCGGACCACCGGCCTTCACCGCAATAGCAATTTGTTTACCCAGTCTTGTAAAGGTCTTTGCCATGTGACCCCATCTTTTCAATTTGGCAGCTTTTCTATATTCAAACGCTCTTCCCATTGGAACTGTATTTTAAATTATGAATTATAAATTCTGAATAATGAATCAACGCAGCTTGGCATTCAACTTGTCCTCCAGGTTCTTCACTAGTTTGGACATAATCTTGTCAATCTGCTTATCGTTCAACGTGGCATTCTCATCCTGCAGCAGGAAGCTCACCGCGTAACTCTTCTTACCGGCTTCCAGATTCTTACCCTCATAAACGTCAAAGAGAGAAACCTCCTTCAGCAGCTTTTTCTCCGTCTCGTAGGCAATCTTCTCAATTTCCGCAAACTGCACTTTCTTGTCGAGCAGTAACGCCAAGTCGCGTTTCACGGCAGGGAACTTGGAGATTTCCGTATAGCTCACCTTCACATTGCGGATGGCCTTCAGCAATTCTTTCCAGTTGAAATCGGCATAGTAAACCTCGTTGTCAATATCGAATGCCTTCAGCAGCTTCTTTGTTACAATACCGAAAGTAGCCAACCGCTTTCCACCCCTTGTCTGTACGGATAAACCGGCAGCATAGATGTCATCAGTCAGATTGCCGACAACCAAATCATGCATGTGCAGCCCCAATCTGGCAAAGACATTCTCAACGTATGCCTTCAGCTCATATACCGAGCTGTTCTCATCCGGATGAGCCCATGAGTTGGTCACCCTCTTGCCAGTCACCCACAAACCAAGATGATAGTCTTCGGAATAAGCGGCAAGCACTTTCTCCGGATTCTTCTTTTCCTCGTTGAAGTGATAACAATTACCGAATTCAAAGAATTTCAGGTCTGCATTCTTACGGTTGGCGTTGTGCGAGATGCTTTCCAATCCACCGAAAAGCAGTGTCTGACGCATGGCATTCAAGTCTGCACTCAACGGATTCAGCAACATTACCAGATTCTTCGACGGATAAGACTCCAAGTTGTCATAGTAAGCGGCACGCGTCAACGAGTTGTTCAGAATCTCATTGAAACCACAGCCCACCAGCTGCTCGGCAACCAGGTTTTGCAGTTTGTTGGATTTATCATATTCACCCTTGGTAGTCAGACAAGACTTCAAGGTAGTCGGAATCTCCACATTATTATATCCGTAGATACGCAGGATATCCTCTATTACATCGCAATCGCGCTGCACGTCCACACGGTAAGGAGGAACATCCAGTGTAAGCCCTTCGGCTGTCTCGTCTACAATCTTCATTTCCAGACTTGTCACGATGCTCTTGATGGTATCCACCGGAATAACTTTACCAATCAGTGAGTTCACTTTCTCATAGGCAAGTTCCACACGGAAATCCTTGGCAGGAGCGGCGCACACATCTTTTATTTCAGAAGAAATGGTACCTCCGGCAAGTTCCTTTACCATCAAAGCAGCCAGCTTCAGGCAGTAAATAGTGGCATTCGGGTCAATACCTCTTTCAAAACGGAAAGAAGCATCTGTGTTCAATCCATGACGACGGGCTGTCTTGCGTACCCATGTGGGATGGAAGTAGGCACTTTCAAGGAACACATCCTTGGTGGTTTCCGTAGAACCGGAATCCAGACCGCCGAACACACCGGCAATACACATCGCCTCTTCCTTGTTGCAAATCATCAGGTCGCGTTCGTTCAATTTACGCTCCACGCCATCAAGAGTTACAAACGGAGTACCTTCCGGCATGGTCTTTACAATCACCTCACCGCCTTTAATCTTATCCGCATCGAAGCAGTGCAGCGGCTGGCCGAAAGCATGAACGATATAGTTGGTAATATCCACCACATTATTGATAGGACGCAGGCCGATAATACGCAACTTGTTCTGCAACCATTCGGGGCTTTCTTTTACTGTAACCCCTTTCACCGTAACGCCGGCATATCGGGGACATGCTTCGCTGTTCTCTACAGTTACTTTAATATCCAAGTCGTGATTTTCTACCGCAAAAGCGTCTACCGAAGGTTTCTTCAAGGTAGCCTGCTTACCGTTCTGTATCAAGTAGGCGTACAAGTCGCGTGCCACCCCATAATGTGAGCAAGCATCGGCACGGTTGGGAGTGATGTCCACTTCCAGTACGTAATCGCTCTTGATGTTATAGTAGTCCTTGGCAAGCGTACCCGGAACAGCTGTCTCCGGCAGTACGATGATGCCTGCGTGGTCCGTACCGATACCGATTTCATCCTCAGCACAAATCATGCCGACAGATTCCACGCCACGAAGTTTTGATTTCTTGATGGTAAAGCATTCGTCACCGTCATACAGTTTTGTACCCAACGTGGCTACTACCACTTTCTGTCCGGCAGCTACATTCGGAGCGCCGCATACAATCTGCACGGGTTCACCTTGTCCCAGGTTCACCGTAGTGACGTGCATATGGTCTGAGTTAGGATGAGCTTCGCATGTCAGCACTTCGCCGATGACCAGTCCTTCCAGTCCGCCTTTAATGGTTTGCACCTCTTCCACACTTCCCGTTTCCAGTCCGATGGAGGTTAGTGCCGCAGCAACTTCATCCGGTGTCAAATCGAAATCGACATACTCTTTCAACCAATTATAAGAGATATTCATATCATTACATTTTTATTGTTTCCAAAAGTGACCTGCAAAGGTAATAAGATTTTTTGGTTGGCAGGGAATTATAAATGAAGAAAATAACAAAAAGGCGATGAAGTGCTTTTCCTTCACCGCCTTTCCCCTAATATTACTACATGAATCTACAATTTATACATTCATTGCATTGGCGCCTAAAGCTCCCAATATGGCGGAAGCAACAGCTATCACTACCTTCAAAATTTTGTCCCAAACGTTCTTTTTCATAGTCTTAATCTTTCAAAATTAGTAAATACATCTTATCCTAACGGGTTCTCTCCCTGGTCACCGTCGGAACCGCCACCGGAATTACCACCATCACCGGCATCATCCTTACCGTCAGTCACCACTCCCGTCCATTTCTCAAACTCCACACCCTGGAGCAGGGCACGCGTAGTGCCGATGGCAGCCGGGCGCGTATATTCCGGAGTAAACTGGCAGCGCAAAGCAGTCACCTGATTGGGATTCACGTCTTCAGATTTGACCACTCCCTTACCTCGCGTACGGGCCTTCATGGTGAATGTGCCCAGGCCATCCAGACGCACCGTACGGCTGTTCAGCAACTGGCTCCTCATTACCGTCATCAGGTTACGGATTACATTATGTACGTCACCCGGAGTCAGGGAAGATTTCTCGGCAATCACCTCAGCCAGCTGTTGCGCATCCACGGCTCTTCCCACTTTCTTCAAACTCAGATGCCAAAGTTTGGCACCCTCTTTTGTCGCCAGAGACGACTGTCTTGCATAATAAAATAAAGGCATACTTTCTTTCTCCTTTTTACATTTTTAATTCAACATGGTTTTTAATCTCGTTTTGTTGATCAACAATGCAAAGGTGAGGATATATTTGCCTGCAAACAAAAAAAACAGCCTCGCTGAAGCTGTTTTCTGAGATAAGTTTATAAAGTATTGATTTACAAGTCGACAGATTAGGCAAGCCAACTTAATCAAAAAAAGGAAAGCTTATTTCAAATTGATTGATGTAATCCAAAATACCTCTTCATGAAACAGACATAAATAAGACTTAACAAGAGGATGGTACATAGCAGATACCAGTAGCCTGAATCCAAACACATTATATATCCTACGATTATGATTGCCTGCACTGCCATGTAAATAGAAGAAACCATTACATGAGGAATCTTCAGCTCATTCGCCATAATCTGATACAGATGTTTACGATGCGGTAGTCCGATATTCTCATGAAGCATCAGGCGGTGAATGATAGTCAGCACACTATCCACACCATAAACGGATAAAAGGACTATCCAACTGAAATCTTCTGTTTCAATGATGAGCCTGCCTATCAGGAAAAGAAGGATGAAGGCAATGCTCACCGAACCCACATCACCGGCAAAGCATTTGGCATGCTTGCGGAAATTGAAGAAACAGAAGACAAGAACAGAACAGATAACGGTATATATGAAATCCGCTTCCACAAAAGTAACCACCTCCTTATTGACATAAGCCAACGCAGCAAGAATAACCAGAGAATAACCGCCGGTTATGCCGTTAATGCCATCCATAAAGTTATAGGCATTGATGATGCCCGTACAGACTATCAAGGCTATGACTATCCACCACCAAGACAAGGAGAACAGTCCCCACTGATAAAACATCAAGGCCATGGCAGAGAAATGAAAAAGCAGTCTTGTCATCTGTCCGGTGGATTTTATATCGTCCACGAAGCTGATGAACGTCACCAGTGTCAAGGCAAGCAGGAACCAGGGATATTCAAAGTCACTCGTCAGGAAATAAGCCAACGCTCCGAAATAGAAAATAATCCCACCACCGCGTAAAGTCACTTTCGTATGGGAACTGCGCTCATTGGGCTTGTCAATGATATTACACCTATCAGCTATTCTAAAATAAAAAAGTTCTGCTAAAAACAGCAGAACCAGTATTAGCAGATAATACATAACAGTATTTTCCTCTTTAATTTTTAATTATCAATTTTTAATTCTTAACTTTTAATTTGAGAACGATTTTATCGTTCTCACTATCCCCTCCTCTGCCCTCACCGGCATTCTGTCAATTCCCAGGGCAGCCTTTATCTTCGCATTACTCACCACATAATTCTCTGTCAACTTGCGCAGACGCTCTTCATTCAAAGGCAAATGGAGCAGAGTCCCAAAACGGGCACAGAACTCCATCAGTCCTCTGTTTATCTTCCAGATATGCGGCTTACGCTCCAAAGCCTCACACATCAAAGCTATCAGCTCATTTGTGGACAAGGCTTCGTCATCTCCCATGTGGTAGATACCACTCGCCACCTCCTTGGTCAAAAGACCTTCCACCACGTAGCAGAGATTGTCTATTGAAGTAAAAGACCTTCTGTTCTCAAAAGCCCCTAAAGGCCAGGGAATGCCTTTCCTCACCACATTATAAAGAAGATTCAGATTGCCTTTGTTGCCGGGACCATGAATCATGCAGGGACGCAGGATATAGACATCTTTGCCATCATATAGATTAGCTTTCAATCTGCCATCCTCAGTCTTCAACCGGCCAAGGATGTAATTCTCCGCAGCTATCTTGCTTTCCCCATACGGCCCTACCGGGGCAGGCACCACATCTTCAGTCAGCATATCCCCCACCACACTGTCGGCAGCGGCTTTTACCGAACTGAAGAATATGAATTTCTTCGCGGACGATTCCAGAAAGAAATCAAATATCTTTTGGGTCAATCCGGTATTGATGCCGAAATAAGTTTGGGCTGCAGAACGGTTCTTCGTATCGTGAGCCTTGCCCGCCAGATGGATAATGGCATCGAATTTCGGAAGATTCCGCATCGGAAAAGAAGCCGGTTCAATGTCTTTCCAAGAAAAAGTCTTTACCACTCCTTCCTTTTCTGGTACGACAATATCCAGCCCATAAAGGTTATGACGCTCCTTTAAGGCAACAACAAAGTTGGAACCCACAAAACCGTGGATTCCAGTAATAAGTATGTTCATGAAGTAAAATAAAACTTTAAATCTTCACTTATTTAGTAAGAAAATCAATTAGAAGATTTTGCAAACGACGAGGATCTTGCCGTCCATCTCAGACTATTATTATCTCAATTCTATCCTCAAACATTTGATAATAAATATGGTTCTGTTTATAAAAAACACACTTAATCTCTCCATACTGAGATAAGCGTAACACCTTCTTACCCAAATGAGGCGCGTGCCCCAATGATTCTATAAAGGAAATGATTTTAATGGTGATATCATCAACTGTTTTCTTTCCATAAATCAGACCAAACTACTTCCATTCTAACTTTTCAGATAACAATCCGTATACAACCTTATTGGAAATCATCTGTCCTTTCCTCGCGAGCTATTTGAACATATTTTATAGCACCAACAACTTGTTTGTTCTCATTTTGTTCTTTATATGATTTCATCTTACCCATAGCTTCCATTTTCTTACAAAAAAACTTACCTATTTTGAGATATACTAATAATCATTCAACAACTTGCGATTTCAGATACAATTTCTTCACAAACCGCATATCATGCTCCACCATCATCTTCACTAATTCCGGAAAGCTTGTCTTCGTAGAACTCCCCCCTCAGTAGTATCTTGAGCGTCTTGGCTTTCATAGGATTTCCCAACAACTGCTCAACCTCACAAGGACGAAAATATTGATATCGATTTCAACCTGCGTTCTGCCAGTCTTCACATCAATGCCTTTCTCATTCACACCTTCACCTTCCCAACAAAGTTCAACACCGACTTTCTTGAAAGACAAAGTTACAAACTCATGAACCGTATGCATGCAAGCACTCGATTTAGGGTATTCACCTTTGAAAGGACACATTACAGTGCCCTAAACCAAGTTTTGTTAATTAATTAGTTTTGAATTTAACACTGGCTTGCAGCCAAGGTGATTTTGTCAGGAACTACGTTAACATAATCCTTGTAACCGTTAAAGATATTTTTGAAAAAAGTTCCGATGAAGTTCCAGATAGAACTACTATGAAACTTTATCATTCCAATCACACTGTGATAAGTTACAGCCATTTCAGCACCGGCATCACTACCGTAATGAAGTGAGTTATAGTAGTAAGCTTTCGAATGGTTCCTATCAAGTAGACCCAAGGGAATTGTTTCATATAGAGAAGCGTCCATTTTATCTTGATATGCTTCTCCACCGCTTTTATTAATAAGCCACAGCGATTGTATCAAAGAATTTGGATATATCTATATCTAAAACCCATGCATACTTCCCCGCCTTTCTGCCTTAGCTATGGCATCATGAGCAGAGCGATGCAGACGATATCCAAATGAATCCTCATAAAAACAAGGTTCTATGAGGGGCCCAATGACATTTACAACAGCCATTTGTGCAATACGGTCTTCAATAGTGGGAATCCCTAAAGGTCTTTTACCGCCATTGAATTTCGGTATTTCTACAAATTTTACTGCTTTGGCATATAATTACCGGAGTTCATGCAATTCCATAGATAATAAAGATTGAAACCCCAATTTTGCTCATAAGTGCTCATCTCTTACCATCAATGCCTGAACTACCTTAATTAAACTTTACTTTCTTAAAGGCTTCAAAGATTATTCTTTTGTCTATTTGAAATGGTTTTGCTTCTTGCATTGTGTCCTGTTTATCAAGTTGCGCGATACAATCCGCTGAATACGTTTCCCCCTTCGCTCCCCCTCCCTTCTCACTACAAGAACTTCAACACTACTACGGAGAAATCTGCCACAGATTGAGACTTTGACACTTTTCTGCCTTACGTGTCATGTGTCTTTGACATTTTCTCTTGACATTCTCAATCTGCTTCTCACGTTCCATCAAAGAGTCTATATAATGGTCTTGCCGCCTACAGACAGATCACCAAATTGTGCAGCTTGCAGAAAAAACTACACATGCTCCGAATGAAGTAGATCGTAACAACCAGAAACAAATACTCTTGTACTCATCTATGATTTTGAAGACTCTCTTGATACCATTCGAATAATTTCTGTACACCCTCTGCTATTTCAACCTTATGCGACCAACCAAGAGAATGAAGCTTCGAAACGTCAATCAATTTGCGCATGGTACCATCAGGTTTGGAAGTATCAAATTCAACCATTCCCGAAAAACCTACAACCTTAACCACCAGTTCAGAAAGTTCACGGATGGTTAATTCCTTTCCCGTACCTACATTGATATGGCTGTTGCGAATCTCACCAAGAGAAGGAATAGCACCACCACGACCATCTGAGTTGTTACGGTCAACTGCACCATCAGCCTTTACACCATATTGTACAGATGAATACTTATCAATACCGATAATATCTTTGAAATCAACATTCAACAATACATGTACGCTGACATCTGCCATATCCTCACTCCACAGAAACTCACGAAGAGGAGTTCCTGTACCCCAAAGCACCACTTTGTTGCCGTAGATACCATAAAACTCTAAAGCCGAGAGAATGCGGTCATGAGAATTTGAGCCATCTACATTTCCCTCTCCTATTATAGCTTTCAACTTTTCATTTGGATTGATAGGACGTTTGTCCATATCGTTTTCAATACTCTGCCAATCGTCCTCATGAATCAATTTAGCTAAATAGATTTTTCGCATCATGGCAGGTATCACATGACTATTCTCCAAATGAAAATTATCGTTAGGACCGTAAAGATTAGTAGGCATTACTGCAAGATAGTTATCACCATACTGCAGGTTGTAACTCTCACACATCTTCAAACCTGCTATCTTTGCAATGGCATATTCCTCGTTGGTATAACTCCAATTCACTGGTAAGCAAAGCATCCTCACGCATTGGCTGAGGAGCGTTTTTAGGATATATACAAGTACTACCCAAAAACAACAACTTCTTAACCCCATGAGAATGTGCATTGCTTAATACATTGCACTGCATCTTCATATTCTGCATGATAAAGTCGGCACGATAAAGAGAGTTAGCCATAATACCACCTACGAAAGCAGCAGCCAATATTACAGCATCCGGCTGCTCTTCATCAAAAAGCTTCTGAACCTGATATTGATCGGTCAAATCAAGTTCATCGTGACTGCGACCAACCAAATTATGATAGCCACGAGCCTCTAAATTCTTCCAAATGGCAGAACCCACCAAACCGTGGTGTCCTGCTATATATATCTTACTGTTTCTATCTAACATGGTAATTAAATTACTTAACGATGCCCTTTTCAAGATATTCTGCCAAGTTTGTCTTTACTTCATCCTGTACACGTTCCACGGCAACCTTCTCCATATCATGATCCACCATGATACGAACAAGTTCTGTTAGTGGTGTTTTACCCGGATTCCAACCTAACTCAGTACGAGCCTTAGTAGGATCACCCCAAAGATTAACCACATCAGTAGGGCGATAAAAATCTTCCGATACCTCTACAAGCACCTTACCGGTAACCTTATCGATCCCCTTCTCATCTATTCCCTCACCTTGGAACTCCAATTCAATACCTGCGTGCTTGAATGCTAAGTAACAAAACTCACGAACCGAGTGCTGTTCACCAGTAGCAATCACAAAGTCCTCTGGTTGTTTATTCTGAAGAATCAACCACATACACTCCACATAATCTTTTGCATACCCCCAGTCACGAAGAGATGAAAGATTGCCTAGATATAATTTATCTTGTTTGCCTTGTGCTATACGGGCAGCAGCTAGTGTTATCTTACGAGTAACAAAAGTCTCACCACGGCGTTCCGATTCATGGTTGAACAAAATACCCGAACAGCAAAACATATTGTATGCCTCACGATACTCTTTCACTATCCAATAGCCATAAAGCTTAGCTACGGCATAAGGGCTATAAGGATGAAAAGGAGTCTTTTCACTTTGTGGCACTTCCTCTACCTTACCATAGAGTTCAGATGTTGAAGCTTGATAAATTCTGCAAGTAGATGCCAGTCCACACTGACGTACTGCTTCCAATACACGAAGTACGCCCGTAGCATCCACATCAGCCGTAAACTCAGGGGAATCGAAACTTACCTGCACATGACTTTGAGCGGCCAGGTTGTATATTTCAGTAGGACGCACCTTATTCATCACCTGAATAATACTCATCGAATCACCCAAATCTGCATAATGAAGGTGGAAATGAGGCTTACCCTCTAAATGAACAATACGCTCACGAAAATCCACTGACGAGCGACGTATAGTACCATGCACGTCATATCCTTTCTCTAATAGAAGTTCGGCAAGAAAAGAACCATCCTGACCTGTGATGCCTGTTATTAAGGCAATGTTTTGCTTAGATATCATATTATTTTCTTATTAATTCATATATCTTATAAATATATCGTAATGATAATATAAGTCTATTTGAGTATATTCCATTTGCTTTAAAAGCCTTGATATGTTCTTGCATAATTCGTATTCTAGCTTGCAATCCATCTGTACTTACGCCACCTGTACGCATCGTAACAAAATCTTTTGATATGTATACTGTCTTAATATGATTTTTAAATATCAATCTTAACAGATTTTCGAAGTCTGCTCCAATTTTGTATTCAATATTGAATACACCATATCTCTTATATATCTCACGTTTACAATAGAAAGACGGATGAGCGGGCATCATGCCAAATCGCATCATCCATGGTCGAAATAATTTTGAAGAATAATAGCGAACACATTTATTAAGATTATTGTCATTAACAAAATGAATATCACCATAAGTAGCATCTAAATTATTATCAAGACTAAATTCATTAACAATGGTCGCTAAGCAATCATTTGAAGTATAAAAGTCATCGCTATTTAATATTCCTATCACATCACCTGTCGCCATTTCAATACCCTTATTCATAGCATCATAGATACCTTTATCCGGTTCAGATATCCATTTAAGACAATCACCAAACTGCGATTCAAATTCACAAATAATATCAACCGTACCATCATTAGAAGCACCATCGATGATAATATATTCAAGTTCTGCGTTCAATTCCGAAAGAGCAGGAATTTGCTCGACAACACTACGCATAGTGTCACACAAAGTTACACTGCTATTCCAAGTAGCAGTGATTACAGAGATTTTCATAAATAGCATTGATTATTCAGTAAGCGTACGCTTCTTCCCAAAGTCCTCATAAATAAATTATTTTTATCATCTTAATTGACCTATAAAAAGTTGTACGACTTAATAATTTAACATTTAAAAGCCCTAAATAAGGGTTTTGAGACGACATTATATCCCGAATTTTACTTCTTGAGTCTGATACACCACTTATTATACTGAGGGATAACAGATTTCTCTCCCCACAAATAATTTATACAACAATGAATGTTCAACTACTACTTCAGATTTTCTTCGCTGAGCTCAGAAAACACGAAGCCTATTCTGTTCCGCCATTACAAATAACCTTACAGCCAATACATAACACACAACCCTCTGACACCCCTTCAAACTTTGATTCAGGGGCGTCATCAACAATATTATATATGTCGCCTCTACCACAAGTTACTTGATGGAATATCGTAACATTATCTTCTACAGTTGTATTCCCATGCAAAATTATTCCTTCAAGCCAATGTGGGAATTTAATATTATTACCAATTTCATTAGAATTAAGCAACTCTGATTTTATTACCTTATAAACTCTAAAAGCAATCTTTAGAAGTGGATTATTTGAATGTATAAGTCTATTAATATCCACAACGTTGAACTTTAAAATCGTCCTTATACCTGCTTAAGAACTTCATTATACAAATTAATATACTTTTTAAATTGTTGGTCTTTATCAAAAAGATTTTTTGCACGAGTCCGACAATCATATTGTAAAGGGGGATTTTTAGAAATATCCATAATCGCTTTTATTAATGAAGATACATCGCCTTGTTCAACAACAATACCAGTTTTGTCATCTATAGCTTCTGGACTTCCACCAGTATTATATGTAACAATAGGAGTACCGCAAGCAAGTGCTTCAATATTTGTTGTAGGAAAATTATCTGAATATGTGGGATTAACTAATACAGTACTTTCTGAATAAATTTGAGCCAATTCTTCCATATTAGTCGTTCTAGATATACCTAGAATACCATCCGGTAGATTCTTTATTTGATTATTACTTAATCCTACCAATTTTATTTGATAATTTTCTGGTAACCTATGGCGAAGTTCTATAAAATCATTAAGGCCTTTTCTTGCATCCCAAACAGCTGCGACCCCCAATAGTTTTATAATGTTATCCTTTTTCTTAGATTCCTCATAAGGTTTAAATATATTCAAATCGATACCATTATGAATAGTCTCTATTCTTCTACTGCCAAGAAAAGATTGACTTAACATGTTTGACATCCAATGTGATACTGAGACTAAATATAAATGTTTAACCTTTGAAAAATAATACTTCTTTAAAAGGTATTGTTTATCTGCAATATTTCTGAATAGAGCACGTTTTTGCGGGCATGAATGACAGCCTGTCTTCCATTGATGACAGTTTAACATATCATAATACATACACCCCCCCGTAAAAGCCCAACAATCATGCTGAACCCAAACTACAGGTTTATCTGTAGACGCCAAAAATTCAAATAAAATAGGATAATTTAAATAATGGTCATGAATGTCATGAAGTTGAATAACATCTGGATTGACTTTTTTTATATAAGACACAAGTTTCTTTGTTGAAAGTTTAGAGGCTAAACCTTCTCTATCAAAAAAACAATGCTCAAAATAGTGTTCATATACATCGAACAACGTACCTATTTTATACTCTTCGCTAATGCTGTCTCTATGCATCCTTGCATATGAAATGTAGCATTCCCAACCATACCTCTTAGCAACTTTTGCAATATCCTCTGATATTTTCCCTATACTTAATATGTTACTACACACATTTATTTGCAATAATTTTGGCATATTTTGCAGTTTAATTGTTTTCCCTTTTACTCAAAACAAAATCAAATGCACTAATAGCTCCTTGAGCCATATGATCCACAGTTGCCTTCCCATAATAATATTGCTGGGCCGCTATTCCCATATTAATATATTTAACAGAATCTAAAATAGCGTCTTTCATAATTTCAACTAATTCTTCAGAATTATCATACATAACACCATTTTCTCCTGAAGTTATGTGATATAATTCACCACCTGTTATAGCGTTTTTTTGAGTAACAAAAGGAACCCCATATCCCATACTCTTAGGCACCGATAATCCAGCTTGCAAAGGAGAAAAACAGAGAATTGCTTTTTTAAATTGCTCTGCTAAAACATTTTCATCGAAAATAGCACCCTCTAGTGATATATTATTCTCTAACTTGTTCTTTCTAATAAAATCTTCTATAAAAGGTCTCATTTCACCTTCTCCTACTATTCGCAACTTAGGAATTTGATGATTAAAATTATCAATAGCCTTTTTATAAGAATCCAATAGTACCTCTAATCCCTTCCCTTTGTATAAAGTTCCTACAAAAAGAAAATCTTTCTTTGTCTTATTCTCTATATCGATTTTTTTTACCAGCGTGGTATTTGGTGCTACAAAAACCTTATCCATATCTAAAGAACTATTCTTCCAAAACTCTTTAGCTTTTTCCATATAGAAAATTGAAGCATCACAACGACTAAAGATTGTCTGATATAACTTATCAATAATAGTGTGTTTACGATCTGTAATATACGGATGAGTATATGATACTCTAAATCCAATGCTCCAATTTAAAAGTCCATACTTATGTGGCAAAAATGGTAGTATGCAATAACTAAATACATGAGGATCTGGCACAAAGCTTACAAGATCATATTGTTTTGTCAAGCGACAAATTCCTTTAATAAATATAAAGGGACCTAATTTGGAAAAGTTTAATTTTATCAATTTAAATAAGCATTTCTCCTTCGCTCCATTACTACGATAGTATGCTACTGTTAAATCATAATTAGCTGCTATAGTATTATAAATAGGAACATTATAGGAAGAAATGTCATTTTTAAGCAAAAGTACTTTTGGTTTCATATTAATTTTTTTAATTGTTCCGTCAGACAATATCGAACTATAAGCATAAGACCCACCTATGTTGACGGATAACCTTATTATTAAATGTGATAAACACCCTCGAGTGGGCAAATATTGAAACAATCCAATACTACCTTACCTTTGAGTTTATCCCAATTCTGCTTAATATGATCGTGTTTAACCATAACAACAACCATATCAAGATTCTTCAAGAACTCATCAAAGTCAGAGAACTGATTCTCTGCAATCTTATGATTCTCGAGAAATGGATCATAGCACTTCAAAGGACGCGCCAAATGGCGCTGCTGGATATCAAGCATCTGGAGTGTTGGGGACTCACGGAAGTCATCTACATTCTCCTTGTATGTTAAGCCATAAAGACCAACGCGACGATTGTCTGTGATATTATTCTCCTTCATGATCTCATAGATACGCTCGAGTACGAATGTTGGTTGAGAATCGTTTGTCTTCATTGACTCATCAATAACCTTTGCAAGCTGAGGGTAGTCACCTACAAGAAACCAAGGGTCAACAGAGATACAGTGGCCACCTACACCTGGTCCTGGCTGGAGGATATTCACACGTGGGTGCATGTTACAGATCTTGATGATCTCGTAAACATCCATGTTGTCGTGACGGCAAATACGAGAAAGCTCGTTAGCAAAAGCGATGTTAACAGCACGGAATGTGTTCTCTACAACCTTAGTCATCTCTGCTGTACGGATGTCAGTAACAACGATGTCACCCTGACAGAATGAAGCATAGTAGCTCTTTACCTTCTCACCAATAGCCTTATCATCAGCACCAACAGTACGATTGTTGTGGACCAACTCATAAACCATATTACCAGGGATGATACGTTCAGGAGCATGAACAAGGTTAATGTCCTCACCAATCTTAAAACCATTCTCCTCAATTACAGGGCGAACGAATTTGTCGATAGTACCAGGAGAAACAGTAGACTCGATAACGACAGTTGTACCTTTAGGACAAACCTTCATTACTTCTTTAACTGCACCCACTACATAACAAGCATCAACTTTCTTAGAGAACTTGTCATAAGGAGTCGGTACAGATACAATGTATATATCTGTCTTCTGATACTCAGTGGTGAACTTAATACCTGCCTTTACCGCAGCATTGAAAAGTTCATCAAGACCATCTTCCTTGAAAGTTGTCTTACCCTGGTTGAGAGTGTCAACCAATTCCTTGTTGTAATCTGTACCGATTACCTCAACGCCATGAGACGCCATCATGAGGGCGGTAGGAAGGCCGATATAACCCAATCCAACTACATTAATCATGATTTTAATATTTTGAAATTTCTATTTTTACTTATTTGCCGTAAGGCGCAGGATTCTCACCATTAAGAGCAGCAATAATGCGTGAGCATGCCTTGCCATCACCATAAGGATTGACTGCTTTGCTCATCTTCTCATATGCAGATGCATCATCGAGCAAGGTGCTAATTTTACTGACAATTTTATCATAATCAGTACCAACAAGATAAACGGTACCGCTAGCAAGTGCTTCAGGACGCTCTGTGGTATCACGCATAACGAGTACAGGCTTGCCTAAACTAGGAGCCTCTTCCTGTATACCACCTGAGTCAGTAAGAACTATATTAGCCTTGTTCATCAAGTGTACAAACTCAAGATACTGCAAAGGCTCGATGAAGAAGAAATTTGGACGAGTAAGATCCTCTCCAAAAACTTCATGAATTGGTTTACGTACGTTTGGATTCAAGTGCATTGGATAGACAAAATCAACCTCTGGATATTTCTCAGAGATATCCTTCATAGCAGAAACCATACGGATGAAGCCATCGCCAAAATTCTCACGTCTATGCCCTGTAATCAAAACAAGTTTCTTGCCATCAGCAAGACGAGTAACGTCATAGCCAGCTTCAAACAAAACCTTATCTTGTTCAGCACGAAGAGAACCATCTGTCTTGAGTTTCTCTACAACCATGTGGAGAGCATCTATAACAGTGTTACCTGTTACGAAAATTTCACCATGAACATTTTCTTCCTTGAGATTCTTTTCAGAAAGAGGAGTTGGTGCAAAGTCATAATTAGCAATACGACCTATAACCTGGCGGTTCATCTCCTCTGGCCATGGCGAATAAAGGTTATGAGTGCGAAGGCCTGCCTCTACATGACCTACAGGAATCTGTGCATAGAATGCAGCAAGAGCGCCCGCAGTAGATGTGGTTGTGTCACCATGAACAAGTACTACATCAGGACGATACTCCTTGAACAGGTCACGAAGACCTATGAGGACACGAGCAGTAATATCTGTTAAGTCCTGACCTTGTTTCATAATATTGAGGTCATAATCAGGTTTCACATCAAAAATGTTAAGCACCTGATCAAGCATTGCGCGATGCTGACCTGTAACACATACTATAGTTTTAAACTCATCTGGGTGCTTCTGGAACTCTTTCACCAGCGGGCACATCTTAATGGCCTCTGGACGAGTGCCAAAAACTAACATGACTGTCTTCATAATTATATTAAAATATTTTTATTATCGGTATAGGCGTTTAGGGCACACCGATTAAAATAATTCCGTGCCTTTACCGTATATGGGAAGAGGAAATATATTTAAAGGCGTGAAGTCTATTGATTTTTACCATCGCTTCAATTCAGAAGAACCATACTATGAGTATCTATCTGAAATCAAATGGAAAGACGACTATGTATGCAAGAAGTGTGAAAACATTCATTACTGTAAAGGCCGCCTTTCTTATTCTCGTCATTGTACCAGATGTAAGTACGATGAAAGTCCAACAGCTAGAACAATGTTTGACAAGTGCAAATTTTCCATTGAACAGACATTCCACATAGCATTCAAGATTAGTACAAAGAAAAAAGGCATGTCTTCATTGGAGTTGTCTGAAGAATATGGTTTGCGTCAGAAAACTTGTTGGGAATTTAAATGGAAAATACAACAAGCAATGCAAAGCTCTAAAAACACATCTATTTACAGAAGAAGTACATATCGAGAATTCTATGTTGGTGAAGAGGAAGAAGGTGTCGTTGGACAAAAAGCAGGAAAAAAGAAACTCATTGTTGTTGCCTTAGAAATGCAAGGAGTAGAGTTTGGCAAAGCCTATGCTCAAGTTATAGACGATGTTTCCTCTAAGTCTTTCAAACCGTCCTTTGAAACCTACATTAACAAGGATACTACTGTTATTACCAATGAATGGAATGGATACAAACCATAAAAAATGACTATCTCGTTTGTTGCAACGTTCATCTAATGACGGTAAAGGATTTCCGCAGATGCATATTCATATCATGAATATCAAAGGATGGCTTTGTGAAATACACCACCATTGTTCGAAGAAACGTCTTCAAGGTTATCTCGATGAGAATTTTAGGTTCAACAGAAGGAGTCAAATGGGCACAATCTTCGATGTGCTCCTCCGTAGAATGGTAAATAATAGCCGAAACGCCTTAAATAGGGAGTTTTGTAAATGCGCCCTAAACACCTATACCGATTTTATTATTTCCTTTTGCACTCATACCATCGGAAATAAGATACCAAAATATATATCCTGAATTGATACCTACACCGAGACCCGAGACAAACATTAGAACAAATAAAACAAAATAATTAGCCTTATCAATCAAATCACAAGTTTTTTTATTTTTTTAAATAATACTTCCATATATAAAAGTAAAACTATTAGCCCACAATCTAACAAAAGACTTAATATAGCTGATTCGGCTCCATTACCAACAATTTTTCTACTATAGTTATAATCTCCCAAAATATACTGAAAGAGATTGTAATGATTAACCCATATATTGAAATGCTTTTGCATGTAGAAAGTTCTATCCTCATTTCCGGCATCAGCAAAGCTAAAAACATTAAGAAGTCTCTCAAGGACTCTACTATCTAAATTTAGATAAGATATAATTTCAAAGAAACTAAAGACGATAAATCCTATAACAACGAACTTCGACAGTCTCGAACTCTCTTTTACGAAATACAAGATAGGTAAAATCAATAATACTGTAGATGTTCTACAACCACTTAAGATAGTTTCAATAAAAGCGATAAAATATACATACTTATATTTTGGGGGCAAACATATTGTCATCAATGCTATACAAACTCCACCGCTTTTAGGATCCGAGAACAAACCAAAATGATAAATAGGTCCACCAATATAAATTTCATATCCTTCTGATATATTAACTAAAACCTGACCAGTAATCAATTCATTTGCCAGAGCAAGAAAATTTAAAATAATTATTGAAATAAAAGTCCAATAAATAATCTGAGAATTGTCTTGCCTACTTTTAAGGTACATGCCTAGAAATATTGGAACTATAAAAGTAACTATTAAAGTATATAAATCATCAAGTCTAGTGATATAGAATAGTGAATATACAAACAATAAAAAAAATAAAATAACTGATATTCTTTTAGTATGGAAAGAAAAATAACGAAAATTAAAAAAATACGAAAGAACAATCCATATAATAGCAATTAGTTGAAGAATTTTATTCAATAGTGGATAATATGTATTACCAACACTAGAAAGTGAGAATGCTAAAATTATCAGTACTATAAATATATATTTTGCATATCTTGCTAATTTCATATTTATATGATTTAGTCTGGATATTCACATTTGTTAATAATAAAATTGTCTTTTAGAAAATCAGCATTTTCTTTGATTCTATCATAACTCCACTCCCACCATTTAAGCTTTTCTAATTTTGATATTTCTTCGTCATTAAATCTCATCTTAATTACCTTTGCAGGATTTCCTGCAACAATTGCGTATTTAGGGACATTTTTTGTAACAATAGAACCTGCACCAATAACAGCACCTCGGCCAATTTTTACCCCTGATAAGATAACAGAATTAGATCCTATCCAAACATCATCCTCAATTACTATTTCACCCTTTGATACCGCTATATTATCGTTTTTAATTCCAAGTACATGACCTACTACATCACAAGTACTAACTGTTTTCATGTTGTGATTATGCTCTTGAATAATTACATTTGAGGCAATAGAGCAGAAAGATCCTATATTAACACCATATTTAGCACCAAATATACGAGTACCAGGGCCATTAATTGATGTATACCGCCCGACACTTATCTTTCCGAATAAAATTGCTTTGTCATGAAAACAACATCCATCTGATAATGTTACATCTCGTCCAATAAAAGAACTTGCTAAAATTACCTTATGCAGATTTTTTGTTTTTTTTATAACAAAAAACGGACTAGAAAAGCATGGAAAATCACATGCAACTCCCTCCTAAACAAAAGCAGAAAAAAATAATTTATAATGGATACTAAAAACTTACTCATTACAAGAAATTAATTTATTCCTTCAAATTTATCTATAGCTTTACTATATATTCCCTTATATTTGATTCGTTCTATATCTGTATAATCATTAAGAGTACGTAGATAGAAATGATTTACTCTTGCAAATCTTCTGAAAATTTTCGTATTTACAATTAAATCTCTTAAATAGTTTCTTGTACCCAAAATTATCATATGAATAAAAAAGAAAAAAAGAAAACTCAATCTTATTCTTCTGTTTATTCAAATATAAATCCTCAATATAAGCTGCTGCTCTTTGATAATTTTTGCCATCTGCAAAACCGATAACATCCTTTATTATCTTCAATCTATCATTCTCTTTATCTGCAAATAGCTTTATACCTCCTGTACTATAATATTCATCAATAGCTTTTTGAAGATTTTCAATGTTCTCAATAATAGGACTGCCTTCAGAAATTGATGACCTATTAAACTTTTGAATAATTGGATTATATAATAGAGTATGTTTCTTCAAGAGCCATGCTTCTAAAGCTGTTGTGCTTTCAAAAGCTATTAAAATATCGCAAACATTAATTACGTCGAATACGTTTTCTTCAGTTTGTAAAATCAAAACATTCTTGAATTTTTCGATTTTGGAGAACTCATCATAATTTTTATTTTCAGTTAAAGGATGTTTTTTGGCAATGAACAAAATGTCTGGATTATTTTTAACAAGCTCTAGATAGCCATCTTGAAGAGCAAACAACGAGGCTTTAATACCTTCCAACTCCTTACCGAAGTAAATAGGTCCTGTACTGTGATTTTCATTAAACATAAAATCAAAAGTATAACCTGCCAAGGTGACCACTTTGGTGAATTTATCCTTTTTATATTTTGAAAGTAAAGATTGACGATCCATAAAAGATAACAACGAATATTTATCAAAACCTGTTGCACCAGATAACTTTATCTTATTGTTATCATAGCCTTTACTTGTTTTGAAATATTCAATGTTTCTTTGAGACCATTCTAAATGTAGATCTTCATAAAGCCTCTCTTTAGTATTCCATCCAAACAGCATCGTAGTAATTGAACCATCAATATATCTATAATCTCCTTCGGACACGAAAGTAACAACTTTGCACCCCATCATAGAAGCAAATCGGCATGCCCAAAGATGATTTCTACATCCTATTGCATTTGCATCAATTACTAATTTGGGTCTATATTTCAAGATATCGAATACGAAATTATCATAAAGCCATTTTCTTGTAATAGTTATATCTAAATCTTTCTCGAGCTTAGATAAAACAGGCTCTACAATATCAACGTCTCGTCCTCTACTTGAATAAGTGAATGACAATATGTCTGTTTTTGATTTCATTATACAAAGACCTTAAATAAATTATTATAAATATCGATAGATAACTATACTTGATCAAAATATTATCTATAAAAAAATACGAAACACCAAAAGAAATAACCCAAAAAGAAAGATGTGATAAATAGAATTTCCAATTCACATCAATTTCTTCGTAACGTTTTGAAGCAAATATAATAATTAGAGTGTAAGTAATCACTGATACACAATTCGATATACCAGCTGCCACATAACCAATACTAGGGATTAATATAAAATTCAAGAGAAGACCGATTGCAGCTTGTACAACCGCAGCATACATAAACCATTTTGTCACTTTATGAAAACTGAGTACATCTGAAAAAAGCCTATACTGTGCTTGGAATATATATACACATGTTAAAAAAATCACCGTCAGGTAATTAGGTACAAATTTATGGTCCAAAAATATATTCATTAGTTCTGGAACTACAGTGCAATATAAAAAAGTCATAAAGCCCATCATTAACCATAGCATATGAGATAATGAAAATAACCTTTTTAAGGCTGCAATTTTATCATCTATAAAAGATTGAATTTGCAAAGGGCCTAATGCTTGCATTACAGAGTCTTGAATAAAATAAACGACAAATGAAATTTGAACGCCAACAGAATACTCACCACATATCGCAGGACCACAAAAGTATGATACTAGAACCCTATCAAAAGTCCTAATAAGCCATAATGCAATACTATTTGGTAAAAGTGGTAAAGAATAACTAACCGAACTTTTGATTAATCTAAAGGATATTCTCAACTTTAGCAATCTGAATTTCAATAGTAGCAAAATATATGCAGCTGCTTTAAAAACATAGCTAAGTGAAATAGCGAGTAATCTGGCGAATGCTCCATCATCAAATACATAGAGGACAAATAATATTGAGCAAAACAAGTTTATACTTGTACCTACAACTTCTATTATAGTCATTGTTTTTAGATTAAATGTCTGCTGGCAAACACTTAGTCCTATTGTCGCAATCTGAAGGAACAGATATGGATATGCAAACAAGTAACTATAAGGATACGCGGGTATATGAAGGAATCTTTCAAAACATAAACCAGAAGATAATACAAAAAGGCTTAGTATAATAAAGCCAGAAGTAACAACAAACCAAAAGATTGTGGATACTAATTCAGACTTCTTTTTATCGTTAAATTCATGATAAAATCGATAAATAGCTTTATCAATTCCTCCGCAAAACAACATAGGTAAAAACAAGCCAATTCCAGTAGAAAGCTGTACTATACCATATTCTTCTGTGGATAAATACCTACTTAAAAAAGGGAGCAGTATAATTGCAAGACCATTATTTAAGGCATTACATATAAAATACCAGCTACTCTGTTTCATGAGAGCCCTCATGAATGATGCACCTGCCATATAAAATTCTAACTATTTATTTTAATTGTTTTAATGTAGGTCTGCCCATACTGATCATTAGATGCTATTCCTATAGTATCAATATCTTCATATCTTATCATATTTTCACTGAAAACATAATACCATGATTTACCATCAAGACCAAAATCAAATTCATCATGAATATATCGTCCAGATTTTGTCTTAACAGCAAGATATGGTTGCGGTCCAAAAACTTTTCCTTTTACAGTTTTAACTGACAATTCGTTACCTTCGAGATTAACATCCAGTTCAAAAGGTTCAGGTTCATTTCCGAGTACTGCATTAAAAGCATCCTTTGCTCTTTCGTACTTGAACTGAACCTCTGGATATTTTGCAACAATAGGAAGTAACAAATCCCAAAAGTATTCAATTTCCCACCCCATATCACGGAAATCATGATTAAAAATACCTAACAGAGTTGGCAATCCAATATCTGCTCGCTTAAAAGCCTTCTCAATTTCATCAGAAGTGATATTACCATAACGTGATACAAGATTCATAAATCTTCCTATAACACGATGACATGATCCTGGTATTTGATAATCATAAATATCTGGATGATAAACACTCCAATCTTTTGGCGCTCTTCTCCAATCACCAGCCTGTCCATTTCTTTGATCTTTATGCTTCTCCTTATTATCATTTTCGACAGCCATATTTGAACAATCAAAAGGAATCCATTGCTCAAGAAACCAATTGGCATCCGGTCTTTCTGTTACGCAACCTGCTCTGAAACAAGATGGAAAGAAATTTCTGTCAATAATACGATGTGAAAGTATTTTATGGAATTCATGTGAGTGTTCATAAGACTTTCCAGCTCTATGTGCTTCTTGATAATGAGACATCGGATGAAAATGCCATTGTATATCATCATTAAATTCACCATATTTATCTAAGAATTCAACATACCTATCATGAACATTGTTGTATCCAATATCTCTATGGCGAGGATTTTCTTTATATCCAACATGATCGAGACAAAACCAGTTATACACCCAACCTCCACCGAATGAATCAGGATATTTAAATCTAAACTCCTTAGACATAATTTTTGACAACATAGATTCAATTTTATCCCATGTATCATGATAATTTTGCAAGGTTGGTTCAAGAAATTTTGCCACTTCATTCTCTATACCATTAAGCTTGATTTCTTCATTTCTTAGCTTCTGCAGATTATCATATGTTGGATTTAATTTAATACCAAAAGTAGATTCCAATCGTTCAAAAGTTGCTTTTGTTGATTCATAAAGAGGACCTTCTGTATCAATTGCATGTACGATATATACTATTTTCTTCATATTACTTATTATTTAAATGTTTTACCAACTCCCTTGCTTTAGCTAAATCAGCCTGTTGTCCTATATCAATCCAAGTTCCATTTAATGGATATCGAATAACCCTATGATTATTGCCAATAAGTCTTTCAATTAAATCCGTTGCATTAAAGAATTCATCTTTTGGTATCAAATCAAGTGCTTCACGCTTGATAAGGTAAATACCACCATTAGCATAATAGTTATAATTAGGCTTTTCAAGTAATCCCTTAATATTTCTTCCATTTAAGTCTAGTATGCCAAATGGAATATTAACATTATAAGGAACTGCAGCAACGCTCATCATGGCATTATGCTCTTTAAAATGCAAATAAAAGTCCTCAAAATCTATATTTGTAAATAAGTCAGAATTCATAAGTAGCACAGTATCATTATAGAATTTTTTAACGAACTGAACACTTCCTATCGTACCAAGAAATTTTGGTTCTTCAATAGTTGTTACCTTAACTCCGTTAAAAGGTTTGGTGAAATGCTCGTGCATTTGTTCCTTTAGGTAATTAACAGTTACGTTAATATGCTTTACCCCATACTCAATAAGTCTATCAATATTGTAATCGATAATGCACTTATCACCTACTTTTACTAATGGTTTTGGTATCTTTTCTGTTAAAGGTCTTAATCGTTCGCCTTTACCACCAGCCATCAATACGGCATCAATAGGTAGTAGAGATTTATGGGTTCGAAGATTAAACACTTCAATTATATGTTTCTCATTATCCAATACTGGTATTACCCAAATTCCAAGTTCACGAAATTTGTGCAAATTACTAAGCGTATTCTTATCAGTTCCAAGAATATACTTAAAGTTAGTATTCATTGCGTCACATATACTACCATTTACAGAACCACCATTTATTAGATAACGCCTAATATCCCCATCCGTAAGTGTACCTATTAATTGAAGTGTTCTTTTATCTAAAACAAAGAGCGTATAAACTTTATTTTCAATAAATTCCAGTTTATTTAAAGCCTCAATAACAGTAGCAGTACTCAAAATAATATTCTCTGACATATGATTATATATCTAAATTCATTGATTTCTTTAGTTGCTCAATCTTATATATCCTTTGAGTCCCCCACCAAGGTGAAAGTTCTTGTTTTCGAACAAGAGCAGGTGAGCCTGCTATAAGTATATCATTTTGATTGAAAGTATTATTAACAAGTGAATTAGCTCCTATTTGAACATTATTACCCAAGGTAAGGTTACTTGTCATAATTACACCAGATCCAATCAAACATGAATCATCAATCACCTTACCAATATCAGTAAGCCAGATGCTTGTGAATATTTGCCTATTAGATTACTATCACCTATAACAATTGTTCCATGATGGGGTAGATAGTATCCATATCCCAAAGAATCGAATCCGATACTAAATCCAAGAATATATGACAATTTTATCAGTCTTATTTGATTATATTTATAGGATAATAAATTTAAACGACCATTTTGATGCCTATAGTATGATGTTTTCCTTAAACATTCTAGGTAATTATTTTTTAATCTGGTGAAAATAATTTCATAATTCTTCTAAAAAAAGAATAATGAAATACAACATCATTCTATCAGAAAGAATATAAAATTTTAATTCATTTTTTGTCCTTACTATTGCTCATAAGAAATTCTGCATACTTAAAATCGTCAATAAAATCAATATCAATAGATCTTTCTCTCGGCATAATATAAGCATAAGATTTATCTGTATAATATTTTTTTTGGCGAATCATTTCTGTAGAGAATACATATACAGCCCCATTAGGATAATATGTTATAGGAAGTTCCTGTCTATTAGCAATTGTACCTTCGAAAATATCTTCGAGCTTATTATTTTCGTCTATTTTTTTATGCCAGAAAATAGGATGAGCTTCTTTCACGTAAGTTACAACAGAGTCTGCATTGCGAGCATTAAATAATTCAACTGCACCGTCAATATCTTCAGCTATACGTAAAGGGGATGTTGGCTGAAGAACAACAAATGAATCAATCTTTGTGTTCCATTCTTTTTCAAGTCTGCCAATGGTATAGATATAATTATCTACAGCCATTGCAGTGTCTGAAGCCAATTCTGCAGGACGCATAAAAGGAACCTCTGCTCCATATTTTTTAGCAACCGCAGCTATTTCCTCGTCATCAGTAGAAAGAATGACATGATCAATAGATTTGGATTTAAGGGCTGCCTCAATTGTATATGCAATCAGAGGCTTATCACACATCTCCTTGATATTTTTTCCTGGAAGTCCTTTAGAACCTCCACGAGCAGGAATAATAGCTATCATTTTACGAGATCCTCCCAAAACAAAGTTTTATTTTCCTCAATGTCACGATTTACGTGACGACCGATAACTTCTTTAAACCTATCTGCCGGGATTCCTGTTCCAGGACGTTTGAAGAGAATATCGTTATAAGTGATTTCCTGACCAGCTTTAAGCGAATCTGCAGTTGTAATGCTTCTACGGAATTTTTTCTGCTTTGCTATTTCATCATCAGAAACAACCTTAATTCCATTTCCTAACGCATCAACAATTCGCTTAGACTCTGATGCAATAATACGCATTTCTTCAGGATTTGCAGATACTTTGTGATCCCAACCTGGAAGATTCTTATCAAGAGTAAAATGCTTTTCAATTACAGTAGCTCCAAGTGCAATGGCCGCTAGAGGTATAGAAAATCCAAATGTATGGTCAGAATAGCCGACTTCCATGCCAAATGCTTGACGAAGTGTATGAAGGAAATTGAGGTTGACATATTCATCCTTAGGAGGATATAGCGAAACACAATGTAAAAGTGTCACATTATGCTTGAATCTCTCTGGTATAAGCTTTACAACAGCTTCAATCTCTGCAAGACTTGCCATACCGAGTGCTATCTGTGTAGGATAGTCTTTAGAAATTACATACTCTATAAGATCTAGATTTGTTACATCACAAGATGCAACCTTGAGATTTGCACATTTCTGATCAATACAGAAGTCAACATCCTTCTTTGTGAATGCAGATGTACCATAATCAATACCAAGTTCACGAGCGTAATTAAAAAATTCAATGTGCTCCTGCTCTTGTACTGCAAACTTATCAACCTGCTCAAAGATGTTGTTAAGCCCAAGTTCCTTAGTTGACCAATTAGAAACGTTTTCCAATTTTACAACTCCATCATTAAGTTCCTTCAAATGATCTTCTGTCCAAAGATCCTCTCTTCTATAGAGTTGAAACTTAACAGCATCAGCACCACATTCCTTTGCTGCCTTGATCATTTTTTTTCCTAACTCGATATCACCATTATGGTTACCACCTATTTCTGCTACGATGTAAGGATATTTACCCATATCTTATATTTTAATATTTTCCCACCAAAGAGGATATGTAATTTTATTATTTTGCAATAAAGTAGAAACCTGAATATCAGTCAGATTTTTCTCTTTACTATATTTTTTTGCTAATTCTTCAAATTCCGTAAAAGAAGATGAAAGATATCTATAATGCATTGCTTTTAGTGCCAATTTCTTTTTATAGTTATCTAGTGTTTCATTATTGATACCAATCATATTATCACTATACTGACGATAATATGTAATCATCTCATTTGAAAAGACAGCCTTATGTCCAGCATGAAGTAGTAATGTATAAAAGAACCAATCAACTACTGCAACATCCTGGGGTATTGATAGTTTCTCCGGTATGAGTTCTGCACGAAATGCAGAATTTGAAAAACCTATTACATTTTTCTCCTTGATAAATTCAAAACCTATTATAATCCCACTTTTCAATCTGTGAGAAATATAATTAGTAACAAGTTCTTCCCCATTTATATTAACCAAATCAAACTCATTGGCAACAATCTCATACTTGGATAGAAGATCTTTCGTTTTCTGTACTCTGTTTGCAGAAAAGAAATCGTCGCTATCTGCAAGGATAACATACTTATATTCTTTCTGCTTAGCTAGATTCAAACCATAAATACGATTCTCTGAAATTGTACCTTTGTAATCTTTTATAGAAACATTCAGTGATGGATGACAATCGATCATTGATTGTAATGATGTAAGCCCATCATTCACAATAATAATGTCAAATTCCTTATTTGTCTGAGTTTCACAAGATTTTAAAAAATCTTCAAAATAAGGTTCTATCAGAGGATAAGTAAAAGTCAATATGACAGTATCATTCATTTCGTTTTTACTTTGATAATGGCTGGATTACCTGCATAAATACCTTTCTTTGATATAGATTTTCTGACAACGGAACCGGCTCCAATAATTATGTCTTCACCGACTGTGATGCAATTAGCCAATACAGATTGACTACCGACAAATACTCGTTCTCCTATCTTGCATTCACCATTAATCATTGCCCCTGTTGAAATATGACATTGGTCGCCAATTTCGGCATCATGTTCAATATTAACAAAAGTGTTAATGATAACATTCTTGCCTACTTTTGCACTTGCATTTACAAATGCATGGTGGAGAACAACTGTACCTTCACCTATTGTTGCATATTTAGATACAAGAGCAGTTGAGGCAACAACAGTCGCCAACTTACCGCCAGCCTCTTTTACTTTATTAAAAATCTTTATACGAATGATCGGATTCATGATAAAGCCAACAGTAATGACAAATTCTACCTGATCAACATATGTAGGAATATCATCATCAGTACCAATCACCTTATAACCAGGGAGTACCTCATTACCTACATCCTCAGGCATATCAAGTATCCCAAGAATGCTGTAGCCAGCGCTCTCAGCAGCTTCAATCACTGACTTGCAATGACCGCCTCCGCCTATAAGTATTAGTGGTTTATTCATTATTCCCTTGATAAATCAGAAGGACGTACAGAGCTTGGGATATTAACTACACGATCAGCAAAGTAGATAGTGTTCTTCAATCCGTCATTCTCACAATTCTCAAACATTGGCAAACGATTCATGAGTTCCCAGATAGGACGAGTCATAACACCATTATCGTTTGTCTGAGTAAGGAAATCAATCTGTGCTTCCTTATCCTTGAGAATAACAGCATTGAGCCAATAGTTTGAATATGTATCTGGAGAGTCTACAAAGAACTCAATATCCTCTACATTCTTGAAATATGCTTCATATTTTGCAGCAACCTTGCGCTTGCTTGCCACATACTTATCAAGATTTTCTAGCTGGGCACAACCAAGGGCAGCATTAATGTTAGGCATACGATAGTTGTAGCCTACATGATCGTGACGGAACTCCCAACGATGGGATATCTTAGCCTGAGTGGTTATATGCTTAGCATAAGCACCAAACTCCTCATCATTGAAAAGCAACATACCACCACCACCAGTAGTGATTGTTTTGTTACCATTGAAGCTGATAGCACCTACCTTACCAAAGGTACCGGTATGCTTGCCTTTATAAGTTGAACCTATAGATTCTGCAGCATCCTCAACAAGTTCGATATGCCATTCTGCACAAAGTGCTGCAATTTCCTCTATGCGTACTGGATGACCGAATGAGTGCATTGGTACGCAAGCTTTAATTCTACGACCAGTATTCTTGTTGTAACATGCAAGTTCATCTTCTTGATATGCAAAATCAAAACTCTTATCGAGTTCTCCAATGCGAGTGTTCTTACGAACCTCTGCATTCTTTTGGAGCCATGCTTTCATGGCATCTGGAGAGAGTCCCATTGTAGAACGGTCAACATCCAAAAATACGGCATGAGAACCAATGTAACTCAATGCATTACAAGTAGCGATAAAGGTCAGCGCCTGTGTAAGCACTTCATCATCCTTTTTGACGCCAACCAACTGCAATGCCATGTGAAGTGCATTGGTACCGCTCACACAAACTACAGCCTTCTTAGCGTCTGTATATTTAGCCATATCTTCTTCAAAGCGATCAACAAACTTACCTACAGAAGAAACGAAGGTGGTATCAATACACTCATTGAGATATTTCTTTTCATTGCCCACAAAAACGGGAACAGCCAGTGGGGTAAACTCTTGGTTACCATATACTGACTTAATAAAGTCTACCGTATTTTTATAATCAGCCATGTTTATTCTCTATTGTTTTCGAGTTAAACTCTCAAGGATACTTTTCAATATTACATTTTCTGATCAAGGTTCTTACCGGTCTCTTCATGCTCGAAGTTAGGGATAAACTTCTTAATAGCTTCTACAACCTGAGCCTTGGTGAAATCTTCATTAGAGAAAAGGGTTTCAAGATCAATGAAAAACTGATTAACCTCTTCCATAGGACGTCTTGTTGTTTCCTCTACAACACCAAGCGCCATATAGCGCTCCATATTGATTTGTTCTCCAGGAACATAAAATTCTTCGTAAGCCTTCTCACCGGTCGTATCGCTCTTGAAATAAACAACAGGATAAGAATCACTTTCGTAACTCATATTGGCTGCATACTGCTTAGCAGCAGGTTCATTATCACACTCGACTTTCTTGAAGCCTTCAGCTTTCACGAAGTCGTCACAGATAGCAGAGAAGGTCAGCATCTGGTCTTCTCCCAATTTAGGAAAGAATACTTCGCCACCCTTACCAAGAATACAAGCCAACATACAGATCTGACCCGATTCTTCTGGTGATACGAAATAACGTTTTACATCAGAAGGTGCTGCCAATGGCTGTTTTTTCTGCAAACGATGCAACCATCCATCAGGAAGTGAACCATTTGAGAATGCTACATTAGCAAAACGTGCAGCTGTAACTTTAAAATACTTGTTGTAAGCCATTACCAAATCTTCCATGATGCGCTTTGATGCGCCCATGATGTTCACTGGATTGGCGGCCTTATCTGTAGAAACGCAGAAGAAATGCTTTGGTGGATATACAGTGAGCAAATCCATCAACTTCTTTGCCTTGATATCGTTATTTTCAATAAGTGCCTGTACACTATAGCGATCTTTCTCAGAACGCACATGTTTATGAGCTGAGAAATTGGCTACAATATCGAAACCTTTCTCCTCGCGAAAGATACGCTCGAAGATAGAATCTGCAAAATTGAGGGTGTAACAGCGGAACTCCTCTGGCACATAGAGTCCTTCAGTAGAACGCACATCACGAACCAGCTCAGCCAGTCCGTTCTCGTTGAGGTCAACGATAACGACACTTTTTGGTTCAAAGCGCAACACCGCCTTTATGAAGCTGGAACCGATTGATCCGGCACCACCTATGACACATACTTTCTTATTCTTAATTTCAGCGATAAGTGTTTTCCGGTTCGCCTCAATATCTGCTGCAAACATGCTGACAGGACGTGAAGTCACCGAATCAGCTATAAATTTTTCTAAGTTAAACATATATATGGTAAGCACTCTATTCAGGGCCTCTCCCTTTGAAAGGGCACATAACTGTGACCTAAACCGAGTTTTGTTAATTAATTAGTTTTGAATTTAACATTAGCTTGCAACAAACTTCTTTTTAAACAAGCTGCATGAATGGTCATCAAATGGGAACATTGCGAGACGCTTAGTCTTTCACTTCCTCCCACGGATAAGGATTCTCCATCACGTTCTGAAACTCATCAACAGCTTCCTGCTGTTCGGCAGTCAGCAATGCAGCATTCCAAGAGGCAATGATGGAGTGAGCTTCATCTGCCAAAGGCTCATCGAAAACCTCTCCATAACAAGCAGTGAGCAGACGGAGCTTCAGCAAAGATGCGGGAAGAGTATCCAGAATATCCCAACAACGGTTCAGAACCTCCTGCACATGCTGCTGTTTCTCACCGTGGTCGACAAACGAGGCACTATAACCCATTAAAAGAGCGAGACATACATTGGCCTGTTCCTCCACTGTAGTGCCCCAAGTGCCGGAATTATATAAAGTTGTAGTCAAACGATAAACTTCACCATTACGACGCGACAAGTCATCACTATAAATAGGACTCCCGTCCATACCCAAATACATCAGATCGTGCGCAGCACGCTGAAGGAGGAGTGCTTCTTCTAAAAGAGACATATTATTTCAGATTTATGATTTTAGATTCTAAAGAGGAAAAAAGATACTTCGCCACATCCTACATAGTGATCGTTATTTGATCACTTCTATAAGGTCCGGATGGATGGTGGCCATGGCAACAGCAATGACACCTTGTATCTCTATAACCACACGGCGGTCACGTGCACCCTTTACTTTCAGAAAAATACCCTCCTGACCTGCAAAGTCACCACCCGTAATACGGACTCTAGTTCCTTTCGACAGATTCAACTCTTCGGGCTGGAAATAAAGCAAATGGTCGTTATAGGTTCCGGCAACGGCGATGAAGCGCTGCATCTCATGGTCGGGAATAATTATCTTCTGACCACTGCGAGTATCGGTTATATATTGCAAATAAGTAATTTGAGACTTAACACGCTGTACGTCGGAAGGACGTGCATGGACAAAAACCAGATTACGGATGACGGGAACCAAAGTACGGACTTTCTTACCCTTACGGATACTTACCTTATATTGCATGGGGACAAAACAGCCGAGGTTCTCCTTCTCGAGAAGATGCACCGCATCAAGCTCTCTGCGGTATGTGGCACGCATGGCATGCCAGACTTCAACCTCGTTATCCGTTTCCATTTTCGTTGTTTTGTTCACAAAAGAGTATTCCTCTGGGGCTTTGAACCCTCGATATATACCTGGTATCCAATCATTTGCGAGCAACTTATGTAAAATACAGCAAGCATTGTGCCCTTCTTGCCAACAGTTTTTTTGCAGTTCGTCATTACCTTCTGGTAAGAGACTATAAACGAACGGATTACAAACAAAAAGCGTTTTTTAAACGTTCGTTTAATGGACGTCAAATTTCAGGAAATGAAATAGGGAATGAGTTAATAAAAGGGAATGGAAATTTTAAATATTAAATAAGATACTTAATATACTGAATTACTGTAGATTAAACTGAAATACGATGGGTTTTCCAAAATATTTTTATTAAACATTTTGAGGATATAAAAAACAGTCTTATCTTTGCGTCCATTAAACGAACGTTTAAAAAACACTTCCAAGTCAAAGTCATTTCCATTTATATATCAACGCATTAACCCATCATAAAGATAAAACCCAGCTTTTTATCTCCATCCTTACTCCGCAAAAACAAAAAACTTGATATACCTTTGCATTTATTTTACAAACTACAGTAATTTTAATTATTAACCCAAAAACATTAGAAAATGAAGGCAAAAGAGACACTCCAAAGTAAGGAAAAAAAACAAAAAGAGCCCCCCTAGAAACGAATGTAAAGCACGGCATATCAGCTCCGAAAGCGGGAGTAGGACGTCCCTCAAGTGGGGAGGTTATAGGAATACTGCCACAATATAGGAAAGAAGTCATTAAAGACATCATCCTATGGAAAAAATCAAGATACTTTATAGAAGAAAAGCCGACAAGCAACAAGGCATTAGCACAATGGGCATACTCACATTTCGACTTCAGAACGCCAGACTATAAAAGACTGTCAGAAAATACTATAATACAAGAGTTCGGTGAAGTGTGGCGGGAAATGAAGGTAGCAGGAGAGATATAGGGAATAAAACAAAAAAGGGCAGAAACCACGAAACTTATTGACAACAATTAAATATAAACAACTTAAGGAATAAACCACTTATCTTTGCCGCCACTTTGGTAAGGATGAAGCCACACCGCCTATAGATGCCGCTTTCTCAACGAATGCGGCATCTTTTTTATATACAAGCGTACCTCCTGCCAAACTAATACAATTATTAATTTTAAAGACAACAAGATGAGAAAGTCGACAAAGAACGCCCCACTTCACGAGGCACTGAGAAACCTATGGAAAATACGTATCATGCTGGAAAAGAACTACACGGAAACATGCGCCACATGGATGGCCCAACGGATAGAAAGCCTGATAGACCACATGCAATACGGACACGCACTCATAGCCTACCACAAGCAGGACGGGACATTCAGGCTGGCGAAAGCCACCCTACTGCCCTACAAGGCAGACTTCAGAAAAGATTATGACATCACAAGAGTCACAAGCACCATAGCCTTCTGGGACGTGGAACTGCAGGCATGGAAAACCTTCCAGCTGGAAAACGTCCTCGAATGGAGTCCCGTATGCTAACCATTAATCATTAATCATTAATCATTAATCACTAATCATTAATCACTAATCATTAAACACTAAAAACAATGGCCATGATGTACGGGGGAATGCTATACTTCCCCCTCAAAGTAAATCTATTCGAAGAGATAGCAGTGGAACTGGTGGAAGCCAAGTTCGGACTGAAAGGAACGGCGGCGGTAATGAAGCTGCTGTGCAAGATACACAAGGAAAACGGATATTACCTGAAATGGAACGCGGAGCAATGCACACTGTTCACAAACAAGGCGGGAAAGGACATCAACGAGCAGGAGATGCAGGGAATCGTGGACATCCTGGTGGAGAAAGCCTTTTTCGACCCCAAAACCTATAAGGAGCAAGGGGTGCTGACCTCTACCGAGATACAGAAGGTATGGCTGGAAGCCACCAAACGAAGAAAAAGGGACCTCACCACCCTGCCCTATCTGCTGGTAGAGACGGAAGAGGACAAGCCGGACAAGGACAAGACTTGTACGCAAAAACGGGAAAATTGCACGCAGGATACAGACATTTTCCCCGAAAATGCATGCAATTCCAAACAAAGCAAAGAAAGCAAAGTAAAAGAAAGCAAAGCAAAAGAAAGTAGAGCACTTCCCCCTCTTACTCCCCCCGGGGAAAGCGGAGGAGCGCAGGGAAATCCTGATTTAGACATTCCCGGATATGCCTACAACAGGAATACACACAACCTGGAATGCCTCATGCTGAATCTGGAAAAGCTCTACATCACCGACCGGGAGGAAATCAGGAAGATTCTGAAGTTATCGGACTACGGTAGGCTGGGAAACTACGTCTGGAAAATATTCAATGGGACGAACTGGAGCAAGGTGAACAGCAAGGGAGGATACATCATCTCGGTACTGGCGAGGGAGAAGCGGAGTACGGGAAGCTGATTCCGCAGGACACAAGCTATCAATAACATGTCATGCAGGAAATCAATAACGTGTGATACAAAAAACAAATATCGTGCCGGCAGGAAATTAATTCCTTGCCGACACGATATGAATTTCTTCTTCGTCCTTAAAACTATACCTTATAATCATGCCGGTATTCAGTGCAAAACCTCTGCAATTCAATAAAAAATGGCTGGAACACAGCAAACAGTTCCTCATCGTGCTCTTCAAGGTAACGAATAGCCTTGTCTACGGATATATCAATATGATGATATTCCACCATGATGTTCAAAGACTCTCTTATTCCGTTCAGAGTGGCGTATTTCTGCAAACGGTCGGTCAGGATAAAATGCCAGATGAAACGTTTGAACCGTACCGGAAGATAGCGGTAATTGATGAGGAGGGAAAGATAGAAAGTCCGGGTATACCTCCTCAAGGAAACTCCGGAGAACGACTCGAAACGGGAAGCCAGCAAATAATCGAAATAAATATCCAGCAATACCCCCGAATACCGTCCGAATTCAGGTTGAAGCCTATGCACCACCTCGCAAACTGCCGGATGATGGTCGGTATAGTCGTCAATAGCGCGGTGAAGCTGAATACCCTTGGCTATATCCGGCGGATAATTCTTATAGGAGCTTCCCTTTACGGCATCGCCTACAAAATTGCCCAACTGTACTTTTCTGTTCGAACCGGAAAGGAATATATGTGCCAGGTAGTTCATGACAAAAGATTTACCAGCTCCTTGCAAAGACACTCCTTCACCTCTTCCATCGGCACCTCGTGTCCCAGCTCTTTCTGCAAAGAAGTGACACCCTTGTCTATGAATCCGCAGGGATTGATATAGCTGAAATAACGTAAATCGGTATTCACATTCAGTGCCAATCCATGCATGGTGACAAAATGGCTGCTGCGCACGCCGATGGCACAAATCTTACGGGCACGGGGAGTATCGCCCTCCAGCCATACGCCCGTTGCCTTCTCCAGGCGTCCGGCAGCGATGCCAAACGAAGCACAAACGCGAATTACCGCCTCTTCCAGCAGATGCACATACTCCTTCAACCCCAAAGAAAAGTCCTCGAGGTTCAGAATAGGATAACAGACCAACTGTCCCGGACCATGATACGTAATGTCTCCACCACGGTCAATATGATAGAGCGTAGCCCCTATCCTGCGCAGTTGTTCTTCTCCCAGCAGCATATTCCTTTCTTTCCCACTACGCCCCAATGTATAGACATGGGGATGCTCGCAGAGCACAATATGATTGACATAGCCCTCTCCTGCCTGCTTGGCATGTACAAGTGCGTCAAACCACTCCGTCTGCCGGCTCCACGCCCCGGCATAAGGAATCATGTCCCAATCTGATATTTCCAGTTTCATGCAAGCAAATATAGCACTTTTTTGAATTCTAAAAAGAACATTTCATTTTAAAAACAGAATGTCTTCCGTTACTTTTTCCCGGAAAAGAATTACCTTTGTGCGAACTCTAAACGACAAAGCGTATGGAATTTCCTCAAGTCGACCTGCCAGTAGACATGATTGCATGGACTGAAGTAACGGAAGACATTCTAAACATATACAAACAGTCGTGCCGCCTGAAAGCATGCATCTTTGCACTATGCATAGAAGGTTCCATCACGGTATCCATCAATCTGATGGATACGGAAATCAAGCAAGGGGATTTCATTACCCTGCTTCCCGGAACCATCATACAGTTTTACGAACAAAAGGAAAAAGTATGCCTGGGATTCGTGGGGTTTTCTTCCCATTGCCTCAATGGAGTCAACCTCATCCAGTCTACATTAAGCTCCTTCTCCAACATACTGGAGTATCCGGTACTGGCTGTCAACCCTACCGTCGCCTCCTATTTCAAGGACTATTTTGCCTTATGGGCACGCATCACGACCGGTCCCTATCCTCCCGATACAAAAATGGCTCAAAGCACATTGAACATGCTCCTCAGCGGCATAGACAGAATGTATTGCCACCGTCCGCAGATGCAAAAAGGGAATAAGAGCCGGAAAGAGGAAATATGCCGCGAACTGGTGCAGCTCGTCATCGAAAACTATACCCGCGAACGCCGCGCGCAATTCTATGCCGACAAACTGGGCATCTCCCTGCAACACCTCAGCACCACCGTGAGGCAAGTGACCGGCAGAAATGTATTGGACATCATCGCCCACGTCGTCATCGTAGACGTGAAAGCCAAGCTGAAATCAACCAACATGACCATTCAGGAGATTGCCTATTCCCTAAACTTCCCCAGTGCTTCCTTCTTTGGAAAATACTTCAAGAGGCACATGGGCATGAGTCCGCTGGAGTATAGGAACAGCTGAGAATACAGCCGTCAGAACCTGGAACTCAGACGAAGGCTGCTCAAAGCCACGGATACACAGGAAAGAGCCATGGCAGCACCTGCCAGCGCAGGACTCAGCAGGATGTCATAGACGGGATAGAGTACTCCGGCTGCGACAAAGATACCTACTGTATTATAGATGAAAGCCCAGAACAGATTCCGGTACATGAGGCTCACAGTCTGGCGAGACAACCGGAAAACTTTGGGCAACAGCAGCAGGTCTGAAGTCCTGAGAGTAATCATGGCGGTGTCCATCAACGTATCGGTCCCCTTTCCCATGGCAATGCTTACATCAGCACAGCTCAAGGCTCGCGCATCGTTCACGCCGTCACCTACCATGGCGACCGTTTTACCCTGAAGCTGCAGCTTATGGATGAAATCCTCTTTGTCATCGGGCATGGCATCGGCCACAAAACGCATGATACCCAAACTGCCGGCCACGGAAGAAGCCGTACGCTCACCGTCTCCCGTAAGCATGCATATCTCGATGTCCTGGATACGCAGTTCCCGGATAGCTTCCATAGAAGTCACCCTCAACTGGTCCTTGATGGCAATAACGGCAAGCAAATCGTTCTCACGCCCAAAGTAGACTATGCTGTTTCCGTCCGATTCATATTGCGTCAGCATATCGGCCAGAATATCCGACAAATTGGCTTGATAATCTTTCAGCAGTTTATGGCTTCCTACCCAATATTCCGCACCTTGATAGGCCACTCTGACACCTTTTCCGGCAATGCTTTCGAAACCGTCCAAATGGGCAGGGATAACCTGCTCCTCCCCTTCCAGGGCCGTAACGATAGCTTCTGCCAGAGGATGGTCCGAAGTAGACTCGGCGGCAAGCAGTACATCTTTATAATGCTCCTCCTGCCCTTGCGCCCACAGCCAGCCTATTACCGTAGGATGCCCTTCTGTCAGAGTCCCGGTCTTGTCGAATACCACCACATCCACATTACGCATCTGCTCTAAAGCGGAAGTGTCCCTGATAAGGATATGATTGCGGGCAGCTTTATTGAGGCCCGCCGCCAAAGCTACTGGAGTGGCCAGCCCTACCACACACGGACAAGCCACCACCAATACGGACAAAGCGGCAAACAGACCGTGTGACACTACATCTATGCCTCCGAAGAACACCCATATAAAAAAGGTCAGCAGGGAAATGATGAGAATGACCGGGACAAAAAGCTCGGCAACACGGTCGTCAATGCGTTGCTTCTCCGGCAGTACGCGGGCTGCGTTATGCTGCCAGCCTCCCAACCGGCAGATAGCCGCCGACACATTTCGCCGGGCACGTTCCTCCATAAAGTCGCCGGTCAGGGAAAAGGCGATGATGACGGCGGCAACCCCATAATAGACATTCGGTTCCAGCCCGATGCCCAGCCAATAATCCGGGAAGAAAGTGTTGAACACACTGAACAGAAAAGCCACAGAGGTGGTAAGCGCCACCAGACGGTCTATATTGTTGCGGCCCGACCGGGTTCCCTTCCAGGCACCGGCATAAAAAGGAGCGCCGAAAAACAGCAGTACCGGAATTGCCAGTACCATCTGTATTTCACGGGTATAGGGTACATGCACAAAGACTGTAGAAAACAGTATCAGTACGATGGCAAAAAGCCATGCACCGACGACGCGCAATCCCGTGCTGTGCATATCCGGCACGGGATGTGCCTTAGTAATTATATTGCTCATTCGATTTATTTTTTAGATGGTTGTTGTTCCGCTTTAATAAAGCAACAACTGGAATGAGCAGTTTGTTCAATTACTTCTTATCGTCCTGCTTGGTTTCCTTGACAAACTCCGCTTCATAATGGAACTTTTGGAAACCTTCTTTCAACTTTTCCACATTGGTCTTGTCGGCATCATACGTGATGGTTACCGTCTTTGTCTTCAGGTCTGTGTGGAAGTCCTTCAGTCCCTTCTCAAAACGGATGTTATTGTTTATCTTCCTTACACAGTTCTCACACTTCATCTGTGCCACCTTGAACACGGCTGTACGGATGTCTTTTGCCATTGCGGCAGTCGTACAGAACAGTACGGCTGCCAAAGCAACTAAAAATCTTCTTGTTTTCATTGTTTTGCTATTGATTTAATAAATAATATTATATTCTCGGCAAGTTAAAACGGACACCTACATAGGCTTTTGCCCCATGCATCGGTCCCCACACCATCGTAGCATCAAAGTTGCTTCCCCAGGGATTGGAAGCATCGATGATGGGGTTTTTCTGCTTGAAGTTTGTCAGGTTCTCGCCACCGACGTATATAGACCAGCGACGGAAATAGCGCGTCACCTGGGCACTCAACTGCTCGAAGCCGCCATAACGCCTTTCCCACGACCAGTTGCCGTCTGTCAGTTCGTATGGAGCCGGCATGCGCCCGCCACCGTTCAACTGCAAAGTCACATCAAACTGCCACAATCCCAAAGGTGTCTGATAAGAAGCCGTCAGCAAACCTTTATACTTGCTGGTAAGGGGTTTCTCCATCAGCTCTCCGTTGTAATTCGTCTTGGCATCCGTCCAACGGTAAGCCGCGGTAAAGGTGAAACCCTGGAAGAACGGATAGCTTGCCTCCACCTGCACTACCTGCGAACAGGAACGGCCGTGAAGGTTGTAGAACAGAACGGCATGCGGGTCCGTATCCATATCCACCACCACCTGCTTGCTGAAATCCGTGTAATAGTATTCCGCATTCAGGTTCAAGGTTTTGCCGAACAAGGGAATATAGGCGGAAGTGCTTGCGCCATAGTTCCAGGCCTCATCCTGGTCAAGACGTTTGGCGATGTCTATCCGGCGGCTGCTTGCCAGCAGGTAGTTATTCTCGGCCAGCACATGGTTCGTGCGGTATCCCTTTCCTGCCGAAAGACGGAAATGTACATACTCGTTGGGATTGTACTTCACATGGAAACGCGGAGTGACGAAATAGCCGTACTCACTGCTATGGTCGCCGCGGATACCGCCCATCAGCACCAGTTTATCGTCCCAGTTGTAGGTGTACTGCACGTAGGCACCGGGGACGGCTTCTTTGGTGAATTTCTTTGTCAAAGGCTGTGCGGCGTCATTGTCCAGGCGGTAGTGCTGGTCGTAGGAGTCATAGTTGAAGCTCAGTCCGGCAGAAAGGCTTTGACGCTTGGTCAGTTCCGTCTCGAACAGCAAGGAGGCATAAGCGTTGTGCTGGTCCACATCGTAGATTTTCCGTCCGTACAAGGCATCCTGCTTGTGCAGGGAGCCGGAGAGAATCAATGCCAGGTTGGTATTCTTCTCCTTGTTGAATATATAGGCGTTCTTGGTGAAAGCTTCGTAGCGGTCGGTACCTATACTTATCTTATAAGGGTCTGCCAGGGACGTTTTGCCATGGCTGACTTGCCCGCTGTTGCGGTCTTCTGTAAGCACTTTGATGCCTGCCTGGAAGACGTAACGGTCGCCCATGTATGCCCAGCGGTTCCAGAGGTTGTACTGCTCCACGCGGGGGATGTCGGCAAAGCCGTCGTCGTTGCTGTCGTGAGCTTTGGTCTCATTCTCGTAATGCGCCAGCAAAGAGGTGCTCCAACGTTTGGAGAGTTTCACCGTGGCATCGGCATTGGCTTCATAACGGTTGGTGCTGCTGGCAAAGAGGTTGGCGGAAAACCAATCGGCTTCGGGCAACTGGGGTTTCTTGAATTCCACATTGATTTGTCCCGTGATGGCCTCATAGCCGTTCTTCACGGATGAACTGCCCTTGCTCACCTGAATACTCTGCATCCATGGCCCGGGTACATAACCCAGTCCGTAGGGGGCGGCAGAGCCGCGGTAGTTGGGGATATTCTCCGTCATCATCTGCACATACGTACCGGACAAGCCGAGAAGCTTGATTTGCTTGGCACCGGTGGCGGCGTCAGAGTAGGTGACGTCCACCGAGGGATTGGTCACAAAACTCTCTCCCAGGTTACAGCAGGCGGCACGACTCAACTCGGCGCTGCTTATCATATCTTCATTCATCACACTGTTGCGCAGCTTCATGGTGCCCAACTTACGGCTGACCACATTCACCTCGCTCAGTTCCACCCCTTCGCGCAAGACAATGTCGAGCGTCTCATTGCGGTTACTGACGTGTATCGTATCGTTCTCAAAACCGATAAAGCTGACTACAAGCATATGCTTGTCATTGGGTTTGGACAAGGAGAAAGTACCGTCCGCCGAAGTGGTGGTGCCTTGAGTGGTTCCCTGCCAGAAGAGGTTGGCACCCGCAATCGGGTCGCCCAAATTATCCTTTACCGTTCCCTTTACCTGCGCCTGCAAGGCGGTGAAAGAGAACAGAAGAATGGCTATCAAACTATATTTCATTTCTGTTTTATACTTAAAGAAGTGATTAAAAAACAAACAGTTCCCTCCGGACAATTCATGTCATTGCCCCGTATAAAACAACACTAAATGAGAAGCGTGGAATAGAGCGCCAGATAATGACGCGAGCCGACGACATATGGCGGTGCTCCTGAAACAACTCTCGGAGTACAAGCCACCTGCGGCAAGGAGTGATCAAACAGCGGCAGTTGCTCGCAAAACAGTGTAAGGAATGGCACGAACGAAACAGACTCGTGTGCATGCTTCACGAAATCCACCTTGTAGTAGACGGCTGTACAGCCGGTATCCTTACATGTTTGCCGTGAGGCACGATGTGTATTATGGCATTTGGAACAGCCGGAAGTGCAGCAGCTTTGCGTCGTCTCGCATCCGGCACAGCAATACTGAACTACAGAAATCCCCACTCCGCTTATAATGATAAGGGAGGAAAAGAGTACAGCCAGTATGTAACGGAGTTCCTTCATAAGCGCTGCAAAGATAGAAAGTTTTAACCGTTTGCCGGAATTAATTTTTCCTTTTTTATGTGTGCAGTTCGTTAATAAGTTCTATATTTGTCGATAAAGTTTTTTGATTGATATGTTGATTTATAAACGAAATTCAATATGAAAAAGCAAACTGTCAGCCTACTTGTCCTTCTGCTTGCGGCAAGCGGCTTTTTCTTTTCCTGCGGTAACACCGTGAACAAAAACGCATACGCGTTGGAGTTCGACAGTATACAAGTAAACGAAACCGTACATCTCTTCGGAGACACAGCCAAGCCGGCCTGCAACCTCATCCTCAACGTTGCCTACGCCAGCCAGTCATCCGACGTGAGGCTGAAAGACAGTCTGAACGCCTTCTTCCTCTCCGCCTGCTTCGGCGACAAGTACATGGCGATGACACCCGAAGAAGCTGTCAAGAAATATACGGAGAAATATGTCGGCGACTACCGCAATGACCTGGAGCCTATGTACAAAAAGGATGAGCAGGACAAGGAGGACGAAGAAAGCATAGGAGCCTGGTATTCCTATTATAAAGGAATCGAAAGCCATGTGCAGTTGTGCAATACCTTGGTACTGACCTACCGTATAGATTACAACGAATATACCGGCGGCGCACACGGCATCTATATGTCCACCTTCCTCAACCTCGACCTAAAGACCCTAAGCCCCATCCGCCTGGACGACCTCTTTGAAGGCGACTATAAGGAAGCGCTGACCGACTTGCTTTGGAAACAGCTGATGGCAGACAACAACGTCAGCACCCGCCAAGAGCTGGAGGACATGGGTTACGCCACCACCGGTGACCTGGAGCCTATCGAGAATTTCTACCTGGACCCAACGGGAATCACCTTCTATTATAATGTATATGAAATTGCCCCATACGTAATGGGAGCAACCAAAATCACGTTGTCTTATGAGGACATAGCCCCTCTGATGAACGGTAAATTCATTGTATTAAGCAGCGCTATAAAAACAGACGGCGAATAGGAACTGTAATCAATTGTCTATCAATATAAAATTCACAATGGATTTAATACTCAAATATTTCCCGGACTTGACGGAAGAACAGAAACGGCAGTTTGCCGCACTCTACGACCTCTATCTGGACTGGAACTCTAAGATTAATGTCATTTCACGCAAAGATATAGAGAACTTGTACGAACACCATGTGCTGCACTCTCTGGGCATAGCCAAGGTAATCAGGTTCAGACCGGGGACACAAATTATGGACCTCGGCACGGGAGGAGGCTTTCCGGGAATCCCGCTTGCCATCCTTTTCCCCGAAGTACAATTCCATCTGGTGGACAGCATCGGAAAGAAAGTACGCGTAGCCTCCGAAATAGCCAACAGCATCGGGCTGAAAAACATCACCTTCCGCCATGCCCGCGCAGAAGAGGAAAAAGGGAAGTTCGACTTTGTGGTGAGCCGTGCCGTGATGCCGCTGACAGACCTACTGAAGATTATCCGCAAGAACATCTCCTCCAAACAGCAGAATGCATTGCCCAACGGACTGATTTGCCTCAAGGGGGGCGAATTGGGAAATGAAACCATGCCCGTCAAGAACAAGACCACGTTGTGGGACTTGAAGGAGTTCTTTGAAGAGGAGTTCTTCGAGACAAAGAAAGTAGTATATGTAGGGGGATAAATCTAAATACATAATATGAAAATAAAGAGATTCGAATTTAATATGTTCCCGGAGAACTGTTATGTGCTTTGGGACGAAACCAATGAAGCGGTCGTCATTGACCCGGGCTGTTTTTATGAGGAAGAAAAGCAGGCCTTGAAAAACTTCATCATCAAGAATGGGCTGAATGTGAAACATCTGCTGAATACCCATCTGCATCTGGACCATATCTTCGGCAATCCTTTCATGCTGAAAGAGTTCGGTCTGAAGGCCGAAGCCAACCAGGCCGATGAGTTCTGGATTGACGAAGCGCCGAAACAAAGCCGCATGTTCGGCTTCCAACTGCAGGAAGCCCCCGTGCCCCTGGGCACTTATCTGCACGATGGAGACATCATCACCTTCGGCAATACAGAACTGGAAGCCATCCATGTGCCGGGACACTCGCCAGGCAGCCTGGTGTACTATTGCGCGGCAGACCACTGCATGTTCTCGGGGGATGTGCTGTTTCAAGGCAGCATCGGCCGTGCCGACCTTGCCGGCGGCAACTTCGACGAACTTATAGAGCATATTTGCAGCCGTCTGTTCATCCTGCCCAACGACACGATTGTCTATCCCGGACACGGAGCACCGACTACCATAGGAATAGAAAAAGCGGAGAATCCGTTCTTCCGGTAAATATACAGCAAACTTTTAAATCATTACAGCCATGAAAAACGACCTATTGGCCTACCGCCACATCGGCATCAGCGAAAAAGACGAGGAGAAGATGCTCCAAAAAATAGGAGTGAAAAGCCTGGACGAGCTGATTGATAAAACCATTCCTGCCAACATCCGCCTGAAAGAACCGCTGGCTCTGCCCAAGACAATGACGGAGTATGAATTCGGACAGCACATTGCAGGACTGGCTGCCAAAAACAAACTTTACACAACCTATATCGGTATGGGATGGTACAATACCATCACTCCTGCCGTTATCCAACGGAATGTATTCGAGAACCCCGTTTGGTACACTTCCTATACCCCCTATCAGACCGAAGTCTCACAAGGACGCCTGGAAGCCCTGATGAACTTCCAGACTGCCGTATGCGACCTCACCGGCATGCCCCTTGCCAACTGCTCCCTGCTGGACGAAGCGACTGCCGCAGCCGAAGCCGTGACGATGATGTACGCCCTGCGTCCGCGCGACATGCAGAAATCGGGTGCCAACGTGGTATTTGTAGACGAAGCCGTCTTCCCGCAGACACTGGCGGTAATGACTACCCGCGCCATTCCGCAAGGTATCGAGCTGCGTATAGGAAAATACCATGAAATGGAATTCACGCCGGACATCTTCGCCTGCGTACTGCAATATCCCAACGCCGCCGGCAACGTGGAAGATTATCGCGCCTTCGTGGAAAAAGCCCATGCGGCCAACTGCAAAGTGGCCGTTGCCGCCGACATTCTGAGCCTCGCCCTGCTCACCCCTCCGGGAGAATGGGGAGCTGACATCGTCTTCGGAACCACACAACGGCTCGGTACACCGATGTTCTACGGCGGGCCGTCGGCAGCCTACTTTGCCACCCGCGACGAGTACAAGCGCAATATGCCGGGACGCATCATCGGCTGGTCGAAAGACAAATACGGCAAGCTGTGCTACCGCATGGCGCTGCAAACCCGCGAGCAACATATCAAGCGTGAAAAGGCGACTTCCAACATCTGTACCGCGCAGGCACTGCTGGCCACGATGGCTGGCTTCTATGCCGTATATCATGGTCCGGAAGGCATCCGCACCATTGCAGAACGCATCCACAGCATTGCCGTATTTCTGGAAGAAAGTATCAACAGACTGGGGTACAAGCAGGTCAATGCACAATATTTCGACACGCTCCGCTTTGCACTGCCCGACACCATTTCGGCACAGCAGATACGTACCATCGCCTTGAGCAAGGAAGTGAACCTGCGTTATTTCAAGAATGGGGACGTAGGTATGAGCATCGATGAGACTACGGACATCACTGCCGTCAACGTACTGCTCTCCATCTTTGCCATTGCCGCCGGAAGGGATTGGGAAAAGGCAAGCGACGTACCCATGGCAAGCAGCATCAGCGCGGAGATGAAACGCCAAAGCACCTATCTGACACATGAAGTATTCAACAAATACCATACGGAAACGGAGATGATGCGCTACATCAAGCGTCTCGACCGCAAGGACATCTCACTGGCACACTCCATGATTTCCCTCGGCTCGTGCACCATGAAGCTGAACGCTGCCGCAGAGATGCTGCCGCTCAGCCGTCCGGAATTCATGAACATGCATCCCCTGGTGCCCGAGGACCAGGCCGAAGGTTACCGCGAACTGATAAGCAACCTCAGTGAAGAGCTGAAGATAATTACCGGCTTTGCCGGTGTCAGCCTGCAACCCAACTCCGGTGCGGCAGGCGAATATGCAGGACTCCGCGTCATCCGCGCCTATCTGGAAAGTATAGGACAAGGGCACCGCAATAAAATACTGATACCTGCATCCGCACACGGCACCAACCCGGCATCTGCCATCCAGGCAGGCTTTACCACCGTGACCTGCGCCTGCGACGCACAAGGCAATGTGGATATGGCCGACCTGCGCGCCAAAGCGGAAGAAAACAAGGCGGACCTCGCCGCCCTAATGATCACCTACCCTTCCACACACGGTATCTTTGAAACGGAAATTGTGGAAATCTGCCACATCATACACGCCTGCGGTGCGCAGGTATATATGGACGGCGCCAATATGAATGCCCAAGTAGGCTTGACGAATCCCGGCTTTATCGGTGCGGATGTCTGCCATTTGAATCTGCACAAAACGTTCGCCTCTCCTCACGGTGGCGGCGGACCGGGCGTAGGTCCCATCTGCGTGGCAGAGCATCTGGTTCCGTTCCTTCCGGGACACAAATTGTTCGGCAATGCCGCCAACCAGGTGTCCGGAGCTCCTTTCGGCAGTGCAGGTATCCTCCCCATTACTTACGGCTATATCCGCATGATGGGAACAGAAGGGCTGACACGGGCCACAAAGATAGCCATCCTCAGCGCCAACTACCTGGCAGCCTGCCTCAAGGATACATACGGCATCGTTTACCGCGGTGCTACCGGCTTCGTAGGACACGAAATGATATTGGAATGCCGTAAGGTGCACGAAGAGACGGGCATCAGCGAAAACGACATCGCCAAGCGCCTGATGGATTATGGATATCATGCCCCTACCCTCTCCTTCCCGGTACACGGCACACTGATGATTGAACCGACGGAGAGCGAAAGCCTTGCCGAACTCGACAACTTTGTCCACGTGATGCTGACCATCTGGGACGAGATTCAAGAGGTGAAGAACGGCGAAGTCGACAAGACGGACAACGTGCTGGTGAATGCCCCGCATCCCGAATACGAAGTGGTAGCCGACACATGGGAGCACAGTTATACCCGCCAAAAGGCAGCCTACCCGATAGAAAGCGTGCGCGAAAACAAGTTCTGGGTGAACGTGGCACGCGTAGACAACACGTTGGGAGACCGTAAACTGTTGCCCACATGCTATGGATGCTTCGACTGATGAAAAGAAAGCGTAACGGACTATTTTATAGTAAAAAAGAAGAAACCATCAATTCCATCTCCCATGGCATCGGCATTGCCATGGGAGTAATTGTAAGTGCACTATTCCTGATAAAATGCTACCAGGCACAGAACCTTTGGGCAGCATGCGGCGTATGGCTCTATCTGTTCGGCATGGGCGGCTCCTATCTTGCCTCCACACTCTACCACTCCCTGAAACATCATAATCCGTGGAAACGGCGCTTGCGGCATTGGGACCATGCGGCCATCTATTGGCACATTGCAGGCAGTTACTCCCCCATCACGCTCATTGCATTGAGAGAGGACGGCGGTTGGGGATGGGAACTTTTCGGCTTCGTCTGGCTATGCGCCATCATCGGCACTGTTGTCAGCTTCCGCAAGATGGAGGAGCACAGTTACGTGGAAACAGTGTGTTACATCCTGATGGGACTGTCCGTACTGGTAGTATTCAAGCAGCTTTTCGCCCTCTCCCCTACAGCCTGCTACTGGATTATTGCCGAAGGAGTATGCTACATCACGGGAGCTGCTTTCTACTCCTTGCGCAAGGCACGGTACATGCATTCGGTTTTCCATTTCTTTGTATTGGGCGGTTCAGCCTGCCACATGGTGGCTGTATGGGACATACTGGTGAAGATGCTGTAAGCAAACGGCAAGCGCACAACAGCTAAAAGAAGTTAATAAGTATCTCTCCCCCTTGCTTTTCTCCATAACTTACCCTACGTTTGCAGTGTTGTACATCAGTGCAACACTAATAAAATTATGATAACGATAGAGAATACGAGCTACGGTTACAAGTCCAATCCACTTATTTTCAACAACATATCTTTGGAAATAGGAAACGGCATATATGGACTTCTGGGAGAAAACGGCGTAGGCAAAACGACGCTGATGCATCTCATCTGCGGACTACTCTTCCCCAAAAACGGAAAGTGCAGCATAGACGGAAGAAACACGGCGGAGAGACAGCCCGAAGGGTTGAACCGTTACTTCTTCCTGCCCGAAGAGATGCAGATGCCAACCGAGAGTATCGTCAGCTTCGCTGCACGCCATTCCGTATTCTATCCACATTTCAATCAGGAAGAATTCGAGCTGAACCTGGAAGAGCTGAAAATCAACCGGAAACAAAAACTCTCTTCCGTCTCCTACGGACAACAGAAGAAGGCAATGCTGGCATACGCCTTTGCCCTGCATACTCCATACATCCTGCTCGACGAACCGACAAACGGGCTGGACATCACCTCCCGCCAAGCCTTGAAACGTATCATCAGCCGCAGCATGGACGATGAAAGCACGCTGCTCATCTCCACCCATCAGGCGCACGACTTCGAGAATCTGCTGGACCATCTCGTCATCCTTGGCAAAGGCGAAATATTACTGAACCGTTCGCTGGACGAAATCAGTAACCGGCTTCTCTTTGCCCGTACGGACATCCTGCCGGCAGAAAGCATCTACAGCGAACAAGACTTGTCGGGCCATTTCTCCATTCTCCCCAACGAGGACGGAGAAGAGAACACACCGGACATCGAACTGCTGTATAAAGCGGTGCTGCAACAACCGGAAAAGATAAAGAGCATGTTTCAATGAAAATCCATCATACAAACAGAACTATGAACGCAACTTTTAATCTGAAACGCTTCCTGCTACTGGAACAATATAAAAGGAATGAGACCGGCAGGCACCTGCTTTGGTCGGCAGCCGTCGTATCGTTCATCTGCATCCTGTGCATTCTCTACGACATAAACCGCGGTGGAAGTTATTACGGCAAACATACCTCTGCCACCGAATTCTCCCGCTACGTACTATGGTTTATCCTCATTGCCCCCTGCCTGCTGGAAACAAATTTCAGCAAACGCAGCTCTACTCTCGATATACTGCTGCCGGCATCGGCATTCGAGAAGTTCCTGCATATCTGGATAAAATACCTGCTGCTGCTTCCCCTATTCTGCGGTCTACTGATAGCCTGCCTCAAAGGTCTGCTGTCCTTAAGCGGCAGCGAGTTCCTGCAGTATTTCGCAACGCACATCACGATGTTCCGGATACACAACACCCAGATACTGACCAATGTAATCCTGCATGCTTCCGCCTTCATCGGCTACTTCGCCTTCAGTCGGCAAGTCCTGCTGAAAAGTTTCACCATCTTTGTTGGCTCCATTGCCGTCTGCATAGGAATTGTAACTTTTGTGGCCTCCCTCATGCCCGAAGCCAGAGCGGACGGATACTGGATAGACAACATTGCCACATGGCCCAACACCAACTATCCGTTGTCGGCCGGTACACAAGCCATCGTGACTTTCTGCAATTATGCGGCTCCCATCAGTGTGCTGCTCGGTTCATGGGTATCGAGCTACTTCCTGCTCAAAGAAAAACAACTGTAGCCTATGGACTTCAAGACCAACAAACCGATATACCAGCAGATTGTAGATTTCTGTTTCAGCAAGATTCTCACCCGCGAATGGCAGGCAGAAGAGCGGGTGGTATCCGTGAGGGAGCTCTCCACACAACTGGCAGTGAACTCGCGTACCGTGTTGAAGGCCTATGAATACCTCCAGGCAGAGGGCATCATCTACCCGGAACGGGGAATGGGATTCTACCTCTCCAAAGATGCGGTGAAGAAAGTGATGCGAATACAGAAGAAAGAGTTTTTTGAAAACCAGCTTGCCGACATGTTCCACAGCATGGAGCTGCTCGGCATCAGTATAGAAGAAATAACAGAACGATATAACAAACTTAAAAAAGACGGTTCATGAAGAGATACGCAAAGACTGCATTATGGATTACCTTCGGACTCCTCTTCGGACTTACGATTGTCAAAGTTTCGACACTGATGTACGAGATTTATTCCTTCATGCATTCCTAACTTTCATCGGACAGACGAGGAAAGTATAAACAACTGATATACAAGCTTCAGCATCTTCCCTTAGCGGGAAGAGTGACTTTTGCATCCCTATCCAACAGTAACAGACTAATACAAACGATTATGAAAACCCAACTTTTTTTACTATTGCTTGCCCTCTCCGTACTCCGTACGCAGGCACAGAGCCTCTCCATCAAAGGACGCGTCACGGACGCCTCGCAAGAGGCAGTTGTAGCCGCCAATGTGTCATTATGGACTATAGACTCTACTTTGGTGACCGGAGTAACCTCGGATGCACAAGGCAAGTTCGCCCTCCCTAAAATCAAGGCAGGCGATTACCGCCTTTCCATCTCCTTTATCGGCCTCCAAAGTGAAAACATACTGCTGAAACTGAATAAAAGCCTCGACCTGGGCGATGTACAGTTGCAGGAAGATGCCGTGAGCCTCGGTGAAGTGACGGTATCTGCCAGCAATGTGCTGCAACGGGTAGACCGGCAAATCATCCTGCCTTCCGAAAGCCAGCTGAAACGCTCGTTCGGTGCCTACGACTTGCTGAACAATCTCGGCATTGCCCGTCTGCAAGTGGACAATCTGAGCAACAGCATGAGCGTCAGCGGTGGTGGGGCCGTACAAACCCGTATCAACGGCATTAAAGTGACAGACAAGGAGATAGCGGCCGTCAGAGCCAAAGACGTACTGCGTGTGGAGTTCATCGAAGACCCCGGCAAGCAGTACGGAGACGATGAACTGGGCGCCGTAGTCAACATTATCCTGCGCCGCCGCGAAACGGGCGGTGTTGTGAACTTCCAACTCTCCGATTCGCCCCACACCCTATGGGGAGAGAATTTCCTGAGCGCGAAGTTCAATTACAAGAACTCCGAATGGGGCATCGACTACTTCAACAAGAACGGCAAGTATCACAGCCGCCTCGAATCCCATGAAACCTTCTATCTGGGCGACCGCACCATCGACCGCATCAAGGAAGGCATCGAAGACGAGTCTCCCTCCCTGAGCTTCATCAACAACCTGAATCTGACGTACAATCTGACGAAAGCGGACAAATATGTATTCAATGCCATCTTCCGTAACAACCTCAGCAATACCCCCTACCAGAATGAGCTGAACAAGATGTGGGCAGCGGGCAGCACGGAGTCCATCTATTCATACGTCAACAACCACACATCCAGCTACTCTCCGGTGCTCGACCTTTACTTCCAGCATACCCTGCCCCATCAGCAGAGCATCCAGGTGAATGTAACGGGAACGCTCATCCATACCAAGAACAACCGGAAATACAAGGAGTACAAAGACGAGAACGCACCGCTGGCAGACATCCAGACATTGGTGGACGGTGACAAGCGCTCCGTCATTGGCGAAGCCATCTATGAAAAGAACTTCAAGGAGGTGAAGCTGAGCGGCGGTGCCCGCCACTATCAGATGCGGACAGAGAATGAGTATAAAGGTTCCAACCCTACCACTTCGAAGATGGACCAGTCGCAGACATCCGCTTTCTTCGAGGTGCAGGGCAAGGTAAAGGACTTCAGCTATGCGGGCAGTGTAGGAATGACACGTGCCTGGTTCAAGGAAAGTGAGGAAGACCATGCTTACTATACCTTCACGCCCACCATGCGGTTGAGCTATAATCTGAAGAAGGCGGGATTCCTGCGCTACCGGTTCAACATCAGTCCTGCCATACCGTCGCTCGGCTCGCTGACTGATGTGGAGCAGGCGATGGACACGATACAGATAGTCCGCGGAAACCCGTTGCTGAAAACGTATCAACAGTTCACGAACTCCTTGTCTTACAGCTATTCGAAGAAGCAGTTCAACGCCAATCTGAGCGTGCGCCACCAGTATTATGACAATCCCATCATGGAAAGCATCTTCGTGGAGGACGGCAAACTGATACTGAAAGATGAAAACCAGCGGTCGTTCCAAAGCCTGAATGCGGAACTGATGGTCGGCATTAACGGCGCTACGCTGTTCGGGCTGAAGGATTTCCTGACGCTTTATGCTTCGGGAGGATATACGCGCAGTTGGTCGGAAGGTTTGAACTATAGCCATATGTACGATGAATTCTATTACAGCGTGATGGCGCAAGTGCAATATAAAGACTTCTCGCTGCTCGGGCAGTTCCGGAAAGTGCAGAACAATTTCTTCGGCGAAACCATCAAGAAGAACGAAAACCAGACGGCATTCATGGCAATGTACACCCGGCGGAACCTTCAGGCGGGAATCGGCATTATGTTTCCTTTCACCAATAACTATAAGGTGGGAAAAGAAAGAATCAGTGAAGTGGCTCCTTTCCGTTCCGAAACATTCGTCAGGGAGACGGGACAGATGGTCGTACTGCGCATGGGCTATACATTCGAGTTCGGACGCAAGCACAAGGCAGGCAACAAGGGGCTGAACAACAGTGATACGGACAGCGGCATCATCAATATGCAGCGATAACCCATTTCCTCTGTGAAGAGGAAGCCCAACGGAGAGTGGCGGAATTATACGTTATTTTGCTTCATGTATGATTAATTACCTGACCGCCACCTCTCCTGCGGGTATCTCTGTTTAGCGGATGATGGTCACCGTACCTTCCTTCACCTTTTTCTCCTTCACCGGAGCATCGGCGGGAGCATATCCCAGGGCTGCGCAGCCATATACCTTATGGCTCTCGGGTACACCCAGCTTTGTCAAGAAAGCGCGGACATCGGGGTCGTCGCAGGTCTGCCCCAACTGGTTAATCCAGCAGGAACCGATGCCGAGGGACTTGGCTGCAAGAAAAATGTTCTCCAAGGCGCAGGCACAATCCATACCGGCCCACCACTTGTCCGGCTCATTGGAGACAATGACCAACGTGGGGGCATGATAGTAGCAACAATAAGTCTGGCTGTGTCCACGCTCCCGTGTATGGAGGTCGTCACTCTTGGCAAAGGCACCTTTGATTTTATCGTTCAGCTCTTCCAGCACCTCCTTATTCTGGATGGCGGTAAAGTGCCACGTCTCCAAATGCATACCACTGGGAGCATAGGTAGCCGCCTCAAGGATAAGGTTCAAATCTTCTGCGGAAACTTGCTGTTCCGTATAGGCACGGACGCTGCGGCGTGCCTTGATGGTTTGTAATGTCTCGTTCATTTATTTATTTATTTGAGAATTGATAGTTGATAATGCACATCAGTACGTGTTCAGTGGGGCTGTTTCACCGTTTCACCAGCCCAATCTTTACATTCAGCTTGAAGTACCAGACGCCGTTCTCGCGCTCCAAGAAGCCGTATTTATCTTTCTCTACGGCACCTTTCTCCAAACGCGTATTCTGATAGAGGAAGTCTGCAAAGACCTGCGGACGGGATTTGTGGTAGCAAAGTACCTGCCCGCTGCCGTCCGTCAGGAAGATGCCTTCGACGGCAGAGTCCGTACCGTTATAAATTTTGGCAGGGCGCATGCCGAGGGCAAGTGCCAGCAGGAACTGCTTCATCTTGAACTCGTAGAAGCGGTGCTTGTTTATCAACTCGTCCTTTATCTTCAACGGATTCATCTCCTTGATGCGCTCCGTCAATTCGCTGATGCGGGTGATGCCGTCCAAGTGCATCAAGCGTACCATCTCGGCAAGCATGCGGGGGAAGTGGAGGTCTATCATCAGCAAGTTGCAGCGGAACACGCGGTCGGCAACGTCGGCATACTTCAGCACGCCGCCCAGTCGCTCAATCATCATCATGCGTTCTGCCACTTCCGTAGGAGATTCCGGCAGGGCATTCACCTTGTTCACCGTGGGCACGGCAAACTTGACACCGCTTTGCTCCAGCTTCAGATTCGCCGTGCGCCCTCCGTCCAGCAACGGATTCATCGGGGTAAGACGACAACGGACATTGAAGCCCGTTAGAGGTGCTTCGGGATGCCAGAAGGCAACGGAGAAGTCGGTACGGTCCTCCGTCTTTGCTTCCAGGTCGAAGATGTTGACAGCATCCAAAAAGGCTTCCAAACCTTCGGACACTTCCACTTCCTCGCCCGAAACGTTCTTCAGCAGATGCAGAACCAACTCTGCCGCATCACCAAAGTCTTCGCGGGGGAAACGCAGTTCCTCCTTCTCGCCCGGAACAAACGAACCGTCCTTCCCGGCAGTTCCGCTGACAATGCGCACTTCCTGCGCTTCGATATAGTAACGGCGCGTACCGTCATGCTCTTCCCTCTGTATCAAGGCAACGGGCCAGCGCAGGGTTTCGTCTTTTTCAGCTTTCGGTGTGCCCAATGACACGGCTCCATCCGCCAGCAGGCGAAAGAAGGTGTAGAGCTCACCCAGTTCTCTTTTTGTTGCACTAAATGCCATAAACTTTCTTTTGTTTAAAGGGGGGAGTCAGCCTTTCATAAGGAGTGGTGCCGTTTCCGCAAAGAAAACAGTCTGTTCCTCATAGGAAAACAACTTGTTCCGTTAAAGGAAACGAACAACTTCCCTATTAAAAGGGGCTCTTATCCCATTTGTTGTATTATTCAAACCTTAATGTTTCTACTTTCTCCAACCGTGCCCGCAACTTCGGCATCATGGACTGACGGATGCGGAGCGTCATACGGCAGTCCATATCATACGACTGTTCCAGAATTTCCGGCTCCTCCTCCTTCACCACCCGCATCACATCGTTCATGAAGGGGTATTCGAAGAGGAAAGTCACCGCCTCATCTACCGTCTTTTCAATGATGGTGGCAGCGGCAATGGCTTCGGCGGCAGCAGCCTTATAAGCTACAATCAGTCCACTCGTACCCAACTTGATACCGCCGAAGTAGCGCACTACGATGACGAGAATATCCGTCAGTTCGTTGGAATTGATTTGTCCCAGAATCGGCTTGCCTGCCGTACCCGATGGCTCGCCGTTGTCGTTGGCACGGAAGTCCTTCCGCTCATGGCCCAACATGTAGGCGTAACACACGTGGCGGGCGTCGTAGTATTTCTTCTGGTAAGTTTCCAGATGCGCCTTCACCTCCTCTACTGTACGCACCGGCAGGGCAATAGCAATGAACTTGCTGCGCTTTTCAGTGTAAATGCCCTCGGAAGGGGCAACGATGGTTTTATACGTATCTTCGCTCATGCTGCAAAGATAATGCAAAATCAAAAGTGGTAGAAATAAGAAAAGAGATTTTTACGCTGTTATGTCCTTACACCAGTGAATTAGTCATGCACAAAAAAGCCTATGTCTTCGGTAAAAAAGCAAAAGAACAGACAAGTGATAAAAATATTCAAATTGCGAAGTTCACTTGGACTACTAAAATCATTACATGTACGTAGTTCGTCATGTAGCTCTGACAACTTCTCCGCAACTTTTAATCTGCCGGACTTCATCCATTGGAACAAAAAACTCTACTCCATCAAGAAGATAAAAAAGAGTGAAATATCAATAAATATGTGCCAACAGATTCTCATATTTTTCTTGCTCACGCATATCATATGTCAATTCCGATTCACCAGTACTTACAGCAATAATTTTGAGAGTAGCTTTAGTAACTTGCAAGCCACACTTAATTTCCTCCAATATAGTTGTCATAGAAGTGGACATTACTTCCTTATAACCAAACAATCCTTTGATGAAAGCCTTTTGTAAGAGACTAGAACACTTTCGCCATCACAATAACACATATGTCAACATCACTTTTTCCAAATGCTCTTAGAATGTACAAACACTTTGGATGTTGACTGACGTTCTTTGAAAATTCTCTGTAAAACCTCTATCTCTTGGTTATTCAAATTTTATTTTAGCCAAATGTCATTTACAAACTTAGGTAAAATTCTATCATTATCTAATCCTTACAACACTCTTTTTTACATCAATATCATGATCATCTTGAAAAATTTTATAGAGCAAAGCATCAACTATAGCTCTTTCACCTTCTCCTGCTTTAGGTCCTAAAACAACTTGCATTTTTTTCATAGCTTCCCATTTTAACGGTATATAAAAAGATTCTCTTTCAAGAGGTCTATCTATAATAGCTCCTTTTTCATTAACAGACATTCCCCTTATTATGAAACGTGCCTCTTTTTGAAAATCCCAATACTTCTTTTTATGAATCCCTATTTCATTAGTATGAAGCAAAATGTCACCGTTCTTACAAGAAACAGCATATTCTTTATAACATTTAACAGCATCATTATCATCTTTTAAATCATACTTTACATTACAAGGTTCTGTATTATTCATATCACTACTTACTGCTAAATGTCCATCACGATAGAATCTTTCTTTAAGAAAAGAAGTTTTATCATTAATTTTATATACAACAAACATATCCTTGTCAAGCCCGATTCTCACTCCTTTCAAGTCTGTATACATTTTCCATAGAGCAATATTCTCTACTTTATCCTCTGTCCAACACGAAACAAACGAAGATGAATTCAATTTCATGTCGCTATCCCCATAGCCAAACAAACTCTCATCCGGATCATCTACTAAATCCAAGCGATTAAACTTAATAGACTTTGTTGTCAAAATCAACGCAAATGTTGCTAATGATGTATAATGATATAGCATAAATTATTATTTTTATAAACCTATCGACCATTAAACTAATATTACTCACTTTTGAGACAATTCATATGAAAATATACCTATCGAAAACCTTCATAAAAGTATATCTACCGCAAAAATAGATATTTTTCAGTGAAACTATATTATTTTCTACTATTACTCGCTCTTCTTTTTAAGAATTTTACGCACCAAAGAATATAAGTATCGATAGTTTATTTTATCTAACTTTTTTTCCTACGAAAATAGACATGACAAAAACGTCAAATTATCCTCTCTAACATTTAACAAAGGACTTCCAAATCATCTGAAGAAAGTTTCAAACTATTTGAACTAAACATTGTAAGTATTGAAAATAAGCTTTATTTTCGCACTTAAAACAGATATCCGCAACCTAAGAACATGTATCTGCAGGCTGGATCGATCCTCCAGAAAATAGACTACCAGTTATTTAAAATGAAGCCTCAAAAGATAGTGATTGCCATCGATTCCTTCAAAGGATGCCTCACCTCGGCAGAAGCCGGAGAAGCTGCCGCCCAAGGGGTACATGCCGCATGTCCCGAATGCCAAACCATCGTGCTCCCCGTGGCCGACGGTGGAGAAGGCATGCTCGACGTCCTACTTGCAGCCAGTAACGGAAAACGTATCACCGTCCGTGCCCACGACCCGTTGATGCAACCGTGCGATGCCAGTTACGGCATCTCCGGAGACGGCAATACCGCATTCGTAGAAATGGCTGCCATCAGCGGCCTGCCACTGGTTCCTGCCGACAAAAGGAATCCGATGAAAACCACCACCTTCGGAACGGGCGAACTGATACACGATGCCTTGGAACGGGGATGCCTCCGTTTCGTCATCGGACTTGGAGGGAGCGCCACGAACGATGCCGGTCTGGGAATGCTGCAAGCATTGGGATTCCGTTTCTTCGATAAAGAAGGACACGAAGTGGGAAGCATGGAAAAAGGCATCGCCCTATGCGGTGCCCTTCTATCGGAAATCAGCTCCATAGACAGCTCTTCTGCCCATCCCGCACTGAAAAAGGCATGTTTCACGACGGCGTGTGATGTACGCAATCCTTTCTTCGGTCCCAATGGAGCAGCCCACGTATTCGCTCCCCAAAAAGGAGCAGACGCGGATATGGTGAAGGAACTGGATATTGCCATGCAGCATCTTTCAGACGTCATATTCCACACTACCGGCAAAGACGTATCCTTGCATCCCGGTGCCGGTGCGGCAGGCGGTATGGGGGGCGGTCTCCACGCATTTCTGGATGCACAGTTGAAACCCGGCATAGAGCTTCTTTTGGAAACTCTGGACTTTGCAGAAAAGATTAAGGATGCCGACCTCCTCATCACCGGAGAAGGGAAATCGGACCGGCAGACTCTTATGGGGAAAGTACCTTCGGGCATCTTGCAGGAAGCAAGGAGGCAACATATTCCCGTCATCCTGCTGGCAGGAGCGATAGAGGATGCCGGGATACTGAATGCAGCCGGATTCCGGGGCGTATTCTCCATTACCCCCTCTCCCATCTCTTTGGAGCAGGCCATGCAACCCGAGTTTGCTCAAGAAAATATCCAAAGGACAGTGGAGCAAATTTGCCGGATTTTCTTTTAACTCCCTCTAACTCCTTTAACATACCGATAGCACCAGATACCGACCACGTCGGCAATCAGCCAGCCGATGGGGATGGACCACCAGATGCCTGTCACCCCAATCTCAGGTATCGAAGCAAGCCAGTAAGAAAGAACTACACGGGTGCCCAGCGACAGCACGGTCAGCACAACAGACATGCCCGGCATACGGATGGCCCGGTAGTATCCGTACAGCAAAAACAAGATACCGATGCCACAGTAGAAAGCACCTTCAATGCGTAGGTACGCCACTCCCACCGCAATAATCTCCGTTTCGTCCGGACGGACAAAGATAAGTATCAACGGTTTGGCAAAGATGAAAACCAATACGGACACAAGGAGCGAAAAAACAACAGCCGTGACAAATGCACTGCGAACACCCCGGTGGATACGGTCGTAACGTCCGGCCCCGAAGTTCTGTGCAATAAAGGTGGAAAAGGCGTTCCCAAATTCCTGCACGGGCATATAGGCGAAAGAGTCAATCTTCACAGCTGCCGCAAAAGCTGCCATTACCGCTGTTCCAAAGCTGTTGACAAGTCCCTGTACCATCAGGATTCCCAGATTCATCACCGACTGTTGGATGCAAGTCAGTGTAGAGAAGGAAGCTATTTCCTTCAAGCAAGTACGGTCAAAACACATATCTTCATGATGCCATCGCAGTTCCGGACGCCTTCTGTAAGTATAAATGATGATGCCCAGAGCAGCTACTCCTTGAGCGAGGACAGTGGCCGCAGCCGCACCCTGAATCCCCCAATCCAGTTGTAGGATAAAAAACAAGTCGAGCGCTATATTCAGAACGACAGAAACTGCCAGAAACCAAAGCGGAGTGACAGAATCCCCTACTGCACGCAGCAGAGATGCGTAGAAGTTATAGATAAAGGTGAAAACTATACCGCAGAAGATTATCCACAAGTAGCTGCGCATCATGCCGTATATGTCTTGCGGGACCTGCAACAGCCGGAGAATAGGGTCGAGCCAGATAAAAACGGCTACATTCAGTATCAATGTCACGATACCTATCAGTACAAACGAACTGAATATGCTACGACGCAGTGCTACATGGTTTCCGGCACCATAATGTAAAGAGAACACAGTGCCACTGCCCATCGCCAGTCCCAGCAAAACGGATATAAGGAAAACCATCAATGTGTATGCCGAACCGACCGCCGCCAACGCCCCTGCACCAATGCATTGGCCTACAATGAGCGTATCTGCAATGTTGTAGCATTGCTGCAAAAAAGACCCTACCATCATGGGTAGGGTAAAATGTAATAAAGTACCGGTTATGCCTCCTTGAGTGAGGTCTCCTTTCCGTAGCATCCTGCTTTTGTTTTTAAGAGTTTCATTTCCGGGTACAAAGATACAAAACCCTCCAACAAATCATCTGGACTCGACGAAGAAAGAGGCATGTAATAAAAAAAGCAGAGGGTTAACCTCTGCTCTCCATACTGTTTTTGTCAGGATTCAGAATCTTTACGACCTGACGAACATCTCTCTTGTCTGCATTACCGTAAAGGCCAATCTGTTGTCCGGGTACTGTTCCCTTTTCATGTTCTGCCTGGGACAATGCTACTTTCGGGTCAATATGCCCTGCTTTCTTATCTATATTCATACCTATTGAGTTTTTCTAAATTCTTATATGAGAACAAGATAAAAAAGCAAATTGTTCAGCAGTGTCACGAGATATTTAGTAATTCCACTTCAAATATCAGTGTGGAATACGCCGGAATGGGTCCACTGGTACGTGTACCGTATCCCATGGTGTAAGGGATATATACAATCCAACGACTTCCGGGATGCATTCGTAGCAAGGCAATCTGCCAGCCCTCAATCACTTCATTCAGACGAAAAGCCTCCGGACACTTCCGTTTCCACGAATTATCGAACTCACGCCCATTGATAAGAGTGCCTTTATAATGCACAGATACTACACTGTTGAGACGTGGTGTCGGACCGTCTCTGCCTTCCTCCAATACCCGATAAAGTATGCCGCAAGGCAATTCCTTGATTCCTTCTGCCGTACGCAACTGCTCCAGAAACTGTTCGTTCTGCAATTTATATTCTTCTTTTCTACTCATATTGACTTTTTCAATACTTTACAATAATTTGTGCACTGCTTTCTTGCAGTTCCGCATATCCTTTTCCGTCAGCTCAGGATGCTTCTTAGTACCTCCCCTCTCAATGGTTTTCACAATCTTGAAACCACTCCATTTCAGAATCTCCCTGAAAGCTTTCACCACACCGTGCGTCTGATTATAGAGAATATTGAAAGGATAAGGGGTAGTACAAGTGCTTACCACAATCGCTTTCTTGCCCTTATGAAGCGGAAGGGGCATTCCCCAGGAGTTCTCCCCCATCATACCGTAAACCATACGGTCGAAAAGCACTTTCACTTCTCCCGGCATGTTTCCCCAATAGCAAGGGGCACCGATTATCACTGCATCGGCTTCTTTCATAGACTGCAACACTCTCTGTGCCCCATCCTCGGGCAGACAACACTTCAATGAACTGCGACACTTCATGCAACCGATGCAGGGATGTACCTGCAACTGTGGAACGTCTATATAAACTGTTCCAACTCCGCAGCCTTCAAGTTCCTGCTTCATCAGCTCCAACATTTTCGACATGTTGCCATGACGACGAGGACTACCGTTAAGAATCAATACCTTCATTGTATACTCTCAATTTTTCGGCAAAGGTCGGCATTTTCTACATAATAACCTTATTATTCTGTTTTAATCCGAAAAAAACGGGGATGTCTTTTAGTGGAAGACATCCCCGTTTCAGTTTATATCAATTCATTTAGTCCAGTTTATGAATCACCAACCCCGAACGCAACTTCGGCTCAAACCAAGTTGTCTTGGGAGGCATGATGTTGCCCGTATCGGCGATGTCCATCAGCTGCTTCATGGAAACGGGATAGAGGGCCAATGCCACTTTCATCTCACCACTGTCCACCCGCTTCTTCAACTCTCCCAGACCACGGATGCCGCCTACAAAGTCAATACGCTTGTCGGAACGGAGGTCTTTGATGCCGAGCACTTCATCCAGTATCAGATTGGAGGAGATGGTTACATCCAGTACTCCAATGGGGTCGTTATCATTATAAGTACCCGGTTTGGCAGTAAGGCTGTACCACTTTCCGTTCAAATAGAGGGAGAAGTTATGCAGTTCGGACGGCTTATAGATGTCCTCACCTTTCTCCTCCACGATGAAATTCTTGCCCACAGCAGCCAGAAACTCTTCGGGAGTCATGCCGTTCAAGTCCTTCACCACCCGGTTATAGTCAATAATAGTCAACTGGTTGGCAGGGAAGCACACAGCCATGAAGTAGTTGTACTCTTCGTCACCACGGTGATTGGGATTTTGCTTGGCTTTCTCCGCACCCACCAAAGCGGCAGCGGCACTGCGATGATGCCCATCGGCAATGTAGAGAGCGGGCATTTGGGCAAACTCTTGGGTAATGGCATCAATGTCCTCCTGCTTGTCTATAATCCAGAAGGTATGGCCGAAACCGTCACCCGGAGCGATAAAGTCGTATACCGGTTTCCCCGCTGTATAACGGGAAATGACGGCATCCAGTGCAGCGTTATCGGGATAGGCAAAGAATACGGGCTCAATGTTGGCATTGTTCACGCGGACATGCTTCATACGGTCCTCCTCTTTATCACGACGAGTCAACTCGTGCTTCTTGATAACGCCGTTCATATAATCGGGAACATAGGCACCGACAACAAGACCGTACTGTGTCTTGCCGTTCATGGTCTGGGCATAGACGTAATAGTTTTCTTTATCGTCCTGCACCAGCCAGCCTTTCTCCTGGAACATACGGAAGTTCTCTGCAGCTTTCTGATAAACACGTTCGTCATGCTCATCCGTACCGACGGGAAAATCTATTTCCGGCTTGATAATATGATATAGGGATTTTTCATTACCTTCCGCTTCTATGCGGGCTTCCTCTGAATTGAGTACATCATACGGGCGGGAAGCTACTTGTTCTACTAAGTCTTGGGGAGGACGGACTCCTTTGAAAGGTTTAATGATTGCCATGGTAATTAGATGTTTTAATGGAATACTTAGGCGCAGATTACACGGAACTGTACGGAAAATAAAAACTCCGTGAAATCCGCGTAATCCGCGCCTACTAAAAATATTACTTGTTTACGCGGAACTTCTCGCAACCGTCTTTCAGGAAGCCTACAATCTGCTTGGCAGCGGCAATACCTGCGTTGATATTGGCTTCAGCAGTCTGGGCCCCCATCTTTTTCGGTGTAGAGAAATAACGTCCGGCAAACTTGGCTGCAAATGTTTCATTGGCAGCAGGCATAATGTCGGTCATGTATTTCAAGTCGGTGCGCTCTTCCATCAGCTGGATAAGCTCTGCTTCATTGATGACTTCCTTACGGGCTGTGTTCACCAGCAGTCCGCCCTTCGGCATCTTGTTCACCAATGCATAATTGATGGAATTCTTCGTTTCGGCAGTTGCAGGAATATGCAGGGAAACGACGTCGCAAGTAGAGTAAAGCTCTTCAGCAGAACCCACAGCCTTCACTCCATCCTTCTCGATTACTTCTTTCGGGCAGAAAGCGTCGAACGCATAAATCTCCATACCGAAGCCTTTGGCAATACGGGCTACGTTGCGGCCTACGTTACCATAAGCGTGGATACCCAGCTTCTTGCCCATCAGTTCAGTACCGGAAGTACCGTTATACATATTACGGACAGCCATCACCATCAAGCCAAAAGCTAATTCGGCCACAGCATTGGAGTTCTGTCCCGGAGTATTCATTACACATACATTGTGGGCAGTAGCTGCTTCCAGGTCCACATTATCATAACCGGCACCGGCACGCACCACAATCTTCAGTTCCTTGGCGGCATCCAGCACTTCAGCATCAATGATGTCACTGCGGATAATGATAGCGTTGGCATCTTTCACAGCCTCCAACAGCTTGGCTTTTTCACCATATTTTTCCAGCAGCACGAGTTCGTAACCTGCTGCTTCTATTTCTTTACGGATACCGTCTACTGCCACTTTGGCAAACGGTTTGTCTGTTGCAACTAATACTTTCATAATTTCATGATATTAAAAAGACTCACCACAGATGACACAGATTATCACAGAGTTTAATCATAAAAACAATCTGTGCAAATCTGCGTAATCTGTGGTGAAAAACAATATTATTAATGAAGTTTCTCAAATTCCTGCATGCAGTCAATCAAAGCCTGCACGCTTTCCTTCGGCATGGCATTATAGCAGGATGCACGGAATCCACCTACAGAACGGTGTCCCTTGATACCTACCATACCTCTTTCGGTAGCGAACTTCAGGAAGTCAGCTTCCAATTCCTTGTATTCGGGAGCCATCACAAAGCAGATGTTCATGCGTGAACGGTCTTCTTTGGCAGCCGTACCCACAAACATTTTGTTACGGTCAATTTCAGCATACAGCATATCGGCCTTTTCGATGGCACGGCGTTCCATTTCCTTCACGCCACCCTCTGCCTTAATCCAGCGCAATGTCTGCAGGGCTGCATAGATGGGGACAACGGGAGGAGTATTGAACATAGAGCCGCTATCCACATGCGTCTGATAGTTCAGCATGGTCGGGATATAGCGGGATACCTTACCCAGCGCGTCATTCTTCACGATGACGAATGTAACACCGGAAGGAGCCAGATTCTTCTGCGCACCACCATAGATACAGATATATTTGGATACGTCGATGGGACGGGAGAAAATATCAGAAGACATATCGGCCACCATCGGAACGTTTACGTCCAAATCCTCTTTCAGTTCCGTACCGTAGATTGTATTGTTGGTAGTGATGTGGAAATAGTCTGCATCAGCAGGCACTGTATAGTCCTTCGGAATATAAGTATAAGTAGATTCAGCGGAAGAAGCGACTTCAACTACTTCACCGAATGCCTTAGCTTCTTTCATGGCTTTCTTGGCCCATACACCCGTATTCAGGTAAGCAGCTTTCTTTTCAAGGAAGTTGAAGGGTACCATGCAGAATTCCAAACTGGCACCACCGCCCAAGAACAGTACCGAATATCCTTCGGGGATATTGAGCAATTCTTTGAATAATGCCACAGCTTCGTCCACAACGGGTTGGAAGTCTTTGGCACGGTGGCTGATTTCCATCAGTGAGAGGCCTGAGCCATTGAAATCAAGAATAGCTTGTGCCGTATTCTCAATCACCTCACGAGGAAGGATAGAAGGTCCTGCATTGAAATTATGCTTTTTCATTTGAAGTTTGTTTTGGTTATACAATTTCGTTCATTAATGTCTTTCGACTTTGCGAAATTACGGAAATATTTCTTCAAAACAAACCTTTCCTGATGAAATTCTATTTTTAAGCCGCATTTAGCTTACTTTTTAATGGTTTATACAAGATATATGCACCATTTTGTTATCTTTACTTATCAAGGATAATACTTTTAGAGAAACTAAAAGCAAGGCGGTTTCATTACTTCATATTCAAAAGAATAAGCGCAAATAAAATGAATATTTATAAGATAAATCATTTTGCTTCCTCGATAACAGTTTTCATTCCCTTGATTTTTTCACCGCGTACCAGCGTCAACAATTGTTTCATTTTACTGCGGCGCACGGCTACAAAGGCATAGTGTTCCTTTACGTCCACCTGCCCGACATCTTCACGCGCCATCCCTCCTTTTTTATACAAGAAGCCGACAATATCTATCTTGTTCAACTTATCCTTTTTCCCTTTACCTATATATAAGGTAGCCCATCGGGGCTTGGCCGGTTTGGGAAGCGTCTCCGGAAACTCGTACGTTTCGATGTCTTCAGAAATGTACTCGGGTACCCGCTCCTCGGCATGCAGGACAAGATATGCATTTCCCGATGCCTCCCAACGGGCGGTACGTCCATTACGGTGTGTATAGGCTTCCTCGTTTACGGGAGGATGGTAATGCACCACATTCTCAATACCCGGAATATCCAGTCCGCGGGCGGCAAGGTCTGTAGATATCAGCACGGCGCAACTGCCATTACGGAACTTGTAAAGCGCACGTTCGCGGTCGGGTTGCTCCATACCGCCATGAAACATGTCGCAAGGGAACTTCCTGGCTTTCAGGTACCCAACAACACGCTCCACGCTTTCACGATAATTGCAGAATACCAGAGTGGAATGATAGCCGAGAGTACAAAGCAGATTATAGAGGGTCTCCAGCTTGTCCTTCTCCGGAGAAATAACCTTGTGCAGCCGCAAACGCGGAGCAAGAGCTTCCGGAGCAAGAAAATCAAGCTTCATGAGCCGGGAGCCGGAAGACGGGGAATCACCTCCTACTCCGGCAAATTGCGGTATTTCCTCTGCATCGGTGGCCGAGAGAAGCACACGCTTTTTCAGTGAGGGAAGCTGTCCGATAACCTCCGCCATCTCGTCATGGAAGCCGAACTCAAGACACTTGTCGAATTCATCTATCACCAGAGTGACGACAGTGGCGGCATTGAAATTTTCTTTCCTCAAATGGTCGCTCATACGTCCCGGAGTACCGATAATGACGGTGGGATGAATGCCTTTCATTGTCCGGTGTTCTTCCATGGCAGGGCGTCCGCCATAGCAGCTCATAGCTTTGAAAGGAGTTCCCATGGACTTGAACACAGTTTCTATCTGCAAAGCCAATTCGCGTGAAGGTACTAGTACAAGAGCCTGCACACCTTGTATATCCGCTTTCAAGGTCTGTACCAGCGGAAGGAGAAAAGCCAGTGTCTTACCCGAACCGGTAGGCGAAAGAAGCACTAAATCTTGGGCTGATTGATAGGCTTCCTTAGCAGCCTCCTGCATCGGAGTAAGTTCTTGTATCTTCAAATTATGAAGTATATCCGAAAGTTCCATGAATATCTCTTTTTTTAATCAATATGCAAAGATACGGATAAGAAGTCAGTTTCCATCAAAACGAAAACAGCTTTTAAGAAAGCTACCTAAATCATGACATGCCCGTCATACTAAAAGGGGAGACTCTCCTTATAGTTTCTGAAGCTTTTACCAAGCCCAATCGTCAGCACTATAAGTAGCTTCTACAGTCTTCTCTATCTCATTAGGCAGGTTACAGAAGAAGTCGATACCAGTTTCGTACTCCAAATTTTTAATAGAAACGGCATAAACCATAAATTCATCTTTTCCAGGTTTTTCTGGCAATAATTCAGAATGAGGGACTAAAAAAGCGATAGTATGATAAACCCCTGCCTTCTCGCTCAACAGAGCCATGTAATAATAGCTGGGGCAAATGAGTCCGCCAAGTGTCAGCCCGTCGGCATTGGTGGTGGGATAAAGCCCGTCATTGGCTTTCTTCACACCTGTGAAATTGGTAAGCAAACGGTCAGTAGTACCACCTTTCACGACATAAAGTTTGTCGTATGTGCCATTGATGGTGGAACGTCCCCAAGTCTGCACCTGCTTCTCAAGAGCCGCCCAATACTTTTGATTGAAACTCCCTATCTGTGGCGAGATATTACTGTAGTAGAAGGTCTGCTTATTGGCACTTTTACTGTACACACGGTCTTCGCTGGCACAAAGATGCCCCTTGTCGTACCCATCGCTCTTATGCATGGATTCAGTCACCTCCACGCTGTTGTCAATATTGGGGTCGTCTTGATTCCACTCGTTGGCACGCTTCACGTTGTCTTGCGCAGTAATCGGGTCGAAACTGAATGCCACCCAAGCCGAATGCTTCTTGGAAGCGATGTATTCCAAAGAGAAATTGAGTACCTGCCCGGCACCTTCCTCATCAGACACGCCTGCATAGTATTCAATATATTGATTGGTTGCATTGAGAGCTGGGATTTCAAGATTGTCTGCTTTATTGTTATCAGCAATATTGGCATTTTTCACATCTATATCCTCAGAAGCCACATACTCTATGCCCACTTCATTACCGTGAATATAGGCCACGCGGAGCTTGCCCATCTGATAATGATTGTAGCGGTTGAAACGCACCCAATAGCACGTAGAGGGTTTCACCTCAACGCTTTCGCTGAAAGCATCGGCAGACGGAACAACAGTAAGCCCTTCCAGCGACTCACTATTAACAGGAGCAAATGCGTAATTACGCCCGGTAAAAGCTTTGGACTGGATATAGAAAGGGGTGCCGATAGCCTTGGGCTTATACACGTTGAAACCATTGTCGCTCGACTCATAGCCCTTCATCACGTAAGTATCCGAACCCTGCTCGGTAGGTATTATCTCGGGAATGAGCGAAGCCTCTGAAGAATCATCACATCCAGCCAGCCAAATTCCGACCAGCAAAAGAAATAAGTAAGACAGTTTTTTCATCTATGTTTCTAAATTTGATTTTACGATACTAAGAATGCAAATGTGGTAATGGACAGTAAAGTCCATTACCACATTGTCTATTGCACAACCTCAGGAATTATTCCTTCACCACAAAGTTACTCATGTAGAATGTAGGAGCAAATCCAGGATCAGTATTACTTGCATAACGGAATGCCACATATACTTTCTTGCCCACATAGTCAGCCATGGAAGTACGCATTTCGATCTCTTTAGAGCTTGTAGGCCACTCGAACGACAACGGATCACTCCAAGCCGCTCCCTGCAATGCTGCAATCTTCTCTTCCTCAGTAGCAGTAGAAGCCGCAGGGATATAATTTTCGGACACATGTACAGACACTGCGTTCTCAATTTTGCCTCCATACAAATAGTCTGCCGAAGCAGTGAATACCATCTGTGGGGCAATAGCTTCGGTAAGATCTACCTCACCGGTTACAAGCCATGCCTCCGTATCGCGGTTACGCTGATAATAACCGCTTGCCTTGATACGGGTATAACCTGCACCTGCACTCCATACATAATTCATGCCATCAAGCTTCACATTCACAATCTGGGCATCGTTATGAAGTTCACCAGCAAAGTCATTGCTATAATACTCTTTTGCTTCCATCCATTTGCCGTCAGTCTTCAGGAATGCCATTTCAGCAGTTTCCGTTTCGGTATTCTTCTTCACCCATGCAGTGCCATCGAAGCCATATTCATCGGCCATCACATCATACTCCTTATTTCCGAAATAAACTACTGCCTTGACATCCCCGCTCTGTGCGTAAGGGAATGCATTCTTCAGATAAACGGGCAATACGGCATCAGCATCGCTCAAATAGTCCGAACCGGTAGAAACATAATCGGCAGGTTGCATCACACGGATACCGATACTTGCGCTTTCTTCGTAGGCAGTCCAAGCCGAACCGTCATACTGGTAGAGAGCAGAAGCATTTGGCTTCACGTCTGATGCACGGGTAACGGCACGAGCTGGCATTTCAGCTTCTGATTCAGGAATCTCCTTATAAATATCCACACCCTCATAATACCCTGATACGGTACTTGTAAGTGACATATTCTTAAACTCTACAGTAGGCGCACACTCTGTAGTACTCTTATAACGGAAAGCAATGGCTATCTTCTTGCCCTCGTAAGCACTCAGGTCAATATCACCGGAATTTACATAATTCCAATTCTTGCCTTCCGGCCATTGAGGTACATTCAGAGCCTTCCATTCAGCAGTAGCCACATCATCCACATAATCTTCCGAAGCCAGCAATTCAATAAAATCAGCACGATTGTTACCATTCAAGAAATTAATGGCAATATCTACCTTAAGAAGAGGAGCCTTCGCTTTTGCTAAATCTATAATAGGAGAAACCACCCATGCTTCCGATTCAAAATCGCTATCTCCTACATGAGCACTACCCTTCCAACCATATTTACCATCCACCTTCCATACATTAGTTAACGTGCCGGTAAGTTTCACATTTTGAGTAGTGAAACCGCCCTCGTTTCCATTGAACGACTCATTCATATAAATGCCCAACGTAGCATTCGGATAAGAACCGTATGAATAAGAGTTTCCTTTTTCATAGAAATTCAGCTTGATGATTTTGTCCTTTTCCACATTTTTTACATCAAATGCCTTACGGTCATAGTTGTAAGCAAAGCTCCAATCCCCACCCTCGGGTATGGAAGTACTGATGTTGAAACTGTTAAACGTACCACTCTGATAGATGAACTTGCCATCCGGACGTTGCATAGTGAAACCTTTTTCCGTAGGAGTAAGTGTCATGATATGATTGGACACATCGCTGGTGATGAAACCATCCGCAATCTCTACCGGTTCACCCTCCATATAACCATACGTCTTATCCGGGTCTTTGAACTGACCGAAAGGAATCCAAGTATTGTCCTTCGTCGGAGCCACAATGACATAATTACCTCCTTCGGCATCAATAGAAGTTACTTTCTGGTATACCATTTTCACTGCACCGCCGCCTGTACTGGGCTCGGTCTCCGACCAAGCGTAATTCACTTGGCACACATCTCCCGTCTTCGGGTTCTTGATACCTTCCTTCAACAAAGCAGGAAGCTTCTTCAACGTAGAAGGGGTGAGATATTTCACTACCATGCTTTCCCCCCATACTGTAGCGTAATTGTCAGAAGTAAGATCGAAAGTCTGAGCTTCGTTTATCTTCGAGAGATATTCAGGTTGCTCCTTGCCGATATTGTACTGCACCAGCACCTTGGAACCATCTGACAGATATGCGTAGAGCGAATCGACAAATGCAGGCAGATAATCTTCAGGAGCTACCATATCAGTAAACATCTTGGTTTTACCCAGCTGGTTCAATGCCGTAAGATAAGTCTGCCCCTCGGGATCCTTGGCGAGAGCTATCCCTTGGTTCTTCGGCATAGAAGCTATTTTGCCATAATGGGCATCAGCCAATACGAGGGTATCGGTACTGACATCCGTGATGGTTTCTTTTTCATCAAATCCGGGGAAATTATCCTCGTTATAATCGCAGGCCCCAAGTGCAAACAGCGAAGCCAATGCGGTTCCTAATAATATATGTTTTTTCATAAATATGTTCGCTTAGAAATTCAACTTCAATCTTACAGTATAAGTACGTCCCCAACCATAGATAACACGTGTGGCCGTCTCCCAGTCATGGTTACTTCCATCGCGTGCATCGGCTATGTACTCTTGGTTGAACAAGTTGTTCACATTGCCGCTCAGTGTAGCACGAATCTTACCGAAGTCAAAGGTATATCCTGCACTTACATCAAATGTGCTCCATGAAGGAATCTCCCAAGGTTTTTCCACCACGTAAGCCTCTTTTTGAGTGGCTTGGCTCGCATCAATGTCATAATCGGCATAATTGCGTGCAAAGAAGTTCCAGTCTGCATTAAGACGCAAGCCTTTCATTGGGCGGAATGTCACTCCCAAAGCAGCTGTAGTCTGAGCAGAACCGCCCACCTGTACATTATCCATTTCAATGGTATACTTGTACTGATCTACATTACTCATATCTGTCACCACTTCACCACGGCTATTCGCCATAATCTGGCCTTCAGTATTCATCATGAAGCCTTTCGCTGTCCCATTCCAGCGCCAGTCTCCCCAAGAGAACATACCGTTAACTTCCATCCAGCGGAAAGGCTTGGCAATAAAGTCAAGCTCTATACCCATGTGGTTAGCCTGCGCACCGGTCATGTTCATTGTCCAACGTTGAGAAGCCCCGTTTACGTCTTCATAGGATCCGGTATCATATAAAGCCTTGTCTTTCCACATAGTATAATAGGCGTTTACATTGGCTGAGAAATACTGGCTACGATATCCATAACCTAATTCGAAAGAGTAAACTTTCTCATTCTTAGCATCAGGATTACGTTCATGTGAACTCTGAGAATTGATGAAGGTATTATCAAAAATAGGAGCACGGCTGATAAATCCGGTATTGAAGAATACGTTATTGTAATCATCAAGGTTGTAATTCAAACCAGCTTTCACATTGCCTCCCAAATAATGTTTCTTCGAAGACAGCTGTTTGTCACCACTATAATAGAAACGGTCTTTACGCCAATAACTGGTATTTGTAAGACCACCTGAAACAAATGCACTCACTTTATCTTTATTATACTCCAATTGGGCAAAACCACCTTCGTACATCACAAAACCGTCGTAGTCACGACGAATCACATCTCCTACTCCCAACTTCTGGTTTACCCAGGAGGTGACTCCACCATTCACACTATTCTCAGCCAATACACTCTTACGGTTATAAGAGTCTACATAATACTGCCCTCCAAAAAGATCGGTAATGACATTCTTGTGCAAACCTTTATAATAGCGGAAGTCAATACCACCATAGAAATCAAAGTAATCACCAAACTTAGTGGTATAAGTAGAAATCAATCCTGTCCAGAAATGGTCGTTCGAGGCTTTGTTCATAATCATCAGCGAACCTTTATAACCGGGCATTCCACTCACATTCACCGGATTAGTATAGTTATCTGCATTGAGCTTATCCACAGCATCATAATCAAAAGTACCATCAGGACAACGGAACTGAGTGTTCACCGTACCATCACTGGCCGTACCGTACCAAGAGCTGGTGTACCCCGTTACCCCCGTACCACTATAGCCCGCACCAGTACCGATAGACATATAAGCTGCTGTACTGAGGCTTGACTTATGGTTGATTTGCCACAAATGATTAAGAGACATCTGGGGCTTATGGTATTCGTTACGTGAAGAGTTCATCACTTGTCCATTGCGATAACCGAAAGTAGAATTGTAACGATAGGGACTTTCCTCACCCATCCATTGTTTTACACGCTGATACTCCTTGATATTCAAACCATTTGCCATATTACGCTGATTATGCCACTGAGGTGCTCCAAAAGCTGTAAATGAAAGTTGATGGTTGTCATTGATACGTTTTGCAATACTCATGAACCAAGTGTAGGCCTCGGATTCCGTACCTTGAATATAACCGTCGCGTTTATCTCTGGCACCCAATAAAGTAAAGGCCCAACCATCTTTTGTCAGACCGGAAGAGACACTGAACATCACTTTACTGTAGCCGTCATTACCCATGCCGTAAGAGATGAAGCCGCCTTTCTTGGCATCAGTAGTCTTGGTTATAATGTTTTGTGAGCCACCTACTGAAGGAGTTGACACCTTGCTGGCACCAAGTCCACGTTGTACCTGAATACTGCTGGCCACATCAATCAAACCACCCCAGTTACTCATGTATACTTTCTGGTTTTCCATTCCGTTCATGGGTACACCGTTAATCATCATAGCCACATATTCTGACTTAAAACCACGAATCTTTATGTTGGAATCACCAAAGCCACCTCCCTCATTAGAAGCATAAACACCCGGAGTAGATTTCAAGATTTGCGGTAACTCCTGAGAACCTATCTTATCTTCAATAAATACGGGGTCGACAGTAGATACTGCAACCGGAGTCTTGCGTGCCACAGCAATAGACGATGTAATCACTACGTCCTTCAGCATCACAGCATCCGGTTCCATTGGGATAGCACCCAAATCCACAGAAGCGCCCTTCTGCGTAATCTTCTTCTTCTGGTCTTTATAACCCACGTACTTGAATAGTAATGTCGCATTCGAAGCAACGCTTTGCTTGAAATAGCCATCAATGTCGGTCACCGATCCTTGTGTAGTACCTTCCACCATGACGGCGGCACCCACTAACGGTTCACCTGTTTCTGAATCAACAAGCTGACCTCTCACTGTAGTCTGAGCAAATGCAGCGGCACTAAATACCGACAACACTGCAACCAACAGGAATTGAATTAGATGTTTTCTCATAATTCTGTTTTTTGTTAATAGATAGTGTTAATTAAACATTAATTTATGTTTTAAGTCGCAAATATAACTAATAAAAACGAGATTAATGTTATATTTATGTTACATTTTTTGAAGGTAGAAAGGCTTTTTTGAGATATTTTTAAACAAAAAAAGCCCTGCATTCTACAGCAGGGCTTTCGTATTGTCAACAAGTAAAAGAATATACTTTCAAATTCGCACCGAAATCAATCATTCATGAGCTTTCTATAACGTACACGGGTGGGTTCTTCTTTCCCAAGACGTTTCTGTTTATTTTCCTCATATTCTGAATAAGAACCTTCAAAGAAGAACACATTGGAGTCTCCTTCGAAAGCGAGGATATGCGTACAGATACGGTCAAGGAACCAACGGTCGTGACTGATGACCACAGCACATCCGGCAAAGTCCTCCAAACCTTCTTCGAGGGCACGGAGCGTATTCACGTCGATGTCATTGGTGGGCTCGTCCAGCAACAGCACATTACCTTCCTCCTTCAGGCAGAGCGCCAGATGCAAGCGGTTGCGTTCACCACCGGAAAGCACCCCACAGAGCTTTTCCTGGTCGGCACCGGAGAAGTTGAAACGGGACAGATAGGCGCGTGCATTAATGTCGCGCCCTCCCATGCGAATCAGATCGTTTCCGCCGGAAATGACCTGATATACGCTCTTGTTGGGGTCGATATCCTTGTGCTGCTGGTCCACGTAGGCAACCTTTACGGTCTCCCCCACCTCGAATTCGCCTTTGTCTGCCTTTTCCAGTCCCATGATAAGACGGAAAAGCGTAGTCTTACCGGCACCGTTAGGGCCGATGATACCCACGATACCGTTGGGTGGAAGCATGAAGTTGAGGTCATCGAACAACAGTTTGTCACCGAACGCCTTTGCCACATGCTTGGCTTCAATCACCTTATTACCCAGACGGGGACCGTTCGGGATAAAGATTTCCAGCTTCTCTTCCTTCTCCTTCACATCCTCGTTCAGCAATTTGTCGTAGGAGTTCAGACGCGCCTTTCCCTTTGCCTGACGGGCCTTGGGAGCCATGCGCACCCACTCCAGCTCGCGTTCCAGCGTCTTGCGGCGCTTGCTGGCGGTCTTTTCCTCTTGCTCCATGCGCTTGGTCTTCTGTTCCAGCCAACTGGAGTAGTTACCTTTCCAGGGAATACCTTCGCCACGGTCCAGCTCAAGAATCCAGCCGGCAACGTGGTCGAGGAAGTAACGGTCGTGCGTTACGGCAATCACCGTACCCTCGTACTGCTGCAAGTGTTGTTCCAGCCAGTCGATGGATTCGGCATCAAGGTGGTTGGTGGGCTCGTCAAGAAGAAGCACGTCGGGCTTCTGCAACAATAGGCGGCAAAGGGCCACACGGCGGCGCTCACCACCGGAAAGATGTTCTACGGACTGGTCTTCGGGCGGACAACGGAGGGCGTCCATGGCGCGTTCCAGCTTGCTGTCAAGGTTCCAGGCATCGGTCGCGTCAATGATGTCCTGCAACTCGGCCTGGCGGGAGAAGAGCTTGTCCATCTTGTCCTGGTCCTCATAATATTCGGGCAAGCCAAACTTCTGATTGATTTCCTCGTATTCTGCCAGCGCGTCCACAATGGGCTGCACGCCTTCCATTACAATTTCCTTTACGGTCTTGGTGGGGTCGAGGTACGGTTCCTGGGCCAGATACCCCACAGAATATCCCGGCGAGAACACCACTTCGCCCTGATAGGACTTATCCAATCCGGCGATAATCTTCAGCAGGGTCGATTTACCCGAACCGTTCAGACCGATGATACCGATTTTTGCCCCGTAGAAGAACGAGAGGTAAATGTTCTTCAGTACCTGCTTGTTGTTCTGCTGAATGGTTTTATTCAGCCCAACCATAGAAAAGATAATCTTTTTATCGTCTACTGTTGCCATGTATTTAATGATTAATGTTCAGTGATAATGATTAATATCAAGGATTGATGGGGACAAAGATAAGAAAAAAGATGATATTATTTTGCAAATTTCAAAAAAGTATCTATCTTTGCACCCGCTTAACAGCAATGAAGGATTGAATCGCTAGCTCAGCAGGTAGAGCACAACACTTTTAATGTTGGGGTCTTGGGTTCGAGCCCCAAGCGGTTCACATAGAAACAAAGCCAGAAGGCGACAAAAAGAAAAAAGTCCTACAATATCAATGTATTGTGGGACTTTTTTTATGTTTCCATCTTACCTGAAAGTCCCAAAAGGGTACGAAAAGAAAAGTTGGACATCCAAACAGTGGTACAATTGGTACAGTGGGTACAGCGCCTCTTCTGCTTCACACACATGCGCTTATGTACATTACTTCATAACGCGTACATTATTTATATACATGCGTGTGTGAGATAGAAGAGACGCTGTACCCACTGTACCAACTGTACCCATAAACCTCACCTTTACGCCGCTCAAGTTCACCTTTACACGGCCCAACCTCACCTTTGCTTATGTCACTTCACCTCTTCCAGATAAAGCACACGGCTCGAATAGTCGTTCTGCTTGTGATAGTCCACCTTATGGTTGTAGGGAATCTCCAGCCCGTTTGCCATGAGGTAGGCACCACTGAAACTCTTTCCTTCGTAGTTCAAGGGAACATTATCTATACGGTTCAGTTCATGCACCCGGTATTGCTTGTCGGCACAGAGCCCTGCCATCTTCACACGCGGCAGGTGCTGGTTACAGAAATGTTCCGTCTTCCACCAATAGAAGACTGCCTTGTCCTTCTCCGGAGCCACGTACATCAGAGAAGCCACACCTTGCTTGTCATAAGGAGAGAGCAGGCGGTAAATGTCTCCCAACTGTACTACGGGACGAATGGTCTTGTACTCGGCAATGGCATTCTTGCAAAGAGCCTTTTCTTCTTCCGTCATATTTTTGGGCTGGATTTCCATACCCAAACGACCACTCATGGCAACGTCTATCCGATATTTCAGAGGGATGGTGCGGAACGTCTGATGATTGGGGGCAGCACTGATATGCGATGCCATAGCGATGGCGGGGAAGAAATAGGAAGTTCCCCACTGCATATAGACACGTTGCAGGGCATCGGTATTGTCGCTTACCCAGAACTCGTCGAAGTAAGGCAGCACTCCGTAGTTGGCACGACCGCCGCCACTGGCACATGCCTGGATGGTAAGGTCGGGATATTTGGCACGGATGCGCTGGCAGATTTTCTCGAAGCCGCGGTGGAATTCGATGTACATGTGGCTCTGATTATCCTTCGTCAGATATTGCGAACCGTGGTTCTGGACAGACATATTGGCGTCCCACTTGATGTAATCTATTTCAGGATAAGAGGTCATCAGGTTGTCTACCACACCGAAAACGAAGTCCTGCACGGCAGGATTGGCAAGGTCAAGCACTACCTGCGTGCCGCCGCGTCCCAACACAACGTCACGTTCGGAAGCTTTAAGTACCCAGTCGGGATGCTTCTCGTAGAGTTCGCTGGTAGTGTTCGCCATCTCCGGCTCAATCCAGATGCCAAACTTGACGCCATGTTTCTTGGCATCACTCAGCAAGCCTTCAATACCGTTCGGAAGCTTGTTCTTGTCCACCACCCAGTCGCCGAGTGATGAGCTGTCGTTCTTACGGGGATACTTGTCGCCAAACCAGCCATCGTCCATCACGAACAACTCGCCACCCATGGAGGCAATGTCCGCCATCATTTGGTCCATACCTTGCTGGTTGATGTCAAAGTACACGCCTTCCCAACTATTCAAAAGAATCTTGCGGGGGGTAGTGCCGTGCGCCAGTTTGTGCAGGCGTGCCCAGCGATGGAAGTTACGGCTGCCGCCACTCAAGCCTTCATTACTATAAGTCAGGGCAAGTTCGGGAGTGCGGAAAAGCTCGTCCTTCTTCAAGGAATAAGTAGAGTTCTCTTCGTTGATTCCGGCAAAGAAATGGTGGTATTCATCATCGTGTGTCTCAATGCGGAGTTTGTAGTTGCCGCTGTAACAGAGGGCTGCACCAATCACGTTGCCCGTGTTCTCCTGCGGACGGCCGTCAAGGGAGAACATCACTTCGGCATGGTCAGTATGGGAATTGCGCACACCGTCCTTATTCTTGATAACCTTCATGCCCGGAGTGAGAGGTTCCTGCGTCAAAACCCCTTCATTGGCCCAGGAACCGGAGAGATGGGACAGCCATACATCGCCACGGCGGATGGGCAGATAGCCGGAAGCAAACTGATTGAGCACCACCGGCTTCTTCTCCTGATGGGAGATTTCAGTCCAGGATTCTATCACGTCGGCATCCTGCCAGGCACGGTAACAGACGTTGACGAAGAAGGGATACACCTTATCCTTCAGTGCCACGACAGTCGTCACGGCATTCCCTTCCTTTTCGGTAGTCACGTTCAATACTTCGAGCTGGAGGGTCATGTTACCGTCGGCATGCTTCACAGCGAGGGCCGTCTCCACGGGAGCATTCAATCCATATTCGGGATAGGCTGCATGGTTCGCTTCTGCCGCAGAGATATTCTGCAAGTCGGCTTCAGAAAGTCTGTTACCATAATACAAGTGTCTCAGTGTACCGCCTTCAGGAGCCGAAAGCACCAAAGAGGTTTTCGGAGTGGATACACATACGTTTTGAGCCAACAAACTGCCGGTCAGCAGCAGTACTCCAAAGAGGAAATTTGTTCGTTTCTTGAAATTCATGCTTTTCTTGTTTAGATTCTATATTCATTTAGCTGTGCGCAAATGTAGGCGTTTCCCCGAAGATAAAATAGTATCATTTTATCATATCCTTATACAAATTCTATTTCCGGCTGACAATTGTCCCCGTGGCTTGGTTGGCAGGCATCACCAGCACTTCCGCAATCTGGATATGCTCGGGGACGGCAGCGGCGAAATAGACCACTTCGGCTATATCGTCGCCGGTCAGTGGGCGTATACCTTTATATACATTATCGGCCGCCTCCCGGTTACCACGGAAACGGACGACGGAGAAATTGGTTTCCACCAACCCCGGCTTGATATTCGTTACGCGTATCGGGGTATCCACCAGGTCGATGCGGAGTCCGTCGGAAAGGGCCTTGACGGCAGCCTTGCAGGCACAGTACACACTGCCTCCCGGATAAGCGTAATCTCCGGCAATGGACCCCATATTGATAACGTGACCACGGCCTCGCTCCACCATACCGGGAACCACGAGGCGGGTCATGGCAAGCAAGGCTTTCACGTTAGTGTCGATGACAATGTCCCATTCATCCAGGTTACCTTCATGTTCCTTGTCCACCCCAATGACGAGTCCGGCATTGTTCACCAGTATGTCTACCGCCTTCCATTCCTCCGGAAGGGATTCGAGGGCGGCATGGGCAGCCTGCCGGTCGCGGACATCGAAAGGAAGCAGATACACATCGGCTCCATATTTCTCCAACAATTCTTTCTTTACAGCATTCAGTTTCTCCACATTACGGCCATTGAGTATAAGCCGGTAACCGTTCATGGCAAATTTACGCGCGCAGCCTTCCCCTATTCCCGAGGAGGCTCCGGTGATGAGTACAATCTTCTTTTCCATCATGTTATTAAGTTTTAATATCAATACTGCCAACAAAGGTATTACTTATTATTTTAACTTCATAGGAATAATGAATTTTAGAGTAAGGCGAAAAATCCCGATAAATTATGTAACTTTGCACCCGCTTTTTGAAAGCCCGAGAAACTGTTTTGATTTTATTTCAGCTTTCTTCTGAGATTTGTTTAATTCGTTTGGATAAAGTAAAAGACGCTTATGCAAAAGTCCGATTGCATCATCGGTGTGGAGCACGTATCGAAATTTTTCGGAGATAAGGCCGTGCTGAATGATGTGAATTTGTCTGTCCGTAAGGGCGAGTTTGTAACAATACTGGGACCGTCCGGCTGCGGAAAGACAACTCTGTTGCGCCTCATTGCAGGCTTTCAGACAGCCTCGGAAGGAGTGATAACCATTGCCGGAAAGGACATCACACAGACACCGCCGCACAAGCGTCCGGTAAACACCGTGTTCCAGAAGTACGCCCTCTTCCCCCACCTCAACGTGTTCAACAACATTGCCTTCGGGCTGAAGCTGAAGAAGCTGCCCGGTGCCACCATCGAGAAGAAGGTAAAGCAAGCCCTGCGCATGGTGGGCATGACGGACTATGAGGACCGCGACGTAGACTCCCTCTCCGGCGGGCAGCAACAGCGCGTAGCCATTGCCCGAGCCATCGTCAACGAACCCGAAGTGCTGCTACTGGACGAACCCCTTGCCGCCCTGGACCTAAAAATGCGCAAGGACATGCAGATGGAGCTAAAGGAGATGCACCAGAAGCTGGGCATCACCTTCGTATATGTGACCCACGACCAGGAAGAGGCACTGACCTTGAGCGATACCATCGTCGTGATGAGCGAAGGACGCATCCAGCAAATAGGCGTGCCGACGGACATCTACAACGAACCCATCAACTCCTTCGTAGCAGACTTCATTGGTGAAAGCAACATCTTGAACGGAGTTATGATAAAGGATAAAGCCGTCACCTTCTGCGGACACGAATTTGAATGCGTGGACACGGGATTTGGCGAGCAGATGCAGGTAGACGTAGTGATTCGCCCCGAAGACATCTACATCTTCGATGTATCCGACGCCGCACAGCTGACGGGGACCGTAACCAGCTGCATCTTTAAAGGCGTACACTACGAAATGCTGGTGCAGACGCGCGAAGGCTACGAGCTGATGGTGCAGGACTACCATGCCTTCGAGGCAGGACGCGAAGTCGGCCTGCTGGTGAAACCCTTCGACATCCACGTGATGAAGAAGGAACGCACCTGCAACACCTTCGAGGGAAAGCTGGTGGACGAGACGCACGTAGACTTCCTGGGCTGTAACTTCGAGTGCCTCCCCGTGCAGGGCATCGAGCCGGGCAGCGCCGTGCAAGTGGAAGTAGACTTCCAGCACGTCATCCTCGAAGACAACGAAGAGGACGGCCGTCTGACGGGTGAAGTGAAATTCATCCTCTACAAAGGGAACCATTACCACCTGACCGTGTTTACGGACTGGGACGAAGACATCTTTGTCGACACCAACGACGTGTGGGACGACGGCGACCGCGTAGGTATCACCATCGCCCCTCAAAATATACGGATTGTTCAATCTCTTAATAAGGAAGGAAGTGCTCAATAAGTTATCCCATTTCTTCATGCGCCGGCGCAACTGGACGGTACCCTACGCGCTGTTTCTGCTTGTATTTGTCATAGTACCGCTGCTGCTCATCGTGCTCTATGCCTTTACGGACGACGGAGGGGCGTTTACGTTGGCCAACTTCCGCAAGTTCATGATGCACCCCGAAGCGATGAACACGTTTGTCTACTCCATCGGAATAGCCGTTATCACCACGCTGGTCTGCCTGCTGCTGGGCTATCCGGCAGCGTATATCCTGAGCCAGAAGCAATTCAACACCTCACGCACCATGGTGGTGCTGTTCATCCTCCCCATGTGGGTGAATATCTTGATACGTACGCTTGCCACAGTGGCGCTGTTCGACTTCCTGAACCTGCCGCTGGGCGAAGGTGCCCTTGTGTTCGGTATGGTCTACAACTTCCTGCCGTTCATGATATACCCCATTTACAACACCCTTCAGAAGATGGACCACAATCTGATTGAGGCTGCGCAGGACTTGGGAGCCTCTCCTACCCGCGTATTCGGCAAGGTGATTCTGCCGCTCTCCATGCCGGGAGTGATGAGCGGCATAGTGATGGTGTTTATGCCTACGGTTTCTACCTTTGCCATTGCCGAGTTGCTGACAATGAACAACATCAAACTGTTCGGCACCACGGTGCAAGAGAATATTTACAACGGAATGTGGAACTACGGTGCCGCCCTCTCGCTCATCATGCTGCTGCTGATAGGCATCACCATCCTCTTTACCAACGAGGAGGACGGGGCATCGAATGAAAGCGGAGGTGTGATATGATGACACGAATCTTAACCCGCGGCTACTTGTGGCTGCTGCTGGCGTTGCTCTACTCGCCCATCTTAATTATTATGATATTCTCCTTCACGGAGGCAAAGGTGCTGGGCAACTGGACGGGGTTCTCCACCAAGCTGTACAGCTCCTTGTTTACGGGCGGGATGCACCACTCGCTGATGAATGCTATCTGGAACACATTCGCCATTGCCCTGCTTGCTGCCACCGCCAGCACGGCGCTGGGCAGCATTGCAGCTATCGGCATCTTCAATCTGCGCTCGCGCACACGGCAGGTAATGAACTTCGCCAATGCCATCCCGATGATGAATGCAGACATTATCACCGGTGTGTCGCTGTTCCTGCTGTTCGTCAGCTTCGGCATATCGCAAGGATTCACCACAGTGGTACTGGCACACATCACTTTCTGCACGCCCTACGTGGTGCTCAGCGTAATGCCCCGGCTCAAAAAGATGAACCAGAATGTCTACGAGGCGGCACTCGACCTGGGCGCCACACCGTTCCAAGCACTGCGCAAGGTTATTCTTCCGGAGATATTTCCGGGTATGATAAGCGGATTCATCCTTGCTTTCACGCTCTCCATCGACGACTTTGCCGTGACCATCTTCACCATCGGCAACCAGGGGCTGGAAACGCTCTCCACCTACATCTACGCCGATGCGCGCAAAGGTGGACTGACGCCGGAACTGCGGCCACTCTCCACCATCATCTTCGTGACGGTGCTGGTGCTGCTGATTGTAATCAACAAGCGGGCCGAACGGACGAAAAACGATTGATGTGAGTGATGAGTTATAAGTTATCAATTGTCAAGAACAAGATGATGAAAAGGATAATAAACATACTGATTCTACTGTGCTGTATCGCATTCCTCTCTTCTTGTGGAAACTCCACAGAAGAGCGCAGCCGTGTACTGAAGATATACAACTGGGCGGACTACATCGATGAAGATGTGCTTGCCGAATTTCCCGACTGGTACAAGCAGCAGACGGGCGAAGACCTCCGTATCATCTACCAGGTGTTCGATATCAACGAAATCATGCTCACCAAAATTGAGCGCGGGCACGAGGACTTCGACGTCGTATGCCCCTCGGAGTACATCATCGAACGTATGCTTCGCAAAGACCTCCTGCTACCCATCGACCGCAACTTCGGCCACACGCCGGACTATATCCCCAACGTGTCGCCCTACATTCGCCACGAGCTGAACAAGACCTCGCAACCGGAACGCCAGACCGAGGACTATGCCGTACCCTACATGTGGGGCACCGCTGGCATCCTCTTCAACAAAAAGTTTATTACCGCCGAAGAGGCCGGCACATGGGATATCCTCTGGGACTCCAAGAACCGAGGCAAAATACTGATGAAGGACAGCTACCGCGATGCCTACGGTACCGCCATCATCTACGCCCACGCCCGGGAGCTGGCCGACAGCACCGTCACAGTAGAGCAACTGATGAACGACAACTCCCCGCAGGCCATCGCCCTGGCCGAGCAACGCCTCAAGGAGATGAAACCCAACATCGCCGGCTGGGAAGCCGACTTCGGCAAAGAAATGATGACCAAGAACAAGGCGTGGATTAACTTCACCTGGAGCGGCGATGCCGTCTGGGCCATCGAGGAGGCCGATGCCGTGGGTGTGGAACTGGACTACACCGTCCCCCGCGAAGGCAGCAACATCTGGTACGACGGCTGGGTAATCCCCCGCTACGCCCGCAACGTGAAGGCGGCAAGCTATTTCATCAACTACCTCTGCCAGCCTTCCGTGGCACTGCGCAACATGGATGCTATCGGCTACGTCAGCGCCGTAGCCACACCGGAAATCATGGAGGCCAAGACCGATACCACGCTCGACGTGCACTCCGACCTCAGCTACTTCTTCGGCCCCCTGCCCGGAGCCGACAGCCTGCAGATAGACCCGGTCCAGTACCCTGACCGCTGTGTAGTGGAACGTTGCGCCATGATACGCGACTTCGGCGACCGCACGGAACTAGTGCTCGAGATGTGGAGCCGCGTGAAAGGTGACAATCTCAACACAGGCATCGTGCTGCTCATCTTCGCCGTTTTCGGTCTGCTCTTCATCTGGCTGGTATATGCCAAGATACGAAAGTACAAGCAGAAACGCCGCCACCGTCTCCGCAGAAAGCGGAAAAGGGGATGAGCAACACATTGTTTACCTAAAAACCCGTCAACGTGCAAGGAACAAAGAATCTGACACAAGGCCCCATCAACCGCCAGCTTTTCACGCTGGCAATGCCCATCATGGCCACCTCGTTCATCCAGATGGCCTACAGCCTGACGGACATGGCATGGGTAGGGCGTCTGGGCAGTGAGTCCATGGCTGCAGTAGGTGCGGTAGGCATACTGACGTGGATGTCCGGCTCCATCGCCTTGCTCAATAAAGTGGGCGCCGAAGTCAGCGTAGGCCAGTCCATCGGTGCACGCAGCGAAGAGGACGCACGCAGCTTTGCCTCGCACAACATTACGATTGCCCTGCTCATCTCCGTCTGCTGGGGAGGCCTGCTCTTTCTTTTCGCCCGCCCCATCCTGAACATCTTCGAGCTGAAACAGCATATCACGGACGCCGCCGTGACTTATCTGCGCATCGTGTCGACGGGACTGCCTTTCATCTTTCTCTCCGCTGCCTTTACGGGCATCTACAACGCGGCAGGACGAAGCAAGATTCCGTTCTACATCAGCGGGACGGGACTGATAATGAACATCGTCCTCGACCCTCTGTTCATCTTCGGCTTCGGTTGGGGAACAGTGGGCGCGGCACTTGCCACATGGCTTTCCGAAGCTACAGTATTCGGCATCTTCGTCTACAAGCTCCGGGGGAAAAGCGCCGTGCTCGGAGGTTTCTCCTTTATCGTTCCGCTGAAAAAGAAGTACACCCGGCGCATCTTCAAGCTCGGGCTGCCCGTGGCTACGCTGAACACGCTATTTGCCTTCGTCAATATGTTCCTCTCGCGCACCGCCTCGGAGCAGGGAGGACACATCGGACTGATGGCATTCACCACCGGCGGACAAATCGAGGCCATCACCTGGAATACTTCGCAAGGATTCTCCACGGGGCTGAGCACGTTCATCGCCCAGAACTATGCCGCGGGGCAGAAGTCGCGCGTGAAGCAAGCATGGCGCACCACCATGTGGATGACGGGCGTATTCGGAAGCCTCTGCTCACTACTGTTCATCTTCTTCGGCAGCGAGGTGTTCTCTATCTTCGTACCCGAGGCCGAAGCCTACCGTGTGGGTGGAGATTTCCTCCGCATCGACGGCTATTCGCAAATGTTCATGATGATGGAAATTACCATGCAGGGCGTGTTCTACGGACTGGGACGGACAGTGCCGCCTGCCATTGTCAGCATCGGATGCAATTACATGCGTATTCCGGTGGCGTTATTGCTGGTGCACATGGGTATGGGAGTGGATGCCATCTGGTGGGCAGTAAGTGGAACGACCGTTGCCAAAGGTCTTATACTGACAGCCTGGTTCGTCCTCATCAAAAGGAAAATTCTCTAAAAAAGGACAGAACTGGCGAACTTTAGAAAGAAGAATATGGTTATTATATACATAAATTTGCAACATTAAAGATAAAGTCAACTTTTAAAGAAAAAGAGTTATGAAGAAGATGAAATTTACAGTATTACTTTTGTGCGGCGCATTGCTGCTGGGCAGTTGCGGCACAATGAACAACAAGGCCAAAGGTGGAATAATCGGCGGTGGCTCCGGTGCAGCAGCAGGTGCCATTATCGGCGGACTGATAGGTAAAGGCAAGGGGGCAGCCATTGGAGCTGCGGTAGGTGCTGCAGTAGGTACGGGTGCCGGCGTTGCCATCGGACACAAGATGGACAAGAAGGCTGCCGAAGCTGCCAAGATTGAAGGCGCCCAAGTGGAGCAGGTGACGGATGCCAACGGCTTGCCGGCTGTCAAAGTATCCTTTGCGGCAGGTATTCTTTTCGGCTTCAACTCCGCAGCACTGAGCAACGAGGCAAAGGCTTCCCTGCGCGAACTCGCACAGATTCTGAAGGAAGACCCGACAACCGATATCGCCATCATCGGCCATACCGACAAAGTGGGTACTTACGAAGCCAACATGAAAGTTTCCAAGAACCGCGCCTATGCCGTAGAGAACTATTTGCAGGATTGCGGCGTATCTCCGGCCCAGTTCAAGAAAGTGGAAGGCGTGGGATACAACGAATACGACGAAAGTCTGTCTGCCGACCAGAACCGACGCGTAGAGGTATATATGTATGCCAGCGAACAGATGATTAAGAATGCGGAGGCAGCTAATTAATATGGTAAAGTGATTAATGTGTTAATGTGCCAATATGCATATTGGCACATTAACACATTAATCACATTGGCACTCTCTCCATGAAACTCCCGAAGCCTTTGCGGTTCCTCCGCAACATCATATTATTCTTCTTTATTTCCACTATCCTAGCGGTAGTGGCTTATCGTTTTGTACCCGTCTACATCACGCCACTGATGGTTATTCGCAGCGTGCAACAGGTCTTTAAGGGTGAAAGTCCATGCTGGCACCACACTTGGGTATCTTCCGACAAGATATCCCCTCACCTGCCTATGGCCGTCATTGCCTCGGAAGACAACCGGTTTGCCACACACAACGGATTCGATTTCATCGAGATACAGAAAGCGATAAAGGAGAATGAAACAAGAAAACGGAAACGGGGCGCAAGCACCATCAGCCAGCAGACGGCAAAGAATGTATTCCTATGGCCCCAGTCTTCCTGGGTACGTAAAGGACTGGAAGTCTACTTCACCGTACTGATAGAATTCTTCTGGTCCAAAGAACGTATCATGGAGGTCTATCTCAACTCCATCGAAATGGGAAAAGGCATCTATGGCGCACAAGCTGCCGCCAAATACAAGTTCAAGACTACAGCAGCCAAGCTCTCTGCCGGACAGTGCGCACTAATAGCGGCAACATTGCCCAACCCCATACGCTTCGACTCAGCACACCCCTCCCCTTACATAAAGAAAAGGCAAGGACAGATTCTACGATTGATGAAACTGGTACCCAAATTCCAGCTAAATGAGAAGCGGACAAAAGAATAAGAAGAGGATGTATCAAAACAGTTAATAGCACACAGATGACACATCCTCCTTTAATTTTTAATTCTTAATTTTTAATTAATACGCGTGTCCTCCCTCTTCCATCTCCTTCGCATCAATCTTGCGATTGTCGATACTGCGCCAAGCGTAGAAGATGTAGGCAAGAACGAAAGGAACAAGGATAGAGACATAAGCCATAACCTTCAGTGTGAACTGGCTCGAGCAACTGTTTGCCAACGTGAGTGAGCTTTGCAGGTCGTGGGTAGACGGATAATAGGCCGTATTGTTATAGCCTGCCACAAGCAGCAGTGCCAATACCGTAAGCACCGTCCCTGCACCGGCAAACCAGATACCCTTGTCGAATGCCGGCTTCCACAGCGTGCGGATAATGCCCCAGAGCACAGCCACCACACCAACCAGGAATACAAGCAGCACTACTGGCATCTGCAGGAAGTTCGTCAGATACTTGTAAGGTTCCATGAACACCTCTCCCGTTTCCGGGCGTACAGCATAGCCGTCGGCAAGCAACGTGCGGATGACGAAGGCCAGGAAGAATACCAGGAACAACGCCGTATTTCCCCAAAGTGCCCGGCGGCAGCGTTTCACCAAATCATCCTCATTGATATTATTAATAAAATAAAGCGCTCCCAAGATACGTGCCAGGAAGAACACAGCCAGCCCCAGCACCACATTCCACGGATTAAGCAACGCATCCAACCCATGCCAGCCGTTAGCCCATTGGCTGATAACCGGCATTGCCGCATCTGCGATATTCCCTTTATTGATATAGAAGTTAGACCCCGTGAAGAACGTGGCCACTGCCCCACCCAGCAATACCGGACCTACCACTCCGTTTATCACCAGGAACGTGCGATACGTTGTCTTGCCCAGCAGATTTCCCGCCTTCGACTGAAACTCGTAGCTGACAGCCTGCAACACAAAGCTGAACAGAATAATCATCCACAGCCAATAGGCCCCTCCGAAACTGGTACTATAGAACAACGGAAACGAAGCAAAGAACGCACCTCCAAACGTGACGAGCGTTGTAAACGTGAACTCCCACTTCCGTCCCGTAGAATTAATCATCATCTTCTTCTGCTCCTCCGTCTTCCCCAGACAGAACAGAAGCGAATTACCTCCCTGCACGAACAGCAGGAATACCAGTAGTGCTCCCAGCAAAGAGACTACAAACCACCAATAGTGTTGAAGAAATATATAAGCATTCATTGTGAGTTATGAGTTATAAGTTATGAGTTATGAGTTATGTGACGGTGTGTGCGTTTCGGTTTCAGGACCTTTGCGAATAGCCTTCAGCATAATTCCCACCTCAGCAATCAGCATGACAGTGAAAAGTACCAGGAAAATAAAGAACGTGGTCTGCACGGAGCCTACATCCAGCTTAGAGATGGCGGCACTCGTGGGCAGCATATCTTGGATGGCCCACGGCTGACGACCACACTCGGCAACCACCCATCCGGCTTGTCCAGCCAGATAGCCCAGCGGAATGGTGAGCATAGCCACCCAATGCATCCATGGCATCCGCGACAAGTCTTTCTTATAGGCCAGGAACAGCACCACAATAAAGAAGAGGATGAAGTATCCACCCAACATCACCATCACACGGAACATGTAGAACGTAAGGGACACATTGGGCACCAGCTCGTTCACGTCCTTGATATAACCATAACCGAAATAGGCTACATTATCTTTCAACACTTTGGCAGCCACCTCTGCATCTGCCTCATTGCCCGCAGCCTTGGCTGCACGATAGGCGGCAAACGCACCGATAGCCGTTTTTCCTTTTTCTATTTTCTCCTCTGCCGAAAGCGCTACGGTACCATCGCTCAACGGATATCCACCTTTCAGCAGGTCATTGATACCGGGAACAAAAGCATCCATCTTGCGCTCGGCAAGCAACGACAGCATCTTCGGAATTTCCACACGGAAAAGGAATGGGTCTACTCCGTCCTGCGGTGTCTGCTTGGCAGGATTCAGCAGCCCGAACGCTACCAATCCGGCACCTTGCCGCCCTTCATAATAGCCTTCCATAGCAGCCAGCTTCATCGGCTGCTTTTGCGCCACCTGATAGCCCGAGCCATCACCCGTCCAGGCAGAGAGCACAGCGGCACACAGACCTACCCATGCGGCAATCTTTACACTTGCCAGCGCAAATTTCTTCTCGCGCTTCTTCCACAGATACCAGCAGCTTACGCCTACTACAAACACGGCAGCCAGCACCCAGCCGGACAGCACGCTATGGAAGAACTTATTGACAGCCATCGGCGAAGTTGCCACAGCCCAGAAGTCCACCATCTCGTTGCGTGCCGTATCGGGATTGAACTCCATACCTACGGGATTCTGCATCCACGCATTGGCAACCAGAATCCACCAGGCAGAAATCGTGGCGCCCAGCCCCGTGAGCCAAGTAGATGCCAGGTGGAAACGCTTGCTCACCTTATCCCAGCCGAAGAACATGACGGCGATAAACGTTGCTTCCATAAAGAAAGCCAAAATACCCTCGATGGCAAGCGGCGCACCGAAGATGTCGCCCACAAACCAACTGTAATTACTCCAATTCGTACCGAATTCAAATTCCAGAATAATACCGGTTGCTACACCAATAGCAAAGTTGATACCGAAAATCTTCATCCAGAATTTGGCAGTACGTTTCCAAAATTCGTCACCCGTACGGTAGTACGCTGTCTCCATGATGCCCATAATTACCGCCAGTCCAAGTGTCAGCGGCACAAAAATCCAGTGATAGATGGCGGTCAAGGCAAATTGGGCTCTCGACCAGTCAATCAGGGAAGTGTCAATGTGTCCAAGCATAAGAATCAAGTTATGAGTTATAAGTTATGAGTTATTAAGTTTTTAAGTTATCGGGTAAGAACAGAGAGACACGGAGAATTTATAAGGGCAAGGAAATAAACTCTGTGTCTCCGTGTTTAGTCGCCCAGACTCCGGTGGATAAGCTCATTGCTGACATAGCCTTCCTTGTCATCGCCCACCACGGGGGTATTCAGAAACCGTGGGAAGAAGAAAAGGCGGAGAATGAAGAACATAATGAATAACTTCACAAGAATGATAAGCCACAAAGTACGCCCTAACGTCATACTTCGAAAACCTTCCAAATAAAAACGCCAAATGTTTACCGCAGTCTGTTTCATGCCGATAAAATTATAATGATTACAAATATAAAATACTTTTATATAAAGAACAAATAAAAAGGTGAAAAGTTGAACAGAAAAAAGACTTCTCCCATTCATCGGTACAAAAAAGATTTTAGGCGAGGAAAATTCACTCAACGTCTATCACTTTTGCAATCCTTTCTCCACCCCACTACATTTGCAAATATAAAACCATAGAATAACGAAGATATGACGAACGTAAAAAGATTGACAGTGATAGCGCTATGTATGGCAAGCTGCATGGGAGTGGCCGCCCAAAACGGCACTTCCACGCAGATACCCGGCAGTTCCGAGCAGCCAGCCGACAGCCTGCCCGCCCAATGGGACTTGCAAGCGTGCATCGACTATGCCTTGCAGCAAAACATCACCATCCGCAAGAACCGCCTCAACGCGGAAAGTGCCCAGGTAGATGTAAAGACCGCCCGAGCCGCTCTCTTCCCCAGCCTTTCGGCCAGTGTGAGCCAGCGTGTCGTGAATCGCCCGAAGAGCGAGACAAACACCATCATCGACGGCGACAACATCACCAGCAGCCAGAGCAAGACTTCCTATAACGGCAGCTACGGCATCGATGCCAACTGGACCCTCTACAACGGCGGGAAGCGCCTCAACACCATCAAACAACAGCAACTGAACAACCGCATTGCCGAACTTAGCGTAGCACAGAGCGAGAACAGCATCGAAGAAAGTATCGCACAAACCTACGTACAGATACTCTACGCCGCCGAAGCCGTGAAAGTGAACGAATCGACCCTGGAAGTGAGCCAAGCCGAATGCGAACGCGCCCGCCAGCTTCTCGAAGCAGGAAGCATAGCCAAAAGCGACCTGGCACAACTGGAAGCGCAGGTAAGCACCGACAAGTACCAACTGGTGACCGCACAAGCCACCCTGCAAGACTACAAACTACAACTGAAACAACTCCTGGAACTGGACGGCGAATCCGAGATGAACCTCTACATCCCCACACTCGGCACGGAAAACGTACTGGCACCCCTGCCCACCAAAACGGACGTTTACCGTTCTGCCCTCGTGCTCCGTCCGGAAATAGAAGCCGGCAAACTGAATATACAGACATCCGACCTCGACATCAAAATTGCCCGCGCTGGCTATCTGCCTACGCTGAGCCTCAGCGCCGGCATCGGAACCAGCCATGCCAACGGCAATGACTTCACCTTCAGCGAGCAAGTCAAACAGAACTGGAACAACTCGCTGGGCTTCACCGTAAGCGTGCCTATCTTCAGCAACCGGCAGACCAAGAGTGCCGTAGAGAAAGCCAAGATTCAGAAGCAGACCAGCGAACTGGACCTGCTGGACGACCAAAAAACGCTGTACAAGACCATCGAAACCCTCTGGCTCGATGCCAACAGCGCCCAGCAGCGCTACGCCGCCGCCACAGAGAAACTGAAAAGTACGCAGACCAGCTATGAACTGATTCAAGAGCAGTTCAACCTGGGCATGAAGAATACCGTAGAACTGCTGACTGAGAAAAGCAATCTGCTCAGCGCACAGCAGGAGACACTGCAAGCCAAATACATGGCCATACTGAATATGCAGCTACTGAAGTTTTATCAAGGAGAAAAAATCGAATTATAATACCTTATATATATGAACAAAAAAAGAATCATCCTCATTGCCGTAGCTGCCGTAATCATAGTGGGCGGCGGCGTATGGCTCTTCGGTGGTGCCAAGGCCAAGCACAAGGTGACCTACGCCACAGCAACCATCCATAAAGGCGAGATTTCCGAATCCGTAACCGCCACGGGGACCATCGAACCGGTGACGGAAGTGGAAGTGGGTACCCAGGTGAGCGGTATCATCGACAAGATTCATGTAGACTACAATTCCGTAGTAACCAAAGGCCAACTCATTGCCGAGATGGACCGCGTGACACTGCAAAGCGAACTCGCTTCGCAACGCGCCGCCTACAACGGTGCAAAGGCCGAATACGAGTACCAGAAAAAACTCTACGAGCGCAACAAGACGCTGAACGAAAAGCAGCTCATCGCCGCCACGGACTATGAGCAGTCCGTCTATAACTACGAGAAGGCCAAGAGCAACTACGAAAGCAGCCAGGCATCACTGGCAAAGGCTGAACGCAACCTCTCCTACGCCACCATCACCTCTCCCATCGACGGTGTAGTCATCAGCCGCGACGTGGAAGCAGGACAGACCGTGGCTTCCGGCTTCGAGACACCGACACTGTTCACCATCGCTGCCGACCTGACGCAGATGCAGGTTGTGGCCGACGTGGACGAAGCGGACATAGGCGGTGTGGAAGAGGGACAGCGCGCCACGTTTACCGTAGACGCCTACCCGAATGACGTGTTCGAAGGAGTGGTCACACAAATTCGTCTGGGAGATGCCAGCTCAAGCAGCACGTCGAGCACCAGCACCAGCACGGTTGTGACCTACGAAGTAGTCATATCCGCCCACAACCCTGACCTGAAACTGAAACCACGCCTGACGGCCAACGTCACCATCTTCACCCTCGACCGCAAAGACGTACTGTGCGCTCCTGCCCGTGCCCTGCGCTTCAACCCCGAAAAACCGCTTATCGGCGACAATGATATCGTGAAGGATTGCGAAGGGGAACATAAACTCTGGACCCGCGAAGGCAACACCTTTACCGCCCATCCGGTGAAGATAGGTATCTCCAACGGAGTCAACACGGAAATTATCAGCGGCATTAACGAAGGTACCGTAGTGGTGACCGAAGCCACCATCGGCAGCATGCCCGGCAGCGGCGCTCCGGACATGAGCCAGGAAGCTCCCGGAGGTGAGAAGAGTCCGTTCATGCCTGGCCCTCCGGGAAGTAAGAAGAAGAGCGGAAAATAATACAAAAAAAGAATTATGAATAAAGCAGTCATTGAACTTCAAAATATCAAACGCAACTTCCAGGTGGGGGACGAAACCGTGCATGCCCTGCGCGGCGTCTCGTTCACCATCCGTGAAGGCGAGTTTGTCACCATCATGGGTACATCGGGCTCCGGAAAGTCGACTTTGCTGAATACCCTCGGCTGCCTGGACACGCCCACCAGCGGCGAATACCTGCTGGACGGTATCTCCGTACGCACCATGAGCAAGCCTCAACGCGCCGTACTACGCAACCGTAAAATCGGCTTCGTATTCCAGAGTTACAACCTGCTGCCCAAAACCACTGCCGTGGAAAATGTGGAGCTACCGCTGATGTATAACTCCTCCGTCTCGGCTTCCGAAAGGCGGAGACGTGCCATCGAAGCCCTGCAAGCCGTGGGGCTGGGCGACCGACTGGAACATAAGTCCAATCAGATGTCCGGCGGTCAGATGCAACGCGTAGCCATCGCCCGCGCCTTGGTGAACAATCCCGCCGTTATCCTGGCAGACGAAGCTACGGGTAACCTGGACACCCGTACTTCTTTCGAGATTCTGGTACTGTTCCAAAAGCTGCATGCCGAAGGACGCACCATCATCTTCGTCACCCACAACCCCGAAATAGCCCAGTACAGCAGCCGCAACATCGTGCTGCGCGACGGACAAATCAAGGACGATACCATCAACACCCAAATCCAGAATGCAGCCGAAGCCCTGGCAGCATTGCCTAAGCAGGAGGAGGAATGAGGGATAAGGGATTAAGGATTAGGGATTAATTTTAAACTTTCCATTAAAACGATATGAACGGAACAAACCTTTTCAAAATAGCCTTGCGAGCCTTGAACAACAACAAGCTGCGCGCATTCCTCACCATGCTGGGCATCATCATCGGCGTGGCGTCCGTCATCACGATGCTTGCCATCGGACAAGGTTCGAAGAAAAGCATCCAGGCGCAAATCTCCGAGATGGGCTCCAACATGATTATGATTCACCCCGGTGCCGACATGCGCGGCGGTGTCCGCCAAGACCCCAGCGCCATGCAGACCTTGAAGCTGACCGACTACGAAGCCCTGCGAAACGAAACCAACTTTCTGGCTGCCGTCAGCCCCAATGTCTCCTCCAGCGGGCAGCTCATCGCGGGCAACAACAACTACCCCTCCTCCGTGAGCGGCGTGGGCACGGACTATCTCGAAATCCGGCAGCTCAGCGTGGAGAACGGCGAGATGTTTACCGAAGCCGACATACAGACCTCTGCCAAGGTGTGCGTCATCGGAAAGACCATCCAAGACAACCTCTTTCCCGGAGGAGAGGACCCTGTGGGACGTATCATCCGCTTCAACCAAGTGCCCTTCCGCGTGGTGGGCGTGCTGAAGTCCAAAGGCTACAACTCCATGGGCATGGACCAGGACGACGTAGTGCTTGCCCCTTACAGCACCGTGATGAAACGCCTGCTGGCACAGACCTACCTTAGCGGCATCTTCGCCTCCGCCCTCACCGAGGACATGACGGACAATGCCACCGACGAAATCACCGAGATACTGCGCCGCAACCACAAGCTGAAGGAGAGTGACGACGACGACTTCACCATTCGCAGCCAGCAGGAACTCAGCACCATGCTGAACTCCACCACCGACCTGATGACCACGCTGCTTGCCTGCATAGCCGGCATTTCGCTCGTAGTGGGCGGCATCGGCATTATGAACATCATGTACGTATCGGTGACGGAACGCACGCGCGAAATCGGCCTGCGCATGAGTGTAGGCGCCCGCGGTGTCGACATCTTGAGCCAGTTCCTCATCGAAGCCATTCTTATCAGCATCACCGGAGGCATTATCGGTGTCATCATCGGATGCGGAGCCAGCTTGATAGTGAAGGGCGTTGCCCACTGGCCCATCTTCATCCAGCCGTGGAGTGTATTCCTCTCCTTCGCCGTATGTACCGTCACCGGAGTGTTCTTCGGTTGGTATCCCGCCAAGAAAGCTGCGGACCTCGACCCGATAGAGGCCATACGCTACGAATAACCTTTTCTCCCTTGCCGGAAGTTAGCCAAATAGTTCTTAAGTATTAGGAAAAAAGTTTCCGGCAATAGGGAAAAAAGTTATGCGAAACTAAGAACAATCTCTATCCCAAGCCTTGGGATAGACATCCGCAAGCTTGGGATACATATCCGCAACCTGGAAACGCTTATCCGCAACCTGCGAACAGAGATTTGCTTCGCAGGCAGCGGATATTTCCAATATCCACCTAAAATCCGTATCTTTGTATCATGATGAAACAACAGCTCCCTAACCCACGCCGCCGCGGCATCGAAACCCTGATACACATCATTGTCTGGGGTATCGTCATCGGTTTCCCCTTTCTGATGATGACACGCAGCGGCTTCAATATCAGCCTTGCGGACTATCTGCGCCACGGTAGCAGCAGTACCCTCTCATTCTTCCTTGTATTCTACATCAACTACTGCTTCCTCATTCCCCGCTACTTGTTCGAGGGACGCATCCGGCAGTATCTCCTGCTGAACACACTGCTCATCATCTGCATTACCACCGGCGCCCACCTTTGGCAAGAATACACATTCCAAAACCATATGCGCGGCGATGATGACGGTCAGCACATGGGGCCTCCCAAATGGATATTCATCTTGCGCGACGTCTCGACCATGATTCTCACCGCCGGCCTCAGCGCTGCCATCAAGCTGAGCCGCCGCTGGGCGCAGATGGACGCCGCCCGCCGCGAAGCCGAGAAAAGCCGCACGGAAGCCGAGTTGAAGAACCTGCGCAACCAGCTCAACCCGCACTTCCTGCTCAATACGCTGAATAACATCTACGCCCTCATCGCCTTCGATGCCGACAAGGCACAGACTGCCGTGCAGGAACTGAGCCGACTGCTGCGCCATGTGCTGTATGACAATCAGCAGAACTTCGTCACCCTGGACAAGGAGATGGACTTCATCCGCAACTACATCGAACTGATGCGCATCCGTCTCTCCGCCAACGTCCGTGTGGAAACAAAGATAGACGTCCGACCGGACAGCCGTACGGAAATAGCTCCGCTCATCTTTATTTCCCTCATAGAGAATGCCTTCAAGCATGGCATCTCCCCCACCGAGCCCAGCTTTATCCGTATCCACTTCAGTGAAAGCCCCGGAGAGATACATTGCGAAATAACCAACAGCTATCATCCCAAAAGCGTGGCAGACAAGAGTGGAAGCGGCATCGGGTTGGAACAAGTGCGCAAGCGTCTGGAGCTGACCTATCCCGGCCATTACGACTGGCAGCAAGGAGTGAGTGAGGACATGAAAGAGTATAAATCTATTTTAATTATAAAGATATGAATCTGAAGTGCGCCATTGTAGACGACGAGCCCCTCGCCCTGGGGTTGCTGGAAAGCTACGTCAACAAGACCCCGTTTCTGGAGTTGGTCGGTAAATACTCCAGTGCCGTACAAGCCATCAAGGAGTTGCCCGAGAAGCACATCGACCTGCTTTTCCTCGACATCCAGATGCCCGAACTGAACGGACTGGAATTTTCGAAGATGGTCGATTCCGGCACCCGCATTGTCTTTACCACCGCCTTCGACCAGTATGCCATAGACGGCTACAAAGTCAATGCGCTGGACTACCTGCTGAAACCCATCTCCTACGTCGACTTTCTGCAGGCTGCCAACAAGGCTGTGCAATGGTTTGAATTGCTGCAACAGCCCAAGGAAGAGATTCAGAGCATCTTCGTAAAAAGCGAGTATAAGCTGGTGCAAATCGAATTGAGTAAAATTCTGTACATAGAGGGGCTGAAAGACTATCTCAAAATCTACGAGGAGGATTCTCCCAAGCCTATCCTGTCTCTCATGAGCATGAAGGCAATGGAGGAACTTCTGCCTGCCTCGCGTTTCATGCGCGTCCACCGTTCCTACATTGTTCAGAAGAATAAAATACGTATTATAGACCGTGGTCGCATCGTGTTCGGAAAGAACTACATCCCGATAAGCGACAGCTATAAACTGGCTTTTCAAGAATTTTTAGACCAAAGAAGCTAAAAAAATCGACCAATCCGTCGATAAAATCGGAAAAACCGTCGATTTATTATAGAATCTTTTTGCATATTAAAATATGTTTTTTTATCTTTGCACCGAACAGATAGGAGTTGTGAAACTCCCCCAATAGAATAGTTTAGTTAAGTCTAGTTTAGTTTTTGTGTGAAGCACTTCCTCCGTAAGCGAACGTTGGAAGTGCTTTTTACATATCAACACTATTTAATCCACAAGCAGAAAAATTATCAAAGCAAATTTAAAAAACTATATATAACTACATATCAAACACCAACATAACATTCATTTTCTTATCTTTAATACAGAAACAAGTGGGCACGCATGTTTTATGATTTTACTAATCACATCTGTATAATGTTAGTTTCGCGACAACCATTATACGGTAATAATCTTGTAAATTATGGAAATCAAGAAAACATCCAAAGCAAGCCTGGAAAACAAGAAGTCAAGTTGGCTACTTGTAGGTTATGTAATTGTGCTGGTCTTCATGTTCGTTGCATTTGAATGGTCGAAGCGTGATGTTAGGATTGACATGAGCGGTGCTATTACCGAGAACGTATTTGAGCAGGAAATTGAAATTCCTATCACGGAGCAACCCGAATTAGTAGCTCCGCCACCCCCTCAAGCTCCTGCAATTGCCGAGGTATTGACAATTGTGGATGATAATGACAATGTGAAAGAAACAGCCATTGCCTCTTCCGAAGAAATCGGTGAAGCTGTAATCATCAAACCCATATCTCCAACCGTAGATGAAGAGATTCCGGTAGAGGATGAGATTTTTGAAGTTGTAGAGAAGAATCCCGAGTTTTCTTATAATGGCATGAGTCTGATGCAATATCTGGGTAAGAGTATAAAATACCCGACTATTGCACAAGAGACCGGAACCCAGGGGCGCGTAATAGTACAATTCGTTGTCAACAAAGACGGCAGCATCGTAGATGTAAAAGTAGTAAGAGGCGTAGATCCCTATCTGGACAAAGAAGCTATCCGTGTGATTTCCACCATGCCCAAATGGAAACCCGGTGAGCAACGAGGCAAACCGGTCCGTTGTAAATTCACAGTTCCCGTAATGTTTAAATTACAATAGCAGACATGCCAGTGTCCACTTTCCACTTGTCTTCATAAGGTAATCTCCAATATCCGAGGGTGTGTCGAAACTGGTATTCACCACAGATTACACAGATTTGCACAGATAAGTATCTTTGACTATCAGTAGATTAAGCTCATTCTGTGTTAATCCGTGTAATCTGTGGTGAATTTTGACACACCCCCATTTTTTTAAGTATCAACACAGCCATTTCCTTCTTCCATATTTTTCTTTCCGCAGAAAAACAAAAACATTCAGCCCTCTCAGACTGTTACATAGAAAAACAATATATCACTCCTGATAAAACCACACGATAATGAAATCACAACTCTTTGACATCAGAAGAGAATATAAGAAAGGCAGGCTGACACCGGGTAACCTCAACGACAATCCCTTTGAGCAATTCGACCATTGGCTGAACGATGCTATCCATAGTGATGAGTACGAGCCCACCGCCATGACGGTAGCTACAGTCTCGACAGACGGGCATCCTTCTACACGCACAGTGTTGCTGAAAGGGGTGGAAAATGGCCGTTTCATCTTCTTCACCAACTACGAAAGCAGAAAAGGCCGGCAACTGACTGCAAATCCGTATATATCCTTATCTTTCGTATGGCACAAACTGGAAAGGCAAATACACATTGAAGGAAAAGCTGAAAGATGCGCTCCTGCCGATTCTGACGCCTATTTTGCAAGCAGGCCTTACAAAAGTAAAATCGGGGCGAGGATTTCACCCCAAAGTCACGTCATCGGCAGCCGTATGGAGATAATGCGCGCGTTCGTCCGCGAAGCGGCAACATGGATAGGGCAAAGTATCAAACGTCCCGACAACTGGGGAGGTTTTGCCGTCACCCCTTTCCGTTTTGAATTCTGGCAAGGACGGGAAAGCAGGCTACACGACCGTTTCCTCTATTCCCAACAAGCGGATGGCAGCTGGAAAAAGGAGAGGCTGGCTCCCTAAATACGGACAGGGAAACACTTCTCATCACAAATAAATCTTAAAAGGAGGAACAAAGCCACAGAAACGCTGTTTGAAGGGGAAACTCTAAAAACAACTGTTATGAATTACGGTATCAGTATTCTTTTCAGGGCTATACCCTTGTTGATGGCCCTTTTCTGTTTCGGCTACGGAGCCTTTGTGCTCCACGAAGGACTGGATTCGGCAAAATTTGTGGCCGGTCCGGTAGTATTTTCCTTAGGGATGATTTGCATTGCCTTGTTCGCCACAGCGGCAACAATCATTAGACAAATTATTCATACCTACAATCCGATAGCCAGATACGCACTTCCGGTTATTGGTTACCTGGCAGCCGTACTCACAGTAATCTATGGTTGGAATTATATGCACGAAGCTGCCACGGCAAGCAATTTCGTGGCAGGACACGTGATTTGCGGAGTCGGTTTCATCACAGCTTGTGTAGCTACCACAGCCACAGCCTCCACCCGCTTCACCCTCATTCCCGCCAACTCGGAACGTACCGACCAGCTACAACCTGCCGATGCATTCAATTCCTCCCAGGGATATATCCTGATAGCAGTTGCCACCCTTATGGCAGTAATGGCATGGATATGGGCCTTCTGGCTATTGTCAAAAAGCAGCGAGCACAATGCATATTATGTAGCAGGCCATGTCATGGCAGGACTTGCTTGTATCTGTTCCAGCTTGGTGGCGCTGGTTGCAACCATCGTCCGCCAGATACGCAACAACTATACAAAGTCTGAACGGAAACAATGGCCGGCCCTTGTTTTGATAATGGGCAGCATAAGCATTCTCTGGGGACTTCTGGTCTTGGCCAACAGCAATCCGGCACTCTCCTCCACAGGATATATTATGATAGGCCTGGGACTGGTATGCTACAGCATTTCCAGCAAAGTCATACTACTTGCCGCCATCTGGCGGAACACTTTCAAGCTGGCCAACCGCATCCCGCTGATTCCGGTCTTCACGGCCCTGGCTTGTCTGTTTCTCTCCGCCTTTCTGTTTGAGATGGCAAGCCTGCACAATGCCTATTTTGTCCCTGCACGCGTACTGGCAGGTTTGGGAGGCATCTGCTTTACATTATTCTCCATCGTAAGCATTCTGGAGAGCGGTACATCTAAGTAGACATTTTCCCGCCATTGGCCTGAGCATCGAGGAACAATTCCACACGCTCGGCATGGTGGGCCACATAAGCTGCCGGACCGGTATCCCCGGAATCAAGAATATCGCGGACCACATCCGCCTTATTCTTGCCGGTAACAAAGAAAATAAGATTCTTCGCAGCAAACAAAAGGCAGCCGGTCATGGCTATGCGTTTCTGCCCATTATAGGGATTGACACTCACCTCATAAGGATGAAAGGAAGAAAGCAGATATTCCTGCCCCGGAAAGATAGAGGAGGTATGCCCGTCGTCTCCAGCACCGAGCAAAACGACATCGAAGGCCGGGAAGCCACCCCAAAGCGGAACCGTGCGGCAAACCAGCGTCGAATAGTTCTTTGCTTCAATCTCCGGGCGGTTCACTCCATAAATAGGATAAACGTATTCATCGGGCATGCCTACTTCATCCAACAGCAAACGGCGCATGGTACCATAATTGCTCTCATAATCCTCTGCCGGCACACACCGTTCATCCACCCAATAAATCCGCATCCGCATCCAAGGAGTCACCTCCTTGTACTCGTTGGCCCAAATGTCAAACATCAGCGAAGGAGTACTTCCCCCACTGAATGCAAAATAAAAGGTCTTTTCCGGCTCACGCTCCATCATCGCAATCAAATGTTCAATCAACGCATGTGCCGTAGCTGTAGCCGAATGGTAAACATAACTTTTCATAACTCGCAATATTCATCTGTATTAGTCAAATTCTTACACGGATTAGTCCACTCAGCACCATGTTCGTGCATCATCGCTTCACTTTCCAAAGGTCCCCACGTACCTACGGGATACCCATATAAAGGAGCATCCGTATGCTCTTTCCAATAACGCAACACGGGATCGAAAAAGCGCCATGAAGCCTCTACCGCGTCGCTGCGGGTAAAGAGTGTAGGGTCACCTTGTATGCAGTCCTCTATCAGACGGGCATAGGCATCGCCGGTAGGCAACCCGCCCAACTGGTCATAACTGAAGTCCATCATCACCTGCTTCACGTCAAATCCGGGTCCGGGAGTCTTCATGCCGAATTTCAGCACAATACCTTCATTGGGTTGCAGGCGGAGAATCAGCTTATTCGCGCGGGGACAATGTCCACCCTCGCAACGGAACATCTGATGGGGCGTCTCACGGAAATGTACAACAATCTCAGTCACCTTTGTCGGCATTTGTTTGCCGGTACGGATATAGAAAGGAACACCCTTCCACCGCCAGTTGTTAATACCGATTTTCATGGCAATATACGTTTCGGTACGCGAATCAGGTGCCACGTTCTTCTCTTCCCTATACCCGGCTTTCGAGCCCGAAGCCGTATATTGTCCGCGGACAATGTGTTCCTCCAAATCCTCCTCTGTCAAGGGAGCCAATGACTCATAGACCTTCACCACCTCGTTGCGGAAATTATCGGCATTGAAAACGGCAGGCGGTTCCAATGCAGTGAGCGCCACAAGCTGTATGAGGTGGTTTTGTACCATATCGCGCAGGGCTCCGGCACCTTCATAGAATCCGCCACGTCCTTCGATACCCAGATTCTCTACGGCTGTAATCTCCACATAGTCTATATAATTACGGTTCCATAGCGGTTCGAAGATTCCGTTGGCAAAACGGAAGGCGAGAATGTTCTGCGCCGTTTCCTTACCCAAAAAATGGTCGATGCGGTAAATCTGATGCTCCTTGAAAACGGAAGCATAAATGCTATTCAGCTTTCTGGCTGACTCCAAATCGTAACCGAACGGCTTTTCAACGATGATACGCGTATCAGGACGGTTCAGACCGGCCGCCTTCAAGTGCAAGGGAATGACACCGTACAAGGAAGGTGGAGTAGCCAGATAGAACAGCAGGTTGTCCGGTTTCTGCTCACCGGTAAACTCTTGTAAACGTCCGTCCAGCAGATGATAGCCTTCAACCTCGGCGGGATCCAATGTCTGGTAATGCAGATGGCTGCAAAAATCCCTCATTTTATCTTCCACCTGCTCTTTGGAAGCTACGAACTTACTCAATTCACTCATTATATATTCTTGGTAACGGGCATCCGTATACTCGGTGCGTCCTATCCCCAGAATGGAGAATCCTTCCGGCAACCGCCCGCCACTATATAAAGTATAGAGCGCCGGCATCAGTTTGCGCTTCGTCAAGTCACCCGAAGCGCCGAATATAACAATCACTAATTTATTCATCATCTTCTCCCCCTTTCTCACACATTGTACGTACCCGATTTCGTATCTCCTCCGTGTCCCGTCCAATTTTCATGGAAAAACTGTCCACGCAACTCGTCTGTCCTTTCAAAGGTATGCGCACCAAAATAGTCACGTTGCGCCTGAATCATATTGGCAGGCAACTTGGCAGACACCAGCGAATAGAAATAATTCAAGGCGGACGAGAATGCAGGCACCGGAAGTTCCTCTTTCATGGATTGTGCCACCAGATGTTTCCAGCCGGAAAGCAACAGCTGCATTTCATTTTTGAAATAAGGAGCCAACAGCAGATGTTTGGGCTTGTCTTTTGCCTCGAAAGCCGTAGCTATGTCGTTCAGGAAAATACTACGGATGATGCAGCCGCCCCGCCACATGCGTGCGATGGATGCCAAATCGAGGTTCCAGGCAAAAGCGTCGGATGCACGCTGCAACACGGCGAATCCCTGAGCATATGACACTAATTTGGAAGCATAGAGTGCGGAATAGATATCCTTCACCATCTCCGACTTGTTGTACACCGCCTGCGAGCGTCGGCATACAAATTGCTTGGAAGCCGTTTCACGCAAGCCCTTCTGTGCCGACAAACTACGTTCGAACACAGCCGTAGCAATCAGCCCCAACGGCATGCCCAGCTCCATCGCATTGATAACGGACCACTTGCCCGTACCTTTCTGTCCGGCGGTATCCAATATCTTATCTATCAGGTAACCTCCTGATTTGTCCTTATGACGCAGTATGTTGGCGGTAATTTCAATGAGATAGCTACGCAACTTACCCTCATTCCAATCAGCAAAGATTTCTGCCATCTGTCCATTGTCCAGACCAAGCAGATTCTTCATCACCCAATAAGCTTCGGCAATAAGCTGCATATCTCCATATTCGATACCGTTATGTATCATCTTGACGAAATGACCGGAACCGGCAGGACCAATCCACTGGCAGCACGGAGTACCGTCAGATGCTTTTGCCGCAATACTCTGCAGGATAGGCTTCACCTCAGGCCAGGCACTTTCAGATCCTCCGGGCATGATAGACGCGCCGTTCAGCGCTCCTTCCTCTCCACCGGAAACTCCAGCTCCCACAAAACGGAAGCCTTTCTTTTCGGCCAATGCCACACGCCGGTTGGTGTCCTCATAATTGGAATTACCACCGTCAATCAGGATATCCCCTTCGGACAAATGGGGAAACAGCTGTTCCATCAGTTCATCCACCGCACTGCCGGCACGAACCATCATCATTATTTTGCGGGGTATGGCAATGGAAGTTACAAATTCGGCTATATCTGTATAGCCTTCAATTTTTTTCCCTTTGGCGCGGCCGTTCACAAAACGTTCCACCACCCCTTCTTCCACTCCCGGAACCGTACGATTATATACCGAAACATTCCATCCCTTATCTGCCATATTGAGGGCCAAATTCTCGCCCATAACTGCCAGACCGATAAGTCCAATGTCTGTTTTATTTAAATTCTTCATATTCATGTAAATTTTGTCTTTATATGGAAACAAAATGCTAACAGCATTTGTTCGTATGAATTACGAAAATAAAATAGTACTTTTGTCAGCGAAAGCCTATTTTTCAACCAGACAGAAAACCAATGCTCATGAAGAACTTCCACATCGGACTATTGCCACGCATCATCATTGCCATTATCTTAGGTATACTTTTCGGAAATTTCCTACCGGCTTCGCTGGTACGGCTGTTCGTAACATTCAATGCCATTTTCAGTGAATTCCTGAACTTCTCCATCCCCCTCATCATTGTGGGACTGGTCACGATTGCCATTGCCGACATCGGCAAAGGAGCCGGACGGATGCTGGTCGTCACGGCGCTCATTGCTTACGGAGCTACCTTATTCTCCGGCTTTCTCTCCTATTTCACCGGTATGGCGGTATTTCCTTCCCTCATAGAAACCGGGGTGCCGTTAGAAGAAGTCAGTGAGTCTCAAGGCATTCTTCCCTATTTTTCCGTGGGTATCCCGCCCTTGATGAATGTTATGACCGCACTCGTACTTGCCTTCACACTGGGGCTGGGCCTGGCTCATCTGAAAAGAGCAAAGTCGGAAGAACGGCGTCTCTGCCGATATTGCCGGATTCGTCATCCCACTTTGCGCCACCATCCATCTGTCGGGCAGCACATTGAAGATTGTGGCATGCGCCCTGGCACTGATGATAATGCAAGGCATGCCCCATGATTTCCCTCTATTTGCAGGATTTATCTTCATGCTGGGCATCACTATGGTAGCCGCTCCCGGGGTACCGGGAGGCGCCATCATGGCATCACTGGGCATCCTGCAATCCATGCTGGGCTTCGACGAGTCGGCACAAGCGCTGATGATTGCACTATACATAGCGATGGACAGCTTCGGTACTGCCTGCAATGTGACGGGCGACGGGGCAATCGCACTGATTATCGACAAAGTGATGGGAAAGAAATAGTTTATATTTTGCTATCTCGTGGAAAATAACGAATATTGCAGTCCGAAAAGACATAATAACAAGAAGCATACATTATGAAGAAAGCCCTTATCTCCGGCATTACCGGGCAGGACGGCTCGTTCCTTGCCGAATTCCTCCTGCAGAAAGGATATGAAGTGCACGGTATCCTGCGTCGCTCTTCCTCTTTCAACACCGGCCGCATCGAACACCTCTACTTCGATGAGTGGGTACGCGACATGAAACAGAAACGTACCATTAACCTGCACTATGGAGACATGACAGACTCCAGCTCTCTCATCCGTATCATCCAGAGTGTGCAGCCGGACGAAATATATAACCTTGCCGCTCAAAGCCATGTCAAAGTATCCTTCGACGTGCCCGAATATACCGCCGAAACCGATGCCGTAGGCACCCTGCGCATGCTCGAAGCCGTACGCATTCTCGGTATGGAAAAGAAGACACGCATCTACCAGGCCTCCACTTCCGAGCTCTTCGGAAAAGTGCAGGAAGTGCCGCAAAGCGAAACGACCCCGTTCTATCCCCGCAGCCCCTATGGCGTAGCCAAACAGTATGGCTTTTGGATTACAAAGAACTACCGCGAAAGCTATGGCATGTTTGCTGTAAACGGCATACTCTTCAACCACGAGAGCGAACGCCGAGGTGAAACCTTCGTGACAAGAAAAATCACACTGGCGGCTGCCCGCATCGCCCAAGGCTTCCAGGACAAGCTGTATCTGGGCAATCTGGATGCCCGGCGCGACTGGGGATATGCCAAAGACTACATCGAGTGCATGTGGCTCATCCTGCAGCACGACACCCCCGAAGACTTCGTCATTGCCACCGGAGAAATGCATACCGTACGCGAATTTGCGACACTGGCATTCCGGGAGGTAGGCATCACTCTGCGCTGGGAAGGCCAGGGAGTGGACGAGAAGGGTATCGACACACAGACCGGAAAAGTCCTCGTGGAAGTCGACCCCAAATATTTCCGGCCTGCCGAAGTGGAACAATTGCTGGGCGACCCCACCAAAGCAAAAACACTGCTGGGATGGAATCCGAGGCAGACCAGTTTTGAAGAGTTGGTACGCATCATGGCAGAGCACGACATGAAATTTGTGAAGAAACTGTATTTAAGAAGCAAAGAGCTTTGAATGAACAATTAAACTTTCAGACAACAATGTTAGACAAAAATGCCAAAATATATGTAGCAGGCCACCGGGGACTGGTAGGTTCTGCCATCTGGAAAAATCTTGAGGAGAAAGGATACACCAATCTCATCGGCAAGACCCACACAGAACTCGATCTGCTCGACGGAGTTGCCGTACGCCGCTTCTTCGACGAGGAGCAGCCCGAATATGTATTCCTTGCCGCCGCCTTTGTGGGTGGCATTATGGCCAACAGTATCTACCGTGCCGATTTCATCTACAAGAACCTGCAGATACAACAGAACGTCATCGGCGAAAGCTTCCGCCACGGAGTGAAAAAACTTCTCTTTCTTGGCAGCACCTGCATCTATCCCCGTGATGCCGAACAGCCGATGAAAGAAGACGCACTCCTCACTTCTCCGCTGGAATACACGAACGAGCCCTATGCCATCGCCAAAATAGCCGGACTGAAAATGTGCGAAAGCTTCAATCTTCAATACGGTACGAACTACATTGCCGTGATGCCCACCAACCTTTACGGTCCCAACGACAACTTCGACCTGGAACGCAGCCACGTGCTCCCTGCCATGATACGCAAGATACACCTCGCCCACTGCCTGAAACAAGGCGACTGGGATGCCGTACGTCACGACATGAACCTGCGTCCGGTGGAAGGCATCAACGGCGACAGCAGCAAAGAAGACATTCTGAATATCCTCCGGAAATACGGCATCAGCGAAGAAGAAGTGAGATTATGGGGTACCGGCACCCCCTTGCGCGAATTCCTCTGGAGCGAGGAGATGGCAGATGCCAGCGTCTTCGTCATGGAACACGTCGACTTCAAAGATACCTTCGAGCCGGACGACAAGGAAATCCGCAACTGTCACATCAATATCGGTACGGGCAAGGAAATCACTATCCGCCAGTTGGCAGAGCTGATTGTCAACACCGTAGGCTATCAGGGCCGGTTGACCTTCGACACTTCCAAACCCGACGGCACCATGCGCAAACTGACCGATCCCGGTAAGTTACATGCATTGGGATGGCATCATAAGATTGATATCGAGGAAGGTGTGCAACGCATGTACCGATGGTACTTGGGAAAGTAATTAGTGACGTCTGATTAGCCATGAATGCCATACGGTACAAGGTGGGAACTGTATTGTTTATATTGCTGATACTTTTATCAGGTATCAGCCCAACCATGAATGCCATGATAGCTCCCGTGACCTATTCCGTTCGCGGCAAAGTCATCGACAGACAGTCCAGACAACCCGTGGCCTACGCCAACGTTTTCGTTGCCGGCATCCCCGGGAAAGGGGCATCCACCGATTCACTCGGCACATTCAAGATAGAGCAGGTACCTCCGGGCATCTATAGCCTTGAGGCATCCTGCATAGGATACCAGACTGTTTCCACCCCCGAATATATTGTTTCAGCCTCAACCCCGTTCATCGAGATAGAGATGGAAGAGGATGCCAATCTGCTGAACACAGTAGTGGTGGTGCCTTCTCCCTTCCGGCGAAGTATCGAAAGCCCGGTCAGCATGCGTATCATCGGCTTGCAGGAAATAGAGAAAAGTCCCGGAGCCAACCGGGATGTTTCGCGCATCGTACGCTCCTATCCCGGCGTCTCTTTCTCTCCCATCGGCTATCGCAACGACTTGATTGTTCGGGGCGGTTCTCCTTCCGAAAACCGCTTTTATATGGATGGCATCGAAATCCCCAACATCAACCACTTTGCCACTCAGGGTGCATCCGGAGGACCGGTAAGTATTGTCAATGCCGACCTGATACGCGAGATTACATTTTATACAGGCGCCTTCCCCGCCAACCGCTCCGGAGCCTTGAGTTCCGTCCTCGACTTCCGCCTCAAGGACGGAAATCCGGACAAGCAGGCGTTCAAAGCCACCATCGGCGCATCGGAAGTCTCGCTCAGCGGAGCAGGCCATCTGGGGCAGCGCACCACTTATCTGTTCTCCGCACGCCAGTCCTACCTGCAACTTTTGTTCAAGGCTTTGGGACTGCCCTTCCTGCCCAATTTCATTGACGGACAATTCAAAACAAAAACCCGTTTCAACGAGCACAGCGAGCTGACCCTGCTTGGTCTTGCAGGCATTGACAAGATGAAACTGAATACCGATGAAAAAGGAGAAGATGCCGAATATCTGCTCAGCTATCTCCCCACTATCCATCAGGAAACATTCACTCTCGGAGCCTCTTACAGACACTACAATGGAAGGCACGTACAATCCCTTATACTGAGCCATAACTACCTGAACAACCGCAATCTGAAATACCGCAACAACGATGACTCTTCCGAAGACAACCTGACCCTGCGCCTACGCTCCACAGAACAAAAGACCACCCTGCGTTTCGAAAACCAAACGCGCTTGGGAGCATGGACCCTAAAAGAAGGAGCAGAACTGAACAACTCCATCTATACAAACCACAGCAGGCAAAGACTATACGGCAGTCATTCGGGTACGCTTTCCATCTACGAAACCTCACTCAACATCTTCGGCTGGGGGGCTTTCTTCTCTTCCAACTATACCACCGCCGACAAGCGTCTGGCCCTTTCTGCCGGTATCCGTATGGATGGCAACACTTACAACCGAAAGATGCGGCAGCTATGGAAACAGTTCTCCCCACGCCTCTCTGCATCCTACAAACTCTCGGAACAATGGACCCTGAGCGGAAGTACCGGCCTCTACCACCAATTGCCTCCCTACACCGCTTTGGGATATAAAGACAATGAAGGGCAATATCTCAACAAAAACCTGAAGTACATGCAGGTCTTTGAAAGCAGCCTCGGTCTGGACTGGCACCTGCAAGACCGGTTCATGGTTTCTGCAGAAGGTTTCTTCAAGCGTTACAGCCGTATGCCACTTTCCCTCCAAGACAACATTCCGTTGGCATGCAAAGGAAACGATTACGGTGTCACCGGCAACAAACTGAAGCAGCCGGATGTGATAATGAGTACGGGCATCATCGAAAATCCGTCCGCTCCTGTTGCCGAACAGCGCTATAAAATGAAATACCTCAAGCAGGAAAGCGGCACTATCCTGCCTACTTTAGGTATAACTGTCGAGTTTTAGCAAATAGCCGCCATAAAAACTATTTTCCCTATAAAAGTTTGCTTTCTATATATAAACCCTTATATTTGCACAATTTTCAACCAAATGTGCAATTAATATCATGGAACAAAGTTTTATCGCCTATATAGAGAATAGCATAAAGGAAAATTGGGATTTAGACGCTCTGACCGACTATAAGGGAGCAACCCTACAATATAAGGACGTAGCCCGCAAAATAGAAAAGCTGCATATCATTTTCGAGGCAAGCGGCATCAAGAAAGGCGATAAGATTGCCGTCTGTGGCCGCAACAGTTCCCACTGGGGCGTAACGTTCCTCGCAACATTGACCTACGGTGCGGTAATCGTCCCCATCCTTCACGAGTTCAAGGCAGACAATGTACACAACATCGTGAACCATTCCGAAGCCAAACTGCTTTTCGTAGGCGACCAGGTTTGGGAAAACCTCAACGAAAGTGCCATGCCGCTGCTGGAGGGCATCATGATGATGGCAGACTTCTACATTCTTGTCTCCCGCAGCGAAAAGTTGGACTATGCCCGCGAACATCTCAACGAAATGTTCGGTAAGAAATACCCCAAGAACTTCCGCAAGGAGCATGTCAGTTATCACAAGGACCAGCCCGACGAACTGGCGGTCATCAACTATACATCCGGCACCACCAGTTACTCCAAAGGAGTGATGCTGCCCTACCGCAGCCTTTGGTCAAACACCACTTTTGCTTTCGAAGTATTGCCGCTGAAAGCCGGTGACAAGATTGTCTCCATGCTGCCAATGGCACATATGTACGGACTTGCATTCGAGTTTCTGTATGAATTCGCCGTAGGTTGCCACATATTCTTCCTCACTCGTATGCCCAGCCCCAAAATCATTTTCCAGGCTTTCACCGAAGTGAAGCCTAACCTGATTGTGGCTGTTCCGCTCATTATCGAAAAGATTATAAAGAAGAGCGTACTGCCCAAGCTGGAAACTCCCGCCATGAAGCTGTTGCTGAAAGTACCCATCATCAATGACAAGATAAAGGCGACCGTACGCGAACAAATGATTCAAGCCTTTGGCGGAAACTTTGCAGAAATCATTGTAGGAGGAGCTGCCTTCAACCAGGAAGTGGAGCAGTTCTTAAAGATGATAGATTTCCCCTATACGGTAGGCTATGGAATGACGGAATGCGGCCCCATCATCTGTTACGAGGATTGGACCCGCTTCAAACCCGGTTCTTGCGGAAAGGCCGCACCGCGTATGGAGGTGAAAATCCTATCATCCGATCCCGAAAACATTCCGGGAGAGATTGTCTGCCGTGGTCCCAATGTCATGCTGGGTTACTACAAGAACGACGAGGCCACCGTACAGGTACTCGACAAAGACGGCTGGCTGCACACCGGAGACCTTGCCCTGATGGATGCCGAAGGCAACGTAAGCATCAAGGGACGCAGCAAGAACATGCTCCTTGGTCCGAGCGGTCAGAATATCTACCCGGAAGAGATAGAAGACAAACTGAACAATATGCCGTATGTAGCCGAAAGCATCATCGTGCAGCAGAATGAGAAACTGGTAGGTCTGGTTTACCCCGACTTCGATGATGCCTTTGCCCATGGGCTGAACAATGACGACATCGAACGCGTCATGGAGGAAAACCGTGTGGCACTGAATGCAGAACTGCCCGCATACAGCCAGATATTCAAAATGAAAATCTATCCTGAAGAATTTGAAAAAACGCCGAAGAAATCTATCAAACGCTTCTTGTATCAGGAGGCCAAAGGATAATGTAAAAAAACAATTAAACTACAACCTATCTAACCCTTTCTAAATTATTATCTAAATGAGAAACGAATTATTATTATCCGCCATGCTTCCGATATGCGGAATGGCGGGAGAAGCGTATGGCATGCCGCCTGGGGATGCCGTACCTGCTCCAAAAGAGCAGCCAAACATCATTCTGTTCCTAGTGGATGACATGGGATGGCAAGACACGTCCCTCCCCTTTTGGACACAGCGTACCAAGTACAACGATACGTACCATACTCCCAACATGGAACGGATGGCTACACAAGGCAAAATGTTTACGCAGGCCTATGCATGCAGCATCAGTTCACCTACGCGTGTCAGCCTTTTTACGGGAATGAATGCTGCCAGGCATCGAGTCACCAGTTGGACCCTCCGCAAGAACACTACCCATGAACAACCCGACTCGGTCATGATTTATCCGGAATGGAACGTTAACGGCATTTGTCAAGAGCCTGGCGTGGAACGGACCACACAAGTCACCTCCCTGGCCGAAGTGCTCAAAGACCATGGCTATCACACCATTCATTGCGGAAAAGCCCACTTCGGTGCTGAAGGCACTCCCGGAGCCGACCCGTTGAAAATGGGGTTTGAAGTGAACATAGCCGGACATGCTGCCGGTTCACCTGCCAGCTACTATGGCAAGGAGAATTTCGGCAACAAAACAGACGGTAAAAGCCCGCTGGCTGCCGTACCCGGTCTGGAGAAATATCATGGAACCGACACTTTCCTAAGTGAAGCCCTTACCATAGAGGCCATGAAGGCCCTGGACGATGCACAGCAGACTGACAAGCCATTCTTTCTGTACATGGCACACTATGCCATCCATACCCCTATACAACCTGACATGCGTTTCTACCAGAAGTACCTGGACAAAGGCCTTCCTCCGGTAGAAGCTGCCTATGCTACTCTCATTGAGGGTATGGACAAAAGTCTGGGAGACATTATGGATTATCTGGACAAGAACAACCTGACGGAAAACACTATCCTCATCTTCATGTCCGACAATGGCGGTTTGGCGGCCCATACCCGCGCCGGACAACTGCATGTCCAGAACTATCCGCTCAACAGTGGTAAAGGTTCCGCCTACGAAGGAGGCATACGTGAACCGATGATTGTCCGCTGGCCGGGCATCGTAGCGCCCCAAACCCAATGCGACCATTACCTGATGATAGAGGACTTCTTCCCCACCATCCTTGAGATGGCAGGCGTAGACAACTATACAACCGTACAGCAACGCGACGGCATCAGTTTCATGCCATTGCTCACCGGAAAAGGTAAAATGAAAGACCGTGATATCTACTGGCATTATCCCAATAGCTGGGGTCCTTCCGGCCCGGGCATCGGAGCCACTTGCTCCATCCGTTCGGGCGAGTGGAAGCTGGTGTATTATTTCGGTGACGGTAGACGGGAACTTTTCAACATCCCCGCCGACATCAGTGAAAAACATGATATGGCCCGAGAGAAGCCTGAAGTTGTCAAAGAGTTGTCACGGAAATTAAGTAATTACCTCCGGTCTGTGGATGCGCAGCGCCCTCTGTTGCGTGCCACCCGCCAACCAGCTCCCTGGCCGGACGAAATATAGAAAAAAGTATGAAACGAAACCTTTCCCTCCTCCTTGTGTCCCTGCTTTTTGCAGGGACAGCTCTTGCCCAAGAACATAATCCGGGCAGCGTACAGCCGGATACGATTCAGAAATCCTCCGAGAAATCTTTCCGGAAACAACGCTCTCCACGAACAGACCATGGCCCGGTAGGTATCAATATCTCCTTATGGAAAAACATCTCCACACAGCGGACTGATACCATAGGAAGCACCTGCTTCAATCTGGGTGTGTTCTCCTCCATGAACCGTCTGAATGGCCTCGGCATGAATATTCTTGGCAGTGTAACCGGCAGGGATGTGAACGGTGTACAGATGGCAGGTCTGTCAAATATGGTGGGGGGAAGCATGCGAGGCATGCAGATAGCAGGAATTACCAACATCAATGGCAACAGCCTTATCGGAGTATCCGTTTCGGGACTGGTAGGTATCACCGGAAACCATGCGCAAGGCGTCATCATTTCCGGTCTGGCAAACATCAGTGGGGACTATAATCGTGGCGCCTCCATAGGCGGCCTGTTGAATATCAGCGGAGAAGGTGCTTCCGGCATACACTTTGCCGGACTCGCCAATATTTCCGGTGGAAATTTCAAAGGATTTTCAGGGGCCGGCCTGCTAAGTGTAATCGGTGAAGACTTGAATGGCATGCAGATGTCCGCCCTTACTAACATCACCGCCGGAGATATGACCGGTGTTCAGGTTTCCGGCCTGGGCAATGTGGTGGGTGGTACAGCCCGAGGATTACAAATAGGCGCTGCCAATATGGCCATACGTGCCAAAGGGCTTCAAATAGGTCTATTCAACTACTACAAAGAAAAATTAGATGGTTTCCAGTTGGGATTAGTCAATGCCAATCCCCAAACAAAAGTTCAACTGATGTTTTTCGGTGGTAATGCCACCAAGCTGAATGTAGGTGCCCGTTTCAAGAACCGGCTCTTCTATACCATCCTCGGTGGCGGTACCCATTATCTGGATTTTGGCGATAAGTTTTCCGCTGCCCTCTTCTACCGTGCCGGTCTTGAATTACCGCTCTACAAACAGCTGTTCATCAGCGGAGATCTGGGATACCAACATATAGAAACCTTCAAGAACAAGGACTACGGCATTCCGGCACGTCTCTATGCCCTCCAGGCACGTGTCAATCTGGAATACCACCTGACCGAGCGCTTTGGCATATTCCTCACCGGCGGTTATGGCGGCAGCCGCTACTACACCCAAGGGAAAACCTATGACAAAGGCATCATTGTAGAGGGCGGGGTGACGATACTGAAATTATAAATTATTGTTTCTCCTTAATCAGCCCCGTCCTATACGCCACCAGCAGTTTCATCAAATCCTGAATCTGCGTAACGAGTTCACTTCCTTTATCCGTATCCTTCACCATCATACGCTGCGAATTGAATTCGACAACCAGGGTTGTAGACTTGATGTCTTGTCCTTCTTCAATGGCTTTCTGACGGCTCTGGAACGGCTCATGCTGCACCAACTGCAAGCCGTGGGAATGATATACCAGCGTATATCCCGCAATTCCCGTTTCCGGCTGATAGGCTTTTGAAAAACCACCGTCAATCACCAGCAGCTTACCATCCGCTTTGATGGGTTTCTCACCTTTAATGGTCTTTACCGGTACATGTCCGTTGATGATATGCGAATGTGGCCCCGGCTTCACGCCGAACTCTTCAAGAATGCGGTCACACACCTCAGCCTCGTTGCGCAAAGCATAGTAATGCCCTTTCGTCTCCTTATGCAATGTTTTGTCGGCCACAAAATAGCGTTCAAAGGTAGCCATCTTGTCTTTATCGAAGGAAGGGGCATCCGGTCCGCACCACATGTACCAGACATAATCCAGTGCAAACTGTTTCTCGTCCGAACCGTCCTCGTCAAAGTAAGCGGTACGTATCAGCTGGTCGGTCTTTTTCAGCAACTTACGTCCCCAGTATTCCTTTTGGCCGATGCGGACATGTTTAAAACTGCCGTCCGCATTCAGAGGCACGGAAGCATGATAAAGCAGGTTACTGTTGCACACCAGATACATGCCGCCATACGTAAACAAGCAGCGCATGTGCTTCTTCATCTTCTCGCTGTTCATGAAAGAAGAATGAATCCGGTGCATCAGTTCGCGCTCTTCGTCCGACAGACGATACGGGTCCGCCGGGTCTACGGTGGGGAAATTCACATCGCGCAACGGATATTCCTTGCCTTCGTATACAAACACACCACGCTCGAAATCCACCAGATGCAGCAGTTTCCGGTTCTCCATACCGAACTCAGGACGGCGGCTGATGATTTCCGCCTCCAGTTTCAACTGGATAACCGTAATCGCCTTGTGCATCTGTGTAATCAGCCGCAAGGTCTTCTCATTGTATTCCGCATCGGCAAAGTTCATTTTCGGCGCAAAGATGGTGCAAGGGTCATCCGCATAGGTATCCATGGCAAACGTTGCAAGCGGCAACAGATTGATGCCATAACCATCCTCCAGCGTTGCTAAATTGGCATAGCGCATCGACATACGGATTACGTTGGCTATACAAGCATCATTACCCGATGCGGCACCCATCCACAGAATATCGTGGTTACCCCATTGGATGTCGAAATTATGATAATCACAGAGAGTATCCATGATAATATGCGCACCCGGTCCGCGGTCGTATATATCGCCCACGATATGCAGCGAGTCGATGGTCAAGCGCTGGATAAGGTTGCACATCGCCACAATAAAATCATCCGCACGCTTCGTAGAGATAATGGTACTGATTATGACATTGATATAGGCATGTTTGTTAGGTTCGATGCTCGATTCGTGCAACAGCTCTTGAATGATATACGAGAACTCTGCTGGAAGTGCCTTGCGTACTTTCGAACGGGTATATTTGGACGAAACGTTCTGGCATACTTTTACCAACTGGTTCAGTGTTATCAAATACCAGTCATCCAGGTCCGTTTCCTGCTCCTTGATAAGTTGCAGCTTCTCTTCCGGATAATAAATTAACGTACAGATTTCCTTCTTCTCACTTTCGCGCAGTGTATGCCCGAATATTTCGTTCACCTTACGTTTCACTGCCCCCGATGCATTCTTCAGCACATGCTGAAAAGCCTCATACTCGCCATGAATATCCGTCAGAAAATGCTCTGTACCTTTCGGCAGATTCAGAATGGCCTCCAGATTGATGATTTCTGTACTGGCATCAGCAATGGTAGGAAAACTGCGTGATAATAATTGCAAATAACGCAAGTCATTGACAATACTTTCCGGAGTTATATTTCCCATAGTTATTTAATTGATAGTTGATAATTGACAGTTGATAATATCCCTCATTCTTCATTATCCATTAATGAAGAACATGAGCAGCACTTGGGCTATGATTACCCGTAGAAACATGCACAGCGGATAAACCGTAGCATAAGCTACAGACGGATTGTCTCCCGGAATGGTGTCGTTGGCGTAGTTCAGCGCCATGGGGTTTGCCATGCTTCCGCACAGCATACCCGCCATTGTTCCGAAATCTATCTTCAGCCACTTGAAGGTAACGATACCCATAATCAATACCGGAACCACAGTCAACGCAAAACCCGTAGCAATCCATAACAGCCCTTCCGGCCGGAATACCGTATCGAAGAAATGGGCACCCGCATCCAGTCCCAGGCAAGCCAGGTAAAGAGACAATCCCAATGCACGGAGCATCAGGTTCGCACTGCGCGTAGTATAAGTCACCATGTGCATCCTCGGACCGAATGTCCCGATAAGAATACCTACGATGATAGGGCCTCCTGCCAATCCGAGCCGCACGGGAGCGCTGATGCCGGGAATGGAAATAGGAATTGCTCCCAAAGCCAGACCGATGACAATGCCGATAAATACCGCCACCAAGTTCGGTTCCTTCAGGCTTTTCACAGCATTGCCCAGCACCTTCTCCACATTTTGTATAGCAGCGGCTTCGCCCACTACGGTCAGGCGGTCACCCAATTGCAAGGTCAGTTCCGCTGTGGCCAGCAGCTGCACGCCGCTACGATAAACCCGGCTGATATTGATACCGTAATGATTACGCAGATGGAGAGAACCCAGCTTCTTGCCGTTCAACTCCGGGCGCGTCACCACGATACGTTGCGAAATCAACTGGCTGTCTATGGCATTCCAGTCTATATCTTCCTTGTTCCAATCAGTATGCTCCTGCTCGCCGAAAAGCACAGTCAGAGCCGGCGTATTTTTCTCCGAGGTAATCACCAGCAGGCGGTCACCTTCCTTTATAATCTTTTCCGAGGTAGGAATACTCACATTCCCATCCCGCCACAAGCGGGAAATCACGAACTTCGGATAGCTGTTCAGCCCGCCTATTTCCTTGATACTCTTGTTGAAGATGGCAGGATTGTGCACCTGGAACGCAACAATGTAAGGCTTGTTCACGTCATCCTTCTCTTTCAATTCCAGGTCTTCCTTATGCGCCAGCGTCTTACGGATGAACAGTACGGCCAGAATGACCCCTACCACCCCCAGCGGATATGCCACCGCACACCCCAAAGCAGGGGTACTGGACTCCAATCCCATCTGTTTCAATGTCTGCTGTGCCGCACCGAGTGCCGGTGTGTTTGTCGTGGCACCGCAAAGTATGCCCACCATATCCGGCAGGGATACTCCCAACCCATAGCTGCCCAGTACAGTCAGCAGGGTGCCGATAAGCACTACACCCGTGGCGAGCATATTCAGTTGTACCCCTCCTTTACGGAAAGAGCTGAAAAAACCCGGTCCCACCTGCAAACCCAAAGCATACACAAATATCACCAGCCCGAAGCTTTCCGCATAATTCAGCATCTGCGGGTCTATGGACAACCCGAAATGCCCGGCAATGATGCCGGCAAAGAATACAAACGTCACTCCCAATGAAATGCCGCAAACATGTATCTTCCCCAATCCCAATCCGATAGCGGAAATCAGTGAGAGTACCACAACCGCCTGCAAGGCGGAGTGCTCGACGAATAAACTATATAGCCAGTCCAATGTGCATTCTATTTTACAGTTTCAGGCTGCAAAGATAGTGCAAACCTCATGCAAAATAAAACGAACCCGTCTATTTTTTATGCGGCAGCACTTCTAAAAAAGGGATACGATACAATAAATCCCTGCTGCCAGCAAAGCACTGACGGGGATAGTCAGCACCCAAGCGGTCATCAGACTCTTCGTAACTCCCCAACGCACAGCCGAAAGCCGCTTCGTGGCCCCTACTCCGATAATAGCTCCCGTAATGGTGTGTGTCGTACTTACCGGAATCTTCAGATACTCCGTCAGATAAAGCGTAAACGCACCGGCAGTTTCCGCAATCACCCCTTCCAGTGGCGTCACCTTCGTAATCTTAGTCCCCATGGTCTTCACAATCTTCCACCCGCCGGACATGGTACCGAGTGAAATGGCCGTAAAACAAGAGAATGCCACCCAGTCCGGCAGGTCATCAATACTGTTTATCCCCATTCCCAGTCCTTCCGAATGTCCGGCTATCATAGCCGCAGCAATGATACCCATTACCTTCTGTGAATCATTCAGACCGTGCCCGATGCTGAACAAAGCCGAAGACACCAGCTGCAGTTTCTTGAACCACACCTCGGCCGTATGGGGATGCGCCCTGCGGCAAATGTACAAGACCAACAACGTAAAACCGAATGCCACCACCATACCAATCAAGGGAGCCAGAAAAATGAATGCCGCAATCTTCAGAATGATACTCAACTGGATGGCCTCAAAACCGTGTGCCATGATGGCAGCTCCGGCAAAACCTCCGATAAGCGTGTGCGAAGAAGAGGAAGGGATTCCCTTCCACCAAGTGAACAGATTCCAGGCAATAGCCGCAATCACGCCGGCCAGAATGATAGGCAAAGTAATGTAAGGCTCCATCACCGTTTTCGATACGGTGTTGGCAATGCCGAAACCGCCGATGACACACTTGGCGATGAAAAAGGCCACAAAATTGAAGAAAGCCGCCCATATCACCGCCTGAAACGGTGTAAGCACTTTGGTAGACACAATGGTGGCAATAGAATTGGCCGCATCATGAAAACCGTTGATATAATCGAATATCAGAGCCAGTACAATGATAATCACTAATAGTTCCATGCGTCCGTTCGTTTATGCGTATTTCACAATCAGGCTCCTCAAAATCTTGCCCACGTGTTCGGCTGCGTCCGTCGTTTTTTCCAACTCATACATAATCTCCTTGATTTTGATGAGTTCAATGCAGTCCTTCTCTTCTTCAAAAAGCCTGGTGATGAAAAATTCATAAATATCATCTGCCCGGTTTTCTATGTCATGCAGCTGGTTGCAATATGCGCGCAGCTTATCCGGACTCTTGCGGAATGCCTCCAGTTCATCCATGGCCTGGCCGATGAGGGCCGCTTCTTGTTGAACCATATGTCCCAGCTCTTTCCCCTTGTCCGAAATAGGATGCGGATTATAGATAGTGATACGCTTGGCACAGCTGTTTATTCCATCAATCACATCATCCATGCCCGAAGCCAGGTCATGGATATCCTCCCGGTCAAAAGGAGTAATGAAAGTAGTGCCCAGTTCATCCAGAATCAGATTGGTCAGCTTATCGCCCTCGCGCTCCAAATCTTTGATTCGTTTATAATCTTCCGCCCTCTTCTCAGGCGAGTCATGGCCCAATATTTCTATCAACAGAGCCGACGAGGACAATAAAATCTCAGACAATTGCTTCAGCAAAGGAAAGAATTTCGGTTCTTTCGGTGTGAACCGGCTAAAAAAAGAATTCTTCATAATGGATAAATGTACTAAGTATATTAATTTATTTTTGTTTTCGTTGTTTCAGTCTTGCACGCAGCACTTCTACCACGGCCGGCAGTATGGAAACCACAATAATGGCCACAATCAGCAGTTTGAGGTTCTCTTGTACAAACGGAAGGTCACCGAAGAAATAACCCGCATAACAGAAGATGGCAATCCAGCAGGCGCCCCCAATCAGGTTGTACAGCATGAAGTAATAGTAATGCATCTTACCCATCCCCGCCACGAATGGCGCAAACGTACGGACGATAGGCACAAAACGGGCTATGATAATTGTCTTGCCTCCATACTTCTTATAGAACTCATGGGTCTTGTCGAGATGGCTTTGCTTGAATATTCTGGAATCGGGATTATTGAAGAGCCTTTGCCCGAAGAAATGCCCTATCATGTAGTTGCAAGAGTCGCCCAATACCGCGGCAACAAACAATATCAAAGCCAGCACATTGACCTCGAGAGGCATGTCGGGCAGTGCGGCAATAGCTCCCGCCACAAAAAGCAGGGAATCGCCCGGCAGGAAAGGTGTGACCACCAGCCCCGTTTCGCAGAAAATAATCAGAAACAATATGGCATACGCCCACATATGATATTCCTGCACTATATCAATCATATACTGATCGATATGGAGAATAAAATCTAATAGAAAATCCATTATATATTGATTATCAGTACTTAAAAAATAGAGAAAAACTCGGCATGGGGAGACGGGCAATCTCTCTGGCTCCCGAAAGAGAGGAAGGGAAAGTACTAAATAAGAATACGCCTCAGCGTATATACATAATATCTATATGAAATCTTATGGGGATGGAAAGTAAAGGGGAAAGAAGTTGTCTTTTCTTCCGGGAGCAGAGTTTTCAGGGTTCTCGCAACCTTGGCGGCAATGAAGTCCGGATTAAGCCTCAACAATTTCGAGCAAGAGGCATGCCGTAATGAGAAGGTATTTCCTATGCAACCGGCATCTGCCAGGCAATTATAATTCGCGTCCTCCCCTTTTTCCTGGCATTGTCTGCCATCTGCCCCCGACAAGCTGTGCTGGGCTCCGGAGAAATAATGCACATCCGCAGTAGGGAGTGTCTTACATCCCTCCATATCATCAGAAACGGAAGTGAACTTCGATATGAGGAACAACCCTAACAAGATATAGAATATACATTTCGCCATAGCGGGTGCAAATATAGAAACTATTTTCGGATTACAACAGAAAAATGAAAAACAAAAAGCGGTTAACCGTTTCATCAGTCAACCGCTTTCTTGTTTTTGTAGTGGGTACGAGAATCGAACTCGTATACCATGCGTGAGAGGCATGTATCCTAACCGTTAGATGAACCCACCCTCGCATTTGTCTTGTACACCCTCAGGGATTCGAACCCTGGACCCACTGATTAAGAGTCAGTTGCTCTACCAACTGAGCTAAGAGTGCATCTGGCGGAAGCTGGGGGATTCGAACCCCCGGTACGGTTACCCGTACGTCAGTTTAGCAAACTGGTGGTTTCAGCCACTCACCCAAACTTCCTTTTTTATAACCAGCATTCTTTTCAAATGCGGTGCAAATGTAGGGCAAACTTTTGGACTGTGCAAATCTTTCCTACATATTTTTTTCACCGTTTTCATACAATTTGAGATAACACGTTAACACTCAAACCCTAAAACAAGAAAAAAAATTTGATACATATCAAACCGTCCTTTTCAACCTTTCCTTATCTTTGCGCGATTTTTAAAGTATAGTGCACATACACGGACAATGATACAACAAGAAAGCCTAAAAAAGCGGCTTGCCAAGCTGGCCGCCCCCATTTTTATAGAGACACTTCTCATCATGATGCTCGGTGCGGTGGACACCATCATGCTGAGCCGCCACTCGGACAACAGTGTTGCCGCCGTAGGGGTAGTCAACCAAATTATCATGCTCACTTTCCTCGTTTTCGAAGTCATCAACCTCGGAACGTCCGTTCTGTGTTCCCAGTATCTCGGTGCGAAACTACACAAGAAAGTAGTGCAAGTAGTCGGCGTATCCATCCTCGTCAACCTGGCGGTAGGTATCACGGTCAGCCTGGTACTGTTCTCCTGCGCCCATCCCATCCTCCGGCTGATGGGGCTCACCGCTGAACTGATGCAGGACGGCATGGACTATATGCGTATCGTAGGCGCTTTCGCCTTCTTCCAGGCACTATCCCTCACCCTCTCCGCCTCCCTGCGCAGTGCCAACAAGGCCATCTACCCGATGATGGTCACCGTCGTAGTCAATATCCTCAATATCATCGGCAACTACTCCCTCATCTTCGGCCGCTTCGGCTTTCCGGAACTGGGCGTGGAAGGCGCCGCCATCTCCACAGCCTTCAGCCGGGGTGTCTCCATGATTATACTGTTCGTCATACTGTTCCGCAAGCACATCCACCGTTTCCCACCGGCATACTTCCGCCCTTTTCCATGGATAGAACTAAAGAACCTGATGAAGGTAGGCCTGCCCTCCGCCGGCGAACAATTGTCGTACAGCTCGTCGCAAGTCGTCATCACCTACTTCATCAACATGCTGGGAGTGGAAGCGCTCGCCACCCGTACCTATTGTGTCAACATCATCATGTTCGCTTATCTGTTCAGCATCTCCATGGCACAAGGCGGAGCCATCTGTATCGGGCATCTGATAGGCGAGAAGAAACCTCACGCAGCCTTCCTTATGGGAAAATACGTCATGAAGAAATCCGTCATGATTACCGTCATGCTGTCCTGCATCCTCGCTCTTTCGGGGCATGCCATCTTTGGCTGGCTCACGTCCAACCCCGACATCATACGTATGGGTGCCACCATCCTTATCATAGATGTACTCCTCGAAATAGGCCGCCCCATCAACATCTTCGCCACCAACGCCCTTCGTGCGGCAGGAGATGTCAACTACCCCTTCTACGTAGGGTTGGTGGTGCAGTGGAGTGTAGCTGTAGGTGTGGGATACCTTTTCGGCTTCCCCTTCGGCTGGGGTATCTGCGGCATGTGGGTAGCCTTCCTGTTGGACGAGAATATCCGCGGCTTCATTTTCGTCCGCCGCTGGTATGGCATGAAATGGGTAAACAAAAGCTTCATCCGGAATTGTTTTTAATTCCAAAAGTCCTATCTTTGCTCCCCGAAAGCAGAAGCGGACCGAACTTTACCGGTCTTGCTTACTGAACAAATAAATCATGGTCTTATGGATGCACTATTGAAAGAAACCGTAGATGCCGCTATCAACTCCCGCTATCCAGGCATGGCTCCCGAGGGAAGAAGGTTGATAGAGGAAATCCTCATTCGCAAGGAAGTAGAAAAGGGCGCATTATTACTCAATGAAGGGCAGATAAGCCATAATATCGTATTTGTAGGAAAAGGCATGTTGCGCCAATTCTATTATAAAAACGGTAAAGACGTCACCGAACACTTTTCCTATGAAGGCTGCATCATCATCTGCATAGAAAGTACCTTGAAGCAGGAACCCACCCACCTCATGATTGAGGCACTCGAACCGAGTGTCGTATACCTGCTGCCATACAACAAGCTGCTGACACTTACCGAAATCTCATGGGAAATAAACATGTTCTATCGGAAGATTCTGGAATATTCCCTGATTGTTTCACAGATAAAGGCTGACTCCTGGCGGTTTGAGACTGCACGCGAGCGCTATAACCAGCTCATGGAACATCAGCCCGAAGTCATCAAGCGGGCTCCTTTGTCGCACATTGCGTCCTATCTGCTGATGACCCCCGAAACACTGAGTCGGGTACGTTCGGGCATACTGTAACCCTCCTCCTGTCTGCCCGGAGAATACATATCTGAATTTATATAGAAATTTTACCATTTCTCCCCTAAGCGTGCATTGATTGCCATACAATCATTTCATGCTCAAGGTTGTTTTATATGTATTTAAAATATTAAAATTCAGATTATGAATACTATACATAATTTTTCCGCTTCCCTGATACAGCGGACAAAACAAGCCGGACGATACAGTACATCCGGTATATATACCAGTACAGTGAACAGCTTTTTCCGCTTCGTCGGCCACCGTTCCATCACTTTTGCAGAGCTTACCCCCAGCCTCATCAAGCAATACGAAGACCGGCTGCTCGGTGAAGGACGGCGCCATAATACCATATCCACCTATATGCGTATGCTCCGTTCCATCTCTCACCAAGCTGCCGAACAAGGCATTCCATTCACACACAGTATAGACGATTTGTTCGCCTATGTATTCACCGGTTATGAGCCTACCGCCAAACGGGCCATCTCTCCTTTACTAATCCGGCGCTTGGTAAATCTTGATTTGGAGAAGAAACCCGCCTTGCGTTTCAGCCGCGACATGTTTCTGTTAAGTTTTTACTTACGAGGCATTCCGTTCGTAGACCTTGTACATCTCCGCAAAACGGATGTCAAGCACAATACCATTTATTATTACCGTCATAAGACCCGTCAGCAATTGTCCGTACATATAGAGTCGTATGCCGCACAGATTATAAATAGGTATAAGAACGAAGCCGCCTCTTCCCCCTATTTGCTACCGATATTATCACTGACCGGGGAAGATGGTTACAGACAATACAAAAGTGCTTTACGGCTCTACAACCAACATTTACACACACTTTCGAAGATGTTACGGTTAAGCATTCCATTAACATCTTATGTAGCCCGCCATAGCTGGGCCACCACTGCCAAAGACGAAGGAGTGGCCATTTCTGTGATTAGTGAAAGCTTAGGACATACTTCTGAAAAGGTAACTCACGTTTACCTTGCTTCTTTTGACAACAATGCGATGAGTAAAGCAAATAAAAAAGTGATTGCAACAATCCATCCAAACAAAAAGAAAAAGCCCTAAAAACTAGAATTTGTAAAAGTATTCCTATTTGTATAGGAGTACTTTTATTATCCAATTTTATTCTCTTACTTACAAGGTAAGAGAATATGTTTTGTGGCTGCAAAGATATGAAAAAGATTACTACAATCGCAAAAAAATAGATTTATTTTTTAATTCATATTTATCTCATATATAGATATAAGACACATTGCAGCCACTTGTATTTCAGTCTTATATATTTACATAAACGCCCCCATTTTGAATTCAAAAATTAAATTTAATTATGAGATAAAATATCGTTTTACATTTTAATTACATATATAGTCTTTTAATGTAAAATACCTTTTAATGGCTGGTTTATAAGATTATTCTCCAAATAAAATACCACCTCTTACCTTGTAAGTAAGAGAGTATTGGTATCCATTACCTTGTAAGTAAGAGAATTATTAAACAAACAAGAATGAACAGTTTTTTCTCTTTCAATACCATTGAGAAAGAAAAAAGCTATTGAATTAGTGTGAATTATGAAACAAGTTCTCCATTTCAATAAAGTGATTAAGTTCGTCATTATCTTTGGTGACTTATGCTTACTGAACATCATTTTCATCTCGCTATATCACATTTTTGACTACCAAACACTGGGCAATGAATTTACACATTCATTGTCCCAGCTATTGGTATTATTGAATCTAGTCTATCTACTTTGCAATTACTCCAATGGCGTCGTACTGCATGAACGTATTGTACGTCCGGAACGCATTGTACGTCGGGCTCTCCGTAATACAACTTTTCACGCCACGCTGTTCATCAGCTTGGCTACTTTAGCAGATATCGGTACCAGTTCACTCCGTTTTTTTACATGCTTTTATAGTATTTTCTTTATCTGCCTCGCTATATATCGTCTTCTTTTCCGGTATTTACTGAAAAAATATCGAGAACATGGAGGTAACTCACGTACCGTCATTTTAATCGGCAGTAACAAAAACATGACAGAACTCTATCAAGAAATGACCGGAGATCCCACCACGGGCTTCCGCATTACCGGCTATTTCTGTGATGTACCTTCTGATGATTTTCCCGAAGATGTCCCCTATTTAGGGCAGCCTAAAGAAGTTGTCACTTATTTACAGCAACACCATATAGAACAAGTCTATTGCTGCTTGCCTTCTGCACGTAGCCATGAAATACTTCCAATCATCAATTATTGCGAAAATCACTTGATTCGTTTCTATAGTGTACCTAATATTCGCAATTACCTGCATCGTCGCATGCACTTCGAGATGTTTGGCAATATCCCCGTACTCACTATCCGCGAGGAACCTTTGGCACAAATGGAAAATCGCCTGCTGAAAAGAGCCTTCGACCTCTTTTTCTCCCTCGTTTTTCTGTGTACAGTATTCCCCTTCGTCTACATCATCATAGGTACCGCTATCAAGCTATCCTCCCCCGGTCCTATCTTCTTCAAACAAAAACGAAGCGGAGAGAATGGAAATGAATTCTGGTGTTACAAATTCCGTTCGATGCGTGTCAACATAGACAGTGACGAACTACAAGCCACCGCCAATGACCCGCGCAAAACAAAAATCGGAGATTTCATCCGTAAAGCCAGCATTGACGAACTTCCCCAATTTATCAATGTGTTACTAGGGCAAATGTCCGTTGTAGGGCCACGCCCCCATATGCTGAAACACACTGAAGAATATTCACGCCTTATCGACAAATATATGGTCAGACATCTGGTAAAGCCCGGCATCACCGGTTGGGCCCAAGTCACCGGCTACCGTGGTGAGACCAAAGAACTCTGGCAAATGGAAGGACGTGTACAGCGCGATGTATGGTATCTGGAACACTGGACTTTTCTATTGGATTTATACATTATATACAAGACAATCAGAAACGCCATTCAAGGCGAGAAAGAAGCGTATTGAGAATTAAAATTGAAAATCAAAAATTAAAAGGAGCAGTAATGAAAAACAAGAAAAGTATAGCCATCTTGATGGCGGCAATTACATTGGCAAGCTGCCAATCTTACAAAAAAGTACCTTATCTACAAAGTTACGAATCACTTACAGATAAGAGTTATAAGGAAATCGTCATCAATGAAGTCAACCAGCAGGATACCCTCTACGATGCGCGTATCCAACCTAAAGACTTGCTGAATATCACCATAAACACCACTGATCCGCAAGCTGCCGCACCGTTCAACCTGACCATGCAGACCTATAATAACATAGCACAATCCAATGCCAGCACTACATCGCAACCAGCTCTGCAACAATATCTCGTAGACAATGCAGGTGAGATAGACTTCCCCGTGATAGGCAGACTGCAAGTAGGCGGCTTAACTAAAAATGCAGCCGAGAACCTTATCCGTGAACAGCTTCGTCCTTATCTCAAAGAAATACCTATTGTCACTGTACGTATGTCCAACTACAAAATTTCTGTCCTCGGTGAAGTGAACAGTCCCGGAACTTTCACTATCAATAATGAGAAAGTGAATATTTTCGAGGCGCTTGCCATGGCAGGCGACATGACCATTTACGGTATACGAAACAACGTCAAGCTCATCCGCGAAGACTGTAACGGCCAGCGAAATGTCATCAGCCTAAACTTGAACGAGCAGAATATTCTTCATTCTCCCTACTACTACATGCAGCAGAATGATATCCTTTATATAGCTCCAAATAAAACCAAGGCAAAGAGTGCAAGCGTCAGTAACAGTACCACTATCTGGGTTTCTGTGATAACTTCCCTTGTTTCACTCGCAAGTCTGATTGTCAACATTGTAAGATAATTTTAATCCTCAAAAAATGAAAGAAGATTTATACGATGACCTTTTAAACGAAAAAGAGGAAAAAACAGATTTCCAAGCCCTCTTTTTCAAATACATCATTCATTGGCCCTGGTTTGTGGCAAGCGTATTGATATGCACTGGCCTGGCCTTTGCTTATCTCCGTTACCAAATACCCGTCTACGAAGTGTCATCTTCTATCCTAATTAAAGAAGACGACAAGAAAAGTACCAACAATGCACTGTCTGCCATGCAGGATTTTGGTATGCTTTCCATGACCAGCAACTTTGACAATGAGCTGGAAATTCTGAAATCAAGGACACTCATCAAGAAAGTCGTGTCACGTCTGAACCTTTATACTAACATCGCCATCGAACAATCTTTCGGCTACGATGTTCCACTTTACAAAAACTCCCCTCTTGATGTGTTCATGACCGCCGAGGAAGCTGACAAACTGGAAGGGAACATTCGGCTGGAACTGATATACTCCCCTACCGGCCAACTGATTGTCACAGCCTTTTATATACAAAACGGAGACAAGCAAGAAACGACCAAATCTTTCGACGAACTACCTGCCATTCTACCACTCCCGGTAGGTGTCATCACCATTTCGCACAATGATTCATCGCCTGCTCCGCAAGAGCCCGTCAATCTGAAGGCTATCATCAGTACCCCCACTGCCGCAGCAGCAGGCTATAGGGCAGGTCTGACCGTAGCCCCTATATCCAATACCAGTACCATTGCCACCATCAGTGTACAAAACACCCATATACAACGAGCCTCCGATTTCACCCAAGAACTGATAATACTCTATAATCAGGACACCAACACCGAAAAGAATGAAGTGGCCCAGAAAAGCGCCGACTTCATCGAGGAACGTATCAGCATCATCAACCACGAACTGGGCACCACAGAAACCGAACTGGCGGAATTCAAGCAACGCGCCGGACTGACCGACATCAGCAGCGACGCGCAGCTTGCCCTTCAGGAAAGTTCCAAGTATGAACAGCAATATGCAGAGAACGCCACCCAAATCAACCTCGTGAACTATCTGCGCGACTACATCAACAATCCTGCAAACAACGACGAGATCATCCCTGCCAACGTAGGACTGAGCGACATGAACCTGACCTCCGCCATAGACAAGTACAACAATCTCATCGTGGAGCGTAAGCGCCTGCTACGTACCTCCTCCGAAAGCAATCCCGCCATCATCAATCTGAACACGGGGATCGAGGCCATGCGCCACAATGTGAAAACCACCGTAAACAGTGTTTTGAAAGGCCTGCAAATCACCCGGAGCAACATCGACCGACAGTCGCGCAAGTACGAAAGCCGCATCAGCAACGCCCCCAAGCAGGAGCAGGAGTTCATGAGTATCGCACGCCAGCAGGAAATCAAGGCCACCCTCTACATCATGCTGCTGCAGAAACGCGAGGAAAACGCCATCACACTGGCTGCAACCGCTAACAATGGACGCATTATCGAAGAACCCATGCCTGCCGGCATCGTTTCTCCCCAAGGCAAAAAAATCTATATGATTACCTTTGTCATCGGCATCGGCATTCCCTTGGGCATCATTTTCCTATTGAACCTGCTCCGTTTCCGCATTGAAGGGCATACCGATGTGGAAAAGCTCACAAAGGTTCCCATTATCGGTGACATCCCCCTTACCGGTTCAAACAAGCATGAAGAGTCTGCCATTGCCGTACGCGAAGACGACAACGACATCATGACGGAAACCTTCCGCAGCCTGCGCACCAACCTGCTCTTCATGATGGGCGATCCGGATAAGAAAGTCGTCCTGGTTACCTCCACCATAAGCGGTGAAGGCAAGACTTTCATAGCTTCCAACCTCGCCCTCAGTCTGGCGCTGCTCGGCAAAAAGGTCATTCTGGTAGGATTGGATATACGCAAACCGGGATTGAACAAGTTGTTCCATCTTTCACACAAAGAAAAAGGAATCACCCAATACCTTGTCGCCCCCAAATCCACAGACCTTCATGCGCTGATACAGCCTTCCGGCATAACTTCCAACCTCGACCTGCTATTGGGCGGTCCCATCCCACCCAATCCTACGGAACTACTGGCACGCCAGTCACTGGAAGACACCATCAGTACATTACGCAAAGAATATGACTATATCGTACTGGATACAGCCCCTATCGGCATGGTGACCGACACGCTCATCCTTTCGCGCGTAGCGGACGCCAGCATCTACGTCTGTCGTGCAGATTATACGCATAAGACCGATTACCAGCTCATCAACGAGCTTCAGGAGCATCATCGTCTCCCCAACTTATGCACAGTAGTCAACGGAATCGATATGAAGAAGAAAAAATACGGTTATTACTACGGCTATGGTAAATACGGAAAGTATTACGGCTACGGTAAGAAATACGGATACAGTTGAGTTAGCGACTAGCTATTAAGAGTTGAGAGTAAATAATCGAGTGTCTAATTTTTAATTTCTAATTTCTAATTTCTAATTTTTAATTAACCCCGCCCCTCCAATGTGACAGGCGACCGCGTAGCGCGCCCGAACCTCAACTATTTATGAACCATAGAAATACACCTTTAAAGGATTTTACATGAACCATACTGATATCACCCCTCATATTATTCCTCGTCGCCAATGGCTGGTGGCATACGTGCAGTCTTGTCTGGAAAAGAAGACTGCCGAACGGCTGAAAGCTATGGGAGTGGAATATTACTTACCCATACAAAGCGAAATACGCCAATGGAGCGACCGGCGCAAGAAAGTGGACCGCCTGGTCATCCCGATGATGATTTTCGTGCATGTCACTCCGCAGGAACGCCCCCTGCCGCTTACCTTACAAGCTATCAGTCGGTACATGGTATTGCGCGGTGAAAGCCGTCCCGCCGTCATTCCCGAGGAACAGATGGAACGTTTCCGCTTTATGCTGGATTATAGCCCGGAGGCTGTAGAGATTTGCAGTACACCTCTGGCAGCAGGTGATGCCGTGAAAGTAATAAAAGGCCCCCTTGCCGGATTGGAGGGAGAACTGGTCATGATAGGAGGAAAAAGCAAAGTGGCAGTCCGGCTGGATATGCTGGGCTGCGCACATGTGGACATGCCGATAGGATACGTGGAGAGAATTAATTTTTAATTGTCTCGTATTCGCTTTTGGCGTCAAAACAAGGACAAGCCTTATGGATAGAGGAACTGAGTTGCCGATGCCCTGAAATACGGGCATTGGGATAGTCGGTCTTCAGCTGCCGAAGCAAGTCAAGCAAAGAGCATTTCTGCGCATAGGTACGTGTATCGGCAGGGACACCATTCTCGTCGAGCCCACCCTCATAGCAGATGCCGATACTCTTGTCGTTCCAGCCGGTGGCATGGGCTCCAATCTGATGAACCGGGCGACAAATATGCACCTCGCCGTCACGGGTGATGTAGAAATGATAACCGATATCGGCAAAGCCCCGTGCCAGATGACTGCGGCGAAGCGCCTCCACCGAGAAGTGACGGTCACAGCGCGTAGCGCTGCAATGAACTACCAGGAGGGTTACCTCCCGATAGTTCTGATAGAAACTGCCTGCTTTCATCCGGCTAACGGTTGATGCAGGAAGTCAAGCCAAACACTCCGGCCAATGTAGTGGCCACGGTAATAATCACTTTAAGGACAATGCCCCATACAGATTTTGATTTTGTTTTCTCACTCATAACAATTTGCAATTAAGGAATTAAACACTATGGTTAGCTGCATTTTTTAGACAGAAGAACATATTTATTTTCTCTCTTTTGTCTTTTCGTTTCATCCTAACGGATTTTCCCCCTGGTCTCCGTCCGAACCGCCTCCCGGGTTGCTGCCTCCACCGGCATCTTCACCCCCGCCAGTGGCTCCGGTCAGGTCCACGGTAGTCTTTCCGGCCTTCAGGGCTTTCACCACGGCACGGGCTGCACTTCGGGTTGCCACCAGATTGAATTCCGCCTCCTCCAGCAGCTCTCCAAAACGCTGGCCGCAGGTCCAGTTCACATTCAGCCTACGGATATGGATGGCAGGATTGAACTCCTTGGCAGAAGCCGCGCCGATACTGTTGATGCTGATGTAGAAACTCCCCAGGTCGCCCAACTGGATTTTTTGTCCGGCCAGCAACTGCTCCCGCATGCAATCCACGGACATGGTGAGGATGGCAACGATATCCGAACGCTTGTACACGCAGCCATGACTGGCTATATGCTCGGCAAAGCGGTTGATGTCCATCACTTCCGAATACTGCGCACTTGCGTACGCTTTTTTGGCAACCGTCTTATCGGTAGGATTGCCACGCATCACGATACTGTAGTTAATCATAAATTAAAAATTATAAGTTAAAAATTAAAAGATAGGGAGACGATACTAATCCCAGGGGCTTACGATTACTAATCTTCGCGCGTCACGATTACTAATCTTCACCCCTCATCGTCTGACAGAACAAAGATACGACGTACCTCCGGGCAGAATAAGAGATGCGGTGAAGTGATATGAAGGGATGTGGGAAAATGTGAGATTAGGTAAGATTATACCGGGTTCCGGCAATGGGTATACAGAAAAAATTCCGTACATTTACAGTGTAATAACCAGTTAAAGCATTGTTTATGAAGTACGTTGAAGACTACGAAAATATCCCCGGCAAAGAGTGGCCCGTCCGCCCCTATTACAAACGTGAACTGGCAGAGGCATACGCCCCCACCATTTCACCGGCATCCGCACTCAACCGCTTGTCCAAATGGATGAAGCTGAATTTGGAACTGGACGAAGCCCTGCGGCATACCGGCTACAAAGGCTCCCAGAAAATATTCACCTCCCTACAGGTGGAACTTATATTCAGGTATTTAGGAAAACCATGAAAGAATCAATCCCCCACATAGCGCGCCATGGCGCATTGGTTGCGGTAGATTTCATCCCCTTTCAGCTCGACCACCCGATAACCACGGCGGCCACCGGAACGGACAGCCTCATAGCCCTCCTGCTTCATCACCAGACCGAGGCGCGTGGGACTCAAGGGTTGCCGGATACCTATGTTGATATGTCCCAGTATCTGGGCATTGGTCAAGAACATACACTCCTCGCCCGGTATGGGGCGGCGATAGTACACCTGAACGAGCTCACGCTCCAGGCAGGGCACCTCAAAATAACGGTTATGAAGATTCACGGCATCAATCTCCTCCTGCTCAAACCAGTAGTGGAAGCCGCTCTTCCAGAGGGCATAGCCTTGCGCATACACTCTGGCATAATCTATGGGATAATCGAAAGGACTGTCTATGGAATCCACCTCGAAGGGAAGCCAACGGCGGTTGCCACTGAGGTCGTTGAGGAAGGTGACGTTGTTGCTCGTGCCACAGAAACTGGCAATATGCGGACGGCTCTCCTTGAAGTGTCCGTAGGCGGCACGCTCGTTCACGTCTGTCATGCCGGTGATGGCCTTCAACTGGCTGACCTGGGCAGAGGTCATCTCCTCCAGCTCTTCAAGGCATACCAGTGCAAACTCGGTCAGCGTAAAAAGGTCGTCCTTGCTGACGCGCCGGCTGTTGCTTTTCACGTAAAAATAACGCTGAAGTTCGACAGGAAGCAGACGCTGCATCCAGGTAGTCTTGTAGATGCCCTGCTTACCGATGAAGACCAGAATCTCATGATTCACCACCTTGGTATCGAGCAGCGAAGCAATGGTGGCCACCAGCCACTTCTTGAAGTAGATGCCGAAAAGCTTCTGGTCGTCCTTCACATGTACGCCGGCAGCCAGACGGGCAATAGGGTCAGTAGTACCGTCCCAAGTAGGCAGCCCCTCCAGATAGGCTACAAAGGGATTGAAAAGCGGCGTGTACTCCGAATCGAGCACGGAACGTATGTCAGCAATGCGGGCAAGCATCCCTGCCTTGTTCATGCGGCTCCACAACGTGTTGACGTAGCGGTCGGTCAGCTCCGCATACTCCTCTCCGCAGTCGGCCATCAGGACTTCGAACTTGCCGCTCACCGTATTTTTGCGGAACTTCGCCTGTTCGGAAAGGAACTGCTCGATATCTGCCACCGTGGCAAACTTTTCATCGTCCTCTCCCCTGCGGACAAGGGAACGGGTGCCATGCTCCCCGGTATTCGCGTAGCAGGAGCCGATGACAGCTGCCACATCCCCGTCATAGTCAGGAAAGTGCTCCGCTGCCCAAGCAGCGGCTGTCTTCCGAGCCACTCCGTACTGGTTGAGCAGATAACCCATGCGCATCACATATTCGTTATGATGATGTTCACAATAACTCACTCCCTCCTCTTCCAGCAGGCGTTCGGCAGCTTTCACCACCTTCTCCAAACGTTTGTTGCGCTTTGTCGGCACAGCTTCGGAAGCGCCATCCTGCGGTTGGGGAGCAATCGGACTATCTTGCAAAACAAAAGAAGCGGCACTGGGATTGTAATATACATGAGGGTCGGAAGCCAGTCCACTGATACGGGTAGCATTCTTGCACTGCCCGTCGCTTTCGAAGCCCACCAGGCAGGAATAGTAGTCGTTGACTTGATTGAAATACTTGGCGTATTGCCGGAAGGCTTTTCCCTTTTCCGCTCCGTTCAGGTCATCGATGCGGCAGATGATACGGATGCCATGACCACTGATGGTGGTGTAGGCCATCAATGTATACTTGTCGGCACAAATCAATGTCAGTGTGGCAGCCATCCGCTCGGGAGCGATGTGGTCCAGGTCGACCAAGGTATAGCCGGTCCAGGCACAGATATGTTCGCGGGTCTTCCCACCTTCAAAGCAGACGGCAACAGCGAAGCAGGGACAGCCGGACTTCTCGCGGTCGGCATCCCTACGCAGGTCTTGCTGCAAGTAGTAGCGATGTTTCTCGGTGCGGTCTCGCAGGGCAGCGTCGCATTTAATGATGTTGACTATTTCTTCAAGAGAAGTTTCTACTGATTCTGTGTCCGAATAGCCTCTGAAAAGGCTGATATTGCGGTGTTCCATAATTTACTGATTTTTGTTTATGTTTAAAATTACGACGCGAAGGAACGCATAAGTACCCAGATACACAAGTCCGGTCGTTTCCACTACATGGAAATGATTTCGCTTGTTTTTATTATTGTTTAACAATTAAAAGAGTCAACATGACAAAGAAAGAGCCGGTGACACCGGCATTCGGAGCCTTTCTGAGCAAATGCCAGAAAGAACAGCTCGTTAACGGCAGACATCTGACCAACGAGACCATCGCCCAAGCAACGATGATGAGTACCAGAACCTACAACCTTTTAAAAAAGGGCTGAGTAACAACATCAACCAGATACATGCCGTAACGCATTTCTGGCGGTCGTTCCCTAAAACCGAACAAGAAAAGGAGAGCTTTGAGAAAGAGGTAGCAGATTGCCTGGAGAGTGATTTGAGGAACTACAGAATCCATACCGGAGTCCTGAAGCCTTAACTTCACTTGCAACCTTGACACTTGTGGCACCCTTTTTCCAATACTCCCTATTAGGCTAATATTTATCACACACAAACGATACAGGTCTGTGCATATTGATAATTTGTCTCGCGCGCGTAACGGGTATTTATGTTTAAGGGGTGACACAGGTGTCATTTCGGCTTACCACTGATTACATAAATTGACAGAAATTGAAAAGAAAAATTACCTACAAGAATCTGTGAATTTTATGGTATAGATATTAGAGAAAGTAAGCAGCTATTCCATATAAAATATAATCATGATTATGAAACAATATAATATTGCCGTTGCAGGTACCGGCTATGTAGGTCTGAGTATTGCAACTTTGCTTGCACAGCACAACCATGTCACTGCTGTCGATATAATCCCTAATAAAGTAGAACTTATCAACAACAAGAAATCACCCATTCAGGATGAATATATAGAGAAGTATTTGGCAGAAAAGGAGCTTGACCTAACTGCTACTCTGGACGGCAAGGCAGCCTACAAAGATGCGGACTACGTCGTTATTGCCGCTCCTACCAACTACGACCCGGTGAAGAACTTCTTCGACACCCATCATATCGAAGATGTGATAGACCTCGTCATCAGCGTAAATCCGGATGCGGTAATGATCATCAAATCAACCATCCCCGTAGGCTACACCCGCTCACTCTATATAAAATATGCACAACAATTCCTTCACAATCCGGAACTGGAAGGCAAAAAATTCAACCTGCTCTTTTCTCCGGAATTTTTGCGTGAGAGTAAAGCACTTTACGATAACCTTTATCCTTCTCGCATCATAGTAGGTTATCCTAAAATTATTGAAGGAACAGAATTTACAGAAGAAAATACAGCTATAAATGCCATCAGCAATCCCAATGCGGAAGAATATGCCAAAATTTTCGCAACATTGCTCCAACAAGGTGCTGTTAAAGAGAACATAGATACCCTATTTATGGGTATGAAAGAAGCCGAAGCCGTAAAACTTTTCGCCAATACCTACCTTGCCCTGCGTGTCAGCTATTTCAACGAACTCGACACGTATGCCGAAATGAAAGGGCTTGATACCGCAGCCATCATCAACGGAGTATGTCTCGACCCACGTATCGGCACACACTACAACAACCCCTCTTTCGGTTACGGCGGCTATTGTTTACCTAAAGATACAAAGCAACTCCTTGCCAATTACGACCGCGTCCCCCAAAACATGATGACCGCCATTGTGGAAAGCAATCGCACACGCAAGGATTTCATTGCTGACCGTGTATTGCAGAAAGCCGGTTACTATAGTTATGCAGAAGGTAATTATGATGTTGCAAAAGAAAAGCAAGTTGTAATTGGCGTATATCGCTTGACGATGAAGTCCAATTCGGATAATTTCCGACAATCATCCATTCAAGGTGTAATGAAACGGATAAAGGCAAAAGGGGCAGAGATTATCATCTACGAACCGACACTGGAAGATGGAAGCACGTTCTTCGGCAGCAGAGTAATGAATAATCTGGATGAATTCAAACTACAGAGTGATGCGATTATCGCCAATAGGTATGACATCTGCCTGGAAGAGGTGAAAGAGAAAGTTTATACGAGGGATATTTTTAGAAGAGATTAAGAAACTATTTTTTGAAAAAGTGATAAACACTCCTTATAAAATCCGATGAATTATATTCATAAATATACAACCTGTATCATTCAATACCTCTATATATACATAATGATATCCTCCGCAGGAATGGCCTTACCCGCCTATATAGGGAATGATAATTTCATCATATTGACACTATTAATGGGAATATACTATGTATTGAAGAAAAAGACATTATTTCATCTTCAAAAGCAATATTTACTTTTCATCGGATGCTTGTTTTTTTCAATGCTTCTAGTCATAATAGGCTCTACATTAAGTTTAGGTACAGCACTCAGTGTGACTTCTATACCATTAATCATATACGCCACCTACAAAATAGATCCGGCCAACTACCTACAAAGATTTATCAAACTCATTTTTTATATTGCTTTAATCAGTATCATCCTCTTTACTATCACGCGTATATATGGCTTCAATTCATTTTCAAGCATATTTCCACATCTGTACACTTCATTTTTTAGAGGAGGAGAAGTGTACAGTTACGGAGGATTTTTATACCGTTTTGTGACTTTACACAGTGACAGAAATTGTGGTCCGTTCAGCGAACCTGGGCAATATCAATGTGTGCTTTCCTCTGCTTTATACTTCATCATGTTCCATCCTCGCCTTTTTGAAGCTAAAGAGCGAATACGATATATAATCGTGTTCTTCCTTGCCTTGATTACAACTCTTTCTACAAGCGGTTATATCGGAATAGTAATATTGGTTTTCTGTTACCTATTGCATTCCTTAAAAACAATAGACAAACGAATGAAATACGCTATTATAATTACGATTATCGGCACTATGCTTTTTATGTCAATGACAAAACTCGGTAATGAATTCATGAACACAGTTGTATTCCACAAAATTTACGCAAATGGTCAATTGGATTTCTCTCTTAATTCCGGTGGTGCACGTACAATAAGTATAAGTAGCGTATTGACTACCGTATACAACCACCCTATCACCTTGATTGGAGTTGGTTATGACGAATTACATAATATGGGAGTGGAAGGATGTGCTGGTTTTCTCTTCCTACTTCTCGCCGTAGGAATAATGTCATTTTCCATATTATTTGGCTTTTGTTTCCATCAAGTATTTAAGTATAATAAGAGTATCTGGGACATTATGGTACGAATTTTATTAGTCTTAAATATGGGATTAAGCCAGCCCCACATTATGAATGTTGCTCTCTTTACCATGATGTTATATCCTTACTTCATAGCTAACAGCTTAAAAAAAACAAATACATCCTATGTCAGAAGTTGCTAACAGAGTATTGAAGAATAGCAGATATCTATATTTTAGCATGGGACTATCCATGTTTGTTTCCCTCTATTCCACCCGTCTAATTCTCAATGCACTCGGAAGCTCCGATTTTGGCATATTCTGCATTATCGGAGGAGCAATCGGTATGTTAGGGTTCTTAAATGCAGCCATGTCAACCACCACCCAACGCTTTATTAATTATGCAGAAGGAGAAGGAAAACCCGAAAAACAAAAAAGTATTTTCACTGTAAGTATAAGTATCCATTTTCTATTATCATTATTGATGGTTATCATTTTCGAGATAGCCTATTTTTTCTTCTTTGATGGTATATTAAATATTCCTTCTGATCGAATTCCTTCAGCCAAATGGATTTATCAGTTAATGCTTTTATCGACAGTATTAACCATCCAGACCGTACCTTATAATGCTATTATCAATGCTCATGAAAACATGCGGTATCTAAGTATTATAGGCGTTTTTCAAACACTTATGAAGTTAGTTATAGCATTAATAGTAGTCCATGTATATACAGATAAATTAATTCTATATGGTATCCTCACAACCTTTGTCTCATTAATATTCATGATTATTCTTCAAATTTATTGCCATCGGAATTACTCAGAATGTACATACAGCATCCACAAATATCACAATAAAGAACTAATGAAAGAAATGACTTCATTTGCTGGTTGGGGATTTATAAACTCCTCTTCTTCGATGTTTGCACAATACGGGATGGGAATTGTATTAAATTCGTTCTTCGGTACAATATTAAGTGCAGCTCAAGGGGTAGCCAACCAAATATCCGGTCAGCTAATGGTGTTTTCACGTACTATGCTAATGGCAATCAACCCTATTATTGGGAAAAAGGCCGGCAGTAATGACATAACTAATATGATGCGTATTTCATTATTCAGTTCAAAAATGTCTTTTCTCATCATCGCCTTTTTTGCCTTTCCTTTTATTATTGAAACCCCTTATATACTCCAACTATGGCTAAAAAATGTTCCGGAATGGAGTGTATGTTTCTTTAGATTTGAAATAACAAGAAATATGTTAGACCAATTAACTATCACATTAACAAGTGCCATCAATGCAGAAGGACGGATAAAATATTATTCGATACTTCGTGGATGTTCATATTTCCTGCCATTACCTATTAGTCTATTTCTTTTTCATTTAGGATTTTCACCTTATTGGTTTTATATCATATGGATATTTACATGGAATGGAATAGGCAGTCTCATCATTCTATATTATGCACATAAAAATTGCGGAATGCAATATGCTGATTTTTTCAAAATTATAATATATCCTATACTACTAATAACAATCTCTACATTATCAATCAGTGGGATAATTACAGTATATATGGATGAATCATTTTTGCGTTTAGTTATCATTTTATGTACTACTACGATAATATTTATTATTTCATGTTGTTGGGGATTTGTGTTTTCGCCTAAAGAAAGAAAAATCATATTATCGGCATCTATGTCATTATTGAAAGAAATAAAAGTGAAGCTACATCTTTGAATTAAAAATAATTGTAGCACCAAAACTAAAAGGTCATCACAGGTAATCATCATTATACCAACATACCATTTATTGAATAGTGCTCACCAGACTCAGGAAATCCAACAAGAGTTATTAAGATCGTACTCGCCTGTGAAAATATATTGACTTTATAACAAAAACATTTATCATCAAATACTTTTAAAAGCATCAAGAAGTATATATAAATAAAATATCATAAAACAATGAACTATTTAACAGATAAAATTCTACGCGGAACACATCGACTTTACGTTAACCATTATGGCTCATACCTAAAACCGATTGACAGCATAATGGATCCTGAGAAGGCGTCCAACATTATATATCAACAACTAAAATCAGATTCACCTTCAATGGTTGCTCGATATGGAAGTACAGAAATATTATGCGTAAATAACTATTTAGGGATAAAAAAATATAAGCATAACATTATAGATTATATCACAGATAAAATACCCCAATTTTGGTGGAATCAGATTGGCATATACAACATGCAACATCTTTCTGGTTTTTTTCCACTTACAGAACTAAATTTAGAAAGATTTGGAGAATTAATGATCGAAGATTCAAAACATGTTGACATATTAGGTTCATGGCGTATAGAAGAACGTAGACTTATTGATATAAACAAAGTAAAGACTATACAATTACTACTTTTAGAACCATACCATGCAAAACATCCATGGTCAAGAGTTCTTAAGGGGAAAAAGGTATTAGTCATACACCCTTTTGCTGAAACAATACAACATCAATATGAACAAAAAAGAACATTATTATTCAAAAATCCAGATGTACTACCTGAATTTCAACTAGAAACAATTAAGGCTGTTCAAAGTCTTGGCGGGCAAAGTCCTTTCAATACCTGGTTCGATGCATTAGAATATATGAAAGATGAAATTGATAAACGAGATTATGACATTGCACTCATTGGATGTGGAGCATACGGATTCCCCTTAGCTGCTCATGTAAAACGGACAGGAAAAAAAGCAGTACACTTAGGTGGAGCTTTACAATTACTATTTGGAATCAAAGGAAAACGTTGGATCAACCCTTATTATGGTAAGGTATTCCTTCCATTCTTAAAGGAAAACTATTACAACAATTTAATGAATGAATTTTGGGTTTATCCATCAGAATCAGAGCGACCTTCGAATGCGGCTAATGTAGAAGGGGCATGCTATTGGTAAATTAAATTACAATATACTTTATTTTATAATATGTCATCAAAGATTAAAGTATTATATATTACAAAATATAATCAAAAAGAAATCTTAGAAAAACCTGATAATTTTACATATTACATTAAAAGCATAATGAATAGCAATTTAATAGATGTGTACTTGCTAAATCCATTATCTTTACAAAAAGGCAATAGCATTCAGGTTCTAATCGCCTTAGTAAAAACAATAAAAGATATCAATCCTGATATTCTGTATCTAGGCGCCCTGCAAGGTCTCGGCAAGTTGGTAGTTTTAAAACGAATCGGAATCCTAAAATGTAAAATAGTTGCATGGAAATATACTTACTGTAAAGAATATTCCAACCCTATTAAAAATTGGTTTATCAAGTTCTTTTATTGGAAAGGAATAGACAGAATTTACATGATGTTTGATAACCATACACGGCATGCACTGAGTCATAATATTGTAAAAGATTGCCAAATAACAACACTGAGCAGAGGAACAGAAGTCGAATGGTATCAAAAATATCTTATTCCCCAAAAAGACAATTTTCTGGTAATGGCTACAGGAAAGGATAGCAGAGACTACCAAACACTCAGTGAAGCCTGCGAGCAAACTCAGACAAACTGCCATATCATTACCCGCCGCCACGAAAGCAATATAAAAGCAGCGGAAAAGTTCAAAAACAGTCAATACATAAAATTCACATTTATGGAAGACCTGCATATAAACAATGAATATGAGTACATTATGCAACAACAAGGTCAAGCATCCATATTGGCTATTCCTTGTGAGAGAAGAAAATATGGAGTAGGCTACACCAATATAATAGAAGCATTGCCCTACTACATTCCAATCCTAATGACACATAACCCCGATATACACATAGATTTAGAAAAAGAATGCATCGGCTATTTAATAGAACCTTACGATGTCGAAGCATGGAAAGAAAAAATCATTTACCTAAAGCAACATCCGGAAGTCATAGAAACAATGAGCAAACATGCTAAAAAGTTGACAGAAGGAGAATATAATGCACGAACCACCGCTTCCTATATAATGAATGACTTTATCCGAATCACCCAATAATGCAAGTATGAGCTTCAAAACATGCCGCCAATTAATACACGAAGATTTCCGTAAGGTGCTGACACAACAGCCACATGGAAAAATATCCGAATACTTATATATCCTAAGATATTTAATTACCAACAATTCATTCAAATTTTGTTTTTGGTTCAGATTGGGCAGCTGGTCAAAAGGAAAGAAAAGAGTACTACCTATCTATATCCTTTCATGGATGATGCATCGGCATTACATGTTTAAATTTGGAATTCAGATGCCATTAGGTACCCCCGTAAAAGGAGGATTAAGCTTTAATCATTTTTCATGTATCATTATTAATGGAGCAACCCAAATAGGACATAATTGTACCATATTTCATGGCGTAACAACAGCTCTAAAAATGGGAGGAAGCAATGCTGGCGTACCCTCTATTGGAAATAATTGTGTGTTGGGACCAGGAAGTAAAATTCTAGGTTCTGTAACTCTTGGAGATAATGTTTTTGTGGGAGCCAATGCTGTAGTTACTCATGATATGCCATCAAACAGCATAGTAGCCGGAATCCCTGCAAAGGTGATTAGTATGAATGGACTGCAAAGTACAGAATTAGTAAGACAGCATAAATGAAAAAAAGAATAGAATGGATTGATTTATGCAAAATCATAACAATGATAATTGTATGCTATGATCATACAATTCAAAGCATTGCTCCCGATGAAGCCTTGAAAAACAGTTTCTTCATAGGCACTATATCTTTTCATATGCCCCTATTTATGATATTAAGCGGCTATTTTATCAACCCTAAAAGAATGAGAACTGATAAAATTACAACATCTTGTTTTTCGAAATTTAAGCATCTAATGGTACCCGCTTTTTCTTGGTATATAATCCAATGTTGCCTATTTAGAGAAATACCTGAAGTAAAAGCATCATTAGAATCATATTGGTTTTTAAGCTGCCTATTTTTCTGCTTCTGCATATTAGCCATTATTACAAAAATCACTACCAATAACCTTATTGTATTTACGGTGGCATGTATAATAACCTATTTCACACCATACTGTTACTTTGTAAAGATTAATTTTTTAATGCCTTTCTTAGCTATAGGATATTGGTTGAATAAACATAATAAATATCTAACTTGGCAATTAGTATTACCTATATTAATGATTTACATAATCCTATATCAACATTGGACTTTTGAGGATTCTGTTTATATTACTCCTATTCGCTTTCACAAATTCAGTTCTATAATACCGATATCACACATAGCCATATTTCGATTTGCAATTGCTGTAACTGGAAGTTTATCAATAATATATGGTTGCATATTAATCACAAAGTATTTTAAAAACAACATCCTTATAAAAAAACTTATTCATTATGGGAAATATACACTTTGCATATATACCATACATTTCATTTTTATAAAACTCATAAAAGATTTTTTCAATAAACATTTGTGGAACAATGACTATCCTCTTATATTATTTTCAATATTAATATCAACACTAATAGTTATACTATCTCTATCAATTGCATCCTTACTTAGGTATAACCATTATACTAAAAAAATTCTACTAGGAGACTTTTAAAATACAACAAATATGAAACTTACATTTAAGAATGTCTTGATTACAGGCGGAGCTGGTTTCATCGGCTCTAACATTGCATCAAAGTTAGTTGACAAAGGAGTTAACGTGACTGTATTAGACTCTTTGTCTGAGCAAATACACGGACAAAAACCGGAAGAGACATCCCCTCTTTATCTATCTATAAAAGATAAAGTCAAGTTCATCAAAGGAAGTGTCACATCACGGGAAGATTGGCTAAAAGCCATTGATGGTCAAGAAGCCATTATTCACTTGGCAGCAGAGACCGGTACAGGGCAGTCTATGTATGAAATAGAAAAATATGTAAATACTAATATCGGTGGAACAGCGTTAATGCTTGATATTTTGACCAATGCCAAGCACAACGTAAAGCGCGTTATTGTAGCTGAAAGCCGTGCCATCTATGGAGAAGGCAAATACTATAGCCCACTATTGGAAAAAGATGTTTATCCGAAAGAACGTTTAGACGAGAATATGTGCAAAGGAGAATTTGAATGTACTTATCCTAATGCCGGAAAACTGCAATTAGTGGCTACCACTGAAGACTCGAAGATACATCCCTCTTCCGTATACGGCATAACCAAACAAGTACAAGGCCAATTGGTACATTTGGTATGCCCTTCCATTGGCATTGATGCTGTTTCATACAGGTACCAAAATGTATACGGTCCGGGGCAATCACTCTCCAATCCATATACAGGAATTCTTTCCATATTCTCAACCAGAATAAAAAATGGAAATGAAATCAATATTTTTGAAGACGGAAAAGAGACAAGAGATTTTGTATTCATCGAAGATGTAGTAGATGCAACTATTTTAGGCCTTGAAACCAAAGAGGCTGCCGGTCACGCTTTCAATATCGGTACAGGAGTTAGCACTGATGTTCTTACAGTAGCAAATACATTGTGTGAAAAATATAATATTAAGGTTCCCATCTCAATATCAGGAAATTATCGTTTAGGAGATATCAGACATAATTATGCCAATATAACATTAGCACGTACTATATTAGGCTATGAACCCAAATGGAGCTTTTCCGATGGTATAGGCGAATTCTGTAAATGGGTAAATACACAGGAGATACAAGCAGATATGTATGATGCCTCTATCCTAGAAATGAAAGAAAAAGGACTATATAAATGAAAATTCTTATAAACTACGCAGACAAGCAATATGAGCCTGCCCGTAAATGGAATACATTAACTGGTAGGTATATTGCTAGATTTGATAAAGTATATGAATATACTCCTAATGACATAGATCAATCATTTGCCAAACTACATCACGACATCCTATCACAAAAAAGAGGAAACGGCTTGTGGCTTTGGAAACCTTATTTTGTAAATAAGGCTCTGTCTGATTGTTCTGATGGAGACATCATATTCTACTGTGATTCAGGATCTTTCTTTATAGGGAGGGGGATAATCGCAAATCTTTCAGAAAAACAGCCTCTATTCGTTTGCGATATACCATTACTCGAATCTTGTTTTACGAAACCAGTATGCTTTGAAAAGATGGGGCTTACGGAAGAAAAGTATAAAGCAAGTAATCAAATCATCGCAACTTATTTCTGCTTTCTTGTAACTCCTGCCACACGTAAATTTATGAAAGAATGGCTGTCACTATGTTGTGATTTTGAACTATTATCACCAGCAGGATTAGGAAAATTCGATGTTCCTACAACCGATTTTGGAGAAGCATTCGTTGCTCATCGTGAAGATCAAAGCATTTTTTCATTACTATGCAAAAAACATGGAATATCCCCCCATCGAGACATCAGCCAACGTGGAAAGCACCCCGAAACCTATAAATCACCATTCTATGCCTATAAAATTCCAATACACCCAAATGATAAGTATAAACCTATAATTTTCCTACACAAATCACCTCGATTGAACTTACAATGGTTTATACGATATATTTATCATAAAATTAAGCCATAATATATTCCCCTTTATCAATTGCAATATGAACCATATAGCCATACTTTTGACTGTATTTAACCGTAAGGAGAAAACCATAAAGTGCCTGCGCAACATAACAGCACAATCACTTCCAGCTGACACTAAGTTTGACATTTATATAGTGGACGGAGGTTCTACTGACGGAACTGTAGAAAGCGTAAAAACACAGTTTCCCCATGTTAACATCAAAACCGTAGATGGAGTATTCTGGAATCGCGGTATGATAGAAGCATGGAAAATGGCCGAGGAAAAAAAACGAAATGGATGCAACTATGATTATTACCTTTGGCTAAACGATGACACCTTCATATACAAAGACTGTATCGCATCTTTGCTCCGTGTAAGCCTATTGAAAAAAAACAGAACCATCGTACTTGGGTCTACAGTGGATACTCAGACACGTAGCAAACTAACGTATGGAGGCAGAGATAAAACTGGAAAAGTGGCACGCCCATCTTCTGATGACAGCCCTGTGCCAGTAATTATGATGAATGGAAATATAGTATTGGTTCCTCACAGCGTGTACAAGAAATTGGGGACACTTGACCCCTACTATACACATGCGCGCGGTGATTTTGATTACGGGCTGCGCGCCCGTAAAGCTGGAATAGAATTATGGCAGGTAGGACATCCACTTGGCGAATGTGATGCGCATGAACACATTGATGCCTGGTGCGACCCAGAAATACCGCTAAAGAAGCGTTGGAAACTTATGTACCGCCCCAATGGAATGCCTCCAATGGAAATATTTCATTTAGAGAACAGACATTATGGATTCTGTATTGCACTGAAGCATTATTTCACAATTCATCTCCGTTGTATTTGGCCAAATCTTTGGATAAAAGCAGGTAAAGCAAACATAAATAAGCTACACTTTAATGTAATAAACAGACAAAGATTATGATAAATAGTAAAAATAAGATACACCAGGGGGGGGGAGAATAGAATATATTGATTTAGCTAAAGGTTTTTGTATTATCCTTGTTGTATTGTTCCACTGTGACATATATTTCTATCACATTGGATATGAATTCAACACAATGGTTGGTAACACTTTCCGCATGCCATTATACTACTTCTTATCAGGACTATTCTTCAAACCATATAATGGATTTTTTAATTTTGCTATCAGAAAAGCGAACAAATTATTGATACCCTTTTTCTTTTTCTATTTTTGTACAGGAGTGATTGTACCATTCATTCTACAAGAATTAAATGTAGATATGGGAATCAAGTCTGTCATAGGATGGCATAGTTTCATTGATTTTTATAATGAGAAATTCACAAATATCCCTTTATGGTTCTTGTTAAGTTTGTTTGAAACCAATATCATTTTTTATTTTTGTTTGATTTTTATAGAAAAATATACAAAGTGCTTCAAAATAGCCACACTTATATGTATCTTATTTATAATTGGTATAATAGGATTCTTTATGGGAAGGAATAATGTCAATATCCAGATATTTATTGACACTAGTATGACAGTGCTCCCGTTCTTTGCCATTGGGTACATTTTCAGGAAATATACCCACATACTCGAACCTAATAAATGGGATAAGTATTGGATATTATTTGTACTTATGTCTGGTGGTATTACTTACCTACTTTCCGGAGGAAACCTTATGTATATAGAAAATAAGTTCGATGTACATCCTATAGCTTTTTATGTTTCCGGAATAACAGGAACTTTGTGTGTACTGTTTATATCAAAAGCTATAGTAAAAATACCATTTATAAGCTATATAGGAAGATATTCAATTATGTTATTGGTTACCCATCTTCTGCTATTAGCCGTCGTATCGCTTATCATCAACAAGATTATCAGTAACCACGACAGAGCTTATTGGTGTACAGTATGCATTACTTTAGCTTCATATTCAATCATTATACCTCTAATGAAAAGATTTCTGCCTTTTGTAACTGCACAAAAGGATTTATTCAAAGTATAAAACAAAAACTATTACAAATTATGATCTGGAAAGAATGCAAAAGTCTTATTGTATCCGACCTGGAAAGGTTAACAAATATTAATAAATGGGGGGGGGTAAAATCGCTTCTATTTAATGCGTCATTTCGAATCACCTTTTGGTTTAGAATTGGTTCCTATCTAATAACTAAACACCACTTTATGGCTAAATTCTGTTTAAGGTGCGTCCAGCTTATTCATAAGCACAATCAATATCTCACAGGTATTCAAATTGGATTTGGTACAAAAATAGGTAAAGCACTAATGTTTCCACATTATTCATGCATTGTCATCAACGGTTCAGCTATAATTGGGGACAACTGTACCATCTACCATGGTGTAACAGTAGGTAGTGTACGCGGTCCTAAAGGTGGTGCACCTCATATTGGAAATAATGTCGTGATAGCCTCTGGAGCTAAAGTAATTGGGAATATTACTATTGGGAATAATGTGATGATTGGTAGCGGAGCTATTGTGGTAACAGATATTCCTGATAACTCGGTAGTAGTAGGCAATCCGGGAAAAGTGATTTCAAAGAGAGGATTAGAACACACAAAATATTATAGTTAAAATTATGATTCCTAAAATAATCCACTACTGTTGGTTTGGAGGAAAGGAGATGCCTCCATTGGTACAAAAATGTATTAAATCATGGAAAGAGCATCTTCCCGATTATGAGTTTAAACTTTGGAATGAAGAAAATTTTGACATAAATAGTAGCGAATGGTGCAAAGGAGCTTATGAAAACAAGAAATATGCTTTTGTTGCAGACTATGTACGCCTAATAGCACTTTATAAAAATGGTGGAATTTACTTGGATACAGATGAAAAAATGGAAAAGAGTCTAAATCCATTTGTTGAAAAAGATATCGCTTTTATGGGATTTGAAGATGGAAAAGTATTATCAATGGGAGTAATGGGATTTCCTCCTAAGCATCACATAATAGCTGAACTTTTAGAGTACTATAACCAACCATTTTCTATGGATATTATCACACAAAACACCTCCAATGTAGTAATAGTCACCAATTATTTAGCAGAGAAATATAGATTAAAAACAGATAATAGCGAACAATTGATAGGAGATGTACATATATATCCACGTACATACTTTAATGCAATGGACTTTTTTGGAAACTGGGATAAAACTTCCAATACCACTACTGTACATTTATATATGGGATCGTGGCTTCCTGATGAAGCCAAACAAAAGCTTGACCGCCGAAAAAAATGGTATTGGAAATTAAGTAAATGGATATGGGTACATATAGGATTGCAAAAACTAAAAAAGTGCATCACAACGAATCTAAATAGAAAAGCCTTACACAACTATTGACATTTATTCTACGTTCTACCAACATATATTATAAAGGCCATGTTACTCCATAGCATCATCATTCCCGTATATAATACCTCTCAATATTTAAAAGAATGTATTGAGAGCATCTTATGCCAAAATGATATTCTTTTTGAATTACTGCTAATAGACGACGGCTCAACGGATGATTCTGGAAAAATTTGCAATGAATATTCACAAAAAGACACAAGAGTAAAATGCTTTCATATTCTAAACGGAGGTGTAAGCAAGGCTAGAAACTACGGACTTAGCAAAGCTAAAGGACAATATGTCTCATTTATCGATAGCGATGATTTTGTAGCCAGCAACTATTTAAAAATCATCAAAGACATAATAGATAGCCATCCGGATTTCGCTATATATAATTATATTCGTTGGATAAATAATGCCAAACAAGAAAAAGGCAGATTTAGATTGTCAAACAGAATGTACCATAGCATCCATAGCTTATATCAAGAGGCTGTAAATTTAGAAATAGTATCATTATCAGTATGCTGTGCAGTTTTTAATAGAAATATTATAGAAACACATCACATCCGTTTTAATGAAAGTATGAAAACGTGTGAGGATTTTATGTTTTCGCTTGCTTATTATCAATACATACACAATTTTATGGCTATAAATACACCTGTATATTATTATAGACAAAACTTAAACAGCGCTACAGGAAAACGGGCTCTACAGCATGGATTGGACTACCAAATAGTATTTACGAATATAAGTAATGTTTTTAATTTACAAAACTTTCCCAAAGAAACAACGAATATTTTTCAACGCAGATGGACACGCTGGATTATTGATTTAATTTCTAATTATAAAAGCCAAAACTTAAAAAGTAAAGACATTGAAGCTGCTGTCTATTCCCAACCTTACTATACAGCTATGATGCATTTTATTCCTCAAGGCATACTGCACAGAATAGAATTGTGGCTTCTTAAAAAGAAATACTCAAGAGGCATAGCTCTGTATTGCAACATTATGATGCATTTTAAACATCTACTAAAGCGTTATAAACTTTGAAACAAATGAACATTGGATATATTCATTTAGACTATGGGGAATGGACTACCAGAAGTTATAACATCCAAGAAATCGGATTGGCAAAAGCCTTGGAACAAATGGGACACCAAACAACGATTGTGTACTGGATGTCTCCCAAAGACAGGCGCTGCGGAACGGAAGTAAACACGACCTCCAATATTAAGAAAGTGTATTTGCCCTATAAAAGAAAGTTTGTACATCACGTATGGCCTGATTTTTCATTACTACTAACACTTGGCATCGATGTGTATCACTTGCAAAGCGACAACTTGCTTTGTGTACCGGAAGCCGTGAGTTTCTGCCTGAAACATAATCTGAAATATTATTGCTACGTAGGTACAGTGCATAGCTCTTCGCCTAAAGCTATTTCACGCTGGATAATGGACAAGTTAAGCAGCAGAAATTTTTCCGCATTCAAAAAGACAAAAGTCTTTTGTAAAACTCCAACTGTGGTAAATGAATTAAAACAAAAAGGGGTGACAAGTGCAGAATGGGCTCCTGTAGGCTTAGACACAGACATTATTCCATTGGCGACAAGCTCTAAAGAGCGACAAAGGGCAGAACTGAAATTACCTAAAGATAAAAGTATCGTATTCTTGGTGTGTGCATTAAGACCGGACAAGCATCCGATGGATATTTTTCCCTTAGCAGAAAGATTAGGAGACAAATACTTATTAGTGCATGCAGGAGCTCTTTGGATGCAAACAGAGGAATATATGGCCAAATTAAAGTCAAGTGAGAAATATAGCAATATATTATTCATAGGGAAACTTCCAAATGAAAAAATCCATGCATATTATGAAGTTGCTGATTATGTGATAAATTTCAACCCCAATGAAATTTTCGGAATGGCAATTCTTGAAGCAATGTACCATAATGTAACAATAGTAGCGCGACATGCACCCGGCCCAGACTGTATCATAGAAAACGGGAGAAGTGGGTTCCTATGCAACTCAGTGGAAGAAATAGCCCAAACAATACTCTCCGGTAAAAAAGTTCAAAATGCACGAAAACGAATCATAGAATATTTTACATGGGAATCAACCGCTAAAAAGTTTTTGGATTATATACAACACTAAAACTACTAATATATGCGTATATTCCACATTATCACTCATTTTGATATAGGAGGGGCAGAAAGAGTAGCTGTCAACATTGCCAAGTCACAAACTACAGGGATGGAATATCATCTTGTGGAAGTAGTACGTGGAAACGGAGAATTCAGCCAGGCTTTCATTAAAGAACTGCATGATTGCGGTATTTGTTTCCACCGTTCGCATATTACAAACAATAAAATCGCTATTTTATTGTTTCCTCTATGGTTTGTATATCTGTCACTAAAATGGAAACCACAAGTAATCCATACACATACAGAAATTCCAGACCTCAGCATATACTTATGGAACAAAATATTCGGTTGGATGTTTCCATCCATAAAATATGTACGAACAATCCACAACACAGAGCTATGGAATCAATGGGCCCAAATAGGCAAAAAAGTTGAATATTTTTATTCTAAAAAGCATGCCAATATAGCCATCAGCGAGTCAACACAACAATGTTATCAGCATATTTATGGAGAGACACCACAAATCATATTCAATGGATTGCAATCTGTAGAACAGAAAAAATTCAACCACATCATAGCGGACAAAATAAATATCTTATTTGCCGGCAGATTGGAATATCAAAAAGGAGTAGATCAGCTGATAGAAGTCGTAAAAGCATTAAAAGACAATCCTAAGTTTTACTTTCACGTTGTGGGAAATGGCTCAATGAAAGAGAAAGTACACAAGGCTTTAGAGCCACTATCTAATGCATCTCTTTATGACAAGATTTTCGGACTGAACCAATACATAGGAGATTTTGATTATTTATTTATGCCCTCAAATCACGAAGGCCTTGCCTTAATGCCTATCGAGGCAAGTTTGGCACACACGCCGACCATTATCAATAGCTGCCCCGGTTTAAAAGACACATTGCCTGAAACATGGCCTTTAAAAGTAAATGACAACAAAGTGGATGATTTTATCAGACTAATTTTATCCTTAGAAGACACAACGTATTATGAGGAATACGCAAGCATAGCATACGGGTATGCGAAAACAAATTTTTCTATAGAAAAAATGCAATTTGAATATGAACAAATCTACAAAATATAGCAAAGTCCTATTTATCCTCCACATGCCCCCACCAGTACATGGTGCATCCATGGTAGGAAAATATATACATGACAGTAAAATTATAAATAATGCCTTTGAATGTCATTATCTAAATCTTGCATTAGCAAAAGATCTGGATGATATTGGTAAAGGAGGAATAAGAAAACTGAAAGAGTTCTATAAGCAACTAAAACAAATTAGGAAACAAACAAAATTAATAGTGCCACAACTTTGTTATGTAACTCCTAACGCAAAAGGTGGTGCTTTCTACAAAGATTTTTTTGTAGTTATGCTTTTAAAAATGATGAGACAAAACATCGTTGTACATTATCACAACAAAGGCATAGCTACCAGACAAAATAGATATTTTGATAATCTATTATATAGCACTTTTTTCAAAAATCTGAAAGTTATTCTATTGATAGAAAATTTATATCAAGACATAAAGAAATACGTAAATTACAAAGACGTTTATATCTGCCCCAATGGAATACCTACCCATGAAAATCTACCTACAGCTCCTCAAAAAGAATTTAACATTCTATTTTTGTCAAATATGATAAAAGAAAAAGGCGTATGGGATTTAGTAGAAGCGTGTGCGATATTACAAAAAAAAGGAAAGCCTATAAAATGCCATTTTGTAGGAAAATGGAGTAATATTACAGAAGATAGGTTTAAAGACGTAATAAACAAACAGAACCTTAAAGAATGTGTATTTGCCCATGGAGCAAAATATGATAATGAAAAAGACGCATTTCTGCAAAAAGCCGATATATTTGTTTTTCCTACCTATTACGATAATGAATGTTTCCCATTGGTGCTATTAGAAGCCATGGAACAAAGCCTCCCCTGCATCAGCACAAACGAGGGAGGAATACCCGGTATCATAGAGGAAGGCAAAACCGGCTTTATCGTGGAAAAACATAGTCCGCAACAGCTGGCAGAAAAGATAGAATATTTAATAGACCATCCCATGATATGTGCTGAAATGGGTAAAGCCGGTAAAGAAAAATTTCAAAGGGAATTCACTTTGGAAAAGTTTGAGAACCGGATGAAAGATATTTTAAAAGAATGTATAGCTTCATACAAGAAGTAAATAGAAAAAATTAATTTTATAACTAGGGTATTAGTCATGTTAGAAAAAAATGCAAAGATTTTTGTAGCGGGGCATCGTGGTTTAGTAGGTTCCGCCATCTGGAACAACCTGCAACAAAGAGGTTACACAAACTTAGTAGGACGCTCACACAAAGAACTGGATTTGCTGGACGGAACCGCCGTAAAGAAATTTTTCGATGAAGAACGACCTGAAGCGGTGGTACTGGCTGCTGCCCACGTGGGTGGCATCATGGCAAACCTGCAATACCGGGCAGACTTTATCTATCAGAATCTGCAAATCCAGCAGAACGTAATCGGTGAGAGTTTCCGTCACGGAGTAAAGAAGCTGCTCTTCTTGGGAAGCACCTGCATCTACCCGCGTGAAGCTCCGCAGCCCATGAAGGAAGAAGTGCTGCTGACCTCTCCGCTGGAATACACCAACGAGCCGTATGCCATAGCCAAAATAGCCGGGCTGAAGATGTGTGAAAGCTTCAACCTGCAATACGGAACCAATTACATAGCCGTGATGCCTACCAACCTATATGGACCGAACGACAACTTCCACCTGGAAAACAGCCATGTACTGCCTGCCATGATTCGCAAAGTCTACCTTGCCCAATGCCTCAACGAAGGGGACTGGGATGCTGTGCGCAAAGACATCGACCTGCGTCCGGTGAAAGGGGTAAACGGCAGCTATAGCAACGAGGAGATTCTGGCAGAGCTTGCCAACTTCGGAATAACCCCGGAAGCGGTCACCTTGTGGGGAACCGGCAAACCGTTACGTGAATTCCTATGGAGCGAAGAAATGGCAGATGCCAGTGTACATGTACTGCTGAATGTAGACTTTAAAGACACATATGCTCCGGACAGTAAAGAAATACGCAACTGCCACATCAATGTGGGCACCGGAAAGGAACTCAGCATAAAGGAAGTGGCTGAAAAGATTATAGCCGAAATAGGATTCAAAGGTGAGCTGCGATGGGATGCCTCGAAACCGGACGGCACACTGCGCAAACTGACGGATGTGACCAAACTGCATAACCTGGGATGGCATCATAAAATAGAAATAGACGAAGGAATACACCGTTTGTACGAATGGTATTTGAAAGGTATCTGCATCAACCACCAGACCAACTAAATTACATTTTTCACATTCCTCTTGTATATTACACACATAATCTTTACATTTGCCGCAGTTCTCGGACATATTGCATCGTTCCGTTCAAAAATACCTTTCCATGTGACGGGCGACAGCGTAGCGTACTCTGCGGAAAATTATACTCCTTTTTACATGTTGAAGTTAAAGACGATTTCGCTTCTGGAACACAGAAGTGAGCTTGACGCATTGCCCGAAGGCAAACTGCTGATTAACACCATCAATGCGCACTCGTATAACACAGCATTGAAAGATCCTGCCTTTGCAGAAGCTTTGCTGAGGGGAGACGCATTGATTCCAGACGGAGCAAGCATTGTACTGGCATTCAAACTCCTGAGACATGAGAAGATAGAGCGCACAGCGGGATGGGACTTGTTTCTGTACGAAATGAATAAACTGAACCGGAAAGGAGGAACCTGCTTCTTTCTGGGAAGTAGCGAAGACACCCTGAGGAAAATAAAGGTAAAAGCCGTCCGGTTATATCCCAATATCCGGATAGAGACTTATTCCCCACCCTACAAGCCGGAATTCACCCAAGAAGACAATCAAGCCATGATAGCCGCCGTAAACCAGGCACAGCCGGATTTGCTCTGGGTGGGCATGACCGCTCCCAAACAAGAGAAATGGACTTATGCACACCTGAAAGAACTGGAGGTAAACGGTCCCATCGGTACTATTGGCGCTGTGTTCGACTTCTTTGCTGAAAACGTGCAACGTGCTCCCGTATGGTGGCAGGAACACGGGTTGGAATGGCTGTACCGGCTGATAAAGGAACCCAAAAGAATGTGGAGAAGATATATCATCGGGAACTGCTTATTCTTATGGAATATCACAAAAGAGAAATTTACATCATAACATAAATAAAAACTGATTTTAAAACCCGAATCATGGATAAGAAAATAGCATTGATTTCAGGCATCACCGGTCAGGACGGTTCATTCCTGGCCGAGTTCCTAATTGAAAAAGGATATGAAGTACACGGCATTCTGCGTCGTTCGTCATCGTTCAACACCGGACGCATAGAGCATCTTTATCTGGATGAATGGGTGCGTGACATGAAGAAGAACCGTCTCGTAAACCTCCACTACGGGGACATGACGGACAGCAGCTCGCTTATCCGCATCATACAGCAGGTGCAGCCGGACGAAATCTATAACCTGGCGGCACAAAGCCATGTGAAAGTATCATTCGATGTGCCGGAGTATACTGCGGAAGCAGATGCCGTAGGCACCCTGCGTATGCTGGAAGCAGTACGTATCCTGGGACTGGAGAAAAAAACGAAAATCTATCAGGCTTCGACTTCCGAACTGTTCGGTCTGGTGCAGGAGGTACCACAGAAGGAGACAACCCCGTTCTACCCACGCAGTCCATATGGTGTGGCCAAGCAATACGGCTTCTGGATTACGAAGAATTACCGGGAAAGCTACGGTATGTTCGCTGTAAACGGCATTCTCTTCAACCACGAAAGCGAACGGCGCGGAGAAACCTTCGTGACACGCAAAATTACACTGGCAGCTGCACGTATAGCCCAAGGGTATCAAGACAAGTTATATCTGGGTAACTTGAATTCGCTGCGCGACTGGGGATATGCCAAAGATTACGTGGAGTGCATGTGGCTGATTCTGCAGCACGACACTCCGGAGGATTTTGTCATAGCTACCGGAGAATATCATACCGTACGTGATTTCACTACACTTGCCTTCAAGGAAACCGGTGTGGAACTACGTTGGGAAGGAGAAGGCGTGAATGAAAAGGGCATTGATACCAAAACCGGTAAAGTGCTGGTGGAAGTGGATCCCAAATACTTCCGTCCTGCCGAAGTGGAACAACTGCTGGGTGACCCGACCAAAGCCAAGACACTGCTGGGTTGGAATCCACGCAAGACTTCTTTTGAAGAACTGGTGAAAATCATGGTGACACATGACATGGCATTTGTGAAGAAGCTCTATATGAGAGCACAAATGGATAGCGAAAACACCCCTCCTCGGACATGCTGAAAACGAGAATAAGAAAATGGTGCCTGCTCCTACTGCTACTTGGTTGCTGTATGGGGGTGCAGGCCCAATATTCCATGGGCAACACCGGACTGCTGAACATCCCGACAGCGGATATGCAGAAGGCCGGTACCTTTATGGGAGGCGGTAATTATCTTCCGAACGGCATGACACCGTTTAACTTCAACACCGGAAATTACTTCGTCAACATCACATTCTTATCTTTTCTGGAGTTGAGTTATCGGTGTACGCTATTGAAAACCACCCGGTATGACGGTAAGAAAGGATATTTCCAGCAAGACCGTTCTTTATCTGCACGTATACGTCCGATAGAGGAAGGAAAATATCATCCGGCAATAGTCATAGGTACCAATGACCCTTTCAAAGACACTGGAACCAACTACTTTGCAACCATATATGGCGTACTGACCAAAGGCTTCTCCATCGCAAAAGGAGACCGACTAGCACTGACTGCCGGATATTACCTGCCACTGAACAAACACAGTATACAAGACGGTCCTTTCGGAGGCATCAGCTACTCCCCTGCTTTCTGCCGGGAAATGACTGTCATAGCCGAATATGATTCGAAAGGTTTCAATGTGGGAGCTGCCGCCAGATTATGGAGGCATCTCTCCATCCATGTGTTTACCAGAGAATTCAACAGCATATCGGGAGGGATACGGTATGAATGCAGGCTGTTGCACTAAGAGAGGGATGAAGGATTAAGGATTAGGGATTAAAGAGTAGGATGAAAAACAAGAGAAAAAGCGGTTTGAAGTGGATACTGGCAGTATGGTTCTGTGGTATTTCTGCAATGGCAGATGCCCAAGTGACAGAGAGCCTGAAAGCCATCGGTATGGAAAATATACGATGTGCACAGACCCCAGGGGTAACCACTGTAAGTTTTGAGAACAATGTATATAGAAGTACCTACACCGGAGTGGGCAAAGCCATAGATGCCTGCTTGGGAAGCAAGACGAAGGGCGATTTGCAATTGGTGGTACTGGAAAACCGGATTCCCAGGCTTTGCATCAATCTGCCGGATACATTGACGGAAGCATACAGAAACGGGGAAATCAGCCTGATACAAGTATATCAGCAAATGGGAATTACGGTAGATACGGATGCGGCCATGAAAGCATTGAAAAATGCCGGTCAGGAAGAAGTGCCGTCTGCCTGGAAGGTGGATTTGATGATATACCCCGATTTGTTTTTGGAGAACAATACGTTTGACGAACTGTATACATATGCCATCAACCTGAATCCGGCAGTGGAAATGGCTCTATGGAAAGGTGGGAAAATGACCGCACAAGTGATACTGCCCGTAGCCACCAATCTGAGTGGAGAGATGAAACGGATAAGACCGGGAATCATAGCTCTATCGCAGGATGTACGCTTCAGGCACAACATCTTCGGGAAAATGACGGTGGGTAACTTCACCAACAACAGATATGGTGCACAACTGGAAATAAAATACCGCACCAACAACGGACGCTGGGAACTGGGCGGAACGGCAGGCTCCACCGGTTTCTCCGCCATCACCCGGGAAGACGGCTGGTATATAGGCAGAAAACAGCGTATCAATGCCTCACTGAATGCTTCGTACTACGAACCACGCCTCAACTTGCAGTTCGACTTGAAAGCAGGAAGATATATTTACGGTGATTATGGAGTGAGAGGAGACTGTACGCGGCACTTCGGAGAGTATGCCATCGGCTTGTATGCCCTTTGTACAGACGGAGAGATAAACGGAGGATTTCATTTTGCCATCCCCCTGCCGGGAAAGAAATGGAGTAGAAAAGGATTCTTCAGAGTAAAGCCGGCTGACTACTTTGCATGGGCATACGGCATGGTGGCAGATGGAGAGTACATAGAAAAACAACTGGGCAAAAGTTACAGTACACGCCCTAACGAAAACCGGAGCAGCAACTTCTACCAGCCGGACTATATACGCTATTTCCTCATAAAGGAGCAACAAAAGGAAAAATCGGAATAAGTATAATTTAAACAGATTAGTTTTATCAAATGACGAAAATTATGAAAAAGAAAAGTTTATTTTTAGGAGGTGCATTGATGTTTGCAATGACCTTCAGCACAACAGTCCTTACATCTTGCCACGATGACGACAAGAAGTATGAAGAAGTGGAAGACCCGCTAAGAAGTCAAACAGCCTACTACATTGCAGGTACCATTACCGATGCCAACGGTCCATTGGCAGGAGCCACCGTAAAAAGCGGCGAATACTCTGCCACAACCGATGCAAAAGGCGTATACTCACTGACTGTGAACAAAACCGGCATCTACACGCTCACCGTAACATCTGAAGGACATGATGACTACGAGGCCACAGCAGAATTTACAGACGGAACAGCCAACCACAGCCTGATGGTGGTAAATGTAAAAATGTCAACAACCATAGAATTCGGCGAGATGCAGGAGGCTGACGGAAGCACCATTGAGGCTCCGAAAATAGAAAATCCGGAAAAGGAGAATGCCGCCACCATCAACATACCCACCGGAGGTACGGAAGAAAACACCAAGATTGCAGCCGTCGTGTTTGAAGAGGCACGTGAGGCCAATCCGGCAACTTCCACACAACCGGAAGCATCAAAGGCTTCTGTAAATAACGTAGCCATCAAGACAGAGCCGGCTGACGCTGTTGCCAAGGAAGATATCATCATTGCCATTCCCAATCCGTCGACTGATGCCAACCTGGGCTATTTTGATCCGGAAAACATGGAAGTGGAATCCAGCGAGGCGCCTGCAACCAGAGCCGCTGCTAAAACCGTAGGATTCAACAATAACAATTACATCATTACCATTCCGCAAGGCGAGAAGATAGCCGGCAAATATTCACCTAGAGTGAAATTTACCAAACAAGCTGCCGCCAGTGTAGCAGACGGCTACAACGAAGTGAATGGAAAAGCCGAGGTAATCAAGATTGAGAACAGAGATTACGATGCACTGGAAAACATCATCCTGACCCTTAAAATCAAGAACGGATGGGACTATACCGTTTCTCCGGCTGAAGCGCTGAAAGCTGCAGGAGCATCCGATGCACTGGCCACATACATCAACAACTACATTGAAACTGAAGAGGGAGGTACGAACGGTTCTTATGAAATTGAACAAAAGCTGACTGCAAGTGTCAGTGGCAACCATGTACTGCTGTATGGCAGCAAGCGTATGGTACGCGTGAAAACATATACCTTTAAAGTAGTGGTAGGCAACCAGAGCAAAGACGTAAAAGTAGAGCTGAAAAGCTACACGGGACATCAGGAAGAATATTCAAACAATCCGGTCAGCCAGCACTCAGGCGGCACCACAGGCGGTCAAGGATAATTTTCTCCACAGTCTGAAACCAATAAAAGCTATTCATTTATGACCATAGCCGTTGATTTTGACGGTACCATTGTAGAACACCGCTATCCCCAGATAGGAGAAGAAATTCCCTTTGCCACCGCTACGCTGAAGATGCTGATAAACGAGCGTCACCGGCTGATTTTATGGTCGGTACGTGAAGGGAAGCTCCTGGAGGAAGCTGTGGAATGGTGTAGGAAACGGGGTGTGGAATTCTATGCCGTCAACCGGGACTATCCGGAAGAAGACATCGCACACACCGGTTTTTCACGCAAAGTAAAAGCCGATCTCTTTATCGATGACCGCAACCTGGGCGGACTGCCCGACTGGGGAAGCATCTACCGCATGGTGCATGACGGGCTGACCTACGAAGAACTGTTTCGCGAAAACAGTGAACCGGTCCGGCAGAAAAAGAAGGGCTTTTGGGCACGTTTGAAAAAATAATATCCGAATGAGATTTTTGACTTATGTCAATTCATAACCCGCAAAAACCTTCTAATTTTGTACTCGAAATAGAGAAAGATTAGTTTTTATAAGAGTAAAGAGATTAGTTTTTAGGGTGCACTAAAAAAATAGGCAATATCCACAACGGTTATTGCCTATTTTTATATATAGCCGGAAGCCAAGTACATCAATACAGACTTCCCAGGCCGACTTCCGTAAAGAGTTTCGCCAACTTTTCCACCACCGGTTTCATATAACGTTCTCCTTTCTCGGCAGAAGCTTTTTTGGGGTTCCCTACCCCGCTGTCGACTGTAGCCTTATCCCAATGGCGGGGAGCCCAGCCAACCTTTTCATTCAAGGAAGGAATGGCAAACGGTTGGGACTCTCCGTCACCGGCCTCAGCCAGATTCACCAGCTCGGGATGGTAATGCATCATGACGGAAGTCTCAGACTCGCCGGCATGGTCGTCGACAACAGCCTCAAAGTAGTCTTTGGGAGGGACGATGCTGAACCAGTCGGCAGCGATAATCAGAAAATCGGGATACACAAACGCCAGGTCACGAATCATTCCCTTGAAGTTGTTGCCGCCATGACCGCTGAGAATAATCAGCTTACGCATGCCTTGTGCATAGAGGGAAGCAACTATGTCTTCCAGAATGGCCTGCTGGGTGGAATAGCGGGTATGGATGCAGAACGGAAGTTCGCGCTGCCCCGGATTGTGTGCACCGAAAGGTACGGGAGGCATCACCATACAGCGTACACCGGAATTCTGCAAAGCCAGTGCAGCCGCGTCTACAGCAATGTCATGCGGCAGAATACAATCAGTGAGATAAGGCAGATGCAGATTGTGGGGCTCCGTAGCTCCCCACGGCAAGATGACAACGTCATACTTCACTCCTTTCACCTTTCCATAGCAGGAAACAGTAAGGTCAATTTCTCTTTTTTCCATGATAGTTTATTTTGGGGGTAAATCTTTACCGCAAAAATAAACATTATTCCGTCACATTGAACCTATTGCCGGCGATATTCTTTAGGTGACATGCCGGTGTGATGCTTGAAATACTTACCAAAGAAGGACTGGTTGGCAAAATGCAGCTCGTCCGCAATTTCCTGAATGCTCATTTCGGAAGACTTCAGCAAGGCTTTGGCTTCCAAAACTACGAGACTGTCAATCCATTCGCCTGCCGTCTTTCCGCTGATTTCTTTCACTACGGTGGAAAGGTGCTTGGCGGTGAGGAACATCTTATCGGCATAATAGGACACACTTCGCTCTTCTTTATAAGACTCTGAAACGGCACGGATAAAGCGCTCGAACAAGTCTTCCTTCCTGCTTTTGGGAATGCGTTCCTGAACGACATGCCCTTGATAAATGTTATATATCTCATAAAAAAGGGCCAACAGCAACCCCTGGGTGATTTCCTTACGGAAAGGGTTGTCTTTCAGCTTCACCTTGCTCCAAAGAAAAGAGTGATACTCCTGAAATGATTGGGATTCCTCCGGAGTGATGTGGACAAAAGGCCGTTCCTTAATCATAAAGAACATGGGGAAAAGCTGCTGCATGGTAGGTATCACCATATCCATAAAGTCCTTTGAAACGGCAATGAAAAGTCCGGAAAAATCTTCGGAGCGTTCCCGTTGCAGAACAATCTGGTCGGGAAGAATAATGCCCAACATACCTTCCCGCATTTCACATTGCTGCAGGTTGAGTTCCAGTTTGCACCACCCTTTCAAACAGACAGTCAGGCAAGCAGCATTCAAACGGGTGGGATAAGAGCTCAAAGGCATATCCTTGATGTCATTAAAAATAGCAAAATCATTGCCGATGAAATCAATCATCGGCAAATGATGTATCTGGGAAATGTCTACATTCCGTATTCTCTTAGTATCCATGGTTTTTGTGCTTTGGCGACAAATGTAGGACTATTTTGCGGAATTTAGCTCTAAAAATTCTTAAATGGAAACTTTTAGTTCATTATCTTGAAACCGATAAAAAAGGTTCTCGGCTGCGTCGGTCCGTAGAAATAACCCGCATCGCGGAATTCCCCTTTATCCAGGTCTTTCTGGAAACTGTTAAAGATATTCTGTACACCCGTATTCAACTGAAGCTTGATATGGTCGTGAAGCACAAACGTATAGTTCAACTTCACATTCAGATCCAGAAATTGGGGAGTATGCTCCATGCGGTCTGAAGTGATATTACAGAAGGCACCCTCGGGAGCATCTTCCGGTGCGTAGTGCGGAACAATCATCTTTCCCGTATAAGTGCCGGAAAGAGAGAAATCAAAATTCTTTACCGGTGCGGAAGAGAAAGTGAAGTACCCGTAATAATCCGGTGTACGGGGCATGCGCTTAGTGGTAAGGTCTTTTCCGTCCACCTTTGTCCAAGCTTCCTCATGGGTATAGCGGCTGCGCTGTGCCGTAAATCCGAGTTGGAACTGCGCCTCCTTACCATGGGCAATCCTCGCATCCAGATTGGCACCATATACACGTGCACCGTTTCCGTTGCGGCGCTCCTTAATAACATCCCCTACTTCGTTCTTGCCGATATCTTCGAGCACAAAGACATGGCGCAGGTCTGTATAGAAACCTTCCACCAGAATGTTTGCCTGCCAGTGCCCCAAATGGGCAGTCCAGTCTACCGAACCGCTGTAACTGTTGGAACGCTCTTCACGCAGATTGTCGGACAGTTTGATTTGGACACCCTTACCGCCTACTGCCGTTACGTGCAAGTCCTCATCGTATGCCTGCGGAGCACGGAAACCGGTAGAATAAGTCAAGCGTGCCTGAAAATCATCTGTCGGCTTGTAGAGCAGGTTGACGCGAGGACTGAAAATAAGCTTGTCAATCAGGTTGTGCTTGTCCAGACGGGCGCCGACCAACATGGTCAGTACATTCATTTTCCACTCATTCTGCACGAAAGCACTGGCAATGCGGACATCCTGCTCCATGTCACGATGATAGCCGGTCATAATGTCATGCAGGGAGTTGTTCTGATATTCCAGTCCGCTGGTGAAGGTAGCGGGAGCAAAGAAACAGTTGTCCATATTGCCTACATACATGCCACCGGCAACCCAAGTCAAGTCTTTCGTCTTGCCGTAGGCATTCATGTCCTTTTGGGCACCATAGTAACTGTTGCGATCGGTGTGCTGGATGGAGGTGTAAGCTGAAATCTTATGCTTGTACTCTTTCCAGAATAAATCGTAGCTCACGCCTCCGCTATTGATGATATGCTTGGTCTGCTCGGTAATGTCCGTCTCATGCGGCTGCAAATCAAATTTATTACCTCCGCGACGAAGTTCGTTAGTAGTATGGTATTCCAGATTGATGCGGCTGAAATGCGTAGGACGGTAATAGGCACGGAAACCGAAGGTATTCATGTTCAGCTTGCCCAGCTCGGAAAAGCCATCGCCATCGCGGTCGTAGGGGTTACGGTTGCGGTAACTCTCATAAAGGGCAATGCCGTAGGAGTTATCTTTGGCAACCAGCGATACATTGCCACCCATATATTGCTCCCAGGACTTGCCGTCCATATTGGAGAACATACTCGATACCTGGAAGGAATTGTTGATGGGATCTTTGGTTATGATGTTGATGGTGCCTCCCACAGCATTAGCTCCAAACAAGGCAGAGCCTCCACCACGCACCACTTCTACCCGTTCAATCATGTTCACGGGGATTTGCTCCAGTCCGTACACACCGCTCAATGCACTGATGATGGGACGGCTGTTTATCAATATCTGCGAATACGGACCTTCCAAGCCATTGATGCGCACCTGGGGGAAACCACAGTTCTGGCAGTTGTTCTCCACACGCAAGCCCGACTGGTAGTTCAGTGTCTTGGCAAGGTCGGTGGAGTTGACCATCTCGAACAATTTGGTACTCATCACATTCACGACTACCGGAGCTGCCTTGCGGCTTACCTCGTTGCGGTTGGCAGATACCACCACTTCATCGGTCATAAAACTCTCCTCTTCCATCGGGAAATGTATGACGGCAGTAAAGTCCTTGCTCACCGTCACTTCCTTCTCTTGGGTCTTATAGCCCACGGCAGACACACGGAGCTTGTATTTTCCCGCCGGAAGCTTGCGGAACTCAAATTGTCCTTCTTCATTGGAAACCGTTCCCTGACCGCTGCCGATAATCAAAACCGTGGCATACGGTATATTTTCCTCCGTACCTTTCACTATCACATGGCCGGAAATCATATTGCCTTCCTTTATAGGATTTACGGCAAAAGCTACGCTGGCACTTACCACTGCAAGTACCAACGCCAAAATGTATTGTTTCATCAAATTAGCGCTCTAAATAAAAAAATAATTCAAGTCTGAAAAAAGATAATAATCCGACATACCGCACTTCTTTCACTGAAATACCGGACATTCGAGACTAAAACACCTGGTATCTACATGCAAAAAATCCAGGCGTTTTTAAACCTAATGACTATGAAAAAAGAGCGGGAGGAGCGCGAAGGGAAAGAGTACGTATAACTTCCCCCTTTACAGTAGGCGTTGCCGGTTTGGCTCTGAGCATGGACAGCAAAGGACGCATCGGGTGCTGAACCTCATACACATCCACCCCGGAAGAGTGGAATACCGACAGATGCCCGATAACCAGAAGGGAAGTCTGAGAGTGAGAGTGTGTGCCATGAAAAGGGTGCGAGTGCGTTATCATCACCCCATTCACATAATGGACGTGAGTGAACGCAGTGATACTTGCCTGGTACATGATAAACAGTACCAGCAAGCTCAATGCACCTATAATTTTTTTCTTCTGCTTCACGTCCAAAAACTTATACTATAGATTTTGAGCCGCAAAGATAGTGAATTATTCTTTAACTTTGCCAAACAAGAACTCATAATCACGCTTGGAAGCCGGAGCCGCCCATTCTTCGGGAATAAACTTCCACTGATTCAGCGCACGCGGTTCAATCACCTTCTTCTGCTCAATGTACTGCATCAGATAATAGCGTAAGTCCTTATCCGTAGAGTGGATGATGCGCTCCTTCAATTCATCCTGCGAGATGCCGGACCCCTTTGTCAGCAATTCGCCGCCACCGTTTCCGCGATAAGAATTCACCGCTACCTTATACATTTTATCCATATCGAACGGGGTACCGTCTGCCATGCTGAGAATGGTTACCTTCTCGCCATCCGGCTTGGTCACATCCACCGTGTAGATAATACCCGCCGCAGAATCGAAGTTGAAGCTGAAATTCTTGAATGAGGCCCTATCCGTAGCACCTTCGCGGCGCTTCTCACGGAAGAGAAGGATATGGTCGTCCGGAGACTTCATCCGATTGGTCCACAAATCATACGACATCTCCAAGGCATCGCGTATCTCCTTTCCCGTCAGACGCATGGTGTAAAGCATATTTTCGTACTTATACAGATTGAACATATCGTTCACAAAAATGTCTCCTTTACGGATTTCCGTATCATAGGACAAAGGAGCCGCAAAAGAAATATCCGCTCCGCTGATTGCCAACTGCAACTCATGAATAAGGTCTATAAAAGCGGAAGAGCCGAAATAGGCAGGACGTGTGGAGATGGTCTCGGTAAAGGAACCTATCTTCTTGGAAACAAAATTCTGCACAGCTTCATTTTCGGGGGCAAAGCGTTGCATGAACTCTTCGCTGACGCCGTAGTCTTGCGTATCGGACAGTATGCCGTCTATCTTCTTGTCTATAACTTTACCATCACGCAGTTTCAAGGTTATATCCACATTACTCACAACGACACCGTTGCTGGCAGGGTCCATCACCAGTACCGAGTCACCGGCTATGTTGTACACCCTCTTGCATTCGCGCGCATGGTCGTGCCCCATCAGGACAATATCGAATCCCGGCACGTTGCACGCCACTTCCACCGAAGCGTTTTCGCGATACTTGCCTCCCATCAGCTGGGCATCCTGGCCGGCATGGAACATACCGATAACCAAATCAGGCTTTTCCTGCTCACGGATAATCTTCATCCATTTGCGGGCAGTCTCCTCCATATCGTCGAAACGCAGCCCTTTCCACAGATTCTCTGAAAGCCATACGGGGATGGCAGGAGTTATCATACCGAGAACCACAATTTTCACTCCGTCACGTTCCAGCACCTCATAGGGTTTGAAATTGGTTTCTCCGGTAGCAGTATCCACAATATTGGCACCCAATATCGGAAAACGGCAGTCACCTGCCCAACGGTCGAAAACGGTACGGCCGGTCTCTACGTCATGGTTACCCATATTGCCGGCATTATACCCCATGAAATTCATCATCTCCGCTGCCAGATGAGGGGCAACGGTATCTATGTAATTATAATAATAGGCTGTGGGCTGTCCCTGCAGAATGTCACCATTGTCCAAGAGAATCAGATTTTTGCCATAAGCCTCACGTTCTTTTTGCACCAAAGCATGCACACGTGCCAGACTGCCGGTTGCCTCCCGGCGGCGTATAAAGTCGTAGGGATAGTAGTTGCCGTGTATATCACTGGTCTGTACGACTTTCAGTTTCACCTCTCTTTCCTGCGCAGGCAGTATGCTTGTCAGGACAAAAATCCAGATAAAAAAACAACTAAATCTTTTCATTATATTTCCTTATTTCTTGTCGGTTCTTATAAGTTCATAGGATGGGTAAACATAAACCGCGCTCCATCCGTATAGGCAGGATCTATCCAAATCTCGCCGCCCCACTTCTCAACGGTCAGCTTACAGATGGACAAGCCCAAGCCGGTTCCCTGCACATATTCGTTCAGCTTCTCGAAACGTTCGAACACCCGTTTCTGTTTGTCCAATGGAATGCCGCAACCAGTGTCAGTCACCGAGAATACTGCAACATTCCTCGCCGTATCCGGCTCCAGCTTCAAGGTTATCGTACCTTCTTTTGTAAACTTGTCCGCATTGGAAAGCAGATTTATCACAACCTGCTGTAAACGCTGCACATCCGTCCGCATCTCCACTACCTCACGTTCACACTCAAATAAGAATTGATTGGTCGACCTGCGTGCCTGGGCCACGGAAGCTACTACCTGCTGGCATATCTGCACTACATTGCAGCTCTCCAAAGAAAGGATGACGCGGTCGGCCTCCAAACGGGACACATCCAATATGTCATTAATCAACCGAAGCAGCAAATCAGAGTTGGTCCTAATAATCTCGAAATAGCCACGCTGTTCTTCTTCCGAGGCTCCTCCGGCAGACAGCACGTCCGAGAAGCCCACAATCGCATTCAATGGAGTACGGATTTCGTGGCTCATATTGGCAAGGAAAGCACTCTTCAGACGGCTGGATTCTTCGGCACGGTCTTTTGCTTCGCGCAAGGCACCCTCGGATACCTCCAGTTCATCCTTCAACTTCTTTGTATGATAATAAAAGTAAAGGGAAACGAACAAACCGCCCAACAGCACCAACAGAACAGCACCGACAGACCAGATATGATACTTGTACTGTTCGTAGAAAGAAGGGGTTACGTTCAGCATCTTTACCGGCTGCGGAAGGCCGGTGATATTCCGTTTCTTTTCCTTCACAAGTTTACCGTCCAGTATGGTCTCATTCGGAATGATTTCCATATGGGTCTCACTATCCTGAGGGGTGGTCAGCAGGCGGTAGGACTGTCTTGCCATCTCCTTGCCCAAAGCACGGTAGGCAGGAACGACACCTGCCACAGCCCAATATCCCAAGCCTACGGAACTGAGCGAGAAAGTGGGCAAAGTGGGAGCTGCTTCCATCATGGCGTAGGTTGCATTCCGCATGAAGTAACCATCGTTCATGTCCACACGCCATGTCCCCATCAATATAGCTGTATTTTCCGGTAACTCATGCAATCTGTCACAAATGGTATATATGGTATGGACGCGTCCGTCCAGCAGAATCAGGTTGAGTTCCGGAAACTTCTGCATCTCCTTCACTACATAGGCTTGCATGGCAACGCCGCCATAACTGTTGTCTGAGACAAAAGCGATATTCTTGGTGCCGGGATACATCTGCTTTATCATATTGATGTTGGCCTCCACATCATACTCATAAACGAAGCCAGCCTTGATAGGCGAACTGGGGAAATCCGTGAAGAAGTCGACGGATTCGGGCATCCAGGTCTTTAAGTCGACCGTATCGCCCGGCAACAATATGGCGTTACGGCTGGACAATGCACTTACGACCGGAGTATTGCCGCGTATAGAGTCGGGCAGAGAAAGATAGGCAGCCCAAGCCTCCTGCCCAATAAGGACGGTCAGCGCCGGACTGTTATCGCCCTGGTATTTGGACAATAGCTCCACCATCCTCCGTTCCCAAAGGGGAGATTCGGAGAAGCTTTTGCAGTTCATGTTTTCCAATGCGATGGTGTTTGTCCCGCCCAGGCGTTGGAACTCCTCCATAAAGTCTGAGATGTTGCCGGAAGTACGGCCAGCATCCGGGTTATAGGAACTGATAATCAGTATCGGATGCTCCCCCGTAATAGAGAACACTGGTAACAGACAGCAGAATAATGCTATGATACATGACGATATGGTACGAAACACATCAGTCATGAAGGTCATAGTCATTAATGCCATAAAGTATGGCGTAGGACTTTGCTAAATTTGCTTTTTCAAATTTAGCCATAAATGTGGTGTCACTCTCGGCATTGGTATCACGATGTTTTGCTTCGTTAAAGTCATAAATATCCTTCAGGCCTACGGGAACGCCCTCCTCATCAAAGAAGATTGTCGCACAGCCCAAGGCATAATCAAATTCATCATTCTCATAGAAAGAAATGGTTTGGGAATAATAGACCTTTCCTTTAATGATTACCTTCTGTGGGCCATGAAACAGCTTCTCGCTTGCCGCACGCGAGGCAACAGCCGCTTTCGCAATCCGCTCAAAGACTTCTGACGACACGGTCATAGTTTGACCTTTTTTTGTAAAATACCAAAGCAGGCATTGTTTTTCAAAATCGCTATTCACTTTTGCCATGAAATGCTTCAATACCTCCTCAAGGTTTTTGCCGAAATGTGTTTGAGCCTCATTTTCGGCTGCTTTCACTAACGTATTGATAAATGTAGTGAGCATTTTATCTAAAATCGATTGACCTTTAGCTTCTTCCATATTATTGTTTATTAGTTCGTTATAGTTGACAAACTTCGCAATAATAAATGATTTTTCCAAGAATATGGGGTTTATTTTCGTACGACGATTGTTTTTCGTACTTTTGGCATCCATTATAAAAAGAGAGAACCGATGATACAACATTTCCACCGCATGATATCTGCCGCCCTCGGCATATCAGAGAAACAAATAGTACAGACCCTCGGATTGCTGAACGATGGTGCCACCATCCCCTTCATCAGCCGCTACCGAAAAGAAGTGACGGGAGGACTGGACGAAGTGCAGATTGAATCCATAAAGACCCACTACGAAAAGCTGAACGAAATCGCCAAACGTAAAGAAACCATCCTGAACACCATACAGGAACAAGGTAAACTGACCGCCGAACTTCAGAAGCGCATCGAGGAGACTTGGGACAATACCCTACTGGAGGACATCTACCTCCCCTACAAGCCCAAACGGAAAACACGTGCCGAAGCAGCCCGTCAAAAAGGACTGGAACCCCTCGCCACCCTGCTGATGCTGCAACGTGATCCTCATCCGGAGGAACGCGCCGCCAATTACGTGAAAGGAGACGTGAAGAACGTGGAAGATGCACTGAAAGGTGCCCGTGACATCATAGCCGAGCATGTTAGCGAAGACGAACGTGCCCGAAACAGCGTGCGCAACGCATTTGCCCGCCAAGGCATACTGACCGCCAAAGTAGTGAAAGGCAAAGAAGAGGAAGCGACCAAATACCGTGACTACTTCGACTGCTCCGAATCGTTGAAGCGATGCAACTCCCACCGCCTGCTCGCCATCCGGCGTGCCGAAGCGGAAGGCCTGCTGAAAGTCAGCATCAGCCCGGACGATGAGGAGTGCGTGGAACGGCTGGAACGCCAATTCGTGCGGAGCAACAACCCCTGCGGACAGCAAGTGGCAGAAGCCGTGCAGGATTCCTACAAACGCCTATTGAAGCCATCCATAGAGACGGAATTTGCCACGCAAAGTAAGGAACGTGCTGATGAGGAAGCCATCAAGGTATTTGCCGAAAACCTCCGTCAGTTGTTGCTGGCTTCACCACTGGGGCAAAAGCGTGTGATGGGTATAGACCCCGGATTTCGTACGGGTTGTAAAGTTGTGTGCCTCGATGCACAAGGAAATCTGCTCCACAATGAGAACATCTACCCCCACCCTCCGGTCAGCAAGCAGAAAGAGGCATTTGCCAAGCTGCAAATGATGATAGAGTCTTATAAGATAGATGCCGTAGCCATAGGTAACGGAACTGCCAGCCGCGAGACGGAGGAGTTCTTGAAACATCAGCGCTTCAACCGCGACATACAGATATTCATCGTCAGCGAGCAGGGAGCTTCCATCTATTCGGCCTCTAAAATTGCACGGGACGAGTTTCCCGACTACGACGTCACCGTACGCGGTGCTGTGTCCATAGGCAGACGACTGATGGACCCGCTGGCAGAGTTGGTAAAGATTGACCCGAAATCTATTGGTGTGGGGCAATACCAGCATGATGTGGACCAAACCAAGCTGAAAAAATCACTGGACCAGACCGTAGAAAACTGTGTAAACTTGGTAGGTGTCAACCTGAACACCGCAAGCAGCCATCTACTGACCTACATCTCGGGATTGGGTCCGCAACTGGCACAGAACATTGTGAACTATCGCGCCGAAAACGGTGCCTTCACCTCGCGCAAGGAACTGATGAAAGTACCTCGTATGGGTGCCAAGGCGTTTGAGCAATGTGCCGGCTTCCTACGCATTCCGCAGGCAAAGAATCCGCTGGACAATACTGCCGTACACCCGGAAAGCTATTGCATCGTAGAACAAATGGCAAAGGACTTGGGTTGCAGCGTAGCCGAGCTGATAGCCAACCGGGAGCTGCGTCTGAAGATTAATCCGGAACGCTACCTCTCCCCCACCGTGGGCATGCCGACACTGAAAGACATCCTGCAAGAGCTGGACAAGCCCGGACGTGACCCACGCGGACCGATAAAAATATTTGAATTTGATAAGAACGTGCGCACCATCAGCGACCTGCGCGAAGGCATGGAATTGCCCGGCATCGTAGGAAACATCACCAACTTCGGCGCATTTGTCGATATAGGCATCAAGGAAAACGGACTGGTACACCTCTCCCAACTCGCCGACAGATTCATATCAGACCCTAATGAAGTAGTGTCCATTCATCAACATATACGCGTAAAGGTACTCAGCATAGATATGGACCGGAAACGCATACAGCTGACAATGAAAGGAGTGGAACAGAATTAGTGATTAGGGATTAGTGATTAATGGTTAGTGGTTAATGGTTTCCGTATTAATCATTAATCATTAATCATTAATCCCTAATCACTAATCCCTTATAATAGTGTCTTAAGATAATTACTGTACCAAGCACTAAAAGTAGTGAACACAGAATAGAGCCTTCGAACCCGAAAGTTCCTCCATTTATCAGATTTTCTTCCGGAAAGTGAAGAATCAGCAGATTCTTATTGCTAAATTCATTTCCACTGACTTTATATCCCAAAACAGAACCTTGAATCCAGTTCCAGAACCAATGCAAGGCAATGGGGAAACAGAGGTTACGCGTGTATATATAGGAAGCTCCCAAGAAACAACCCGCCAGCATGATATTCAAAAACGGGACGAAGGCAAAGCTGGGATTGAAAAGATGCATCAACGAAAATAACACCGCAGAGATAAGCAATGCCACAAACTTATTGACGCCTCCATCCAGCATACGCCCTAAAATGAAACCGCGTCCAATAACTTCTTCCGTAACTGCCACTAAAAAATAAAGCAAAAGACTCGACAACAACGAAATGGGAGAAAACAAGACCCCTGCCACTTCCACAGCCCCCAACAATAAAGACAAGCCAAAACCAACTGCATACAAGAACACGACAAACAAAGCTCCGTTCAGCAGGCTTCTACCCCATCCCTTCAAAGACAAGCCCAAGCCCGAAAAAGGAAGCTTCCTAAAGCCCAGCACCATACAAGCGGCAATAAGCCCACTGGCCAACATCAAGACTTCATTCAACATCATTAAATAGACGCTCATCCCACCAGCTTGTGTCTTCAACTCAGGGAAAGCAATCGCAAAAGGTATGGCAAACAAAAACAGAAAAATCATAAAAAGTACAGTAAACAGTACTATATCAACGAATGCCAGCCAAATACGTTTTGTTTTACTCATAGCAACACACTCTTCCTTCACTGTTTCTTCCGTCTCCATTTGTATCTCATTTTGATTAATATCCGACAAAAATAATAATAAAAAGAAAAAACTTCATGTATTCCTGCCGGTTTCTTCTTATATTTGAAAAATCAATCTGGAATCGACAAACATGAAACTAAGAAAAATACTTTTAGCCGTTGCCGGACTGGCGTTAATGCTGAATGCCTCGGCACAAAAATCCAAAAGATACTACGTGGCCAAACCTGGCACCCTGGTGGAACTGATGACAGAAGCGGAAGCCAATGAAATCACCCAACTGACCCTGCAGGGCAAGCTGAATGCCGTAGATTTCAGGCATCTACGGGATGAATTCAAAAACCTGCAACTGCTGGACATTTCCAATGCCTCCATCAGCATGTATGCAGGCAAGAACGGGACTTATCCAAACCGTTTTTATGTATATCCTGCCAATTGCATTCCGGCATATGCCTTCTGCAAGCAAATGGACGACAGTACATTTGTAGGTAAGGAGACGCTGACCAGGATTATCCTTTCCGACAAGACCAAGAACATCGAAGATGCTGCCTTTAAGGGATGCAAAAATCTCAAGATATGCCAGATACGGAAGAAAACGGCTCCCAATCTGTTGTCCGAAGCATTGGCCGATAGCGTTACAGCCATATTTGTTCCATTGGGATGCAGTGACTCCTATCGTACCAAAAAGAAATGGGAGACCTTTGCATTCATTGAAGGAGAACCACTGACAGTAAATGTGCAGATTGGTAAAATGGGCAGCCTTGCCAGCGAACTGTTAAGAGCCGGATTTCAGCCCAAAGACGTTAACTTTCTGACCGTTGAAGGAAAAATGGACGAAGCCGACTTCACATTGATACGCGACTATATGCCCAATCTGGTTTCCATCGACATGACCAACAGTAATGCCACTGCAATTCCCGACTATACTTTCACCCAAAAGAAGTATCTGCTGAACGTACGGCTCCCGCAAGAACTTAGAAGCATCGGACAGCGTGCATTCAGTGGCTGCGGCCGTTTGTGCGGCACGCTGGTGCTTCCTGCCAGTGTAACCGCCATTGAGTACGGAGCATTTATGGGATGCGACAACCTGCGCTATGTGCTTGCCACGGGGAATAAGATTACCACGCTAGGCGACAACCTTTTCGGCGAAAGCCAAGGCAAAATTATATATAAGGAGAAACAATAACTCAGACTATTCCCCGCCTTAATAAGAACAAAGAGACTCTTTTAATAGCAAAAGAAGGTGTGTCAGAATGATAGCTAAAAATCATTCTAACACACCTTCTTCTTTTTTTCAATATCGCACAAGCCTTTATTAAACAAAAAAGATATGAAAGAAGAATCGTTCCATCATGGCAGAAATATCGTTCCACCGTGGTGAAAAAATCGTTCCACCATGGTGGAACGATTTTTTCCTCATGATGGAACGATTTAAAATATGCTTATTTAGTCCTTAGCTTCCGTTATCACTTTGTTGCGTACATACGTGCACGCAACTCCTTGATGTGGTCTGAAGTGATGTATTCGTCATACTCCATCATCTTGTCGATAATACCGTTCGGAGTCAATTCGATGATACGGTTGGCAACCGTCTGAATGAACTCGTGGTCGTGGGATGAGAAAAGGATATTGCCTTTATAGGTCTTTAGATTATTGTTGAATGCCTGGATAGACTCCAAGTCGAGGTGATTGGTAGGTGTATCCAGAATCAAGCAATTGGCATTGCGCAGCTGCATACGTGCAATCATGCAACGCATCTTCTCACCTCCCGACAATACGCTTGCTTTCTTCAGCACCTCCTCGCCGGAGAACAGCATACGTCCCAGGAAGCTCTTCATATAGACTTCATTGCCTTCACCGAACTGGCTCAACCAGTCCACCAGATTCAGGTCTGTATTAAAGAATGCAGTATTGTCCAGCGGCAGGTAAGCGGTGGTGATAGTCACACCCCAGTTGAAAGTACCTGCATCCGGTTTCATATTCTCGTTGATAATCTCGAACAGGGCGGTCATGGCACGCGGGTCGTGCGAAAGGAATACAATCTTGTCTCCCTTCTCTACGTTGAAGTTGACGTCGCGGAACAGCACCGTACCATCTTCCAGCGTTTTCGTCAAACCGGAAACTTCCAGAATCTGATTACCCGGTTCGCGTTCGGGCGTAAAGATGATGCCCGGATACTTACGTGATGACGGCTTGATTTCTTCTACATTCAGTTTCTCCAACATCTTCTTGCGGCTGGTAGTCTGCTTGCTCTTTGCCACATTGGCACTGAATCGGCGGATAAACTCTTCCAGCTCTTTCTTCTTCTCCTCGGCCTTTGCCTTCTGGTTCTGCTGCTGACGGAGCGCCAGCTGGCTGGACTCGTACCAGAAGCTATAGTTACCGGCAAAGAGGTTAATCTTTCCGTAGTCGATGTCCACCGTATGCGTACAAACGGAGTCGAGGAAGTGACGGTCGTGGCTTACCACCAGCACCGTATGCTCAAAGTTGGAGAGGTACTCTTCCAGCCAAGTCACGGTCTCCATATCCAAGTCATTGGTAGGCTCGTCCAGCAGCAAGTTATCAGGATTTCCATAGAGAGCTTGCGCCAGCATGACACGCACCTTTTCTTTGTTGTTCAACTCACCCATCAACAGATAATGCTTGTCTTCCTTGATACCCAAACCACTCAACAAGGCGGCAGCATCGCTTTCGGCATTCCAGCCGTCCAACTCGGCAAATTTCTCTTCCAATTCGGAAACCTTCAGCCCATCCTCGTCTGTGAAATCCTCTTTGGCATACAGCACTTCACGCTGCTTCATGATATCCCACAACACCGTGTGTCCCATCATCACCGTGTCCATCACCGTAAAAGCATCCCACTTAAAGTGGTCCTGGCTCAAAACGGAAAGACGCTCTCCCGGAGCCAGCATGATGGAGCCCGTCGTAGGGTCCAGCTCCCCGGAAATCGTTTTCAGGAAAGTAGATTTTCCGGCGCCGTTGGCACCGATGATACCATAACAGTTACCACTTGTAAACTTCAGGTTTACGTCATTGAACAACACTCTTTTACCAAACTGTACTGAGACATTAGAGACTGTAATCATCTTTATATTTACGATTTATTTATTTACAATTTACTATTTAATACCTATTAGTCTGCGAATTGCGAGTGCAAAGATAGTTATTTTTCCATGAATAGACACAGAGAAGCGCTGTCAATCTGACATAAAAGTATTACCTTTGCAGCGTTTTCGGCAAAAATATCCGTTTTGGCAAAGTTTTTGCTGGAGCACTAATATCGTATTAACTTAAACCCTTAACAGCAATGAAAGCTAAATCATTTTACAAGAATAATAAGCATAACAATATGAATCCGAAAGAAAAAGAAAACAACCAGGAAGAGGAGCTGAAAACTCAAGCTACTCCTAACGAATGTGACGAAGAAACTGTCGGACAAGAAACTTCACAAGAAAACGAAGCTCCCCTGACAGAAGAAGAAAAGCTCGCCCAGGAACTGGAAAAGGCCAATGAACAGATTGAAGAGCAGAAGGACAAATACCTGCGCTTGTCTGCCGAGTTTGACAATTACCGCAAACGTACCATGAAGGAGAAAGCAGAACTCATCCTGAACGGTGGTGAAAAGAGTATCAGCAGTATCCTACCCATTGTGGATGACTTTGAACGCGCCCTCAAAAACATGGAGACAGCCACCGACGTAGCTGCCGTAAAAGAAGGCGTTGAACTTATCTACAACAAATTCATGTCTGTATTGGGACAAAACGGCGTTAAGGTAATAGAGACAAAGGAACAACCGCTCGATACAGACTATCACGAAGCCATCGCCGTGATTCCGGCACCCAATGAAGCATTGAAAGGCAAAATTCTGGACTGTGTACAAACCGGTTACATCCTAAACGACAAAGTGATCCGTCATGCCAAAGTGGTAGTCGGAGAATAACATAAAACTGTATGGAAAAAAGAGATTACTACGAAGTATTGGAAGTCGAAAAGACAGCAACGGTAGAAGAAATAAAGAAAGCCTATCGCAAGAAAGCCATCCAATATCATCCGGACAAGAATCCGGGCGACAAAACAGCCGAAGAGAAATTCAAGGAAGCGGCAGAGGCATACGACGTACTAAGCAATCCGGACAAGCGTGCCCGCTACGATCAGTTCGGTCATGCCGGACTGGGTGGTGCCGCCGGTAATGGTGGTCCGTTCGGCGGCTTCAGTGGAGGCATGTCCATGGACGACATCTTCTCCATGTTCGGTGACATCTTTGGCGGACACAGTGGAGGAGGTTTCGGCGGTTTTGGAGGTTTCGGCGGAGGCGGTGGAGCACAACAACAACGCCGTTACCGTGGTTCGGACCTGCGTGTCAAGGTGAAACTGAACCTCAAGGAAATCTCTACCGGCGTGGAAAAGAAATTCAAACTGAAGAAATACGTGCCTTGTACCCACTGTCATGGTACGGGAGCCGAAGGTGACGGTGGTTCAGAGACCTGCCCGACTTGTAACGGCAGCGGCACGGTAATCCGTAACCAGCAAACCATACTCGGCACCATGCAGACAAGAACCACCTGCCCGACGTGTGGCGGTGAGGGCAAAATCATCAAGAACAAGTGTAAGGAGTGTGCCGGTGAAGGCATTGTATACGGTGAAGAAGTAGTAACCGTAAAAATTCCGAAAGGCGTTGCAGAAGGTATGCAACTCTCTATGGGAGGAAAAGGAAACGCAGGCAAGCACAACGGCGTGCCGGGAGACTTGCTGATTCTTGTAGAGGAAGAACAAGACCCGAACTTGATACGCGATGAAAACGACTTGATTTACAATCTGCTCCTCAGCTTCCCGACAGCAGCCTTGGGTGGTGCGGTAGAAATTCCCACGATTGATGGAAAGGTGAAAGTAAAAATTGACTCAGGTACGCAACCGGGAAAAGTGCTCCGCCTGCGCGGCAAAGGTTTACCCAACGTGAACGGATACGGCACGGGAGATTTGCTGGTAAATGTCAGCGTATACGTACCCGAAACGCTGAACAAGGATGAGAAGAAGGCGCTGGAGGAGATGGAAGAATCGGATAACTTCAAGCCAAATACTTCGATTAAGGAGAAAATATTCAAGAAGTTCAAGAGTCTGTTCGACTGATAAAAAAATAGAGATAATAAAGAAGGCCTCCCAATATGCACTAAAATATCGGGAGGCTTTCCTATTATCTGATTACTGGATTAACAAATAATTCATCCATATACACCGGCGTATCTGCCTCAAAAGCAACTTTGAGATAGCGGGTATTGACATCTATACCTTCAAACAAGACTCCGTCAATCCAGGCATCATGCTTGGCATTCTGGAAGGAAGGAGTGTCTTTAATAGATAATAAACGATACGAGTCTCCATCTAGTGAAGCATATAAATAGACTTTCGAGGGCAGTCTAATACCTCCCGGCCTATAATTTAACATACGCAGTAAAACGTCATGGAGCTCCATTTCCTTTTGCAAATCAACCTGCAGCTCATGATATCCCTTATTAAAGATTATCCAACAACTGTCTCCGGTGTTTTCCTCAGCAATCAAGCCATCCAATAATGCCGATGGAGTCTTTTCGTCCCTTATCATCTCAGGTGTCGCACCATTAGCCAATTTATCAAGGAAAGAAGCTTCAAGCAATTTCCAATATCTCGTACCCCGCTTCCAATCCATATAGTTCTGAAAAGTACAATTGGACCAAATAGGTTGTCCTAACTGAAAAGATGACATCGGATTCTCAATGATGCCACAAAACATGAAAGAAACAATATTCTCCACTCCCGCTGCCGATGCTGCTGCTTGCTGAGAAAGTAAGCGTGAATAGGCAGCCGGAATCAAAGCAGAAGTGCGGTCGTTAAGCTCATCTTCCCACGTAAACGTTTCACAGTTCGCCCATAAGGCAATATTCAGTTTATCATGAATAGTCCGCAGCTTTTGCCAGTTTTCCTTCAAGCGGACCAAAGGAAACTTTTCCCTCACACATCCCACTTCATCTTGATAGGTTATGACATCTACCTTTAGCCTAGACAACCGCCTTTCATATTCCGGATCATCAAAATCAGAATCGACCATGCCATAAGGAGAAATCAGAATTTTCTTATTCGGAGTCAATCTACGCGCCTGCTCTGCCAAAGCATTGACCGCATTCACAGCATGCTCAGAAAGTATAGGACACAAGCAATCCTCAACCGGTAAATACCATCCATAAAGCGCTTTATGTGTCCTATATATGGACGCCAACTCCTTCATCATATCCAATTGCCTTTGCTGAATCACCGGATCGCGTAAATTATCATCCTGGTCTTTAGCCCAGCCAATACTCATAAAAACCTTCATGCCTAGTCGAGCTGCCGCATCCATAATGGCATCCACCGGGCTTTTTCTATTCTCAGAATACGCCCACGGCATTAGTTTTGAAGGATAATAGGCTTCCCCTTCATTAGCTACTGCCATAAAAACTAAATATTCCATCCCCATATCTGATAATTCCTTCACCTTCTGTTCCCACATTCCAGGGTCAGTATTGTCAAAATATTGCAGATTGGTATATTTATTACGTACATCCTGATAAGCTAGATTTATCCATGTACCGGTAATTGGCTTTACTTCGGAAACAATCTTGTCTTTACCTTCTTTTTTTTGTTCGTTCAAATAGTCCAAGTATCCGTTAAACAAATCAATTGTCTCTTTTTCACCTATACAGACAGACATTTCCGGATCATTAAATACACCAGGAAACTGATAACACAAAATAGTCTCAAAATTCTCAAATTGATTTAAGTCTTGAATGATTCCATCTATAGGCCGAGGATATAATGAATTATCCTGGTTGAATAAAAAAGCCTCCAAATCAAACCATAAATGAGCTTTCGCTTCATCACATACTTTTTGTAATAAATTTGCAGCTTCAAGTCCTTTTAAATCTTCTTTAGGCATTCTAGCAAATCCAAATGGACATAATATATCCAGATGCTTCAATAAGTCCGGATAAGTATCCATTCCATTAGGAATATCAAAACTATTGGTAGCCAGCATCATAGGTTTCCCTGGTGCAAAAGTATTACAGTAGGCCTTAAACTCTTTAAAGAAGGTTACAATATCCTCCTTCCTCTTCTTTCTCATCAACGGACTCTTTTCCCAATTATCTAGCCCTCCTCCACTCTCTTCCGAAATATAAAACCCATAAAAGGACTCGTGATGTCCATACTTTTCCCAAAGCTCTTTAGCCACTCGTTTATGCCATTCTAGAGATTCAGTAGTAAAATCAAACCAAGCAAACATGCCAATTCCTAGAAATACATTCATATTTCTCCTATCTGCCTCTGTCAATATAGCCTCAATAGGATCATCAGCCTTGATATCCATCCGTCCCGGATACAGATTTGAAGGATAAAAGGCTTTACCAGTATAATTTGTGACATTTACAGAATGTTTGCCTGCATATTCTTCATTGCGAAAAACCTCCTGAATAACGATAATATTCATATTCAACTTATCCATGGCTCTCACCATCTCGCCCCAATGGCTATCCGTCATTTCCTGAAGTTTTTTGTTCCAATATTTTCCCTCAGTCTCACTCCAGTGATAGATGCCAGTCCAAGCACCAGAAAGTCTCTGAGTAGAACGAATATCGGACTTACAAATTTCAATATCCTTAACTTTCCTATATAGCTTATTTTGACTTTTAACCTTAAAGATTACTCGATTTTGGCCTATCCTCTTTTCTGTATCTACAATAGAACAAACAGTCTTTGACTGACCGGGCAAAAGTTTGAAAGTAGAACGACATATCAGATGTTCATCATCTTCTTTATTCCAATACAATGAAACAATATACATTTGCTCTTGACTGCTCTTATTTACAACTCCTCCACGAATATCAAGATCAACTTGATTCGTTACAATAGCAGGAGGTATCAATGTCAGATGAATCTCATTATCTGCATATAAAGAAATAGGTATAAGCCAGAAAAAGAGCAAAAAACATATAGTTACGAAAATACACATTGCATTCTTATTATATAATAAACAAGGTTAGAATTTTATTTTTTCAATATACGACTCAATTTTCTTATCAATTTAAAGTTATAATCCCTATAACCAACATTCCATGGAGCAATTTCTTCCGTTTCTTCATACTTATTAAGTATCTCTGTTGCCTTTTTCTTTTCATTATTATAAACCAATATACACCACTGAGCTATTTCATTATGTACATGTTTAACTTTCCATTCATTCACAAGACTATCTGCCATGTCAACTTTTCCTAAGTTACGCAATGCCAGCACAACCAAAAGGTTATTTGAGTCAAAATAAGCTTCAGACATATTGCTACTTGCAATTTGAGAGAACAATTTATCTGCTTGCATACTTTGCCCTTGTTCTACATACGCAATAGCTGCCATATAGTCTTCCAAGCGAGTATCTATCAACTCCTCATCAGGCTTTCCTACCCCCAAGTTCTCCGGCCATTCTTGTGTTTTCTCTATCATTGTTAACATTTTGGCATACCTACCATCTTCCCATTCTTTCATAGCTTGATACAGACAAGCCCTGCGATAAATATCACGTCCAATATACGATCCCTCATAAGGAAGTACCTGTAACTTCTTCAGACAATTGAGACTAGCCATATACTGTCCACTCTCACAAAGAGCCATTGCATATTTTAATCCAATATAATAGTTATCTGGATATCTCTTATAAGCATTCCTTCCCACTTTTACAGCCTCTGCCCATTGCTCATGATCAACATAATAATTTAATAAATAGTACTGTGTTCTCCATGATTGATCAAGTTTTTGAGCCATGAGCAAATCGGGCAAACCAGACTTATCCTTTCGCAACTCAGCACGACTTAAATAAAAAGCAGCATAATCAGGAACATCTTTGCAACTATTCAATAAATTTAAAGCACAACATGTATTGCCAACACTCCATTGAATCAGCCCACGATAATAACTTATTTTCCAATTATCAGACAAACCTGCTGCCCATTCCAAAACTTTCAATGTATGGGCACGAAAAGGAAACACCATTTTAGGAGACTTCTTATTAGCCTCATCCAAAAATACCATTGCCCCCTTTTCATCCCCTTTCAAATGATATATATAGGCCTTCTGATACAAAGCTATTGGATAAGTATCTACAAATGATAGAAGTGTAATAGCTTCATCCAGACAGCCAATAGACTCATACCATACAGCCATTTCCATATAAGTCTCGAAAGAGAGCTCATTACAAATAAGAGAACTGAATTCTTCAGCAGTCGAGGCTTCCAATAAATACTCTTCAAATCGAACCCAATGTAGCAATGGCAACTGTTCTGTCATTTTTTCTATTTCACTCAACGCTTTTTCCGCATGATTACTTTTTCTGTAAAGGACAATCAGCAACTGCTTCGCATATAAGTTCATTTGATTATACTCCAAACTTTTTAATGCATATTGCTCAGCTTTTTCCCAATTTTCCTCTCTCATATAAAGTTCACCCAACTGCTCATAAGCAGCCGTACGAAAACCTGGAGAAAATGTTGCCACGGAAAAGCCATCTTTGGCATCTGCCAGATTTCCCATAGCACGACTACATAATCCATACAAATAGTTGGCCTCTCCATGATAAGTATCTAAACTCAACACTCGTTTTACCAATTCACAAGCATCAAGATACATCCCTTTCTTATAATACAATGAAGATAAGCTTACCAATGCCGGAATAAAATATACATCTTTCTCTAGAGCTGCTTTCAAATATTTTTCCGCATTTCCATACATTTTCTGATTTAGCCAGTCTTTACCCTGCATATAAAGCCCATATGTAGAATTCCAGTCAAAATCAGCTGGTAGTTCTTTCGGACGGTTCAGTTCATAATCATTTTTTATCTCTGAATAAACCAATTCCTTATTCCCTATTATAATTCTGAGCTTTCCTTCCGGAATATCAAAAGGCAAAGGTATATTAAAATACTCAGGAGTTAATATTTTAGCTTTTATAGGCATCTTCATCAATAATTGCCTGTCATTGTAAATTTCCATATCGGTACAAATATCTTTCAGAGCAGATAAATGAACTTCAATATTTTTTTCAGAGTGCTCTACATATATAGCGCCTAGCGGACTTGCTTGAGAAAGACCACCGATCTCGGCTATAGGAAACCAATATTCAGTCCATTGGTCTGTCATCTGTGCAGCAAACTCATTATGATTAAATGGTGTAAAACCGCTGGTCACACTTGGCTGATTATACATTCTACCAGATTGTAGTTCCGCATATTGCCCACTATCATCAGTCAATAGTTCTTCCCAGATGGCCCCTTCACGTGAAAAACTCCAAAGATAAAATTTCATCCCCAATTTCTCATCATAATTGGAGTAATGAGCTGAACCATGTTTTTCATTATGCCAATAAATCCCAAAATAATCATTATAATCACCTATTATATGTAAAGATTTAGAAGCACCAAAATTATTATTATCATACCACGAGACATCTCGCCCCTCCTCATCAATCGGATAAGGATGCAAATCTCCCGAATGTCCTATACTATAAGTACCTGGATAATAAAATCTTGTTCCAGTTTTAGTAGCATAACCAGCATTCATCCATTGGTAATAAGGTTGATCAATAGAAGACTGATTAAACCAAGTTGTGTGCGTTGTGAAATAAGCCTTGTCCTTAGGTAAATTAATTTCGACATTCCAGACTGTACGCGTAATCCACTCATAAGAAAATATATGACAACTAACACTACCATCCACATTCTTTTTTGTAAGATAATCTATAGGAGTACTACATGTAGGAGCATGACCAATAATACCAAAATTAAATTCTATACCTCCCGATGTCCAGGGTCCTCTCATTGCCACATCACGAAATTTCACGACTCCATTAGTGTAAACAAATTCTTTATTATTAACTTTGTCTATGGCTCCCCAAATTTTCCCTCCGATTTCTGGAGTTACAGTTAGTTTCACATAATCATTTTCCAAAACAACCATTTTCCACTGCTTCTCCTGCGCTTGCATAGAAAAACCATCAAAGCGGAAATAAGGATAATAAGAATTATTAGGTGTCGCAACTGGAGATGGGTCTGAAAAAGGATAAGTCTTTGCATCACAAGTCCTTTCATAAATTTGTGCATCACTTTGTGCACAAAGACTACCATTAAAACAACACGCAAGAAACATAACAGATAAAAAAGTATTTCTATACATAGCGATCAGTTTTTAAGATATAACTATTTTTTCATACAAGGAAATAAGATATTGGGTTTATGAAAATCTGGTTTAGGCTCATTTATACTCACAGATGAATACCAAATAACCGTATTAGGCGTTGTAAAATCTGCTCTGAAAACTCCCATATAAAACTCTTCTAAATCAATTCCCAATTCCAAAAGTTCTGAAACAGACAGTCTGCCTGCAACGATATACCCTTTTTCATCTTTTATGGAACATATTTCCAGACTCTTAAAATTCCATTCATAATCAAATTTTCTATAATAGCTAGCTGAATAATCCATAACATGCCCGCTAGGATCTATCTCCATACAATAATATTGTCCCATATCTTTTGAAGCCGAAAAAAAGATTTCCACACGATCCTCAGCTTCAACATCAGACTCTTGAACAAACTCACGACACATGATTGGAGTGGCATCTGCTACATTAAAACTAAAATAAAAATATTGTGAAGAAAAGAAACACCTAAATACCGTCTCATCCTCCAAATAATCCCAAGGAGCGAAAAATGGTTTTATAGCCTTAATGGTATACCATCCCTCCCAATTGATCAGAGTCTCTAGCGGAGGGTCTTCTTTCTTCGCGTCTATGGAATAAGGAATAATTGGAGAAGTACAACTATACAGGATCTGAACAAATAAAATTATTCCTAAAAATACAGAAAACTTTCTCATAGTTCTTTTTATGCTTCTTATTTATTGTAGAATTACAAGTAGCATACATTGCTACTCGTAATTCTATTCATTTATCTTATTCCGGTAAACGATAATTCTTCAGACCATCACCATACTCTTGTACAAAATTGACATTCTTATAGGTTTCATAGTATATAGCATCGACATAAACTGCATATGCAATAATATTACGAATACCATAATGTGCATATGTGTTGATATCCGAAAGAAATACATTTTTATTCCAAGGTAATTGTACCGCTGGCTTTTTCCAGTCACTAAATAAAGACACATCCATCCAATATTCCAAAACTTGTGCCGTTTCTTTAGGGAAGACTTTTAAATTAGCCTCTAATGCATCAATATATTCACCATGAGTAATTGTCATTCCATCCCGAATAGCATCACGTTCTCTCAAAGGCTTATCCCAACGACGATTAAAAGGAGCAAATTCCAAAAAAATATCATTCTCTGGTTTTACAATTTCCGGTGCAGGAATAGTACCTTGATAAGCAAGATGTGCCAACTTTGCTTGTGGATTAACTTCTTTCAAAGCCCTTATTATCTGATTCTCTATCAACAAAGCTTGATCACTATCATTGTATTTATCACATAATTTGCAATGGCATCTCTTTCCGCCATCATCTAACCAGTAATAATATTTATTATTACTAGAAGTACATTTTTGGGCGGCAACTTTTGCATTAGCCGCTATTATACTCAAAGCCTCTTCCGATGAAGGACAACAATTAAAATCTGCTGTACGTTGACCGTTCTCATCCATACGGAAATATGCTGGATGCTCCTTGAACAAGTCTCTTGGCAACAAAGTCGCCATCATATGTTCTTGGTATTCAATATCAATAGACTTTTCACGACATTTTGAGACGAACTCCTGGTATTCAGCAGAATATATGTCAGCACCAAAAACACTAAGAGTAGTAATACCTGCATTTTCTGAAAGTTTTAACCAATCCAGAACTTCTGGTTTCTTGACGTCATCCCATGAAAGAATAATCCCTCTTGTTTGAAAAAACACATCGCCTTGAGACTCAGAAGAAGCCTCCCCTTCTTTATCTACATTTGTTTCAGTCTTTGATGAACATGATACTTGACCTAATGCCATAATACCCATCACGAATACTACACTCATTTTAAATATAAAATTCTTTCTCATAATTATCTATTTCAAAATAAAGTCATTTTTATCTTATAATCTAATATTCAATCTCTGTTAATTCCATCCTGGATTCTGAACTAAGTTACGATTTTTATCTATTTCAGACTGAGGAATAGGAAATAAATAATGTTTAGCCTTATCAAATACACGGTTTTGAAATACTGGATAACTATATGTTCCATCTGCATTTACCGTTATCTTATGCACCTTTTTATTATCAACTATTTCTGCAATTTTCCAACGTCTAACATCCCAAAATCTGTGATTTTCAAATGCCAGTTCCACACGCCTTTCTTGTCTGATCTTATTCCTCATCTCATCTTTAGTCAGATTTGCCGGTAAATCAAGTAATTGAGCACGTCTACGAATCTTATTAACTGCATTATAGACTTCTGCTGTTGGGCCTTCTGCTTCATTCAGTGCTTCCGCATAATTAAGATAAAGCTCTGCCAATCGAATAATTGCAAATCTTCGATACGAATTCCCCGATCCAGTCGTCAAATTATGTTGCTCCCATAAATACTTTCTTGTAAAATAATTAACTCGTGGTACACCACCTATATTAATATTATCTAGTCCAGTTGGAGATACATCAACCGCTCTTCCCTGCCATTGAGCCCCATGATAGAGGATACTTACATAAAAACGTGGATCTCTACCTTCAAATGGATGTACTGGATCATATCCAGATTTCAGATTAATAATCTGGTTATCATTCTCATCATAACCTAATACTGGGATCTCGCCTGTTGCAGCCATCTCATAAGAATCTACCATTTCCTGCAAAGGGCCATCTACATACCATCCTCCATATCCTAAAGGAAAACCATACCAATTCCACCAAACACATTCACTTCCACCAGAGTTTTTGCACCAAATGACTTCCGGATTAACCGTTGCAGAAAAAATATCAGCGTAATTATCAGCCAAACGATAACCATTTTGTTCAGCATAATCAATAGCAGCTTTTGCAGTACTTGCAGCCGTTTGCCATTTTGTAATGTCATTTTCTGGATTCCAATACTGACTTGCATAATATAATGTCAGCCTTGAAGCCAAAGCTTTTGCTATCGTTTGAGTAAAACGTCCCAATTGGCTTTCATCATGATTCGCCGGTAACATACTAGCAGCCGTTTCAAGATCTTGAAGAATAAAATCCACTATTTCACTAGCAGAAGCTCGTGTCAAAGTCGTACCAGTAGTTTCTCCTAAATCAATAGGTTTATCAACTATAGGTACACCACCCCACATGGTAAACAGCTGAAAATAGTAAAATGCCCTCAGGCCATAAGCTTCTCCTAACAAACGTTGCTTTCTGTTACTTGTACCGCCGGTAGAAACTTCATCAGGAATCAAATCATAATTACTCATAAAAACATTAGCACGTCTGATACAAGCATAAAAATCAGTCCAAGAACGTTGCATAGGAAATTGAGCCGCATTCCAGTTCCCATTGTTAAAATCATAGGGGGTTTGCGTAACGCCAGCAGTCTGTTGATATCCGATTTCATCTGTACCGCCTCCTAACTTATAGCGTCCTCCCAAATCTTCTGTACAAGTTTGGAAGTCCGGTAAAAATGTATAAGCATTGTTTAAGTATTCTTCAGCAGTTTGTATTTTCTGAAAAACTTCCTCCTCAGTAATACGGTCACTAGGATCTCTATCAAGAAAATCATCACATGAAGCAAATGAAATTAAAATAGAAAATCCGCACATGCTTTTTATAATAAAATTAATAAGTTTCATAATTATACTTTATTTTAATTATAATAATTAGTAATTATAACTCTACGTGTATTCCGATATTAAATACACGCTGTAAAGGATATGCCAATGCAGCACCACCTGCAGACTCCGGATCGCGATCCTTCAACCACATCTTATCCCAAACCGCCAAATTTTGTCCATTCAAATAGATACGTGCTGTAGAAATCCGCAATGAACTCAAAAACTTTTTAGGCAATGTATATCCAATTTCTACATTTCTTAATTTTATATAATCAGTATTTTGTACAAAATGATCTGTTACAACAGTATTATTCGTTGTTGAATGTGCAGCAGGTATACGTGCATTCTTATTTTCAGCAGTCCATCTCTCCAAATTGATTTTGCTACTTGGATATGTATATAAATAAGCAGTTCCACCTGTCGATGCATTCATCAGCATACTAAAATCAAAATTCTTATAGGTCACTCCTAATGATAGTCCACTCATACTACGAGGCACATTATTCACTTTAATAGGTACTCTATCAAACGCATCAATAACTCCATCTTTATTTGTGTCTACATACTTAATATCTCCAGGAACTACTGTACCAAAACTTTGTGTTGGACTATTTCTGATATCCTCTTCATCTTGAAAAAGTCCCGCCGATTTATATCCAAGTACATAACCAATTTCATAACCTCTCAGATCTTGATAATCAAAAGCTGGTATCGGTTCATCATTCTCAAGAACTTTATTACGCGCATAAGTCATTTGCAAATTAGCGAAAATTGACAAATCTTTATTTATACGCTTATTAAAACGAAGCTCTGCCTCAATACCTTTATTCTCTACTTTACCAGAATTCCTAGGAGCAACATTAGTTATACCAACATAATCAGGAACATCTCCAGGAGTAGTCAAAATATTATTTCTTTTTTCCCAGAAGTAATCAAAAGTAAACTGCACAGCATTATCCTTAAATAAGGACAAATCAAAGCCTACGTTACCTTTCGCTGATTTCTCCCAAGTAACAAATTTATTACCAACTCTACTCTCATTATATCCAGCTACTGATTGTGGAGACACTCCAAATTGATAGGTTCCCATAGCAGTTCCACCAGGAGTAAATTCCGTAATATACAGCCAACGTTGTCCACCAATTTTATCATTACCCACAGTTCCATAAGATCCTCTTAATTTAATTAGTTGGATCCATGATGGTAAAGATATAAATTTTTCATCACTCAACACCCATCCTGCAGAAAATGAAGGAAAAAAACCATAACGCTTTTTAGGAGGGAAATTTTCTGAACCGTTATAACCAATATTGGCTTCTAAATAATAACGAGTATCAAAATTGTAAGCAATACGGCTACTGATTCCTTGATAAGCATATGGGAGTTCGGCATTTTGCGAACGTAAGGTTCTATTTCCTAAAAGTTGTGCGCTAATTTGATGTTTCTCCGCAAAAGTTCTATCATAATTAAGACGTACATCCAGATAAGTATAACGCTCCACCCAACGGCTGTCAGTAGTCGATAAGCGAGATTTTACACTATGTGGTTGATAAATAGCTTCACCAGTAGCATCCTTGCCTTTATACCAAAATGAATCAAATGATTGTAATCTTGTCGTATGCTGATAGTTATTGCTTTCAAAGCTAAAATAAACCTGAGCACTCAATCCTTTGGTTATAAAATCTAATTTATGTTTTGCCGACAATGTTCCTGACATCACATTTGTATGCCTGGTGTAATAACCACTCTGAGTAACAATGCCATAAGGGTTCTGCTGAAAAGGAATTTCAAGGGCGCTACCAGCTCCCAATGTTCCATCCGGATTAAATACCGGTTGAGAAGACGGAGAACGCGTTGTAATAACACTAAACACATTAGAAAAATCACTACCAGGTCCAACACGAGTTTCCAGTCGTCCGGCCAAATCAATACGTATATTCAGCATTGAAGTTGCGTCCAAATCAACATTGGAACGAAAATTATATCTATCAAACTTACTTTTTACACCATAATTCTTTTCAAAAATATCCTGATGTTTCAAAAGAGTCCCTTGATTTACATAGCTTCCGGAAATAAAATATCGCAGTTTTCCCAATGCACTTCCTGATATATTGATATTATATTGGCTCTGCATAGAGTTCTTCTTCAAAATTTCATCAAACCAGTTAACGTTAGGATATAAGTAAGGATCTGAACCATTTTTAATAATATCCAATACTTCCGGCGTATAGCGTTCAGTCTGTCCATCATTCATATCCATATCTCTATAATAAAGAGCTTGCTCATAAGAACTCATTGTTTCGGGCAGACGAATAGGTTGCTGAACCGCTTGTTGAACAGTAAAAGAAATAAGCGGTTTTTCACGATCAACTCCTCGTTTAGTAGTCACAACAATAACTCCATTAGCACCTTGTATACCATAAAGAGAGGATGAAGACGCATCCTTCAAAATTGTTACAGACTCAATTTCATTAGCATCTAACTGATTAAAATCTGTTTGAGAACGAGGTAAACCATCTATAACAACTAGCGGGTTTGATGTCCCATATGTACCGACACCACGGATAAATAGAGAAGACGCATCTTCGCCTGGCTGTCCAGAAGTCTGTACAGTAATCAATCCTGGCAATTTACCCGCCAAAGCATTACTAAGATTTGCAACAGGACTCTGTTTTAATTCTTTCGTTTGAATTGTAGATATAGCCCCTGTCACTGAGCGCCGAGTCTGTCTATTATTCATACCTACAACCACTACTTCATCTAGAAATTGCGAGGATTCTTCTAATATAATATCGAAAGAAGTTTGCTGTCCTATCTTTATTTTTTTCTCATCAAAACCAATAAATGAAATACTTATTTCTGCATTTTTCGAAACTGATAATGTGAACTTACCATCAATATCTGTAATAGTACCATTACCCTTTTTATTCAGTTCTACAATGTTGGCACCAATAATTGGTTCCCCTTTGTTATCCTTTACTACTCCAGTTATTTTAATACTTTCTTGCAGAGAGAAATATATACCTTCCGTTTCATTCGCATATGTTTCCCAAACAGAATACGCAAAAGCCTTTTCACCTATTATCCCCAATAATAGGAATATACACAAGGAGATATACTTCCTTGAAAAACAATGTCTAACGATTGTGTTTTTTTTCATGGTCTTATAGAAATTAAGTTATACAAATTATATATTACTCTTTAATTGTTCTAAAATCTGCCAGCATTGATATAGCCCTCGTGGAACATGAAAACATCCCTTCCATTTGCCACCTTTCAAAGGCAATAGAACTTCACCTCTACGATTCAAATACCCAAACCACTCTGGATATTCAGTATCTTTGAAATGACTCCATGTATAGTCATGCACTCGCTCAAACCACTCCAAACAATTTTTATCACCCGTCAATTGATATCCCTTTAGCATTGATATCAATGTTTCAATATGAACCCACCATAATTTCTGATCCCATTCCAGTTGCTGTGGAGGACATTTATCACGATCCATGAAATAGACAATCCCACCATACTCCTTATCCCAACCATATTCAGCCATTGTTAAAGTAATATCTTTAGCTTTCTCTATTAATTCTGGACGATTCAATCGTTTACCTAAATCCATTATAAACCACATCGCTTCAATAGCATGTCCTGGAGTCACTTGCCGTCCTTCAAATGAATCAGAAAGTTCCCCACTAGCAAGTACATTTTCTACAATAATACCTCCCAACTCCGGGCGGTAAAAGACCTCCATTACTTCATGAATACAAGTATCAATTGTACTCATTAGAAATTTGTCATCCAGAAGATGCTCTATTTCTAAAGACAGATTACAAAGGATCATAGGCAAGGCAAATCCTTTTAAATTGCGGGTTCCTGGATAAAGTTTATTCCATTTACCTTTAGGATTATCCACCTTTGATAATACAATATCAAAAGTTCTTTTGGCAATATCTGCATACTCTTGATTACCTGTAGCTAAGCTAAGTTGCCCGAAGGCCATCGTAGCAAATGTATAAGAGAAGATATTATAGGGTTCCACCAAAGGAGCCCCCTTCCGGTCCAAAGAAAAATACCAGTTATAATTGCCATCATGACCATGCTTTTTCAAGAATTCACCACCTTGAACTGCACAATCCAGCCACTCTTTCTGCTTTTCCACTTTATTATAAAGCATGGAAAATAACCAAACTTCACGGCCTTGAAGCCAGACAAATTTATCCGTATCGAATACTTCACCTCTACGATTCAAACAAGTGTAATAACCACCCTGCTCAAAGTCTTGCGAGCGATGCAACCAGAAAGGAAGTACATTTTCAAAAAGTTCATTTTTGTACTGCGCTGCTAACTGTTTAAAGTCCATAATTCATATTTTTATAAGGTCGATTATTTTTTCATCCAATAGCGTTCTATTTCTTCCAAAGACTTACCGGTAGTCTCAGGAATCAATTTCCAGACAATCAGAAGATAAGGTATACACATCACAGCAAACAACAAGAATGTCCCAGCGGGGGTAAGATTCTGAAGCATCCATGGTGTCAGTTGTCCTACAAGATAAGTACCTACCCATAAGGAACATCCGGCTAGAGACATTGCCATCCCACGAATACGGATAGGATACATTTCCGAAAGCAGTACAAAAATGACTGCACAAATAGAAATAGCACAACAAAAAACATAAAACAAAAAGAAAAACAACAAGAAGTTATTTGGCAAATTGAGCGTTTCAGCAAAACTAAAATAAAATCCAATTAATAATAATGAAAGTATCATACCAGACACACCATAATACACAAGTTTCTTTCGTCCAACTTTATCTATAATGAAAACTGCAATAACTGTGGTCACAGCATTAACTACACCTACCAGCACTTGACTAAACAGAGCATCTCCACCTGACAGACCTGCTTCTTCAAAAATGGTAGGTCCATAATAAAGTACCGCATTTACTCCCATAAACTGTCCAAGGATAGCAATGGCCGCCCCTATTAATACTGCTTTGAGAATTCCTGGTTGCAACAAAAAACTCCAATCGGATTTAACTTCTGACCGAATGACGGATTTTATTTCTTGCAATTGCTCTGTAGTATCTTGTGGAACAAGATATATTTTCTGAAGAATACTCTTTGCTAAACCATCACGTCCTTTCAATATCAACCAACGTGGACTTTCTGGAATAAAGAAGAGTATAAAGAAAAAGAGTAATGATGGAATACAAGAAAAGCCCAACATGCCTCTCCATACCTCTGAAACAAAAATCAGGTTCAGCCAATCAACACTTAGCACAAGTCCACTCTGAGACAAATGGAGTAATTGTAAATTTGTCAAATATGCACCTAAAAAACCTATAGTAATAGCTAATTGATACAAAGCAACCAACCGTCCCCGATACTGAGCTATTGAAACTTCCGATATGTACAAAGGAGATACAACAGAAACAATTCCAATACCTATACCTCCCAACATACGTGCAAACACCAGTTGTTCCAAAGAGTCACTAAATGCACAGCCAATACCTGATACTGAAAAAAAGACCGCTGCTATCAACATTGTTACTTTCCTTCCCCACATATCGCTCAACTTACCAGCAAACAGTACACCTATAATAGAACCGATCAAGGCACAACCAACAAACCAACCAATCTGGATTTCATCCAATCCAAACTTCACAGTTACTTGAGATATAGTTCCTGAGATGACCGCAGCATCATACCCAAACAAAAAGCCTCCCAAAGCTGCCACGACAGACAAAAATATTAAATAAGAAAAATTTATATTTGACTTCATACCTATTATATATTATTTGATTCCAAAATATTCTTTATATCTGTCATATAAGTGTCCTGCCTGCAGATAAGCAGATTGTGGACTCATAAAATGAGAGAATTCAAAAGTAATAGCTTTATCATAACCTGCACGTTTAGCTGCTTCCAATTTCATACGAAGCTTATCAAACTTAATGGGCAAGAAACGGATAGGCATATCACGATCAAATGTCTCTGCATTAGTCCAGCACTGTATACCATATTTATCTGCTAATTTTTTATTTATAGTAAAGAACGTATCTAACTCATCATAATCTATATGTCCATCCTGAAAGGCACAAGCATCAATAACTTCATGGATACCATCAAAAATTTCGTTCCATTCTTTTTCATGTTCTTCCACAGATATCACATCCGCTTTTGTCAACTGCCCCCCATTTACCATAACAGCCTTTTTCCCATCAATCCAAGGAGATATAAAAGTAGGTAAGCCACCAGAGACATCTTTACACTGCTTACCCATAGTATAAAATGCATTAATAGCTCCCTTAGTTTTCCGGCTAATTTCACCACTTATATACCAACCACCAAAACTTTTATGATGTTTCCCATAACGCTTCCAAACCTCATCAATAACATATTTATTATCTTCCACCTCCCAACTTAACTCCCCCGTATCCCAATAACGCCCAGAATCATACAAACCAAAATAGAAGATCATATCATACTTATCAGCCAAATTCAAAAACATATCCACCAAATCTACAGAAGGCATATAGCAACCTTTCTTGAGCAGATATTCAGAAGGATAAGTAATAAACTTCCTATAACCTGAACGTATTAAAATAACAGTGTCAATCCCCATTCCCTTCATATATTGAAAATCTCGTTCCCATTCCCTTACCCCCCAATTCTGGTGAGGAATATCATGCGAAATCTCATCTAAAAACGTTCCAGTTATTTTCAACCCATTATTTAAGAGAGTATCAGACTTACTTTCCCAAGTATTTTCCAGTACTTGAGATAGCTCTATATTACTATTGGGAATAGCACTCAAAAATGAGGGGACTGTAAATAGTGAAGCTCCAGCTAATACTGACTTTTTTAGAAAATCTCTTCGATTATTTGCTCTCATTTGTTTTAGGTTTTTCTTAGTATTCTTTTATTTATCTGCTACAAATATAGATATATTTATTAAATATGCAATAATTAATAAAAGATTTTATTAATATAAATCCAATAATTAACTTATTTAATTAATATAAAATAAAATATTCTCTCAGAATGATAGAAATTATATCATTTCATAAGGAGATACAACAATTTACAAAATTATTTTAGTATATTTGGCAGAAATACATAAAAGTATCACTATGAACCAAGCGCTATTAAAAGAAATAGAAATGGGAAGCAAGAATGCTCTTCTCAAAAAGAGGATCATTACGCATTATATATACAATGGTAGTTCCACCATTACTGATTTATCCAAAGAGCTGGATTTAAGTGTGCCTACAGTAACCAAATTTATCAGCGAAATGTGCGATGATGGCTATATTAATGATTACGGAAAGTTAGAAACTAGTGGAGGACGTCATCCCAGCCTCTATGGACTCAATCCTGAATCAGGCTATTTTATAGGAGTAGACATCAAAAAGTTTGCCATTAATATTGGACTTATTAATTTCAAGGGTGATATGGTAGAACTGAAAATGAATATCCCATATAAGTTTGAAAATACCCAGGAAGCCTTGGAGAAACTATGTAAACTCATCAGTAATTTTACAAAGAAAGCAGGAATCAATCCAGAAAAGGTATTAAACATTTGTATCAATATATCAGGGCGAGTTAATCCTGAATCAGGTTACAGCTTCAGCATGTTTAACTTTTCCGAACTTCCGTTAGCAGAAGTATTAGCTAAGAAAATTGGATATTCCGTTTGCATAGATAATGATACCCGTGCCATGACCTATGGAGAGTATATGCAAGGCTGCGTTAAAGGAGAGAAAAATATTATTTTCGTAAATGTGAGTTGGGGACTTGGTATTGGAATCATTATAGATGGAAAAGTCTATACCGGCAAATCTGGATTTTCAGGAGAGTTCGGACATATTAATGTGTTCGACAATGAGATTCTATGCCACTGTGGCAAAAAAGGATGCTTGGAAACAGAAGCATCCGGTTCTGCTTTGCATCGTATTTTGTTGGAACGTATCAACAACGGAGAATGTTCCATATTATCCAGTCGTATAGCCACTAAAGAAGACCCACTCACACTGGACGAAATTATTGCAGCAGTAAACCAGGAAGATTTACTCTGTATTGAAATTGTGGAAGAAATTGGCCAAAAGTTAGGAAAACAAATTGCAGGATTAATCAATCTATTCAATCCTGAACTGGTAATTATAGGAGGAACACTGTCATTGACTGGGGATTACATTACACAGCCTATAAAAACCGCTGTGAGAAAATATTCTCTGAATCTAGTAAACAAAGATTCGGTTATTATAACTTCCAAACTAAAAGACAAGGCGGGTATTGTAGGGGCATGTATGCTTGCACGAAGCAGGATGTTTGAGAGCTAAAGTTCCAACATCCGCTTCATAAAAGCCTTTATTCCTTCCGTATCAGAAGTCTGAGGAGCCCACGAAGCCAAATCCTCTGAGGGTAGAGGCTGATATGGGCCTTTTTTAATTTCAAAAATAACGGTACCTGACTCCAAGGCAATAATACTATGCCATGTATTAGAAGGAATTTCCAGACCATATTTACCTTCCGAAGGATTGAGGCATACCTTATCTGTTACATTACCGGCATCATCATAAAAAAATGCCAGCAGACTCCCGCGCAAAACCAGATAAGTTTCTTCCTTATCTGTATGACGGTGAGGAGGAAGATAAGTTCCCGGTTCCAAAGCATTCAGCAACCGATGAATAGGAGCATCCATAGACGCATGAAAATTATAATTCATACGTAAACGGGAGTTCTCCTTAGCTTGTGAAGTAACGGTATCCAGCAGCTCTTCTGTTATCAGCTTCATCATAACTTCAGCAATTGGGCAAACTTGGCAGGAAGTTCTGCTTTACCCGCCTCAATAGACAAACTTTTTCCTTCATTATCTACTAATATAGCAGCCTTCTGCGAGGAAGCCAAAGAGGTAACTTCCGACACATTACCGGCAACAAACAAACATCCGGAAAAAAGAGGAGTAATCACCTTCCGGGTATGCCCTTTCCATTTTACAAACACAGCCTGCATCGGGCAATATGTAGTATATCCCGCAGCATTCAAACGCTGCATCAACTTATGTTCAGACTTGGGTGCTGTGTACAATGCATGCCAGCACATCATATCATTATCCGTCATCATATTGTTTGCTTTTTCCATCCCTTTAATAAATCTTTTACAAATAATATCCATCCCACACTGCCGACACCTGCCAAGAACATGAAGCCGATCAAAATCATCAATTTATTGGGCTTTGCAGGCTTCAAAGGTACCGTAGCCGGCTGGACAACCGTATATACCGGTGTAATCTCCTGCACCTTAGCTCTTGCCATCTGCAATTGTTGAGACACTTGTGTATATACTTGATAGGCTAAATTCATTTCATTCTGTAAACGCTCTTGCTCTGCGCGATAACTCAGCAATATTATATTCTGGTTTGCATCTACAAAATTTGCGTATTTCTTCTGGGCAGACTCATAACTGGCCTTTGCTTCTCCATAAAGTTTTTCGGTAAATGCCAAATCATGACGAGCCTTATTAGTCCGATAATCTGTGATGTAGTTCTGCAGGCAATGCATCACGGTATCCGTCAGCGAAGCAGATATCAAAGGATCCTGCATAGTAACAGACAAGGTTGTCACACCTGTCTTTTTGTCTACGGAAACAGAGATACGTTTACTTAAAGCATCTGCAATGGCAGACTCATCTTTAGTAAGACGAAAAGGATCCAGCTTTGCATCCCCCTCTTCCGGTTCATCCTTAAACAAAGACAATGTCCATCCCAACACCTTAAAAGGAGCGGAGAAAATTGCACTCCACCAAGGAGAACGCTGTTCTTCTTTCAAATAAGCATATAAAGTCGTGTCTACTTTTGCTTTCTGATCCTTGACTTTAACATCGAACAGTTCAATCAGAAAAGGAGTAGAACTTACAATATCAGGATAAAGTTCGGGTGACAAAGCATCTTCACCAGAAGAAGTACCCAAATTGATACCCGCCATGGCTGCAAGGGCTCCCATACTTCCGCCACCAGATTTGCCACCACTCTCTGGAGCCAACGTCACACTTGTAGAGTACTCCTTAGGAATACTAAATGCAACAACCAGTCCAACAAGGGCAGCGATACCACACGCCTTAAAAACCAATTTGCGACTAGCCCATACTTTCTGGGCCAGTTCTATCAAATCTATTTCTTGTTCCTCTGGTTGTGGAGAAGTTATGTTTTGTATTCTTTCTTCGCTCATAATTCAAATTACTTAAAGAGATTAACCATAGTCGCAATCATCGCTGCAATAGAAGCTGTCGTACTTCCCATTCCCAGAATTTCAGCAGTAGTCATCTTCTTTTTCTGTTCTTTACTTGGAACAATTATTTCACAACCAGGTTCAATGGCTTTCTTGTTTCCTGCTCTTAAACGAGAAACTGTACCATTCATGTATATTACATAGACCTTGCGTTTCTTGGCGTCATTACCAAAGCCACCAGCCTGGTTGATGTAATATTTCAAGCTTTCACCCTTTTTATATAAAACTGTATTCGGATACATTACAGCACCGTTGATTTTCACTGTACTTACGTACTCCGGAACAAATAATACATCTCCCTCGCGAAGCACCATATCAGCATCTGAACCAGGATTTTTCAAGGCCTCTCCCAGATTTATACCTACAGAATAGGTATCGGACAAATCCAATCTTTTTACAGATATGGAATCTCCGCCTCCCGCTTGCGCCATACGCAGAGCATCTTCCTTACGGCGGAATTCTTCTTCGGTCATCCTACGTATAAGACGCGCTCCTTTTATATAAGCATCGGGAGTTACTCCACCAGCCTTAGCTATCAAGTCACTCAAACGTTCATTCTTTTTCGATAGTGCATAATTACCGCTAAAAAGGACTTCTCCGCCCACCATAACATTCTGTTGTTTAAAATAGGACGGACTCTTACGAACATAAATTTCATCAAAAGGCTCAAGATGGAAATCCTGGCTTCCTTCTCCCACCAATAAGCCATCTTTCAAATCAAAAGAGAAATTCTGGCCTACTGTAGTACTGAAAGATGTACTCTTCGGATCTTTCATGCGCCGTGCAACTTCAACCTTTGTTGTAGCCGCCGCCTCCAACAAGCCACCAGCCTGCAACACCAAATCCTCTACTGTCATTTTATCAGAATAAAGATATGTACCCGGATTGGCAACTTCACCATGAATGGTAAGTGTAGCTTCTTCCTTCAAGTCATGAATACTTGGAATATATAAAATGTCATTCTTCTGCAAAGGAATATCTGCAGCCGTCCCGTTCAGCAAACCTTTCACATCTACTTGTATAACCTCATGCGACAAGTCTTCAAGTTCACGATCGATTATAGCACGGTTTAAGAATGCATCTCCGCGAAGTCCTTCCGCTTTCTTAATCAGCTGCTTCACTGTATTCATCGTACCGTCCAACTGATACAAACCTTCACGATATACAGCACCGCGGATTTCCACACGATTCTCAAAACGCTGTAAAACGGAATCAACCGTTATCTTATCACCGTCATCTACGCGGAATACGGAATAATCCATCTCATCCACATTATAAATTTGATGCTCACGTCCACTTTTACGGATTATACGTAATGCTTTCTTATAAGCATCACCCGTAAAACCACCTGAATACTTCAATAATGTACCTACGGTTTCAGTGGGTTTCATTTCATAAAACATCGGACGTTTTACCTTACCTAATATCTGTACCAGTGACTGGTAAGGATCCACAAGAATTACATCACCATCCTGCAGACGGATGTCATCCTTCATTTTTCCTTTCATAAGTAAATCATAAACATCCAAATCCGCTATTGTATTTCCATTGCGAATCACTTTAATACTGCGCAAACTACCAATCGGGTTCACACCACCTGCACGATATAAAGCATGAAATACGGAAGCAAATGATGAGAGGGTATAAGTTCCGGGCACCACAACTTCACCCATAACGTTTACTTGAATAGAACGTATTTCTCCTAATGTCAGTTTAACTTGGGTAGACGGAACATTTCCGGTTACTCCAGAATATATTCTGGCAAATTCTTGTTTCAAATAATTATTGGCTTCCTTTACAGTTTTGCCACTCAGATAAACCGGTCCTAAATTATTCACAAGAATACTTCCTTCCGGAGAGATTGTTTGTCGAATCGTTGTTTCAGAAGCTCCCCACACATCAATAATCACCTCGTCACCAGGCCCCAGACGATAATTCTCGGGAGTAGCAACATTCACATTGGGTTCGAAAGTCAAATTATCGTTAGTAAAAATATTATGACCATAAATTTGCGAAGTCGGATCCTCTGTTTCCTTCTCTTGAGACAAGGAACGATTATCCATCATTTGTAAAGAATCCCCTGCAACATCCGTTTGTCTGGCAGAATAAGTTTCCGAAGTTGTACGCAGCCCTTTGACTACGCCACTCATTTCACCACGTTGACGAGAACGCTTCTCATCTTGGGTATTGCTCTGCGGACTTCCAGATTTAGAGTTTTCATACTTTTTCTGAATTCTTTCAACTTGTTCCTTTGTCACTCCCCGCCGCATTAATTCAGTAGTAATCTGCTTTTGATTTTTGCCCATCTGCTGAGCGCTTTTTACATACTGAACAACCTGATCATCTGACATCTGCTGAGCAAAAGCTACCCCTGACAAAGTAAATACCAAAAAGAATAGTGTTATTAATCTACGCATAAGATATTCTGATTAATCTTTTGAGTTCTTGTAATAAATATAAATCGGGCACAAAGGTAATATATTATTTTTATAATATACATTTATTCCACCTCTAAGTTTCAGAAAAAGCATTAAAAAACTGTCACTTTCACGTCTTTTCATCGGGTAGAAGAAAGCGGAAAAATTGGCACTATTTTTTTCATTAGTCCAATCAAAATAGCCTTTTTTTCAGTATAACTATGTTGCACCAAGGCCAGCACTTCTTCCCGCACATGTTCATAATCATCAACAGATGCCTTTTCACGCTTTATCTTTTCACCGATTACAGAATCCAAAAGTCCATCCCCAGGCCCTCCCACAATGTACACTTCTCCCCCATCCCCCATGACTCCCACTTCCAGGGTGAGCATACAAGCTTCAGACAAGGTAATCAAACAATGAGTATTCGTCGGATACACCTCACCCAAACGTACTATGAACATATCAGTTTCCCTTGTGTCGCGTTTCAACCTGCAATCAGATGATTGCACATATATTTCCGCCACACGCTTACTATATTCCATAGCATTCTCCGGATGACGTGCATTAGCAGCAGATATCATAACCATACGGGACACTCTATACTTTGCCGCCAGGTCCGCAATATTCACTGTCCCCGATATATTCGTTTGAATTGCCTCCGATACAAAATCATCCATCAGTTGTACATGCTTATACGCAGCAGAATGAAAAACAAGTTGAGGACGTGTTTCTTCAAATATAGCCTCCATACGCGTACGGTTAGCAACATCTGCAACCAATACACGGACCTCCAGATTCTTCCAATGATCAGACAATTCCAACTGTACATCATACAATGGGGATTCTGCCTGATCTACCAGAATCAACTGATAAGGATTCAGTGTAGCCAACTGGCGAACGATTTCCCTTCCTACAGCTCCCGCCGCTCCCGTAACCATTACTCTACGCCCCTCGATATGGGCCGTAATTTTACGCATGTCAACTTGCACCGGTTCTCTACGGAGCCAATCTTCTATTTGAATGTCCTTTATCAGTCCATCGTCCATACAATCGCTTAAGGGAGGAACGGTCATTACATGAATATCATGAGAGAACAGTTTATCCAGCATTCCGGAATTTTCCAAATCCGACACCTTGCTTGGAGAGATAATGATTGTATCCACTTTCTTTTTCTTTAGACGGTCAAACAGCTGCTCATCATTGGGATATACCCTGCATCCCATCGTATGTTTACCTATCATATCAGGTTCGTCCGAAATAAAGCCACGCAGGCGATAATGATTATTACGACTAACTCTCAAGGATTTTGCAACATTGACTCCAGTCCCATGGAATCCATAAATAAAAACATTCACGCAATGACGTGCATCAAAAGCAATAGCTTCATAAAGCATCTTCACAGCAATGCGCATACAAGCCATCAGAGAGAAGGTGAACATATATGCCATAAACAGAATGCTGTTCGGCAAAGTTTCTCCAAGCCCCGAAACAGACCAACAGTAATTCCCTAAAAACAGTACAGCATAGCTTATCGTAAGACTCCAAAGCACACGATAAATATCCACAAAAGAGGAAAAACGGATAACACCCACATAAGTACGGAGAATATGAAAGAAACAGACATTACACAAGACAGCCAAAATGGTCAGCCATACATACAAAGAAATTTCATAAGATACGGACGAAAGCCTATATTGCAAAAAACATGCAGAAAGCATGGAAATCACAACGATAATTACATCTACCAACAACACCGTCCATTTGGACGCTATGCGTGAAGAAAGATATTTATAATAGATTCTTAAATTCATAATCAGTATCAGACTTATTTGCTATAGGACCTACGACAAAGATGCTTCTTTTCGTTTTATTATCCAATTTTTATGGCAATAAAGTTCAGGACATTCAAATAGAAAATTATCCCACTAAAATATTTCTAAAAAAAACAGAGATTCTTTTTGCCTTTTCAAATAAAGATGTACCTTTGCACCCCGTAAACAAAAGCTTATTGCCGCTATAGCTCAGTTGGTAGAGCAACGCATTCGTAACGCGTAGGTCGCCAGTTCAAGTCTGGCTAGCGGCTCGATATTCAAGCACTGATTATCTGGAATAATCAGTGCTTTTTCTTTTCAAGAATTGTTAGAATAAAAAACGCTCTTCTACGAATATATTTGCATAAAACACAATGCCCTTCCAAACAGTTTAATCCATAGCCGCATAATTATCCCAAAGCAAGTAAAGCTAGTTTAAAACAGCACCATCTGATTACAATGATAACTTGAAACATATAGGCACATTATTAAAAACATAATACACCTTATATTATACATAGTAATTCCCAATATTTGCGGCAACTTTTCAATAACCCGATTTTTCAATCTTAAATAAAGGATTGAGGTGATTGAAGAACACAAGCCAAAATCAAAAGGCTACCATAGGTTTCTATAACATACTATAAAAAAATGGAAAGAATCAAGTTATTTACAGCGGCTTTGCTGCTGGCGGCTATATCCGCAGGAAATGATGTGTGGGCGCTTTCCGATTCAAGAAAGAAAGACACGCGTCCGGTAGAATCACCCCAATTCTTCAGTGGAAACGCCAACCCGCTGTTGGATTTCATTTTTGTGGCCGACCCGACATCGGTGGAATACAACGGAAGGCTCTATGTGTATGGAACCAATGACACCCAGCAACTGGACAGTGTGGGAAAATACGGCAAAAACACATACCAATACATCCCATTCACTGGTCATGCTGTCCACCGATGACATGGTAAATTGGACTTATCACGGACTGATTGACGTAAAGGCCCTCTCGCCATGGGGTATAGCCTCATGGGCGCCATCCATCGTATCGCGGGTGGAATCGGACGGTAAGACGTATGCTGGTGAGCCAGTTCACCCAAGGATTAGGCCACTGCAGGGCTCCTTTCGACCCGGGTGCCGTGATAGATGACGAAGGTACAGGATGGTTGTCATTCGGTGGAGGCGGAAAGAGGGAAGTCGGCACCGACTACATGCCCGCATTGTCCGCTTGGGCAAAGACCTGATTAGTCTGGACAGCGAGATAGTAGAGACAAAAGCTCCCTATCGTACATGACTTCGCACACGCCGCTCGACACCGACAACTGGCAGTATGTGGACAACTATTTCAAGAATCCCGGAGACTATTCATATGATAAGCACTACGCATTCGACCATCACTACAGATTCTCTCTGAAAAAAGCATGCTCCGACTATGTAGTTTCCAATAAAAAATGTATCTTGCGGAGATTTATTAAATACGATATGAACATGAAACCCTATCTAATCCCCTTCTTTGCAACTGTTGCACTGACCGCAACCGCTCAACAAAAAAACGAGATTACCAGCGTCCTCGAAATACTGGATGTAACCAACGGTAACCGGACCGTCGTAAAAGAATTTCCCTACCGGATTGAAGCTCCCAATTGGACGCCCGACGGGCAATGGCTGCTATACAACAGCGAAGGAAAGCTTTACCGCCTTTCCCCCACCTCGCCTGCCGAACCGGAACTGATAAACACCGGATTTGCCCAAAACTGCAACAACGACCACGTCCTCTCGACCGACGGACAGCAGATAGCCATCAGCCACGGGACGAAAGAAGACTATAAATCGCGCATTTATACACTTCCCATCACGGGCGGCACTCCCCGTTTAATAACACCTATGGCTCCCAGCTACCTCCACGGTTGGAGCCCCGACGGCAAAGAGCTTGCCTATTGCGCCGAACGAAACGGCAACTATGACGTCTATACCATCCCGGCGGAAGGAGGTGAAGAAACCCGCCTGACCACTGCCGAAGGTCTGGATGACGGACCGGAATATTCCCCCTGCGGACAATACATCTGGTTCAATTCCGTACGCACCGGACTCATGCAAGTCTGGCGCATGAAGGCAGACGGCTCCGAACAGACCCAGATGACCTTTGACGAAACCCGTAACTCCTGGTTCCCCCACATCTCCCCTGACGGAAAATCCGTTGTATTCATCACCTACTACAAAGGTGACCTGGAACCGGGAGAGCACCTGGCAAACAAGAACGTAGAGCTGCGCCTAATGCCCGCAAACGGTGGAGAACCCAAGACATTGTTAAAGCTTTTCGGCGGACAAGGCACCATCAATGTCAACTCATGGGCACCGGACAGCAAACGCATAGCCTTTGTCAGCTATCGAATTAACTGATATGACTTGATGGTTTTCACTCCATTTTTTACTAACTTTGCCCGACTAAAGATGCAGTAAAACAAAATGGAAAAGAAGAAAATCATTATCGGAACATTCGTCGCACTGATTCTTATTGGAGCAGCTTGTGCAGGAACAGTATACTACTATCTGTTTGCCCCGCAATTCCATCCGAAAAAGACAGTCTATATCTATATAGACCGCGACGACACCGCCGACTCCATATATAATAAGGTGGAACAACAAGGCCATCCTCGAAGCTTCACCGGCTTCCGCTGGATGGCCCAATACAAGAAATATTCCGAAAATATACACACCGGACGCTACACCATCCGGCCGGGGGAAAACGTATATCACGTATTCAGCCGTCTGTACCGCGGATATCAAGAACCTACGAATCTCACCGTCGGCAGCGTACGCACACTGGACCGGCTGGCACGCAGCGTAGGCAAACAGCTCATGATAGACTCCGCCGAAATAGCCGGATTGATGAACGACTCCGCATTCCAACAAAAACTGGGATACAACAAAGAGACCCTGCCCTGCCTCTTCATCCCCGAAACCTACCAAGTCTATTGGGACATGAGTGCAGAAGAGTTCTTCGAAAGAATGCAAAAAGAGCACCAGAAGTTCTGGAACCAGGAACGCTTAGACAAAGCCACCGCCATCGGAATGACCCCGACGGAAGTCTGCACCCTTGCCTCCATCGTCGAGGAAGAGACAAACAACACTCCCGAAAAACCAATGGTGGCAGGGCTCTACATCAACCGCCTGCACACCGGCATGCCCCTGCAAGCCGACCCTACCATCAAATTTGCCTTGCAGGACTTCGGCTTGCGGAGAATTACGAATGCCCATCTGGCAGTAGAATCCCCCTACAATACCTATCTCAACACCGGACTACCTCCCGGTCCCATACGCATCCCCTCACCCATCGGGCTGGATGCTGTGCTGAACCATACGAAACACAACTACCTCTACATGTGTGCCAAAGAGGACTTCTCGGGCACCCATAACTTTGCATCCAATTATGCCGAGCACATGAAAAATGCAAGAAAATATTGGAATGCATTAAACGAAAGAAAGATTTTCAAGTAATCTGCTGATAAAATAAAAGCAAAATCCTATATTTGCGTCAAATATTAATCCATGACTAACACTTAAATATTCAGATATGAGCAAGCAACTCTTACTTGGCGATGAAGCCATTGCACAAGCTGCATTAGATGCCGGACTTTCGGGTGTATATGCCTATCCCGGCACTCCTTCTACGGAAATCACCGAATATATTCAGATGGCACCGATTACTGCCGAAAAGAATATCCATAACCGCTGGTGCTCTAACGAGAAAACTGCGATGGAAGCTGCCCTGGGCATGTCCTTTGCAGGTAAGCGTTCATTGGTGTGCATGAAGCACGTGGGTATGAACGTAGCTGCCGACTGTTTCATCAACTCTGCCATTACCGGCATAAAAGGTGGTCTGATAGTCATTGCTGCCGACGACCCCAGCATGCACTCCTCACAAAACGAGCAAGACAGCCGCTTCTATGGCGACTTCTCCCTCATCCCGATGTACGAACCAAGCAACCAGCAGGAAGCATACGACATGGTGTACAACGGATTCAACTTCTCCGAACAGACCGGCGAACCCATCCTGATGCGCATGGTTACGCGCCTGGCACACTCCCGTTCCGGCGTAGAGCGCAAGGAGCAACAACCGCAGAATGAGATTTCCTTCAGCGAAGACCCGCGTCAGTTCATCCTCCTGCCGGGTAATGCACGCAAACGTTACAAAGCATTGCTGCAACGCCAGGACGAATTTATCAAAGCTTCTGAAAACTCCGCTTACAACAAATATACCGACGGCCCCAACAAAAAGCTGGGTATCGTGGCATGCGGCATCGGCTACAACTACCTGATGGAGAACTATCCCGAAGGTTGCGAATATCCGGTACTGAAAATCGGACAATACCCGTTGCCCAAGAAACAGCTGATGCAGCTGGTAGAAGCATGTGACGAGATTCTGGTACTGGAAGACGGACAACCGTTCGTAGAAAAACAGCTAAAAGGCTATCTGGGCATCGGCATCAAAGTAAAAGGCCGTTTGGACGGCACTCTTTCACAAGACGGAGAGCTGAACCCGGACAGCGTGGCACGTGCCGTAGGCAAGGAGAACAAGGCTGAATTCAGCGTTCCTTCTTTGGTAGAGATGCGCCCGCCCGCTTTGTGCGAGGGTTGCGGCCATCGCGACATGTACACGGTGCTGACCCAAGTATTGAAAGAAGAATATCCCACTTATAAGGTGTTCAGCGACATTGGTTGCTACACGCTGGGAGCCAATGCCCCATTCAACGCCATTAACTCTTGCGTGGATATGGGCGCCTCCATCACCATGGCGAAGGGTGCTTCGGATGCCGGCCTGCATCCTGCCGTAGCCGTCATCGGCGACTCCACCTTCACCCACTCGGGCATGACGGGACTGCTGGATTGCGTCAACGAAAACGCCGACGTCACCATCGTCATCTCCGACAACGAAACCACCGCCATGACCGGAGGACAAGACTCTGCCGGCACCGGACGTCTGGAAGCCATCTGCGCCGGCATCGGTGTAGCTCCCGAACACATCCGCGTCGTAGTGCCCTTGAAGAAGAACTACGAAGAGATGAAGCAAATCATCCGGGAAGAAATCGAGCACCACGGCGTATCCGTCATCATCCCCCGCAGAGAATGCATCCAAACATTAGCACGCAAAAAAAGAAACAAGTAAAGCCATGAAAAAAGACATCATACTTTCCGGCGTAGGAGGACAAGGTATCCTCTCCATCGCCACCGTAATCGGCAAAGCAGCCCTCAAGGACGGACTCTACATGAAGCAGGCAGAAGTACACGGCATGAGCCAGCGAGGCGGCGACGTGCAGTCCAACCTGCGCATCAGCGACCAATCCATCGCTTCGGACCTCATTCCCACAGGAAAATGCGACCTCATCATCTCCCTGGAACCGATGGAAGCACTGCGCTACCTCCCCTACCTCAGCCCCGAAGGTTGGCTGGTGACCAATGAAGCCCCCTTCATCAACATTCCCAACTATCCGGCAGAAGAAGACATCAAGGCCGAAATCAACAAGCTGCCGCATAAAATCATGCTGAACGTAAACGAAGTGGCAAAAGAAGTCGGCTCTCCCCGCGTAGCGAACATCGTACTGCTGGGCGCCACCATCCCCTTCCTCGGCATCGACTACGCAAAGGTGCAAGACAGCATCCGCGAAATCTTCCAACGCAAGGGCGACGCCATTGTAGAGCTGAACCTCAAAGCGTTGGCTGCCGGCAAAGAGATTGCTGAAAAACTGATGTAAACTATAATTGACTCTAAATTTCAACATACCATGAATAACAAATACTGGGAAGAAGAGATTGAAACGATGCCCCGTGAGCAGTTGCGCGAACTGCAACTGCAACGGTTAAAAAAGACTGTCAGCATTGCCGCCAACTCTCCTTATTATAAAAAGGTATTCCAAGAGCATGGCATCACTGCCGACAGCATCCGGTCTATAGAAGACATACGTAAGATACCGTTTACTACCAAGGCCGATATGCGCGCCAATTATCCTTTTGGATTAGTAGCAGGCGATATGCGTGAGGACGGAGTACGTATCCATTCTTCCAGTGGCACTACGGGCACGCCGACGGTCATCGTACACTCCCAACACGATTTGGACTCTTGGGCTAACTTAGTGGCACGCTGCCTCTATATGGTAGGTATCCGTAAGACGGATGTTTTCCAAAATAGCTCCGGTTACGGCATGTTCACCGGAGGACTGGGCTTTCAGTATGGAGCCGAACGTCTGGGTGCGCTGACTGTTCCTGCCGCTGCCGGAAACAGCAAGCGTCAGATAAAGTTCATCACCGACTTCAAGACCACTGCCCTGCATGCCATTCCCAGCTATGCCATCCGCTTGGCAGAGGTATTCCAGGAAGAAGGGATGGACCCCGCCGGCACAAGTCTGAAAACGCTTGTTATCGGTGCCGAACCCCACACAGACGAGCAACGCAGAAAGATTGAACGCATGCTTGGCGTCAAAGCCTATAACAGCTTTGGTATGACTGAAATGAACGGTCCCGGCGTAGCCTTCGAGTGCACCGAACAAGACGGCATGCACTTCTGGGAAGATTGCTACCTGGTCGAAATCATTAACCCGGAAACCGGCGAACCCGTACCGGAAGGTGAAATCGGCGAACTGGTACTGACAACGCTGGACAGAGAGATGATGCCCCTCATCCGCTACCGTACACGCGACCTTACCCGCATCCTGCCCGGCAAGTGCCCTTGCGGACGTACCCACATCCGTATAGACCGCATCAAAGGCCGTAGCGACGATATGTTCATCATCAAGGGAGTCAATATCTTCCCCATGCAGGTGGAAAAGGTGCTGGTACAATTCCCCGAATTGGGCAGCAATTACCTCATCACGCTCGAAACGGTCAATAACCAGGATGAGATGATTGTGGAAGTTGAACTTAGCGACCTCTCTACTGACAATTACATCGAGCTACAAAAGATTAGCAAAGCCATTACCCGCCAGCTGAAAGACGAGATTCTGGTAACTCCGAAGTTACGGTTGGTAAAGAAAGGTTCCTTGCCGCAGAGCGAAGGAAAAGCCGTCAGGGTAAAAGACTTACGGGACAACAAATAAACTTAAAAAAACTCTTTTCAAAACAGACCATCTGTTCACCCGATACAGATGGTCTGTCTTGTATAAACACATCATCTATCTTCCCTTGACACATCATCTGTTTCAGCATCACGTATCATCGTTTCACAATCACCCACATCCGCATAAAACGAAAGAGGAACGGTTATCCAAACAGATTACCGTTCCTCTTTTATAGAAAGCCGCACCGATGATGTGATGAAACTCCGTATGACATGATTTGAGTGCTCCTCCTCTTTGTAATCCACCGACTCAAGAGTTACCCCGAAGGGCGTGGCCCGCCATTGAGAAGCGAAGCTTGTCTCGGTATTTCATAAAAATTGATGAGTTTCCCGATCCAATCAATGCGGCTATTTTTTCTATAACAAAGGTAATGAGTTTCTATGAAAGAAACAAGTAAAAGCAGTAAATTGTTTCAAGTCCTTTTCAAGTTTTAACCCCTCCCCGGAGTATCAGAAAACAAAAAGTGCTGACTACCAAAAGAGTAATCAGCACCTCGTAATTTATCTGCTAACTGTTTTTATGCAGCCTTTGCTTTAGCAACGATAGCCTTGAAAGCTTCCGGATGGTTCATCGCTAAATCAGCCAACACTTTGCGGTTGATTTCGATACCAGCTTTGTGCAAAGCGCCCATCAGCTTAGAGTAAGACATACCTTCCAGACGAGCGGCAGCGTTGATACGCTGAATCCACAAAGCACGGAAGTTTCTCTTCTTGTTCTTACGGTCACGGAACGCATAGGTCAAACCTTTTTCCCAAGTATTCTTGGCAACGGTCCAAACGTTCTTTCTTGCACCAAAGTAACCTCTGGTCAATTTCAAAATTTTCTTTCTTCTTGCTTTAGAAGCAACATGATTTACTGATCTTGGCATAGTTTTACTTGTTTTTGAATGTTAGCGCCGTTACTTCACGCAGCGGACTTAAAGCTAATGCATTCGGTTAATAACTTTAATACTTTTGTACGCTTTTCAATTACTTCATTGCTAAGAGCTCTTTCACCTGGCTTACATCTGTTGTACTAACAAGTGTAGAGTAGCACAAGTTTCTTTTCTGCTTCTTAGTTTTCTTAGTCAGGATGTGACTATGAAAAGCGTGCTTTCTTTTGATTTTACCTGTTCCGGTAAGAGTAAATCTCTTTTTAGAACCGGAGTTAGTCTTCATCTTTGGCATCTTTTTTAAACTTTTTAATTATTAAATTATATGGCAACGCACTATACCTATGGCGTTACTCACTTCTTTATTCTTCTTCGGTTTCAGCCGACGCAGCCTTTGGCGCATCTTCTGCAGGCTTGGGAGCCGCGCTCTTCTTAGGTGCCGCCACTTTCTTCGGAGAGAGCTGGATTGTCATTCTCTTTCCTTCCAAAACCGGCATTTGGTCTACCTTCGCATAGTCTTCCAAATCATTGGCAAAACGGAGCAGCAACACTTCACCTTGCTCTTTGAACAAGATGGAACGTCCTTTAAAGAATACGTAGGCCTTCACCTTGTCACCATCTTCCAAAAAGCCTTTAGCATGCTTCAACTTGAAGTTATAGTCATGATCATCTGTCTGAGGTCCAAAACGTATTTCCTTCACGTTCACTTTTACCTGCTTTGCCTTTTGCTCTTTCTGACGCTTCTTTAACTGATAAAGAAATTTAGAATAATCAATAATACGACAAACAGGGGGTTGTGCATTTGGAGAAATCTCCACGAGATCCGCTTCATGTTCTTCAGCAAGTCTTAAAGCCTGCGCTATCGGATACACTTTTGGTTCTACTTCATCGCCCACTATGCGGACTTCTTTGGCCCGGATTTGTTCGTTAATCCGATGTTGCCCTTTTAAGCTGTCATTCTTCATTAAATAACGTTTACTTCCAGTTTGTTTCTTATTTACTATTCCCAAATTAATGTTTTTGTTAAGTAAAAGCGAACTTTAGAACATCTAATATATGCTATGCTTCTACAATTGGGCGCAAAGTTACCATTTATTTATCATATTCTGAACTTCTTCGTTCATTTTTTTGGCAAATTCTTCAAATTTCATGGTTCCTTTATCACCTTCTCCCTGCTTGCGGACAGCAACTTCCTTGTTTTCAGCCTCCTTTTCACCTACAACCAGCATGTACGGAATACGCTTCATCTCATTGTCACGAATCTTACGACCAATCTTTTCATTGCGCTCATCCACAATGGCACGGATGTCATATCGCTTCAAGTATTGTTTCACTTCATGCGCATAGTCGTTGAACTTCTCGCTGATAGGCAGGATGGCAACCTGGTCAGGAGTCAGCCACAACGGGAACTTACCGGCCGTATGCTCAATAAGCACAGCCACGAAGCGTTCCATGGAGCCGAACGGAGCACGGTGAACCATTACGGGACGGTGCTTCTGATTGTCAGCACCGGTATATTCCAGCTGGAAACGTTCCGGCAGGTTGTAGTCCACCTGGATGGTACCCAGCTGCCAACGGCGACCGATGGCATCCTTCACCATGAAGTCCAGTTTAGGACCATAGAAAGCGGCTTCTCCATATTCTATTTTTGCCTTCAGCCCCTTTTCTTCACAAGCTTCGATGATGGCTCGTTCTGCTTTTTCCCAGTTCTCGTCGCTACCGATGTATTTTTCGCGGTTCACCTTGTCACGCAAGGAAATCTGTGCCTCGAAGTTCTCGAAGTCCATAGATTCGAACACGATGGAGATAATGTCCATGACACGGAGGAACTCATCCTTCACCTGGTCCGGACGGCAGAAGATATGCGCATCATCCTGCGTAAAGCTACGTACACGTGTCAGACCGTGCAACTCGCCACTCTGCTCGTAACGGCAAACCGTACCGAACTCTGCCAAACGCAAAGGCAGGTCTTTGTAAGAACGGGGTGAGTTCTTGTAAATCATACAGTGGTGAGGGCAGTTCATCGGTTTCAAGAAGTACTCTTCCCCTTCTTCCGGCGTATGTATGGGCTGGAAGGAGTCCTTACCATATTTTGCATAATGGCCGGAAGTGATGTAAAGCAATTTGTTGCCGATGGGTGGACACATTACTTCCTGATAATCGTAACGGGCCTGGATGCGACGTAAGAAGTCCTGCAAGCGGATACGCAGTGCAGTACCTTTGGGCAGCCACATCGGGAGTCCCTTACCTACAGTGTCGGAGAACATGAACAAGTCCATCTCCTTACCGATTTTACGGTGATCGCGCTTCTTTGCCTCTTCCAGCAGAACAAGATACTCATCCAGCATCTTCTTCTTCGGGAAGGTGATACCATAGATACGGGTCATCATCTTACGGTCTTCTTGTCCACGCCAATAAGCACCGGCAACGGAAGTCAGCTTAATAGCCTTGATAGGAGCTGTGGTCATCAAGTGAGGGCCACGGCACAAGTCGGTAAATGCACCCTGCGTATAAGTTGTGATGTGGCCGTCTTCCAATTCGGAAATCAGCTCGCATTTATAAGTTTCTCCACGGTCACCGAACATCTTCAAAGCATCCGCCTTGGCAATGTCTTGTCTGACAACCGCTTCTTTCTTAGCCACCAGTTCAGCCATCTTTTTCTCAATGGCTGGCAGGTCAGCTTCCTTGATAGTCGTTTCACCCGGGTCCACATCATAGTAGAAACCGTTTTCGATAGCAGGACCTATACCGAACAGGATGCCCGGATAGAGTTCCTGCAAAGCTTCGGCCAGCAAGTGGGCACTGGTATGCCAAAAGGCATGCTTACCCTGCTCATCCTCCCATTTATAAAGAACCACTTCAGCGTCTTGCATGATAGGACGCCCCAAATCATAAATTTCTCCGTTCACGCCACAAGCCAGCACGTCTTGTGCCAATCGCGAACTGATGCTTTCTGCAATCTGCAGTCCCGTTACTCCTTCGTTATATTCACGAACAGAGCCGTCTGGAAATGTTATCTTTATCATAGTTTATATGTATATTTCATTTTTCAGAACGCAAAAATAGCTAATTCTTTTTGATATTCTATTTTTTAGCAAAAAAATGTTATTCCCGTGTATCTGTAAACCTCTTTATGATATTATAGGCCGAGACAATGCCCAACTCTCCGGCTTTACTCAAATCGGCAATACCTTGTTTGTTATTCCCCAGGAAGATGTGCGTCAACCCACGGTTAAAGTATGCTTCAGCAAAATCGGGACTCAGCTCAATCGCCTTGTCATAATCCGCCAAGGCGGCACGGTAATCCTTCAGTAACGAAGACACATTGCCACGGTTATAATAGCCATAGACAAAATCAGGAGCCAATAGAATAACGTGATCCAGGTCATTCTTCACAACTTCATAATCAATGGCTGTCACTTCAGGCTTCTTCATTTCCGTTGTACCCGAAGTGGCACCTTCACTCATTGTGGCTTCGGCCTTTTTATATTCCAGTTGCTTATAACGCACCAAAGCACGCATAAAGTATGCCGGGAAGAAAGTGTCGTCCAACAAGATACTCTTTGTAAAGTCATCTATGGAACTGGCAAAATCCTGAACCAGATAGAAATCCAGACCTCTCATGAAACGTTTCTTGGCGTTCTTCTCGTCAGCCACCACATCAGACGTATGAGCGTCTATCAAAGCAAAGTGGAAGCGTACTTGTTCCTCCGTCAACGGAGCTTCCATATTGGTGATGCGCAGTGGCTTCGGGAACAGTTTCGAATGGTTCAGTTCCTCAATATACTTATGATAATGTACGATACGCTTCACATCGCTCAGTTTCTCATAATAAGTCAAAGCATACATCGGCTCGAGCTTGATGGTCACATTCCGGTCTTGTACACGTCCGCGATAATCGCTCTTATAACGCTGGTCAGCTTCCGAATCGTCCGCTATTACAATTTTCCGATAATTTTCCATGTTCTTGTCGGATTTCTTACGGGTCTTCCCACCATCTCCATTGGAGTTTTCCGAGGAATTATCCGCAACATCCTTACTGTCGTCACCTTCCTTTTTGTCACCAGAAGAAACACCGTTACGCTTGTCTATCTGCATCTTCATGATTTTGAACTCATCCTGCTCGGCTCCCTTATGGTCGCCAATCTTTTTACGGGCTTCGGCACGCTGATAATAGCCGGCCATAAAGTTAGGATATTCTGCAATCACTTTGGAATAGTCACTGATAGCTCCCCGGTAATCCCCCGTCTGCGCACGTAACAAACCACGATTGAAGGTGGCCATCATGTTATCCGGTTCCATCTTCAACACAAAATCAAAATCCTCTATTGCCCGGTTGTCATCGCCCACCTGGGCACGCAGCAAACCGCGGTTGTAGTGCCCGAGAAAATTATTCGGATCAATATCCAAAGCCAAATCATAGTCACTCATGGCGCCTCTCAAATTATTCTGATGGAAACGCGCCAAGGCACGGTTGATATAGTTACCGGCATTCTTTGCACTCAGATGGATAGACTGGTCCAAATCAGCTTCAGCCTCTTTATATTTCCCCTGCTGGAGGCGTACAATGGCTCTTGCCCCCCATCCATCCGGGTCATAACGGTCCATATCGATGGCTTTGTCAAAATCACGCAAAGCTTGTATCGTATCATTCTGTTTCAGGGAGACTTCCCCGCGCATCAGATAGGCACGTGTATATCTGGGGGCAATTGTCAGAAGCGTACCCAAATCTTCCTTAGCCGCCTCATAATCTTCTTTCTGAATATGGCAAAGGGAAAGATTATGCCAAAGCACCACATTCTCCGGGTCGTATTTGATGGCAGTTTTATAATCTTCAATCGCCTCGTCAAACTTGTTCTGACGGATACGTGCCAATCCTCTGATTTGGTAAGCACCTACCACAAAAGGGTTCCGCTGAATCGCAGCATCACAATCACTCTCCGCTCCCTGATAGTCATCCAAATTGATTTTTGCCAGTCCACGGAAGAAATAAGGCTCATATAAATAAGGTTTCGCGTTGATTACCTGATTAAAATATTGGATAGAAAGCACGTAATCCTCAAAATACAATGCATTCCGAGCAATGGTCATCACCCGTTCCGTATTGATTTGTGCATACAACAATGTGGGTAACAGCAAAATAGCCGTCAGTATTTTTTTTATCATCTTGTTTTATAAATGCTTGTAAACGAAACAAAAGTAACGTTTTTCGTTTACTTGTCGGGATTAGCGGAACACTTTTTATATTTTTTGAGCCTTTTATACCATATTATATGGTTAAACTTATTTCTTTACGGTTTTCACCTTATAAGTGCAGTGTGCCTTGCCTTTCAACATGGCATTCAGTTTTCCTTTAATCATCTGCTTGCGTAACGGAGACAAATGGTCGATGAACATCTTTCCTTCCAGATGGTCGAACTCGTGCTGCATCACGCGTGCCAGGTAACCTTCGATAATCTCATCGTGCGGTTCCAAGTTCTCGTCCAGGTATTGCACGCGTATTTTGTTGCCACGCTTCACTGATTCATGAATTCCTGGAAGGCTCAAGCAGCCCTCGTCCATAGAAACTTCCTCACCGGACACTTCCAGAATATGGGCATTGATATACGCCTTGCGGAAATCTTTATATTCTGGCAAATCATCAGACAAGACATCCAGATTAATGGTTACTACGCGGATAGGCAAACCTATTTGCGGTGCAGCAAGTCCCACACCTTCAGCATTGTCCATCGTTTCAAACATATTCTCAATAAGTTCTTTCAAATTCGGATAGTCCGGGGCAATATCCTCTGCTACCTTTCTCAATACGGGCTGGCCGTACACATAAATGGGTAAAATCATTTCCTTTACTACAAATTACTAATTACAAATTACTTTCTATACATTATAAAAAAGAGAAACGTTTGTTCTCTAAATAAGTTTGCAGAATAATAGTTGCACTGATTTCATCCACCAGTGCTTTATTTTGGCGGTCTTTCTTTTTCAATCCGGCCTCAAGCATCGTCCGATGAGCCAGAACAGAAGTAAAACGCTCGTCTACATATTCAACCGGCATGTCAGGCAGTTTCTTCTTCAGCGAACGGACAAAAGGTTCGATATTCTTCATGTTTTCCGAAGCCTCATTATTCATCTGCTTAGGAAGGCCTACCAAGATACGCTCTACCGGCTCCTTAGCCACATAATCAAGAAGAAACTGCAACAATTGGTGTGTAGGCACAGTTGTCAGTCCATTCGCAATCATCTGCAATGTATCACTCACGGCTATTCCCGTACGTTTCCGACCGTAGTCTATGGCTATTATTCTACTCATAATGGGCTACAAAATTACGATTAAAATTTGAATTCCTCCGTTAATCTTACATATATAATACAGAAAAAGGGATGTCTGATAGTATCAAACATCCCTCCGCTGATTTTTTCATTAATTATTTCAAATGAATTTTGTATGTCAGCCCTCCCGTGAAATATTTCATCCTCTGCATTTCGACCTGCACATGCAGATGCTTGAACAGCAGATAAGTGGCTCCCAAAGCAAAGTCCTTGGAGTCGTACTCCGCTATCACCCTCAACTGCGGATGGAAGGAGGGATTGTAGGTGACACCCAGTGCAAAGCCATTCAGTTTGTACTCCTTGCGGTTGTTGTAAAGGTAGGAAAGATGGACACCGATCTCCTCCTTACCCACAACGGGTATATGCTTGGAGGCGGCAATATAGAAACGGCTGTAATAGCCGTTACCTTCCGTGGTGCCTACCTGGCCGCCGCCGGAAGAAGTGAACGGGTCGGACGTCCCCAGCACGACAGCCGGCATGTATTTCCAGAACTGCCCCTCCTTCAACACACGCAGACGGGCGGAAAAGTAGCGGTCCTGGTTCGTGAATCCGCTGTACCCGTATGGCTTCAATCCCAACGCCTCCGCCTTGAAGAGCGTACACGTGTAGGCCACTTCCAGAAAGGGGAAGATGGTGACGTTCAGGAAGTAGTTGTAGGTATGATAGTACCAGGTGGGCGGTGTGAGCTCCTTGTTCAGGAAGTTGCCGCCGACCATGAAAGTCTTGTCGCGCTGCATCTCCGCAGAGGGCGCATGCAACAGCCCGGTTGTACCATACGTCAACTGGGAAAAGGCCGAAAGGGAAAGGCTGCAAAACAGAACAATAAAGAATAGCTTAAACTTCATCATCACATATAAATTCAGTCGCTGATAAAAAATGGGTTGCTTTATAACATACATCGGACATAGTACCAAAAAAAGGCGTCTGAGTCCCAGACGCCTTCATTTTTAGAGTCTATTTGTCACTTGGAGTGTATTATTCCAGGATAACTACGCGGTTCAGGAAGTTCTTACCGAACATGTTTTCAGTACCACCGAATCCTACGAGTTCAAGCTGGTCCTTGTCAACACCCTGAGCAATCAAAGCGTCGTAAACAACCTGGGCACGCTTTTCGGACAGCTTCTGGTTCCAAGAAGCGCTACCGGTAGCCTTGTCTGCATAACCTGCAACTTTGTACTTCTTGTCCGGATTAGCCTTCAGAATCTTGGCAGCCAGTTCGATGTTAACCTTGCCATAGTCGTCCAGACGGGCGCTGCCAATCTTGAAGAAGATGGCACGCGGACCGGCAACTTCAACTTCCTTGGTCACTTCCTTAACTTCAGGTTTAGCGTTGGCCAGTGCATTCTTGCAGTTAGCCAGGTCAGCCTGAGCCTGAGCCAGTTCACTTCTATATCTGTTGATTTCCGCATTGACTGCGTCTTCGTCAATCTTAGAAACCGGAATAAACTTCTTACCGCCGAAGATGTAGCTAACACCTGCGGTCAGCATACCTGTACCTTCAGCCTTGCGATGGCTGCTGATGTTACCGAAAATGGACGGAGCGATGGCACCGCGAGCTTCTACGTCAATGGCCCACTTAGTGTTGATATTGAACTTCAAGCCCAAACCGGCAGAAGCGCCGATACGTGCACGCATTTCAGCTTCACCGGCAGGAGCCATAGACTGCGAAGTACCGTCAGCACTAATTGTAACATCCACATTTTGAGATTTTGCTACAGAAATTTGAGGTCCCAAGAAACCGTAAACTTCGAAGAAACGGTTAGGATTAGCACCGGCAAACAATGTAGAAAGATTGATCATTGCATCAATGTTACCACCTACATAAGTCTTGTTGTGTTCCCAGTATGCATCATCCAAACACAAATGCTGAGTAATACCGTTTACCTGAGCACGTACCCCCCAAGTCGGAGTAATCAGCTTACCAACTGACACGCTGAAATGCGGAGCAATCTTATTGAAACCGTCATTGTTGATGGCGTGGATACCACCACCTACACTGACAAAAATATTATCGCTCCATTTCGGAGTGTAGTAGTTCGTTTTTTCCTGTGCATTCAGATTTGCTGCACAAGCGCCTGCCAATAGTAAGGAGGCTATCATTAATTTACTTTTCATTTTCTCTTGAGTTTAAGATAAATAACAACTAAAACTTCTATTAATCAAGTTCACCAACACCACCACCGGCATTGCCTTCACCATGACCATGACCATGACCGTGGCTATGACCGTGACCAGGAATATCTTGATTTTCAAGAACAAACAGTGTAGAAGTTGTATAATCATCTACTTCAATAGAAGCTAAAGGCTCTGTTTCAGCTTTTGTTACAGCCTTCTTCACTACTTTATATTCAGTTGTTACAACAGTATAAGTAATAGATGCAGTTGTTCTAGAGTTAGCATAAACTTTATACTTATTCTCCGGTGTTGTTACTGTCGTTTCCTCATATGTATTCTCAAGCGTGTTAAAGAAAGATTCAATAGCTGCGCGTTCAATAAGATCAGTTGTATTGATTTTCTTTGCACCTACTTTTGCACCTTCTTTTACTACATAAGGGAATGATGGAATGTCAAACCAATAAAGCTCGTAGTTATCCCAAGTCTTAACTTTAGGATCCGTTACTGGTTCAAGTTTTGTAGATTCTGCTACAATCTTAGTCTCAGCATCTTCTTCCTGAAGAATGATAGTCGGAGTCAGAGTAGCAAATTGCCCAGCTTGCAAAGCAGGAACCTTAACTGTAACAGTTGCACTCAAACCATTATAAGAAGCTGTAACATCAACACTCTTAGCAGCCAGAGTAGGATTACCAGTAAATGTCAACTCTGCAGGTGCGATAGTGGCTTGGCCAGTTACATCTGTAGTAACACCATCCTCTATAGCAAGCACAATCGGACTAATAACAGCTTGTGCATTAGTAGGAGTTACATTAACGTTGAACTCTTCCTTCTCACAAGAAGTTAAAGTTGTAGCTAAAGCTACTACGGCTAACGCAAATACTGCACTTATGCCGTTTAAGAATTTAATCTTTTTCATCTCAATTAATTAATTAAAAATTTAACAATTCTGACTTAATAAAATATGGGTTAAAACTATTTTCTTCCATTATATTGTCACTAACTTCCGCTTTATACTGTCTATAATAGTACCTTTCATTACCTGCATTATAAACAATGCCCATATTAGCAGAGGTATTCACACGAGGTATATATCCTTTCCTTTTATATTTATAAGGAGGTAATGCCACTTGAAATCGGAAGCCTCCATTCATCTTTGCATGTTCTGCTTTCATTGCATAGAAACCAATCGAACAATAGCGAAAATGGCGAATCATTTCAAATTTAACACCTTTCTCCTTCAATAAATACTGTTCTGCTTTCAGATTAAACTGAGTGTTAAATTGCGGCCAATAAAAGCTACCGCCCAAAGACCAAGTAACAAGTGCTGTCGAAGGATCATATACATAGCGAAATCCGCTCCAATATCCCATTCCTGTATACCCAATCCGAGCCATTAAGGAAAAGCGTTCATCCTTAAAAGGGCGATAAAATTCGGCGTCCACTCCATATTGGTCAGCACTAAAACATCCCACAGTCACTTTACCAAACACATTATACGGTAATCTAAAACGCTGTGAAATTGTAATATGTCCTGGATGAACTTTATCTTCAAACCTTCCATACCCATCATTATAAACCGGTATTTTCAACTGTGCCGTTAATTTCATACCTTTCCATAACGAAACTTCTATCGCAGGACTCAAATCAAACAAGACCTGGTAAATCTGTGTAATCACCAGATTCTTGAAAGCTAATTGAGGATATACCAATACATCAATCTTGAACAAAGAACTATTTTTCAACTTTATTTTCCGTGCATTTTTCCAAGTATCACCCAATTCATAGCTTACATTCCAGTCATCACGTTCTGCTTGGAGCACCGAATCCCCCTTTATGGGATGATAATAAAGAGAAATCTGAGGTACATTATTGTCCAGAACTATTATCCGGCATGACTTTTCTTCCGGTAAACCCATCTTTTGAATAACATCCACCGCTTTGCCTATGCCTACGCCTTGCAAACGATATGCAGAGTTCTGCAGAACATACACACGTTCATTGCCATCTTCTGTCCATCCAACATTTTCAAATCCCATTTCCACTAAAGCATCTACAGTACTTTCCCCCGTTTGGCAAATCCCTTTTAAAGGGAGCAAACAGTATAAAAAGAACGCTGCACACAGTGCTATTGTTTTAGTATTTAGGCACTTTCTTATGTTAGAGTTTTTATACCTCATCTTTTTCAACCATTTTTTGTGTTCGTATAACACAAAATATGCTGCAAAAATAGACACATTTTTAATAATACCAAAGATTTTTATATGAAAAAATGAAATAATGTTGTTTTTTCTTCAAAAGCCCCCAACAAATACTCAGAATGTTTATATGAAATATATTAGCTATCTTAAAATCCTTAATATAGCTGTGCATAATTACTATACAGAATGTTGTTTTTTGTGCCAAATAGTCATTTTTCAGATGTTTTTGCTAATTCACTTTTCTCTGAAAAAGGATAAATAGAAGAAATATCTGCAAGAATTAAAGAGAATGACAAATTGCACTTCGCATTTAACCAACCCCTATGATATATTAGGAATTAAATCAATAGCTTTCTTTTTACTTTCATCTACAAGCTTTGCATAAATTTGTGTTGTTTGTATATTGGTATGTCCCAATAGTTTGGAGACCGTATATAAATCTACTCCCAGTGTCAGCATCATTGTTGCATGTGTGTGGCGCGCTGTATGAAATGTTACATGCTTTGATATCCCAGCTTGTTCAACCCATTTGTGTAAAATTACATTACTTCTCCCCAGTGAGACCAATCCGGCAAACACCTTTTCCGTTTCTGGTGCATTTCCTCTGTCTGGCAGATGTTTTATGGCTTCCGAACAGAGTGGAAGCGATATGGCTTCTTTCGTCTTCTTCTGAATAATACTCAATAGTGCATTGCCATTTTCATCATAGCGTATATCTTCCCATCTCAATGCAATAATATCACAATGCCTCAATCCACAAAAACAGCTGAATAAAAATGCTTTCCTTAATAAGGTATTATAAAAAGGAGTATGAACCAATCTGGTCAATTCCTTTATAGTAAGATAATCCCTTTCTGTTCGATTACGTTTTGGTTTGTCCTCGTTCTTTATCTTATTCATCGGATTAACAGTTATATAATCTTCAGAGACGGCCCTATTCAAGCAGTAGCGCAGCGTTTTCAAATAATAGAATTGGGTGTTAACATGCAATGTCTTTTCCTTCTTACAATGTTCTTGTTTTGTTTTCTTCAAGTAATCTATAAAACCCAACAAATAAGTCTTGTCCACCTTCCTTAGCAATATTCCATTCGGAGTATATCTTTCCAAATGGCATACAACGGCATGTATGGCACTTTTCCGTACTCTATTGTTCACACTTTGTTCTGCTATTAATTTCATATAGCCAGTCAGCTTCATATTGGACAATCTGTTATGATTAAATCCGTAAGTTTGATTATATATTTCCAAAATCTTCTGAGCCTTTATCGCATTTGCCAAATTTAGCGTCTCGACATTTCTTTTTTTATCAGCTTGATTATGTTCAGGGATAATATACAACTTTAAGAATTCGTATTGCCGCCTTCCATTCATATAAATATCCAGATATATGGATTGGCATCCATTAACCAATTTTTTTGTTCTCACCTTTATTGGCTCTTTTAAATTCAATTGCTTTTTCATATTCTTTAAATAAAAACATACAGTTTATTATTAGTAGTAACAAAGCAGTAACAAAAATCAATCCTACAAATTGCTTTCATGTTCTATCACTCTTGTCTTTTTTTATAATTACCTTATTAACTATCAAATATTTACAGTATAGGGCACAGCGTTACTGAAAGAACAAATATAATAATAAGCCAGTAACAATTAAACTATCAAGAGTGTGGCTATTGCTATGGCGGCGGAAACTTTCTCTGGAAATTTATTTTCCATCACTTTGCTTCCACACTTCCACCCACCTTCTGCATTCCCCTATCCATCGGCATTTGCCCTGCGGTGGAAGCAAGCCGAAAAGGTGGAAGCAAATTTTGCTTCCACCTGCCTGAAACGCCGAGGTTTTGCAGTAACCACCTGTTTACTAGCATAATATTACGTAAGAGCTACATAAATCAATCAGTTCGTTTTTCCTGCATTTTCGAGCTTGCTCTTCTACGAAATCGGTGGATATCGAGTTGGGCGGTAGGACGCATCATTCCGCAGGGACTATGAAAGGTACCGGTAGAGTGAGCCATTCAAGCGGATGATTTCTAACTCATGGCTATGAATAATGCCGTCTAATGTCCTTTAAGTTGTTGTACAATACATTTGCGCCCTATCCACAATAGATGCAGGCTACGTACTTCATCCGAAAAGTCTTGGGGTTAGTGACGCCTAACAGTCATGAACAACCCTGCTTACGGCCATAAAGCAATCGCTTGACGACCATTAGCAGAGTTGTTCATGGCCGTTAGGCATCATTAATCCCCTATGCAACAGCAGACAAACAAAGAGAGAGAAGCCAAGGATTGTCTGTGTTTTAGATAGAAAGCCCATTTATTAGCAGGTGTACCGGAAGAAAAGTCATGCCGCATAATAGTTCTGGATAATAATGTACCCCAGATTTCTCTTTATTATCATCCCATAAAGGGAGATTCGGTGCTCCAAGCAGAACGTGATGACTGGAATGTAAGCTATGAATTGGGTGATACTTGGAAAAATGCACGAAAAATAAAGTTGAAAAATAGTTCTTTGTTCAAGATTGATATATTGGTGTATCCGGAATTCTCTTTCAAGAACGTGATTATTACGCAGATTTATCAAATTCTATTTGATTTGAGCCCTGCAATAGAAATTTCGTTATGGAAGGGGATGAAAGCCACAGCACAAGTGAAGATACCGGTTTATAATGATGGATATGGAGCTCGGGAAGGAAAGGTTCATCCGGGTTTCCTAACTCTTTCACAACGTTTCAGGTTGCCTTATAATGTTTTTGGTAAATTCTCTGTAGGCTATTTTAGTGGTAACCGATATGGTGCTGATGTAGATTTCTTTCGCCCCTTTAAAGATGAACGTTTTTCTTTGTTGGCAAGAATAGGATATACGGGAGCTGGACGTTGGGACGGATTTAGGTTCCAATATGATCCTTCATTATGGCGTATGACGTGGTCTTTGGGTGGAAATTTCTATTGGCCACGATTTAATACACTGTTCACACTGAAGGCTGAACAGTATTTGTTGAAGGAAAAGGGGGTTCGGTTTGAAATGATCCGTCATTTCCGCTATTGTTCGATAGGCTTTTATGCGATGAAGGCGGAGCATGCCAAAGCAAATGGAGGATTTCGGTTTCAAGTGGCATTGCCTCCATACAAATATAAAAGAAGGGGGCATATCCCACGTGTGAATACTTCTACTAACATGGGCATTGCTTATAATGCGGGTAATGAAAGGTATTATTATAAGGACTATAAGGCAGAAGCAAGTGATAATATAATGGAAAGAAATAGTTTTAACCCATATTTTATTAAGTCAGAATTGTTAAATTTTTAATTAATTAATTGAGATGAAAAAGAAAATTTTTTTAAGTGGCGTAAATGCTAAATTAGCATTGGCGGCAGTGGCTTTGACAAGTGTGATGTTCACAAGCTGCGAAAAAGAAGAATTCAATGTTGCGCCTGTAGAATTGGACCCTGCAAGTGCTACTGTTGCTATTACTGTATATGATTTATCAGATGGTTCTATCATAAATGGTGCAAGCATTACAGAAAATGGTGCTGCTATTACTAGCAATCCTTTCGTAATTGAAGCTGGTTCAGATGGAAAGATTGCTGCTGCAACAAGAACTTTTGCAGCTACAAAAGACGAGTATCTGTCTGGAGAAGGCCAAGCTACTGTTCCTGCTTTGAATAAAGGACAATTTGCTTTGATTCCGGTAAGTATTTTCTTGCAACAAGAACTGAATGCTGCTGAAGATGTTGTTGTTGATCAGGATGAGGAAACTATTACCCCTAGTGAAGTTGGAGGAGAACAAAAAGGTGGTGAAAATACAAGTAGTAAAGAAAAAGAAATGGATCTGCCATATACAGCAAAAGTTGGACAAGAAGTTACTAATATTGCTGCTGTAAATGCATCGATTGATGCTATGCCTATAACTAGAGGATTGTCTGATGATGAAGTAAAAAAGGTGTTGAAAGCATTGGTTAAATCATATAGCCCGGGTATCACAGATGTAACTTATACTAAGAAAGTAACAGTTCCTGCTTATACTATTGTAACTTTGAAGACTACTACAGAATACGAAACTTCTGATAATACAATCTCTACAGTGGTGGATGGCAAACTGTACACTATTCCTAATGTAAAGATTAAGAAGGTAGTTAAGACTGTTGTAGATCCAGTCTTTACTTCAACTGAACATGGTCATGGTCACGGTCATGGCAATGGTAACAATGCCGGTGGTGGTGACGGTGCTGCTGAATAATAATAGTTTTAGTTATTATTTTAATTTTAAACTAAAGGAATAATGAAAAGTAAATTAGTAATAGCCTCCTTATTATTAGCAGGCGCTTGTGCAGCAAATCTGAATGCACAAGAAAAAACGAACTACTACACTCCGAAATGGAGCGATAATATTTTCGTGAGTGTAGGTGGTGGTGTCCACGCTATCAACAATGATGGTTTCAATAAATTGGCTCCGCATTTCAGCGTATCAGTTGGTAAGTTGATTACTCCGACATGGGGTGTACGTGCCCAGTTCAATGGCGTTACTCAGCACTTGTGTCTGGATAACTCATATTGGGAACACAATAAGACGTACTTTGGTGGTAACATTGATGCAATGATCAATCTTTCTACATTGTTCGCAGGCGTTAATCCTAACCGTTTCTTTGAAGTTTATGGATTCTTGGGTCCTCAAGTAACTGTTGCAAAGTCAGCAAATGTGCTGATTCAAAACGATGGAACAATGATTCCTGATGGAGATGAAAAGGCTAGAGCACGTGTAGGCGCTTCTGCCGGTTTGGGCTTGAAGTTCAATATCAACACCAAGTGGACCATTGACGTAGAAGCTCGCGGTGCCATCGCTCCGTCCATTTTCGGTAATATCAGCAGCCATCGCAAGGCTGAAGGTACAGGTATGCTGACCGCAGGTGTTAGCTACATCTTCGGCGGTAAGAAGTTTATTCCGGTTTCTAAGATTGACGAAGACGCAGTCAATGCGGAAATCAACAGATATAGAAGTGAACTGGCTCAGGCTCAGGCTGACCTGGCTAACTGCAAGAATGCACTGGCCAACGCTAAACCTGAAGTTAAGGAAGTGACCAAGGAAGTTGAAGTTGCCGGTCCGCGTGCCATCTTCTTCAAGATTGGCAGCGCCCGTCTGGACGACTATGGCAAGGTTAACATCGAACTGGCTGCCAAGATTCTGAAGGCTAATCCGGACAAGAAGTACAAAGTTGCAGGTTATGCAGACAAGGCTACCGGTAGCGCTTCTTGGAACCAGAAGCTGTCCGAAAAGCGTGCCCAGGTTGTTTACGACGCTTTGATTGCTCAGGGTGTTGACAAGGACCAGCTTGAACTCGTAGGATTCGGTGGTACTGAAAACATGTTCGGTAAGAACTTCCTGAACCGCGTAGTTATCCTGGAATAATACACTCCAAGTGACAAATAGACTCTAAAAATGAAGGCGTCTGGGACTCAGACGCCTTTTTTTGGTACTATGTCCGATGTATGTTATAAAGCAACCCATTTTTTATCAGCGACTGAATTTATATGTGATGATGAAGTTTAAGCTATTCTTTATTGTTCTGTTTTGCAGCCTTTCCCTTTCGGCCTTTTCCCAGTTGACGTATGGTACAACCGGGCTGTTGCATGCGCCCTCTGCGGAGATGCAGCGCGACAAGACTTTCATGGTCGGCGGCAACTTCCTGAACAAGGAGCTCACACCGCCCACCTGGTACTATCATACCTACAACTACTTCCTGAACGTCACCATCTTCCCCTTTCTGGAAGTGGCCTACACGTGTACGCTCTTCAAGGCGGAGGCGTTGGGATTGAAGCCATACGGGTACAGCGGATTCACGAACCAGGACCGCTACTTTTCCGCCCGTCTGCGTGTGTTGAAGGAGGGGCAGTTCTGGAAATACATGCCGGCTGTCGTGCTGGGGACGTCCGACCCGTTCACTTCTTCCGGTGGCGGCCAGGTAGGCACCACGGAAGGTAACGGCTATTACAGCCGTTTCTATATTGCCGCCTCCAAGCATATACCCGTTGTGGGTAAGGAGGAGATCGGTGTCCATCTTTCCTACCTTTACAACAACCGCAAGGAGTACAAACTGAATGGCTTTGCACTGGGTGTCACCTACAATCCCTCCTTCCATCCGCAGTTGAGGGTGATAGCGGAGTACGACTCCAAGGACTTTGCTTTGGGAGCCACTTATCTGCTGTTCAAGCATCTGCATGTGCAGGTCGAAATGCAGAGGATGAAATATTTCACGGGAGGGCTGACATACAAAATTCATTTGAAATAAGAAGTAAGTCAAAGTCTCGTTGACTCCATAAAAAAAGCAGCTAAAGTATGACATCAACTTTAACTGCTTTTATTCTAATAGACCAATTTTACATTGTCAATCCATAGCGAATTGCCAGGAGAACCTATATAAGCACCACCATGACTAGAGGTGAATTGCAACAGCAAATGAGTGGGCACATCGTCCTTCGTCCCCCAGGCAACCTCCTTAATAGGTACGCTCTCTCCTTTACTATTAACTGCATAGCGTTCTTCAACCTGAAGACGCATCATGTGGGCCTTGTACGCAGGGTCACCGGTAATATCACCGTACATGATGGAATAAGTGGCATTATTATGCCAATCGGTAGTAGTATAATATCTTACGACCATCGTTCCTACGCGCTTGGCATAGATATTCCCCTTCTCATCTTCCCAACGCTTTTGCAGAAACAGATTCACTTCCGGGAAGTCCTTTCCTTCCACATCTGTGATACGGCTAAAGCCCGTTGCACGGATACGCTTCTCGCGGTCGGACATCTTTACTTTATAATCAAACTGTATGGCGATAGGTTTCTTTGTAAACGGTATGCCGGAATTCAGCATTTTCTGCGGATTCTTGGTCCCCTTGATAGGTTCGTGCACCTCACCCAGAAACATGGAGCCGGCAGCCAGCACCGTGATATCCACTATTCCAAAAACCTTCACACTCTCCATACGGGTGTCCATACGGGCACAGAAACCATCCCCTCGCTTTTCCGGGAAAACAGAAGTATTGGTTTTCGTGATACCGGCTACCCGGGCCATCACATTGGATGTCGCCCACGGCGAACCTCCCATATTCTTGTATGCCTTGGTCTCGGTGACAGTAGCAGTAGGCCCGATGGCATATACATTCTTCGTGGCACCGCCAATAATACCGGATTCCTTGATTTGGCGGTCAATCCATTGATCCATATTTCCGAAAGGAATCATCTCTACCTCGTGCTGCTGTGCAGAAACTGCTCCGCAACAGAGCATGGCAGACAGCATTCCCAATATACGAACTTTCTTTTGAATCATTTCTCTCATTAATAATTGACAATCATTATAAATCGTACTTCCACTGTTCCAGCGCAAAATTCCAGTTATCCTGAACCAACTGCACTGTACGCTCATCATACTTGTATTTATTCTTCTTATATCCTTTCTTTCCGCCTACATACTTTTCAATATCAGCACGTGCCTCTGCAAAGCCCGGAATGGACAAAGCCTTGTAGATATGTTCAGTCATTCCCATTGCATCCGCTTCGAAGTCCTCAAACTTCACCTCTATCAAGTTTCCTTTAGGAATGCATGTCTTGTCCGCTTCGTACTTATGATACAGTTTGGCATAAATGGACAAAATATTCTTCTCAAGCTCCTCATTACTGATATCCTGCAACTTCAACGGCTGAATGGTGTTAGTAAAGAAACTACGTGTGCTTTCGAAAACAGTATAAGGATTACGCATCAGATAGATAAACTTAGCATTGGGGAACATCTTGACAAGCTCTTTCACACGTCCCGTATGAGGCGGATTCTTACTAAGAAACTGAGTTCCCTTCGTATTCCAAAGAGAGATTTTTATCAATTTGACGAAAGTCTCCTCAAACACTTTCAGTTCTTTCTCTGTAATATCATCAAACAGCAGATATTTATCGGCATACTCTTGCTGATATTCGGGCAGGAACCAGAAATTATAATAGGTGTAGGGCATCATATTTGCCAAAGCAAACTCCTCTTCTTGCGGAAGGTCAACGGCAAGTTCCATATTGTCCGTGGGACGTTTGTCCGGCATCAACCAACTCATGTTCTTCTTGAAGAAAGGCTGCCCCCACATCATAAGATGCGGAAATACAGTCTGGTATGTCGTGTTGTAGCCGAAATGCTTGTCGCAGGAGAAAACATTATGCACAAACGTAGTCCCGCTACGCCAGTGTCCCAAAATGAATACCGGATCATGCTCCAAGGGCTTATCTGCCAGGAGCTTTTCATAGCGTCTGTCCTGCAGAGGAGCCAAAGTGGACAGCAGGCGGCAGACGGCTTTTGTCAGCCGATACTTACCTTTGTAGGCAGCACCGATGTCACGACCGCCCGTTATATCCTTGAATGTTTTCCAATCCGCACCTACCAGGGTGTTTATCGGAAGCTTATTGAATTCTAACAATCCCATTATTATCTTTATATTAATATGTTATGGTTTTCTTCCGGTGATACCGAGAGAGAACTGCAATACTTATAAAGAAGTACTGCGCTCTATCCGTACGGCCACGCCCTGGCGTTCCAGCTCTTTCACAGCCTTTTCTATAGCTTCGTAATGTTCGGGAGCTATACCCAGCTTAGGCAAATTCAGTATAGGCAGGTCCTCAGCTAAGTGCATGTCCTTATCCTCCACCCTATCGATAATCATACCTACAGCACTGGTATTGTTGGTTATCGGGTCTATCAAGATAAACGAACCGGTAGCCTTATTCTGCCGATAAGGGTCAAAGAAAAGCTCTTTGGCAGTGGTCAGCACCACGCGCGCAATCTGATTGAGCTGCATCGGCAATGTTTCCTTGCTCAACTTTCCGTTGTCAATGGAAAGATGCTCCATCGTATTGACATCCACTTTATACTTGATGCTGTCGATGCGGGTGCGGCTTATATTGGTGGTCTGTTTGATGAAGAATGATTTGTTGATATCCATCGGCTCTTCATCCATCCAAACCAGCATCGTTTCAAAATTGCGGTCCATGACGGGCAGGTTATCCGGATGTACCAGCATTTCCCCTCTCGACACATCTATTTCGTCCTCCAGAGTCAGGGTGACGGACTGTGGCGGAAAGGCGTAATCCAATTCGCCGTCGTATGTAACTATACTCTTGATATGCGACTTCTTACCGGAAGGCAATGCCATCACTTCATCTCCCTTACGAATAATACCCGAAGCCACCTTACCGCAAAAACCACGGAAATCGAGATTGGGGCGCAAGACGTATTGAACCGGGAAACGAAAATCCTTCAAATTATGGTCGTTGTCAATATGTACCGTCTCCAGAAAGTCAAGAAGTGAAATACCCTCATACCAAGGAGTACGTTCCGATTTCTCCACCACATTGTCGCCATCCAAAGCTGACAGCGGAATGCAGTTTACGTCAGGAATACCCAATGGAGCTATAAACTTCCGGTATTCATCGACTATCTCATTAAAACGTTCTTCGGAAAAATCCACCAGGTCCATCTTATTGACAGCAAGCACCACATGCTTGATGCCAAGCAACGACACCAGAAAAGTATGCCGGCGCGTCTGCGTAATGACACCCATACGTGCATCCACCAGAATAATTGCCAAGTTAGCCGTAGAGCCCCCGGTAATCATGTTGCGTGTGTACTGCTCGTGTCCCGGAGTATCGGCAATGATAAACTTACGGTTGTTGGTCGAGAAGTAGCGGTATGCCACGTCGATGGTGATGCCTTGTTCGCGCTCCGCCTTCAAGCCGTCCAGCAAAAGGGCGTAGTCAATGTGGTCGCCGGCATTTCCCATGCGCTTGCTGTCGCGTTCCAGTGCGTCCAGCTGGTCCTCATATAGTTTCTTGCTGTCGAACAACAGACGGCCTATCAATGTGGATTTTCCGTCATCCACAGAACCGGCAGTCAGTAAGCGCAACAAGTCTTTCTGCTCATCCTTATCAAGAAAAGCCTTTATATCAAGTGTAGAATCGTTCATCCTTAATGATTTAATTTTTAATTCTTAATTTTTAATTCCTTTAGAAGTATCCCTCGCGCTTCTTCTGCTCCATGCTTGCGTCTTGGTCGAAGTCAATGACACGGGTCGTCCGTTCACTCTTGGTGGTGGTCATCATTTCCTCGACAATCTTCTCGATGGTATCGGCATCGCTTTCCACAGCACCGGTCAACGGCCAGCAACCCAGCGTACGGAAACGCACCATACGCATCTTTATCTGGTCGCGGTACTGTTCCGGCAAGCGGTCGTCATCCGCCATTATCAGATTTCCGTCAATCTCCACACAAGGACGTTCCTTGGCAAAATACAACGGCACAATAGGGATGTTTTCCAAACGTATATATTGCCAGATGTCCAGCTCCGTCCAATTACTTAACGGAAATACGCGGATACTCTCTCCTTTATGTACCCGGGCATTATAAATATCCCACAATTCGGGACGCTGATTTTTGGGGTCCCATTGATGGAACTTGTCGCGGAAAGAGAAAATACGCTCTTTGGCACGTGACTTCTCCTCGTCGCGGCGAGCACCACCGAATGCCGCATCAAACTTATACTTATCCAATGCGTGGAGCAAAGCCTGCGTTTTCATCAAGTCCGTATGCACCTTGCTGCCATGCGTAAAAGGCCCGACACCTGCATTGAAAGCTTCCATATTGCTTTCCACTATCAGGTTCCAACCATACTTCTTGGCATACTCGTCACGGAACTGTATCATCTCCTTAAACTTCCACTTGGAATCGATGTGCATCAACGGGAACGGCACTTTGCCGGGAGCAAACGCCTTTTCGGCCAAGCGCACCATAACCGAAGAATCCTTGCCGATACTATACAGCATCACCGGATTTTCAAACTCCGCTGCCACTTCACGGATAATATGAATGGACTCTGCTTCGAGTTCCTTCAAATGGCTCAATTTATATTCTTCTTTCATTATATCTTATTTCTTCTGAATTCTTGGTAAAATGAGTTCCAACAGTTTATTGACCGATTCTTCCAGGCTGAGAACAGAGGTGTCCAACGTCAAAGCCGGATGAGCCGGTTCCTCAAAAGGCGCGGAAATACCTGTAAAATTCTTGATTTCTCCCTTACGTGCCTTGGCATAAAGTCCCTTCACGTCACGGCGTTCACACTCTTCAAGCGGGGTACTGACATAAACTTCCAGAAAATCGTCTTGTCCGATAATATCAGCCGCCATTTCACGAATATCGTTATTAGGACTGATAAAAGCCGCGATTGTTATAACACCCGTATCAAGAAAGAGTTTGGAAACTTCGGCTATACGCCGGATATTCTCCACACGGTCGGCCTCCGTAAAACCGAGATTATTGTTGATGCCACTGCGGATGTTGTCACCATCCAGGATACGGCAAAGCAATCCTCTTTTATGAAGTTCGCGCTCCAAGGCAATGGCTATCGTACTTTTGCCGGAGCCGCTCAAGCCGGTAAACCAAACCATCACGCTGTGCTGCTTCAACAAGTCTTCTTTGTCTTTCCGCATCAGCATTCTGTCAAATATCGGATATATGTGGTTGTTTTCTTCCATATGTTATTATTTCTTCTTTTTTTTAAAATGGCCAAATTAAAGGAATCAAGAAAATGGATATCAGGAAAGTAATGATATTCAAAGGTAATCCGATGCGTACAAAATCCGTGAACTTATAGTTACCGATACCTTGTACAATCAAATTAGTCTGATACCCTATAGGAGTGGAGAAGCTGGCGGAAGCCGCCATACAAATTACAACGAAGAAAGGCATCGGACTGACTCCCATCTGTGAAGAGATGGAAAGTGCCAACGGGAAAGCGAGTGCCGCGGCCGCATTGTTCGTAATCAGCTCTGTAAACAAGTTCGTTATGATAAACACAGCAGCCAGCAACACGTGGGGGCCATAATGATGGCTCATGCCTATAATGAAACGCGCCACAGCATCTGCCACTCCGGAATTCACCATCGCCTTGCTGATAGCAAAAGCACAAGCAATCGTTATCAGAATATCCCAAGATATATATTTGGTATACTTGCGGGCCGGAAATATCTTTGTCCAGGCCATAATGATAGTAGTAATGGAAACGAAGAAAAACATATCCAACTTGATTTCCGGAAAAGCTTCCTTGACAACCGGAAGTTCACCAACCGTTGCACCCACTATCATCAATATCAGCAAAACCAAGGCAAACCAGCGCTTTCCCTTTCCGGGCACCGGTTCCGTATCCTTGCCATTGGCCAGCAACACGAACACCGAAGATTCCCCCCAGGTCTTTACAAAAGAGTCATCAGCCATCACCACCAGCGTATCCCCTTCGCGGAGATATTCATTTTCCAGATTTCCGACAATGCTCTGACCGCTACGCTTAATCTCCTTCACTTCGGCCCCATAATGCCGCTTGAAGTTAAAATCACCAAGTTTCTTGTTGATACCGGGAAAACGGGCGCCGAGTACAGCTTCCACCCGATGTAAATCTCCATGCTCCTCCGGCTCCTCATCCAGCTTTACCGCATCCGTACGAACATCCGGCAAAAGCCTTGAGGAAAAAGCGAACAGATAAAGGATGCCTGCAATCGCGACGAAAATGCCCACTTTACCCAACTCGAACATAGTAAAGCCTTCATATCCGGCTTCCAATATCATACCATGCACCACCAGATTGGTCGACGTCCCTATCAGGGTGCAGATTCCGCCAAGTATCGTCACATAAGAAAGGGGTATAAGGAACTTGGTAGCAGGCAATTTTACAGATTCGGCCCAACGCTTGATAATGGGAGCAAAGATAACAACCACCGGAGTATTGTTTAGAAAAGCTGAAATAAAAGCAATGGTGGGCAACATACGGAACTGCGCTTTAAAGACCGTAGTCTTACCTTGGGGAAGCAGCTTCTTGATTACTTGCCCCAAAGCACCCGACTGCCTGATGCCTTCACTGACCAAAAACAGCATGGCAACAGTCATCATCCCCTTATTACTGAACCCTTCCAGCATCTCCTTAGGAGTGAGGATACCTGCACACAAGAACAATACTACGACAGAAAAGAGCACCATGCCCGGACGCATTTTATCCAGAACCAAGGCAATCACCATGCCCAACAATGCCAGTAGCACAAACAATATCTCAAATGTCATAAAGTCGTTATTTTATTTCGGTATGCTTGGGTTCTACGATAAACCACGGATTCAGCAAATCCTCCTTATTATATTGCAAAGGTTCTTCCTTCCCCGCCTGATAAATTTCCATTCCGGCAGCACGTGCAATAGCATGCCCAGCCGCCGTATCCCATTCCATCGTAGGGGCAAAACGAGGATATACATCAGCCTTGCCTTCAGCTACCAGACAAATCTTGATGGAACTTCCACTTGATATAAGCTCAACTTCCGCATGGCTGCATTTCATTTTCTCGATATAATCTTCTGTCTCGGGCGTCAGATGCGAACGGGAAGCCACAATTACAAACCGTTCGTGCACGCTTGTTTCCGGCAGCCGGACAGCTTTCGCAAGCAGTTCATCCCACGACATTCCATCACGTGCAGTAATACCAGATAGCTTATAAGCACCCGAATCATGCACTCCAAAATAGAGCTCCTTTTTTACCGGCACATAAATGACTCCCATTACCGGTACTGAGTGATGCACCAAAGCTATATTCACTGTGAACTCACCGTTCCTCTTAATGAACTCCTTCGTACCGTCCAAAGGGTCTACAATCCATAAAGTTTCCCAACTCCGTCGTTCCGAAAAAGGCAAATGTTTGCCTTCCTCGCTTAGCAGAGGGAAAGGTGTATCAGCCAAAAAACGGCAGATAGTTTCATGAGCCTTACGGTCGGCAATAGTAAGAGGAGAATTATCCGCTTTTTTTTCTACCTGAAAATCCGATGCCGGATCATCGTAAATGGAAAGAATTTTCTCGCCAGCCTGCAAAGCGGCATCAATCGCATTCAGTATATATCGTCGTTCCATACTATATTCTTCTCAAAGATAAGGCACAAAATTAAAAACTTTTTCAGGTCTAAAAGTTTCCACCTCTTGTTTTATAACTTCTTTTAAACGAAAGAGAGAATATTATAAGCACTTTTCACAATCAGAAAAATCAATCCGGAGCAGAGAAATAGAGTGAAATATTCACGAAGGAAGAGGAACTAAAGAGACTGTGACAACATGAGTTTATCTGGGTCTTTTCTCAATTAGTCCGTTAGTTCACAGTACTGAACACTTTGTTTCAACCTTTAAAAACAAGTTGTTTCAGTATATAAAAACATTTTGTTTTTATGCGATAGAACGAGATGTTCTGTTAAGAGAAACAAAGTGTTCTCTTTAATGAAACAAACTGTTCTGTTAAAGAAAACACTTTGTTTTGCCAAACCAAACACGCGACAGCGCCAGCCTTCACATTCTTTCGGCATATCATGAAAAAGGCAGTAACTTCGCAGTTACTGCCTCATCTTGAAAGGAAACATACATTCCTTTCTGTTATGAATTACCAAAAAGAATTCTATTAATTGACGCTATACAGCAACCATGCCTTCTGGAAGTCATCATTCGAAGGATGTTTAGCTTTGAAAGAGTCGCGTAGATTCTCGGCGGATGCTCTGTCATCGAATGTACCGATAACTACACGATACAGGTTTCTTTCTGCATTGTAAACCACCATTGCAGTATAGCCTTCATTCACCAATGCCTGCTTCACACCTTCCGCATTAGCTTTCACGCTATAAGCTCCGCAAACTACACTAAAGGTTTTCAAGCTGGTACCACCTGATACCACAGTCACCTTTTCCTGACGCATGCCGGCAGGTGCACTTTCCACCACCTTTACTTCTACTGGAGCGGTAACCACTGGAGCCACCTCTTCAGCAGGGGCAGTTGTTTGCGGCTCAGCCAATTCCTGCTGTTTTGCCTTTTCATATGCTTTCTTATAAGCACTTTCACTTGATTTACAAGAAGAGAATGCCAGAGCTATGCATACTCCCATTCCCAATACGGCTAATTTTTTCATCTTTTCTATTGTTTTTATTAGTAAAATCGTCTATTCTTATTCTTTATCTCAAAATTTTCGAAAAATAGATTTCGTGCCCTCATATTCCAAACGCAATGAAGAGTAGGACAAATCTTCTACTTTAAAGGTACATTTTCCTTCCGGCCACCCGAAATAAGTATCATAATTTTTATCGTTAACGCTTTCAGGCAACAAAATAATGGAAATTTCAGCACCTTTCAAAGAATAATTTCCAAAAAACGTAGTCAACCCTCCATCTTTCAACAAACATATGGCAGAAAAACTTCCTTTTTGAAAATTATAGAATACACTGTCCACCTTCTCTGATGTACCGTCGGCATATTGATACTGACGCAACTGCCACTTACCGGCCAAGTCACCCCCACCATTCATGCAAGCGGTCAAAGTACAAGCCACCAATACAATCCAAAGATATTTTAAATGCAATTTCATCATTTTTCCATGCCACTATCTAAATATGGAACAAAAGTACACCATAACATGCGATTATACCTCAGCATCCTTAGTTAAATATAATTAAACCCCTCCATAAAAAGAGATTTCCCGGAAGACTTGACGTATATTTGCCAAATATAAACAGAGCATGAGGCTCACTTAATTGATTACATGACATTTGAAAATTTGAATTTGATAGAACCTATATTGAAGGCTCTTCAAGAAGAGGGGTATTCCACCCCTACCCCAATCCAGGAAAAATCGATCCCTATATTACTTCAAGGAAAAGACTTATTAGGATGTGCTCAAACCGGAACAGGCAAAACCGCCGCATTTTCCATCCCTATCTTGCAAAAGTTATATAAAACGGATAATCGCAAAAGTATCAAAGCACTCATTCTGACGCCGACCCGCGAGTTGGCCATACAGATAGGAGAATCCTTCAGTGCATACGGTAAGTATACCGGACTGAGACATGCCGTCATCTTCGGCGGTGTAGGACAAAAGCCACAGACAGATGAACTGAAACGTGGAGTACAAATACTGGTTGCAACTCCCGGACGACTGCAAGACCTGGTCAACCAAGGTTTCATTAACCTAAAAGCACTCGAATTCTTCGTATTGGACGAAGCAGACCGGATGCTGGACATGGGATTCATACATGATATCCGACGCATATTAAAGCTATTGCCCGCAAAACGGCAGACTCTCTTCTTTTCGGCCACAATGCCTCCGGAAATAGAGACCTTGGCAAACTCCATGCTGACGCACCCCGAGAAAGTGGAAGTCACCCCTGCATCGTCTACGGTTGACACAATCTCCCAATCAGTCTATTTCGTTGAGAAAAAAGAGAAAAAAGACTTACTGATTCATCTGCTGAAGAATCCGGCTATCAAGTCCGTACTTATCTTCACCAGAACTAAATATGGAGCAGACAAACTTGCACGTACCCTTAGTAAGTCCGGAATAAGAGCCGAAGCCATACATGGAAACAAGTCGCAGAATGCCCGACAGCGAGCACTGACCGGCTTTAAGAACCATGAACTGCGTGTACTGATAGCAACCGATATTGCAGCACGAGGTATCGACGTGGACCAACTATCACACGTCATCAACTATGAGTTGCCCAACATTCCGGAAACATACGTGCACCGTATCGGACGAACCGGACGTGCCGGCCACGACGGTATTGCCCTCTCCTTTTGCGAATCGGAAGAACTGCCTTACCTGAAAGATATCCAAAAATTGATAGGGAAAAGTATCCCAGTAATAAAAGAACACCCATTTGTCACCGCCGATGGTTTAAAAGCCCAGAAAATCAAGACTGAAGAAATTAAGGCCAAAACCAAGGAAAACAAAATCTATCGCGGGAGCCGTACGAATGGAGACTTTTGGAGAAGAAAAAAGCAAACCTCGCAAAACAACACCCCAAAAGGAGTTGGAAGATAAAGACAATCATAAAAAAACTGATATTCCGAACAAAGTTTCAAAAAAATTTGTTAGTTTTGTCGTACGAACCTCAAAAAAGAAAGGAATATCATTATGAAAGGATTAAATGTTTTAGCAGCTTTCCTGGGTGGCGCCGCAGTAGGTGCAGCCCTCGGTATCTTATTTGCTCCTGAAAAAGGAGAAGACACCCGTAACAAAATCGCAGAAATTCTCCGTAAGAAAGGGATTCGTCTGAACCGAAGCGAAATGGAAGACTTGGTAGATGAAATTGCTGCGGAAATCAAAGGTGAGGTAACGGAATAAGGTAAAAAACAGAACCACTATGTTTGCAGACGACAAAAGTATAGAAAATATGCAGCAGCTCTTCATTGAATTCAAGAAATACCTGGAGCTGCAAAAAGAATATACCAAACTGGAAGTCACCGAAAAACTGTCCAAACTGCTTTCTACGCTTTTATTGGTGCTATTGGTCGTCATACTCGGCGTAGTGGTTCTGTTTCATCTGTCGTTTACGCTGGTCTATATTTTAGCTCCGCTGGTAGGCGGGCTAATGATGAGTTTTGCACTTATCACGTGCTTCCATATCCTACTCATCGTTCTGCTTGTCCTATTCCGCAAAAAGCTCATTATTGATCCGACAGTAAAACTTATCGCAGAATTATTCTTAGACAATTAATTCGAAATATTCATGGATAATACGACCAATACGACTCCCGTCACTTTAGAAAGCATCGCCCAGAAAAAAGCCATGCTGCTACAAGAAATACGACTCCAGAAAGAAATCATGACTGGGCTTACACAAGAAATTTTTGCTCCGCTGGAACCAGCTACCAACAAGGCAAATGCCATGATGAGAGCATTCAACACGGGTATGGCTGTTTTTGACGGTATAGTATTGGGGGTAAAGGTAATGAAGAAATTCAGAAAAATATTTGGAAGAAAGAGATAGAATATCGGATAAAAAAAGAGGGGATGGCCATAACAGTCATCCCCTCTTTTTTTATCCGATATAGTCTGAGCACTTTTATACGTACGTCTCAAGCAACTTCACTGCTCCTTCAGGCACAATCGTCACTTCTTGGGTTGCAGCTGGCAGCAGGATTGTTTCGCCCGCTTGTACGGAAACTTCATTCTTCTCATTATCAATAATACGGCAAGAACCCTCCACACAAATAAAGATAACAAAAGAATCCAGTTCAGAATAGTCACAAGTGATTTCTTCCGTCATATCATAGATGGAAGTCGTGAAATACGGGCTTGCCACCATTTCTACCGGTTCATTCTGCACCTGCTCGTACTCCGTACGAAAATCGTCCTGCACATCTGCAAAATTAATGGCATCAATGGCCTGGCTTGTATGCAGTTCTCTTGATTTACCATCCCTATCCTTACGATTGTAATCAAAAATACGGTAAGTGATATCCGACGTTTGCTGTATTTCTGCTACAAAAGCTCCCGCACCGATTCCATGTACCCGACCTGCAGGCACATAAAACACATCGCCCGGTTTAATGGCGCAAGTCTGCAGAACATCCGCAAACGTACCATTATACACTCGTTCCTTATATTCTTTCGGAGTAATCTGCTCTGCAAAACCGGAAATCAGCTTGGCACCCTGGTCAGCAGCAATAACATACCACATTTCATTTTTACCAAAACTGTTATGACGTTTCTTAGCCAACTCGTCACCCGGGTGTACCTGAATCGACAAGTCCAACTTGGCATCAATAAACTTTATCAATAAAGGAAACTTATTTCCGAAACGTGCATAGTTGGCTTCTCCTACCAGGTCTTCCTTATATTTTCTGACCATATCCGGCAGCGTCAATCCTTTGTCTGCACCATTGGCCACTATAGACTCACTGCCTTCTACTGCCGACACTTCCCAACTCTCGCCTACATTGGCAAGGGTATCATTCAAATGTTTGAATGGAATAATCTTGTCGCCTCCCCAAAGCGTCTGCTTCAGAATAGGCTCAAATTTTAGAGGATACATTCGTTGTTTTTATTAGAACTTTCTGTTAATGATGTGATTTTTTTAGATTCCGGGGGCAAACATACAAAAAATATCAATTTGTATTCCATTTGTTAAACGCTAAACTTTCCTAAAATGTTCTCCACATTTCCTTCCAATTACTTGGGGGAACAAAAGAATTTCTTTTTATTTGCAAGAAATTTAATTAATACCATGGATATGATAAACACTACTCCAACAGAAAGTAATTTGTCCGGTTTGAACCAAAAAGACTTTCAAAAGGATATAAATAACAAAAAGACAGATTTGTTTATCCTGAAGAATGCCCAGGGAATGGAAGTTGCAGTTACTAATTACGGCTGTGCAATACTTTCCATCATGGTACCCGACAAAAATGGCAAATATGCCAATGTTGTATTAGGACACGACAGTATTGAACATGTAATCAACAGCCCGGAACCTTTTCTAAACACTACCATCGGACGCTACGGTAACCGGATAGCTAAAGGAAAGTTTACTTTATACGGCGAAGAGCACCAATTGGCAATCAACAATGGTCCCAACTCACTGCATGGTGGTCCGACTGGTTTTCATACCCGTGTATGGGATGCTGTCCAGCCAGAGCCATCAACAGTCATCTTCAACTACACATCCGCTGACGGCGAAGAGGGCTTCCCCGGAAATCTCGAAGTAGAAATGACTTATCGCCTGGAGGATGAGACCAATGCTCTGGTCATCGAATACCGGGCTACTACCGATAAAGCCACCATCGTCAATCTGACCAATCACGGTTTCTTCAATCTTGCCGGTATAGCCAATCCCTCCCCTACAGTCTTAAACAATATTGTTACCATCAACGCAGATTTTTATGTACCCATCGATGAAGTATCCATTCCTACCGGAGAGATATTGAAGGTAGAAGGTACTCCTATGGATTTCCGTACTCCCCATACTCTTGGTGAACGAATTGATGAGAAACATACGCAAATTGTGAATGGCACAGGATATGACCATTGCTATGTACTGAACAAGACTGAAAGTGGAGAGCTGAGCCTTGCAGCCACCTGCATAGAGCCCAACAGCGGGCGAACGATGGAAGTATATACCACTGAAAATGGCGTCCAGCTCTACACAGGAAACTGGCTCGGGGGCTTTGAAGGTGCCCATGGAGCCACTTTCCCTGCAAGAAGTGCAGTCTGCTTTGAGGCCCAGTGTTTTCCCGATACGCCCAACAAGTCCCATTTTCCGTCGGCAGTATTGCTACCGGGTGATGAGTACCAGCAAGTGACAATCTACAAGTTTGGTGTACAAGAATGAAATAACTAATCCAATTTATAAACTTATTAATTTTACAAAACCATGACACAACAAAAACAGAATGGTAAACTCATCGCAATTATCACGATGATCTTCCTTTTTGGTATGATTTCATTTGTTACCAACCTTGCTGCCCCTATGGGAATCGTACTGAAAAATCAGTTTTCAGTATCCAACGCTTTAGGAATGTTGGGTAACTTTGGTAACTTTATTGCATATGCAGTGATGGGAATACCAAGCGGCATCTTACTACAACGGGTAGGGTATAAAAAAACGGCATTGATAGCAGTAGCTGTAGGCTTTATCGGTGTAGGTATCCAATATTTATCAGGTCATTCAAGCCCTGATATGGCTTTTGCCGTATATTTGATTGGCGCTTTCATCGCCGGTTTCTCCATGTGTTTGCTTAATACGGTAGTCAACCCGATGCTGAACAAGCTCGGCGGCGAAGGTAACAAAGGAAACCAGCTTATCCAAGTGGGTGGTTCTTTCAACTCCGTAATGGCCACCATTACTCCGATGTTCGTAGGTATCCTGATTGCCGGTTCCATTGAAAAAGCTACTATCTCTCAGATATTCCCTGTAATGTACACAGCAATGGCTGTATTTGCCATCGCGTTCTTCGTTCTTTTGATTGTGCCCATACCGGAACCCAATGCTGCAACTTCAACAGAACCTATCGGTAAGTTGATGTCAGGCGCTTTAAAATTCCGCCACTTCATTTTGGGAGCTATAGCAATCTTTGTATATGTAGGTGTCGAAGTTGGTGTACCGGGTACTCTGAACTTGTTTTTGACCGATCCGATTGAAAAGGGAGGAGCAGGCATTTCTTCCACCATTTCCGGTTTTGTTGTAGGTACATATTGGTTCCTCATGCTGATTGGACGTCTGGCCGGCGCTTCATTGGGTGCAAAAATCTCCAGTAAGGCAATGCTTACCTTTACTTCCGCATTAGGCTTACTTTTGGTATTCCTTGCCATCTTCTCATCTACCGGTTCGCTTGTCAATCTGCCGGTACTCCAACAAAGTGCTACGGGAGGTCTCTCTTTCGGATTTGCAGAAGTACCTATCAACGCAATGTATCTGGTACTGGTAGGTCTGTGTACTTCCATCATGTGGGGTGGTATCTTTAATCTGGCCGTAGAAGGATTGGGTAAATATCTGGCAGCGGCTTCCGGTCTGTTCATGGTATTGGTATGCGGCGGCGGCATCTTGCCCGTTATCCAAGGTTTGGTGGCCGACATTGCAGGTTTCATGCCGAGTTACTGGGTTATCATCGCAGCCCTTGGCTATCTGTTGTTCTACGGTTTGGTAGGCTGCAAAAATGTCAATAAGGACATCAAGGTCGATTAACAAGAAAATATAGGTAATTTATTTATTCACCTTATAAAATATAAATATCATGGATATAGAATACGTAAGAAGCCGTTTCATCAAGCACTTTGACGGAACAACGGGAGCTGTTTATGCTTCTCCGGGTCGCATCAACCTTATCGGTGAGCATACAGACTATAACGGTGGTTTTGTATTCCCCGGAGCAATCGATAAGGGAATGATTGCAGAAATAAAGCCCAACGGCACAAACACAGTAAAAGCTTATTCCATCGACCTGAAAGATTATGTGGAATTTGGCTTGAATGAAGAAGATGCACCCCGCGCAAGCTGGGCAAGATATATCTTTGGCGTGTGCCGGGAAATGATGAAACGCGGTGTAGATGTAAAAGGTTTCAATACAGCTTTTGCAGGCGATGTGCCTCTGGGTGCAGGAATGTCCTCTTCAGCAGCTTTGGAAAGTACCTATGCCTATGCTTTGAACGACTTGTTCGGTGACAACAAAATAGACAAATTTGAATTGGCAAAAGTGGGACAATCTACAGAACACAACTATTGTGGCGTAAACTGTGGTATCATGGACCAATTTGCTTCTGTATTCGGAAAGAAAGGAAGCCTCATCCGCCTGGATTGCCGTTCACTGGAATATCAGTATTTCCCATTCGACCCGCAAGGCTATCGTCTGGTTCTTGTAGATTCTGTAGTGAAACACGAACTTGCATCTTCAGCATACAACAAACGTCGTCAAAGCTGCGAAGCTGCTGTTGCCGCTGTTCAGAAGAAGCATCCACACGTAGAATTCCTGCGTGACGTTACCATGGGCATGCTGGAAGAAGCCAAAGCCGACATCAGCGCAGAAGACTATATGCGTGCAGAATATGTCATCGAAGAGATTCAACGCGTACTCGACGTTTGCGACGCCCTGGAGAAAGGCGATTATGAAACTGTAGGCCAAAAGATGTATGAAACACATCATGGCATGAGTAAGTTGTATGAAGTAAGCTGCGAAGAACTCGATTTTCTGAATGACCTTGCATTCGATTGTGGAGTTACCGGTTCACGTGTCATGGGCGGTGGATTCGGTGGATGTACAATCAATCTGGTAAAGGATGAATTGTACAGTACATTCATCGAAAAAGCAAAAGATGAATTCAAGAAGAAGTTCGGCAGAAGCCCAAAAGTATATGATGTAGTCATCAGCGACGGTGCCCGCAGATTAGAATAATAGACATCAGCATTCAAATAAAAGGCGTTTCCCAGTAATGGGAAGCGCCTTTTTCTTCTCCCCTATTCCACCGTTTTCCACTCTAAAAACAAAATCATCCGAGAAGTTTATTCCGAACACATCTATCTGTACAGCCAGTTGGCACAGATATGTTTCTTGACACTTATGTTGCATAACATATAAAAGTGTACAGCCTACACTAAAGAAAAGTGTTACTTTTACACCCAAAGAAAGATAATCATCTCATTTACATTAAATACAAAACCATGAAAAGACATGTTCTACTTGCAGGAATTGCCGCAATGATGCTAACTGCGTGCAATCAAAAGACAGAAACAACGCTTACGCTGTCCGGTCTTGATCCAGTAAAATTCCAAACAACAGTCAATGACGCCCAGACACAGCTTTATACGCTGAAGAATAAAGCGGGCATGGAAGTATGCATCACAAACTTTGGGGGACGTATTGTATCCATTATGGTACCCGACAAAAATGGAGTTATGCAGGATGTAGTATTGGGCTTTGACAGCATTGCCGATTACATCAACATTCCAAGTGACTTTGGTGCTTCTATCGGACGCTACGCCAACCGGATTAATCAAGGGAAAATCGTTCTTGACGGAGATACCATACAGTTACCACAGAACAATTTCGGACATTGCCTGCACGGTGGCCCCAAAGGATGGCAATACCAAGTATACAGTGCCAATCCCATTGACAGCACAACTCTGGAGCTCACCCGCATTTCACCGGATGGAGACGAGAATTTCCCGGGTAATGTTACGGCAAAAGTACTTTTCAAGTTAACGGATGACAATGCCATTGATATAAAATACAGTGCAACAACAGACCAAAAGACGGTTATCAATATGACTAACCATTCTTATTTCAATTTATCAGGTGACCCTTCAAAGGCAGCAACAGACCACATCTTATACATCAATGCAGACAACTATACTCCGGTAGACAGTACTTTCATGACAACGGGTGACATCATCTCCGTCAAAGAAACACCAATGGACTTTACCACTCCCAAGAGTGTGGCACAAGACATCAACCGGACGGACTTTGAACAAATAAAGAACGGAAACGGATATGACCACAATTGGGTACTGAATACTAAAGGTGACCTATCCCAAGTGGCAGCCAAACTGACATCGCCTATAAGCGGCATCACCCTGGAAGTTTATACCAATGAGCCAGGCATACAAGTATATACCGGGAATTTCCTGGATGGCACCGTAAAAGGTAAAAAAGGCATTACTTACAACCAGCGCGCTTCCGTATGCCTCGAGACACAACATTATCCGGATAGCCCCAACAAATCCCAATGGCCTTCTGTCGTACTGGAACCCGGACAAATTTACAACAGTGAATGTGTCTTCAAATTTTCCGTAGAAAAATAACAATAACCTTATAAATCATTTATTATCGTGGAAACATTAGATTGGTTAGTCATTGGAATCTTTTTCCTGGCTTTGATTGGAATTATTGTCTGGGTTGTCAAACAGAAACAGAATGACTCAGCAGACTATTTTTTAGGTGGTCGTGATGCCACATGGCTCGCTATCGGTGCATCTATCTTTGCATCCAACATCGGTTCGGAACACTTAATCGGATTAGCCGGTGCCGGTGCTTCCAGCGGTATGGCGATGGCACATTGGGAAATACAAGGTTGGATGATCCTTATCTTAGGCTGGGTATTCGTACCGTTCTATTCGCGAAGCATGGTATTCACGATGCCTGAATTCCTAGAACGTCGCTATAATCCACAATCACGTACAATATTGTCTGTAATATCTTTAATCAGCTATGTACTGACAAAAGTTGCCGTGACGGTTTATGCAGGAGGATTAGTATTCCAACAAGTATTCGGTATAAAAGAACTTTGGGGAATCGACTTCTTTTGGATTGCCGCCATCGGTCTGGTTATACTGACTGCGCTCTACACAATCTTCGGAGGAATGAAGTCGGTACTTTATACCTCCATCCTGCAGACCCCCATCTTGCTGTTAGGTTCACTGATAATCCTTGTACTCGGCTTCAAAGAATTGGGAGGCTGGGATGAGATGATGAGAATCTGCGGTGCAGTCACAGTGAACGATTATGGCAACACAATGACAGAACTTATACGCAGTAATAACGACCCTAACTTCCCTTGGTTGGGTGCACTGATTGGTTCAGCCATTATCGGATTCTGGTATTGGTGTACAGACCAGTTCATCGTGCAACGCGTACTTTCCGGAAAGAATGAAAAGGAAGCACGGCGCGGTACCATCTTCGGAGCTTACCTGAAATTATTGCCCGTATTCTTATTCCTTATCCCAGGCATGATTGCTTTCGCATTACACCAAAAATATCTCGGAACCGGGGGAGAAGGTTTTCTACCTATGCTGGCAAACGGAAATGCCAATGCAGATGCTGCTTTCCCAACTCTAGTAGCAAAATTGCTTCCTGCAGGAGTCAAAGGTTTGGTTGTTTGCGGTATTCTTGCAGCATTGATGAGTTCTCTCGCATCTTTGTTCAACTCATCTGCTATGCTTTTCACCATTGACTTCTACAAACGTTTCAAGCCGAACACTTCTGAAAAAAAGCTGGTAGGAATTGGACAGATGGCAACTGTTGCGATTGTGATATTGGGTATACTCTGGATTCCCATTATGCGCAGTGTAGGCGATGTACTTTACACCTACTTACAAGATGTACAATCTGTATTAGCACCAGGCATTGCCGCAGCCTTCCTCTTGGGGATCTGCTGGAAACGCACCTCTGCACAAGGCGGTATGTGGGGACTGATTGCCGGAATGATTATCGGTTTAACCCGTCTGGGGGCAAAAGTATATTACAGCAATGTAGGAGATGTGTCAAGCAGTACCTTCAAGTATCTGTTCTATGATATGAACTGGCTGTTTTTCTGCGGATGGATGTTCTTGTTCTGCATCGTAGTGGTTATCGCAGTCAGCATGTTTACAGCTGCCCCAAGCGCTGAAAAGATTCAAGGGCTGGTATTCGGAACTTCAACTCCTGAACAAAAAGCAGCTACACGTGCGAGTTGGAATAAATGGGATATCATTCATACCCTTATCATCCTGGGTATTACTGCTGCTTTTTATTGGTATTTCTGGTAAATCGGTATGTTGCTATGATATATATCCATGCAGCATACCCCTTAAACAAAAATTAAGATATGAGTAATTACTATAGTTCAAATCCGAAACTTTATGTAGGTATCGACTGCATTATTTTCGGTTTCAATGAAGGAGAATTGAACCTGCTGTTGCTGAAGCGTAACTTCGAACCGGCAATGGGCGAATGGTCGCTGATGGGTGGATTCGTGCAGGAAGACGAAAGCGTGGATGATGCAGCCAAACGAGTCCTGAATGAACTAACCGGACTGGAAGATGTATATATGGAACAAGTCCAAGCTTTCGGAGCCATAGATCGTGACCCAGGAGAACGCGTAGTCTCCATTGTTTACTATGCGCTCATCAACATCAACGAATACGACAAAGAATCCGTACAGCAACACAATGCTTTCTGGGTAAATATCAATGAACTGCCAGCGCTAATCTTTGATCATCCGCAAATGGTGGAGAAAGCTCGGAAGTTGATGCAACAAAAAGCGTCCACCGAACCAATCGGCTTTAATCTACTACCTAAACTGTTCACGCTGTCACAACTGCAAAGCTTATACGAAGCTATATACGGCGAGAGCATTGACAAACGGAACTTCCGAAAACGCATAGCAGAAATGGACTATATAGAAAAAACTGACAAAATAGACAAAACGGGGTCCAAACGTGGAGCTGCTTTATATCAGTTTAATGAGAAGGCATACCGCAAAGCTCCGAAATTTAAGCTCTGAGAACCTAATATTCAACAACTTGTAATTAGTAATTTAAATAATATGCTGGAAGCACTGAAAGACAAAGTATTCCATGCTAACCTTGAACTGGTGAAGCACGGATTGGTTATCTTCACATGGGGCAATGTATCGGGCATTGACCGCGAATCTGGTCTGGTAGTCATCAAGCCCAGTGGGGTGAGTTACGATGAAATGAAAGCAGAGGATATGGTGGTAGTGAATCTTGACGGCAAGGTCGTGGAAGGACGGTTAAAGCCCTCTTCAGACACGCCGACCCACCTGGTTCTCTATAAAGCATTCCCCGAAATCGGCGGTGTGGTGCACACGCACTCTACTTACGCCACAGCCTGGGCACAAGCCGGATGTGACATACCGAATATCGGGACAACACATGCCGATTACTTCCACGACGCCATACCCTGCACAGCAGACATGACGAAGGAGGAAGTGGAAGGAGCGTATGAACTGGAAACGGGAAATGTCATCGTAAAACGCTTTGAGGGGCTGAACCCGGTACATACTCCCGGAGTATTGGTAAAGAACCACGGTCCTTTCTCGTGGGGAAAAGACGCACACGAAGCGGTACATAATGCCGTAGTGATGGAGCAGGTGGCAAAAATGGCAAGTATAGCCTATGCCGTGAACCCCAATCTGACCATGAATCCGTTACTGATAGAAAAGCATTTCAGCCGCAAGCACGGTCCTAACGCTTATTATGGACAGAAATAACTATCATTCTTTAAATATAAACTATAAAAATAAATTGTATGAACGCATTTGAACAATATGAAGTATGGTTCGTAACCGGAGCACAGCTCTTGTACGGAGGTGACGCAGTTATCGCGGTAGACGCACATAGCAATGAAATGGTGAAAGGTCTGAATGATTCCGGGAAACTGCCCGTAAAGGTAGTATATAAAGGTACGGTCAATTCATCCAAAGAAGTAACTGCTGCCTTCAAGGCCGCCAACAACGACGAAAAGTGTATCGGGGTCATCACCTGGATGCACACCTTCTCTCCTGCCAAAATGTGGATTCACGGTTTGCAGGAACTGAAGAAGCCATTACTACACTTCCATACACAGTTCAACAAGGAAATTCCCTGGGAGACGATGGACATGGATTTTATGAACCTGAACCAATCGGCTCACGGCGACCGCGAGTTCGGACACATTGTGACACGTATGCGAAAGAACCGCAAAGTGGTAGTAGGCCACTGGCAGGACGAAAAAGCCCAAAACCAGATTGCCGCATGGATGCGCGTAGCTGCCGCATGGGCTGATGCGCAGGATATGCTCATCATCCGCTTCGGCGACCAGATGAACAACGTGGCTGTGACAGACGGTGACAAGGTCAGCGCCGAACAGGTATTGGGCTATCATGTGGACTACTATCCCATCAATGATGTGATGACATACTACAATGCTGTCAGCGACGAGGACGTGAAGGCACTCGTAGCAGAATACTTCAAGCTCTACGACCACGCTCCCGAACTGGAAGACGCACGTACGGAAGCCTACACCAAAGTATGGAACTCCGCCAAGGCCGAAATCGCCATTCGCCGCGTGCTGAAAGACACGGGTGCCAAAGGCTTCACCACCAACTTCAACGATTTGGGCGACTTTGACCAAATCCCCGGACTGGCCTCACAGCGACTGATGGCAGAAGGTTACGGCTTCGGTGCCGAAGGCGACTGGAAAACTGCAGCACTGTACCGTACCACTTGGGTGATGAGTCAAGGTATGCCGAAGGGGTGCTCCTTCCTTGAAGACTATACGCTGAACTTCGACGGAGAAAAGAGCGCCATCCTGCAAGCACATATGTTGGAAGTCTGTCCACTGATTGCCGAACAGAAGCCGAAACTGGAAGTGCACCGTCTGAGCATCGGTATCGACAGCGAAACAGCCCGCCTGGTATTTACCAGCAAGCAAGGTGAAGGTGTAGCCGCTACCATCGTAGACCTGGGCAACCGCTTCCGCCTCATTGTGAACAAAGTAGAATGCATCAAGAGCAAGCCTCTGCCCAAGTTGCCCGTTGCCAGTGCACTGTGGATTCCAATGCCCAACCTCGAGGTGGGCGCTGCAGCCTGGATTCTGGCCGGAGGTACACATCATACCAGCTTCTCCTACGACTTGACGGTGGAATATTGGGAAGACTTTGCCGAAATGGCCGGCATCGAAATGGTGGTTATCGATGAAAATACCACCATTAGCGAGTTCAAAAAAGAATTGCGTATGAATGAAGTCTACTATATGCTGAACAAGGCACTTTGCTGATAATCATTACAGATTACCGATTGCGGACTACTAATTACACGTACCACAAACGTAACTAGTAGTTTGCAATCAGTAATCCGTAGTTTATAATCGTACTATAAATCCGTAATTTATCATTAATACCATGAAATTAGATGCAAAATCAACCATTGAGGCAGGTAAGGCCATCCTTGGTATAGAACTCGGTTCCACACGAATCAAGGCGGTTTTGATTGACCAGGAAAACAAACCCATCGCCCAGGGAAGCCATACTTGGGAGAATCAGTTAGTCGACGGACTGTGGACATATAGCGTCGAGGCTGTCTGGTATGGGTTGCAGGATTGCTACGCAGACCTTCGTACCAATGTAAAGAGCCTCTACGATACAGAGATAGAAACCCTGGCAGCCATCGGTGTCAGTGCCATGATGCACGGCTATATGGCATTCAATGAAAAAGAAGAAATCCTTGTACCCTTCCGTACCTGGAGAAATACTAATACCAGCCAGGCTGCCGCAGCCCTATCCGAACTATTTGTCTACAACATCCCTCTGCGTTGGAGCATCTCCCACCTCTACCAAGCCATCCTGGATAATGAAGAGCACGTTCCATCCATCAATTACCTGACCACCCTTGCAGGTTTTGTCCACTGGCAAATAACCGGCCAAAAGGTACTGGGCATAGGAGATGCCTCCGGTATGCTCCCCATCGATCCCATCACCAAAAACTATTCTTCTGAAATGGTGGATAAGTTCGACAAACTTATTGCTCCGAAAGGATACGACTGGAAACTTCGGGATATTCTGCCGAAGGTATTGTCGGCCGGTGAAAACGCAGGCTTCCTTACTCCCGAAGGAGCCAGTCGCCTCGACGTATCGGGACATCTGAAAGCAGGAATTCCCGTCTGTCCACCCGAAGGTGACGCTGGAACCGGCATGGTTGCCACCAACGCCGTAAAGCAGCGCACTGGAAACGTATCGGCAGGCACCTCCTCTTTCTCAATGATTGTATTGGAAAAAGAATTGTCCAAGCCCTACGAAATGATTGACATGGTAACCACCCCCGACGGAAGCCTCGTAGCTATGGTGCATTGCAACAACTGCACTTCCGACCTCAATGCCTGGATCAATATTTTCAAAGAATACCAGGAACTGATGGGTATCCCCGTAGATATGGACGAAATCTACGGAAAACTCTATAACCACGCCCTGACAGGCAATGCAGATTGCGGAGGCCTCATCTCTTACAACTACATATCAGGCGAGCCTATAACGGGACTGGCAGCCGGACGTCCACTGTTTGTACGTTCGGCAAACGACAAGTTCAACCTTGCCAACTTCATGCGCACCCATCTGTATGCTTCAGTGGGAGTTCTCAAAATCGGCAACGACATCCTTTTCAATGAAGAGAAAATCAGAGTAGACAGAATCACCGGTCACGGAGGACTCTTCAAAACCAAAGGAGTAGGCCAGAGAATACTGGCAGCTGCCATCAATTCACCCATTTCCGTTATGGAAACAGCCGGCGAAGGTGGTGCCTGGGGTATTGCCCTCCTCGCTTCCTACCTTGCAAACAACGGAAACGACCAATCCCTTGCCGACTTCCTGGACAAGCATGTATTCACCGGAAATGCCGGTATTGAAATCTCACCGACAGCCGAAGATGTAAGCGGATTCAACACCTACATCGAAAGCTATAAAGCTGGTTTGCCCATCGAAGAAGCAGCAGTAAGATTCAAGAACTAAGTATTTAATAACACTAAAAAACTATGAACACAAAGTTATTTATCAGTAGCATATTTCTCTCCACCTCGTTGTCACTCTTCGCACAGAAAAGTGCCACTATCACTTTACACACAGACCAGAGCGGGCAAATCATTCCCAAAGAAATCTACGGCCAATTTGCAGAGCATTTGGGAACTTGTATCTATGGTGGACTTTGGGTAGGTGAAAACTCCGATATTCCCAACATCAACGGTTATCGCACCGACGTATTCAATGCACTGAAGGAGCTCCGTGTACCCGTCCTTCGCTGGCCGGGAGGCTGCTTTGCCGATGAATACCACTGGATGGACGGTATCGGCCCTAAAGAAAACCGCCCCAAAATGGTGAACAACAACTGGGGAGGCACTATCGAAGACAACAGTTTCGGAACCCATGAGTTCCTCAATCTCTGCGAAATGCTGGGATGTGAACCCTATATCAGTGGAAACGTAGGCAGTGGTACCGTAGAAGAACTTGCCAAATGGGTGGAATACATGACCTCCGAAGGAGACTCCCCCATGGCACGCCTGCGCCGCCAGAACGGTCGCGACAAAGCCTGGAAAGTAAAATACCTCGGCGTGGGTAACGAAAGCTGGGGTTGCGGTGGAAGCATGCGTCCCGAATATTATGCCGACCTCTACCGCCGCTATTCCACCTACTGCCGCAACTATGACGGCAATAGTCTTTTCAAGATAGCCAGCGGTGCCAGCGACTACGACTATAACTGGACCAAAGTGCTGATGGACCGCGTAGGCGGCCGTATGCACGGTCTTTCCTTGCACTACTATACCGTCAGCGGATGGAACGGCAGTAAAGGCGCCGCCACCCAATTCAGTAAAGACGACTATTACTGGACACTGGGCAAATGCCGCGAAATAGAAGATGTCATCAAGAAGCATTGCACCATTATGGATGAATACGACCCTCAAAAGAACGTGGCTCTTATGCTTGACGAATGGGGAACCTGGTGGGACACTGAACCGGGTACCAATCCCGGACATCTGTACCAACAGAATACATTGCGTGATGCTTTTGTCGCTTCCCTCAGCTTCGACATCTTCCATAAATATACCGACCGTCTGAAAATGGCAAACATTGCCCAAATCGTCAATGTATTGCAATCCATGATTCTGACCAGCGGAAAAAACATGGTACTCACCCCCACTTATTATGTATTCAAAATGTACAATGTACACCAGGATGCCACCTACATTCCTCTTGAGCTGAACTGCGACATGATGGATGTACGCGACAACCGCAGAATACCAATGGTCAGCGCTACCGCCTCCAAAGACCCAAACGGCAAGATACACATTTCCATGTCCAACGTAGATGCAGACAATGCACAGGAAGTGACCATCAATCTGTCTGGAACGAAAGCCAAGAAAGCAGTTGGTGAAATATTGACTTCCACCAATCTGACGGACTACAATTCATTTGAAAATCCCGACAATGTGAAACCCGTTCCGTTCAAAGAGGTAAAAATCAATAAAGATATTCTCAAGATTAAACTTCCGGCCAAATCAATCGTTACTATTGAGTTACAGTAAAACTACCGTGCACCGCACAAAATCAGCTAAATACGTTTAGTATCATTTTAGCAGCAAAAAGGCAGTAATACTGATAAAAAAGACACTCTTCGAGTGTTGTGAATTACGCATAAAGAGTTATCTTTGCCCTTGGAAAACCTACAAGGACCAAATAACCTATTGATAATATTCAAAATTAATTAGATTCAATATGAACGACAACAAACTTATGAACCGTGCGGCGGACAATATCCGTATCCTTGCTGCATCCATGGTTGAGAAAGCCAACTCCGGGCATCCGGGCGGTGCCATGGGTGGTGCTGACTTTGTAAATGTACTCTTCTCAGAGTTCCTGGTATATGACCCTGAAAATCCGGCTTGGGAAGGTCGTGACCGTTTCTTCCTCGACCCGGGACACATGTCACCGATGCTTTACTCTACATTGGCCCTGACCGGCAAGTTCACGCTGGACGAACTGAAAGAGTTCCGCCAATGGGGAAGCCCTACTCCGGGACATCCCGAACGTGACATCATGCGCGGCATCGAAAACACTTCCGGACCGCTCGGCCAGGGACACACATTTGCAGTCGGTGCAGCCATCGCAGCCAAGTTCATGAAGGCACGTTTCGAAGAAGTAATGCCACAGACCATCTACGCTTATATTTCTGACGGTGGCATCCAGGAAGAAATCTCCCAAGGCTCAGGCCGTATCGCCGGAGCATTAGGGTTGGATAATCTCATCATGTTCTATGATGCCAACGACATTCAGCTTTCTACCGAGACAAAGGATGTGACCATCGAAGATACCGGCAAGAAATACGAAGCTTGGGGCTGGAAAGTCATTAAAATCAATGGTAACGATCCCGATGCCATCCGCGGTGCACTGAACGAAGCCAAAGCTGAGAAAGAGTGTCCGACGCTGATTATCGGCCATACCGTAATGGGTAAAGGTGCCCGCAAGGCAGACGGCAGCAGCTACGAAGCTGATTGTGCCACGCACGGTGCTCCTCTGGGCGGCGACGCTTATATAAACACTATCAAGAATTTGGGTGGTGACCCGACAAATCCGTTTGTCATCTTCCCCGAAGTGGCCGAACTATATGCCAAGCGTGCAACTGAGCTGAAGAAAATCATGGCTGAAAAGTATGCAGCCAAAGCCGTATGGGCAAAAGCCAATCCGGAAAAGGCTGCCAAACTGGAAATGTTCTTCTCCGGCAAGGCTCCCGAAGTGAATTGGGCCGCCATCGAACAGAAAGCAGGCGTTGCCACCCGCGCAGCATCTGCCACTGTGCTCAGTGCTCTCGCCACTCAAGTAGAAAATATGATTGTTGCTTCTGCCGACCTTTCCAATTCCGACAAGACAGACGGATTCCTCAAGAAAACACATGCCTTCAAGAAAGGTGACTTCAGCGGTGCATTCTTCCAGGCCGGTGTTGCCGAGCTGACTATGGCATGTTGCTGTATCGGTATGGCACTGCATGGCGGTGTAATCCCCGCTTGCGGAACTTTCTTCGTATTCTCCGACTACATGAAACCTGCCGTACGTATGGCAGCCCTGATGGAAGTTCCCGTGAAGTTCATCTGGACACACGATGCCTTCCGTGTAGGTGAAGACGGTCCTACCCATGAACCGGTAGAGCAGGAAGCCCAAATCCGCCTGATGGAAAAACTGAAAAACCACAAGGGACATAATTCCATGTTGGTACTCCGCCCGGCAGATGCAGAAGAAACAACTGTGGCATGGAAACTGGCAATGGAAAATACCACAACCCCAACCGGTTTGATTTTCTCCCGCCAGAACATCGCCAACCTGCCCGAAGGCAACGATTACGAACAAGCTGCCAAAGGCGCTTATATTGTAGCCGGCTCCGATGAAAATCCAAATATAATCCTCGTTGCTTCAGGCTCGGAAGTTGCCACATTGGTAGCCGGTACTGAATTGCTGCGCAAGGATGGCATCAAGGTGCGTATCGTGTCCGTTCCTTCCGAAGGTCTGTTCCGTAGCCAAGCTCCGGGATATCAAGAAGGCATTATCCCGTGTGGTGCCAAGGTATTCGGCCTGACAGCCGGTCTGCCCGTCACACTGCAAGGGCTGGTAGGTCCCCGCGGTAAAGTATGGGGATTGGAATCATTCGGATTCTCGGCACCTTATAAAGTGCTGGACGAAAAGCTCGGTTTCACCGCAGAGAACGTTTACAAACAAGTAAAAGCAATGTTATAATCATTATCCAATGTGCTGATGTGCTGATTGCCCGCGCCCTACAAGCTGCAGGCATCAGCACATTGGCACATTGGTATATTAACTGACCATCATGAAAACAATAGGAATCTGTTCCGACCATGCAGGCTTCGAATTGAAGGAATATGTTCGCGGCTGGTTGGAAGCCAAAGGCTGGGCTTACAAGGACTTCGGGACCTACTCAACCGAGAGTTGCGACTATCCCGACTTTGCACATCCTTTGGCACTGGCCGTTGAAGCCGGAGAGTGCTATCCGGGAATTGCCATCTGCGGAAGCGGTGAAGGTATCAGCATAACGCTGAACAAGCATCAGGGTATCCGCGCAGCCCTCTGCTGGACGGCAGAAATAGCCCATTTGGCACGCCAGCACAATGATGCCAATGTGCTTGTCATGCCAGGGCGATTCATCAGTACCGAAGAAGCCGACATGATTATGAGGGAATTCTTCAGTACACCATTCGAAGGCGGACGCCACCAACGAAGAGTGGACAAGATACCGGTACACTTGTAAAGCAATAGAATCACCTTCTTTATGATATCCGCCCGAAGCTCTGACATTCTGATAGAATCGTGAGAAACTTCGGGCTTTTTATTTGCCCCTTTTTCTTATTTTTCACAGTGAAGATGCTCATTGTCTTCAAATAAAAACTATCTTTGTGGTTCGATAACCCGGATATTTTTTAGATATGGAACGACTGAATACCATAAAAGAGCTTATCAACCAGGGAAATGTAGAGCAAGCCATCCAGCAGCTTGACGAAATACTGCAAACAGACTTTCCCGGCAAAGACGAAGCTTACTACCTGCGGGGAAATGCCTATCGGAAACAAGGCAACTGGCAACAAGCACTGAACAACTATCAGTATGCCATCGACCTGAACCCCGAAAGCCCGGCACAACATGCCTATCAAATGGCTATGGACATCCTGAACTTCTACAACAAGGATATGTACAATCAATAAATAAAGAACGTAAATTATGGCAAAAATCAAAGGAGCAATCGTAGTAGACACCGAACGTTGCAAAGGCTGCAACTTGTGTGTGGTAGCGTGTCCGCTCAACGTAATAGCCCTCACCAAGGAGGTGAATGTGAAAGGGTATAACTATGCCCACCAAATATTGGAAGATACTTGTAACGGCTGCGCCTCGTGCGCCACAGTATGTCCGGACGGATGTATCTCAGTATATAAAATAAAAGTAGAATAAATCTGTAAATCAGTAGAATATGGCAGAAGAAGTTGTATTAATGAAAGGAAACGAAGCCATCGCCCACGCAGCCATCCGTTGCGGTGCAGACGGTTACTTCGGATATCCCATTACTCCGCAATCGGAGGTATTGGAAACTCTTGCCGAACTGAAACCCTGGGAGACGACCGGCATGGTGGTTCTTCAGGCAGAAAGTGAAGTGGCAGCTATCAATATGGTGTACGGCGGTGCCGGAAGTGGTAAAATGGTCATGACCTCCTCCTCCAGCCCCGGTGTCAGCCTAAAGCAGGAAGGTATCTCTTATCTGGCAGGTGCCGAGCTGCCTTGCTTGATTGTAAACGTTATGCGCGGCGGTCCCGGTCTGGGAACCATCCAACCGAGCCAGGCCGACTATTTCCAGACAGTAAAAGGAGGCGGCCACGGTGACTATCGTCTGATTGCCCTTGCTCCGGCTTCCGTACAAGAAATGGCAGATTTCGTAGGACTGGCATTCGAACTTGCCTTCAAATACCGTAATCCGGCAATCATCCTTGCCGACGGTGTCATCGGCCAGATGATGGAAAAAGTGGTGCTCCCGGTACAAAAGCCACGCCGCACCGATGCGGAAGTCATCGAACAATGCCCATGGGCCACTACCGGCAGAACCAATGGCCGCAAACCCAACGTCATCACCTCATTGGAACTGAAACCGGAAGAAATGGAAAAGAACAACATCCGTTTCCAGGCCAAATACAAGCAGATAGAAGAGAATGAGGTTCGCTTCGAGGAAATTCATTGCGATGATGCCGACTACCTGATTGTAGCCTTCGGCTCTATGGCACGCATCGGACAGAAAGCAATGGAGCTGGCACGCGAAGAAGGAATAAAGGTAGGTATGCTCCGCCCCATCACGTTGTGGCCGTTCCCGACCAAAGTCATTGCCGCGTATGCCGACAAGGTGAAAGGTATGCTCGTTACAGAATTGAATGCCGGACAGATGGTGGAAGATGTCCGCCTTGCCGTGAACGGTAAAGTGAAAGTGGAACATTTCGGACGCCTCGGCGGCATTGTTCCCGATCCGGATGAGATAGTAGATGCATTGAAAGAAAAACTGATTAAGAAATGAATCCTGATAAAATAAGAAACGTACTGAACATTCTCTTCATGGTACTTGCCCTGGCAGCTATCATTATATATTTTGCTGCAAAAGATGACTTCAAGCTGTTCATCTACGTCTGCGGCGCGGCGATATTCGTCAAGTTGATGGAGTTTTTCATACGGTTCACCAACAGATAGGAGAAGTGATTATGACAAAAGAAGATATTATAAAGCCCGAGAATCTGGTTGCCAAGAAACCGACTCTGATGAACGACAATCCCATGCACTACTGCCCGGGATGCAGTCACGGCGTAGTTCATAAACTCGTAGCCGAAGTTATCGAAGAAATGGGACTGGAAGACAAAGCAATAGGCATCTCCCCCGTGGGATGTGCCGTGTTCATCTATAATTATATAGACATCGACTGGCAGGAAGCCGCCCATGGACGTGCGCCCGCACTTGCCACTGCCATCAAGCGCCTTTGGCCGGACCGCCTGGTGTTCACTTACCAAGGAGACGGCGACCTGGCTTGTATCGGTACTGCCGAAACCATCCACGCCTTGAACCGCGGCGAAAACATCACCATCATCTTCATCAACAATGCCATCTATGGTATGACCGGGGGACAAATGGCTCCCACTACCCTTGTAGGCATGAAGACATCGACCAGCCCTTACGGACGTGACGTGCATCTGCACGGCTATCCGCTGAAGATGGCCGATATTGCTGCACAATTGGAAGGAACCGCTTACGTGACACGCCAAAGCGTACAGTCCGTTCCCGCCATCCGCAAAGCGAAAAAGGCTATCCGCAAAGCATTCGAGAACTCTATGGCAGGCAAAGGTTCCAACCTTGTGGAAATCGTTTCCACCTGTAACTCCGGCTGGAAGATGTCTCCTGCGAAATCCAATGAATGGATGGTAGAGAACATGTTCCCCTTCTATCCGCTGGGCGACCTGAAAGATAAATAATCATGCTAAAGACAGAAGAACAATGAAAGAAGAAATCATTATAGCAGGCTTCGGTGGACAAGGTGTATTGTCCATGGGAAAGATTTTGGCATATTCCGGATTGATGGAAGGCAAAGAGGTGACTTGGATGCCGGCTTACGGACCGGAACAACGTGGTGGTACAGCCAACGTAACAGTCATCGTAAGTGACGAGAAAATATCCTCACCCATCTTAAGCAAGTACGATGCCGCCATCATCCTGAACCAGCCGTCACTGGAGAAATTCGAAAGCAAGGTAAAACCCGGAGGCGTACTTATCTACGACGGTTACGGCATCATCAACCCGCCGACGCGTAAGGACATCCACGTTTACCGCATCAACGCCATGGATGCCGCCAATGAAATGAACAACGCCAAGGCATTCAACATGATTGTATTGGGTGGATTATTGAAAATCAAGCCGATGGTTACACTGGACAGTGTACTCAGAGGATTGAAGAAGACACTGCCCGAACGCCACCACCACTTGATACCGATGAACGAAGAAGCTATCAAGAAAGGAATGGAACTTATTCAGGAAATGAAATGAAAGGCTATGTAAAGCCACTCCCCATAAGAGGAGGAACTTTACGCCAGAATAAGAGATAAAGGAAAACGGATAAGCCCTTGTGATATTGATTTATTGCAAGGGCTTATTTCATTTCAAGCCGGAAAAAGTATGGATTCAAGGGCAGAGAACCGGAAGCAGTATAGAACAAAACAGAAAACAAGACAGTTTAAAAGAAGCAAAAAAGGCTGAATTCAGTAAGCAAATAATTTTTTATTGTATCTTTGCGCCTAATTATGAGACGAATTGTACTGACATATATATTTCTGTCCGTTATAGGGATATGGGGGGCTATGGCGCAAAACACCTTAAACCCGATGAACAATCGCGACCGGTTCGGTAACCAGATTGACCCGAATACCCAGCCGGACAATCTGGAAGACAGTACCAATACTGAGATTCAAAGTCTTCCACCCAAGCTTTACATGTGGAAACTAAGTGAGACACTGGGCAACCGTACCATCATACCTGCCGACACAGCCAGCCTCAACTTCCAGAGCACCAATCTGGTGGAAGGAATGTTCGGCCATTACAACTACTTGGGAAATTTAGGTTCTCCACGCCTCTCACGTCTGTTCTTCGAACGGGAGGAAAGCGAACCTACCATCTTCATGGCTCCCTTCTCCAGTTTTTTCACACGTCCCGACCAGGTGCTTTTCACCAACAGCAACGTGCCTTACACCAATCTTACCTACTACAAAGCCGGCAGCAAAGTGAACGGTGAAGAACGCTTCAAGTCCTACTTCTCCGTCAACGTCAACAAGCAGTTGGCATTTGGCTTTAACATCGACTATCTGTACGGACGCGGTTATTACCAGAACCAGTCCACCTCGCACTTCAATGCAGGTCTGTTCGGTAGCTATATCGGCGAGAAATACCAGGTACAAGCAGTCTACAACAACTTTTTCCTGAAGATGAACGAGAACGGCGGTATTGCAGACGACCAATACATCACCCGTCCCGAAAACATGTCCGGAGGAAAGAAAGAGTACGAGTCCACCACTATTCCGGTCAAATTGGAACAGAGTTCCAACCGTAACAAGGATTTTTATATCTATCTGACACAGCGCTATCGTCTTGGTTTTACGCGGAGAGTACGGAACACACAAGAAGGCAAACCGACGGTATCCGCACCCAAAGCCTCATCCTCCCCGTCCTCTGAAGCCGAAATATCCGCTTCGAACAACGACATAGCATTGCCAAACGACAGCATAGCATCAAAATCGGTCAGCACACTTGCAGCTGCCAATGACAGCCTGCCGTCTGTTTCTACCGCAGACAACGACTCACTTTTCGAAGAAGAGTTCGTCCCCGTCACCAGCTTTATCCATACCTTGAAAGTAGAGCGGTCGCGACACCAATTCCGTTCGGGAAGCGAGCCCGAAGGATTCTTCCCGGAAGACTACAAGCTTTACAAGAATTACAGCAACGACTCCACCACGGCATTCAGTGTAAAGAACGTGTTCGGAATAGCCTTGCTGGAAGGTTTCAACAAATACGCCAAAGCCGGACTTACGGCTTATATCTCCCACAAGTTCAGCCGGTACGACCTGATGAATACGGACACACTTACCGACATGCGCCGCATCCGCTACACCGAGCAGGAAATCTTCCTGGGTGGCGAACTCGCCAAGCGCGAAGGCAAACTGCTGCACTACAACGTAAACGGTGAAGTGGGGTTGGTAGACAAAGCCATCGGGCAGTTCCGCGTCAACGCCAATCTGGACCTGAACTTCCGTCTATGGAAAGATACGGTGAACTTCTACGCCCGCGGTTATGTGAGCAACACGCTTCCTTCCTTCTACATGCGCCATTACCACTCCAACCACTACAACTGGGACAACGACAACATGGACAAGGAATTCCGTACGCGTGTGGAAGGCGAGCTGAACATTTCCCGTTGGGGAACCAATCTCCGTGCCGGCGTAGAGAATATCAAGAACTACACCTACTTCAACCAAAGCGCCCTGCCCGAACAGAACGGAGGCAACATACAAGTGCTGTCCGCCACACTGAAACAAGACTTCCGCCTCGGTGTCTTCCACCTGGACAATGAGGTGACCTGGCAGAAGACGAGCAATGAAACAGTACTTCCATTGCCCCAACTCTCGCTCTACCATAACTTCTACATACTGGCTAAACTCGCCAAGAAGGTGCTGACCGTTCAGTTGGGTGCCGATGTCCGTTACTTCACCAAGTACAACGCACCTGCCTATGCACCCGGCGTCCAGCAGTTCCATCTGCAACCTACGGACGATTTGGTGGAAATAGGCGGTTACCCCATCGTAAACGTATATGCCAACCTGCACTTGAAGCGGACGCGTATCTTTGCCATGATGTATCACGTCAACGCGGGTATGGGAAGCGCCAATTCCTTCCTGGTGCCGCACTACCCCATCAATCCGCGCTTGTTCAAAATTGGCGTCTCATGGAATTTCTATGATTAACAGATGACTGTATGACGAAAAGCAGACTGCTCAAATACGCACTTCTGGGAATTGCAGCGGCTCTCATTGCCCACTATCTCATCGAGAAAGAAGAGAAACCGAAAGGTCATCCGCGCGATTATGCCGAGATAGCTGCCGAAGGCATCATACATGCTTCGACGGAATACAACTCCATCAGTTTCTATGTGGATGATGACACCTTGTCCGGTTTCCACTACGAGCTGATAGAAGCTTTTGCACGCGACCACGGGCTGCAAGCGGCCATATCACCGGAAATGAGCTTCAACAAGCGGCTGGAAGGCCTGGCCGACGGGCAATATGACGTGATTGCCTACGGCATCCTCGCCACCAGTGAGCTGAAAGACTCCTTGCTGCTTACCACCCCTATTGTGCTGAACAAGCAAGTGCTGGTGCAACGCAAGCTTGAGAATATTTCCGACTCGTCATTATTCATCAAAAGCCAACTGGACCTGGCTGGAAAGACACTGCACGTAGTGAAAGGCTCCCCTTCCATACTACGCATCCGCAACCTGGGAAATGAGATAGGCGACACCATCTACGTTGAGGAAATAGAGAAGTACGGTTCCGAACAACTGATTGCCTTGGTAGCCCATGGAGACATCGACTATGCCGTATGCGACGAAAGCATTGCCCGTACCGCAGCCGACAGCATTCCTCAAATAGACATCAATACCGCCATCAGCTTCACGCAATTCTATTCCTGGGGAGTAAGCAAACAGTCCCCTATCCTGCTGGACAGCCTCAACACATGGCTGGATAGTTTCAAAAAGGGAAAGGAATACAAAAAAATCTACAAACGATACTACGGGAAACGAAACTAAGCTGCACTTTTCCATACACGCAGCATATCCCTACTTTTACAACTAGTTATTAATCAACAGCTTATTACTGCAAAATCCTGCATACATTTTGCAGTGCCACTGCAAAGTCGTTGCAGTGGCACTGCACACCGATATGCAGTACGACTGCAACAGTTATGCAGTGATACTGCAACACGTTTGCAGTCGCACTGCAAAATACATGCAGCAAGAATGCAAACAAGATGCAGTCATCAAATACCCATATCGATATTACGGAATACCCGAAGTAAAGAATTAGAGTCCTTCCACCTCCCTTAGCCACATCTCCGACGAAGCATCGCTCGGCATTCTCCAATCACCGCGCGGACTCAGAGAGATACTGCCCACCTTCGGACCATCCGGCAAACAGGAACGCTTGAACTGCTGGTTGAAGAAACGACGGCAGAAAGTCTGCAACCATTTTTTGATGGTTTCTTCATCATACATCCCCTTGAATGTGCGTGCTGCCAGGAAAAATATCTTGGAAGGACGGAAACCGCAGCGCAGGAAGTAATAAAGGAAGAAGTCGTGAAGCTCATACGGCCCCACCAAATCCTCGGTAATCTGCTGGATATTACCGTTCTCATCTGCCGGAATCAGTTCCGGGCTGATGGGAGTATCCACAATATCGAGCAAGGTAGCACGTGAAGCATCGTCCATATCATGCTCTGCCACCCATTTCACCAAGTGCTTCACCAGAGTCTTGGGGACGCTGGCATTCACACCGTACATCGACATGTGATCGCCGTTGTAAGTGGCCCATCCTAAAGCAAGTTCCGAAAGGTCGCCCGTACCGATAACCATTCCCCAGGTCTGGTTGGCAATATCCATCAAGATTTGGGTACGCTCCCGTGCCTGCGCATTCTCGTAAACCACGTCGTGCACATGGACATCATGGTCTATGTCTTTGAAATGCTGTATGCAGGCCTCCTTGATACTGACTTCGCGGACAGTCACACCGAGGGAGTTCATCAGGTCGATGGCATTCGTGTAAGTACGGTCGGTCGTTCCGAATCCCGGCATGGTGACACCGACAATACCCTGGCGGGACCATCCCAACTTATCGAAAGTCTTTACGCAAACCAGCAGCGCCAGCGTAGAATCCAGTCCACCCGAAATGCCGATAACGGCACTTTTCGCTTTAGTATGCACCAGACGTTGCGCCAGTCCGGACACCTGGATGGAGAATACCTCCTCACAGCGTTCGTCCAACGCTATCCCCTGCGGAACAAATGGATGCGGTTCAAAAGTACGTGTCAGGTTCAAATCCCTGCTGTTGACATACTCCGTAGAGATTCGTACCGGAAGGGCCGAAACACAATTTGCATGGCAAGCCGCGAAGGTCGTATTCACCCGGCGCTCCGTACGCAAGTGTTCCACATCAATTTCACTGATGACCACCTGCCCTTCGAAAGAGAAGCGTTCGTTTGCCGCCAGCAGAGTCCCGTTCTCATAAATCAGTCCGTTGCCGGCAAACACCACATCCGTAGTGGATTCTCCGAAACCGCATGAGCTGAATACATAACCGGCAATGCACCGTGCCGACTGCTGGCTGATAAGCGAGCGCAGATAATTGTGCTTGCCGATACCTTCATTGTCGGCCGAAAGATTGAACAAGATTTCCGCACCTTGCAGTGCCAGCGTGGAACTGGGCGGTATGGGTGCCCACAAATCTTCGCATATCTCCACTCCGAAAGTGGTATCTGCCGTTTCGAACAGCAGGTCTCTCCCCATCGGAATAATCTGCCCGCAAAGGCGCACACTGTTTTCCGCCACATCACATGCGGAAGTAAACCAGCGCTTCTCATAAAACTCCTTATAATTGGGAAGATAAGTCTTCGGGACAACGCCCAGCACTCTCCCCTTCTGAATGACAACCGCCGCATTCAGCAACACACCGTTCAGTGCAACGGGCATGCCCAATATCGAAATGATATCCATCTGGCGCGTATTGTTCAGAATCTGTATCAGCCCCATTTCCGCCTCTTCGAGCAGAAGTTGCTGGGCAAAGAGGTCGCCACAAGTATATCCGGTAATGCACAACTCCGGAAAAGCAATGATTTGCACACCTTTCCCATCGGCTATAATAATCTCTTTTTCAATCTCTGAGGCATTGAACTTACAGTCAGCCACCTTGACACGGGGCACAGCCGCCGCTACTTTTACATATCCGTAATTCATAAGGATGCTATATTATTTATTCGGTGCAAAGATACGGCAAAATTCTGATTAAGAGAGATAAGGGAAAAACGTTTTATCTATATCGGCACGAGAAACTGACTAAAACCGGGTGCATCCTGCCTTCGCTTTTATGACAAAAATACGGCAACCTACCTACAAGAAGAGGAACATATATAAACAATTTTAATGACCGCAACTAAAAATTTTCCAAAAATCTTTTGGAGAATTATAGGAACTTCCTATCTTTGCAAGTGAATTAAAAATGTAATAATTACAAGTTTGAAACTTTAGATTATATGGATGTAGTAAAACGATTGCAGAATCATAATATCAAGCCTTCAGTACAGCGCATAGCCATCATGAATTACTTGATAGAGCATCGTACGCATCCCACGGTGGATGAAATCTATACGGCACTGTCTCCCTCCATACCGACACTGTCTAAAACAACGGTATACAATACCTTGAAACTACTGAGCGAGCAAGGTGCCGCACAAACCCTGACTATCGACGAGCGTAACACATGTTATGATGCCGATACCAGCCCGCACGGTCATTTCTTGTGCAAGCGTTGCGGAAAGATTTATGACTTGATGTGCAATAACAACATCAAGAAAGTGGTCGACATGGATATGGACGGGCACGATGTGCAGGAAATCCACTACTATTATAAAGGAATCTGTAAACATTGCATAGAAGAAGAACGTTTAAGAACAACAAAGAATAACTAATTCAACTAATTAAAATCTGAGAGAAAATGAAAAAATTTAGATGTACTGTATGCGGTTACGTATACGAAGGAGATGCAGCTCCCGAAAAGTGCCCATTGTGTAAAGCTCCCGCAAGCAAGTTTGTAGAAGTTGAAGAAGCAACAGCTGACGGCCCGCTGGTATTTGCCGACGAACACGTAATCGGCGTAGCCAAAGGTTGCGACGACGAAATGATTAAGGACCTGAACAACCACTTCATGGGCGAATGTACAGAAGTTGGTATGTACTTGGCAATGAGCCGCCAGGCAGACCGTGAAGGCTATCCCGAAGTTGCAGAAGCTTTCAAGCGTTACGCTTGGGAAGAAGCAGAACACGCTTCCAAGTTTGCCGAACTGCTGGGCGACTGCGTATGGGACACCAAGACAAACCTCGAAAAGAGAATGAACGCAGAATCAGGTGCATGCGAAGACAAGAAGCGTATCGCTACCCGTGCCAAAGCATTGAACCTCGACGCTATCCATGACACCGTTCACGAAATGGCTAAGGACGAAGCCCGTCACGGTAAAGGTTTCGAAGGTCTGTACAACCGCTATTTCAAGAAATAATCCTATACTTTTATAGTAATGTGAAGAAAAGGGACTGCTAATGTTAGTAAGTCCCTTTTTTTATTCCAACTTTTTTCACTTTACAATGTCACGTTTGTATTTCCCATTCGTCTTATCTGTGTAAATGGAACTCAAAGAATTCAAAATAACCGTTCTTCCACTCCGTGCCAAGCTGTTGAACTATGCACGGAAGTTGACCGACGAACCGGAGGATGCAGAAGATGCCGTCCAGGAGGTACTGCTCAAGCTATGGAACAAAAGGCTTGAACTGGAGCAATACCGGAGCATCGAAGCATTTGCCATGACGTTGACGCACAACATCTGTATAGATATGTGGCGCTGCAAACGCAACGACACCCTATCTCTCGACATAGTGCAGGCGGCATCCCCCACCGGAACACCGGAACGGCTGTTGGAAATCAAAGATGAAATCCACCTGATGCACGAAATCATCGACTCGCTGCCCAATCTTCAACGCACCATCATGCGGATGAAGGACATCGAAGGATACGAAACGGACGAAATCGCCGAAATCACGGGATGCGGACCGGAAGCCATCCGCAGCAATCTGTCAAGAGCCCGGAAGAAAGTGAGAGACGTTTACCTGCGAACCATACAAGAAAGAAAAGAAAGGAGAAATGAGCCATGAAGATAGATGAACTGCTGGATAAATATTTCGAAGGGGAAACTTCCTGCGAAGAAGAGCGTGAACTGCGCCGTTTCTTTACCGAAGAGGAAGTGCCGGAGCACCTGCAAACGTACCGCCCCCTATTCGCTTATCTGAACCGGGAAGCAACTTCAATGGCAGAACCGACAGAGGAAAAATCCGTAACAACAGAATCGGCAAAGGAAGTACCCGCACAGCGGAAGCCTTTCCGTCTCTATCGCACATTCTATGCTGTCAGCGGCATTGCCGCCGGATTGCTCCTGCTTCTCGGGGTAGCTAAGATTATATTTCCGCTTTCCGGTGTTCCCGAAAATTATGTCGTCATCGACGGCCAGCGGTATACAGACGAGAAACTGGTGGAAGCCAAAGCACTAGAAGCCCTGCAGAACGCCAGCTTCACGGATGAAGATTTAAGCAACTTACTGTTTCAACACTAATATAACAAGGTTATGAAAACATCTATACTGATTTGCATACGTAGTCTGTGCCTCTTTTCCCTGCTGATTTGCCTGCCAGCCTTTGTACATGCACAAGAGAGACTGCAAATAGCCGACCTATTCAGCAAGTATGGCGAGCAAAAGGACGTGACCAGGGTAGAACTGAACGGCAGTATCCTGAAATCTTACCGCATGACTACCTACAAGAGCCTTGTGTTCAAGAATGTATCCCCCTATCGCCGGGAAATTCAGCAGGCCATTGTACACGACAAGCAAGATAACGCAAAGAAGGCGCAGGAGGTAATGGAAAGCGGTGTGCTGCGCAGCGCTTATTACCAACTGAAAGAGGTGGAACGCAATGGAAAGAAGCTGAACCGCTACATCATTTTCAAGATAGGAAAAGACTCCATGGGCACTTTGATTTACATAGAGGGTCTGCTCAGTGAAAAGGAAATGATGGATATGCTTTACAAATCGGAATAACACTAAAAACAATATACGATATGAAAACCAGAATTATGATTTTGGCCTGCCTGCTTGCTGTGCCGGCCGGCCGCATGGCAGCACAACAACAGACTGACCCTGAACAGAAAGCTACAGTACAGACACAAGGCGACTCCATCATCATCCGGAAAGGAAAAGGAGACATGCGCATCAAGGTGTACGAAGAGCAGTTGGAAGACGGAGAAAAGAAAGAAGTACAAATTTATGAAGGAGTCTATCTCGAGAAAGTGGATGCAGACAAGCGCACTTTCCTCGACGCCCTGCCATTCATCCCCAAAAAGAGAAGATACAATGCTTACGAACCGCACTGTTCCGGTCTGTATATTGGCTACAGCCGGCTGGCTAACGACTTCCTTTCCTTCGGAGCAAGCGACAAGATGGGACTCGACTTATCCAAGTCATGGGAATTCGGCTTCAACATCCTCTCCGTATATCACAACTTCAAGAAGAACCCGCATTGGGGAATCAACCTGGGAGTCAGCTGGGGATACCGTTCTTTCAATATCGACGGTAACTATGCCTTGCTGAAGGAAAACGGAACCAGCATCTTCACCGCAGGCAACGAAGACACCAGTTACAATAAAAGCCGTCTGCGCCATTTCTTCTTCCGTGTACCCGTATTGATGGAATGGCAGCAAAGAGTGGGAAGAAACAAAGTGTTCTTCAATGCCGGTCCCGAATTTGAGATACGTCACAGCGTGAAGTCATTCTCACACATCAACGGAGGCAAGAAGAAAACCGTAGGCAAAGGTATGTATGTGCAGCCCGTCGGCATAAACCTGCTGGCACAAGCCGGTTATGGTAATATCGGCATTTACCTGCGCTACTCCACATACGGATTATTCCAGAAAGACAAGGGACCGGAAGTATCTCCCTATTCATTTGGCGTGGCATGGTATCTGTAATCCCTCCCCTATAACACAAGACTCCCCGAAATGTATTTGTACATTCCGGGGAGTTCTTTTATACCCTAAGGTATTGACAATGAAAGGTTATCTGCAATGAAAATTGTTCTTCTAAAAACGCATGCCCAATGTAAATAGCACTTTACTGCGAGTGTTGGTAACTTCCGTTGTTGGCGGTGTTACCAAGCCATTTATATCATTATAAAACGGATAGAAATCAGATTTATAAGTATCGAATTTATAAGCCAAATCCGCATAAAACGAAGAAAAGCGATAACCGATACCTAAAGTGAAAGTATTCATCGATTTGCTATTGGCAAAATCCGTATCTGTATTTATAGAATTGGAAGGCAATGCCTTAATAGCATCCTTTTTATAGGCTGCAGTACTGTAATTGTAACCGGCACGCAGAGAGAAAGCAGGTATCGGCTTGTATTCTGCTCCTAAACGAAGCGTACTTACCCCCTTCATACAGAGGTCAGCCTCACCCGTTTCCCATGCCATCTCGTCACCTTCAGGATATTTGAACTTCATGCTTGAGTAGTCCTCATATTCATATTCAGCTCCCAAAGCCAGATTATTACCGACTGTATAGCCCAAACTTGCATTAAATACCCACGGGGTTTGCAGCTTAAAATCACGGTCCATATCTCTACCGCCTAATGCAGAATAAGTATCCACAGTGGTACGAGTAAGAGTTTCATCCCCAGCCTCATTCGGTAAAAACAAATCCGAAGTCAGCAACGCTCCCGTAGTATAAGTCAGTTTGTAATAAGTAGGAGTATGCACAGCCAAACCTATACGAAGCGGAGAATCCTCAATCGGCCGGAAGATGGCACCGAATTTGAAGTCGAAACCCGAACCGTGTATACGGTTAAAGCTCTCCAAAGAGTAGCCTTCCTCATAAATCTGCCCGTCGCCCTCCCATTTGTAGGCATACATTTCATCATAGAGAGAATATTTGTTGTAATCCACATCGTAAGCACCCAGAGTAACACCAAAGTAAAAACGGTCATTTATATTGAAGGAGATATTGAAATCATATTGGTCAATACCGCCACGCTCACGCGACAAGAAATAAGCATCCGCTTCGGAAGGAATATAAGGAAGATAAGTATTATAGTCCTCACTTTCTATATCCTCAAGAACAAGTGCACCTTGATACCCCATAGTCCCCAGCCATCCAGCATAATTATGTTGATAAATATCCTTGCGACCATAGTCCAAATAAGCTCCTTGATCCGGGTAATCATATTGAGGACGATGATAGAACGCATAAGCTGCATCCGTAGCCTGCTGCGCCATACTCCGCACTTGAGATACATATTGATTATCTATGCTTCCCATCAACCCCTGCATCGTCATATTCTTATAGAATGACTTTGATTTGTGGTAATTAAAACCAAAATTCACATACCGCAAAGGAGTATGATTGCCTATCTTCGAAGCTATCACAAAACCGGCATTATCAAAACTCCAGCGGTTCTTGTTCGTTTCAAATTTATTACCTACATAATTGCTTTCTGTGCCCGTCATTGAATAGCCAAAGGTAAGCATAGCATCATTGCTACGATAAATACCGATACCGGCAGGATTGGTTCCTATGGTAGAAATATCACCACCCAATGCTCCCATAGCTCCGCCCATTCCGACAAAACGGGCGGTTCCATTCAATTCCTTCTGTGCTATATTCGTTGCATCATATATTGTCTGTGCCCCTGCGCCTACAGCTGTAAACATAGCAAGGGCTATCATGGTTATCTTCTTCATAATTCTTAGTCTTGTTAGATTAAAACATACTTATACTTACCGTCTTCTGGAACCACCGCCGCCACTGGAACGACTGGCACCACCGCCACCACCACTGGAGTAACTGGAACGTGAGCTACTGCCTGAAGAGAAGCTGGAAGAAGAACGGGTGCTACTGGATGAACGTACTGGAGCAGAATATGAACGACTGCTACTACGATTGTTGTCATTGGAGTAGCTGCGTGCCGGTGCGGCGCTTGAACCTCTGTTATAAGTCGATGAAGTCCTGCTACGAGTGGAAGTTCCAACAGAAGAGCGTACACCGGAAGAACGACTGCTACGAACTCCTTCTACGCTACTATTATATGAGCTACTACGCGTACTGCTTGGACGGGTGTAAGTGGAACGGCGGGTAGAAGCCGCACTCGAACGGTTTACACTTGAGCGAGTTGCAGAAGAACTTGAACGAACTGTAGACGAACTTCTTGTACCTACCACCCGACGGGTTGACGTACCGGTACTGCTACGTCTCACTTGACCGGAAGTAGTACTGCTACGACGTACAGTCTGCCCTCCATTTACAGTAGAAGAACGGCGGGAAGTAGAGGACGATACTCTGTTTCCGGCATAAGAAGAACGGCTCGGACCATAAGAACGTCTATTGGTATATGCATTTCCCCAATGGCCACCTCCCCAATGACCACCGCCACCGGGATAATATCCGGGATGATAGTGATGGTGATGATGATGTCCCCACCAGCCACCGCCGTACCAGCCGCCCCAGCCAAAGCTCCAGCTCGGACCGTACCAGCTGTTCCATCCCCAGCCATAGTAAGGATAACCGCCCCAACCATAAGAGTTATAGCGCCAATCCCACCACAAGCGGTTGGTGAATGTAGGGAAAGCATATGCATATAATCCGTCGGTATACACGTTCCAATCCCAGGAATTCAAGCCATAGACCACATCCCAATATAGCGGGCTGCTGATGCTGATGGCATAACGGGGATTACGGAAACGGATGATACGGGTAGCATACTCGTAATCATCCTGCGAACCTTCAAATTCACCGTTCACCCATTCGCCGTCCAGGCCGTCATCTTCTTTTTCATTGATGTAAAGGGTATCGTTCTCCATCACGAAATCATTGTCGCGGGAGTCATAACGGCGGTTATATTCGTCCACATCGCGGGTGTTTCCCTTACGGTCTTTTACTACAACAGTAGTGCTTCCCGGCGATGAATAGACAGTGGTCGGTACATTCGACTTTACTACAATCTCTTCTACGGGAGCAGCGACTTTCTTCTCCTGCTTCACCTCTTCTTTTTTCTCTTCCTTATTCTTGGAAGGAGTGTAGTAAAGGTCGTCATCTATACTTTGTGCCACCAGTGTCCATGGGAGGCACAAGGCAAAAAGCGATAAAAAAACAATCTTTTTCATATTAGTTTGGTTTATGGATTTTACGTTTATCTATTTCTTCACGTCACAAAGATAACGCCGGATTTTATCCCATGCAGCAGATTTTCCCCAAAGATTTATAGGGAATTCCCTAAATACCCCGCCTTTTGACGAGGCAAGCGGCACTTCCGCATAAAAAATGAACAAGTTCATTTTATTCTGCCCTCGGTTTACATTACCTTTGCAGTGTGAAAACAAAGATACGCAGAAATAGATTTGTTCTTTAAAATCTTCTTCTGCATTTAACAAACAATCATATTCCGATGAAATATTTAGAATTTACATTCCGCACTGTTCCGTGCACAGAAATAGTCAACGATGTACTTTCCGGAGTCTTGGGTGAAGCTGGCTTTGAAAGTTTTGTTGAGCAGACCGACGGTATCACTGCCTATATACAGAAAGAGCTGTATAACGAATCTCTACTCAAAGAAGCACTTGCAGACTTCCCTCTGCCCGATACACAGATAGAATATAATTTCATAGAAGCCGAAGACAAAGACTGGAACGAGGAATGGGAGAAGAACTTCTTCCAGCCCATCGTTATCGGAGACCGTTGTGTCATTCACAGCACTTTTCACAACGATGTCCCACAAGCAGAATATGACATCGTCATCAATCCGCAAATGGCATTCGGCACAGGGCACCACGAGACAACAAGCCTCATCATAGGCGAACTGCTGGATAGTGACCTGCAAGGCAAAGCATTGCTCGATATGGGTTGTGGGACTTCCATCCTTGCCATACTGGCACGCATGCGTGGAGCCTCCCCTTGTACAGCTATCGACATAGATGAATGGTGTGTGCGCAACTCCCTCGAAAATATAGAATTGAATGGAGTGGACAATATTGCCGTATCCCAAGGCGATGCCTCCTCTCTGGAAAGCAAAGGTCCTTTTGATATGGTTATCGCCAACATCAACCGCAATATCCTCCTGGCAGATATGAAGCACTACATAGCCCGCATGAATCCCGGAGCGGAATTGTTGATGAGCGGTTTCTACATAGATGACATTCCCGTCATCCGCGAAGAAGCCGAACGCAACGGGCTGCACTTTGTCCACCATCGTGAGAAGAACCGGTGGGCAGCAGTGAAATTCCAAAAATAATAAAGGTCAATACTAAAAAGCTAAAGGTCAATATCAGGAAGCTAAAGTTGACCTTTAGCGTTCTATACAAGGAGTTTTCAACGTAAGCTCCAAAAGTTCCTCCATTGTACCATTAAAGACGTTCAAATCCACCTCTTCTTCAATACCGGGCACAGTGCCTACATCCGTGTGCTGCCAAAAGTGCCACTTGCCCTCATAACGCACGGAATCTACATAATAATGGGCTATCCAATAAGGATAAGCATTGAAAATGGAATCGCTGAGATAGCGTTTCTTGAATTTATAGGAAGTATAAAGAATAGGCTTTACGCCGTAATGCGCCTCTACCCTATCCAGCCAAGTCTTGACTGCCGTTTTAAGTTCCTGCGGTGACTGCTTGCCGGTAGTCTCCACATCAAGTACGGGAGGCAGGTCTCCCTTTGCCAGCTGCACGGTACGGATAAAGAAATCGGCTTGCTTGCGGGCATCGGTCTTAGGGATAAAATAATGATAGGCACCACGGATAAAACCGTATTTACGCGCCTGGCCGAAGTTCTGCGTAAACGTATCGTCACCATGATCGCCGCCTTCGGTAGCTTTCAGAAAAATAAAGTGAATGGGAAATTGGGCTTCTCTATTATGTGTCAGGAGTTCCCAATCTATCTTTCCCTGATAGTGGGATATGTCTATGCCATGCACCTCATAGTTGCAAGGCATACATACACCGTAACCTTTCTGACCATAACAAGGCTTCCAGCGATAAGCATAAGGACGAATGAAAAACCAGTAAAAGCCGGTAGAAAAAACAAGAATGATACAGACCGCCAAAAGATTGCGCAACCATACGGGCATGGTACGTGGCTGCATTTTCTTCTTGCTCCGCGGAGAGGAAGAACGACGGGCGGCAGTAGTTTTACGCCGGATATTTGTGGAGGTCTTGGTTGCCATGAGCAAAGGAAAAGAAAGGGCGGAATGAACCGCCCCTCCGTTTTATTGTCAACTTGTTGATGCATCAACTTATTTAGCCTGCTCCAGCTGCAAAGTCTTCGTAGCCTGGTCGCAAACTTCTGTCGGACCGAAGTACTGGATAGGGCCTGGATAAACGTAGTCTGTTTCCATAGCCCAACGGTCACGCTGAGCAGCGAATGCCTTGAACGGAGCACCGTCCAGCTTCACCAGAGCCTTCTGGATAACTGGCTTCATTTCACCGTGGCGACGTTCCATGTTCATCATCATAGTGATGGGCACACCGCCTGCAATCCATTCTTCGGCAGGAGCAGTAGTGTTGCGTACAGAAGACATGTAACCGGTCTTTCCGTTAGCAATCAATGCAGATGCTGCATAACCCAAAGAGTAGCAGTAGTCAGCGTCGAAGTTAGACGGAGCAGCGCAACGTCCTTCGTAACCGAAGAAGTGGTGCTGTGCAGCAAACTTGCCTACGAACTTGCCCTCTTCTTTCCACTGAGCCAGCTTAGTGCCAACCATTTCGGACAGCAACTTTTCTGTTTCAATCAGAGATACCTGTACGTTTCCGTGCGGGTCGCGGTCCAGAGACAACTGGCGAGCCACGCCTTCGGGCAAGCTTGCGTAGATGGCCGCATTCTCCGGAGAGAGTTTACGGATGATATAATCGCGTTGGTGAGATTTCTTAATTTGAGCAAACTCTTCTGCATTGGCAGCAAGGAAGTCGTTCAACTCAGCAATCAGACGCTTCATGGCCGGGATGAATTCAACCAATCCTTCGGGGATAAGAACCGTACCGAAGTTGTTACCCTGGGCTGCACGTTCAGCAACGACCTTGGCAATGCTGGTCACGATGTCGTCCAAAGACATATCCTTAGCTTCAACCTCTTCAGAGATGATACACATATTGGGTTGAACCTGCAATGCACATTCCAAAGCGATATGAGAAGCGGAACGTCCCATCAACTTGATGAAGTGCCAGTATTTACGAGCAGAGTTACAGTCACGTTGGATGTTGCCGATTACTTCAGAGTAAGTCTTGCAAGCAGTATCGAAACCGAAAGAAGTTTCAATCATATCATTCTTCAAGTCACCGTCGATGGTCTTGGGGCAACCTATTACCTGCACGCCATAATTCTTGGCAGCATAGTATTCAGCCAGTACGCAAGCATTAGTGTTGGAGTCATCGCCACCGATGATAACCAATGCCTTGATGCCGAGTTCTTTCAGGATTTCATAACCTTTCTCAAACTGTTCTTCCTTTTCCAGCTTGGTACGGCCCGAACCGATGATGTCAAAACCACCCGTATTGCGGTATTCATCAATGATGTCAGCAGTCAGTTCCATATAATTATGGTCAACCAAGCCGCCAGGACCCAGAATAAAGCCATACAATTTGCTGTCTTTGTTCAGCTTCTTGATACCGTCGAAAATACCGGAAATCACATTGTGACCGCCAGGAGCCTGTCCACCGGAAAGGATAACACCCACGTTCATTGCGGGGAAGTTAACCACCTCATCGGTAGTTTCAAACTTAATCAAAGGCATTCCGTACGTATTGGGGAACAATTTCTTGATTTCTTCCTGGTCAGCAACAGACTGAGTAGCTGCGCCTTCTGCAGCCTTAACAGTTCCTTTCAGCGCTTTCGGAAGTTTGGGCTGATAGGCAGCCCTTGCAATTTGCAATGCACTTTTAGTCATTTCTCTTAATTATTTAAAGGTGTTAGTAAAGTTCCGTTTAAAAGCGTCGCAAATTTCGCTTTTTTTCGTAAGATATGCAAACGAGAGGCCGAAATAATGTATAAAATGACATTTATCGTTTTTTATCCTAAAATAAAAAGGAGAAGAAAGCAATTAACTGATTTATTGTGTTATCTTTGCCGCAAAGTTTGAGTTACGAGTCGTTATCGCATTGTTCTTCTTTTAATATACAACTATTATTAGGCGGTCTCTTCCATAATTATTCTCCATACTCCAATTTAATAATTACAATTAATTAAAATTTCAAATGAACATTTACATTTCAGGTTTAAATTTCAGCACAACAGACGCTGACTTAAACGATTTATTTTCAGAGTACGGAGAAGTTTCTTCTGCAAGAATCATTACAGACAGAGAAACAAGAAGATCCAGAGGTTTCGGTTTCGTAGAAATGCCGGACGATGCAGCAGGCCAAAAAGCCATTGACGAATTGAACGGTGCTGAATTTGACCACAAACAAATCTCGGTAAACGTGGCACGCCCCCGCGAAGAAAGACCTTCCAATGGCGGCAATCGCGACAGAAGAGGCGGTTACAACTCTAGAAGATATTAATATTCTTAACTACTGACAAAAGCAGGAGGTGTTGTAGCAATGCCCCCTGCTTTTTTTATAACTCAATAAATAAAAATACATGGCCAAATCCATCTCCGCAGACAAGCGTGAAAATGAAAAGAAAAGACTCGCCCGACGAGCTGAAAAACAAAAAAAGAAAGAAGAAAAAAAACTATCCAACAAAGCCAATAGCTTTGAAGATATGATTGCCTATGTTGACGAAAACGGCATGATAACCTCTACTCCTCCGGCAGAAAACACTCCCAAAGAAGAAATAAAGCTGGAAGAAATCGTCATATCAACTCCCAAAAAAGACAAGGAAGAACCGGTCATCCGCAGAGGACGTATCGAGTTTTTCAATGAATCGAAAGGCTTCGGCTTCATCAAGGACTTATCCGGGGTCGAAAAATACTTTTTCCACATTAACAATGTGCTGACAGATATAGCAGAAAACAATATTGTGACGTTCGACCTCGAACGTGGCCTTAAAGGCATGAATGCTGTAAACGTAGCTCTTGAAGTAGAAAAGGCAAAGGAAAAGAAAGAAAACAAGGAGACTCTAAATACAGAATCCTAGATGAAATAAGCCAATTATAGAACAAGGGCGTGTATATACCATCAAATATTTCGGTACATACACGCCCTTGCTGTCTTCTTTAATCACACGTCATTCGGTTTGCCAGCCACCCCCCAATGCCTTATAGACATTTACCATGGCAATAAGTTCGTCGCGGATGGCATTGCTCACCCCTATTTGGGCATCGAAATAACCACGCTGGGCATCGAGCACATCCATATAATTGATGACGCCGTTGATGTATTGCAACTGTGCCAAATCCACATATCCCTTGGCAGAACGTTCAAGTTTGGCACGCAGTTGGTAGACCTCCTTTATCTTATTGAAATCTACAATGGCATTCTTCGCTTCCTTAAAAGCATTCAGCACTGTCTTTTCATAGCTATGCACTTCGGCTTCAAAAGAAGCCTTCTGTGCATTCAATGCAGCACGGTTCTTTCCCCAACCGAAAAGTGGTGCCAAGACTGCCCCATTCAATAAGGAATAGGGAGATTCCAGGAAATTGGATAACACATCACTTTCCAATCCAAATTGTCCGGTCAGGGCCAAACGGGGGAACATATTGGTATAAGCAACTTTCACTCTGGCATGTTCAGCCCTCAACTGCTGCTCCGCCACACGGACATCGGGGCGACGTTCCAACAAATCGGAAGGCAGACCTACCGGTAAGGACTCCGGCACATCCAGTTCCTGCAGAAAATTGACACGCTTGATACGGGTAGGGAATTCCCCCACAAGGAAGGATATATCATTTTCTTTCAGAGAGATACGGCGTTCCAAATCCGGAACAAGAGTAGCCGTACGAGCCAACTCCACTTGAGCCTGTTGATAAGAGGTCTCCGAGGTCAGCCCTCCTTCAAAACGGATACGCGCCAAGCGCACTCCCTCTTCACGCGCCTTTTGTGTCTGGCGCACAATCTCCAGTTCCGTATCAAGGGCTACCAGCTCATAATAAGCCTGCGCCACTTCGGCAACGATGGTCATGCGCAACGCACGCTGCGCCTCCACACTTTGCAAATATTCGGCCACAGCAGCCACTTTCTTCCATCTCAAGTTTCCCCAAAGGTCCAGTTCCCAAGAGAGCAACGCCTTGGCTTCGTAAGTATTGCCTACATCACGGCTATGACCACCGTAATTCTCCACCTCGCGCTCAGCCTCCACCTTTCCGGTGAGCTGCGGCAGAAGGTTGGCAACACTGATACGTTTTTGGGCAGCCATCTCCTTGACACGGGAAGCTGCAATCAGCATGTCTTTGTTATATTCCAGAGCACGGTCTATCAAAGCACGCAGCGTGCTGTCCGTATAAACCGCCTGCCACTGTTCATCGGCTATGCTCATGCTATCCTGCTGCTGTGCCAGGCTATCCGGCAATGCCATCTCCGGACGCACATAGCTCTTGCCCACCTTGCATGAGGTAAGGGCAAACATACTCAGCAACAAAATAATATATATGTTCTTTCTTTTCATAAACGTTGTCTTTAAAATCAGTCTTTCTTAATCTTATGCTGCACTTTGGCTTTTGTCTTGTATACCAGGACAAAGAAGAACGGTACAAGCACAATACCGAATACAATGGCAAATATCATTCCGAAGAAAACACCCGTACCGATGGCCTGACGGCTCGCCGAGCCCGGTCCGCTTGCCAACACCATAGGAAGCATTCCCAATACAAAGGCGAGGGAAGTCATCAGGATAGGCCGGAAACGGAGTTGGGCAGCATGGATGGCAGACTGTATCAAGTCTCCTCCCTTGTCAACCTGCACCTTGGCAAACTCCACAATCAAAATGGCATTCTTTGCCGCAAGCCCCACCAGCATCACCAAGCCGATTTGGAAATAAATATCATTCTCCAATCCGCATATCACAACGCCCAGATAGGCACCCAAAGCGGCAACCGGCAGTGAAAGCAATACAGCGATAGGCACCGTCCAACTTTCATATTGCGCAGCCAAAAAGAGGAATACGAAAAGGAATACCAGCGTAAGCACAAGACCCGTCTGTCCTCCCGCCTTCTTTTCCTGATAGGAAAGGCCACTCCACTCCAGACCGATATTGTCCGGCAAGTGGTTACGTGCAATCTGCTCCATAATCTCCATTGCCTGGCCGGAACTGTAGCCTTGTGCCGCAGAACCGCGGATGACGGCAGTGGTAAACATATTGAAACGCTTGATACTGCCCGGACCGGTGGTATAAGAGGCATTTCCCAAGGAAGTAAGCGGCACCATCACTCCGTCCTTTGCCTTTACAAAGAACAAGTTGATATTGTCCTTATGCTCACGATAAGGAGCCTCGGCCTGGATATACACCTTATATATACGGTTGAACATATTGAAGTCATTCACATATACTGAACCGGTATAGGCCTTCATGGTAGAGAATACATCCGCCAGGGGCACACCCAGCATTTTCACCTTATCACGGTCCACATCAAAATAAAGTTGCGGTATTTCAGACTGCAAGGATGATGAAAGCCCCGTCAGCTCCTTATGCTTCTGGGCATAATACATCAGCGTATCTGCCGCCTGCACCAAGTTGTCAAACGTCGCCTCTCCACGCGCCTCAAGCTGCATTTCGAAACCTCCCGAGGTACCCAATCCCGGAATGACCGGAGGCGTGGAAAGATAGACCTTGCATTCGGGATATTCCTTCAAATCCTTCTCCACATTCTCCATTATCTTATCGATGGAAATCCCCTTACGCTCTTCCCACGGTTTCAGAATAACCGTCAGCTCACTGCGTGCCTGGTTGCTACCCACACGGGGGCTGCTACCCGTCACGTTCTGCACATAGGCCACATAGGGATTCTTCTCCAAGTATTGCACGGCACGGTCGGTCACCACACGGGTTCGCTCCAAAGTAGCACCTTCCGGCAACTCCAACTCTATCTTAAAATAGCCCTGGTCTTCTACCGGCAGGAAGCTGGTAGGCACCAACCGGTGGATAATGAAAATGGCAACCAGTACCAGGCCGAACGCACTCATCAAGCGGCGGGGATTCCTGATGACCCGGTTAATGACAGCCACGTATTTGTGATTGCCCAAGTTCAGCCATTCATTGATTTTGCGGAAAACTATGTTCTTTTTCTTTCCACTGTCGGGCTTCAATATGAGCGAACACATGACGGGACTAAGCGTCAGGGCCACTACCGTAGAAAGCAATACGGAAACGGCGATAGTAATGGTAAACTGACGGTATAACTGTCCGGTGATTCCGCTCAAGAAACTTACCGGCACAAACACGGCACAGAGCACCAACGATGTGGCAATCAAGGCACTTGCCAATCCGTTCATCGCCTTTTTGGTAGCTTCATACGGGCTCAATTTCTCCGTCTCCATAAGATGTTCTACATTCTCCACCACCACAATGGCATCATCCACCACAATACCGATGGCGAGAATCAATCCAAGCAAAGTCAGTATGTTCAGAGAGAAACCGAAAATAAGCATGAAACCGAAGGTACCAATCAGGGAAATAGGTACCGCAACAATCGGTATCACCGTCGCACGCCAACTTTGCAAGGATAGAAATACAACCAGCACCACCAGAATCAGCGCTTCGAACAACGTCTTGTACACTTCGTGAATGGATTCGGAAATATAAGTCGTCATGTCGAAGGGAATCTCATAACTCATCCCCTCAGGGAAATTTGCACTGATTTCCTCCATAGCAGCCTTTACGCTCTTTGCAACTTCCATTGCATTGGCCCCGGGAAGCATATAGATACCGAGAACGGCAGCATTCTCACCGTTGATGCCACTCTCCGTGCTATATGAAGATGCTTCCAATGAAACACGCGCCACATCGCGCAGACGGATAATGGAACCGTTGGCATTGGCACGGACCACAATGTCCTCAAACTGCTTTGCCGAACTTAAGCGTCCCTGGGTAGTGATAGGGATAGTAATGTCGAGTCCCTTCACCGGCTGTTGTCCCAAAACACCCGCAGCAGACTCACGGTTCTGGTCCTTCAGGGCATTCTGCAAATCCTGCACCGTCAGTCCGAAGTTGGCAAGTTTGTCGGGCAACGCCCATATCTGCATGGCATAGTAGCGGCTACCGATGTTGGAAACACGTCCCACACCGGGGATACGGCGCAACAAGTCGAGTACATTGATAGTAGCAAAGTTACTCAAATAAATTTCGTCGAACTTCGGGTCACTGGAAGTCAGACAGATAGTCATCAATTGGCTGGGAGCCTGCTTTTCCACAGAAATACCGTTCTGAATCACTTCGGCTGGCAAACGGCTCTCCGCCAGTTTCACACGGTTCTGTATTTCTACGGCAGCCAAATCCGGGTCGGCAGACACGTCGAAAGTGACCGTAGCTGAAAATCCTCCGGAATTAGAACTGTTGGACTCCATGTACAGCATACCGGGAGTACCGTTTATCTCTTGCTCGATAGGGGTTGCCACCGCCTGCGAAACAGTCAATGCACTGGCTCCCGGATAGGAAGCACTGATTTTCACTACGGGAGGCGTTATCTGCGGATATTGGTCTACCGGCAGCATGGTCAGGCCAATGATACCGACAATTACAATCACAATCGATATCACCGCCGAGAATACCGGGCGGTCTATAAAGAAACTTACTTTCATAACATCATTACTTTGAAGGGTTGTTGTCCTTTGATTTATTCTCAGCCGGAGTAGTCTGCTTCGTTTCGGAAACAACCTGCTTGTTCAGAGAATCACTCGTCTGCTCTTCCTCCTTTTTAGGAACGGCAGCCTGGGCACGTACTTTCATACCCGGAGTCAGCTTGTGGAAACCTTCAGTCACAATTTGTTCTCCGGCAACCAGACCACGCTCAACCACCCAATTGTTGCCAAATTCAGGTCCCAGTTCAATGAAACGCTTTTCAACCGTAGAGTCCCGGCGCATCACAAAAATATATGCACCACCTTTCTCAATGGTAACCGCCTTTTGAGGAACGGCGACAGCACCCTCACGTACATCCAGCAATAGCTTAACCTTTGTAAACTGCCCCGGTAACAACACTTTGTTAGGGTTCGGCATTTCGGCACGCACGGAGAATGTTCCGGTCTGAGGGTCCACCTGAGGTTCGGCAAAATCCACATAGCCCTTATAAGGATAGACGGTATTATCCGCCAAAGTAATCGTAATGTTCGGCTGCCAGGAACGTGTAGAGTCCTGACGCCCTATATCGATATTCCGTTCCTTGCTTTTCAGGTAATCCAATGCCGTCATGCTGAAATCTACCAGAACCGTATCACTTTTCACAACCGTAGCCAGCAAGGACTTGCCTCCCGGTCCGACCAATGTTCCCAAATCCACATTTCTTTCACTGATATGTCCCGATAGCGGAGAACGGACCAACGTATATCCCAATTCCAATTCAGCCTGGTCCAAATCGGCCTGGCTCATCGCTACTGAGGCTTCTGCAGTCTCGTAAGCAGCCTGGGCATTGTCCAAATCCAGCTGGCTGGCAGCGTTCTGCGCATAGAGGGGGCGGATACGCTCCAAATCGCGCTTTGCCTTCAATGCCTGCGCTTCATCCTTCTTTAACTGTGCACGAGCTTTGTCAGCCTTTGCCCTATACTGGTCCTGGTTTATCACAAAAAGTACCTGGTTCTTGGTGACATATGTTCCTTCTGCGAAAAGCATATTCTCCAAATACCCTTCCACACGCGCACGTACCTCTACAAACTGCTGAGCGCGAATACGTCCCACGTACTCGCCATATATCTCCACATCTCCTTTTTCCGCAGATTCCACAATCACGGTAGGAGCTTCCGATTCCACCTTCTTAGGCCAAGTCAGAATAACGTAACCTGCCAACAATACCGCCATGCAGGCAACCATCATCAGCAACCTCTTCTTCTTTAGTTTCAATTCTTTTTTCGTAAAAAACTGTCTCATGCTTGTTTGTATATTAAATTTAACCCTGTTTCTTTCTATTAAAGCAAATCCGATGCCAATCTATCACCATCTCATCCATTACGTCTAACAAACTATATATCAAGCAGAAAAGCAGACGGCAGTTCTTTATTCATGGTGGCATCCTCCATTTTTCCCTGTGGAATGTGTCCACAGTTTGTGGAATAATTCCACAAAACTACTAAATTAAAAACACATAAAAACCCTTTTTTGCTCTACACTAACAAAGAAAAACATTATCTTTACCGAAAATAATTCAGATTATTCATTTTAAACGTAAAGATTATGGCAAGTAGAAAAGAACTAAAGAAGAATATAAACTATATTGCAGGTGAATTGTTCACAGAGTGTCTTGTAAACAGCTTATATGTGCCTGGAACAGACAAACAAAAAGCCGATGAACTGATGGCTGAAATTCTGAAAATGCAAGATGAATTCATAAGCCGCATCAGCCACACCGAGCCAGGAAATGTAAAAGGTTTCTACAAAAAACTTCGTGCTGACTTCAATGCAAAAGTAGACGAAATTATTGACGCAATGGGCAAACTGAAATAAGATGAAGAAAGCCTTTTATAGCTTCATTTATTATCGCCTGCTGGGCTGGAAGACAAACGTGACGGTGCCCGACTACGACAAATGTGTAATTTGTGCGGCACCCCATACTTCCAATTGGGACTTATTTATCGGTAAATTGTTTTATGGTGCCATCGGTCGCAAGACCAGTTTCATGATGAAAAAGGAATGGTTCTTTTTTCCTCTGGGACTGATATTCAAAGCCGTTGGCGGCATTCCGGTGAACCGGGGACGTAAATCTTCCTTAGTGGACCAAATGACCGAAAAGTTTGCAAACAGCAAGCATTTCCACCTGGCTATTACACCGGAAGGAACCCGTAAAGCCAATCCCAACTGGAAGAAAGGTTTTTATTACATAGCACTTAAAGCACAAGTGCCCATCATGCTTATCGGGATTGATTATCCTTCCAAGACCATCTCCTCTACCAAGGCTGTCATGCCTACCGGAGACATCGAAAAGGATATGCGCGAGATAAAACTGTACTTCAAGAACTTTAAAGGAAAAAATCCCGAAAATTTTGATTTAGGAAATATCTAATCAGGTATTAAGCATTAATGCCATGCGAATAAGCATCTTGCAAACAGACATCGTCTGGGAAAATAAACAAGAAAATCTCCGTCGTCTCCGCGAGAAGTTAGAAACTCTTCGTGGAACAACGGAGATTGTTGTTTTACCGGAAACATTCTCCACCGGCTTCAGTATGGACACCGCCAGCTTGGCCGAACCCACAACGGGAGAAACCATCGCAACACTGCGCCAATGGTCCGAAGAGTACCGGCTTGCTCTTGCCGGCAGCTATATTGCCTGCGAAACAGCCTCGGAAGGCAGAAAGCCATCCTACTACAACCGCGCATTCTTCCTTACGCCCGAAGGCAATACTTACTATTACGACAAACGCCACCTCTTCCGGATGGGGCACGAGACAGAACATTTCACCTCCGGTAACCGGCGTCCCATCATCCGATATCGCGGCTGGAACATACTGCTGCTTGTATGCTATGACCTTCGTTTCCCGGTCTGGAGCCGCAATACGAGCAATGAATACGACCTCCTGATTTACGTCGCCAACTGGCCCATTCCCCGCCGGAAAGTCTGGGACATCCTGCTGCAAGCGCGCGCGCTGGAAAACATCAGTTATGTCTGCGGTGTCAACCGTATCGGCAAGGACGGCAGAGACATTCCACACAGCGGAGGCAGTGTGGTCTACTCTCCGAAGGGGGAAGTGCTTGCCACTGTGCCCGACAACGAAGAGGCGATTGCCACCGCCTCCCTCAACCTTTCCTCCCTGCAGGAGTTCAGGCTAAAGTTTCCCGCTTGGAAAGATGCGGACGAGTTCGTTATTTCTTCAAATAATAGTTCACAGTAGTCACTACACGTACGCTTTTTATATAAGGAGTATAGGCATCGCGGTCACTTATGGAGAACTGCCCTTGCGAGGCATTGCGGATTTTCCCCAGTTCACTGTCCGAATCCTTGGCAAACTTCTCGGCTGCAGCACGAGCGTTCTTCGTGGCCTCCTCTATCATTCTGGGCTTCACTTCGTTGAGACCGGTGAATTCATAAGACACATTATATTTATAATCCCCTCCCGTGATGGCAATACCCTGCTTCAAGAGTTCAGCCTGCCCCGACATGAGCTTACGCACCCTATCCACATTCTTGGAAGTGACAGTGATGACAGACGTGGCATTATAACGATAGGCCACGTTGCGGTCAACGTAACGTTCGGCCTGCATATCAATCACTTCGGGCGGTGCAATACTGATTTCCTCCTTCTCAATACCGTTGTTTTCAAGGAAACTCACGACGGCAGCGTTTTTCTTCTCCATATTGGCATAAAGCAGTGCAGGGTCATTACCTATGTCTTTGTAGACAAGAGGCCAGACTACCTTGTCGGCAGGCACTTCCATTTCGGCCAGCCCTTTCACACTGACCACACGGTCCTTATTCACAAAATTGTTGATACCGCCTTTTACCATGATTCCCAACAAAAGCAGCCCCACGGCTATGATGGCTGCTTCTACTTTCCAGCTTTTCATACATTGATATTTTAGAGTTTATAAACACACACAAATATAACAAACCCAAACGACAAAAAGTGCGATGAATGGTCTATTTTTATATGATTATCCTCACTTATACCCCAAACGAACGAGACATTATACAAAATGCACCAAATCCTCTTTTTTAGAGTATTTAATGAAAATACCCAAAAGAAGGAGTACATCTTCTCCAAAAAGTACCTATTTTTGTCCTTCGAAACAATGTCAAAGCGACAACATGATTAATTTAATAATTCTAACCCCTAAATCCTATGTTGACCCAACGTAAAATCCATACTCACGGTGGCGGTTGGCCGTGACTTTATGGAATGACCGAAGACACTTTCCGTACAACCGTCAAAACCCATATGAGATATGGGACGACCAGTATTTCTTAATTAATCTTCAGCAATATGCGGATGAACATTGTTTTTCGTATATTTGTTGATTGAAAGAACAGTTCAATACTTAATCATTTATTAATAATAAATTTTATGAAAACCAATCTAAGCTCTCAAATCACTCTCAACAGAGTCTCCCCCAGGTACTATAGACCTGAGAATGCATTTGAACGGTCGGTATTGACCCGACTGGAAAAAATCCCGACAGATATTTATGAGTCTGCGGAAGAAGGCGCCAACCAGATTGCCCTTGACATTGCACAGTTAATCCGTGACAAGCAAAAGGCGGGACGTTTCTGTGTCTTGGCACTGGCAGGCGGTAACTCTCCGCGCAATGTATATGCAGACTTGGTACGTATGCACCAGGAAGAGGGATTAAGTTTCCGCAACGTAGTCATATTCAACCTCTACGAATATTATCCATTAGCTCCCAATGCCATCAACAGCAACTTCAACGCATTGAAGGAAATGCTGATAGACCATGTGGACATTGACAAACAGAATGTTTTCACCCCCGACAGCACCATCGCCAAAGACGCCATCTTTGAATATTGCCGTCTTTACGAGCAGCGCATTGAAAGTTTCGGTGGCTTAGACATCGCTTTGCTGGGCATTGGCCGTGTAGGTAATATAGGTTTCAATGAACCGGGTTCACGCCTGAACTCTACCACTCGTCTGATATTGCTGGACAACGACTCCCGCAATGAAGCTTCCAAGATGTTCGGTAGCATTGAAAATACCCCCATCAGCTCCATCACCATGGGAGTAGCCACCATCCTCTCGGCAAAGAAAATATATCTGCTGGCATGGGGTGAGGAGAAAGCGCAAAAGGTGAAAGAATGCGTTGAAGGTCCGGTAACAGATACTATCCCTGCATCTTATCTGCAGACTCACAACAATGCACATGTAGCTATCGACTTGTCTGCCGCCGCCAATTTGACGCGTATCCAACGCCCCTGGCTGGTAACCTCCTGCGAATGGAACGACAAGCTCATCCGCAGTGCCATCGTCTGGTTGTGCCAACTCACCGGAAAACCCATTCTGAAACTGACCAACAAGGACTACAACGAAAACGGTCTGAGCGAACTGCTGGCATTGTTCGGCTCAGCCTATAACGTGAACATTAAGATATTCAATGACCTGCAACATACCATCACCGGATGGCCGGGCGGCAAGCCGAATGCTGACGACACCTATCGTCCTGAGCGTGCAAAGCCCTATCCAAAACGTGTGGTCGTATTTTCTCCGCATCCCGATGATGACGTTATCTCCATGGGAGGCACCATCCGTCGTCTGGTAGAGCAGAAACATGACGTGCATGTGGCTTACGAAACTTCCGGTAACATTGCCGTAGGCGATGAAGAAGTTATCCGCTTCCTGCACTTCATCAACGGGTTCAACCAAATCTTCAACAACAGCGAAGACCAGGTCATCAATGACAAATATACTGAAATCCGTAAATACTTGAAGGAGAAGAAAGACGGTGACATGGATACACGCGACATCTTGACCATCAAGGGACTGATTCGCCGTGGCGAGGCACGCACTGCATGTACATACAATAATATCCCTCTGGATCACTGTCATTTCCTTGACCTGCCATTCTACGAAACGGGCAAGATACAGAAGAATCCTATCAGCGAAGCAGACGTGGAAATTGTACGCAACCTATTGCGTGAAGTGAAACCCCATCAGATTTTCGTTGCCGGCGACCTGGCCGACCCGCACGGCACACACCGTGTTTGTACGGACGCCGTATTTGCCGCCATTGACTTGGAAAAAGAAGAAGGTGCCAAATGGTTGAAGGAATGCCGCATCTGGATGTACCGCGGTGCATGGGCCGAATGGGAAATCGAAAACATCGAGATGGCTGTGCCCATCAGCCCGGAAGAACTGCGTGCCAAGCGTAACTCTATCCTGAAGCATCAATCGCAGATGGAAAGCGCACCGTTCCTGGGCAATGACGAACGTCTGTTCTGGCAACGCAGCGAGGACCGTAACCGCGGAACAGCTGCCTTGTATGACAGCCTCGGACTTGCTTCCTATGAGGCGATGGAAGCCTTTGTGGAATACATTCCGCTATAAACGGATAAAATATTAACAATAGGATGAGATGTATTGCTCCGGCAATGCATCTCATTTTTTCATGTCTCAGCCTTCTTATATTCCCAAAGAATATTTGCAGATATAAAAACAATCAAATAATTTTGTTACTTATTTATCGAAACGACAAAACTTAAAAACAAACCCCATTATGAAAAAGTATGCTATCAACATCCTTGTCATTTTATTCCTACTCACACCATTTACATTGTTTGCAAATGGATGCCATGCCAATAACGACACCATCAAAGTATTGGCAATAGGCAACAGCTTTTCACAAGATGCAGTAGAGCAATATTTGCACGAACTGGGAGAAGCTGAAGGTATCACCATGATTATCGGCAATATGTTTATCGGAGGATGTTCACTGGAACGGCACGTACAAAACATACGCAACAACGCTCCGGCCTATGCCTATCGCAAAGTAGAGAAAGACGGGGAAAAAACAGAAACCCGGTCAATGACTATTGAGAAAGCACTGGCCGATGAGAAATGGGACTATATCAGTGTTCAGCAGGCCAGCCCTTTGTCTGGTATCTATGACAGCTACAAAGCTTCCCTACCTGAATTGGTTAACTATATTAGGGAACGAATTGGAAAGGAAACCGTATTAATGATGCACCAGACATGGGCTTATGCTACCAATGCCAACCACACCGGATTCAAAAACTATGACCAGAACCAAATGAAAATGTACACCAGCATTGTGGATGCAGTAAAGAAAGCCGCCAACCTGGTGGGTATCAAGAAAATTATCCCTTCGGGAACCGCCATACAAAATGCACGTACCTCCTTTATCGGCGACCATATGAATAGGGACGGATACCACCTTGACTTAACCATAGGCAGATATACAGCTGCCTGCACATGGTTTGAGGCATTGACCCATCGGAATGTAACAGAAAACCCATATTCTCCCGAAGGAATAGACCCAATCCATAAGAAAGCAGCTCAAATGGCTGCGCACAACGCCATCCTCTATCCGGACAAAGTTACGGAACTGACAGAACTGAAAAAGATTGCCGATTAATGCTTTTTAATTCTTAAGACTTACTTATATGTCTGCAAAATAATAAAAAGAAAGTAACCCGCTCATCAGTGAAGCTTTCTTTTATGTACTTTTGCACGCACCACCGTCTGGTAAAAGCAGATATTGGCAACTTCAATATTTCATCAGTATGAAAAAACTTATCCTAACCGGCATATGGCTCTTGTGTGGATTCCTCCTTCCGGCACAAGAACTAGAGCAGAATGTGGAAGAACGCCTCCAGACATTCTTTAGGGAATACACCACCCATACGGCCAACATCGGTACCTGCAAGCTGGATAGTTTCCGCATTGACTTCCGGAAGAAGAAATTGCTTGTCTATACAAACGAGCGCTTTGCCTACCAGCCTCTACGGCCTGAAACCGTTGATGCCATTTACCGCCATCTGGGACAAATCCTGCCAGGACCGGTGAACTATTTCGACCTCACCGTCTTTGCTGACGGGAAGAGCATCGAAGAGCTTATCCCCAACCTCTACCGGAAAGGGAAGAAAGACAAGGCACGTCTGTTCAGCCACCTGGAATACAAAGGTACCCCCTGGGTAACCCGTACCTCGCGCCCCTACGACATCACCCGCGGACTGGAAGGACGCCACATCGCCCTTTGGCAAAGCCACGGGAAATATTATATCAATGACAAGGACAAATGGGGATGGCAACGCCCGAGGCTGTTCTGCACTACAGAAGACCAGTTCACCCAATCCTTCATCCTGCCCTACCTCCTGCCCATGCTAGAGAATGCAGGAGCCAATGTATTCACTCCCCGCGAAAGGGACACGCAGAAGCAGGAAGTCATCGTAGACAATGACGGTAGCCTGAGCGGACATGGAGGACAAGGTTCCCTTTATCTGGACGTGAAAAGCCGGAAAGCACGTTGGGAACAGACCTTCCGACCCGGATTTGCCCAACGGAAACGAATCTATCAGGACAATGAAAACCCTTTCCTCTCCGGCACGGCACGCTTTGCCAAAACTGAAAAGAAGAAAGACAAGGCTTTTGCCGAATGGGTACCCGATATTCCGGAAACGGGAGAATATGCTGTATACGTATCTTACCAAACACTGCCGGGCAGCGTAAGCGATGCCAAATATCTTGTATTTCACAATGGAGGCGTCACGGAGTTCAAGGTGAACCAGCAAATAGGAGGCGGCACATGGGTGTACCTCGGCACATTCACTTTCGACAAAGGCCGGAATGACTATGGCATGGTGGTATTGAGCAACGAAAGCAAAGAGAAAGGCGTGGTCTGTGCCGATGCCGTCCGCTTTGGAGGAGGCATGGGCAACATTGCCCGCGGAGGACAAACCAGCGGCTTGCCCAGATACCTGGAAGGCGCACGCTACTTTGCCCAATGGGCAGGCATGCCCTATCCCGTCTATGGAGGCTATGAGGGAAAGAATGATATGAACGACGACATCAACGTACGTTCCCGTACAGTGAATTACCTTGCAGGAAAATCACTATTCAACCCGACGGAAGAAGGTTTGGGCATCCCCTTTGAAATGAGTATGGCCCTGCATAGCGATGCCGGTTTCAGTAAGGAAGATGAGATTATAGGCACTCTCGGCATTTATACCACCAACTTCAACAACGGCCGACTGCATGCCGGTACAGACCGCCATGCCTCCCGTGACCTTTCGGACATTCTGCTAACGCAGTTGCAGCGTGATATCCGCTCTACCTTCAACGTAGACTGGACACGCCGCAGCCTATGGAACCGCAACTACAGTGAAACACGCCTGCCCGCCGTCCCTTCCACCATCGTAGAACTGTTGTCGCACCAGAACTTCGCAGATATGCGCTTGGGACATGACCCTAACTTCAAGTTCACCGTCGGGCGTGCGCTCTATAAAGCCATTCTGCAATACATATGCAGCCAGCACGGCAGAGACTACGTTGTCCAACCCCTTCCCGTCAGCCACTTTGCCATCCGCTTCGGTCAAAAGAAGAATACTTTAGAGCTTTCCTGGCAAGGAGAGGAAGACCCGTTGGAGCCGACTGCCAAACCACGTGAATACATTGTATATACACGTATCGGTCGTGGAGGATTTGACAATGGCGTACGCGTCAGCTCCTCATCCCACACCGTAAAAATAGAACCGGGCATCGTCTATTCCTTTAAAGTAACCGCCGTAAACCGGGGTGGCGAAAGCTTCCCTTCGGAAATTCTTGCCGCCTACAAGGCAAAGCGTGAAAAAGGACAGATACTTATCGTCAACGGATTCGACCGCATCAGCGGGCCTGCCGTTATAGACACCCCCGATGCGGCAGGCTTCGACTTGTCACAAGATCCCGGCGTACCCTATCTCTATGACATCTCCCTCTGCGGCGCCCAGCAGAATTTTAGCCGGAAGGAAGCAGGACGACGTCTGGGAGAGAGCAGTGACGAATACGAAGGCATGAAAATCATCGGAAACACTTTCGATTACCCCTTCGTACATGGCAAAGCCATCCAGGCAGCCGGAAATTACAGCTTCGTCTCATGCAGCGACGAGGCTGTGGAAAAGGGCATCCTCTCATTAGAGGATTATCCGATAGTGGACTATATCCTCGGACTTGAGAAAGAAGACAATTCCAGCAATCCGGCACGCAATACCTACTACAAAACATTCTCCTCGCCCATGCAGCGCATACTGACTTCCTATTGCCAGTCGGGAGGTCATCTCCTGGTCAGCGGTGCCTATGTAGGCAGCGATATGGACAGCTCGCAGGGCAATAAAGAATTTATTCAGAATATCTTGAAGTACCGGCATGGCAACTCTCTGAAAACAGACGGGGACAAAATCGCTGTCCGGGGACTGGGGCATACCTTCACCCTTCCCCGCCTGCCGAATGAGCAAAGCTATCCGGTCACTTCCCCTGATTGCATCCTGCCCATGTCTCCCGCTTTTCCAGTCATGACCTATGCCATCGGCAACACACCCGCCGCCGTAGCCTATCAAGGCAGTGATTATCGCACTTTTGTCATGGGATTCCCTTTTGAAAGCATCCGGGAAGAAACATCCAGAAATGTAATTATGGCATCCATACTCCGCTTTCTCACCACAGATTACACAGATTAACACAGACAAAATAGCAATCCCTATAAATAATCTGTGAAAATCTGTGTAATCTGTAGTGAAAAAACTATCTTTGCTTCCATTAATCATTAAACATTAACCACTAAACATTAAACATCATGTACACTATACAAGCCAACCCCAGCGGAACCCGTAGTTTAGAAGTTTCTGAAGAGAATCTTGCCACCATCGAGAAATACGGCCTCTTCCGCCATCTCATCGACAGCAACGGTATTGTGGACGAAACCGTGCTCGACAAGTTGAAACTGAACATCCGCTCCCTCATCGCCGCGCAAGAGGAAGACAGCAAAGACCTGCTCGACCTCTGTATCGACGTTATCTATCACAACAACATGAAGGCCTTCGGACTACAACAGCTCATCAAGCTCTATCTGCAATGGCTTTCCCAACAAGACACCATAGAAGAAGAATAAATGAAAACCATCGACACCTGCGGACAACAGCATTACAGCCCTTTAATCCCTGCCATCAAGGCCATGTGCGAGGCCGGAAAAGGCGAGAAGCTGGAAATCATCATGGACGACGCTGCTGCCTTCAATGACATGAAAGAGTATCTTTCCGAACAGCAGATAGGCTTCCGTGAGATTTACGACGGAGAACGGATGACATTACAGTTTTTAATGTGCAAATGAAAGAATATCGCCTTACAGACTGGCTTCCTACTACCAAGAAAGAAGTGGAACTACGTGGTTGGGACGAATTGGATGTAATACTTTTCAGCGGTGACGCCTACGTGGATCACCCTTCTTTTGGAGCCGCTGTCATAGGCCGCATCCTCGAAGCAGAAGGATTGCGCGTAGCCATCATCCCCCAACCCAACTGGCGCGACGACTTGCGCGACTTCAAAAAACTGGGACGTCCCCGTCTGTTCTTCGGCATCAGTCCCGGCTGTATGGATTCGATGGTCAACAAATATACTGCCAACAAACGCTTGCGCAGTGATGACGCCTATACCCCGGATGCACGTCCGGATATGCGTCCGGAGTACCCTTCCATTGTATATACCCAGATATTAAAGAAGCTATTCCCCGATGTCCCCGTCGTACTGGGCGGCATCGAGGCAAGCATGCGCCGCCTGACGCACTATGACTATTGGCAGGACCGTGTACGCCCCAGCATCCTCCTCGACAGCGGAGCCGACTCACTCATCTACGGTATGGGAGAGAAACCGGTGGTGGAACTTGCGGAAAGGCTGAAACGCCAACAGACACAGATGGACGCCCCAAGCTTCAAAAAGCTCATCGCCGATATTCCCCAAATGGTTTACCTTGACAAGGAAGTAGTGGTACAAGAAGGGGATATCACCCTCTTTTCCCATGAAGAATGTCTGAAAGATAAAAAGAAAGAAGCTGCCAACTTCCGTCATATCGAGGAGGAAAGTAACAAATATACAGCATCCCGCATCTTGCAAAAGAGCGGCAAGCTGACGGTAGTAGTCAATCCTCCCTATCCCCCTTTGACGGAAGCTGAACTCGACCGTTCTTTCGACTTGCCATACACGCGCCTGCCCCATCCCAAATACAAGGGAAAACGTATTCCGGCATACGACATGATAAAGTTCTCCGTCAACCTGCATCGCGGATGTTTCGGAGGATGTGCCTTCTGCACCATCTCCGCACACCAGGGCAAATTCATCGTAAGCCGCAGCAAGGAGAGCATTCTGAAAGAGGTGAAAGCCATCACGGAGCTGCCAGACTTCAAGGGTTATTTGAGCGATTTGGGAGGCCCGTCGGCCAATATGTACCGCATGAAGGGACGGGATGAGGCCGTCTGCAGGAAATGCAAACGCCCGTCGTGCATCTACCCCAAGGTATGCCCCAACCTGAATACGGACCACCGTCCGCTGCTCGACATCTATCATGCCGTAGATGCCCTGCCCGGCATCAAGAAGTCCTTCATTGGCAGCGGTGTACGCTATGACCTGCTGCTGCACCAGAGCAAGGACCCGAACACTAACAAAAGTACGCAGGAATATACCCGCGAGCTCATTGCCCGCCATGTCAGCGGTCGCCTGAAGGTAGCACCGGAGCATACGTCAGACCGCGTGCTCAACATCATGCGCAAGCCTCCGTTCAGCCAGTTCGGTGAGTTTAAGAAGATATTCGACAGGATTAACCATGAAGAAGGACTACGCCAGCAGCTTATTCCTTATTTCATCAGCAGCCATCCCGGATGCAAGGAGGAAGATATGGCGGAACTTGCCGTCATCACCAAGCGACTGGACTTCCATCTGGAGCAAGTGCAAGACTTTACCCCTACTCCCATGACCGTTGCCACCGAAGCATGGTACACGGGCTTCCATCCTTATACGCTGGAACCGGTATTCAGTGCCAAAACGCAGCGCGAGAAACTGGCTCAACGCCAATTCTTCTTCTGGTACAAACCCGAAGAGCGCAGGAACATCATAAACGAACTGCGCCGGATAGGACGGACGGATTTGATAGACAAGCTATACGGGAAACGATAAAAATACGATATTTCCAAGAAACTCACAGCAACTGCATGAAACGATTCCTCCTCCTCTGCCTATCCCTACTCCCCATCGGAGCGACAGGTCTGCTGGCACAAAGCGAATGCCTGCCGCAAAATTACAGTATCATCTTCGGTGGCGGTGTATCCTTACCTCATGTAGAGGGAAACCGTAACGACTTCTTCAGCAAGAATGGCAACCGGGTGGGATATGACCTGATGACAGAAGGCCGCTACTACATCACGCCCCTATTTGCCGCAGGACTTCAATATGACTATCTACGCATGGCACGCCTGCCGGATAAGGCACATCTGCACTGCATACGCCCCAACATCACATACCGGCCCTTGTGGAGCAACGGGAATCAAGGACTGTTCCTCTCGTTCGGCATCGGGTATATGAACTATCAGGAACGGACATATAAACGCGGTGAACGGAACGGACACCTTTTCCATAAAGGATATTGTGGAATAACTTTCGCAGCAGGCTATGAGTTCCGCATCAGCCGTAAACTCTCGGGTATGATTCGCTGTGATTTCCTGACAGCAGACTGGTTTGCCAACCCCGATGCACGACTTTATAACACAGACGGGTATGATGACGGAGTAGACCATAGCTGGTTCAAAAACAACATCACTTTCTTCAATTTGGGATTCGCCTTGCAGTTCGGACGTTAGTGGCAGGAGTGGCAACAGTTTACTCTTCCACCTGCATTGCCACTACCTCCTGCAACACACAGACAGCTTCTTCTACCGTCTTGACATCCTTCACCAACATACTCCGTTTGTTGTTCTGTTCGCGCAGGTCACAACGCCGGGTGTACTTCATCATGTAGGCAATGACCTTACCGAAAGCCTGGCTCTGATAGTACGGGCTGTCCGGATTGGAGACGAAGAACAGGGACATGCGCCCACCTTTCAGAAAGACTTTCTCCACGCCGAGGCGGGCAGCCAGGCGTCGCAAGGGAACGATGCGCAGCAGTTCTTCCGTTTCGGGAGGAATCGGGCCGAAGCGGTCTTCGAGGCGGGAACGGAAAGCATCCACATCCTTGTCGAGTGTCAATCCGTCCAACTCGCGATAGAGCAACATACGCTCGCTGCTGCCGGTCACGTAATCGGCAGGCAACAGAAGTTCGAGGTCACTTTCCACCTGGCATTCGTCGACAAACTGTTCTCCACTGATGACGCCTCCGTCTGCTTTCAGTTCTTCGGCATAAAGGTCGGCAAACTCGTCGGTCTTCAGTTCGTGCACAGCTTCGGAGAGAATCTTTTGATACGTCTCGTAGCCTAGGTCGGCAATGAAACCACTCTGTTCGGCACCGAGCATATTGCCTGCGCCACGGATGTCAAGGTCCTGCATGGCAATGTGGATGCCACTGCCCAGGTCGGAGAAGTTCTCGATGGCTTGCAGGCGTCGTTTTGCTTCGGGAGTAAGGGAGGACAAAGGCGGTGCCAGCAGGTAACAGAAAGCTTTTTTATTGCTCCGCCCCACACGTCCGCGCATCTGGTGCAAGTCACTGAGGCCGAAGTTCTGCGCCTGGTTGATGATAATGGTATTGGCATTGGGTATGTCGATGCCACTTTCGATGATGGTAGTGGCAAGCAGCACATCGTAATCGTAATTGACGAAATCAAAGATTATCTTCTCCAGTTCGGCAGGCTCCATCTGTCCGTGTCCGATACAGACACGGCAGTCGGGAATGTGCCGCTCTATCATGGCCTTCAACTCAACCAGATTGGAAATACGGTTATTCACGAAGAATACCTGCCCGTTACGGCTCATCTCAAAATTGACGGCGTCGGCAATGATTTCCTCGTTGAAGGTGTGCACTTCCGTCTGGATGGGATAGCGGTTAGGCGGCGGTGTCTGGATGACGCTCAAGTCGCGCGCACCCATCAGCGAAAACTGCAAGGTACGGGGAATGGGTGTAGCCGTCATGGTCAGCGTATCCACATTCACCTTCAATTGGCGGAGTTTCTCCTTGACGGAGACGCCGAACTTCTGCTCCTCATCAATAATCAACAAACCAAGGTCTTTGAACTTAACGTCTTTTCCCAGGATACGGTGGGTACCGATAAGAATATTCACTTCCCCTTCGGCAAGCCCTTTCACTACAGCCTTTGCCTGAACAGCGGTGCGGGCACGACTCAGATACTCCACCCGGCAAGGCAAGCCTTTCAAGCGCTCCTTGAAGGTCTGGAAATGCTGATAGGCAAGTACGGTAGTGGGCACCAGTACAGCCACCTGCTTATTGTCCGCCACAGCCTTGAAAGCGGCACGAACAGCCACCTCCGTCTTGCCGAAGCCCACGTCACCGCACACCAGGCGGTCCATCGGACGGGCACTCTCCATGTCGACCTTCACGTCGGAAGTAGCCTTGCTTTGGTCGGGGGTATCCTCATAGATGAAGGAGGCTTCCAACTCCCGTTGCAGGAAGCTGTCGGGACTGTATTGGAACCCCTTCTCCTCGCGGCGTTGCGAGTAGAGTTTTATCAAGTCGCGGGCAATATCCTTTATCTTCGTCTTGGTGCGGTCTTTCAGCTTCTCCCAGGCTCCGGTGCCGAGCTTGTTGAGGCGGGGCGCTTCACCCTCCTTTCCCTTGTACTTGGAAACCTTGTGCAGAGAGTGGATGGAGACAAACACCACATCTTCGTTCTGATAGACAATCTTCATCACCTCCTGCGTGGTGTCACCGTTGGGGATACGTACCAGTCCGGCAAAACGCCCCACACCGTGGTCGGTATGCACCACATAGTCGCCGGGGGTGAATTGGTTCAGCTCCTTCAGGCTCAAGGCCACCTTGCCGCTGCGTGCCTTGTCGCTCTTCAAGTTATACTTGTGAAAGCGGTCGAACAGCTGATGGTCGGTAAAAATACAGATACGTAAAGTGTCGTCGGCAAAGCCTTCGTGCAGCGTCCGTTCCACGGCGGTAAAGGATATGTTGTCTCCACGGTCCTCAAAGATGGCACGGATGCGGTCGGTCTGTTTCAGGCTGTCGCTGCATATGTAGATGGTGTAGTGACGGGAGAGGTATTCGCGGAAACTCTCTGCCACCATGTCGAAGTTTTTATGGAAGATAGGCTGTACCGTAGTATGGAACGAGACGGTAGCATCCGGCGTTCCGGTGGGCTTGTTGCCGAACTCCATCCGGCGGAAATCGAGGGCGCGCAGGGTGAACTCGCCACCATCAATCAGCTTGCCTTCCAGCGTGATGGCTCCATTCTCCTCCGACTCACGGGCGGCGATGGCCTGTGGGGTGAGCGATTCGTCGTGCACGGTCTGGATGCGTTCGCGCAACCAGAGAAAGTCGCGCATGGCAAGCAAGCTGTCCGACGGAAGGAAATCGAGGAACGACACCATGCCGCCGCTTCCCTTTTTTTCCAGGCTATGGCTCAAGTCGGGAACTATCACGATGCTTTCTTTCTTCTCTTTCGAGAGCTGTGTTTCCACCTCGAAGGTACGGACGCTTTCCACCTCATCGCCGAAAAAGTCTATACGGAAGGGATATTCGGAAGAGAAGGAAAAGACGTCGATAATACTGCCACGAACGGCATACTGCCCCGGCTCGTAGACGTAGTCCACATATTCGAAACCGTAACTGCGCAACACGTCCGTCACGAAGTTCATATCCACCCTCTCGCCTGCATGCAGTTTCAGTGTATTCTCTCCCAGTTCCTTACGAGAGACAACCTTTTCGGCCAGCGCATCCGAATAGGTCACCACGCAAAGCCCCTCTTCTCCTTTTTGCAGGCGACTCAGCACTTCTGTACGGAGTATTTCGTTTGCCGCATCCTTCTGCCCGTACTTGATGGCGCGGCGGAACGAAGAAGGAAAAAACAATACCTGCTCTGTCCCCAATATCTGCGTCAAATCATGATAGAAATAACCGGCTTCCTCCATATCGCCCAGAATGAAAACGAGCGGACAAGTAGCCCGCTGAACCAATACAGACGAAAACAAAGAAGCGGCAGAGGCATATAAACCTCCGCAATATAGGTGACGGACAGAGTTATCTTTCAGAAGCCTGCACACCCCCTCTACATTGGGATGGGAAGCATAAGATTGTTGCAGTTCAGTTATATTCATTGCTTTGCGCTTTTTCCCCCGATATTACCTCTCATAAGGTATCCTACCGAAATAAATTCGGTGCAAAAATACACAAATAATCTTTAGCTTTGACCTGTCGGCAACTATGTTCTCTGAAATAATCTTTCTGCTGTCAGCCTGCACATCCTTCACCTTTTTTCTGTATCGCCCTATTTATCGGGGAAGGCAATGAAACTTCTTTTCCTCCAATTATGAATAACACAGCCTGCACAATCCCTATTCAGGAGTTATGTTACACAAAGTTTATCCCCAGCCCGCGGACATGTATCCCAGGGTTTGGTCTGTCTATCCCAAGGCTTGGGATAGACAGACCAAGACTGAAGAGCACTTTTTTCTCCCTATATCTACCCACTTTATCCTTTATACTTCGAAAGTTTTTCTTTAATAGTTTGAATGTTTTCTGTTAATGATTGAAACGGGAATAGCTAAAGATTGAGGCTAAAGTTCAAAGTCAAGCATACGGTTCTTTGATTTAACCTGCATTCCTTATAGTCAGGAGTTAGAAGGAGCTACATAAATGAAAGAGTCGTGGTGCCAGAACTTTGCAAAATCAAGATTTGTGTGAAAATGCTGCCAGATAAAAAAGAAATGTATTACATTTGTTCCCAGTTATAACCCCCATTACCTATAAGTATGCAAACATCAGACAGCATTGTCATCATCCCCACCTACAATGAACGGGAGAATATAGAAAATATCATCCGTGCCGTTTTTGCTCTGAAACATGGTTTTCACATCCTTGTCATTGAAGACGGTTCGCCCGACGGAACGGCTGCCATTGTAAAGACCTTGCAGCAGGAGTTTCCTGAACGCCTCTTCATGGTGGAGCGCAAAGGAAAGCTGGGATTGGGAACAGCCTATATAGCCGGCTTTAAGTGGGCATTGCAACGAGGTTATGAGTATATCTTCGAAATGGATGCCGACTTCAGCCACAATCCCCAAGACCTGCCGCGACTCTACCGCGCCTGCTCCGAAGAGGGTGCCGATGTAGCCATCGGTTCACGTTATGTGAGTGGTGTGAACGTAGTGAACTGGCCCATGGGACGTGTACTGATGTCTTATTTTGCCTCCAAGTATGTGCGCTTCATCACCGGGCTGCCCATCCACGACACTACAGCCGGATTTGTATGTTACCGCCGCCGGGTATTGGAGACCATCAATCTGGACGGTATCCGCTTCAAAGGATACGCCTTCCAGATAGAAATGAAATTCACCGCCTACAAATGTGGCTTCAAGGTAAAGGAAGTGCCTGTCATCTTCATCAATCGCGAACTGGGCACCTCCAAAATGAACAGTAGTATTTTTGGTGAAGCCGTATTCGGAGTGATTCGGTTGAAATGGAACAGTTGGTTCCATAAATATCCTACCGTAGATAAGGAGATGAAGTGATGGGTGATAGAGTGATAGGGGTTTACTACAAATATTAGGAAGATATGAAAAGAACATTGATACATAACGCTACGATTGTCAACGAAGGACAATCCGTGAAAGGTTCCGTAGTGATAGAAGACGGGCGCATTGCAGAGGTACTGACCAACTGGAAACCGCTCTCCGCCCCTTGTGACGAGACCATAGATGCCACCGGATGCTATCTGTTGCCTGGCATCATCGACGACCATGTACATTTTCGCGATCCCGGGCTGACCCACAAAGCGGACATCCTCACCGAAAGCCGTGCGGCTGCCGCAGGTGGTGTGACCTCCATCATGGATATGCCCAATACAAATCCGGTGACCACTACGCTGGATGCCTTGAACGCCAAACTTGATTTGCTGAACGAGAAGTGTATCGTAAACCATTCCTGCTACTTCGGCGCAACAAACGACAATTACAGCGAATTCGGCAAGCTGGACAAGCACCGCGTCTGCGGTATCAAGCTATTCATGGGCTCCAGTACCGGAAACATGCTGGTAGACAAGATGAACAGCCTGCTGAACATCTTCAACGGTACAGACATGCTGATTGCCGCCCACTGCGAAGACCAGGAAACCATCAAGAACAATATTGCCAAGTATAAGGAAATGTTTGCCGGAGAGAATGATATTCCCATAGGCAAGCATCCCTACATCCGCTCCTCGGCAGCATGCTGTGCATCTTCTGAGCTGGCAGTACGGCTGGCAAGGATTGCCGGTGCACGGCTGCATATTCTGCATGTGTCCACAGCCAAGGAACTGCAACTGTTCAATGACTATTCACTTTCCGAGAAGCATATCACCGCCGAAGCATGCGTTGCCCATCTCCTCTTCACGCTCAGTGACTATCGCACGTTGGGCACACGTATCAAGTGCAATCCTGCCATTAAGAAGCAAGCCGACCGCGATGCCCTGCGTGCAGCCGTCAACTCCGGCCTGATAGACGTTATAGCCACCGACCATGCGCCCCATCTGCTCTCCGAAAAAGAAGGAGGTGCCTTGAAGGCCATGTCCGGCATGCCGATGATACAGTTTTCGCTTGTCAGCATGCTGCAACTGGTAGATGAGGGAATATTCACACTCGAGACCATCGTTGAAAAAATGTGCCATGCTCCCGCACAAATTTACCGCATCAACGAGCGCGGCTATATCCGTGAAGGTTACCGGGCAGACCTTGTGCTGGTACGCCCCGATACCCCGTGGGAAGTGACAGCCGACAAAGTTTTGAGCAAATGCGGCTGGAGCCCATTGGAAGGACATACCTTCAACTGGAAAGTGGAAAGGACTTTTGCCAACGGACATCCCGTTTATAGCGACGGCATGGTGGACGATGCTTATCGTGGCGAGGAACTGAGATTTGGAGAGTGAAGGCTAGGGATTAAGGATTAGGGATGAAATGGGATGAAAAGGACAATATTGGCACTGGGGCATGAATTGCTTTCGTATCGGATTCATGAAGTAACCCCTTACATCAACTGGATTTATTTCTTCCATGCCTGGGGCTTCCAGCCTCGCTTTGCAGCTATCGCAAACATCCATGGCTGCGATTCTTGCCGTGCACTTTGGCTGACGACCTTTCCCGAAGAGGAACGCACCAAGGCTTCCGAAGCCATGCAGCTCTTCAAGGAGGCCAATAGAATGCTCGACCGACTGGACGAAACAATCTCCATCCATTGCATCTTCAGGCTTTGCCAGGCAAATGCAGACGGAGATAACCTCTTGATAGAAGGAACAACCTTCCCACTGCTCCGCCAGCAGACACCCCAACCCGATGGCGGTCCATTTCTCTGTCTGAGCGATTTTGTACGTCCCCTCTCTTCAGGCACGCCCGACATCGTAGGACTTTTCGCCTCCACCATCAGTGAAGAGGCCGAAGAGACTTATAAAAGCGACCCTTACAAACATCTCCTTGTACAGACTCTGAACGACCGCCTTGCCGAAGCCGCCACAGAAAAGATGCACGAATATGTCCGCAAGGAGGCTTGGGGGTATGCCCCCGACGAATCCTTGTCCATTCCGGATCTGCTGGTCGAGAAATACCAAGGCATCCGCCCCGCTGTGGGATACCCCTCCCTACCCGACCAATCCGTGAATTTCCTGCTGGACGAACTGCTCGGCATGAAGCAGATAGGCATCACGCTGACTGAACATGGAGCCATGCACCCTCACTCCTCCGTCTGCGGCATGATGCTGGCACATCCCGCATCCCGATACTTTTCAGTGGGCAAGATTGGAGAAGACCAGCTGGACGACTACGCCCGCCGCCGGGGAATGCCAATAGGGGATATGCGGAAGTTTTTAGCCACTACAATATGAATAATGTGCTAATGTGCCTATATGCTAATGTGCCAATTGGCTGCGCTATATGTATATTGTGCTACCATGCCGCAGGTCATTGGCACATTAGCATATAGGCACATTAGCATATAGGCACATTAACACATTAAAATAATCCTTTTTGAACTGTGATTTATCGCCACACAATGCGACTAACAGTGCAAAAGCAATTCGAAAGAAGCTAAAAGATGGAAAATGCAGAACAAGAGTTTGTATCCGTGGTACGGGAGTATGAGCGCGTGATATATAAGGTGTGCTATCTGTACACCACGCCCAATGCTACCCTCAACGACCTGTATCAGGAAGTGGTGCTCAACTTATGGAAAGCATTTCCCAAGTTCCGGCGGGAGTGTAAGATTTCCACATGGATTTACCGCATCGCACTGAACACGTGCATCAGCTTTATCCGCAAAGAAAAGAACATCCCCGAAATCGTCACCCTCACCCAGGAAGCCGACCGGACTGAAGAAACCGACGAGACACAAGCCATGCTACGGCAGCTCTACCGGATGATAAACCGACTGGGACAATTGGAAAAGTCCATCATACTGCTCTATCTGGAAGAGAAAAGCTACGAAGAAATTGCCGAAATCACCGGGCTGACCTTGACAAACGTTGCCACCAAACTCAGCCGCATCAAGGACAAATTGAAAAAAATGAATAAGGAGGAATAAATATATGGAACTGGATGAACTGAAGAAATCATGGAACGCACTGAATGAACAGTTGCAGAAAGAACCGATTGCTGACGAACAGCAGATTACCGAACTGATTGCCGGCTACAAGGCCAATACCCGCAAAAGTCTGGGACGACTCGTAGTCATACAGCGTTTCTCTATCGGAATGGGAGCGGTAGGTCTGGCAGCCCTTCTGCTTATATGGCTGTTGCTGCCCACCTTCGGCTTCAATGAGCAGCTGCAAGGCAAGATTGTCGCTTTACTGGGATTCATCGCTATAAGCATCCTCATAGGCATGTGGTGGGACTGGAAAACATACCGCTGGAACAAGGACACGCGTATTGATGAAATGGGGGTTGCCGAAGTCAGTCGCCGTATGACCACCTTCCGCCAATGGACCAGATATGAAGTGATGGGCATCTCCATTTGGATTATCCTTTTCAATATCCTCAACTATTGGGTGATGGAATATCATCTGGCACCAGCCAGCGTACAAGCCCTACTGATTACCCTTTTCGTAGTATTTGACGCGCTAATTATCTATATTCTCTACAAAAAAGTGATTTACAAACATCTGGACAATATTAAAAAGAACATTGAAGAATTGAAAGATATATGCACCGAGTAACTCTTGTTTTCATCCTTTTCCTTCTCATCCCCGACCTTTACATTTACTTGGTTTATGTAGTAAGAAAAACCAGAAAGGCAGTCCTTCACTGCCTTTATTGGCTTCCCACCTTGCTATTAGCGGCAGGCTATGTTTACTTCATATTCCTTACGGGCGACAATGCGATGTCAAACCATACGCAGGCCATAGGCAGACTGGCAATTACCATCATGCTGTTTGTCTTTCCAAAAACCATATTCATGCTTTGCTCGCTGGTGGGAGTACTGGCGCACTTCATCATCCGTCGTTGTCCCCGCAGCCCGTTCACCGCTATAGGACTGGTTTTGGCTGTCGTCAGCTTCTTCAATATCCTTTACGGTACCCTGGCAGGCATCACCCGTTTCGATACAAAAGAAGTGGAATACCGTTCTGCCAATATTCCGGAAGGTTTCGACGGCTACCGCATCGTGCAAATATCGGACATACACATCGGCAGTTGGCAAGGCAATCCGGAACCCATCAAACAGTTGGTCGATTTAGTCAACGGACAGAAGCCGGACCTGATTGTCTTCACCGGTGACCTCGTGAACCAGCAGAGCCACGAACTGGATGGTTTCCAAGAAATACTCTCCCAACTATATGCACCGGACGGAGTATACTCCATCCTCGGCAACCATGACTATGGCTCATACTATCACTGGCAAAGCCCGAAAGCAGAAATCGCCAATCTGGACTATTTAATCCGGCAGCAGAAAGCAATGGGATGGAAACTGCTGAACAATGAGCATGACATCCTTCATCACAAAGGTGACAGCATAGCCCTCATCGGTGTGGAAAACGACGGGGAGCCTCCTTTCTCCCAATTTGCAGACTTGCCGCAAGCCATGCAGGGCACGGAGGGAATGTTCCAAATATTGCTCAGCCATAACCCTACCCACTGGAGGCGCGAGGTACTGCCCCAATCGGATATTTCACTGATGCTTGCAGGACACACCCACGCCATGCAAGGCATCTTGTTCGGACATTCCCTTGCCGAACTTATCTATCCGGAATGGAGAGGAATGTACTACGAAGGCAAGAGGGCTTTGTACGTAAATATTGGCATCGGCTATGTAGGACTGCCGTTCCGGTTCGGGGCATGGCCGGAAATTACAGTACTAAAATTAGTAAGAGAGAAAGAGTGACGAAATAAGAAAAAGGTATATCTTTGTAGCAATAAAAAATCCGACACCTATGAAGATACTTTATATTATTTATCAGGTTTGCTTTGCGTTGCCCATTTTATTGGTACTGACTATCCTTACAGCATTGGTCACCATCATCGGTTCGCTGATAGGAGGAGCGCATATCTGGGGTTACTATCCCGGTAAAATCTGGTCACAGCTCATCTGCTATATACTGCTTATTCCGGTGGAGGTACATGGAAGGGAGAAAATACACAAACGTACTTCCTACGTGTTTGTGCCCAATCACCAAGGTGCCTTCGACATATTCTTGATATACGGATTCCTGGGACGGAACTTCAAATGGATGATGAAGAAGAGCCTGCGCAAAATCCCGTTTGTCGGCAAGGCATGCGAGAGCGCAGGACATATCTTCGTCGACCGTTCCAGCCCCAAGAAGGTGCTTGCCACCATGCGGCAGGCAGAATCATCTTTGAAAGACGGCGTGTCACTGGTAGTATTTCCCGAAGGGGCACGTACCTTCACGGGACACATGGGGTACTTCAAGAGAGGTGCTTTCCAGTTGGCAGATGAACTGCAACTGGAAGTGGTGCCCGTCACTATAGACGGCTCGTTCGAGATTCTTCCACGCACCGGAAAGTGGATACACCGCCACCGGATGATACTGACCATCCATGAACCTATTCCTCCCAAAGGGAAAGGGGCAGAAAACATCAAGGCAAGCATGAACGAGGCTTATGCGGCGGTGGAGAGTGCATTGCCGGAAAAGTATAAAGGGATGGTGAAGAACGAAGACCAGGACAGATAAAGACATAATGACAAACGGGAATGCCTGAATATCTTGATAGGATATTCAGGCATTTCCGTTTGTCATTATCAACTCATTCCTGTTTATTTCTGTCCTCCTACAGAAGCATTTTGCTTCATGCGCTTCTGCTCTTCAATCAGCTGCATGTTCTCCTTCGCCTTTGTAAGGAAATCCTTCACCAAAGTATTCTCTTTAAAAGACAAGGGAGCAGTTCTCATGATGTCCTCAATCTGCGGAGTCATCACCGGATAGGGCAGTGTGCTGCACATCATCATGAATACACTGGGGCCCAGCACATTCTCAAAGTTATCTACAATGAACTGCCGGACGTAGTCGTTCATCTCCTTCACAAGTGCTTCGCCTTCCTTTGCCAACTGCCCATGCACGTCATCCAGATTGGCACCGTCCAGCACCATACGCGCCTCTTTCCGTTCCAGCTCCTCTATCTTCACTTCCAGGGAATTGCGCTTGTCTATGAACTCGTACAGTTTGTCATTCAAAGGAGTCCCTTTGGCAATCAACTGAGTATTGGAGATGGAAACCACGATTTTGCCGTCTTCCAGCACCAAAGGCATAATGCCCTCGTGGTCCATATAAAGAGTCACCATCATCACGGAATCGGCCCGGCCTTTCATCTTGAAATGCCCATGGATAACCTCTGCCGAGTCGACGTTCACCCATTGCCCGTCCCGAAGCGTCTTGAGGAACAACATCTTTCCGTCAAGGCTGGTTACCGAGGAACTGCCCTCTATCTTATACTTGCGGTTGCAAGAAGTAAAGAGCACAAGCAGGAGCAAAAAGGGTAAAATGCGGTTCACACTCATTCTAATCATGCAAGAAACGATTTTTGAATTACACCCAGCAAAGGTATTAATATTCCTTATAAACCGAATAGAAAGAAAGGATTTTTCATTCGGTTTACGTATTTTTGCACAATTATAAATCATAAAAATAGAGAAAATATACATGTCAACCTATGCACCTTTTGCCAAACCGCTCTATGTAATGCTGAAACCGGTAGGTGCGGTATGCAATCTGGCATGCGATTATTGCTATTATCTGGAGAAATCCAAACTATATAGAGACAACCCCAAGCATGTGATGAGCGAGGAACTGCTGGAAAAGTTCATCGAGGAGTACATCAACTCGCAGACCATGCCCCAGGTTCTGTTCACCTGGCATGGCGGAGAGACGCTGATGCGTCCGCTCTCTTTCTACAAACGTGCCATGGAGCTGCAAAAGAAATATGCCAACGGACGCACCATAGACAACTGCATACAGACCAACGGCACGTTGCTGACCGATGAATGGTGCCGGTTTTTCAAAGAAAACAACTGGCTGGTGGGTGTCTCCATAGACGGGCCTCAGGAGTTCCATGACGAATACCGGAAGAACAAGCAGGGCAAGCCCTCTTTCGTCAAGGTGATGCAGGGCATCAACCTGCTGAAAAAGCACGGTGTGGAATGGAACGGAATGGCAGTGGTCAATGACTACAACGCCGACTATCCGCTGGACTTCTATAATTTCTTCAAGGAGATAGGATGCCATTACATCCAGTTTGCCCCCATCGTGGAGCGCATTGCCCCTCATGGGGACGGACGCCATCTTGCCTCCCTGGCAGACAAGGAAAAGAGCACGCAGCTGGCAGACTTTTCCGTCACGCCGGAACAATGGGGAGACTTCCTATGCGCCTTGTTCGACGAATGGGTAAAGCAGGACGTGGGTACTTACTACATACAGTTATTCGACTCTACCCTTGCCAACTGGATAGGCGAACAACCGGGTGTATGTTCCATGGCAAAGACTTGCGGCCATGCAGGCGTCATGGAGTTCAACGGAGACGTATATGCGTGCGACCATTTTGTTTTCCCCGAATATAAACTGGGCAACATCCATCAGAATACACTGGTGGAGATGATGTACGGAGAACGGCAACAAGCCTTCGGACTGATGAAGCAACAATCTCTCCCCACCCAATGCAGGGAGTGCGAATGGCTGTTTGCCTGCAACGGCGAATGTCCAAAGAACCGTTTTGCACGTACAGCCGACGGAGAGCCGGGACTGAATTACCTTTGTGCAGGATATCATAAGTTCTTCAGTCACGCAGCCCCATACATGGACTTTATGAAGAACGAACTGATGAACCGGCGTCCGCCTGCAAACATTATGGAAGCAATAAGAAACAATGCCATAAAGCCATAAGCCCACAAGCGATGACAATGAAATTCAAAGACATTACTTAATAATTGATTATATGAAGATTACATTTAAGAAAGGTTTGCTTGCGGCCATTGCCGCACTGACAGTCTGCTCTGCGCGTGCAGACGAAGGAATGTGGTTGTTGCAACTGATGAAGCAGCAGAACTCCATCGACATGATGAAAAAGCAAGGACTGAAGCTGGAGGCTGACGACCTTTATAATCCCAACGGCGTGTCACTGAAAGATGCTGTAGGTATCTTTGGCGGTGGCTGTACCGGCGAAATCATCTCTCCGGAAGGACTGATTCTGACCAATCACCATTGCGGATACGGTGCCATACAGCAGCACAGCAGCGTGGAACACGATTATCTGACAGATGGTTTCTGGGCCATGAACCGCAGTGAAGAACTGCCCACCCCGGGATTGAAATTCCGTTTCGTGCACCGCATTGTAGACATCACCGACCTTGTCAACGCTAAAATAAAGGCAGGCGAAGTGACGGAAATCGATGCACTGACTTCCCCGTTCCTCAACAAACTGGCAAAAGAGGAACTGGAGAAGAGCGATTTGAAGGGTAAACCGGGCATTGAAGTGCGCGCACTCCCCTTCTATGCAGGAAACAAATTCTATATGTTCTATTATAAGGTATACAGCGACGTGCGTATGGTTGCCGCTCCTCCCTCCTCGGTAGGTAAGTTTGGCGGTGAGACCGACAACTGGATGTGGCCGCGCCACACGGGCGACTTCTCCATGTTCCGTATCTATGCCGATGCCAACGGAGAGCCGGCTGAATACAGTGAAAGCAACGTACCCCTGAAAACCCCGAAGTTCCTGCCCATCTCCATCAAAGGTCTGAACGAAGGTGACTACGCCATGATTATGGGCTTCCCCGGCAGCACAGAACGTTACCTCACCCAGAGCGAAGTGAAGCAACGCATGAACGCCGTGAATCAGGCAATGATTGATATGCGCGGCGTACGCCTCGAAGTGCTGCGCAAGTATATGGATGCCAGTGACAAGACCCGCATCCAGTATGCCAGCAAGTTTGCCGGAAGCAGTAACTACTGGAAGAACTCCATCGGTATGAACAAGGCAATCATCGACAATGACGTGTTGGGCGCCAAAGCCGAAATCGAGAAAAAGTATGCCGCCTTTGCCCAAGGAAAACCCGAATACGAGGGTGTGGTAGAGAAAATTGATGCCATCATCGAGAAAAGCACCCCCACGCTGCGCCAGCTCTACTATACCAACGAAGCATTGCGCGGTGCTATCGAATTCGGCAGTACCTACCTTATCATGGATAACATAAAGAAAGCGCTCGAAGAGAAGAACGACTCATTGCTGCAAGCTTCGAAGAAGCAGTTGGAAAATGCATACGATGGTATCCACAATAAAGACTACGACCACGAAGTGGACCGCGCCGTAGCCAAAGCCATCCTGCCCGCCCTTGCCAAGGCACTGAACGCCGACGAGCTGCCCTCCTTCTACCAAACCATCAACGGAGAGTTCAAGGGCGACTACAACACATACGTAGACAACATTTACGACAACTCCATCCTCTCCAACCGCAAGAACCTGGATAAATTCCTGGCAAAGCCCACCGTGAAAGCCATCGAGAAAGACCCTGCTACGGCTTACTCGCGCTCCAAGAACGAAAAGCTGCAGGAACTCGGAAAGCAATACATGGAACTGGAAAGCGGAATGGAACTGCTCCACAAGGCCTACATCCGTGGCTTGGGTGAAATGAAACAGCCCGTCCCCTCCTATCCGGATGCCAACTTCACCATGCGTCTGACCTATGGTAATGTAAAATCATACAGCCCACGCGATGCCGTACACTACGACTACTATACCACTACCGACGGTATCCTTGAAAAAGAGAATCCCGAAGACCGTGAATTCGTGGTACCCGCCAAGCTGAAAGAACTGATTCAAAAGAAAGACTTCGGACGCTACGCCATGGCAGACGGCACCATGCCGGTTTGCTTCCTCACGACGAACGACATCACCGGCGGTAACTCCGGCAGCCCCGTCATCAATGGCGAAGGACAGCTCATCGGTACTGCTTTCGACGGCAACTGGGAATCTCTGAGCGGTGACATCAACTTCAACAATGACCTGCAGCGTTGCATTGCACTGGATATACGCTACGTGCTCTTCATCCTCGACAAACTGGGCAATTGCAGTCATCTGATAAAAGAAATGAACATTATAGAATAAATTAAAGCCTCTGAGAGATTACCTCCCATACTGAATGGCATTCAGTCGTATAGTGAATGCCATTCAGTCGTATACTTAACCCTATTCAGTCGTATACTGAATAGCCCCCCTCTCAGATGCTCTTCTAACGCACATCACCATGAAAAGAATCCTATTATCATTATTCATTACATCTTCTGTCCTTGCCGCACACGCCGACGAAGGTATGTGGATGCTCACCGACCTGCAAAAGCAGAACGAAGTAGCCATGACGGAACTCGGACTGCTCATCCCCACCAACCAAATCTACAATCCCGACGGCATTGCCCTGAAGGATGCCGTGGTGCATTTCGGCGGTGGCTGTACCGGCGAAGTCATCTCTGCCGAAGGCCTGGTACTGACCAACCACCACTGCGGCTATGGCGCCATACAACAACACAGCTCGGTGGAACACGACTACCTGACCGACGGTTTCTGGGCTATGTCCCGCGAAGAGGAGCTTCCCTGCAAGGGACTCACCGTCACCTACATCGACCGGATACTGGACGTGACAGACTACGTAAACGAACAACTGAAAACCGACGACGACCCGAACGGCACCAATTATCTGTCTCCCAAATACCTGAAAACAGTAGCCGACCGCTTCGCCAAGTCCGAAGGCATCGCCCTGACACCCGGCCGCAAACTGGAACTGAAAGCCTTCTACGGTGGAAACAGATACTATCTGTTCGTAAAGACCACCTATAGCGACATCCGCATGGTAGGCGCTCCCCCCTCCTCCATCGGCAAGTTCGGTGCAGACACCGACAACTGGATGTGGCCCCGCCACACGGGAGATTTCTCCATGTTCCGCATTTATGCCGACAAAGACGGGAAACCCGCCGCTTACAGCAAAGACAACGTTCCCCTAAAAGTGAAGAAACATCTCACCATCAGCCTTGACGGCTATCGCAAGGGCGACTTTACCTTCGTCATGGGATTCCCCGGACGCAACTGGCGCTACATGATTTCCGACGAGGTGGAAGAGCGTATGCAAACCACCAACTTCATGCGCCACCACGTGCGCGATGTCCGCCAGAAAGCTCTGATGAAACAAATGTTGCAAGACGATGCCGTACGCATCCACTATGCCAGCAAGTATGCATCTTCTGCCAACTACTGGAAAAATGCCATCGGTATGAACGAAGGTCTCGTCCGTCTGAAAGTATTGGACACTAAACGTGCACAGCAAGAGGCACTCCTGGCACGCGGACGCTCGCTGAACGACAATAGCTATCAGCAAGCATTCGACCAGATACGCGCCATCGTAAAGCAACGCCGTCCAGCCCTCTACCACCAGCAAGCCATTCAGGAAGCACTGGTGACGGGACTCGATTTCATGCGTATCCCCAGCACCGCAGGACTGGTATCTGCCTTGAAGAACAAGGACAAAAAACAGATTGCAGCAGCTAAAGACAGCCTTCAGAAGGCAGCCGACCGCTACTTTGCCTCTGTCCCCTTCCCCGAAGTGGAACGTATTGTTGGCAAGGAAATGCTGAAAATCTACATGAAGTATATCCCTGCCGAACAACGCATCGGTATTTTCCAAATCATAGACAAGCGTTTCAAGGGCAACAGCGACGCTTTCATCGACGCCTGCTTTGAACATTCCATCTTCGGCAACAAGGAGAACTTTGCCAAGTTCATCCGCAAGCCCAGCCTCTACAAGATTAATACAGACTGGATGGTCTTGCTGAAATATTCCATCACGGACGGCCTGCTTCAGACCTCCATTGCCATGATGGATGCCAATAAAAACTACAATGCCGCCCACAAGGTATGGGTAAAGGGCATGATGGACATGAAACTTGCCAATGGTCAGCCCATCTATCCGGATGCCAACTCCACCTTGCGCCTGACCTACGGTCAAGTACTCCCCTACGCTCCGGCAGACGGTGTGAAATATGATTACTACACCACTCTGAAAGGAGCTATGGAAAAGGAAGATCCCGACAATTGGGAGTTTGTAGTCCCCACCAAACTGAAACAGCTGTATCAGGCAAAGGATTTCGGACGTTATGCCATGCCGAACGGCGAAATGCCCATCTGCTTCATTGTCAACACAGACAATACCGGTGGAAACTCCGGCAGCCCAGTGTTCAATGCCAAAGGAGAACTGATAGGTACCGGCTTTGACCGCAATTACGAAGGTCTGACTGGCGACATTGCCTTCCGTCCGTCCTCCCAACGAGCAGCATGTGTAGACATCCGCTACACCTTGTTCATCATCGACAAATACGCGGGAGCTTCGCATCTCATTGAAGAGATGACAATTAAATAATGATTTAGCGAACAAATCCTCCTCCTATTTTGTTATCATTACAAATAAATAAAAACAGAAAGGAAAAAATTATGGAAAAGTTTGAAGAATTGATACAATCAGAAAAGCCCGTTTTAGTTGATTTCTTTGCAACCTGGTGTGGCCCGTGCAAGGCGATGCATCCGGTACTGGAAGAACTCAAAAACGAAATAGGAGATGCTGCCCGTATCGCCAAAATAGATGTAGACCAGCACGAAGAACTTGCTGCCCGCTACCGTATACAAGCAGTACCGACATTTATCGTATTTAAGAAAGGCGAAGCCGTATGGCGCCACTCGGGTGTCATCAGCGGTAAGGATTTGAAAGCCGTTATAGAACAAAACTCTTAACAAGAAGAAATGAAGAAGATTATAGCAATGGTTGCCCTCGTGTTTTCCTGCATGCTGGCCTATGCTCAAACAAACGGAGAAGTTATCGTCATGAACAAAGCCATGTTCATCAAGGATGTGTTCGACTATGAGAAATCCCAGGACTGGAAATACAAGGGAAACAAGCCTGCCATCATAGACTTATATGCCGACTGGTGCGGACCTTGCCGCATGGTGGCTCCCATTATGAAGGAACTGGCCAAAGAGTATGCCGATAAAATCGTTGTCTACAAAGTCAATGTGGATAAGGAAAAGGAACTGGCAGCGTTGTTCAATGCAACAAGCATCCCTCTTTTTGTATTCATCCCTATGAATGGAGAGCCTCAGCTCTTCCGCGGAGCAGCCGATAAGGCTACCTACAAAAAGGCGATTGACGACTTTTTACTGAAAACAGAATAGTTCATAATAGAAAGAAAAAACTCCTGACTACCTTTACAAAAAGGCAAGTCAGGAGTTTTTGTATCCTATTCACTCAAAACACGATAGGCATCTCTTTCCATTCTCCTCCGTGTAGTTCCATCACCGATTCATATCCAGCTTTCCTCAAGGCACACAAAGCTTCGGGACGTCCGTTGCTTATCCGTTCCGGATAGTGTGAATCACTGTTTACCTGCACACGTACACCCAAATCATGCAGGTAGGAGAAATACCGCTCATTGGGGTAAAAAGTACCCAGGTCATGATAGGCTTTGGTATTGACCTCTACCTGATAGCCGCGACGGGCAATATCTGCGAAATACGCCCTAACCAGCTCATCATACCAAGGCTCGTCCAGCAATCCCGGGCGATAGCATGCTGCATTGTAGTGCATCTTATCGGCATGGCCCACAATATCAAAACCACCCAGCTCGAGCATCCTCGTCAACCTACCATAATAGAGACGGACCACATGCTCCAAGTCACCGCAGAAATGTCCGTCTACAATGGTCTTAAAGGTATCCGCAGGTACATCTACATCCACCACTTCCCCTTTGTCATTGTAGAGAAGATGTACAGAACCAATACGGTAGTCCAACGGCAACTCCCTGAAACGGGCGATGGACGGATTACTCGCTTCATTCAGATAATCAATCTCCAGACCGATATACAGTTCGATACGTCCGGCATACTTCTCCTTCAGACGATGGAATTCAGATAGATAGTCGTCCATGATATCCCACTCCATAGTCCATGCCGTAGAAAAAGGCAATGGAGCATGCGATGAAAAGCCATAAGATGTAAAACCTTCACTCAATGCAAAACGCACAAAGTCCTCCATGCCGGCACGCCCGTCACAATAAAGGCTATGGCTATGATAATTCGTCAGATTTCCCACTTTCTCAGTTCTAATTTTTAATTCTTAATTTTCAATTTCGAACTTCAGTTCGATTCTATCTCACTCAGCTCCAGCCAGCGCAATGTTTTTTCGTCAATCAAGTCCGACAATTCCGGCAAACGTTTCGACTTCTCCGTCAGTTCGTCCACAGACAAAGTACCGCTGCACAAAGCCTCTTCAATTGCATTCTTTTCGGTTTCCAGGTCAGCTATCTCCTGCTCCAATTGTTCAAACTCGCGTTTTTCCTTAAAAGACATGCGCCGCTTTTCGTTCAGACGCACCTTCGCCGTCTTGTCCTCCTGAGCCTTGGCGGCTTCTTTCTCTTTCTCCTTTTCCTGATGGACTTTCGCATCTTTCCAGTCGCGATATTGTGTATAGTTGCCGGGAAAGTCGCGGATGTCCCCTTGTCCGTTGAACACTAACAGATGGTCTACCACTTTGTCCATGAAATAACGGTCGTGGCTCACCACAATCACGCATCCTTTGAAATTCTGCAAATACTCTTCCAGCACATTCAGCGTCACAATATCGAGGTCATTGGTCGGCTCATCCAGCACCAGGAAGTTGGGATTGCGCATCAGGACCGTACACAGATAGAGGCGGCGGCGTTCTCCCCCACTCAGCTTGTAGACATAGCTGTGCTGTGTCTCGGGAGTAAACAGGAAATGTTGCAGGAATTGCGATGCCGTCAGCTTCTTGCCGTTGCCCAGTTCTATGACTTCGGCAATGTCCTGCACTACATCAATCACTTTCATCTGCTCGTCAAACTGCAAGCCGTCCTGCGAGTAGTAACCGAAGCGGACCGTCTCGCCAATGTCCAGCGTACCGCTGTCTGCCTGCTCCAACCCCATCAGTATCTTGATGAAGGTCGACTTGCCCGTACCGTTATTCCCTACGATACCCATCTTTTCGTAACGGGAGAAGATGTAAGAGAAATCATCCAGAATCTTCAAGTCACCAAAGGATTTGTACAGATGGTCTGCCTCGAATATCTTACTGCCTATATAAGAAGCCTTAACGTCCAGCTTTACATTGTCGTTGTTGAAACGCTGCTTTGCCACCTTCTCCAACTCGTAAAAGGCATCCTCCCGATAGCGTGCCTTGTGCCCGCGGGCTTGCGGCATGCGGCGCATCCATTCCAGCTCTGTGCGGTAGAGGTTATTGGCACGTTCTATCTCCACAGTCTTGGCCTCGATACGCTCTTGGCGCTTCTCCAGATAATAACTGTAATTGCCTTTATACTGATAAATCTGCCGGTTGTCTATCTCTACGATTTCGGAGCATACACGGTCGAGGAAATAACGGTCGTGTGTCACCATCAACAAGCTGAGGTTATTCCGGCGGAGATATTCCTCCAGCCACTCCGTCATATCGAGGTCGAGGTGGTTGGTAGGCTCGTCCAGTATCAGCAAATCGGGTTCAGTGATAAGGGTATTGGCAAGTGCCACACGCTTCAACTGCCCGCCGGACAGATGTTTTACGTGCTGACTGAAATCACGTATTTTAAGTTGAGACAGAATCTGTTTCGCCTTCTGCTCGTACTCCCAAGCTTTTTCATGGTCCATACGCACCAGAATTTCGTCCAAGCCGGGATGCCCCTCCGTTTCCATGCAACGTTCATATTCCTTGATTAACTCGACAGTACTGTTGCCATGATGGAAGCACGCTTCGAGCACGGTCAGCTCTTCGGGATATTGCGGGTCTTGTTCCAGATAACCCACACGCAAATCACGACGGAAGGAAATGGTGCCATTGTCATACCCTTCCTTGCCGGAAAGGATATTGAGCAATGTCGTCTTGCCACTGCCGTTCTTGGCTATCAACCCGACACGCTGTCCCTCGGACAAGCCCAAAGAAATATTTTCGAATAGTACCAAGTCACCGAACGACTTGGTCAAGTTTTCCACCTGAAGAATTGAATTTACTGCTGCCAATGCTTTAATAGTTGAAAAATGAAAATTGAAAGTTGAAAATCACAGTACCGAGATGACCGGACCTTAGAACAAGGAGCTGTATATCTCCGGCAGATTCACTTTACCTCCTGCCTTTACTTTGCTCCAAACCAGCTTCATGGGGTCTATCCATTCACCGGTAGACGTGTTCAGCAATATGGGCGCTTCCCGGTTTCCGTCCACCAAGGTACGCCATTCCATACCGTCCACTTCATTGGCGAAAATAACACAAAGCGCGATGCCAAAAGCCAGCCATGCATCCTTCTTCTTAGGACCGATGTTGCTTTCTTCCATCATCTGCTGCATCTTGGCAATGTCTTCCTCGGCTCCCTGGAAATCCTTCTTCAACAATTCCTTTATAGTAGTATCCACCCACTCGTATGCTTCATTAATCTGGTAGATTTCCGAAAGGCGCACCGGAATTATCTCCGCTGGATACTTCACTCCATCCTTCCGCGTTTCCAGCGAAGCGATAATCTTCTCCGCTTCTGCAACCGGCTCTCCTTTCTTCACCGTAAACGAACATTCAAAGGCAACTTCATCCGCGCCCGTTATCCATAAATGGGAAGTATAGTACGCACCTTCTTCCTCGAACATCTCCTTACTATATGCACATTCCATCCGGCCTATCCTAACCGGAATGGCAGAGGAGTTTTCCCGTAACTCTTGCTTCACGGAGTCCTTGCCATATGTAGCATTCCCTTTGAAAGCCGAAATGCGAAAATTACCGGTCCACTCATTGGGGTTATAAAAAAGGAAAGAGCCTTCCCCGTCCTCGAATTCATTCCAGTCTGCCGGATAAGTCATGGAGAACCATGCCCCCGGAGAGATAAATTTCTTGCTTTGTTCCATATATAGACTAATCTTTGCAAAGACAGTTCCTACCATCTCAGCTATTTCTCGCAAAGATAGTACAAACCGAATGCAAAATAAAATGAACTTGTCCATTTTTTATGCTGAGGTGCAGCCTATCTTCGGTTTTAGGGCAAAAGTAACATATTACCGCCGTTGATATGCAAACAAACGAAACAAAAAAACAGCCGATTCTCACGAACCGGCTGTTCCAATCATCATCTATGAATGAAGACCATTAGAGCCTTCAATATCTTAACTATATCTTAAAATCCACATTTTGGGCGTAAAGATAATGAATTTGTATCACAAAATAAAATGCAATGAAAAATTAGTTTTGGGCACTGTCCCACCATACGGGTAAAGTCCATACGTCCTCGGCAGCATTCCAAAGTGCAATTGAAGTATCAGCTCCCGGAACAGTGGCACCGATAGCTTGCAGATTGGCCGTATTGTAGTTGAGTTCATGACTGCATTGCTGCCAACGACGGAACTGTTTACCTTGCGGAATATTCTTTTGGGCAGTAGCATCAACGCCATAGCGTGCAGGAATACCCCAGCCTAAGAAAAGCTCCGGATTAAAATCGTAGCGACGCATATCGTTCCAAATTTCCATGGAAAAATGCAATGCCAAACGCTTTTGAGTAAGAATCTTGCCCAAAGTAATATTCTCTTCAGTGCCGATACCATTGTTCAAATAGTTGTCAATGTCGGTTTGCGTCATAGGAGAGAACGAGGGGCATGCTTCCAAATTGGCATCTTCACGGCACCACACTTTCAACTTATCGTTCATACCGTCGATACTGGCTGCAATACCTTTCTTATAAGCATTAAAAGCCGCTCCTTTATTACCTTGGTTAAAGAGTACTTCAGCACGTATGAAACAAGCTTCGGCATAGGTTCCAATATAGGTGGGAGAAGACACGCGAGTATAGAAAGTTCCCGATTCGCGAGAGGCATCAGTGCCATCGCGACGATAAAGTAAATCAGGACGTCCTTGATAAGCTTTGCACTGACTGGTACACTCTACATAAATAGTGTCCCCCTTACGGGTAGAAGATTCACTGTCAATCCACCAACCTTTGGCTGCCGAGAAGTTCGAGCGCAACGGTCCGCCGGTAAGGCTGGGACTATCATTGCCAATCATATCTACACCCATAGAACGACGCCAACCGTTTTTGAACTTCACCTCTGCGGGTGAATTACTTGATTGCTTCGAATATGCCCAAGGTAAAATCTTATCGGCACGCGGATCTTCTATTCCACTTCCGGCAAAATTTGTCAGATTATCGTAAAGCATCTTGGTAGGCATATAGCCGGCATTCATGCCACATACAGAAAAGAGCGGTGAATAATCAACCGGTTCATCCCATCCCAATACATCATGCGAATTATTGGCATCAATATGATTGAATACGGTATTGTCGGCATTGCTTTGCTGAGCCTTGTCAAGACAAGCCAAGATTTCTGCGGCATCGTATTTCCCTTCAAGATAACTGCCTTCACCCTTTTTAATAAGCTTGTTAATGTAACGTGCTTTAAGTAAGTATGCCAATTTAAGCCACTTGTCTACACTACCACCGTTCCAAATATCGCCTACAGCCAACGAAGCTGTCGCAGACCCTTGCTCTTTTTGGAACATCTCGATAGCGGTGTCAAGATCGGCCAAACAGCCCAAATAGATTGTTTTTCCGTCATTATAGGTAGGAGTAACACCGGCTTCAGCCTCACTCGACTTGTAAGGCATTTCTCCATAAAGGTCTGTCATAAGCATAAAACCATAGGCACGAATTACGCGAGCTGCACCCACATAATGCCAAGCCTCGGCTGCCGTAGCCTTGTCAATCAAAAATGGAATATTTACAGCAGCTCCACAGAACCACCATTGGTAGGGAGTGGTAACGGCACCGGTCTGAGGACTCCAATAAGACATGCTCCAATAAGTACCGCCGTCATAATAGCGTGTCCAATCGCCCATAGACATACTGGAACGCCAAGCAGCAAACTGAGTGGCACTGTTGGTATAAAATTCAATATGTGCCAATCGTGAATCATAGGTCGCATTTCCAGCTGTGGGATTTTCGGGATCGACATTTACATCGAGCCAGTCACTACACCCCGAGAACAAAGTCATAAGGGCACCCACACTACATAATATCATAGATTTGAATAATTTCATATTGCTTCTGTTTTTTAAGAGTTAGAAAGTAAGATTCAAGCCAAATGACATGGTAGAAGTGGCAGGTACACCGCAGTAGTCAAATCCTACTGATGATGAGCCACCTACACCCGCACCAGCGGCAGCCACTTCAGGATCACCGTCGTAATTGGTGATGAGCAATAGATTGGTAGCAGCTACCGATACCGAAGCACGCTTTACAAATCCAATCTTGGAAAGCCACGTTTTAGGAAACTCATAGCTCAATGAAACAGAACGCAAACGCAAAGAGTTGACATCGGTAATATAGTTGGCTGACTCCTTAGAATAATAGTTCTGATAGTAATCCTTAATGATGTTGTAACCACTCATTTGTACTCCATTAAAAGTATAGGTTTTATCGGCCTCCCAAGTATTGGTCACTGGGTCACCATTGGCATTGACACCCGTTACAGTGAGAGAACGATTGCGTACATCGGCAGAGAACTGGCTCACACCGCTGTTATCCATAGCATATTGAGTACCGTTGACCACATCGCCACCTACACGGAATTCCCATAGCATATTGAAAGTAAAATTCTTCCAAGTAAGGGTGTTGTTCAATCCACCGGTAAACGATGACTCACGATTACCTACTGCTACAAGGGTTTTGTCATAAGTAGGCATACCGTTTTTGTCGAGTATCACCTCACCGGCGTCATTACGTTTCCATTTGGTACCGGCAATACCCATAAAATCTCCACCGCTGAACGAGGCTGCCTGCATACCGGCATATTGCACATCGGTAACATACATCACGCCCATACCTTCGGGAAGCCCGTCCAAAGTACCACGATTACCTGCCATGTTCAAGCCAATGTCCCATGTCCAGTCCTTAGTCTGTATGGGAGTTCCCGAAATAGAGAGTTCCATACCTTTGTTATACACATTGCCCGCATTGATACTCCAAAAGATGTAACCGGTAGATTGCGGACCGCGAGGAGCAAGAATCTGATTATATGAATCGTTGGTATAGTAAGCATAGTCTATGTGCAGGCGGTTTTTGAAGAAACTCAATTCCACGCCTATTTCGGTAGACTTGGTCATTTCCGGTTTCAGTTTGTCATTACCGCGTGTCCAAGTATTTCCCACACCTACCGTACCGTCAAGATAGGTACCCGTAGGCCATAAGGCAGTTTCCAATTCGTACACACCGGTATCTTTACCTACCTTGGCCCACGATGCACGCAATTTACCAAAGTTGAGCACACTGTCATCCAGCCAACCGAGTCGCTGCAAGGCTTCAGTAAATACGAATGAACCGCTTACCGAAGGATAGAAGTACGAACGGTTTTCAAGAGGAAGAGTAGAAGTCCAGTCATTACGACCGCTCACAGTGAGATAGAGCATATTTTTCCATGATGCACGGAATTCTCCAAAAGCTCCTACCAAACGTTTCTTAGTAGCTGCATGTGTGAATTGCTTATTGTCTTTACTGGCATTGGCGTATGAGAAGAAATCAGGAACGGAAAAGTTCCAAGCCATCATCGAGCTACGGTCTGTCTTGGTTTCGTCCATTGTGGCACCCAACAAAAGATTCAAATCGAAATCACCGAACTTATGGCTCATGTTCGACATAAAGTCATGGCTCATATAGCGGAACTGCTGGGTGTTGTCACTCATCATACCTTTTTGCCACACTTGTTTAAGCACGCCATTGGCAGCCAAACGGTTGGAAGCAGTTTGGGTATAACGGTCAATACCTATTTTATAAGAAACAAACCACCATTTGGCAATATCGGCTTTTATACTGAGCATCCCATTGAAACGGTCGATGTCGTCATACATGTGGTTACGATTGACAATCCAATAGGGGTTGTCGCGTTCGTCCCATGGATCAAGACGATCGCCAAACAAACGATAACGGGTACCATCCTCGTTCTGATAGTGGGTCATTCGGTCGAAAGGAGACCAGTTGTACACACCATAAAGAGCACCATTACCACTCGAATTATAAAGCCCGGCACCCGTCAAAGTACGGTCCGTATGAGCATCGCTATATGCGGCACTGGCGTTAAAGGTAAAAATCCCCACCTTCTGCTCACCATTGAAACGGAAAGCATATTTCTTGTATCCGGTCTCGGGCACAACACCTACCTGATCATAGTAAGACCCTGAAAGATAGAATTTACTATTCTTGGTACCCCCGGCTACGCTGGCACTTTCATCGAAAATGTTTCCGCCTTGAAAGAAATCACCTATGTTATCATAAGTAGCTGCGTTCGACTTCTCTCCCCACGAAGTATAAGCAAAGTCATTAAACACAGTACCAGTATAGTTCTTCTTTGAATCATATTGGTCTTCCATATATCCACGGGCATATTGGCGTTGCGTTTGCGGCAGGCTCTTTACCCATGAAGCAGTAAACTTAGAATTGATATTCACTTCAACCACGCCCTCTTTACCTTTCTTGGTAGTGATAAGAATAACTCCGTTGGCTGCACGTGAACCGTATAAAGCGGCAGCTGCAGGGCCTTTGAGCACCGACATACTTTCTATATCTTCGGGATTTATATCCATCAAACGATTGGAAGTAGTAGAGGCAGAACGCATGGAACCATCGAAAGCCGAATTGCCCACCACTGATGAAGAGTTATCAAAAATAACACCATCCACCACAAAGAGCGGCTGATTGTCTTTGCCTTCAGCACCCGACGTTCCTCCACGCAATATAATCTGAGCGCCCGCACCAGCGGCACCGGATGACTGAGTAACATTCACACCGGCCACTTTCCCCGAAAGGGATGAAATAGGATTGGCAGTTTTCATCTTCATCAATTCATCCGACTTCACATCCTCCATTGAATATCCCAAAGCCTTGCGCTCTTTCTTGATACCCATTGCCGTCACAACCACTTCGTCCAGCGCTTGCGAGTCATCTTGCAAACTCACAGTATAAGTAGTGGCGTTCGTCACCTTCAATGTCACTGTTTTGTAGCCAATGAAAGATACCTCCAATGTGCTACCCACCGGCGCCTCTACAGAAAAATTTCCATCAATATCCGTCACAGCGCCGGTACCAGAACCTTTTACTAACACGCTGGCGCCGATGATGGGTTCGCCTGCCGCATCTAAAACTTTACCTGTGATTTTCTTGGCTTGCTGAGTACTTTGGGAACTTAGCACACTTTCAACAGCTGCATTAGCAGCAAAAGGTGCAGACACCCCAAACAATGCAAGCAACACTAATGATAAGCAATAATTTCTTTTCATAAGCTCTATTATTTGGATTTGTTTGCAAACATATGAATTAATTTAGAAATTCTATCATCAATCGAATTAAAAATTACTAATAAATATTAAAACATTTGCATTTATATTTTTGCAAAGTTTTAAATATCTATTTAGTAATTATTCAAAGCATTAACTCTTAATCATATTAATGCCGTACTTGTATATAATATATCTCAATGATGCGAAAAAACGAAAAACACATCACATTTATCATTTATATATAGCAATGTTTTGAACTATTTGATTTACGCATTAAAGCATATTCATAAATCTTTTTATATAAAAAGAACTTGATTACGTGGGGATATTAGTATGGATAAGGATTCTAAAAAGCAAATTAGTTAAAATGATTCATAAGTTCATCAAAAAATAGTGTTAGACTATTAACAATAATAAATTCCACATATAATCTACATTAACATTTTATTTTTCAGCATAATACTAATATATACAAGTTTCACTTATAAAAACTGGTCTCTTTCCATGTTGTGGAATTTCCATATCAGTGGTGACATATATAATGGTACAGATTATTTCATGACAGCACGTAGCATGAGTGTGAGAAATGCAAACCGTGAAAATCCAACAATCAAAAGGGCAATTGTTAATGGAAAAGACACTGAGGGTAAAGAGACATATACACCTGCTACATATACTTTCAGCGCTGATAAATTTTATAATAGAAATCACTAGTGTTCAGTTTTAATTCATTGAAGCCTCTCAACGGTCTTCATTCATAGATGATGATTGGAACGGCCGGTTCGTGAAAATCGGCTGTTTGCATTCTACGCCTCATTTCCCTATCGGCTGTATTCTCCTTCTCACCTCTTTGGATATTTCCAGAAACATATAGTTCAGTTTGCCGGAATGAATACCTTCCTTATTCTGGGCATACTTCTTATTGGCATACTCCTTGGACTTGTCAAAGGTGATGCGCGACATCTGGTTCTGCGACTTTCCCACCATCGTCGAATCCAACTGTTCGTCCGGAAAGAAATCATCCAAATCCACATCACCAATCATGGTCGTTTCAAGGAAATTCATGTCTTTATGACTGGAATCCGTGTAGTATCCTACAAACATATGCCCCGGGGTGCGCACCAATATAGGTTCTATGTTGATGGCACGGAGCAGAGAAGCAAAAAGCACACTTCCATCCACACAGTTGATTTGCGAGGACTCCAAGGCGTCATCGAACGTGCGCACACGCTGTGAAAAGACCACATTGCTGGAAAGGCTCGTATTGGAGACCGAGCTATAACGGAACTTACGCTTCTGCAGTACATTCCACAAGGCATAAACCTGCCTGTCCACCACTTCGGCACCTCCCTGATAGCCTAAAAAACGGTTGACGATACGCGTATCCAGCGCTTCACGCAACAGCTTGTCAATCATAGGATTCTCCTCATTTACATATGCTGCAAAAAAGATGCCGGTATCATGGAATTTTGTACCATTCGTGACATACCCCAACAGACATTCATTAATGCTGCGAACGGAAAAAGTACGCACCCTCTGCCCCAAATCCTTGCCGTTCATCTCTACCATAACGGCCACACTGATGGGTTCCGCTTGGTTGTTATTCTTCAGAGCCTCGTAATTCCATATGATATCAGGATAGATAATATACTCCGTACGCGGTTTTGCCAGCACAAACTCCGACACGGAACGGGAAAAGAACGGAGTCTCTGCAACCTCTACCCGCACCCGGCTATAAGCATTCCTCGAACGGACACGGACAGCGATGCAGGACTTCGGATTACCTACATACATGGAGTCTACCGGCACTATGACCTGAGCATCGGTAGTAGCCACCGAAAGGATACTGGAAGGGAATATATTACCGCCCAGTTCATCCGTAATCTCAAATCCCGAGCGGAAAGTAGCCGTATTCAGCCAGACAGAGCCGATTATCACTAAAAGTAGAGTTCCCATAATAACCGACAAATGTCTCTTAGAGAAACTCCTGATATACATAAGTTCTTTCATACAATTCAGTATTTACGAAGCAAAGATAATATTTTAATGTGACGGGGCTTTTAGATAAACGGGAATTTAATGTAACCCAAATGTAACACTTGTTTCATCATTCCGTAACAAATTAGCCTCACTTTTGTACCCAGAAAGCAGAAATGGCCTGCATCTCGGCACAACTTTTCATGTAAACATGAAAATTCTGCATTCGGTTTGCACTATTTTTGCCGATAAAAAGAAATAAAGTTTAACTTTGTGACAAGAAAATTGTTTTATTCCTGTCATACATAAACAACAAAGCAATGAACAATTACCGGATTTTAGTAGTGGATGATGAAGAAGACTTATGTGAAATTCTGAAGTTCAACCTCGAAAACGAAGGCTACGAAGTGGACACGGCGAACTCTGCCGAAGAAGCTCTGAGAATGGACATTGGCAGCTACAACCTACTACTGCTGGACGTGATGATGGGAGAAATTTCCGGCTTCAAAATGGCAAGTATGCTGAAGAAGGACAAGAAGACGGCCCAGATACCCATCATCTTCATTACCGCCAAAGATACGGAAAATGACACCGTGACTGGCTTCAACCTGGGAGCGGACGACTATATATCCAAACCCTTCTCGCTGCGCGAAGTAGCGGCACGTGTCAAAGCCGTACTGAGACGCACCCAACAAGGAGAGACAGAGCATGCACCGGAACAGATTGTCTACAAGACACTGGTGCTGAACGTCATCAAGAAGAAAGTCTGCATTGACGGTGAAGAGGCACCGCTCACCAAAAAAGAGTTTGAAATCTTATTGCTGCTTTTGCAGAATAAAGGACGCGTATTCTCGCGCGAGGATATACTGAACCGCATCTGGAGTGATGAAGTATATGTGCTGGACCGTACCATCGACGTAAACATCACACGCCTACGCAAGAAAATCGGAGTTTATGGCAAATGCATCGTAACACGCTTGGGATATGGATATTGTTTCGAAGCCGAATAACGACAGACACTTTCTGTCCTTCAGCCGGAAGCTTTTCCTTTCGGTCATTTCACTGTTCCTCATATTCGCCGCATGCTTCATCGCCTACCAGTATCAGCGGGAAAAGGAATATAAAGTGGAGCTACTGGACACGCAGTTGCAAGACTATAATGACAGACTACACCAGGAACTTCGTTATCTCCCCGACAGCCTATGGACTTCCATGCTGGACAGCTACATCTCCAAGCATGTGAACAAGGAATTGCGCGTCACTGTGGTAGACCTTCATGGCAACGTATTGTTCGACAGCTCCCAGAACGACAGCCATGAACTGGACAACCACATCAAACGCCCCGAAGTGCAGAAAGCGCTGAAAGACGGCAAGGGCTACGACCTACGGCGCATCTCCGAAACCACCGGCAAGACCTATTTCTATTCTGCCACCGCCTACGAAGGCTGCATCATCCGCTCAGCCCTCCCCTACAACGTCAACCTGATGAACAATCTGGCTGCCGACCCACACTACATCTGGTTCACGGTCATTGTATCACTGCTGCTGATATCCGTCTTCTACAAATTCACCTCCAAACTGGGCAGCGCCATCAACCACCTGCGCGAGTTTGCCAAAAGAGCCGACAAGAACGAACCTATAGACATGGACATACAAGCCGCCTTTCCGCACAATGAGCTTGGAGAGATTTCGCAGCATATCATACAGATATACAAGCGCCTGCGCGAAACCAAAGAGGCGCTTTACATTGAGCGCGAAAAGCTTATCACCCATTTGCAAACCTCCCGCGAAGGACTGGGCGTATTCAACAGAGACAAAAAGGAGATATTGGTAAACAATCTGTTCACCCAATACGGCAATCTGATTTCAGACTCCAACCTGCAGGCTACCGAAGAGATATTCTCCATCTGCGAATTCCAGAAGATAACGGATTTCATCAACAAGGCGCAGAAGCGCCCCTCCTACAACGAAGAACGAAGGATGTCCGTACACATCAACAAGAACGGACGCACCTTCATCGTGGAGTGCATCATCTTCCAAGACCTCAGCTTTGAAATTTCCATCAACGACATCACCCAGGAAGAAGAGCAAGTACGGCTGAAACGGCAGTTGACCCAGAACATCGCCCACGAGCTGAAAACCCCCGTAAGCAGCATACAAGGTTATCTGGAAACCATCGTGAACAACGAAAACATTGCACCCGAAAAGATGCAGGTCTTCCTGGAACGCTGCTACGCGCAAAGCAACCGCCTGAGCCGCCTGCTGCGCGACATATCCGTACTGACCCGCATGGACGAAGCCGCCAACATGATTGATATGGAAAAGGTGGACATCAGCATGCTGGTTTCAAACATCGTCAACGAAGTGTCCCTGGAACTGGAACAGAAGCAAATCACCGTTGTCAATTCCCTAAAACCGAAGATACAGTTGCGGGGCAACTACTCTCTACTCTACTCCATCTTCCGCAATCTCATGGACAACGCCATCGCTTATGCCGGCACCAACATACACATCAACATCAGTTGTTTCCGCGAAGACGAGAATTACTACTATTTCAGTTTTGCCGATACCGGCATCGGCGTTTCTCCCGAACATCTGAACCGTTTGTTCGAACGCTTCTACCGTGTAGACAAAGGACGCTCGCGCAAGTTGGGCGGCACCGGCTTGGGGCTCGCCATAGTGAAGAATGCAGTCCTTATTCACGGAGGCACCATCTCTGCCAAAAACAACCAAGGCGGAGGACTGGAGTTTGTATTCACACTGGCAAAAGAGAGATAACAGCCCGTTTTACCACACCAAACAAAATGCTTTGCATACCTCCGGAGAAGGTTCTTGTGGCAAGTGTGGCTTGTATTGGTATCTTTTCACCTTACCGACATGACGGATTGCTTAAATCGCCTTAAGTCACTATCAATCAGAGAGTAATTTTGCCAACCTATTGCCATGCTTTTGGCAAACTTTTGCCATGCCTATGGCAAAGTTTTGCCAACGCGGTGACAAAGTCTTGCCAAGAGGGTGGCAAAACCTTGCCAATTTGTCGGCAAAAAGAAAGAGAGAGGGGAAGAAAATTTATCACTCATAGAATTGTTTTCTCAAAAAGAATCCGTATCTTTGTCATGCATTGGTTCGCTCCCCCTCTTCTGGGAAAGCGATTAAAAGGGAATCAGGTGTAAATCCTGGACAGTCCCGCTGCTGTAAGTTTCGTGCAACGTTGCAGACAATTACTCTATGCCACTGGAATATTCTTCCGGGAAGGCGCCTGCAACAGAAACAAGTCAGAAGACCTGCCATGCATACTTTATCATTGCTTTCGAGGAAAAAGCGTTGAGTCTAATGAGCCGGACAAACCGTCCATCATTTCATTCATCAAACCTAATTCAGAGAAAGTAAAGAAGGTAATAAACTCTGCCAAGTTTATTTGATGATGTCCGGCCGAAGTGATTTCGTCCGGACATTTACATTACAAAAAGTCATATTTAAATTGGTTATTACATAGATTTTGTCTAAATTCGGCACATTAAACCGCAATAATCGGTTTATCCGTTAACCTATTGTCAAATTATTAAAGATACAGAGTCTATGGAATTACCATTTGCCGAAGCATGGAAAATCAAAATGGTGGAACCTATCCGCAAAAGTACCCGCCAGGAACGCGAACAATGGCTGAAAGAGGCCCACTACAACGTATTCCAACTCAAATCGGAACAAGTTTATATCGACCTCATCACCGACTCGGGCACCGGAGCCATGAGCGACCGCCAATGGGCAGGCATGATGCTGGGTGACGAAAGCTATGCCGGAGCCACCTCATTCTTCAAACTGAAGGAAGTCATCACCCGCCTCACCGGATTTGAATACATTATCCCCACCCACCAGGGACGCGCTGCCGAAAATGTACTCTTCTCCTACTTGGTGCACGAGGGCGACATTGTGCCGGGAAACTCCCATTTCGACACCACCAAAGGACATATCGAGGGACGCCGGGCATTGGCTCTGGACTGCACCATAGACGAAGCCAAACAGACACAGCTGGAAATTCCCTTCAAAGGCAATGTAGACCCTAAAAAACTGGAAAAAGCATTACAGGAACATAGCGAACGGATACCGTTCGTCATCGTCACCATAACCAACAACACTGCAGGCGGCCAGCCGGTTTCCATGCAGAACCTGCGCGAAGTCCGCGCCATTGCCGACAAGTACGGCAAGCCCGTTCTCTTTGACTCGGCACGCTTTGCGGAAAATGCCTACTTCATCAAAATGAGAGAAGAAGGTTACCGCAACAAGAGCATAAAGGAAATTACCCGCGAGATGTTTGACCTTGCCGACGGTATGACGATGAGTGCCAAAAAAGACGGTATTGTCAACATGGGCGGATTCATAGCCACCCGCCGGAAAGACTGGTATGAAGGTGCCAAAGGCTTCTGCGTGCAGTTCGAAGGCTACCTTACTTACGGAGGCATGAACGGTCGTGACATGAACGCCCTTGCCATCGGCCTGGATGAAAATACTGAATTTGACAATCTGGAAACCCGCATTCACCAGGTGGGCTATCTAGCCATGAAACTGGATGAGTACGGGATACCCTACCAACGTCCCGCAGGCGGCCATGCCATATTTGTGGATGCCCCCAAAGTGCTGACACATGTGCCCAAAGAAGAATTCCCGGCACAAACACTGACCGCTGAGCTCTATCTGGAAGCAGGCATACGCGGCTGCGAAATCGGGTATCTGCTGGCAGACCGCGACCCGGTGACCCGCGAAAACCGCTTCAACGGCCTGGACTTGCTTCGGCTTGCCATCCCCCGCCGCGTGTATACCAACAACCACATGGATGTGGTGGCAGCCGCTTTGAAAAATGTATATGACAAACGGGAAAGTATTACCCGCGGAGTGCGCATCACCTGGGAAGCTCCGTTGATGAGACACTTCACGGTACAACTGGAAAGGCTGTAAGAGATTTACAGACTCAATGTCAAGACAAAATCCGGAAACAAATAATAATGAATAGTGAACCGGCGTTTCTCCACCGTACGATATTCTTCGGCGGAGAATACGCCGCTTTCATTTACAGCAAAAGGCAGAATGCGCATGTGCCCGCGAAAATCAACCTCGGAAGCATTCAGGCATTTGAACATGGTCTCCTTAGCCGACCAGTGCAGCAACAGTGACCAAGTGTCTGTTCCGCGAAACACGGATGGCTGTTCATCTTCGCGCATGAATTTATGTGCCACCTTCCTTACCCGCTCACCATACTGCTCGATGTCAACACCCACTTCCCGACCCGGCAATCCCAAGACAACAGCCACATAACCTTTCGTATGCGAAATACTGAGAGAGGCGGAGTCATCCGCCAGATAAGGTTTCCCACTGGGATGATAGGCAATCTCTTTCTCTTCTCCCGACAGAGTATAAAGCAATACGCGGACAGCCAACCACTCCAAACGGCGGTGTGCCGCGGTGAAGCGCCGCATACCTTCCCGGTATACTTCCTGATGAGGAAGCATGGCCAGCAATTCCTCCGGAGATTCCTCCGTTTTCCAAATTCCCCATCGACAGGGAAGAGCGGTATGTTGCAAGAAGAGGGGCACGGAACAATTTAAAAATTAATAATTAAAAATTAAAGGGAAGAAGAGTTGGGTTCTGCCGGGGCATTTACTGTGAACTTCACTTTCAGGATACGGCGGTTGTCCATCTCCAACACCTCAAACTCATAACGGCCGTAGGTCACCTTTTCATGGAGAGCAGGAAATTCCCCCTTCAGTTCCAGCAGAAGTCCGGCAAGCGTATCGGCATCCCCTGCCACCTCATCGAACGTTTCCTCGTCTATCTTCGTTATTTTATAGAAATCAGTCAGCTGGGTCTTGGCTTCAAATACCCAAGTGTGGTCATTCAGTACGGCATATGTACGTTCTTCATCATCGTATTCGTCATGAATTTCGCCCACAATCTCCTCAATAATGTCCTCCATGGTGACAATGCCCGACGTACCACCGAACTCATCGACCACAATGGCTATATGAATCTTGTTTGCCTGGAAATCGCGCAGCAAATCATCAATCATCTTGGTTTCGGGCACAAAATAGGCGGGCCGGATAAGCGACTGCCAACGGAAATTATCCCCTTTGTTCAGATGGGGAAGCAAATCCTTGATATAAAGCACCCCCTTGATATTGTCACGGCTATCCGCATAGATGGGAATACGGGAGTAGACATTCTCTACGATGCACTTCACCACATCTTTGAAAGGGGTACGGATATCCAGGTCCACCACATCAAGGCGAGAGGTCATGACCTCCTTGGCCGTTTCCCCGCCAAAGCGGATGATACCTTCCAGAATATTATTCTCCTCCGAAAGCTCTGCCTTGTCGGTCAGCTCCAACGCATGCGAGAGTTCATCGACCGATATGTTATGGTTCTTGCGGACCATATGCTTGTTCAAGAAAGAGGTGGAACGTACCAGCATAGATGCCATCGGATAGAATACGGAACGGCAAAACGTGATGCCGGGAGCGGCAAAACGGCAGAAAGCCAGCGTCTTCTGAGCCGAATATATCTTAGGCATGATTTCACCGAAAAGCAACAGCAAAAATGTAAGGACTACTGTCAGAATGAGGAACTCTGCAATGGGAGAATGAAATTGGAACACATTCATAAAGAAGAAGTTGCAGAGCATGATTATGGTTACATTCACGAAGTTGTTCGTAATCAGAATCGTTGCCAACAAACGTTCGCTGTTGTCCAGCAGATTACTGATTTTCTCATCCGAAGGATGCTTTCTCTCCGCTATTGCATTCAGGTCTGACGGAGAAAGAGAGAAAAAGGCTATTTCGGAAGCTGATGCAAAACCGGAAACAAGCAAAAGCAAACCTGCCAACACAATGGCTACAACGGCCGAAATAGAAGGAGTCTGTACGGATATACCGTTAAAAACATCTGCCAACTGGCATAAATAAGCGTCTGGGTCCAAAGATTTTGGTTTTAGTTAAACAATTAGAACGGCAAGTCGTCCGTCGGGTTATCTTGTGCAGGGGCAGCCTGCGGTTGTACTGGTTGTTGTGGCTGGGGGGCGGCTCCCGCCTGCGGCGCATAAGGGCCAGCACCGGGAGTTGCCGTTCTCGGAGTCAGCATCTCCATATTGTCGACAAATATCTCAGTCACATAACGCTTGATGCCTCCCTGGTCATCGTAAGAACGGGTACGTATCTTACCTTCCACGTAAAGCTTATCGCCTTTATGCACATATTTCTCAACGATTTCGCCTAAACGGCCACGGAATATCAGGTTATGCCATTCGGTACGGTCCGGAATCTGCGTACCATTCTGCAAAGTGTATCCTTTCTCCGTAGTGGCCAAAGAAAGCTGGGCAACACAGTTTCCACCTTCATAATAGGTTATTTTAGGGTCTTGTCCCACATTTCCTATCAATATCACTTTATTTACTGACATAAGCTTCTATTTTATTAATTTGCTGCCAAAATTAACGAGAATATTCACACCATGCAAGAATACAAACAACTTTTATACATATTTCTCCAAGAAAGCATGTATAAGGCGGGGCACCGCATAACGACCCAAATCTTCGACTGCAACCCGTTGGTAACTTGAGAAGGAGCTCGAATTATCGGGCAGAGTAACCTCGTAGAAGTTGGTGTAAATCACTCTGTGGGACAATACATGTTTCACCCCCCGAAGCAGTGTACGGACCATCCGCACCTCTCCCTCTGCAAACAGCGCATGAAACTGCGGACATGCCAGAAATTCCTCTTCGGATAAATCTTTTTCCGTTTCAACCAGAGGCAATTCAAAGAGATTTTTCCAGATATCGTCCTCCGTCCTCTTATGTATCAAGGTATGCGCGCCCATGCGTACATATATATAATTAAAATAGCGGTTGGTGGTCTTGGTTCTGTGCTGCTTCACGGGCAGTTGCTGCACTTTTCCTTCAGACAATGCCCGGCAGCTGCCGGACAAAGGACAAAACAGACAGTTGGGCGACTGCAGCGTACACTGCACGGCTCCGAAGTCCATAATTGCCTGGTTATAATCTGCCGGCCTGGATTTATCGAGCACCTCACCCGCCAAAGCGGTAAAAGTCTTTTTCCCTTCAGTAGAATCAATGGGAACATCAATGCCGAAATAGCGGGAAAGCACCCGATACACATTCCCGTCGACCGCCGCATAAGGCATGTCATAGGCAAAGGAGCAGATGGCCGCTGCCGTATAATCCCCCACTCCCTTCAAAGCACGTACCTCTGCATAGGTTTTCGGAAATGTCCCCTTCATGCTTTTGGCTGCGGCATGCAGGTTGCGGGCACGCGAATAGTACCCCAGGCCCTGCCAATATTTCATCACTTCGTCCTCGGACGCAGCAGCCAGCGACACCACATCCGGGAAGCGTTTTATGAAACGCAGAAAATACTCATACCCCTGCGCCACTCTTGTCTGTTGTAAGATGATTTCAGAAATCCATATCAGATAAGGGTCCGTGGTATTTCGCCACGGAAGGTCGCGTTTGTTCTCCGCATACCAGTCCAACAATGTTCCGCTAAAAATATTCATGCTGCAAAAATACTTCATTTTCAGCCTAACAAAGCTTAATGCCAAGACTTTTTTAGAAAATTGTCCGAAATATATTTTTTAGAGCCACGGAAAAGCTATATATTTGCAGTCCAAAAAATTAGGAAAACTATAGTAATAATATTTTTTTTAAAGAAAAATGACTAAAGCTGATATTGTAAACGAAATTACAAAGAACACCGGAATTGATAAGACAACCGTACTTACAACCGTTGAAGCATTCATGGACGCAGTAAAGGCATCTTTATCCAAAGATGAAAATGTTTACCTCCGCGGGTTTGGTAGTTTTGTAGTGAAGAAAAGAGCTCAGAAAACTGCTCGCAACATCTCCAAGAACACTACAATAATCATTCCGGAACATAACATTCCGGCATTTAAGCCTGCAAAAACGTTCACCCTCTCAGTGAAGAAATAATAAACAATAGTATTAACCCATAAAAATTTTGAAGCTATGCCAAGCGGAAAGAAGAAAAAAAGACATAAAATGTCTACGCACAAGCGTAAAAAAAGACTAAGAAAGAACAGACATAAAAGCAAAAAGTAATTTTTAGTCTGAAGGACAAAATAAAGAACAAACTTGTGAAGCAAAATGTCTCGCGGGTTTGTTCTTTGTTTAAGTAGTAAATTGAATCATTTAAAAGCCAATTATTGTGACAAGCGAACTCGTTGTAGACGTACAGCCCAAAGAGGTATCCATTGCACTGCTTGAAGACAAGCAGCTGGTGGAACTCCAGAGCGAAGGAAGAAACATCTCCTTTTCGGTGGGCAACATGTATTTGGGACGCGTCAAGAAATTGATGCCCGGCCTGAATGCCTGCTTCGTGGACGTGGGTTACGAGAAAGACGCTTTTCTTCATTATCTGGACCTGGGTCCTCAATTTAACTCGTTAGAGAAGTACGTAAAGCAAACTTTAAGCGACAAGAAGAAGCTGAATCCCATTACCAAAGCAACCATACTTCCCGACCTTGAAAAGGACGGAACGGTTTCCAACACACTCAAGGTGGGACAAGAAGTAGTGGTGCAAATTGTCAAGGAACCTATCTCTACCAAAGGGCCGCGACTGACTTCCGAACTTTCCTTTGCCGGAAGATACCTCGTGCTGATTCCCTTCAATGACAAGGTTTCCGTATCACAAAAAATTAAATCGAGCGAAGAGCGCGCACGCCTCAAGCAACTGTTGATGAGTATCAAGCCGAAAAACTTCGGCGTCATCGTCCGCACCGTGGCCGAAGGAAAACGTGTTGCCGAGCTCGACGGAGAGCTTAAAGTATTACTGAAACATTGGGAAGATGCCATTACAAAAGTACAGAAGGCCACCAAATTTCCGACACTGATTTACGAAGAAACCAGCCGTGCCGTAGGACTGTTGCGCGACTTGTTCAATCCTTCCTTCGAAAACATCCACGTGAACAACGAGGCTGTGTACCACGAAATCAAGGATTACGTAACCCTCATCGCCCCTGAACGGGCAGGAATTGTGAAGCTGTACAAAGGTCAACTCCCCATTTACGACAATTTTGGTATCACCAAACAAATCAAGTCGTCATTCGGCAAGACCATTTCATACAAAAGTGGTGCCTACCTGATTATTGAGCATACTGAGGCGCTTCACGTAGTAGACGTGAACAGCGGTAACCGCACCAAGAATGCCAACGGGCAGGAGGCCAACGCACTGGAAGTGAATCTGGGTGCAGCCGACGAACTGGCACGCCAGCTCAGACTAAGGGATATGGGTGGTATCATCGTGGTGGACTTCATCGACATGAATGAAGCCGAAAACCGACAGAAGCTTTACGAACGTATGTGTGCCAACATGCAGAAAGACAGAGCACGTCACAACATCCTGCCGCTCAGTAAATTCGGACTGATGCAGATTACACGCCAGCGTGTACGCCCGGCTATGGATGTAAATACGACGGAAACCTGCCCCACCTGCTTCGGTAAAGGCACCATCAAATCGTCCATCCTCTTTACGGACACCTTAGAGAGTAAGATTGACTACCTGGTCAACAAATTGAAGATAAAGAAATTCTCGTTACACATCCACCCGTACATCGCAGCCTACGTCAATCAGGGACTCGTCTCCTTGAAACGGAAGTGGCAGATGAAGTACGGATTCGGTATCAAGATTATTCCAAACCAGAAATTAGCATTCCTGGAATATGTATTCTACGACCTGCAAGGGGAAGAGATAGACATGAAGGAAGAAATCGAAATCAAATAAAAAAGACGGCGAAGGGTATTTATCTTCGCCGTCTTTTTTAGCTCTTGCTTTGGGGGAGCTCTCCCCAAACATGCCTTTCGTTATAAAGCCAAACGATAGATTTCCCTGCAATCAGTCATGGTCAGCTTCACGTAGTTGCCAAGCAGTTCGCCTTTATTGCGCCGCAGACTGACGAGCATACGGTCTATATCGGGATGCTCGATACCCAACTCCTTAAAGCTAACCGGCAAGCCCATGTAACGGAAAAAGTGTTTCAGTCGGGCAGTACCTGCCAAAGCCATCTCTTCCAAATCTTCGGACTTGGGTATATCAAAAACACGATGGGCAAACTGGGCTATCTTTGCCGGATTATGTTCTGCCATAAAAGCCATCCAGGCAGGGAAGATTACAGCCAAGCCGGCACCGTGGGCTACATTATAGATAGCACTGATTTCATGTTCCAGTGCATGGGATGCCCAGTCTTCCTCACGCCCTACCCCACAAGTTCCGTTATGCGCCACAGTGCCGCACCACATAATGTTGGCACGCGCGGCATAGTTGTCCGGTTGCTGTTTCACCCGGTAAGCTTCTTTAATGATAGCTGTCAAGGTGCCTTCACAAAGCCGGTCGCTGATTTCCACATCCGGTGTATTCGTGAAGTAACGCTCCATGATGTGGGCCATCATGTCGGCAATGCCACAAGCCGTCTGATAAGCCGGGAGGGTGTAGGTCAGTTCAGGATTCATGATGGAAAATACGGGACGCAAATGCTCGGGGGCACAGAGACCCAGTTTTTGGAGTGTCTCTGTCTTGGTAATTACCGTATTGCCCGAACCCTCGCTTCCGGCAGCCGGGATAGTCAGCACCACGGCTACTTTCAACGCTTTCTCCACCTTGGCACGACCGATAAAGAAATCCCAGAAGTCCCCATCATAGAGGGCTCCGGCAGCAATGGCCTTTGCCGTATCTATGACCGAACCACCTCCCACAGGAAGCATCATATCCACCTGCTCACGACGGCAAAGCTGAATACCTTCGTACACCTTACCGTCAATGGGATTGGGCTGGACACCTCCCATTTCGCAATAAGCCACACCGGCTTCCTGCAAGTATTGCTTCACTCTATCCAGCAGACCACTCCGTACAACAGAACCGCCTCCATATACTATCATCACTTTTTGTGCACCATACTTACGCGCCAATGCACCGACTTGCACTTCAGTATTCTTGCCAAAGACAAACTCTGTAGGACTATAAAAAACAAAATTATTCATTGTATACCTTATTTAATGTATCGACTGTATCTTTCAAAGAAGCGTCCGAACGCTCCCCACTTCATCAGTCCTTTCTCAAAAACAAAAATACCCAGCAATGCACAAGAGATGCCCAGCATCACATCAATCAGATAATGGTGTCCCGAATAGACAGCCGTCCACCAGATACCGACCATAATCACCGCAAACAACGCTATCAACCACTTTTTGCTGCGGTCCATAACCGCGTAAGCCAAAGCCACCACCATATAGGCGGCATGGAGCGAGGGCACTGCTGCAAATACATTGGCATTCCTTCCGTAAATGGAGTTGAAGATGGAACATCCCAGCAATTCGTCAAAGCGCCCTAAGCCTGCCACATTGCCCGGAGTGTCGAGTATCGGCTCGAAACCATAATTCATGGCATACCAGGGCGGAGCAGCGGGATGGATGTAATAGCCGGCAAAACCGATGAGATTAACCAGCAGGAACACCATCGCAAAACGAAGATATACCTTACGGTCACCCTTCAGATAGAGCCACAACCCGAATGCAATGGGAACCGGTACCCAACAGAGATAGAATATCCCGGCAAAGAAATCGGCAACAGGACAATGGTTCAAAGCAAAATACTCACAAGGGATAAGGACAGCACCGTCTACAGACAAGCCAAAAAGGGATTTTTCTGCCTCATAAAGTCCTTTTACATCAATGGGATTCACCTGGTAATTGGGATATACGCGCATCCAGTCATACGAAATGCCGAATATGAAAAACGGCAACAGCGCCACTGCCAACTTACGGGTTGTCTGTCCGGCAAAGAACAATACCAAAAATATACCCGCCATCAGGAAATGTTCCGGACGAAGCCCGATACAGACCGCTGTCAGAATCAGGAAAAACGCTGTGATGACAATCACCAGCACCGCCTCTCTCACAGAGGGAAACAAACTATTTTTCATTCCTTGTCTTTCAGTAGTTTATAGCAATGCGCCAAGCGGGCAAATGCCGTCAAATTCGCCAATATTGCAATCACTGCCATAGGCACAATTAGTATCAGCATCGGGTCGAATAAAGTACAATCACCAAAGATACCGCAGAACATGGCACCGAGGGCAGTCAGCACAACGCGTTCGGGGCGCTGCATGAAACCCACTTTACACTCCAGCCCCAAACCTTCGGCACGGGCACGCACGTAACTCACCATCAGCGAACCTATCAGCGCAATGAATGTAATGATGGAGCCCCACAAATAGCCTTGCAGCATCAGGTAATAGAAGATGCCGAACAATGTCACGAGCTCGCTGTAACGGTCGAGTACGGAGTCGTAGAGCGCACCGAAAGTAGAACTCATTTTACCCACGCGTGCCACACGTCCGTCCATCATGTCAAACAACCCGGCAAAGAGCACAATACCGCCTCCCCAGCCTACATAGGCCAGTTCACCACTCTTGTACACCCCGGCATACACAAACAAGGCAGCCGCCACGATATTCAGCACCAGCCCCGTAGTCGTAATAAAGTTAGGCGTAATGCCAATTCTAATCATACCATGCACCACAGGATTGATAATCTTGTATATCACCTGCTGCAACCAATCTCTATAATTCATATTCGTCTTTTTTGTTCTCTAAATAATGTTTCAGAAAGCCTTTTATATTGTGATTACGATAAACGAAAAAACGTTGCAGATGGTAGTTCCAAAAAAAAGCTACCAGCACTGCGACTATTATCTTTGACAGAATAAATACATTGTCTATATAATATCCCAACAGCCCATTGACCCATGTCATGCCCGTAAGCCACTCGGTCAGTGCAAAAGTGCCCCAGGTATTCAGTATAATGCTGCCTCCCCAGACAAAGAGATATTTCACGGCAACATGCGTTTTCTTACAGTCTTCGGCATGGAACACCCATCCGTAATTAATGGCACAGTTTACAATGCCTCCTACCACGGAACCCGTGAATGTGGCATAAAGATAAAAAACAGCAAAAGCCTTTACCAGAAGGATAGTCACCAGAAAATCGACAAAGCTTGCGAATTGCGCAGAAATCTGGGCCTTGAAGAAGATCCAGACAGAATGGCGCCACGACACACCTTTGCCATTTGATTTCAACTGATTATCCATCTTGCCACAATCAAAATTATAAATCCGTAGACTCCGGACAGAATATCGTCCATCATTACCCCGATTCCACCCGGCAGACTTTCCATACGGCGAATGCCCAAGGGCTTGAATATATCAAACAAACGGAACAAGACAAATGCTCCCAATGCATACCATACATGTCCGGCGGGCGCCGCAAGCAAGGCAATCCACACACCGACCATTTCATCGACCACCACGCGCGAAGGGTCTTCGCCCCAAGATGCCTCCAGGCGGTTAGCAGCCCAGATACCGGCAAGTGTAAATACCAAAATCAATGCTACTGTCAGCCACAAAAGGCAGGCACTTGAAACCAGATAAGACAACCCGAACCAGATAAGCGTAGCCAGCAAAGCTCCCGCAGTGCCGGGTGCAAAAGGAGAAAAGCCCGAGCCAAAGCCCGTACCGATAATGACTGGGAGGAGGGAGGGTTTCTTCATCAAAAAAGTAATGAGGTGATAAATGCGATAAAAACGGTAAAGTGATAAATGCAATAAAGTAATAAAAGTGATAAAGTGGTAAAGTGCTATCACTCTATCACCTTACCACCTTATTTTTATCACCTTATCACTGTTTTTTTAATCCAGATAACTCGGTGCTGTTTCACCCACCATGTTACGGAGAGTCTCTTTCACCATGCGCCATTGCTGGAACAAATCGTGTACCGGCTCATGCTCGAAATCGTGCATCGGGCTCTTGCAGAAGAAGGATAGCCACGTCTGGATGCCGCACATACCTGCACGCAATGCCAAATCACTGAAAATAACCAAGTCGAGCGCGATGGGAGCAGCAAGAATGGAGTCACGGCACAGGAAGTTAACCTTGATTTCCATCGGATAGCCCATCCAGCCGAAAATATCGATGTTGTCCCATGCTTCCTTGTTATCCTTACGAGGAGGATAGTAGTTAATGCGTACCTTATGATAAACATCACCGTACAAGTCAGGATATTTCTCCGGTTCGAAGATATTGTCGATAACAGACAGCTTGCTGACCTCTTTTGTCTTGAAGTTCTCCGGTTGGTCGAGTACCTCGCCGTCACGGTTACCCAGAATATTCGTAGAGAACCAGCCGCTTACACCCAACATACGGGTCTTGAACATCGGAGCAAGCACCGTCTTCATCAAAGTTTGGCCACTCTTGAAGTCCTTACCGGAAATGGGCACATTCATTTTCTTGGAGAATTCCCACATGGCTGGAGTATCCACACACAGATTAGGAGCACCCATAATAAACGGAGCGCCTTCTGCAATGGCAGCATATGCATAGCACATACTCGGAGAGATTACTTCAGTATTGTTTTCCTTCATTGCCTGTTCCAAAGCAGCGAGAGATTCGTGCTCCTTGGACAGAGGAATATATATTTCGGTACTTGCAGCCCACAGCACAGCAATACGCTCGCAGTTATTGGCTGCCTTGAAGTTACGGATATCCTCACGCAACTGCTCTGTCATTTCCCAGCGAGTAGCAGCCTTCTTAATATGCGTACCGTTCAAACGTTTTGCAAAATTGTGGTCGAATGCAGCAGGCATCGGCTTGATGGCTTGCAGTTCGTCTTTTACCAAATTCAAGTCTTTCTCTTTCAAAACCTCGGCATACATAGCAGCTTCGTAGGCGTTGTCCGGGAAAATGTCCCAACCGCCGAAAATGATATCATTCAAATCAGCCAAAGGCACTATGTCTTTGATAAGTTTCTCTTTGCCATCCTGCATGCGCATAGCAGCCATTTGTGTGATTGAGCCTATAGCTTTTGCCAAGCCCTTGCGAGCAGCTAATGTACCGGTAATCATGGTGGTTGCAACCGCACCACCTACTCCGACTACCAGCACGCCCAGGCGTCCGGTTGCCGGCTTAATGTTTTCTTTCATTGCCATTGTATTATTTAGAGTTTAAAAAATTGCTCAAATTTAGGGTATTTTACTCAATTGGGATTAGTCATTTTATCCGATTTAATGTCCTATTAGTAAGATTTAAGTTAAAATGTCATGTGTAGACTGATTCTGAGCCCGGATTTGTCGATATTTGGTAAATTTCGGTAAGTCAAACGCCATACATAATCGACACGCAATACTTTGAAAATATTTTCAACACCTACACCTGCCTCTACGTATGGCGTATGCCCCATTGTAGTGCTGCCGGCAGGAAAACGGAACAAATCCTGCTGAAAAGCCGGATTATTCTTATCACTCAAATTCCCATACAAGCCGCGACAGGAAAGCACTTCACGCCATTTCAACTTTTTCAACAAAGGAATACGGTTGAAGAGCCAGCCGTTCAAGTAATAGGTCACATCCCAGGAAGCGTATTCATCGTTCATGAATTCCATGGCATTCATCAGTGAATAGGACTCGGGCTGTATGGTATAGGACAAGTTCGCGTTGGGAATGACGAGCAAAGGGAAAGGAACCTTGTTCCATACTTTCCCGGCCTTCAGGATAACGTCCGTATAACCGAATGCCGAGAACCAGAAACGCTTTTGAAAACCCGCTTCCGTATAGTGATAGGTATAGTCTCCTCCCAGTACCCCTTTGGCAGCCATGGTATGTGTAAGCGAAAAGACCGGAGCATCCAGCGAAACGGGGAAACGGTTCCATTGGGTCTGGAAGAATTTCTCGTTGGGAGCATAGCGCAGCTTCAATTCCAGTTCACTGGTCGAAATACTTTTTACATACGTATTATGGTCGTCCTGCTTGACGAAAGGAATCAGATGGGATGATTCATCTTTACGCAGACGCGTCGTCATCTGTACGGAAAAGCCGGAATGGAACTCATTGGTATAGGTCAGTTCCGCCTTCCGCTGATAACCGATACGGTCATCCTTCTGACGTTTCAAGGCAAGAAAAACATTATCCTGACTGGTATAAAGATAGTGTTGTCCATATTGATTGACGTCTGACAAGTAACGGAGCTTCAACGAATGTATAGGAAATTCATTGGCATATTCCTTCTTCCTATGAAAAGAATATTCCAGTTCGGCGAGTCCCTTTACACGATGGTCGCGAAAACCGTATGCCATATAGCCCCTGCCGAACAAATGCGGATTGAGCCATGCCGTCGTCATACCGCCGGCACGCAAGCGCACCCCTTCCAGTGTATTTCCGCTGATAGTGGTATTCATCATACCGATATAGAACAAAGGTTCTTTTTCCTTCGGAGCGGGAATATACCCCGTGAACAGCACCTTCAACACTTTCTCCGTCCAGAAATAAACGGGATAGCTGCGCAACTGGGCCATCATCTTGTCCACCGAAGTCTCTTTCTTGCTGACTTCCACCTGGCGGTTGGCATCCCAATATGCTTCCGAATAGCCGGAAGCCGATGTCTCTTCAATCACCTTTTCCGGTTTTCGGAAAGCCTGCAGAGCCTTGTCATCCGGTTCATACTGATAGTTTCTGTAATACACATCCCGCTTGGCATAAATACCGTCACTATTGTCCACCAACTTGAATTCCGTAGTGATACTCTCATTGAGCAACTGCCTCGTACCGTCCTCCGCGCGGTCAAAATTCTGTTCAATCTTCATGTAGTCCACAAAGTTCAGATTTATTTTCTGAGGAAAGTTCATGACGGCACGCTTTACAAAATAGGTACTGTCCAGCATGACGTATAAATGTCCCGTAAAACCGAACGACTCGGAGTTGAAAGGGACAAATGTCAAGTCAACACAAGGCTTTCCGGCAACGGTAAGCGTATCCATCAGATAATATTTGTAGAAAGACGGCCCAAGGGAGGAAAGCGGACTGACAAACTTATTGGTGAACAAGGTGATGTTGTTCTCATAAAGGTCTACATCGGTCATGGTGACACTGATAGCCTGCTCCATACCCTGCTGGGAAAGCATCTCGTCCACTCCTGCCTGCCTGCGGGCGGTGACCCACTGTTTCCGGCTATGCGGAGACTTGCGGTAATAGTCTGTGGCAAGTAACTCACGGTTGGAGATGGCCAGTACCGGCCTGCCGGTAACGGCAGAGGTATCGACATAATCCGTCAGAAACTTGAACTTACGGTAAAGCCACTTCTGTTGCTTCAAGCTGTCGAAGTTATTGATGGCAAAAGTCATCTTTTCATAGCGGTCACGTTTCCAGAAGTCGCGTTCGTCGGGCGAGTAGTCATCCCGATGCTCTATCATCTTGCGTACAAACTCCACTGCGGGATTATCCTTTTTCTTATACCGTTCACGTTTCGGCTTCACCACCACCTCATCCAGTGCATAAGTGGCTGGCGAAAGGGCAATATTGAACTTAGAAGACTTTGCAGGATGAATCAGCCGGACATATTCATTATATCCCACGGCCGAAATGACCAGCGTGGCCTCCGGGCGATAGGTCTTGAAGGAAAAACGGCCGTTATTGTCCGTCATCCCTCCCTCCGTAGTTCCTTTCAGATAAACTGACGTATAAGGCAACGGCTCCTTCGTCAACGAATCGGTGACAACGCCTTGCACCATATATTGTGCTCTCAATGGAAGAGTAACCAGCTGGATAAGCAGAAATACCCTAAAAAACAACTTCATACCTTGTTTTACCTAATTTGGATGGCAAAGGTACGGAAGAAAACTTTTTCTTAAAGTTCGGTTTTACGGAATAAATGTTCTAAAAAACTCCTTTTGTACAAAACACTTCCCGTTAAAAGCCGTTGTATAGCGAAACGACGCTCCAGAAAGCATCGGAACAACCAATATATAACCTAAACAACTTGATTATGGAATGGATTTTCAACCAGCTCAGGGAACGCCCCGAACTTGCCATTTTCCTCACTATATTCCTGGGATTCTGGCTGGGGAAACTGCGTATCGGTAAGTTTACGCTGGGCACAGTGACCAGTGTACTGCTTGTAGGCGTACTGGTAGGGCAACTGAATATAGCCGTACCGGGTCCGATAAAGTCGGTATTTTTTCTGCTTTTCCTTTTTGCCGTGGGCTATAAAGTGGGTCCCCAGTTCTTCCGCGGACTGAAAAAGGACGGATTACCCCAAGTAGGCTTTGCCGTACTGATGTGTGTATCCGTACTGTTAGTGACCTGGCTGCTGGCCCTGATGATGGGCTACAATGCCGGTGAAGCTGCCGGACTGCTGGCCGGTTCGCAAACCATCTCCGCCGTCATCGGAGTGGCAGAAGACACCATGGCCAATATGGGACTGGACGAGGCCCAACGACAAAGTTACGTCAACATCATTCCCGTATCCTACGCCGTCACCTACATTTTCGGTACGGCAGGCTCGGCATGGGTCCTATCATCCATTGGTCCCAAGATGCTAGGCGGGCTGGAAAAGGTGAAAGCCGCCTGCAAGGAACTGGAGGCGAAGATGGGCAGCTCTCTGGCTGACGAACCGGGATTCATGCCGGCGGCACGCCCCGTCACTTTCCGTGCCTACCGGGTCGAAAACGAATGGTTCAAGAATGGAAAGCGGGTGATTGACCTGGAAGTCTACTTCCGGCAGCACGACAAACGTCTATTTGTGGAACGCCTCCGCAAATCCGGAGTTGTGGTGGAAGTCAGCATGAACATACAGATAGAGCCGGGAGACGAAGTAGTGCTAAGCGGACGCCGCGAATACATCATAGGCGAAGAAAGCTGGATAGGGCCGGAAGTACAAGATGCCCAGCTCCTGGATTTTCCTGCCGAAAAGTTACCGGTTACAATCACACGCAAGACGGTTGCCGGCAAGACGGTTGCAGTTATCCGAAGGGAAAAGTTCATGCACGGTGTCAGTATCCGGAGCATCAAGCGCGCCGGAATATCCATTCCCGTGCTGGCACAAACGGTAGTAGATGCCGGCGACGTCATCGAAGTGGTAGGTACCAGGCAGGAAGTGGAAGCAGCAGCCAAACGTCTGGGGTATATAGACCGCCCTACCAACCAGACGGACATGATATTCGTAGGCCTGGGTATCCTTGTCGGAGGTTTGTTCGGAGCACTTTCCGTCCATATCGGCGGCATCCCCATCAGCTTGAGCACAAGCGGCGGCGCATTGATTGCCGGCTTGTTCTTCGGCTGGCTCCGCAGTAAGCACCCCACCTTCGGGCGCATTCCCGAACCTTCGCAATGGGTGTTGAACAATGTCGGTCTGAACATGTTCATCGCGGTAGTGGGCATTTCGGCAGGTCCCAGTTTCGTGCAGGGCTTCCACGACGTAGGTATCAGCCTGTTCCTGGTGGGAGCAGCCGCCACCACCCTGCCGCTGATTATCGGCTTGCTGCTGGCAAGGTATGTTTTCAAGTTCCATCCGGCACTGGCTTTGGGCGTCTGCGCGGGGGCACGTACCACTACGGCCGCTTTAGGCGCGGTGCAGGATGCCGTTGAGAGTGAGACACCTGCTCTGGGATACACCGTGACCTATGCCGTGGGCAATACCTTATTAATAATATGGGGTGTAGTCATCGTTTTGCTAATATAAGACGATTCTGTACCAATGCTTACTAATCCGGAGCATTCAAAGAATTATTGCCGGAAATGCAAGCGACTATATACCCATTCACTAATAGCTATTCGTCCGACAGCTGTCGGACGATAATTCAACAGTTGTCGGACGATGATTCAACAACTGTCGGACGAAAAGGAAACATATATCGGACGATTAATTTCAAGCAAGGAAAGAAATAGTATACCGCATGAACAGAGATTATTCGCCGAATGACTGAAAACAATAAATAACGAACCTAAACTTGAGCTTATGGATACAAAACTTTTAGAAAAGAAAATGGAATCTATCAGTCCTTTCGAACTGAAGAACCGCCTGATAGACATGGCAGACGAGAGTCTGAAGAAAACCGCCCGTACCATGCTGAACGCAGGGCGCGGCAACCCCAACTGGATTGCAACCGCTCCACGCGAAGCCTTCTTCCTGTTGGGAAGCTTCGGCCTGGAAGAGTGCCGCCGCATCATGGATTTGCCCGAGGGCATTGCAGGCATCCCCGAAAAAAAAGGCATTGCCTCCCGCTTCGAAGCCTTCCTGAAAAAGAACAATAACGTACCGGGCGCCAAATTGCTGGAACAAACCTACAACTACCTGCTGATGCAGCATGCCGCCGACCCCGACAGCCTTGTACACGAATGGGCCGAAAGCATTGTAGGCGACCAGTATCCCGTGCCCGACCGCATCCTTCATTTTACGGAAATCCTTGTGCAAGATTACCTTTCGCAAGAGATGTGCGACAACCGTCCTCCCCGGGGTGCCTATGACCTGTTTGCCACCGAAGGTGGAACAGCCGCCATGTGCTACATCTTCGACTCCCTGCAGGAAAACTTCCTGCTGAACAAAGGGGACGGCATCGTCCTCATGGTTCCTGCCTTTACCCCCTATATTGAAATCCCACAACTCAGCCGCTACCAGTTTCGAGTGACCAAAATACATGCCAACCGCATGAATAACGAAGGGATGCACCTCTGGCAGTACAGCGACGAAGACATAGACCGCTTGAAAAGCCCTAAAATCAAGGCCCTCTTTGTCACCAATCCCAGTAATCCGCCCAGCTACACACTCAGTCCGGATACAATGGCGCGCATCGTGAGCATCGTCAGGAATGACAACCCTAATCTGATGATTATTACAGACGACGTATACGGTACATTCAGTCCACATTTCCGTTCGTTCATGGCAGAAATTCCCTACAATACGCTTTGCGTCTATTCATTCTCCAAATACTTCGGTGCCACCGGATGGCGCAATGCGGTCATTACCCTGCACGAATTCAACCTGTTCGACAAGCTGATAGCCAAACTGCCGAAAGAGAAACGGGAGATTCTGCACCACCGCTACTCCACCCTCACTCTGGAACCTGAAAAACTGAAGTTTATCGACCGTATGGTTGCCGACAGCCGTCAGGTGGCACTGAACCATACCGCCGGACTGTCATTGCCACAACAGATGCAGATGGGCCTTTTCGCCGCCTTTGCCCTGCTGGACAAGGAAAACAAATACAAGCAAAAGATGCAGGAGATTATCCGCCGCCGATTGCATGCCCTTTGGGAGAATACCGGTTTCACGCTGACGGAAGACCCGTTGCGCGTAGGTTATTATACAGAAATCGACATGCTGGTTTGGGCAAAGAAGTTCTATGGGGACGACTTTGTAGAATATCTGAAACGCACCTACAGCCCGCTGAACGTAGTCTTCCGCCTTGCCAAAGAAACCTCTCTGGTGCTGCTGAACGGCGGTGGTTTTGACGGCCCCGAATGGAGCGTGCGCGCCTCACTCGCCAATCTGGACGAGAAAGACTATGCAACCATCGGCCAAGGCATCAAAAAGATACTGGAGGAGTATGCAAAAGAATTCTTTAAAAATGGAAAGGCGAAAGATAAAAATTGAAAATTGAAAGGTGAAAGGTAAAACTTTCAAATTTCAATTAAATAGTATACGGAAGCGGGTCAATCCATCGTTGTAGGTACGTAGGGAGAACGTGCAACCATGACGGCTCAAAACTTCCCGGATAAACACCAGGCCAATTCCCTGCCCGTTCGGCTTGGTGGAAAAGAAGGGGCTGAAGAGTTTAGCTTCGGTCTCTTTACTTATCCCCGGACCATTGTCAACGACTTCGACAGAAGCGGGGGCAGTGGTCCTTACTATTATCTCACCTTGCTGTCCGTTTTCTCCGGCGTCCCCCTCTATACTTTCGGCGGCATTCTTGATGATATTCACAAGCACCTGCTCAAAAAGAGAAGCATCCATACGCACCATTCCCACCTCCGGGTCGCATTCCAGACGTAGCTCTATATTGCGGTCATTGCACATTCCTTCCATGAAACGCTTGCACATGGACACCAACTCATTCAGCTGGACGGGTGCCAGGGTAGGTTCGGGTATCTTTACCACATCTGCAAAACGGGTAATGAAACGGCTCATCGAGAAACAACGCTCCGTACAAACGCGCATCACGTCGCAGATGTCCTCCATATCATCTTCTGTAGAAAGTGCCTGCTCCACTGTATCGAGTGTGGAAGTGATGCCCGCAGTGGTATTGTTCACTTCATGAGCTATCATGCGGATTACCTTTTCATAGGCACGTTTCTCGGCACGCATCACTTCTTCCGTCATACGCTCTATCAAGAAAAAAGGATGTTTGAACCCTCTGTCAATAAAAGAAGAATGGGTGCATTTATAAATATTCGCGTCATTGAGACGGACCACTGCCGTCTCGTCTTTGGGAATGGACGAAAGTTCGGCAGCCAACGGGGAGTCCATCTGGTCCAGCCGCTTTGCCATCGCCTCCTCCATACGGACACCGAGCATCTTTACCGCCATCGGATTCAGTTGCGACACTTCATCGTCCATTGTCAGGATAATAACCCCCATTGGAGATGCCTGAATCAGCAAATCCAAGAAGTGATTCTGCTCGCGCATGCGCAACCGTTCATTCTTGAGCTGCTCCATCATTCGGTTAAAGATATTCACAATGCGGTCTGCTTCGTACTGCCCTACCCGGCTGAGACGACTACTGAAATCCTGCTCGCGCAGCAACTCCATACCGCTGCCTATGGTGTTCATCGGCTTCACTATCTTATTATAGAATACTATCAGATAGATAAGGATAAACCCGATGAGCCCCTCCAACACGTACAGATACAAAGAAGGCTTTCCACTCAGCAGATATACCAGCATTCCACCCAGACCGAGCAGAAAAAGGACAAGTATGAAGAAAAAGAATTTTATGCGCACGGGACTTGAATATTATATTTTTCCAAACGTCTGTAAAGCGCAGCGCGGCTGATGCCTAATGACACTGCCACCTGACTGAGATTCCCTTTATGCTGTTCCAACGCCTGCAAGATAGTCTGCCGCTCTATTTCATCCAAGGTCATACCTGCAAAAGAAGTACCTTCGGCAGCTTTGGCCGGTTCGTCGTGACGCAGATATTGGGCATCGAAATCCGCGGCATCCAGCACCGGCTTGCCGCTGACCAGAATGGTACGCTCCACCAGATTCTTCAACTCACGAATGTTGCCCAGATAAGGCAGGCGGGAAAGGAAATTCAGAGCGTCGGCCGAGAAATCCGTACGCGGCAAGCCGTTCACCTCTGCCTGACGGTCGGCAAAGTGACGTGCCAGCAAAGGAATATCTTCACGGCGCTCCCGCAAGGAGGGCAGTTTTACGGTAATCAGGTTGATACGGTAAAAAAGGTCTTCACGGAAAGTACGTTCGGACACCATCTTGCGGAGGTCTGCATTAGTGGCGGACACAACGCGCACATCGACTTTGCGGGGACGGCTATCGCCCAGCACTTCGAATGTCTGGTCTTGAAGCACGCGCAGCAGTTTCACCTGGCAGGAAGGGTCGAGGTCACCAATCTCGTCGAGGAAGATAGTACCTTTATTTGCCATTTCAAAACGCCCTATACGGTCGGCGCTGGCATCGGTAAACGCCCCTTTCTTATGGCCGAACATCTCGCTCTCGAACAAGCTCTGCGAGATGCCGCCGAGATTCACCTTGACAAAAGGCTGCTTCACACGTTGGCTGTTGATATGGATGGCTTCGGCAATCAGCTCCTTGCCCGTTCCGCTTTCGCCCGTAATCAGCACCGAAGCATTGGTACGGGCTATGCGAGCCACTGTGTTCAGCACTTCCATCAGCCCTTTGGACTTACCTATAATATGGCTGCGATTCAATGCGGTAGTCTGCTCTTCCGGCACCTCTTTCGGGGCGGCCGTAAGCTCAAGGGCCGTCTCGATGCGCTGCAAAAGAGCAGCATTGTTCCAAGGCTTGGTTATGAAATCGAATGCGCCGGCCTGCATACCCTGCACGGCAAGCTGGATACTTCCCCATGCCGTCATCAAAATAACGGGCACATCGGGACGGAACACCTTTACCTGCTTCAATAAGGTAAGTCCCTCTTCTCCGGTAGTGGAAAGAGTGAAGTTCATATCCATCAAAATCAAGGCGGGAGCTTCGGCCCTAACTATGTCCATAGCTTCGCGAGGACTTGGAGCCGTTTTCACCTCATATCCGGCACGCTTCAGCATAAAGCTGAGGGAAGAGCGCACAGCACTATCGTCGTCTATTATCAGTATCATAAAAATTGTAGTTTGTTTCCCGCAAAAATAAGTAAAAAAGCAGAGTTATGAATGATAAGTTATAAGTTATTCACCTATAATATCGCATATACGGTACTTTTACCGGCAAATAATTCATAACTTATCACTTGCAACCCGTCGACTTATCCTCTTACCACCTCTTCAAAATCAGCTTCCAATTCCGTATCGCGTTCAAAATCCCAAAGGGTCAAGCTGCGGAGCTGATAGAAGTAATACCAATAGTAGTACAGCTCTGAAATATGCTTTTGACGGGCTTCGTCTTTAGAGTTCTGTGCATCGTTCAGGTCCAGGGTGCTGATTTTACCTATCATAAAGGTCTCTACACTGGTCTTGTAACGCTTCTCAGCAATGACATCCGCCTCTTCGGCTATGTCCAGCTGTTGCGCCTGGTTGTTGAAGTTAGCCACCAGCAAAAAGATGTCCTGGTTAAAGTCCATCTGTTCCTGACGGATTCTGGACAAGACCACTTCACGGTTGCTCTTTGCCACCCTTACCTTGCCGCGGCGCTTGCCCCAGTCAAGGATAGGAATCTTGACGCCTACCTGCACAATCTGATTATCAAGCAAGTCCCGGTAGGCTGAAGAGAATTCATGGTTCTGCCCCGTATAGCCCACACTGGCAAAGAGGTCGATGCTGCGCAAGTTTCCGCGTGCCGTTGCCACTTCATAATCAGCTTCGAGCTGGCGGCGGCGAATGTTCTGTGCAAAGGAGTTGCGTTCCAGTGCCTTGTTCAGCACACGGTCATACTCCATCTTTATATCGGGAACAGTGGCGGGCAACACCGGATTCAGGCTTTCCTGCTCGGACACCCCGAGGAAAGAACGGAGCTGGAACATTTTTGCATTCAGGTTGCTCTCTGCCTCAGTCACGTCGGCCTTGCCCTGCAATGAATTCAGTTTAAGCTGCAACAAATCATTCTCGGATATCTGTCCCATTTTACGTTTGGCTATGGCCACTTCATAAAGGCGGTCGGCATTCGTCTTGTTCTGCATGGCGGTAGCGAGCGATTCTTTGGCCAGCAGCAACTCAAAGAAATAAGTGATGGTTTTCATCGTCACCTCTTCCGTAGCTGAAATGAACTCGGCCTTTGCCTCGGCATAGCGTACGGGCTCTATACGGCGGTTCCACTTCAAGGTATTCACTCCGAAGACCGGTTGCGTCAACTCCAGACTCACGGGGACTGACATGAACTGCTTCGCTCCTCCGGAACCCAGTTGTTTGAGATAATCCAGCGAAGAAGTCAGTGACAGCTTACCCCCCGTAAACCAAATGTTCTGGTCTACCGAAAGCTGTCCGGACAGCCCCAGTGTATTGTTGCGAACAAAGCTATAGGAGCCGTCGGAATTCTGGTAGGTACTGTAGGACTTGTTATAGTTGGGTAGTGTACCGGTGAAATTCACTTCCGGCAACAAGTCCGCACGGAATGTACGGTATTCCCAATACGCGGTTTTCAATTCATTCAATGCCACAGCAGCATCCACAGACTGCGTACGGGCCAGTACAATGGCCTCCGACAGCGTAATATTGCGTTCATGTCCCAAAGTATCATTCTGCGCCATGGTTGCCAACGGCATCAAAAAACAAACTGCAAGTAAAATATTCTTTTTCATGTTCAATCTTTAAAATTGTCGCAAACAGAAAAGCAAAGAGTGTGCCAAGTGGCCGGAAAGGTTTCATAGAGGGGTAAGTGTTCATTTTCGGACAGTGGGGATGTCCGTTAGCGGACGATATCAAGAAAACAACCGGTCTCTATCTAAAGTCTGAAAAAATCCTTCTAAAGTTCAATTAACCATTAATTAATTGATGAAAAATTTCTTTATTAAGGAAGAATTCTCTTTCTTTGTGCTGCTTTATACCTTTATTAAAAAGGATACAATACTAACATTAATTTATATAGTTATGAAGATTTCACACATTGAGCATCTGGGCATTGCCGTTAAGAGCATTGAAGAAGCCCTTCCGTACTACGAAAACGTTTTAGGTTTGAAATGCTACAACATCGAAACCGTGGAAGATCAGAAAGTTAGAACCGCTTTCCTGAAAGTGGGCGATGTAAAGATCGAATTGTTGGAACCTACTTCTCCCGAAAGCACAATTGCCAAGTTCATCGAAAAGAACAACGGTAACGGTGGCATGCATCATCTGGCATTTGCCGTTGAAGACGGAGTGGCCGGTGCGCTTGCCGAAGTCGAAGAAAAAGGTATCCGCCTTATAGACAAAGCTCCCCGCAAAGGTGCAGAAGGTCTGAACATTGCATTCCTGCATCCGAAGTCAACTCTCGGTGTCCTGACCGAGCTTTGCGAGAAACCGGAATAAGCAAGACTGTAAAATCATCAAATCATAAATTGTATAAACACTTAAAGAATATAAATTCATGAGTAATCAACTTGAAAAGATTAAAGAGCTTATAGACCGCCGCGCTGCAGCACGTCTCGGTGGTGGTGAAAAAGCGATTGCAAAGCAACACGAGAAGGGTAAATATACAGCTCGCGAGCGCATAGCCATGCTTCTCGACGAAGGCAGTTTCGAAGAAATGGACATGTTCGTAGAACATAGATGCACCAACTTCGGCATGGAAAAGAAACACTACCCCGGTGACGGTGTAGTAACCGGTTGCGGTACAATCGAAGGCCGTCTGGTTTATATCTTCGCACAGGACTTCACAGTTTCTGCCGGTTCACTGTCCGAAACCATGTCTCTGAAAATCTGTAAGATTATGGACCAAGCCATGAAAATGGGTGCTCCGTGTATCGGTATCAACGACTCGGGCGGTGCACGTATTCAGGAAGGTATTAATGCCTTGGCTGGCTACGCTGAAATCTTCCAACGTAACATACTTGCTTCGGGTGTCATTCCGCAGATTTCCGGTATTTTCGGTCCTTGTGCCGGTGGCGCCGTTTACTCTCCTGCCTTGACAGACTTTACTTTGATGATGGAAGGTACATCCTACATGTTCCTTACCGGTCCGAAGGTAGTAAAGACTGTAACCGGAGAAGACGTAAGCCAGGAAAACCTGGGTGGCGCGAGCGTTCACTCCACCAAATCTGGTGTTACTCATTTTACTGCACAGACAGAAGAAGAAGGTTTGGCTCTTATCCGCAAACTGTTGAGCTACATTCCCCAGAACAACCTGGAAGAAGCTCCCTATGTAGACTGTACAGACCCTATCGACCGTCTGGAAGATTCCCTGAACGACATCATTCCTGATAACCCGAACAAGCCGTACGATATGTACGAGGTAATTGGTGCTATCATAGATAATGGTGAGTTCCTCGAAATCCAAAAAGATTATTCAAAGAATATCATTATTGGTTTCGCACGTTTCAACGGACAGTCCGTAGGTATTGTTGCCAACCAGCCGAAGTATCTGGCAGGTGTGCTCGACAGCAACGCATCCCGCAAGGGCGCACGCTTCGTCCGTTTCTGCGACGCCTTCAATATTCCTATCGTATCATTGGTAGACGTACCGGGATTCCTTCCGGGAACCGGCCAGGAGTACAACGGCGTCATCCTGCACGGTGCCAAACTGCTGTATGCATACGGTGAAGCTACTGTACCCAAGGTTACCATCACACTGCGTAAATCCTACGGTGGTTCGCACATCGTGATGAGCTGTAAGCAGCTGCGTGGCGACATGAATTATGCTTGGCCTACTGCTGAAATCGCTGTAATGGGTGGTGCAGGTGCTGTAGAAGTATTATATGCCCGCGAAGCCAAAGAGCAGGAAAATCCGGCTCAATTCCTGGCTGAAAAAGAGGCTGAATACACCAAGTTGTTTGCCAATCCTTATAATGCAGCTAAATATGGCTACATTGATGATGTTATCGAACCGCGTAACACACGTTTCCGCATCATTCGTGCCCTGCAACAGTTGCAAACCAAGAAATTGACTAACCCGGCTAAGAAGCATGGTAATATTCCCTTGTAATCAAGCTTTTCACACTAAAACAAGAACGATTATGAATAAAACAAAAATCGGAATATTCCTTTCATTGATGCTGGTGTTAGGCTTTTGCTCTTCTTGCAAAGAACAGAAATCGAACAACAAACTGCTGCTGAATGAAGTGCTGGTCAACAACGAAAGCAACTATCAGGATGACTACGGTGTGCACAGCGCATGGATTGAAATATTCAACAGATCATACGGCAGCGCCGACCTTGCAGGTTGCTATCTGAAATTCAGCAGCCAGCCGGGTGATACTGCCAGTTATTTCATTCCCAAAGGTGACGTTCTGACACTCATAAAACCACGTCAGCATGCACTTTTCTGGGCTGATGGAGAACCAAGACGCGGTACATTTCATACGAACTTCAAACTGGATGCCACAAATGCCAACTGGATTGGGTTGTATGATTCCGGCAAGAAATTGCTTGATCAAGTCATAGTGCCTGCCGGTACTTTAAAAGCCAACCAATCCTATGCCCGTGTCAGTGATGCAGCCGACCAATGGGAAGTAAAGGGTGGAAGCGAAGATAAATATGTCACTCCGAGTACCAACAACAAGACTATCGACAGCAATGCCAAAATGGAAAAATTCGAAGAGCATGACAGCGTAGGTATCGGTATGGCTATTTCTGCCATGAGCGTTGTATTCTGCGGGCTGATATTACTCTACATCTCCTTCAAGATTATAGGTAAAATATCAGTTAACCTCAGCAAACGCAATGCCATGAAAGCTAAAGGTATTACTGATAAACAAGAAGCAAAAGAGAAACAACTGGGGCAGGCTCCGGGAGAAGTTTTTGCTGCCATTTCAATGGCCATGCACGAATTCCAAAGCGATGTACACGATGTGGAAGACACGATACTTACCATTACCCGTGTAAAACGCAGTTACTCACCGTGGAGTTCAAAGATTTATACGTTGCGTGAGACTCCTCACAAAAAGTAAGTCACCCATAATAAAATAAAACGATGAAAGAATATAAATATAAAATTAACGGTAACGTATATAAAGTTGCCATTGGAGATATTGAAGACAACATCGCTCATGTAGAAGTGAACGGTACTCCCTACAAAGTTGAAATGGAAAAAGCACCGAAGGTAGTTGTTAAACCGGTAGCACGTCCGGCAGCCACATCCGCTCCTGCTGCTCCTGCTACTCCGGTAGTAAAACCGGCCGCTGCTTCTACCGGCAAGTCAGGTGTAAAATCTCCGCTTCCCGGTGTAATCCTCGATATCAAAGTAAATGTCGGCGATACAGTAAAGAAGGGACAAGTTATCATCATTTTGGAAGCCATGAAGATGGAAAACAATATCAATGCTGATAAAGACGGTAAGATTACAGCCATCAATGTAAACAAAGGGGACTCTGTTCTCGAAGGTACTGACCTCGTAATTATTGAATAATATGGGAGAATTTATCACATTTTTAGGAAACAACCTTGCCGACTTCTGGACTTATACAGGTTTTGCCAATGCAACGGTAGGACATGTGGTAATGCTTCTGGTAGGTTTGTTTTTCATATACTTGGCTGTAGCCAAGGAATTTGAGCCGATGCTATTAATTCCTATCGGTTTCGGTATGCTGATTGGTAATATACCTTTCAATATGGAAGCCGGATTAAAAGTCGGTATCTATGAAGAAGGTTCCGTACTTAATATTCTGTACCAGGGAGTAACCTCCGGTTGGTACCCGCCACTCATATTCCTGGGTATCGGTGCCATGACGGATTTCTCTGCTTTGATATCGAACCCCAAATTAATGTTGGTTGGTGCAGCAGCCCAATTCGGTATATTCGGTGCTTATATGATTGCCCTTGCCATAGGATTTGACCCGATGCAGGCTGGTGCAATCGGTATCATTGGTGGTGCCGATGGTCCGACTGCCATCTTCCTCTCTTCCAAACTGGCTCCTAACTTAATGGGTGCCATTGCGGTATCAGCCTATTCATATATGGCATTAGTACCGGTGATACAGCCGCCTATTATGCGTTGGCTGACCAGTAAAAATGAACGTCTTATCCGTATGAAACCTCCCCGTGTGGTTTCACATACGGAAAAAGTAATGTTCCCGATTATCGGTTTGTTACTAACCACATTCCTTGTACCATCCGGTCTGCCTTTGCTGGGTATGCTGTTCTTCGGTAATTTACTGAAAGAAAGTGGAGTTACACGTCGTCTGGCAAACACAGCCAGTGGTCCGCTGATTGATACCATTACTATTCTGCTTGGTTTGACAGTAGGTGCTTCTACGCAAGCATCCGAGTTCTTAACCCTTGATTCAATCAAGATATTCGGTCTGGGCGCCTTATCATTTGTCATTGCCACAGCATCCGGTGTCATCTTCGTGAAGATTTTCAACCTCTTCCTGAAGAAAGGCAACAAGATTAATCCGTTGATCGGTAATGCCGGTGTATCTGCCGTACCCGACTCTGCACGTATCTCCCAAGTAGTAGGTCTGGAATACGATCCTACCAACTATCTGCTGATGCATGCCATGGGCCCGAACGTTGCCGGTGTAATCGGTTCCGCTGTAGCAGCAGGTATCCTGCTGGGATTCTTAATGTAATACATTTATTCATTCCGTTATCCGGCTTGAATTCTGAACTATTTTAGAGCCCCTTCATTTTTGGAGGGGCTTTTTCGTTAATCTATCTAAAACAGATTACGATTATTTCGTAAATACATTCTTTTTAGTAACTTGCAGTCAGTTTAACCTCATATAAATGATATACTGTATGCGAAAGCTTTTTATCTCCTTATGTTTCAGTGCATGCTGTTCGCTTCTGGCGGCACAGACCACAAATCCCATTCAAGAGGCGATGGCCAACTACGATTATGAAACAGCCTTGATGCTGATCGATCAAGAAACCCCGACCGTCCCCCTACTCTACCAAAAAGGGAAAGCGCTGAAAGGGCTGGGCAATAACCTTGAAGCTCTGAGCGTATTTCAGGAAGTCGTAGCTCAGGATTCTCTCAATCCCCGGGCATACATTGAAGCTGCCGAATGCTGCAAATCACTTGCCAAATATAGCGAGGCACTGGATTACTACCAAAATGCGCTCCACATAAATCCGGACAATAAATACGCACGCATCCAGTATATCAGTCTGCTGATGAACATGAAGAGATACCGTGAGTCTCTAAAGGAAAGCAACCTGCTGGCAGAAAGGGACAGTTCCGCCTATGTACTACACCTTAGAGCCGAAAGTATGGGGCAAGTCTATGACAACACAGAAATCATGCATGTGATAGATGCCTACCTGGACATACAGAAAAGATATCCCAATGATTACCTGTCTGCTGCCAAACTCGGCAACATCTATGTAGCAGGCCACCAGTATGAAGACGCCATAAACATAACGGAGAAATACCGTTCCATAGACTCCACCAACGTCCTTGTGAACCGCATCAATGCCCAAGCCTATTGCCTGAACAAAGATTACCCCAAAGCAATAGAAAGATATGAACAACTGTTACAGGAAAAAGACAGTTCTTTCCAAACCTGCTTCTACGCCGGAATCAGCTATTATGCCCTCGAAGACTTCTACCCAGCACACGACCTGCTGGAAAGGGCTCTTAAAGATGACAATACCAACATCAACGTTCTCTATTATCTGGGACGCGCCTGCTCCAAGACATCATGGAAAGAGGATGGAGTGACTTATCTGGAAACTGCCGTAAGCCTCGCCATGCCCAGCGACAGTGTCATGTCCCGCCTATATGTGGGGCTTGCGGACTGCTACAAGATGGCATTTCAATACACCGACCAGGCGAATACCCTTCTGACGCAATACGAAAAATACGACCGGCAGAAACACAAACTGCTCTACGACGCAGCCTTTATCTATTATTACTATCTGAAAGATGCGTCCAAAGCAGAGAGATACCTAACGGCCTACCTGAAAACCCGTCCGAAAAACAGCAAGGACAAAGTGCAGGAAGTAGATGCGGACGGAGTTCCCATCATCGGAGAAGACAACCGATACAATGCCGCCGAAAACTGGCTGAAGGACATCAGAGAAAAGCGCAAGAAAGAGGACTTCTTCAAGGGAAAGGTCGATACCGCCAGCGTAACCCCCATCAAATAGCCCCAATGAAAACGTTTGCATAATATAATAAGGTACAGTAACGGAGAAAGATTAACTTTCTCCGTTATTTGTTTTAAATTAGCGCAAAAATTAACCGTAAAGTTACTATCATGAAAAAAGTATTCTTAATCTTGGGAACACTCTTACTCTCCCTCAGTACGTATGCAGCTATGAATGTGAACAAAATCGACCCTCCGTTTTGGTACACCGGCATGCAGAACCCGGAACTCCAGCTGATGGTCTATGGCGAAGGCATCGGCAACGCGGCAGTATCCGTCAATTATCCCGGCGTCTCATTGAGCAGCACCGTCAAGCTGGAAAGCAACAACTACCTCCTGGTCTATCTGAAACTGGACAAGGATGTAAAACCCGGCAAATTCAACCTCACCTTCACTGAAGGAAAAAAGAAACTCGTAAAGGAATATGAACTGAAGGCACGCAACAAGAAAGGTTGCGAACATAAAGGTTTCGACGCCTCCGACGCACTGTACCTGCTGATGCCCGACCGCTTTGCCAATGGCAACCCGGACAATGACCAGATTGCGGGCATGGCCGAGTACAAGATAGACCGCAATGACCCCAATGCACGCCACGGCGGTGACCTTGCCGGCATCGAACAACACCTGGACTACTTCTCCAACCTCGGCGTCACAGCCCTCTGGTTTACTCCGGTACTGGAAAACAACATGACCGGCGGTTCCTATCACGGCTATGCCACCACAGACTACTACAAGGTAGACCCGCGCTTCGGTACCAACGAAGAATACAAGCAACTGATTGAAAAAGCCCATGCACGCGGCATCAAAATCGTAATGGACATGATTTTCAACCACTGCGGCGTAGAGCATGTATGGATTAAGGACATGCCCTCCAAAGATTGGTTCAACAACCCCGACCACGAAAACAACTTCGTGCAGACCTCCTTCAAACTGACCCCGCACGTAGACCCTTATACTTCCCAGTACGATGCCGACCAGATGAACGACGGCTGGTTTGTACCTTCCATGCCCGACCTCAACCAGAAGAATCCTCACGTTTACCGCTACCTGGTACAGAACAGTTTCTGGTGGATTGAATTCGCCAACATCGACGGCATCCGCATGGACACTTACCCGTATGCCGACTATGATGCCATGAGCAACTGGATGAAAGAGCTCAACGAAGAATATCCCAACTACAACACCGTGGGCGAGACCTGGGTTACCGAACCCGCCTACACCGCCTGGTGGCAGAAGGATTCCAAGCTATCAGCCCCCAAGAACAGTAACCTCAAGACCGTTATGGACTTCAGCTTCTTCGACAAGATAAACACCGCCAAGAATGAACAGACCGAAACTTGGTTCAAGGGACTGGACCGCATATACAATAACTTCGTATACGACTTCCTCTACCCCAACCCCGCTTCCGTACTGGCATTCATCGAAAACCACGACACCGACCGCTTCCTGGGCGAAGGCAACAACCTTCCGATGCTGAAGCAAGCCTCTACCCTGCTGCTTACCACCCGCCGCATTCCGCAACTCTACTACGGAACGGAAGTCATGATGAATGGCGTGAAGAGCAAGAGCGACGGCTATGTCCGCAAGGACTTCCCCGGCGGATGGACCGGTGACGCAACAAACGCACTGACCCCAGCCGGACGTACCAAAATACAGAACGAGTGCTACGACTTCTACAAGACCATCCTAAACTGGCGCAAAGGAAACGATGTGATTGCCAAAGGCAGCATGGTGCAGTTCATGGTACAGAATGGTGTTTATGCCTACGCACGCCAGTACGAAGGCAAGACGATATTCGTGATGCTGAACGGTACAGATGCAGAGACCACCGTTCCTTTGAAATTCTACAAGGAAATCCTAAAAGACAGCAAGCAGGGAAAAGATATTCTTAGCGGCAAGGCCATCACCTTCGGTGAAGAGCTGAAGATGGGCCCCAGAGAATCATTAGTGATAGAATTATAACGCGCACTCCACACAGAGAGCTCATTCTTGCAAATCTCCCTTGCAGATAGCTTGCAGACACCTCGCCTGCCAGCCATCTGCAAGGGATTTTTAGTATGGAATAGGTGTCACGGGGATATGCTTTTCACCGGTCTCAAATATAGCTAATCTGTTAGTTCATAACGGTGAACACTTTGTTCCAGTATAGAGAAACAAAGTGTTCGGATATGTAGAAACAAAGTGTTCTTACGTATTGGAACGAAGTGTTTTTGCATATTGGAACGAAGTGTTCTCTTTATTGAAACAAACTGTTCAGTTAAGGGAAACAGACTGTTTTGTTAAAGGAAACAGACTGTTGTACACGTTGAAACATCCGCTTCTGAAATAACCGGCGAACTTAACCATCCCACAACACCGGCCTATATATAACAAGTCAGCCCTTGCAACATCAATATTGCAAGGGCTGACGCTATATTCGGATTATCTTTCGATTAGTCCAGTTGAGCCAATTTGTTCTCTGAACCAAGCACGTTGATGATTTTATGCTTGTACAGTTTTTCCATATTGTCACGAGCCGGACCCAGATACTTACGCGGGTCGAATTCTGCCGGTTTTTCAGCAAATGTCTTGCGGATAGCAGCTGTCATAGCCAGACGTGAGTCAGAGTCGATGTTGATTTTGCAAACAGCAGACTTGGCAGCCTTACGCAACTGCTCTTCGGGGATACCGATAGCAGCTTCCAGCTTACCACCATACTTGTTGATAGTATCAACTTCTTCCTGAGGAACTGAAGAAGAACCGTGAAGAACGATGGGGAATCCCGGAAGTTTCTCCATTACAGCATCCAGAACGGCAAATTCCAAAGGAGGAGGAACCAGACGACCGGTAGCAGGGTCAACGTGGCATTGTTCGGGTTTGAACTTGTATGCACCATGAGAAGTACCGATTGAGATAGCCAGTGAATCGCAACCTGTACGGGTAGCGAAGTCAATAACTTCTTCAGGATTAGTATATGTATGGTGTTCTGCAGAAACTTCATCTTCTACACCGGCCAATACACCGAGTTCGCCTTCTACAGTTACGTCGAACTGATGGGCATAGTCAACTACCTTCTTAGTCAGTGCAACGTTTTCTTCGTACGGAAGGTGTGAACCGTCAATCATTACTGAAGAGAAACCGGAGTCGATACAGCTCTTGCAAGTTTCGAATGTATCTCCGTGGTCAAGGTGAAGAACAATTTCAGGATGTTTGCAACCCAATTCCTTAGCGTACTCAACAGCACCCTGAGCCATGTAACGCAACAGCGTAGCGTTGGCATACTGACGGGCACCCTTAGATACCTGAAGAATAACCGGAGACTTTGTTTCAACTGCAGCCTTGATGATAGCCTGCATCTGTTCCATATTGTTGAAGTTGAATGCCGGAATAGCATATCCACCTTTGATAGCCTTAGCAAACATCTCTCTTGTGTTTACCAGTCCTAAATCTTTGTAATTAACCATTTTGTTTAAATTTTATTGTTAGTGAATTAAAATTCTACGCAAAAGTAATCATTATCCTTTAAAGTAAAGAACTTGACGGGAATAAAATATCCGGCTCATCCTACCAAATCCATTCTATTTTAAAGCTATTGGCTTCATTTAACAGATTATTGTAATCTCTATATTACAAACTCTTTGCATTTATCTCTGCCAGCCATACTTTTGCCATCTATACTTCTATCAACAAAAAAGCCGGAGAACATGTTTGCTCTCCGGCATCTGTTTACACATTATTATGTAATACTAATTTTTCAGATAGATGATGGTCGGCAAATGGTCACTGTAACCGTTCAGCCAAGTCCTGCCCCCATGCGTACGCAAGGGGGAACCTTTGTATTTGCCATCCTGCTGAATCAGATAATCGCGGATGAAAACTTCATTGTGATCATAGCGCAACCCTTTCTTAGCCTTCAGCAACGGTTTCGAAATGACAATCTGGTCAAACAAGTTCCACTTGCCCCGATAGAGCAATGTCCCCACTCCCTTGTCTTCCAGCGTCACCCACCAGGGATTGTAGAATTCGCCTTTCTTCACCTGCTTCGGATATTTGCGCGCTCCCAGCACCTCCATGCTTTCGTCCATCGGGTCGTCATTCATATCCCCCATCACGATGAGCTTCAGCTTCTTGTCGCTACGCATCAGAGAGTCCTTCAAGGCCTTTACCTGCCTGGCTGCATGCACACGCACCGGCGACTTTGCCCCACGGGAGGGCCAGTGGTTCACTATCACGCAGACACGCTCTCCCGCCAGTTGTCCGTCCACAATCAAGAAGCCACGCGTCAAGTGCACCGTATCCCCCTCAAAAGGAGTGGAAAGCACCAACTTTGAGTGGGTAACGCTGAATTGCTTCGGGTCGTACAGCAAGGCACAGTCGATGCCCCGTCTGTCCGGTCCTTCATAATGCACGAACTCATAATTGGAAATGGCCGGCTGCTTCACGAGGTCTTCCAGCACCCGGCTGTTCTCTGCCTCTGCCACACCGATGAATGCCGGACCTTCCGGCACTAAATCACGCGAAAGGGACCCCAACACTTTGGAAAGGTTCTGCAGCTTGGACTCATACTTCTTTGCCGTCCACTGGTAACTGCCGTTAGGCAGGAACTCATAGTCATTCTTACCTGCATCATGAATCGTATCAAATAAGTTCTCAAGATTGTAGAACGCAACACTATACAGTTTCCGTTCCGCATTTTGTGCCCCCAGCGTTGCCACGCACAGCCAGAAAGAGCATAAGACAAGTAGTTTCCTCATAAATTCACAAGATTAAGTCCTGCAAAAATCAGAAATAAAATGCGATAAACCTACTAAATAAAAATAAATCTGAATTTATTTTGTAGAGTCTCCAACTTGCACTATCTTTGCGCTCTGAAAAGAAGACCATTACACTATTTATTACCAAAATAGTAACAGAATATAAATTTTTAAAAGAAAATATCAAAATGAAAAAAGGTATTCATCCTGAAAATTACCGTCCGGTAGTATTTAAAGATATGTCAAATGGTGATGTATTCTTGTCTCGTTCCACTTGCAACACGAAAGAGACTATCGAATTCGAAGGTGAAACTTATCCGCTGGTAAAGCTGGAAATCTCCAGCACTTCTCACCCGTTCTACACTGGTAAGTCCAAGCTGGTTGACACCGCCGGTCGTGTTGATAAGTTCATGAGCCGTTACGGTAACCGTAAGAAATAATCAGTTTCAAGCAAACTGAAAAAAGGGAGTCTTTCACTGAAAGGTTCCCTTTTTTGTTTCCGCCTCCCGCTGAGCGATAAATAGGGAATCTCCTATCACAGAATAGGGGAAAAAACAAGAAAGGGGAAAAACACTTTCCTATTTTTGTATCATCGAAACCGAAAACATACCATAATCATGAAACGACTCGCCACCCTATTCATCCTAACAATCCTTGTCACAACGGCAGGGTTTGCCAAACCCAAGCACAAGGACTTAAGCGGAAACATCGCCATCAAAGGAGAATTGACAAAAGAGTACCAGCAATCTCCCGCCGGTACCCCGGTCATTATCCGCCGGGTTGTCAAAATGAACAATCCCGGTGAAAACAGCGATAACATTTACTATGCCGTCGAAGTGAATGGCATACAAGAAACCATTCCTTCGGATGAGATGGGTATCATTGCCATATCCGCTCCGGAAACGGACTGGGAATTCTGGCAGCAAATATACCTGAAGAATCATCTTTACGAATATTTCAACGACCGCGGTTACAAGCACAAACTGCGCCAGGAAATCGACGAAGAATGCCTGGACTATCTCGATAAACTGAACGAGATAGCCTATCAGGACGACTACATAACCTCGTACGTACAAGGAATATTCTCCAAACTGAATGCCACCACCATTGACAGCAATCGTGGAGAAAGCCTGAACATACGTATCATCCAGTCGTCCGAACCAGATGCCTTCATGCTTCCCAACGGCTCCATGGTTATCAGTACAGGCCTCCTCTGCACTCTTGATTCCGAAGACGAACTGGCCGCCGTCATCGCATGTGAGCTGGGACATTTCGTCCTCGACCATCAGGTAAACAACATTTATCGTGCCGAGCGGCGTGCCAAGCGTGCAGCTTTTTGGGCAGATGTCTTTGCCACTACCGCCAGCGCAGCCCTCGATGTGGCCTACTGGGACGATAATGAAGATGCTTATGCCGTCAGTCTGGTGGCAGATATCGGAGCCATCGCTTCCCTTTTGAGCATTCCGGCAACGGACCGGTTGGGGATGAAATACAAAACTTCCCAGGAAATCTCTTCAGACCGCCTTGCGCGCCAACTTCTGGCATTCAAGGGCTATAATCCCGACGGAATCGCATCGGCCCTCGGTAAAATTATAGGGTATTACAACCTGCACCAACGCAACAAGGACATTCCTCGCTACGGCAGCATCGGCAACCTGCAAAAGCGTATAGAAAAGGCCGGTGAATCCCATAGCCTGAGTGCCCGCCCCTACCTACGGACCACCAGCGATGTCGTTTCTTTCAACGCAAGTATGAACTACGCCAACAAGCGCTATAAGGAAACTGCCCGGCTGATACGCAAGAACATTGACAACAGACTAGCCACGGACAATGACTACATCATCCTGGTAAAAGCGGAAATGGCACTGTCTAATACGGAAGAAGTGAACAACCGCTGCCTCGCCATGCTTGATAAAGCCCAGGAGATGGCAGGAACAAGCCCCAATCTGGACATATATAAACAAAAAATACTATTATTGATGCGCATGAACAAACAAGCCCAAGCCGCTGATATACTGAAAGAATATATCACCTTGCTTTCGGCCTACGAAGGCCAGGGCATAGAAGGAACCGAAAAGGAATGGACCAATAAAGAGATAGGTTGGGCAAACCAAATGCTGGACAGGATAAGCAGAATATAGAGAAAGGAATAACTAAGAATGAAGAATGAAGAATTTGTCATGCGGCATCATTGCGCAGCCAAATTCTTCATTCTCAGTCATTTATTCAAACTACTGTTTGCGGAACGGCGGCTTCACAACCACAGCTTTCAGCTTACGTCCCCGCATGTCAATGCAGATTTCCGTACCGACCTTGCTGTATTCGGGTCTGATATACCCCATTCCGATACCAATCTTACGGGTAGGCGACATAGTTCCGGAGGTAACCACACCGATGGCAATACCGTCTGTACTATACAGCTCGTAACCATGACGGGGGATACCGCGGTCTATCATCTCAAATCCCACCAACTTACGGGTAGTGCCTTCCGCTTTCTGTTTTTCCAGCATCGGGCGATTGGTGAAGTTCTTTCCCTCCACAAACTTGGTAATCCATCCTAAACCCGCTTCAATGGGCGAAGTGGTGTCATCCAAATCATTGCCATACAAACAGAATCCCATTTCCAGACGAAGCGTATCGCGCGCACCCAGACCAACTGGCTTAATGCCGAACTCCGCGCCTGCCTCGAACACGGCATCCCAAATCTTCATGGCAGCCTCCGGATAGAAGTAAAGTTCAAAACCACCCGCGCCGGTATATCCGGTATTGGAGATAATGACATCCTTTTCTCCGGCAAACTCACCGTGGGTAAAAGTATAGTAAGGAAGGTCGGAAAGATTAATGGAAGTCAGCTTCTGCAAAGCCTGAATAGCCTTCGGTCCTTGCACAGCAAGCTGTGCCATGTGCTCGGAAGCATTTTCCAATTCAGCGCCTTCCGTGTTATGAGACACACACCAGTTCCAGTCTTTCTCAATGTTCGACGCATTCACGACAAGCAGGTATTTCTCCGGCTCATAATGATAGACCAGAAGGTCGTCCACAATGCCTCCATTTTCATTTGGGAAGCAGGTATACTGTACTTTCCCCGGTGTGAGGGCAGCTATGTTATTGGAAGTCACTTTCTGCAGAAAGTCCAAAGCATGGGGACCTTTCACCCAAAATTCTCCCATGTGTGAGACGTCGAATACACCGACACCCTGACATACTGTAAGATGCTCGTCAATGATGCCGGAATACTCGATAGGCATATTATATCCCGCAAACTCGTGCATCTTGGCACCCAGCGAGATGTGTTTTTCGGTAAACGGAGTGGTTTTCATGGAACTATTAGAGTTATGAGTTATGAATTATCTATTTGCTTGCTACGAGCTCGGCAATCTTGACGATGACGTTCATGGCTTTCTCCATGTTCTGGATAGGCACGAACTCATAGCGGCCGTGGAAGTTCAAGCCACCGGCAAAGATATTGGGACAAGGCAGGCCCTTGAAAGAGAGCTGGGCGCCGTCCGTACCTCCGCGAATGGCTTTTACACGAGGCTCTACACCTACCGCCTTCATGGCGGCAAAAGCGGTGTCGATGATATGCATCACCGGTTCAATCTGCTCGCGCATATTATAGTATTGGTCGCGAAGTTCCAGAGTAGCGGTACCCGGACCGTATTCTTCATTGATTTTTGCCACAAGACGTTCCATCTCCTTCTTGCGCTCTTCGAAGCGGGTGCGGTCGTGGTCACGGATAATGTAAGAGACTGTTGTCTGCTCCACCTCGCCGGTAATACCTATCAGATGATAGAAACCTTCGTAACCTTCGGTATGCTCCGGAGCCTCGTCAGCCGGAAGCATGGACATGAAACGGTTGGCAACGCGGATAGAGTTAATCATCTTATTCTTGGCATAGCCCGGATGCACATTCCGTCCCTTGAAGCTTATCTTGGCAGAGGCCGCATTGAAGTTCTCGAATTCAAGTTCACCCACTTCTCCGCCATCCATGGTATAGGCCCATTCGCAACCGAACTGCGCTACATTGAACTTATGGGCGCCCAGACCGATTTCCTCATCCGGATTAAAGCCGATACGGATTTTACCGTGCTTGATTTCGGGGTGCTCCTTCAGATATACCACCGCCGATACAATTTCGGCAATACCGGCTTTATCATCGGCACCAAGCAAGGTCTTGCCGTCGGTCACAATCAAATCTTCCCCTTGATGGTCGAGCAGTTCGGGGAACTGGGCAGGAGAAAGAACCACATTCTCTTCGGCGCAAAGAACAATGTCCTTACCGTCATAATTCTGCACGATACGCGGAGAAACATTCTTGCCACTCATATCGGGGCTTGTATCCATGTGGGCAATAAAGCCGATGACGGGCAACGGCTTGTCTGTATTGGCAGGAAGAGTGGCGAACAGATAACCATTTTCGTCCAACGTGATTTCTTCCAGACCCAAAGTTTCCAATTCTTCTTTCAGATACCGGGCAAACACCATTTGCCCCGGAGTACTCGGAGTAATCTCAGTCTCTTCACTGGACTGAGTATCGAAGCTTACGTACTTTAAAAAACGTTCTACTAAAGTCATGATGAATAATGATTAGTGATTAATGGTTAGTGATTAATGGTCAGTGATTAGTAATTGGCGAAAAGCATTATCCGAATGGCATTAATCATTAATCACTAATCATTAACCACTATTTTGTGCTGTAAAGATAAAAAAAGGGGCGTGAACTGCCAAGCAATTCACGCCTCTTTTTTATTTCTTAAGGACAAAATGTCAATCAAAAATGGCTGCTACCATCAAAACAATGCGTACATATCTTACACTTAGGCAATCCGATAGCCTCAACCAGAGTTTCCAACGTATTGAACTTCAAGGATGAAAGTCCGAAACGCTCGCGGATAACGTCCACCATCTTTTCGTATTCGGGTGAGCCGGTAGTGGCATACTTATCGAGATTCTTATTCTCGTCACCCTCCAGTTCCTTGATGACACGACGGGTAATCAGTTCCATGTCGCTTTTGGAAGCCGTGAATCCTACAAACGGGCAGCTATATATCAATGGAGGACAAGCAATCCGGATATGCACCTCCTTGGCACCATACTCATACAGCACCTTCACATTGTCGTGCAACTGGGTCCCCCGGACAATAGAGTCATCACAGAACAGCAGACGCTTACCCTCGAGCATGGCACGATTGGGAATCAGCTTCATCTTTGCCACCAGCGAACGCAATTCCTGCTTGCTGGGAGTAAAACTACGAGGCCAAGTCGGAGTATATTTGGAAATGGCACGATGATAAGGAACTCCTTTACCTTCGGCATACCCAAGCGCCATACCTACACCCGAATCAGGAATACCGCAGGCACAATCCACCTCTGACTTATCTGTCTGTGCCATCTTGAAACCGGAGGCAAAACGCACTTCCTCCACATTCTTACCTTCGTAGCAGGAAGTGGGGAAACCGTAATATACCCATAGGAAGGAACAAATCTGCATTCCCTCATCAGGCTTGCGCATCTGTTCCACACCATCGGCACGCAGGCGAACAATCTCTCCGGGTCCCAAATAACGGTCTATCTCATAACCAAGATTCGGAAAGCTGCTCGACTCACTTGTGGCGGCATACGCTCCGTCTTTCTTGCCAATCACAATCGGAGTACGTCCCCAGCGGTCGCGAGCGGCAATGATGCCGTCTTCCGTCAATAACAGCATGGAGCAGGAACCTTTGATATGCTTATACACATTTTCAATTCCTTCGACAAATGTCTTTCCTTGTATAATAAGGAGGGCGATAAGTTCCGTCTGATTGGTTTTGCCCGAACTGAGTTCGGCGAAGTGCATGTTTTGGGCCAACAGTTTTGTTTCCAGTTCTTGCAGATTTACTATTTTGGCTACCGTTACAATGGCAAAGCGACCGAGGTGGGAGTTAAGGATAAGGGGTTGAGGGTCTGTGTCACTGATGATTCCTATTCCGGAATTTCCTTTGAACTTATCCAGTTCATCCTCAAACTTCGTGCGGAAATAAGTGCTTTCCAGATTGTGAATGGAACGGGTAAACTGCTCCGTTTCTGCATCGTATGTAGCCAACCCACCACGTTTTGTCCCTAAATGTGAATTATAATCTGTGCCGTAAAACAAATCTGCCACACAGCTTGTTGCCTTGGCGACTGTTCCGAAAAAACCTCCCATAAGTTCTGTTTTGTTATTGGTTTCTAAAATTAACGGATGCAAAGGTATGAAGAATTTGCGAAATTCGGGCAGATTTGAAATGAATAAAAAAGGCAATATATTTCTTGCCCACAATAGAAGTTATATTATTGGAAACATATACTTTTGTGATCGAAACCAAACAACTGTATAATGGGAGAAACCGCAAATATTATAATAGCCGATACTCTTCAAGGTCTGGGGACGGACGCATACAGTGGCTATCTTGCACACGCCCTCTGTCTGTCAGGAATCTGCCGATTGAAGTACAATGGAGAGGAGCGCGAGCTACGTGCCGGCGACCTGATGATTGTCCGCAAAGGAAAACTGGTAGAGAAAATTCAACCTTCAGAAGATTTTCGCGTAAAGGTCATCTATATCGCATCGGGCTTTGTGGTGCTGAGTACACCACAGAACAACTACGGCATGAAAGGGCAACTTTCCCTATTTCTCAATCCTATCATGTCCCTGACTACCGAACAGCAAGAGCTATGTCTCCGGGATTTTGAACAAGTGGAATACAGACTCCGGAATACAGACCATCATTTCCATCGCGATATGCTTATCGCCTCCACACAGATGTTGATACTCGACTTCTTCGATTTCCACTCCCATCTATATGGCGAGGACAATATCTCTGTACAAAATGCTTCCATCATGAGCCGTTTCCTCAACATGCTGGAGAACGGAACTTTCCGCGAGCATCGTGAAGTGACCTATTATGCCGACTGCCTATGTGTCACCTCCAAATATCTTTCGGAAGTTTCCAAGAAAGTAAGCGGTTATACAGCAAACTACTGGATAAACCGTTATACCACACTCGACATCTCGCGTTTGCTGCGCGACAAATCACTAACGTTCGTCCGTATTTCCGATATGTTCGGTTTTTCCTCTCCTGCTTATTTTAGCCGTTACGTACAACAACATCTGGGTGTAAATCCGACAAAATACAGAGGTTAATGATTATAGTTTTTGATTGTTTGCCCGTTTCAGATCTATTAGCGAAATATGCTCATTACGATAGCGGGCATTGGGGTTCTTCTCCGTTCCGTCAGGAAAAGAGCCATCTTCCTGCTTTATGAACTGAATAGCCTTCTGCGGACAATTCTGTATGCAGGCAAAACAGAACTCGCAGTCACCGGACGTCTTCACTCCTCTCGACGTCAGCTCATAGTTGCCGCGCGGACAAACGTAGGTACAAATGCCACAGTCAATACAAACATCGGTCACGGTAAAGAACTTCTCGCTTTTCATCAGGAAGCCCACCTCGGGGTCGAGTCCACTCCGCTGCATAAAACCTTGGTGCTGTTGCCGTTCCTCCTCCGTCACCGGTTCGTGCCAATGCTGCCGACTGTTGATATCTGCCGTTATCTTCTGCAAGTTCTCGGGGATGTGCTTGTCTATCTTGAGTTGCTCGTTCATGTCGAAGTTGGGTAGCCAGTTATCCACCATGATGATAGTGTTGATATAGTCAAACGCATTGTCGGCTTTACGGGATATACGGTCCCAAATCTCTACCGCATCGCACTTCCTTGCACCATAGGTGAGGACAGCAAACTTGTATTCTGCCTTCAGTTTTGCTTTCCGAATGAACTGCCGTACCATATAGGGAGGCATATGACCGTAGATGGGATAAACGATGCCGATTTCATCTGCCTCAAATTCATACTTCCCCCGTTTCACCATCTGAGGGATACTCAACAATTCTGCGTTCTCTCCAGCCAACTGACGGGCGATGTAAAGACTGTTACCCGTTCCGGTAAAATAAAAGATGATACGCTTACTCCTTTTTGTTTCGCAGGATGCCAACGAGAGTAGGCCGGAAGATGCGATAGCACTGCTCATCACGGCAAATCCCATACGCTTTAAAGCCTCCCGACGACTGATTTTCTTATCCGTATTCATATCTCTGATTTTTAATGATTATGCAATCTGTTATCTGAGTGCAAAAATAAAGGTTTCCCCAAAGAACGGACTTACCAAAAACTCGGGTCTTGATGCTATTTTTACGGTATAAGAATGAGCTTACCCTAACACAAAAAAAAGCCCCGCAAAGATTGGACTTCTGCGGGGCCTCACTAATGCCTAATAAAAACTCTTTCTACCCTAAATTATCTCCACTTCTTCACAGCTTTCTTGTCAGCCGGAGTTGCTTCAATCAAGCTCAATGCAAAACCACCGCTACGCGCTTCCTTCACGGACATTTTGGTCTTGCTGGTTACGATACCCTTCTTTATCTGATAAGAAGTAGGATTCTCCTTGTAATCAGCATCTTTACCGTCGGCATAGAGAGTGGCTACGTATTGCTTGCCCGGTTCAAGGAAGTCGAGCGTAAAGTTGGCTGTACGTGCATTCTCGTCTGTAATACCTCCAACAAACCAGTTGCCGGTTCCTTTTGCCTTACGGGCCACGGTAATGTAATCACCCGGTTCTGCTTCAATGTACTTGCTGTCGTCCCAGTCTACTGCCACATCCTTGATGAATTGGAAAGCATCCATGTGCTTTTCGTAGTTCTCAACCAAGTCGGCAGCCATCTGCAACGGGCTGTATAAAGTTACATACAGAGCGAGTTGCTTAGCAAGTGTAGTCTGCACTTGTCCGTGGGGCAAATCGCCCATAAAGTCAAGTTTGGTATCGAAGATACCCGGTGTATAATCCATCGGACCGCCAATCAAGCGGTTGAATGGAAGCAATGTGGTATGGAACGGTTTGCTACCGCCGAATGCCTCATATTCAGTTCCTCGTGCAGATTCGTTGCCAATCAAGTTAGGATAAGTACGGCACAAACCGGTAGGGCGTACAGCTTCGTGCGCATTCACGCAAATTTTGTAGTCGGCTGCCTTCTTCACGGCATAGAGGTAGTGGTTGTTCAGCCATTGCCCATAATGATGTTCACCACGGGGAATCATATTACCTACATATCCGCTCTTCACGGCATTGTAGCCATTATCCACCATAAACTGATAGGCCTTGTCCATGTGACGTTCGTAGTTGCGCACCGAACCGGATGTCTCATGATGCATCATCAGCTTCACGCCTTTGCTCTTGGCATATTCATTCAGCATCTTCACGTCGAAATCGGGATAAGGGGTCACAAAATCGAATACATAATCCTTGGATTTGCCAAACCAGTCTTCCCAGCCTTCATTCCAGCCTTCCACCAATACTTGGTCCAGACCGTGCTCGGCTGCGAAGTCGATGTACTTTTTTACATTTTCGTTAGTGGCACCGTGACGGCCGTTGGGCTTCATTTTGGAGTAGTCCACTTCACCCAGTTTGATGGAGGGAAGGTCGTCTGTATATGCCCAGGTGCTCTTACCTGCAATCATTTCCCACCATACACCTACGTATTTCACGGGCTTAATCCAGGAAACGTCCTCGTAAGCACAAGGTTCGTTCAAGTTCAGCGTGATTTTAGAGGCAAGGATGTCACGAGCATCGTCGCTTACGATAACCGTACGCCACGGTGACGTGCAGGGAGCTTGCAGATAACCTTTATCGCCTACTGCATCGGGAGTAAGCCAAGATTCAAAAACAAAATTCTTATCATCCAGATTCAAGTGCATGCAAGAGTAATCCACCAAAGCAGCTTCGTGCAAGTTGATGTACAAACCATCAGCAGTCTTCATCTGCAAAGAAGTCTGAACACCGGTGGGCGAAAACGGGGTTTGCGAAGAGTTAGGCGTAATGGCCCCTTTCATCAGCCCGCGGATTTCAGAAAGTTTGGATTCTGTATAGTCATATTCCTGCGTATCGTAGTCGCCCGGAATCCAGAAGGCAGTGTGGTCGCCAGTCATGGCAAACTGAGTACGCTCCTCTTTAATCACGAAATAGTTCAGGTTCTTCTGCAAAGGGAATTCATAGCGGAAGCCCATACCATCGTCGAACAAACGGAAGCGGATAATGATGTTCCTATCCTGCGCTTTTTGGTTGAGCGTCACAGCCAGCTCATTGTAGTGGTTACGGATTTGCTTTACTTCACCCCATACCGGTTCCCAAGTCTCGTCGAAAGTGGAAGTCTTTGCATCCGCCATCGTGAAGCCATTCATCAGACCGGGGTCGTTCTTCAGTTCGAGTCCTAATTTGGAAGGGTTAATCACCGGCTTTCCTTTGTAAGAAAGTTCGTAAACGGGTTCGCCTTGCGCATTTACCGAAAAATTCAATTGAAGTTGTCCGTTGGGAGAGGTAATACTCTCTGCCATTGCTACGCCGCTCACCAACAAAACGAGCAGGAAGCAGGCTAATTTTGTACAGATTGCTTTCATGTTTCTCATGCTATATTTATAAAATTATGTTCCAGATGCAAATATAGGCAGGAAAGAAATACACTCTGACGCAATTAAACTAAAATGATAGATGATTTGTCGGCAAACGTTTGCATGAAAACCAACTTCCCTTGAACAATATCCTGCCTACAAACAAAATAGAAGGAGAAGTATCGCTACGAAAACTTCGCCCTCCATATTTTTACAACTTTAATCGTGCACTGGAATTATCCCAAAGGATTTTCACCTTGGTCCCCGTCATTGCCTCCCGAAGGATTGGAGTTATCCCCTCCACCATTGCTACTTCCATCCGTATAGTCCGTATCGGGAACCACCATCTTGGTGACGCTCATATTGCCCAACATTTGACTAAAAGCTTTCCCCCGGAAAAAACAGAATACGTTTACGGACAATGTTACTGGCCGAAACGCCAGCCTCCGTATCAGCACTCTTCCCTACAAAAGAAGGGCGGAACAATCCGAAATCACCTAAACGAACAGTCTTTCCATCGTCTATTTCTTCCGACATGATGTCCACCAGTCCTGCAGCCACTAAGTCCACCGTCTTTCTGTGAATACCAAGAATACGGCTCACTTTGGCACATAACTTATCAAAATCCAATTCACCCGCTCCTACGGATTTAGCTACATACTTTACATTTTTGTCCTTGTCAAAACCAAAGATTCTCTTTGCCACTACATACTGAAGTCCCATAATTTTTAATGTTTTAGAAAGTTAATATAATAATGTAATAAATAGGCCGAAGCCTTTTCCTCTCTTTCAAGAAGTGGAGATCCATCGTGAGGCCTCAACGATAAACTTTCATTCTCTTGAATTCGATGTTGCAAAGTTAGGGTGTGAATGACGGGAATACAAGGAAATGACATCTACAACCAATTTCGTTAAAACTCTAAAAAACAACAAATTAAAAACAACCCTTCTCTACAAGTGAAGAAAGAAAGGCAGGAAGAGAATGAGAAGGAATGGGTACAATCTCTACAGCCAATGAAAATAAATCGCTGATTATCAAGACAAGGTTCTAGAGAGGTCTCTACAATATGGCATTTGAACGGTTAAGACCTCAATTTCAAGAGTGGCTCAAGTTTCACAAGTTATTACCGTATCCAAAAATACAGACAAACCAGTCATCCTTCCAAAGCCCCTTCTACTCGTTTACTAAAATCTCCCGGACATTTTACTAAATCTCCGGCAACGATTTACTAAATCTTGGAGGAAGATTTAGTAAATCGCTTCTGCCCCATCACGAACTATCCGGAACCAAGATTGGCAATCACTCATATCAAATATCAAAATTATATACATCCCACCAATAACTACTTCCCCCAGTACAGAATCGCTTTATGAAATTTCGGGCTATGATTTACTGAAATTCCTTTGTCTTCACTACCTTTGCAGCCAAAACCAACCCCAGACAACCTATGACTAGATTACTGATAGCTATATTCCTTGGCGGCGGTACCGGCAGCGTACTGCGCTACTGCGTGCAGATGATGCTCCACGAGCGCATAGTCCCCTACTCTTTCCCATGGGCTACATTCACAGTCAATATCCTCGGAAGTTTCCTCATCGGGCTATTCTATACCTTATCCGCCCGTTTCAACCTTTCTACTGAGGTACGGCTGTTGCTGACTACCGGTCTGTGCGGAGGATTCACCACCTTCTCCACTTTCAGCAATGACGGACTGATTCTGATAAAGCAAGAATTCTACGGAATGTTTGCCTTATATACCTTATTAAGTATCACATTAGGAGTCCTGGCAGCCTTCGCCGGCGGCGCCTTCGGACGCTGTATATAACCCAAACACCCCTATGAAACCCAGCAAGCCTTTTGTCATGCCTCCCGTACGCATCATCCCTCCTACCTTAGAGGGACAAAGTGAAAGTTCCAAATCATTGGAAGAATGGCTGAATACGGAAGAAACTGTCAGAGACCTTCACTTCGGTAAACGGACAGAGGAACACATGGAGTATTCCTACAAAAGCATCACCAACTGTACTTTCAGTCATATCCAATTCAGCGCCTGCAAACTGAAATCCTGCCATTTCACTGATGTACGTTTTGAACATTGCGACCTTTCCAACATCTCATTTGCCGAAAGTTCTCTGTTCAGAGTGGAATTCATATCCTGCAAACTGGTGGGAACCAATCTGCCGGAAACAATATTGAACCATCTGACAATGAAGGACTGCAATGCCAGATACCTCAATCTTTCCATGAGTAAAATCAATCAAGCCCGCTTCACCTCTTGTGACTTGCGCAACAGCGACGTCAACAACTGCAAACTTGCCTCCATCGCCTTTGAAAACTGTGAGCTGGTAGAATCCGAGTTTTCACACACCCCTCTAAGAGGAATCGACTTGAGCGACTCGCACATAGGAGGTATACGCCTCAACCTGCCCGACATACGGGGAGCCATCGTCAATACTTCCCAAGCCATGGAGTTGACTGCTCTTTTAGGCATTACAATAAAGGATTAAAAACGAAAAACAATTCCTTGTTTTCATTTGTTAGTAAGATAGTTTATAATTAAAATTGACTGAATATGAAAATAGAGAAGATTATCGGACGTGAAATCCTCGATTCAAGAGGTAACCCAACTGTAGAAGTAGACGTAACCTTGGAATCCGGCTTCATAGGCCGTGCATCTGTCCCGTCAGGAGCATCCACGGGAGAACACGAAGCATTGGAACTGCGTGACGGTGACAAAAAACGTTACGGAGGCAAAGGTGTCCTGAAAGCCGTGGACAATATCAATAATATCATTGCTCCCAAGCTCATCGGTATGTCCGCCCTCAACCAGATGGGTATCGACCATGCCATGCTTGCACTGGACGGAACCAAAACGAAAGCCAATCTGGGTGCCAATGCCATCCTCGGCGTATCTCTTGCTGTAGCCAAGGCTGCCGCCGCTTACCTTGACATCCCACTCTACCGATATATCGGTGGTACAAATACCTATGTGATGCCTGTACCGATGATGAACATCATCAACGGCGGTTCGCATAGTGACGCTCCCATTGCTTTCCAGGAATTCATGATACGCCCCGTAGGTGCCACTTCCTTCCGCGAAGGTTTGCGTATGGGTGCCGAAGTGTTCCACGCACTGAAGAAAGTCCTGAAAGACCGTGGCCTCAGCACAGCAGTAGGCGATGAAGGAGGTTTTGCTCCTAATCTGGAGGGTACAGAAGATGCCTTGAACTCCATCATTGCCGCCATCAAGGCTGCCGGATACGAACCGGGCAAAGATGTAATGATTGCCATGGACTGCGCTTCTTCCGAGTTCTACCATGATGGCATCTACGATTATACCAAATTCGAAGGTGAAAAAGGCAAGAAACGTACTGCCGACGAACAGATTGACTATCTGGAAGAGTTAATCAACAAGTATCCCATCGACTCTATCGAAGACGGCATGAGCGAGAACGACTGGGACGGCTGGAAAAAACTGACCGACCGTATCGGCAACCGTTGCCAGTTGGTAGGAGACGATTTGTTCGTCACCAATGTGGACTTCCTTGCAATGGGCATCGAAAAAGGCTGTGCCAACTCCATATTGATTAAAGTAAACCAGATAGGTTCGCTGACCGAAACACTGAATGCCATCGAAATGGCACACCGCCACGGATATACTACCGTAACTTCCCATCGTTCCGGTGAAACGGAAGATGCGACTATCGCAGACATAGCCGTAGCTACCAACAGCGGACAAATCAAGACCGGTTCGCTGAGCCGCTCAGACCGTATGGCAAAGTACAACCAACTGCTTCGCATCGAAGAAGAACTGGGAAGCAATGCGGTGTATGGATATAAGAAAGTTATAAGTAATAAGTAATAAGTGATGAGTTATTTGCCGGAAGGCGGGGCTTATAAAGAAGAAAGCAGAAGGGGCGAACCGTCACGGTCCGCCCCTTCTCTTTTTAACCTTAAATCAACAATCAATCTACTACCTTAAAGAAAACTTCTTCTCCACTTTGGCTATCCGGTGCCACCCAAAGAGCAAAGTCTCCGGCTTCCACCGTCTTCACCATATCTATATTCCAGAAAGCAAGTTCACTTATCGGAAGTTCAAACGATACATTTTTCTTCTCACCCGGCTTCAATGTGACGCGAGCAAAGCGTTTCAGCTCTTTCACCGGACGGGTCACCGAAGCAAACTTGTCCTGCACGTAAAGCTGGGCTACCTCGGTACCTTCATACTTTCCGGTATTCTCAAGGTCGAAAGTCACAGTCAGCACATCTTCCTTCTTCAGATTGGCTGACGAGAGTTTCACATTATCATATTTGAACGTCGTATACGACAGACCGTAGCCAAAAGGATACAGCGGATCGAAACCTGCATCCATATAGAAAGAAGTACATCCCAACGAAGTCTGCCCCGCTTCCAACGGAATGTCATTCAGCAAAACCTCATTCCGCGTAGCCGGACGTCCGGAACTGTTATGAGCATAATAAACCGGTATCTGTCCTACCATCTTCGGGAAAGTCACCGGAGTCTTGCCACTTGGCACAGCCTTACCCCACAGCAAGTCGGCCAATGCCGGTCCTCCCATGGTTCCGGGATGGAACGAATAAAGTACAGCTGACGAGAGTTCGACTTCCTTTCCTATGGTCAACGGACGCCCTGCCATTACGACAGTAACCACCGGTTTTCCTGTTTTCGCCAAAGCGGCAATCAGTTCGCTTTGCGCACCTTGCAGGTTCAGGTCGGCCAGGCAATGCGCCTCTCCTGAAAGAATAGCCTCTTCGCCTACAAACGCCAAAATAACATCAGCACGTGCAGCGGCAGCAGCGGCTTTGGCAACACCTGCCATATTCTTGTCACGGCTATAAGTCAGACCCGGCTCGTATATCACCTGCACTTTGTCCCCCACCAGTTCCTTGATAGCCTTCAACGGTGTCACGGTTTTTGTCTTGTCACCATCAAATATCCAGGTACCCAATTGGTCATAAGGTGCATTTGCCATCGGACCTACCACAGCAACCGTCTTTACCGAAGATTGCAAAGGCAATGTCTCCTTTTCGTTCTTCAACAAGATGGCCGATTCCACAGCAGCTTGCTTGGCAGCCTCCAGATGAGAAGGAGCATAAAGTTCCTCTATCCGTTTCTCATCCACATAAGGATTATCAAACAGTCCCAACCGGAATTTGATACGCAGAATATTCCGCACGGCATCGTCTATAGCAGACTTCTTGACCTTACCTTCTTTTATCAATTCCGGCAATTCCTTGACAAACGTATAGCTGACCATCTCCATATCCACACCAGCATTCACCGCCTTCATTGCTGCCTCTTTAGAATCGGCAGCAAAGCCATGTGCCATCATTTCGGCTACCGAAGCCCAGTCTGACACTACTATTCCATCAAATCCCCATTCACCACGAAGCACATCTTTCAAAATAAAAGTGTTTCCGGTAGACGGTGCTCCGTCATTGTCATTAAACGAAGTCATGAAAGTGGCTGCCCCTGCCTTGGCCACAGCTTCAAAAGGAGGAAGGTATACATCCCTCAAACGACGCTCCGGAATGAAAGTGGAATTATAATCACGCCCGCCCTCGGCAGCACCATAACCTACAAAATGTTTAGGACATGCGGCTATGGAAGTCGGACTGTTCAGCGAATCTCCCTGGAAACCTTCAACCATAGCAACACCCATCACTGAAGTCAAATAAGTATCTTCGCCACATCCTTCGGCCATACGCCCCCAACGGGGATCGCGAGCCACATCTATCATCGGCGCAAATGTCCAGCGGATACCCACGGCAGAAGCCTCCACAGCCGCTACCCGTGCACCATCCTTAGCCACCTGCGGGTTGAAAGATGCCGCTTGTCCCAAGGGAATAGGGAATATGGTCTTGAAACCATGGATTACATCACGCGCCATCAGCAAGGGGATGCCCAAGCGGGACTCCTCCATTGCCACACGCTGCAAGGCATTGACACGCACCGGATCTACTTCATTCAGGATAGACCCGACTTCACCTTTCTTTATCAATCCGCTCATATCCTCTATGTTGCCATAAGAAGAAATCTGGTTCATCTGCCCTATCTTTTCCTCCAATGTCATACTGGACAACAGCGTTTCTATTTTCTGCTCGATGACTGCGTCATTTTTTGTATCCTGCACTTGAGTACAAGATATAAAAGGAAGCAGCAATAAACAAGCAGAGAGCATTTTCATTGTTTTCATCTTTAATCTATTACTTGAAATGGAATATTTGCTGTTGAGACAAAGCCCGTATTATCAAGTACATATACGTACAAACGATATTCCCCGGGAACTTTAATCATAGTCTCATACACATTCTTGTCTGACACGGCCACGTCACCCATTCTTTCCGGACGTGGCTCATAAGAACCTCCAAAACCCAAGACTGTAGCCTCTTTCAGTACTTCCCACACATAAGCCAAAGAATCGTTCTCCTTATCTGTGACGGAAACCTCCGCCTTAAATAAAGTACCTGCTTTGATACGGACATTATCAATGGCACTTTTACCATCGATAGTCATGCCCCGAACTATCGGAGCCGTTTCATCCAATTCCTTGCCGGTCCACACTCTTTGCATGGCCTCCACCATAGGAGTTTTCTCTCCTTTCAATGGCAGTGAATCCACCTTATCCTCTACAAACATACTGAACCAAGTAGGCGTACGTTCTTCTTTTTGTCCCCACAAGAATACAAAAGAGCCCAAGCAACGGGTATTGGCAGAAATATATTGCGTATAACGCTCTTCGTATACCTGCCGTTTTTCTTCACTGGTCTGCTCTATGGGTGCCTTCCACTCGGTTGACGCTGTTTCCCACCAACCGGTCGGTCCCCACTCGGTAATCATAAATGCACCCTTGTAGTCCGACCGGTCAACAACAGCCTGCACCTCTCCCATCGGACCATATACATTGATGCCCACATAATCGAGAGACGGAGCATACTTTGCCACAGAGTCCAATGCCGACGGATTGTAGGAAATCACTGTCGAAACCAGATGACGCTTGTCTATCGACTTAATCAGCTGTGCCAGTTCTTCCACAAAATTCCATGCGGCAGCTATATTAGCATTTCCCAACTCAATTTCATTGCCAATACCCCAAGCCAGCAAACTCGTATCATTCTTGAACGTTTCTGCCAACAAGCGGACTTCTTCGCGCATCTTGTTCTTATATTCATCATCGTAATAGCGTATAGAGTCTTTGGTCATGCCTATTCCCTGCATTACGTACATGTTGTGCTCCGAAGCCAATGCCAGGTTTTTCTTTATCTCCTCCACATTACCTCCCCAGGTTCTGAAGGCATTGGCACCACTCTGGGCGGCAATGTCCAACCGATATGTGCCGCCTACGCCTTTAATATAGGTTTCTCTTCCGTCAATGGAAAGTTTATAACCGTCTGCCGCTTTCTCTATTACAATACCGTCTAGAGAAGAAGGAGAACAGGCAGACAACAAAACTAAACAGATAAAAATAAATATTTTTTCTTTTTTCATTATCAATTGTCCTAAAGCATAAGGTATTTATGTTATAAATAAAAAACATTCAGCCTTCATATTTAAATAAAATTTAAATATGAAGGCTCTATTTTTTCTGAAACACGCGTACATAGTCCACCTTCATCGTTACAGGAAGAGCAGACTCATCCACACCGTTCATTCCACCCCAATCACCGCCCCAAGCCAGATTCAGAATGGGATAGAAAGCATAATGGAAAGGCCATTGATTATGACCAGCTCCCAATTGTTGCTTGGTAACAGCCAACTGTACCTTGCCATCCACGTATGTAGTGATGGCATCTTCTGTCCACTCTAAAGCATAGAGATGAAATTCTCCTTCTGCCTGTTCTATAGTCATGGCATGTGTTTTCTGCGTACCTATAGTATGATTATAATCTTGCGTATGGATAGACGAAGAGACTTCGTTGGGTACGACTCCCACTTCCTCCATAATGTCTATTTCACCACACATGGGCCATGGGTTAGTATTCCAGTCATTACCAACTGGCATCATCCAAAAAGCCGGCCACGTCCCCTTGCCTTCAGGCAACATGATACGTGCTTCAAAATAGCCATATTCCCAACCAGTATTCACTTTAGCATACACACGACCAGAGTAAATTTTACCATCGGAGCCTTTGAAACAATTAATATTCAACTTACCGTCCACAAGTTCTGTCACACGCTTTCCGTCAGCAGAACCATTGACGTAATTTTGAAGTTCATTATTTACCCACCCTGCTCCTTGAACCTCGTGTGTCCAATCATTGCCAAGAGATGTGCCCTCATTAAATTCATCATGCCAAACCAACCGATACCCCTCAGGAGTATTGATATCCAGATCTTCAGCCGATTCTTGAATAACTGTTACCGTTACTTTCTCTGCACCAGCCACAACCTCAACTGTACCCGTACGGGAAATCTTTGCATCATTAGCTAAAGTGGTCACAACAATTTCCCCACTATTTTTTTCTGCGCTAATCCAACTATCATTGGATTTCACATTCCATTCGCCAGAAGCAATAACAGATAAGACAAAAGATTCTCCTATAGAATTAGAATACAACTCAGTCTGTGACACTGATAAAGGAGCCGCTTGCGTAAGAGGAATAGATACACGAGTAGCACCAGATTTAACCACCACCGTACCAGTACGAGAAGTAGTACCCGTATGAGCACTGACTATAACTGTCGCTGTGCCTTGGCTAGAAGAAGAACCCATTACATTTACTTTGACCCATGAACTGCAATCATCAGAGGCAAAAGCTGTCCACTCTTTACCAGAACAAACCACATTCACCACATATTGGCTAGCTTGTGCAACAGCCTCTATCTTTTCAGGAGAACATTTAATGGTAACATCCTCGGATTGCGGTTCCTTGTCATCGCTACTGCCACAAGCAATCAACGAAAACAAAAGAATAGATAATAGACAATAGTATTTCATATATATATATATTTTACAACATAAGTAGAGAAAAAGGGAAAGGATGAAACTCCAGCAATTGCCAAGATAACCCACATCCTTCCCCCTTTTTATTATTCACTGCTTTTAGCAGACCAATATTCTATCTAATACTAGCCATCAATCTCTATGAGTCTGGAAAATAATATCTTTAATAGTCACTTTTGTGTCAGCAGGATTTCCACCAAAATCCAAGACTAAAGATATAGCATGCATATCTTTAGGCGCCTTTTTATTTGCAACCCAAAATTTATTATCTTCATTACCCAACAAATCCGTCTGTTCTGCAAAGAAGAAGTTATCATCATGTTTGACATCAGGTTCATCAGTCTGAACCAGTTTTACTGTTACCCCCTTCAAATCAGTACTAGGATTTAGAGTGACACAGAAATCATAGGCAGTTTCTGTATCGGCTGACAAATCTGTAACAAACGAGAACTGGTTCTGCCATTGTGCTTCAGTAGCATCAGGGAAAGTGAGTGTATAAGCATTTCCATCCACCACTAAATCTGGATTAGGTCTAGCACTCCAATCCGGGTTTGCATAGAAGAAAGTATTGGTAAAGGTTGCCCCGTTCCAAAGATTGTCTTCACTATCCACCTTCACCCAAGAAGGTTCAGGCTCTTGTACTTCAGGAATTTCCGTACCGTCATCATTAGCATGGTCTTTCAAGACAAAGCTTTCCAAAGTAATATCCGTATTAGCTTCATTACCACCAAAATCAAGTGCAAACTTCAAATCGGTAATATTCACACCGGGTACGTTACTGAACCATATACACTTAGGCTCATTAGCATCTAAAGCCACACGCTGCATATTGATAAACGTATTGTCATCACCTTTCTGCTGTACTTTAACCGTCACGCCCGGATGTTTGGTAGTAGAAGTGATTATCACCGAAAAATCATAGGTTTTATCCACTGACAAAGCAATTACCTTATCCAATTCCACATGCATCTGAGCTTGCCACTGATCGGTAGTAGCTTCCGGTAAGGAAACAACAAATGCACCATTCTGATAAGTATATTTTGGATCTGCAATCTGCCCCCATCCTGGAGCATAGTAGAAAGATGCCACATTGAAAGTTACTCCCTTAAACATGTTAAATTCACTATCTTCCACAAAACCACCAAAACCGTTCATAATAGTCTTCTCTATTTCAAAGGTTTTGGTTATCGAACCATCACTAATGCCATTTGCGTTCTTTACTTTACATTCTACTGTATATGAACCTTTTTTACGATAATATTTGGAAAAACCATATGAGGCTTGATAAGCGCCGTCAATTATCCAAATAGGAGACACTCCAGGAGCAGAAGTAAATTCAAAGTTTGCATAATTGGTTGTCTGATCTACAGTAACTTTAAAGTTATCAGTATAATCCGATGCTTGTGGGATATTGCCATTGGCTCCCGTAAAATCTTCAGGCGAACATGAAGTCATTGCAAAACCAGCAACCAACACGCCTGCCATATATTTAAATATATTTTTCATATCAATTATTTATTAATGGAGTTATGGTAAACTATTTATAAGCATTCTGAACCAAAGCCGGATCGGAATCCAACTCTCCTTGTGCAATAGGAATGTATTTCTTCTTGGCAGTCCAAGAATTAGTACGGTAACCATATTCATCGGGGACCAGTGCAGTAGTAGCCTTATTGCTGGCTGATGCTCCACTGATTCCTTCAGCACGTACCAAATCAAAATAACGCTTGCCTTCACCTACAAATTCCAAACGACGTTCTGTAAGTACATCGTCAACCGTAACGTTTGCAAGTCCAGCCAAACCGGCACGGGTGCGAACTTCGTTCAACCATGTCTTAGCCTCACCTGTACCACTTCCACCTGTACGAAGAGAAAGTTCTGCAGCATTTAGTAATGTCTCAGCATAACGATAATAACGATAATTGTTATTATAGTTCAAATTCTGGTCACCGGAAGACTGCTTGAAGTTCTTATCATACGGACGATATTTTTGTAACCAAATATGAGTATCTTGATAACGTTTCGTATATTCTACATCTTCGGCAATCACCCAGCAAGTTGCATCACGACGTTTGTCTTGTTCACTAAACATTTGATAAGTTTCAAGACGCATGGGCATAAATCCCCAGCCATCATTACCCTTTGACCAACCATCATCACCTGGGAAAGAGTTAGGAGAAATCAGAGTAGGAAGCACTGTACCACCAACAGCTAACGGACTTCCCCAGCCACGTTCGTTATTAGTTTGCTCATAATTAATTTCCCAGATAGATTCGTCACACCATTCACCTTCCGTTTCCCAGATGTTGGCAAAACTAGGATTCAATCTAAAGCTAGGACTATCAATAAGCTCCTTCATATAACCTAAAGCTTTTGAGAAACGACTTTCATCATTCTGATACATTACCATTTCAGCATATACCATATAAGCCATAGCTTGAGTGACACGTCCCAACTGACCTTCGTCGTCAACTTCTTTACCTTCTTTGATTGTTTTATAATATTTCAAAGGTAACACCTTAGAGTCAATTACAGCTTCAAGTTCTGCGATCAACTCAGCATAAACCTGATCGGCAGTATATTGCGGAGCCGTATAAGGAGGTTCGGAAAGATTCTCCAAATAGAAAGGTACATTACCAAAATAATGCCACAACATATTATAATAGAAAACACGTAGTAAACGGGCTTGCATCTCATAGAGTTTACGATTGGCCTCAGTAACATCAGTACCCCAATCAAGATATTTCAGTAAGTCATTACAACGTTTGATACCAGAATAGTCCACTGTCCAAAGAGAGCCAAGTGTATTATTTTCATTAGCCTCATAATTAAACAACATATGCCAATTCTGCATATCGGTCTTGGTTGCACCACCTACCCAAAAATTATCGCCCATAATTTCACCGTCAATATTCAAGGCATTGTACTGTCCCAATCCCCAATCTGGCCAATGGAGAGGGTCATAGGCGGCAATCAGAGCTTCCTGAATATGCTCATCCGTAGTATAATAATCTTCCAATGGTTCACCTGTCGGATTTTCCACCTCAAGAAAACTGTCACTGCAACCGGTAGTCAACACTGTAGCGGCAGCAAGTAAGCCTATTGCTAATATTTTATTTGTTTTCATATAGTTCTTATTTTTAGATTAGAAAGAAACATTTACACCTACTGTATATGTGCGAGCCTGCGGATAAATACCACGGTCAACACCAAGAGAAGTTGCACCTGAAGAAATTTCAGGATCAAATCCCCAATATTTGGTCCAAGTCACAAGATTTTCAGCTTGCACATACACACGCAGACGTTCAATAGTAAGTTTGCGAGTAAGAGTCTTAGGCAATGTATATCCCAAAGTAATATTCTTAAGACGAAGATATGAACCATCACAAACATAAAGATCAGATACCATCCAGTTCGTTGCATTACCGACAGCCAGACGAGGATACTTATTAGAAGTACCTTCACCAGTCCAACGTCCCAACATCCAAGAAGGATAGTTACCAGAAGCAACATCTGTACGATAAGTGCCATCAAACACATCAGCACCAGCCACACCTTGGAAGAAAATATTAAAATCAAAGCCTTTCCAATCAGCATTGAGATTCAAACCATAAGTCCAATCCGGAGTACCATTACCAATGTTAGTACGGTCATCTGCCGAGATGCTGCCATCACCATTTACATCCACAAAACGTGTATCACCAGGAACCGCATCCGGCATAATCATTTTACCATCTTTATTGACATAAGCACGAACTTCATCCATATTCTGGAAAACACCGTCAGTCTTGTAACCATAGAAATAGGGGAAAGGTTGTCCGTTAGAGCCGCGTGTACCGCCGCCAGAGAATCCTTGAATACCATCTAAATCCATATAGCCAGTATCATTTCCCAAATTCTTCAATTCATTTTTAAGATAAGTAGCATTTCCCTTTACTGCAAATTTAGCATCAGCAATATTCCATTTATAGCCAAGTTCAAACTCAAAACCACTATTTTCCATATCACCTACGTTACCAAGAGGCTTAGTTTCACCTACATAACTCGGGATAGGCATCGTAATAATCATGCCATTGGTTTTCTTTATGTAATAGTCGGCACTGAATGTTAAAGCATTATTAAAGAATCCCAAATCAATACCCAAGTCAGTTTGTTCACTCTCTTCCCATTTCAAATCAGGATTTGCCAAACGTTGTGCTTTAGAACCATTCCATTTGATGGCATCTTTGCCCAAAAGGACATTATTACCCATGGCTGTCAATGAAGTATAACCAAATTCGGCTATGTTATCATTACCATTCTTACCCCAACTGGCACGAACCTTTAGGTTAGACAACCATTCTCGCGTATCAGCCATAAATTCCTCATTTGTCACATTCCATCCCACAGATACTGAAGGGAATGTACCATATTTATTATTAATACCAAAACGACTTGAACCATCACGACGGATTGTAGCCTGAATCATATAGCGTTCATTATAGTTATAACTCAAACGAGCAAACATAGATGACATTCTATGTTCTGTATAAGGACCTCCATAAACGCCATACTGAACTGTAGCACCAGTAATATTACCATCTGCATCCTTTGTATATTCAACATTCCCTGTAGCATAATCAATAGAAGGTTTATTAGGATTCACCAGATTCCAACGGTTACCACCAAGTTGATCTCCCTTATATTTAAGGGCAGACTGTCCTAATACAACACCAAATGTATGTTTGCCGATAGTTTTATCATAAGTCAATGTATTTTCAATCTGCCATGTCACATTCTGTGCCTTGAATGAAGATGCATTAGTATGTGTTGCCTTATTATTAGCTGAGAGATAATACTTGCTCTTAGTAGCCCCTTCATTACCCCAAAATCCCATATCAGCACTATAATTGAAGTGATACTTCAAATTATCCCACAATTGAAGATCAATAGAAAACTTTGGAACAAACTTATGCGACCAATTCTTTGTAGGAGTCAATGTCATCATAGCCAGCGGATTATTCATTTCCTGATAAGCTCCTCCATAGCCAGGTACTGTATAAGGATCACCATTTGCATCACGAGGCAAATCAAAATCTTTATAAGTTTCAATCATCTTTTCAGCTGCATCACCAGTCAATGTAGGGGTCAAAATAGGAGACAGATAAAGAGCCGATCCCAAAATTGAACCGAATTCAGAGTTAGTACCAACACCTGTTGAATGCGTACGCATATAAGCCAAATTTACACCTAAATCCAATTTATTAAGGAAACCGCGTTCTTTAGATGCATCAATTAGATTATATTGAGTATTGGAACGAATAGTCAAACGGTCATAATTAGAATGTCCGTGATTACCACCAACAATACCATCTTGTGAATAATACCCCAAAGACAAATAATAATTTACTTTTTCCGATGCACCACTAACTGTCACATCATGATTCACTACCGGAGCATTGTCATAGAAAACAAGATCTTGCCAATCAGTGCCAAATCCTTTGATAGAATTTCCATTAGCATCAATCAAATTATAAGGATCTGCATAAATTGGAGCCTGACCACCATTCACATTGGCTTCATTCTGAAGGATAGCATAGTCTGTCGCACTAGTCACATCACGTCTCTTCCATGCACTCTGCCAGCCATAAGAAAAATTGTAATTAATTTGTGCCTTACCCATCTTACCTTTTTTGGTAGTTACTAGAATAACGCCATTAGCAGCACGCGCACCATAGATAGCACCAGAAGCAGCATCTTTCAACACTTCGATAGACTCGATATCATTAGGATTTACAAAATCAAGACCACCCCCAATAGGCATACCGTCTACAATGTAGAGCGGATCACTATTGTTGATAGTACCAATACCACGTACACGTACACGAGGAGAATCACCCGGCTGACCAGAAGCTGAAGTTACATCCACACCTGCAGCCAAACCTTTCAATGCATTATCCATACGCACCGGAGATTTGTTTTCCAAATCCTCACTACTAACTTTGGCAATAGATGCTGTTACCACACTTTTTTTCTGAACACCATACCCCACCACTACTACTTCGTCCAGCGTTTCTGAATCTTCCTGAAGAACTATTTTCAAGGAATTTTTTCCATTTACCGCTACTTCTTGCGACTTAAAACCAATATAGGTAATAGAAAGTGTTGCGTCGGCAGGAACCGACAATGTAAAATTACCGTCCAAATCAGTAATTCCACCATTGGTAGTTCCTTTAACTACCACATTTACTCCAGGCAACGGTTCATTATCCGAACCGCTTACCACTGTACCTTTTACCTGTATATTTTGGGCATATACAGAAGCCAAGGTAAAGCTTAACAGAAATAAAACTGATAATAACTTTTTCATAAGTTTTACTAAATTAAGATTAACGTTTCTCGGTTTTGTTCTCAATCGAACAGTGCAAACATAGAGTAAAATGCAATAAAACAAATAAAAAACAATCATTCTTAAATACGTCAAATCTGAAATTCAAATACGTTATCAATACGTCATCAGCAAATAACTTACTAATAATCAATAATTAATATATACTTTTAAGTATTACGTCACAACATGTTATATAACACAAAAGGGAGAAATTTAACATTCCTCCCTTTCATACTCTTCCTTCTTTTAAAGGAAGTTAATATCTAAAGGCTACAGTTTATTGCTTAAATAATCCGTCAAACTATCCTCTCTCTCTAAAGCGAACTTCTTACGAAGACGATAACGGATTGTTTCAACTCCACGAACCGAAATGTTCAGCAGAGGTGCTATTTCTTTCGTGGAAAGATTCATCTTTAGATAAGCGCACATCATGCGTTCGTTGTGGGAAAGTTCAGGATGCTTGGCATGAAGACGTTTCATAAAATTGTTATGTATCAAATCGAACTGGTCTTCAATACGCTTCAAAACCTCATCACTCTGTATATTACCGTCTATTTTATTATTAATAAGTATGAGTTGCTGTTTTCCTTCCCGAGCCCCCTCACCCTTCAGCAAGGCGGATACTTTAAGTATCTCTGACTTGATTTCAGTCAGCATTTCATTCTTACGGACAAAGTTTATCATCAGATTGGCCATTTCCTGACTCTTATGTTGCAAATCGTATTCCAATTTTTCTTTCTCCAGCTGCATAATCTGCTTTTCCTGACGGGCTTTCTCCTCTTCGTACTCCCTTTCCATATCGTGCAACTCTTTATCTTTCTCGATTACCGCCTGCTGTTTCTTCCGTTTCACACGGACATCATCCCAACGATAGACATACCATAAGGCAAGCAAAGCCAAGATGATATAACAAACGTATGCAGCAGCACTACGATACCACGGTGGAAGTATACGGAAGGCGATTGTATCCGATGATGTCGTACCGTCAGGAAAGACCGCTTTAACTTCAAACGTATATTCACCTTCCGACAGATTACTATACTCCTTGGTGCGTACCGTTGTAAAATCGGACCAGCCTCCCTTATTCAAACGATATTGAAAACGGATATCATCCCCTACCGAAAAAAAAGAAAGGGCATAGTCAAAACGAACGGAATTCATGGAATAAGCTATCACCGGAACCGGCTTCTCTCCTAAAAAGTTTGCGGTATATACCAATGAATCCTTGGGATAAGACAGATACATGTTCCTTATATATAAGGAGTGGCTACGATCCTGACGCTCTCTTACGGCCGGGATGCTGAATAAAGCGAAACCTCCTTCATTAGGAACCACCATCAGCGAATCTGAAAGAGGAATAATCGTTTCAAAACCGGGTACCAGTTCAATCAGCGATTGCTGGATGGGATTAATGCTTGTATTCGCCCCCCGCTTATAGGTACCCAGATTGGCAATACAGATTTCGTGAGGGCTCAAACTAATCAACTTATCGTGATACTCCAAGATACGCGAATAGGCCGCGGTGCCATTCAAAAGGTTGTTCATATCCGGACAAGGCTCCATGACATCTTTATGAGGATTATGCTTATAGATTCCCCGGGGAGTGGCAAAATACACCCGGTCTTCTATCTTCGCTATATACATATCACGTCCTACCGGAAAACCATCCTTCGCGCTATATTCCTTTATACGGACAGCTTTTGTCAAATCATTATCCAAATCCACACGGGTAACGTGGTCTGTATTGTACACCCAAATCACCTTATCGCTTTCCTGCTCAAAAAGACGGCAAGAATCGTTCATACCCTCAATCTTGCCAACCACCTGCCATTCTCCATTCTTTTTCCCAACCAAATAAATACCGTTATATACCCCGACATACATAAGGTCCGTACGTCCTGCCACAAGTTGGCAACACCAGACGCCGGTAATGTCCGTCACACGTTTTACGGAAGTACCATTGATAAGGAAAATACCACGGTCGTGCAGACAGAAGAGTTCATCACCTATACGGCAAAGGTTCCAGACCTGTCCGCTGGATTGGGGCATCGGACGGATATCCGGCAAATCGCCGTTCATCTGTACCGGATAAGAAGTGTAATACAGCCCCCGATTGGTGCCTAAATAAAGATAGCCGCCTTCTACCGCCGCCGTATATCCCGTGCCGTAAGAATAAGGATAGGAATAGAGATTCGTAAAAGGAGAACTCAGACAGACGTAGTCAATGCCGCTATCCAGACCGGCCCAGAGGTTTCCGGTCGTATCGAAGGAGACAGAAAGCACCGTATTGTTACGCAAGCCGTTGTTCTCATTGAAATATTTCAGTTGCATGGTGCTGCAATCCACCAGTACCAATCCTTTATGAATGGTTCCCAAGGCAATCTTATCATCCTTTTTGGCTACGCAAAAGACTTCATTCTCACGCATAAACTCTTCGGCACCGGTGACAAACGGTTCCATCGTACGCCCGTCACAATAGTAAAGTCCGTTGTATGCAGTCACCACCAGAACACCTTTCTTATAAGGTATAATGCCACGAATACGCTTGGAAGCCAACGCATCGGCACCCTGAAGAGGGAAAAAAGTGTTTCCAACCAAAAGCCATACGCCTCTGTCCGTACCGATGTAAAGAATACCATTGACCATATTGGAACAGTCTATCTTGGCATTCATTTCAATGGCGGTATATTTGCCGTTCAGGTACTTCACCACGCACCCGTCCCCTTGGAAATACAAGATATTGTCTGTCTCATGGATGCCCCACACATTTCCAAGAAAACGAACGGAACTCTCCAAAGTATCGGACATGCAATGATAGGCCAAAGAACCGTCCGTATCCGGTTCATAATAGCCGAATTCATTGATGCCCCCCACATAAATTCTTTTTTGGGTGGCAGAAGCCAGAACGGAACGCACATCGGAAGCATTGTTCAATGGAAACACATTCCAGACATTGCCATCAAATTGCACCATACCGTTCTTGTTGGCGAAATATACCCACTTGTCATCATAGGGTGCTATCTGCCAAGTCTGGGTCCCCTTACCATAAACACTTTTATCAAAATTGACGATAAAGCTATTCCAGCCGGCAATTGCTTCGACCAAAGGGGGAAAAAGAAAAAGGCAGAAAAAAAGGTAGAATGACAATATGTGTTTGTTCATGCGTATAATGACTATATAGTTAGTTGCACAAAAATAATGCTTATTTTCAAGGTAGCACACAATAGCCTATCTGTTTTTTCGTCCCCGATTATTATTTTCTTCTCAAATGGCAATCTTTTGCATAACTATACTTTAGATTCCGGTATACTAAGAAGTATTCGTCCGACGGCTGTTGAATTATCGTCCGACAGCTGTCGGACGATAATTCAACAGCCGTCGGACGATAAGGTTACATATGTCGGACGAATACTTTCTAGTAAAAGGAATATTTGTCCATCGTAATGCCGGAAAGAATCCGTACCTCCCCTCCAAAGTGTCTATATAAGAAGGCCATGAAGAGGAATAGAACAGAGAATCTAAAAAAACAAATAAAAAAATCGCCACAAGCTATTGCAGATTTCAAAATAATGTCTACCTTTGCAACCGCAAAACAAAAACGGGTAAGTCCTATACGGCCAGCTCCCTTCGAATCCTCCAGGGCTTGATCGCAGCAAAGGTAGTTGGTTGTAGCGGCGCGATATAGCAAGCTTACCCACCCGCCTCTTTAGCTCAGTTGGCCAGAGCACGTGATTTGTAATCTCGGGGTCGTTGGTTCGAATCCGACAAGAGGCTCAGAAAAAGAAAAGGTGATACGAAATGTATCACCTTTTCTTTTTTAATTAATAATGAAAAATTAAAGAATTAAAAATTAAAATCTGCACATCGGCTTGCCCTTGAATCCAACTATATTTGTACCTTTGCACATTATTTCTAAGAAAGATGACAGAAAATAGAGGTTACACGCAACGATACGCAATGCTGTTCGGTACCTATATGGGAGGTTTTTGGATATTGAAGTTCATACTCTTTCCGGTGGGACTGTCGGTTCCTTTTTTACTTTTCCTTTTCATGGGACTCACGCTATGCGTACCTTTTATGGGATATTATTATGCACGGATGTATCGTAATCAGGTATGCGGAGGCGGCATCAGCTTTCTGCATGCATGGATATTCACCGTTTTCATGTATATGTTTGCCGCGCTGCTTGCCGCTGTGGCACACTACATCTACTTCAGGTTCATAGACCACGGATATGTGATAAACACGTGCGAAACGATGGTAGACACGCTTGCCCAAAGCAACATGCCGGGAATGGATTCGTACATCGCCACCTATCAGGAAGCTCTGGAGACAGCCCGACTGCTCAGTCCTATCGACATTACGCTACAGATGATATCGTCCAATGTGTTTTGGGGTTCGATACTGGCTTTCCCCACCGCCTTGTTCGTGATGAGACGCAAGAAAGACAACGCTCCGGCAAAGTGACGGAACAGTAAAAAGAAATGTTATTTCAATTGTAAATAGAAAAATCATACATCAATGGATATTTCAGTTGTCGTACCACTATATAATGAAGAAGAATCACTCCCCGAACTGTTCGCATGGATTGAGCGGGTGATGAATGCCAACGGTTTTTCATACGAAGTGATTTTCGTGAACGACGGAAGTACCGACCGTTCCTGGCAGGTAATCGAACAATTGCAGGCACAAGCTCCGGACAAGGTACGGGGCATTAAGTTCCGCCGCAACTACGGGAAGTCGCCGGCATTGTTCTGTGGTTTCGAACAAGCACAAGGCGACGTCGTGATAACCATGGACGCCGACCTGCAGGACAGCCCCGACGAAATACCCGAACTCTACCGCATGATTACCCAAGACGGCTATGACCTCGTATCGGGCTGGAAGCAGAAACGTTACGACCCGTTGTCGAAGACCCTCCCCACCAAATTGTTCAATGCCACCGCCCGCAAAGTATCGGGCATCAAAAACCTGCACGACTTTAATTGCGGACTGAAGGCGTATCGCAAAGAGGTGGTCAAGAATATAGAAGTATACGGCGAAATGCACCGCTACATCCCTTACCTGGCCAAGAACGCCGGCTTCAAGAAAATCGGCGAGAAAGTGGTGCACCATCAGGCACGCAAATACGGAAAGACCAAGTTCGGGCTGAACCGTTTTGTAAACGGGTATCTGGACTTGCTTTCCCTTTGGTTCCTTTCCCGGTTCGGCATCAAGCCCATGCACTTTTTCGGATTGCTGGGTTCGCTGATGTTCATCTTCGGCTTCATAGCCGTGGTCATAGTGGGTGTCAGCAAGTTGTACTACATGCACCATGGCATGCCCTACCGCCTTGTGACGGACTCTCCCTACTTCTACCTCTCGTTGACCTCCATGATTATCGGCACACAACTGTTCGTGGCAGGATTCCTCGGAGAGCTGATTTCACGTAATGCCCCGGAACGAAACAAATATCAAATAGAGAAAACCATTTAACGATGAAAAAATTAGTCAGACTTGTCATACTCGGAGCTGTCCTTTGCCCGATAATAAGCATAGCTATCTCCTGCTCGGAGGAGGCAGATTGCTCCATGACGGCACGCCCCATGGTGAATTGCATTCTTTATAGAGTAGACCCCGAAACCCAATACGTGGAGAACGACACGCTCGACTCGCTCACCGTCACAGCATACGGCACCGACTCCATCATCATCAACAACCAGAAGAAGGTACACGACATCTCCCTGCCACTGCGCTATACGGAGGATTCCACCAAGCTGATATTCAAGTATAGCCGGACCAAGAGTGACACGATGGTGATACGCCACACCAACACCCCCTATTTCCTATCGATGGATTGCGGCTATCAGATGAAGCAGGCCATCACAAGCGTAACGTGCACCCGCATCTCTCTGGACTCGATATACATCAAAGACAATGAAGCAGGCATCTATGGAAAGGAAAATCTTAAGTTATTCTATTAGTCTGGCACTCTGCCTGCTGATGTTCCTCCCCCTACGGGCGCAGAACGGGAATCCTACCGTCCCCCCCCAGGGAGCACCTCCCAAGAAGGAGAAGAAGGACGCGAAAGAAGAAGTGCACTATCCGTTATACAACGGCATGTCCGTCGGCTTGGACTTGTGGGGAATCGGAAGTTCCGTATTTGGAGGAGATTTCCTGAGTTCCGAAGTATCCGTGGACGTAAACCTCAAGAACCGCTTCTTCCCTATTGCCGAATTGGGATATGGCTCCACGGACACCTGGAGTGACAAAGGCATACACTACAAAAGCAATGCCCCCTACTTCCGCATAGGAATGGACTATAACACGCTATACAAGAAGCAGCACGGACACATGCTACTCGTAGGCTTGCGTTACGGTGTAAGTAGCTTCAAGTACGATGTAGACGCCTTGGGACTGGACGACCCGATATACGGTGGCATCGTAGGCAATCCGAATCTGGACGACGAGATATGGGGAGGCAGCCTGCCCTATAACCATAAAGGAATGAAAGGCTCCATGCAATGGGCGGAATTTTGTGTCGGTATCCGGGCGCACGTCTGGAAGGCATTGTACATGGGCTGGTCACTACGCTTCAAGTTCAAATTGTCCGCCTCGGCCGATGAATACGGTGACCCGTGGTATGTGCCCGGTTTCGGGAAATATGGCTCCAACACGATGGGAGTAACCTATACGATAACTTATAAACTACCTCTTTAAGCGACTTATGACAGGGTTAGAGATTTGGCTACTGGCCGTAGGACTTGCGATGGATTGTTTCGCCGTTTCTATAGCCAGCGGAATTATATTGAAACGCGCCCGGCTGCGCCCTATGCTGGTGATGGCCATCAGCTTCGGCTTTTTCCAGGCTTTGATGCCTCTGCTGGGATGGATAGGCGCCAGTTTTTTCAGCCACCTGATAGAAAGTATTGACCATTGGATTGCATTCGGTATCCTTGCCTTCCTGGGCGGACGCATGATAATGGAATCCTTCAAGGACGAAGATTGCAAGCACGAGTATGACCCTACCAGCCTGAAGGTGGTGCTCGCTCTGGCCGTGGCAACCAGCATCGATGCATTGGCGGTAGGTGTTTCGTTTGCATTCCTCGGTATCAAGCAATTCTCGGCTATTCTTTCCCCCATCGGCATTATCGGTTTTGTATCATTCGCCTTGTCGATGGTCGGCCTGATGTTCGGCATCCGTTTCGGATGTGGCATAGCCCGCAGACTGCGCGCCGAACTTTGGGGAGGGATTATCCTCGTCATCATCGGTACCAAGATATTGGTAGAGCATCTCTTCTTTTAATTAAAAAGTAAAAACTCAGATAGGATATGGAAAAGAAAGTACAACGGAATTTTTTATGGATTGCCCTACTGGTACTGGGAACCATCTGGATACTTGCCCGCCACAACCAAGTCACTCCTTATCAGACGGATAACGGACTGATATTCGGTACGGTATATAAAGTGACTTATCAATGTGACCAAAATCTGAAGGCGGAGATAGAAGCGGAACTCAAACGTTTCGACGGTTCCTTGTCCCCTTTCAATGACACGGCGACCATTACGCGCATCAACCGCAACGAGGACATTGTGCCCGACACATTCTTTACCAACGTCTTCCGACGTAGCATGGAAATCTCCCGGGAGACCGATGGTGCCTTCGATATCACCGTTGCCCCTCTTGCCAATGCCTGGGGATTTGGGTTCAAGAAGGGTAACTTCCCCGACTCTGCCATGATAGACAGCCTGCTGGAGATGACAGGATACGAAAAAGTAAAATTGTCCGATGAAGGGAAAGTGGTGAAAACAGACTCGCGTATAATGCTCTCGTGCAGCGCTGTGGCAAAAGGATATGCAGTAGATGTCATAGCCCAACTTCTGAAGAAGAAGGGTATCCGCAACTTTATGGTCGATATAGGCGGAGAAGTGGTTGTTCACGGGCAAAACCCTCAAAATGGACCTTGGCGCATCGGTTTGAACAAGCCGATAGACGACTCACTGGCAGTGAACCAGGAACTGCAAGCAGTGCTGCTAGTCACGGATTTAGGCATGGCTACATCGGGCAATTATCGCAACTACTACTATAAAGACGGAAAGAAATATGCGCATACCATCGACCCGCGTACCGGCTATCCGGTACAGCACAGCATCTTGTCAGCCACCGTCATTGCCAAAGATTGCATGAGTGCAGACGCCTATGCCACGGCATTCATGGTGATGGGGCTGGAAGAAGCAGAACGCGTGGCGGATGCACATCCGGATATCGACGCCTGTTTCATTTATACGGATGAAGAAGGAAAGCTTCAAACGTTCTTAACAAAAGGAATGGAGAAGTATATGAAATAATGTGCAAATGCGATTAACCCATCATTTATAAAATACAAAATATACCGCCAGTACCAGACATACAAAAGCGGCAAAATGATTCCAATGCAGCGTTTCCCCCTTGAAAAGAACCGTTGTGAACACCGTAAAGATAATCAAAGTGATTACTTCCTGAATCACTTTGAGTTGCATCAATGAGAACGGGCCTCCATTGCCTAAAAAGCCTATCCGATTGGCCGGAACCTGGCAAGAATACTCTGCCAAAGCTATTACCCAGGAAAACAGCACCACGGCATACAACGGCCAGTTGGAGATGACTTTTGTCTCTTGTAGCTTCAGATGCCCATACCAGGCAAACGTCATGAAAATATTAGATACAATCAATAGCAAAATGGTATAAAATGCTTTCATATAGTGATTAATGATTAGTGATTAATGATTAATGATTGCAGGCAGCAATTCCTCTTGCACATTCGTCATACTCCCCCATAGACTATAGCGTGCCTCAGGATTCATTTCCTCCAACTGTTTCAGAATGCCTTTCATTGCACTACGACTGGATTGTGACTCATACGGACAATTCTTCACCTGCTTACGATACCCCCTCACTTGCGCCAACTCCATCAAATCCGCCTCATGTACCAGACACATCGGACGGATAATCGTCATATCAAACTTCTTCATTACCAGCCGGGGGGGCATAGAGCTGAACGCTCCCTGATAGGTGATATTCATCAGCAAGGTCTCCAGAATATCATCCATGTGATGGCCTAACGCGATTTTATTGCATCCCTGCTCCTTGGCTACGGTAAACAATGCCTTCCGCCTATTCCAAGAGCAAAGAAAACAAGGAGACTTGCGGGTATCTGTCGTGGCATCAAACTCCGTTTCAAAGAGAACAAAAGGCACTCCCCACGACTCTACGTACTCCCTCAGATAGTCCACATCGCTTTGATAAGGTATATTCTTCATCACTACATGTACGGCGACAACGGAAAAACGGGGTTTATAGACACGGGCACGCCGTGCCAACAATTCCACCAGCGCCAAAGAGTCCTTGCCTCCCGAAAGCCCGATAAGAATCTTATCGCCGTCCTCTATCAGCCCATATTCCACCACACCTTTGCTAAACCGCTTGTCTATGCGGCGCAACATCTTTTCTTCTTCAGTAAATCGTGCCATTGATACGAGTTATGAGTTATAAGTTATGAATTATAGCTCTTCCGGTTGCAAAAGTAAGGCAAAAGAACGATTTAAAGAAGAATTAACAAAATAGAATTACGGAAACCAGCTTTATTCACGATAAATTTGTATTTTTGACCTTCTGAACAATCAGCATGTATCAATATGAATAAAAAATATATCCTTTTCTTTCTATTCGGCCTTTTGAGCATAACAATTTCCGCACAAAGCCTGGCAGAAGCCAAAGCCTTGTACGAGAAGGGAGAATACGAAGAAGCCAAGCCCACTTTCAAGAAACTCGTCAAGACACAACCTGGCAATGGAAATTACAACCTATGGTACGGTGTATGTTGCCTGGAAACCGGCGAACCCGCAGAAGCCTTGAAACACCTGGAAAGCGCCGTCAAGAGACGCGTCCCCAGCGGGCAACTCTATTTGGCCCGGGCATACAATGATTTATATCGGTTCGAAGAAGCCATCGAGACTTATGAGACCTACATTTCCGACCTGAGAAAGAGAAAACGCTCCACCGAAGAGGCCGAACAATTATTGGAAAAAAGCAAATCCAACTTGCGCATGCTGAAAGGCGTGGAAGAGGTCTGCTTCATCGACAGCTTTGTGGTAGACAAGGAAAAATTCCTGGATGCATACAAAATCAGCCCCGAATCGGGCAAGCTGTTCATGTACGACACCTACTTCAATGATTCCGGTAAGGAAGGCGGAACGGTATACGAAACGGAGCTGGGCAATAAGCTATATTATAGCGAAATGCAACCGGACAGCACCCTCAGTATCCTTTCGCGCAACAAGTTGCTGGACAAATGGAGTGATGGCAGCTTGTTGCCCGGAAGCATCAACGAGGCCATGAATGCAGACTATCCCTATGTACTTACGGACGGTATCACTATCTACTATGCTTCGGATGGCCCTGGCTCGATGGGAGGATATGATATTTTCGTCACCCGTTACAATACGAATACCGACTCCTATCTGATGCCGGAAAATGTGGGCATGCCGTTCAATTCGCCCTACAACGACTATATGTACGTCATCGACGAATTCAACGACTTGGGATGGTTTGCCTCCGACCGCTACCAGCCGGAAGGCAAAGTGTGCATCTATGTATTCATTCCCAACTCATCCAAGCAAGTGTACAACTACGAAGGGATGGACCCGGACAAGATGATATCATTGGCGCAACTTCACTCTATCAAGGACACATGGACGGACACCGATGCGGTAGAGGCCGCCCAAGAAAGACTTCGGACTGCTGCCAACGCAAAGCCGCAGACCACCAAGAAGCATGATTTCCAATTCATCATTGACGACCACTCCACCTACTACCAGCTGGACGATTTCCGCTCCCCGCAGGCCAAAGCCTCGTATGGCAAATACAATCAGCTGGAGCAGAGCTACAAACAACTGCAGGAGAAACTGGAAGATATGCGTTCGGAATACTCCCGAGCCAACAAGCAGGAAAAGGACAAGATGTCCGCCGCCATCCTCGACCTGGAGCAACGTGTACGGCAATTGTCCACTGAGATGGAGCAAACTGCCATTCAAGTGCGCAACCTGGAAAAACAAGCCACCAAATAAAGACAACTATGGATATACTCATTATCGCCTCATTGATTATAGGAGCAGTAATCTTGTTCTTAGTGGAATTATTCGTAATTCCGGGCATCAGCGTTGCCGGTTTTCTGGCAGGAGGTTGCATCATCTTTGCCAACTACTATGCCTTTGCCTATATGGGCACCACGGCAGGTGTCATTACGCTTATCATATCTGCCCTGGCTTGTATCGGCTCGTTGGTATGGTTCATGCGCTCCAAGACACTCGACAAAATTGCATTGAAAAAAAACATCACCTCCAAAGTAGACCGTAGTGCCGAGGAAAAAGTCAAGGTAGGCGATATAGGCGTAACCACTACCCGCCTGGCTCTTATCGGCTATGCCGAAATCAACGGAGACATCGTGGAAGTAAAGTCATCAGACGGCTTCCTGAACGAAAAGACTCCGATTATCGTAGACCGTATTGCCGACGGAGTCCTCTTAGTGGAACGGCTCAAGCAGTGAAATTTCTGAAATCAACCTATTATTTATAACTAACAATTAATATTTAATCTCATGGATCCAAGCACAATGTATTTAACCGCCTTCCTCATTATAGGAGGCATTATTTTCCTGGTACTTTTCTTCCATTATGTACCGTTCTTCTTGTGGCTGTCTGCCAAAGTATCGGGAGTAAACATCTCGCTGGTACAACTTTTCCTGATGCGCATCCGTAATGTCCCTCCTTATATCATTGTGCCCGGCATGATTGAAGCTCATAAAGCAGGATTGCAAAACATCACGCGCGACGAACTGGAAGCGCACTACCTTGCCGGAGGTCACGTAGAGCGGGTGGTACACGCACTGGTATCCGCCTCTAAAGCCAATATCGAGCTGCCGTTCCAGATGGCAACCGCCATCGACCTTGCCGGCCGTGACGTATTCGAAGCCGTACAGATGTCCGTTAACCCCAAAGTAATTGACACCCCTCCCGTGACAGCTGTTGCCAAAGACGGTATCCAGCTGATTGCCAAGGCCCGTGTAACGGTGCGCGCCAATATCCGCCAATTGGTGGGCGGTGCCGGAGAAGACACGATTCTGGCCCGTGTAGGCGAGGGTATTGTGTCTTCCATCGGTTCGTCAGAGAATCATAAGTCTGTATTGGAGAATCCGGATTCTATCTCCAAACTGGTATTGCGCAAGGGGTTGGATGCCGGAACAGCATTCGAAATTCTGTCCATTGACATTGCTGATATTGACATAGGTAAGAATATCGGTGCCGCCCTGCAGATAGACCAAGCCAATGCCGACAAGAACATTGCTCAAGCCAAGGCAGAGGAACGCCGCGCCATGGCCGTAGCCACAGAGCAGGAAATGAAGGCAAAGGCCCAGGAAGCCCGTGCCAAAGTTATCGAGGCAGAAGCGGAAGTACCCAAGGCCATGGCCGAAGCATTCCGCAACGGCAATCTGGGTATCATGGACTATTACCGGATGAAGAATATAGAAGCCGACACTTCCATGCGCGAAAACATTGCCAAACCGACGACGGGCAATACCAGCCAGCCGTTGAGTAAATAACCCGGAAAGTAACTGACGAAACGCCGGAACCGGTGAACAAGAATCGGTTCCCGGCGTTTCTATTTATAAACAAAAGATTAAAGCCTCAAGCATATGAAGAAATATTTCGCCTCTTCCGAACTGATCATCAATGAAGACGGTTCTGTATTTCATCTTCACGTAAAGCCCGAATGGCTGGCAGACAAAGTCATCTTGGTAGGCGACCCCGGACGGGTGGCACTGGTTGCCTCCCATTTCGAGAACAAGGAATGTGAAGTGGAAAGCCGCGAGTTCAAGACTATCACCGGTACTTACCAGGGGAAACGTATTACGGTGGTTTCCACCGGTATCGGATGTGACAACATCGATATCGTGATGAACGAACTGGATGCCCTGGCAAACATCGATTTCGAGACGCGCGAAGAAAAGCCCCATCTGCGTAGCCTTGAGCTGGTACGTATCGGCACCTGCGGCGGCTTGCAACCCTACACTCCGGTAGGCACATTCGTATGTTCTGAAAAGTCCATTGGTTTCGATGGGCTGCTCAACTTCTATGCCGGACGCAACTCCGTGTGCGACCTGCCCATGGAGCGTGCCTTCCTCAACCATATGGGATGGTCCGGCAACATGTGTGCCCCTGCCCTCTACGTCATTGATGCAAGCACTGAACTGATAGACCGCATCGCACAAAACGACATGGTACGTGGCGTAACGATTGCCGCCGGGGGCTTCTTCGGACCTCAAGGACGCGAGTTACGCGTGCCGCTTGCCGACCCACATCAGAATGAGAAGATTGAAAAATTTGAATACAACGGCTACCGTATTACCAACTTCGAGATGGAAAGTTCTGCCCTGGCAGGCTTGAGCCGTCTGATGGGGCACAAGGCCATGACGGTATGCATGGTCATTGCCAACCGCCTGATAAAAGAAGCTAACACGGGATACAAGAATACGATAGATACTCTTATCAAAACAGTACTCGACCGTATCTAAGTATCCTTCAAGAAATGCTCCTCCCTTTCCTTCAGCCAATCCTAGGAGTAGGGTTTAGTAATGACTTCATCACATCCTGCCTGACGTGCCCGTTGCTGGTCTGTATAGTGTAGCAATGTCCTGCTATACCCACAATGGGCACAGAGGCGGATTAGGCTTTATAAGCATCTATCCATTATCGATTTGCACAAAGTTACGATAAAAGCCCATAAGTTGAATCACCATCTCTCTTTTTTGTAAAGAAACCATTATCTTTGCTGAATAAAAATAAGCCGGATAAAATGAACCAAGATACCATTTGTGCCATAGCCACCGCCCAAGGGGGAGCCATAGGATGCATCCGTGTCTCCGGACCGGATGCCATAGAGATAACATCCCGCATATTTACCCCTGCCCGGAAGGGGAAGAAGCTGAAGGATGCCAAGCCATACACACTTACCTTCGGTCATATCCATGAAGAAGAAAACATCATAGACGAAGTACTTGTAAGCTTATTCCGTGCCCCCCACTCGTACACGGGCGAGGATAGCACGGAAATCATGTGCCACGGTTCGAGCTATATTCTTCAGAAGGTGTTGCAATTGCTCATCGGCAATGGTTGCCGCCTGGCCGCTCCCGGTGAGTACACGCAACGGGCCTTCTTGGGCGGCAAAATGGACCTAAGCCAGGCCGAAGCCGTGGCCGACCTCATCGCCTCCACCTCTGCCGCCACTCACCGCCTCGCCATGAGCCAAATGCGCGGTGGGTTCAGTAAAGAGCTGGCCTCACTACGCGACCAATTGCTGCACTTCACATCACTCATAGAACTGGAGCTGGACTTCAGCGACCACGAAGAACTGGAATTTGCCGACCGCTCCGAGCTATGTCTCCTAGCAGACGGCATAGAGCAGGTAATTTCCCGTTTAGTACAATCCTTCAGTGTAGGCAATGCCATCAAGAACGGCGTGCCCGTAGCCATCATCGGCGAAACGAACGCTGGTAAATCCACCCTGTTGAATGCACTACTAAACGAGGAACGAGCCATTGTAAGCGACATACACGGGACAACCCGCGATGTGATAGAAGACACAGTCAATCTTGGTGGGATAACTTTCCGATTTATTGATACGGCAGGCATACGCGAAACGAACGACACCATCGAGAACCTAGGAATTGAGCGAACCTTCCAGAAATTGGAGCAGGCGGAAATCGTGCTCTGGATAGTTGATGCCACGAATGCCGTCTCACGGATACCACAACTAACTACCCAGATACTTCCCCGTTGCGAAGGGAAACGGCTCATTCTCGTATTCAACAAGACCGATTTGGTGCAAGATGCCTCAACCATCCCCAACTCCAGTTTCACCGTGGCCGCTACTAATGTGCAATGCATCTCCATCTCTGCCAAAGGACGTACCAACCTCGACAAGCTTCAGCAAATGCTAATCTCTGCCGCTAACCTGCCCACGGTTACCCAAAACGATGTCATTGTCACGAATATACGCCACTACGAGGCTTTGACCCATGCCTTGGAAGCCATCCACCGGGTCCAACAAGGATTAGCAGAAAATCTATCCGGAGATTTTGTTTCACAAGATATCCGCGAATGCATTTTCCATCTAAGCGATATTGCAGGGGAAGTTACGAACGATATGGTACTTGGGAATATTTTCGAACATTTTTGCATCGGCAAATGATGGCTTAGAAACTGCCATAACCAATTATAACCATTTAGAATAAAGTCGCTGTATTTCAGCGGCTTTTCTATTTTAACACTTTCTAATCCTTATTTGGTAGTAACGGTTTTTATCCATATTTTTCTATCATATTTCTACCGCGACACAAATTCACGGTTAGCCCGAATGTCACAATGACGCATTAGTTGACGTGTGTTGACAATGGTTTACATGTGTTGACAAAATCCGGGAGAAATAAGGAGAAATTATCCCCAATATAAACGAGGAAAATATGGAAGTAAGAAAGATTTGTCAATGGTGTGGAAAGCCATTTATAGCTCAAAAGACAACGACCTGCTATTGTAGCCATCAGTGTTCCAATCTTGGCTACAAAGAACGCATCCGGGAACGCAAGCGGCAGTTGAAACGCTCGCAAGAGTTGCTACAACCTCGACAAGCCGCCGAGGGACAGGATTTCTTCTCTTTTGCCCAAGCAGCAAAGTTGATGGGCGTAACCAGACAATACATATATAAATTGGTAAAGGAATCCAAACTTCGGGCTTCACGCATCAGTGGTAAGAAGTCGCTCATTCGTCGTGCTGACATCGAACTAATGATGAAAACCAAACCGTATGAGCGCATCATGCCTAAAGAGGACTTCGACATCACTGAGTATTACACTGCTGAAGAAATTGCAGAGAAATATAAGGTCAACGCCAAATGGGTGTGGACTTATACACGGCAGCACAAAGTTCCGAAGGTACGAATACGCCAATTCAACTATTATAGCAAGAAACATATCGATGCTGCCTTTGCCAAATACGAGGTGGATTCCGACTTGACCGAATGGTACACACCGGAAGATATTCAGGAAAAATACGGTATGACACGCGTCGCCATCCGTTCGCAGGTGTATCGGAACAATATCCCATCCAAGAAGGAACATGGGCAGATATTCTACTCAAAGCTCCACTTCGACCTCTCGAAGAGTTCAGAACAGGAGAGCAAAGCGGAATACTATACCGTCAAGGAGGCTATGGAAAAATTCAAACTCTCCCGCGACTCTGTTTACGGAATTCTGCAATTCCATCAGATCAATCGCGAGAAGAACGGACGGTTCGTCCGATTCCTAAAAGTAGAGTTTGACAGGGTTATGGGTGTTCACAAATAATCTAATTTGTCGCTATCCATTAATTATTCAAAAATTAATCTCTGCTGTAGATAATCTGCATGATTACATTACAGAGTTTTGCCAGCGAATTAATAATAACCATAAAAATATATTAGTATGCATGAATGTAAAACAGTAACGTTGAGAACACGTCCGTTAAAAGGTAGAATGATGTCTTTCTATCTAGATTATTATCCTGGGTATCGAGACAAAGAGACTATGAAAGTTATCCGTCATGAATCGCTTGGCATCTATGTCTATGCCAATCCGAGAAACAAACGAGAACAGAATTTCAACGAGGTAATGACCGAGAAAGCCGAAGCCATCCGTTGCCGCAGGTTCGAGTCAGTTGTCAATGAACGGTATGACTTCTTTGACAAGTACAAACTCAAGGCAGACTTCTTGGAGCATTATCGCAAGCAACTCCGTAAGCATGACCAGAAATGGGAGTTTGTCTATCTGCATTTCAACAACTTCGTACATGGTAAATGTACTTTTGAAGAGATTGACATAGACCTTTGCAACAAGTTTCGGGAGTATCTGCTCACAGCTAAAAAACTGAGACGCAAAGGACGCATAACACGAAACTCCGCATCGGGATACTGGTCTACCTTCAGGGGATTCCTGAAAATACTCTACCGCAATGGAATGATAAAGACCAATGTCAATGATTTTTTGGATAAGATTGAAACAGAGGATGTAGTCAAGGAGTATCTGTCTGTAGATGAACTGTACAAGTTGGCTGAAACACCGTGCAAGAAGCCCATTCTGAAAATAGCATCGCTGTTTTCATGTATGACCAGTTTACGTATCAGTGATATACTCGCACTATGCTGGGAAGATATTGTAGACTACTCAGCCGGAGGGAAATGCGTACATATCATTACACAAAAAAACAAAGCGGAAGATATCATTCCTATTAGTGAAGAAGCATTGGGATTGATAGGCTATAATTCTGAAAAGAAAGGTTTGGTATTCAAGGGACTTATGCGTAGTTGGACGCAAATCCCAATGAAAGAGTGGATTCGTTCTGCCGGAATTACCAAGAACATAACATTTCACTCGTATCGTAGAACATTTGCAACGCTACAAGCAGCTGCCGGAACGGACATCCGCACCATACAGAGCATCATGGCACACAAGAGTATCACCACCACTCAAAGGTATATCAAAGTAGTGGATGCCAACAAACGTGAAGCTAGCAAGAAGATTACCTTGACACGGAAGGACTGACAGCCACTTATCCCTATTTTTAAGCGGTTAGAGTATGATTTTTAGTCTGAAATCATACTCTAACCGTTATTTTTTACAAATATTGAGCGATTCGTCATCACTAATTATATATATCTGGAATATAGCACATAACTTTGCCATATAACCATTTCAAATACTTGCAGCAGATGACAAATAATACTCAAATTCGGACCAAGAGGATAAGTTTTATTCTTGCATTATTGGTAATTGCCTATGTGGCAGTAGACACTTACCTATTCACTTATCACAAAATCAATACCACAACAATAACGACTCCAGTTATAATCGGCCTTGTGGTTACAATCCTATTGTGTGGTCTACTGCAACGATTTTTCTACACATGGTTGACGAAGAATCCAATCAATTTTTCTTTTGACCGGCAATCTCCTATTATTACTGACTCTGGTTTCGAAATAAAAACCGATTGTGCAGATGAAATTCAAACTATTGAACAGCCCAATAATTCAGTTATAGATAATTATGATACAATACGAGAGAACATCAAAAAGAAAGAAGCAGAAAAACAAGTAGAAGTCATGAATGCTATTCGTGAATATGTAACTATTAAAACCGCACCCTATCTGTCTAAAGAAGCTATTGCAATCCTCATTTCTAATATTGAGTATATGGCCTGTGATAGATCCGATTTATACAAGCCCATTCGCTCCAATATAGATAATCCACTGAGATCACCGGGACTTCGCCATCTGGCATGGAATGTAGGTGAACGCTTGGGAGTATCATTGGCAAAAAGAGCCATTTTTATCAAGTCTTCATTTCCTCACGAACTCGAAAATGCGACTCTTGAATATCTCAAACTTAATTTACGGGATCAAGTTCCTAGTCAGATTCCTATTGACGTGCCCGATAAAGGCGATTATCGCTTCCATTTAGAAACAGATAATAGTAACTCAGACTAAAAAAACGCATGCAGACGAAATAATTAATCCGGTCTGTATTGTTCTGCAAGGTTTCATTGAGTTGGTTCGCAGTATATTAAACGATTAAAAGAGTATAATATGGAAAAAGACCAACTGACATTCAACGACCTGCCGACTGTGGTGGGCGAACTATGCGACAGAATCGCAAGTATGGAAAATCTGCTAACGGAGAAACTTTCCAAGCAGTACGAAACCAAAGAGAACACGCACGTTCCCATGACCGTACAGGAGGCTTGCAACTATCTTAAAATGCCGTTGTCAACCTTTTATTACAAGGTCAAAAAGGATGATATTCCGGTTATAAAACAAGGAAAACATCTCTACATCTATCGTGATGAACTGGATAGATGGCTGGAATCTTCCCGAAAGACTCCGGCTCCGCAAAGTTTTGAGGAAGAGAATGAGTCCATGCTCGCATCCCATCGTCGTAAACCGAACCCGAAAAACTGGTAAAGATGGAGAAGACGGACAATACGACTCCTTCATGTGAAGAATTGGCGGTTTACATGGAAGATTCAATCGTGAGCGTGACGAATACCTACGAGCAGTCGCCAGTGGTGCTGATGGTAGACGATGCTGTTATCGGTACATTAGGAAACTTCAGTGCGTCCATCGGAAAAGCCAAAAGCAAGAAAACCTTTAACGTATCGGCCATAGTCGCATCGGCATTGAGAAACAGCACCGTTCTTCATTATCGGTCCACTTTTCCCGATAATAAGCGAAATATTCTGTACATCGACACGGAGCAAGGACGACATCATTGCCAGCAGATATTGAAACGAATCCTACGTTTAGCTGAATTGCCGGAAGACAAGAAACCGGATAATCTGCTCATGCTGGCTCTACGCAAGTTCTCCCCTAAACTACGTCTGGCGATAGTCGAACAGGCCATTGGCACAATACCGGATTTGGGATTGGTCATCATAGATGGCATTCGTGATTTCCTGTATGACATCAATTCTCCCGGTGAATCTACCGATATCATCTCCAAATTCATGCAGTGGACGGACGACAGACAGATTCACATCCATACCGTACTGCATCAGAACAAGAATGACGAACATGCTCGTGGTCACATCGGCACTGAACTCAACAATAAAGCGGAAACCATTATGCAGATCGAGGTGGATAAAGAGGACAAGACCATAAGCGTGGTCGAAGCCGTGCATATCCGCGACCGTGAGTTTGAACCTTTCGCTTTCCGCATAAACGAGGAAGCCATACCCGAACCGGTAGAGTCCTATCTGCCAAAAGAGAAGAAGACCGGACGACCAACCAAAGGACCGTTCGATCCGGACAAGGAGATTCCAAAGAATGTACATCGTCCAGCATTGAATGCCGTTTTTGCCAATGGCAACATCAACAATTACGATGATTATATAGAACGCTTGCAAGAGGGTTACGGATTACAGGGTATAAAACTCGGTTATAACAAGGCGGTAAAGGTCGCAACATTGCTCAGTGACAAACAAATGGTTATAAAAGAAGGGAAAGATTATGCCTTCAATCCAGAATACCATTATTGAGTTCAACTTTACTTTATTGTCGGGGCGTATATATAAGAATAAAGCAAAGTAGTCAGGGGTTGCACACAAGGTATTCATTCTATCCCCCCTCTTTTAGATGAATATCTTAGTTTCTGGTTCAAATCCGTCTGCCGATTCTGTATGTACATCCAATATGGCTTGCCGGAAAGCATCAACAGGTATCTGTTGCAAGATATGCCAAGGTATAACCTCACTACGTTACGGTTGTACACTGGCACTCTTGCCTGCTCAGTTCCCTCGCCGGTGCGGTACTCGCAAGCTCGCACCTATTCACAATTATAACAATGATTCAAATGAAAGAAGATATTGAAAATACATCGAACTCCTCTAAAGAAACCAGAAACGTCTTCATCGGAGCGAAAGTCACTCCTACTCAAAAGGAGTATATAAAATCAATGGCTACCCAATGCGGTATGACCATAAGTGATTACCTATTGTCGTGTGCCTATAACTTCAAGCCCAAAGTGAGACTTACGAAAGAAGAAGCAGCCCTGTTGCAGAATCTGGACGATTGTCGGGCAGACCTCGTAAAATACACCTCCGCCCTACACGGAATGTCCACAAAGCAGCGCATGGCAATGTTCAATCAGATTCCGTTCATGGTCAACTGGCTCAAGGAACTTGGCAATGTAGCCGAAAGTGTCTGCCAGTTCCTGAATACTGTAAAAGAGAAGAACAAAATTCCGTCCAACCTTAAATCCGAAGAAGAATGATTGCAAAAGCCAAAGCCATATCGCACGGCATCAACGACCTCCGTTACATTACCGGTGAATCACAACATAAGAAGCATCCGGAGAAAATTTATCGGGTATTGGACAATCTGTTGCCCTCAGAACCGGACGCTATGGGGATATGGAACTCCATGCAGTTGACCATATCCCAGCATCGCCCGATAAAGAACTCCGTTATCAGAATCGAGTTGAGTCCATCGCCCAAACATACCCAATTCTATGACATCGAAGATTGGCAAAAACTTTGGCAAGATTTCGCCGAGGAGTTCGACAAACAGGTGATTACCGGCAAGGATGGAAAAATCCGTTCCTGTCCAACCAATTTAGCTAACAGTAAATACTCTGTTTGGCTGCATACAGAATCCAAAGGCGAAGTTCCCCACCTCCATGCTGCGGTCTGCCGTTTGGATGAAAATGGCAATATCAACAACGACCATAACATTCATCTTCGGGCGCAACGTGCCGCCGAGCGAGTGGCAAAGAAACGTGGCTGGACGACTGCAGAACAAATCAGAAATCGTAACATTCCACAAGTGAACCGGGACTGTATGGAGGTGTTGAAAGCAATGCCATCATGGTCATGGGATGAGTACAAGAACACTCTTATACGGAAAGGTTATACCGTCCATGAAAGAGAGGACAAGAAAGGTATTCTTCGTGGATATGCCCTCATGAATGGAAACACCAAATACAAGGCTTCAGAATTGGGAATCGGCAGGAACCTGATGGTCTCGAAACTTCCTGCGACATGGGAGAAACTGCACCATCAGTCAGCTACCGTCATTAGAAATAATGCTCCCAAAGCCGTTCAACAGGCAGCGATACATAAGGTTGCTCCTATTGACTATACCCAATATCTCACATATAGTCAGGATATGATTTCCTATGCCCTCAGCCATGAAGGTAAGGATTACAGATTCTATATTCCGGAAAAAATACTTGACTGTTTTAATGACGAATTTGATTACAGGTTTATTGCCAACTGTCAGGAACTTACCGATATGGCAGTAGCTATATTTGTCGGACTGATAGATACCCCCAACGTAACAACCGGTGGAGGTGGTGGAGGCTCACAAAGCGACCTTCCGTGGAGAGACAAGGATGAAGACAATTTGCAATGGGCTCGCAGATGCGCTCATGCCGCCAGTCGTTCGTTAGGAAAGAAACTGAAAACAGGATTAAAACGATAAGCCCATGAAACCGAACATGAAAAAGAAATTCGATTTTTCCTCGGAAATGAGTGAAGCGGAAGCCATAAAAGCCACTCCCAAGAATGAATATCTGGAGGAAGAAAAGCAGTTACTCGATATCAACGCAAAGGAACTTGTCAGCCTGAATGACAACGTATATAAGCTGAGAACAGAAGTTGAAAATCTATCCGACTCTATACATGAGTGCAAACCTATTATTTCTGAAGAAATACAGAAGTTAGCAGTAGAATTCGGTGCGACCCTTCTATACAATTTTCTCAGCCAGATTGAGAGCAAATGTAAGGAAGCCGAGCGAAGAATAAAGAAAGCCAGCAATGCCATCCCCATCCCAGATACGGCATTCTACATTTTGATTACCATTGTAGTTGCTCTATCTTCTTTTTTCGTGTGCATGATAGTAGCTAATGCAGAGATTTTGCATTCCGGATTGATTTGGAAGGCTGTTATTGGTTGTATTCTTATGGTTGTTTTGGGGATTGGTATTGCTGTAATTATACAGAAGTTTTCGGACAGGGATAAATAAACGAAAAGTCTCAATCGGATAGGAATGCTATCGGTTGAGACTTTATTTTATTCGTTATCAAACAATCCCTTTTCTTTCCATAACTTTAGTTATAAATTCCTCTATTCTCTTGCATTTGATTTAGTGATTACGTTTATGACTTACACGAAGTTTATCATCATCTTCTCTATATGATGAGATATATCCAATAGTTTTTAGCTTCCCTAAAAGCATTTCATTCATGTGATTATTTTCTATAGTAGCCTTTTTTGATTTATCTGTAATACTTCGATAAGAATCGCCTAAAGACTCTATTAATTCTGTCACAATGTCAAAATCATCTCTAAACTTTTCAACCAAGTCTATCAAAAAAGACAATCGCTCTGGCAAATTAGTAGAGGCGACCAAAATGTTCTTCTCTATGTCATAATCAAATTTTTCAATATTGTTTTTCAACACAGGAAGAGTGATATTTGCCAATTCGTTATCCCACACAATATGAGGAAGAAAATGTTGAACTACACTTAGAGCTTTTTCACCGATTACTCTTGGATTTTTCATAAGATGCTTGTATAGCCTCATATCTGTAGGCAACTCCTCTATTTCTATAATACACTCATCCAAATACTTATCTACATAATAAGTAAGTACATCACTATGATTGTCTCTAATTGTTGTCGTATAATATGTGCTATATGGAAGCATATCAGCACAAAGTAACGACTTAAAATGAGCGTTATCTACACTGTTAATATCCGCATCCTTAAATGTAACTCCATCAAAGATTTTGACAAGTTTATCGTATACCAAAATTTCAAAATCTGATGTCAATAAAGCACTGTGTGCCAGTAGTTCTTTCTGAGTATCATCCAATTCAGATATATCTGTTAATTCATCAATATGTTTGGTAATGAATATTCGCAAACTGGAAATCATTACATTATTCTGACTCTCATAAAATGCATATATCTCAGGCCATGCTGGTATAACTATATCAACTTCAATAGCGAACTCCCACTGTATATTGTTAACATCGGAAAGAGAAACTTTATTCTGTTGCCCAGAAAGGTATTTGCGTTTTGTGTCCTCTGTTATATCCTCAGAATTAATAATTTCAAGAATAATTCCCACACTCTCTTTTTTTGCCGTATCTGTAATAAATACATTATTTAGTGCATTGTCAAAACATTCATCTATATAATCTGATATAGATTTAGCTGATTTACAGCTCCTCAGTATTGTAACATTTAAAGGATAATTATCCAATGTTTCCACCCTCTCATTTCGATAATGAACAAATGCGCATACAACATTTTCTGGTGTCAACATATATGCTTTGTTTTCTACAACATACTCAAGCAAACACCTAGACTCTGCATCTATATCTGTAAAAATCAGTTTTCCATTCGACACTATTTGTTTGATTGTATCAAAACCTATGAGATCTACTCTATGAGATATAAATGCGAAGTGTTTATTCAACCAGTTACGACTTTCTTTGGTGGAATGGTTCAATTCGAGGAATCGTAACCAAGACTCGAATAATTCATCGGAATTCTGTTTCACGAAGATCTTCCATAATCCATCAACGATACTGCCCAAATGGTTGAAAAGCGAGCTTGAATCTTCAACTGATTTATAGAAGTCAATCAAAAAGTCCCACTTTTTATTATGCATAATAACTTGTGCTATCGAATGAAGTTTTGAGTTATTTGCTTCTTCAAGATGCTGACAAATACAATCGACCACCTGAATATTCAATATACTTACATCGTTGTAACATTTATCAGGAATGTTTTTTACGCACTGCCCTACTTTATCTATATGATAGTCATACGGCAAACTATGCCGAAGTTTTAATTCAAGGATAAATCATGGTCGTGCTTATTAATTGACTTACCAAAAAAGAAAGATATATAATCAAAGTAATCTTCATTTATAAGTCCTTCTTTCAAGAAAACTTCAAGCATTTTAGAGACATTGAGTTCACTAAAAATTTTATGCGTCTGCATATCAACATCCAGCAACAGTTCTTGTATTGGAGTAGCATAATGATTATTACGAGATAATTCTAGTATCTTGATTTGTTCACGATATCTTTTTTCCCCTTCTCGCAAGGCTTCTAATCGCTCATGGTAGGTAAAGGTAGAATTAACTATTTTCTCTATTTGACTGAATTGAATATTGCAACTATCTTCAGATGTATCATAATAATATCTAACACCATAATATGTGTTAGTTTGATGCCTCTTAAAACATTGATATCGAAATGAGGATTGCGATATAAAGGAATTAAATAACGTTTCATTTTCTGCGATATCTTCAAGAGGTATAAAATTGTTTTCGACAAAAAACAAAAAGGCATTATTTTCATTTTGTTTTGATAATTTTCTACGATACCCTTCAATATAAATCAGCCTTAATTCTTTTTCTTGTATGGCATGTGTCGCTTCTAAAGATTGAAGTTTTTTAGTTATTCCATTAATACGCTCGTCAATCTGTCTATTGCGCTCAACCAATAATTCACTTTTCTTATGCAAACAATCATACAAAACACCCTTTCCTTTATGCAGATCAGCAAAATCTTTTGGATGGTAGTTTTTATATACAATCATTGCAAGAAGTTTGTTTTGATCAAGTTTCTCATCAAGTTTTTCTCTATATTGGGCATATTCATTGACAATATTCTTCAGTAATCTCATATCGTCAATGAAAAAAGCCAAACTGTCTATTACCTCGACATTAAGATCTGAATAGCCTTTTATCTCTAGTTCCTCTTTCAGTTTGTCTGCCGAGTTTGAAGAATTGATTATTGGGATTACAGTTGTGATATAATCAAAGAATTTAGTACGTTCTTCATCAAAAAACATATCATCTTTAACCGCATAAATGAACGTAACTTTACGCCCCACAGAGTTTGACTGATTCAAGAGTTGATTTACCTCTCTTAACTTAAGAAAAATATCCGTATTATCAAATCTATCTAAATCTTCTATAATCACAACATTATAATCAGTAACCTCAAAGAAATAGACAATCTCATCCATGTGCTTATTGAAAACGGATGTATCTTCTTTGTTTTCTTTTAATTCAATCTCTCCATTCTTTAGATTTAACTTATTCAGTTTACTATTACTCAATGATTTGACAGTCTTTTGAACGAATATTATTGTTGCAACAAATATATATGATAGAGCAAAAATATCAGACCATTTATTTAATACTGGATTACTTAAGCGATTGCAAATCCAATCCACCTCCAAAAATGATGGTTCAAATACAATAATTAAGGCAACAATATAAAATATTATTGCAAAAGATAAAGCATATTGAGCCCAAGTTGATTTATGATAAATCCTTTTTAATCTGGAGTTATAAAGCGTCTCTTGTTTTTCTTTATAAATAAGTTGTTGAAGAATGCTGTATTCAATACGATTATTCATCGTATCAATATCTATTTTATTCTTTTTATCATCTAATGGTGACTTTAGAGTAGCAAGAGATATTGAAAGATATTTGTATTTACGATAGTCTTTCATCAAAGAGCGAAGAATGGAACTCTTACCGGATCCATAAGGACCAGTAAGAGCAATGTTCAATATGTCTTTCTCTTCTAGTTTTCGTGCAAGATTCAAAACACTCCTATACTGCTTCTTATCACTTTCACTATCACGATTAAGCAGAGCAGGAGTTAATGATACTTGTTTATCATCCTCCATCGAATTATTTGCACATATTTTCTTCCAAAATCTCCAGTTCATTTATTTTCAGCTATTTATTAATCATATTTTTCTAGTTTGTTACAGATTGCTATCTATATTAAAGCAACACCAAATTCACGGATTGTTTCTTCGCTATCTCTTCCTGAGACAGATTTGCCTGTCGCTTGCTCTATTCTGTCAAGCAATTGTTTTGCTCGATCTATGAAATAAGCATTGAAATCATCTAATGCAAGATGAGCATAACTTACCTTATGTGACTCTATAGCTTCCTGTATCTCAACTTGTTTTAATCCCTTATTTGCCATAGTTCCAATATAGGTACTTGGTGCATGTCCTCCTATTGAACGATTGGAAGATGCATAAATTGGAGTCTTATTAATGACAGAATTCCATTTTATACGTGGAAGGTTATTTTTCTCGCAATAAGTTTGAGGGAATATATGATGAATATCAGCATCTTCATCAATGTAAGATGCTATATCCATACGATGACCTGTCATAAAATCAAGTGGTGAATCTTGTAAGATAAGTGCCATAACACCTTTGTACGCTGCACTATTCCTAGTCTGCATGGTCAATAAACGAGTTGGTTGTATATTGGAACGATATACAGTCTCTGGCATTTCACCACCTTCCATCCAACGGAATACGCCCATTATATCAGTTGCAAATCTAGCTTCATTGGCACCCCCATATAGTTCACCCATTACGCCACACCAATACCAACGAGACAATAATTCCTGTTTGCTTCCAAGATGCAACATTTTTTTATTTTCGTTGTCGTATGCAAAGATTGCAGCAAGTGGAATAAGTTGTGACGAATATGGAAGATCTCTGGAACGGAAAATCCCCTGATGTACTAAGAAATCAGCTGCATCACAGAAACCTTTAATCAAAGCGTCATGATACTTCAAATAATCTTTCAATTCAAGCCTAAGAATGTCTTTTTTCTTACATGTTACAGCCACACGCTCATCATCACCTGAAACCACTCTTTTATAATATGATACCAACAGAGTCATTGCTGCCAAAAAATTAGCGCCAGTGATTTCTTTCAATAGCTCGCCATTTACTTTTTGAGCAAAAATATGACGAATGGTCTCCCAATCTTTTCTCAATTCATGTCCTTCAGCAGCAAATGTAGCTGTGACGAGTTCGAAAACCGTAAGAGGTACACCACCAGTGTTTACATTCTCAAAAATCTGGCAGACAGCTTCTTTCGGGGTTTCTTTATCAAGCTGAATTATAGGTATGTTATACTCTAAAATTGGGCGAAGAATCTGCTGTGAGAAATCACGGAATAAATTTCTATACTCTCTATCACCTTTGTAATAGTCTTCCATATCATAATGCCAATCTTCCGTATCATTATGAGAAAACGTAATATTCAAGGGAAACATCAGGTTCTCAAATTCTTTCTCTCTTGTGGATAAGTCCAGCGTTACATCACGACCAATATTTGTTGTAAGCTGTTTCTTCTCTGATACAGATATGATTGCTTCCAATCTGTCCGCAGTAGAGTCTAGACATTTACGAATATCTAGATAATAATAGCGTTTGATAATTGTATCTCGATTGGTCTCTAATCGAGTATTAGTTGCTTTCTTACTTTTCAAGACCTGATATAAGGTTGTGAGTCGCTGTTGTCCATCGAGCACAAGCCACTCAGGTGTAACTTCTGATATAGAATCCACACCTTCAAATGTGCGATACTTAAAACGGATATGCTCACCACCATTAGCCAAAAACATCGCTGCACCCATTGGGAAGCCAGATGTGATACTTTCTATTAGTTTACATATCTTCGTGTCATCCCAAACCCAACTACGTTGAAAGTCGGGTAATTGAGCCTTACCTTCTTCAACCATTTTTAGAAGGTCATCAAGTTTCTTATCGTGTGATTCAACAGCCATAACAAATTTATTTTATCAACCAATTAATAATACATCTCAATATACTGATAAGCCTTATCAAAAACTTCTTGATCTTTAATCTGGTAGTTAACCCACAGAATAGAACGTAGTTTCTTTTTTATCTCTCGCTGAGCTGTAATGCTTTTAAAAGCATCTTTAAACTTACGTACAATAGCTACCACATTTTCATCTATATCAGCAACTACACGTTCTACAATGATAGGAGTATCCTCAGTTCTAATTGATTCAAACAACTCCGTAAGAGCAGCTTTAGCTTGTTCCCTCTTGTCAAGAGGTTGATTTGAGTTTTTTTCTTCCTCAAGCACTTCTTTAGCAAGGGTGAGCAATCCTCGGAGGAAATCAATACTAGTTATAAGATTTTCCTCCATATGACGGCGCAGTTCATCCAACTTCTCAGCAAATGCCTTGTAATTGGGGTCTCCATGATGCTCTCCTAACCTCAAACGAAGCATTTTTTCCACTTCCAATATCTTTTTAGGATTGTCTTTGGCTTGCTCCAACACCATATCAATTACATCTCCATCTACCACAAGATCCTCAAGTGGAGTCCCAATATCAATTGTATCAATGTTACGATGAATGATTTCAATGGTTTTAGCACCCAATAAAGTCCATATGAGTGATCCTCCGGTACTAACAGGACGTACACTTTGATATACCTGAGCCAGCCAAGTATAATCCGCCTGATAAGCAGCCAGCATTGCATCCGGGCTTACTGTTTCCCAAGCTTTAGCCAATCGTGAAAAATGTTTTGCAAAATTCGTTTTTGTAGACTCATCAAGTAAACATTGCTGGGCAGCTTGCAAACCTTCCCAACCACCGATTGTCCGGTCTACACCAGGGAAAAAGTCAATACACTCTTGCAAAAATTGAGGTATCAACACTTTTATCTCATCAATATTCTTTACAACCGTTTTTACCGTCTCCTCATCAAAAGCAAGGCTTTTGGCTACATTATCAAATACACCAACGAAATCTACAATCAGACCACATTTCTTATCAACATTGTACTTTCTATTCGTACGGCAAATAGCTTGTAACAACGTATGATCCTTCATTGGTTTATCAAGATACATACATTGCAAAATTGGAGCATCAAAACCTGTCAACAGCTTTGAAGTGACAATCACCATTTTAATCGGTGACAATGGATCACGGAATTGGTCAAGAAGTTTTCTTTCTTGTTCTCTATCACGACGGTATGCTTTATACTCATCAGCTTTATCGCCAGCCGTATGCATAACGATAGTGGTTGCATCTTCCGAACCCAAAAGAGCATCAATCGCTTTCTTATATTTCACACAGCAGTCTCGGTTATATACCACGACTTGAGCTTTCATTCCAGTGGGCTCTACATACTCTTTGAAGTGATTTACAATATAACGTGCGACATCGTTAATTCGCTTCTCTGCTGTAAAAAATGCTTCAACAGAAGTTCGTTTTACTAATTCGTTCTTTTCGTCCTCGGATATTTGATCGGTCAGTTCATCAAATTCTTCTTGTAATTGAGTTTCGTTAAGATGCATCTCTACCGGCACTGTTTGGAAATTCAATTCAAGCGTAGCTCCATCTTCAACAGAATTTTGGAAAGTATATTTTGAAATATATCCACCTTTCTCTAAATCCTCATCAGCTCCAAAAGATTGAAAAGTATTCTTATCTCGTTTATTGATAGGCGTTCCGGTAAGGCCAAAGAAAAATGCATTAGGTAATGCATTGCGCATTTTTTGTCCTAAATCCTTTTCCTGAGTTCGGTGTGCTTCATCTACCAATAAAATGATATTATCTCTTTCATTCAGTACACTATCAACATCTCCGAACTTGAAAATTGTCGTTATCAGAATCTTGCGCTGATCCTGCTTGAAAAATGCAACTAACTCATCTTTTGTCTTTGCAGATTCTATATTAGGAATATCAGCACGAGTAAAATCGCCCGTTATCTGATCTTCCAAATCAATACGGTCATCAACGATAACAACTGTGGGAGCATGTAATTCGTTCTGCAAACGTAATTTTTGGGCAGCAAATACCATCAACCATGATTTTCCCGAACCTTGGAAATGCCAAATAAGACCTTTCTTCGGACCTTGTTTCTCTCGATATGTATTTAAGACACGCTGAACAATAGCTTCACCACCTATATATTGTTGATAACGGCAAACTATTTTTATTTTTTTGCCTGATGATGTTCCTGTAAAAACACTATAGTAACGATATATATCAAGCAGTCGGTTTGGTTGAACCAACCCCATTACGTTACTTTTAACCGACTCTATTGTACCATGCTGACGACTTTCATCATTAAACCAAGGTCCCCATTTGTCAACAGGGGCACAGATGCCGGCATATTGAAGTTCTTTACCTTCTGTAGCAAAGGTTAATATATTCGGAACAAACATTTCTGGAATGCTCTTTTCGTAATGCAGCATATCAATGGCTCCGTCAGCCCATGTTATCTGAGGGCGAACAGGAGATTTTGCTTCACCAACACAAACCGGAATTCCATTTATCAGATAAACCAAATCCAAACGTTTACCTCCTTCAACAGAACTACGTGGAAACTCCCATTGATTGGTCACTACACAATAATCTTCGACCGCATCTTCGCTAAAGAATCTGATAGGTATATATTCACCATCCTTTCCAAAAGGCTCTGTGTTTTCATTAAATAATAATGTACGAAAACGGTCATTGGCAGTCACCAATTCATCATAATTACCTCCACAAGTAATAGCAGCACGGAGTTTATAAATAACTTGCTCCGCTTGTTGACGTGTTATTGGATTTAACCTGACAAGAGCTTCCAATAGCCATGATTCAACAAGGACAGAATCAGAACTACGAGGTATATCCTGTGACTTTACATACTGCCAACTACTTTGGGTTGCAGCTTCTATGAGCATTTGCTCCACTGTATTGTCTTCGTTAAACATATCTATGGTTTTTATTGTTATCAATTTAATAATTAAGCGATTTTCCCTAATTCGTCACTCTGTATGTCATTCAAATATACTAAAGCTTTTTGAATGACAGATTTTGATTTGTCGGCTTGTCTATATATTGCTTCAAAACGCCTTTGTTCCTCCATCGCAGGCAATCCAACCATAAAATGGTCCAGATATGAAGCACTAACTCTTTTCTGCCCGCCTGTTCCAGACATATTTTTTGCAGCACGCTCACGAAATATAGGCATTCGTGTTAATGCTAACAGCCAATAGGGACTAGATATTCCGTTAATTGGCCGCAATACATGAAATTCTGTAGATCCCATTCCTATACCATTTGTAAGTCCATGTACAATAGCTCCTTTGCCATTCTCCATACAAGGTGTAATTTTGGCAAACAAGACATCATTATTCTCAAAATATGTAAAGCCTTTTTTTACTTTTCCATATTCTTCGTCAGTCATATCTACCAAATATCCATCCTCACTTACCGCCGGCATAGGAATAAAAGAGACTTTATCGGTGTCGCAAAGAGCAATGTTAGGACGTCTTGGATTTAGAATACAACATTCTCCTAATCTTTTCAACTCATTCTTCTGATTTAAAGAAAGAGGATTCCCAAACATCTCGATAAATTGCGATTTGAAGTCGCCAAATTTTGATTTATCGACCTGTTCTGCTATGAAAACGAATTCAAGTTGTTTGTCCATTGGCGGTAAGATACAATCAAAGTTTCTTAACTCAGTGAGCGGCATTCGTGGCATTTTAGTACCTCCAGCTATATCATTTGCATAATTAACGAACTGATTACCCCGCAACAGATGACTCAAAAATACTTTATGCAATTTACTAGGCTCTGGACGTAATGGAACCAGTTCTGTCGTTGCCATTCCAGGCTCATCTGGTATCACAACCTTGTTTAAATAAGGCCTTAATTTTGAGAATAGTACATTCCCTTCATCAAAGGATTGAACAGATAAAGCATTCTCAACATCTTCATAGACCTTCTCTATTATCCTACCAGTATTTGATTCTATCATATCAAGATTCAATAGCCAGATTTTGCCAGATAGTTGCTCTTTAGAAGGCATTTCCGGGGCGACATCTTTAATCTTAGCAGTCTTCCAACCTTTTGTATTCGTAACAGGATTACCAAACATCTCGATAAATTGCGACATACTAACCAATAAATTTACGGTGAGACATTTTTACATTTGTCTGATTCACCATAGCATATTGCAATGTTGTATCAAGACTTTGATGCCCTAAGAGATGCTGGACCTGCTCTATAGGCATACCTTTATCTATCGCCATTGTCGCCAACGTACGGCGAAATTTATGAGGATGCACCTTAGGAATATTCAATTCACGCCCCAAACGACGTAAACGTATTTCCACACCACTTATCTGTAAGCGATCGTAAGGTGCTAATAATGAAACAAACAGGGCAGGATTGTCATCTATCCGTTCTGCCAAATAACGTTGTAAATGTATCTTTGTACGAGCATCGAAATAAACTCGACGTTGCTTATCTCCTTTACCGGTAACGATGCATTCCCGGTTTTCAAAGTCTATATCGTTCCGATTGAGTTTGACCAACTCCCCGACACGCATACCAGTAGAGGCCAACAAATCAATCAAGGCTAAATCGCGAATACCTTCGCAATGGTCACGCATTTGTTCTAACGCTTCATCGGAGTATGTTTCTTTGACTGTTTTTCCGACTTTTACTTTATGAATCCGACGTACCGGACTCTTCACAATATAATCCTCATCCTCAAGCCATGAAAAGAAACTTGACAAAATGCGACGTATATTGTCTACCGTAACCTTTGTAGCACCGCTTGTCTGCTGATAATCATTTAAGTAATTACGCAAGTCATCAGTAGTGATATGGCGAATATTTTTTTCTATTTTCCTGATAGCATTATTTAATGTACTTCGATAATAGTGCATCGACTTATCCGAACAACCTTCGACTCGTTTAGCCGACAAAAAACTATCTATTAATTCACTATTACCACTGCACTCTTCATTGTTCTTAGACGACACGTTGATATCACGAAAGGCATAATCTAGCACCTTTCGTAATTGACTCATTTGCTCATTGTTTAAAACTCCCAGCATAGCCTGCTCTATGTCATTAATCAGATTCTCTATCATATTATTAATAAATTTGTTATCCAATTAAGCCGCAGCTATCAACGTATCTCTCTTATTCTATCCGTTTATTAAACTCTTTATGACTTTATCGATATTTTCAATACACTGCTTCAACTCAAATTTTGATTTATCGGCTTGTGTGAGGACCTCAACAAACAAGATTTGTTCATCCATACTAGGAACAGGAACTTTCATTTTCTTGATATCTGAGAATACGATATCAACTTGATTTGTAGAACCAGTTACATATTGCCTGTATATTTCTGCTTGCGTATCATTTAAAGAAAGGTATGTATTAAGCACTTCTGGAAGAATCACTGCTCTATCTGTTGACAAGGCAATCACATGTCCATCATTTATGTAGGTATTATTGTCTGAAGGACAAATAAATACACAACATCGTCCAAGAGTACCATTTCCAGTTGCATTCAAGAGAACATCTCCTGATTCAAGTATTCTCTTCCTAACTGGGATTTCCTCGTTGTGGTATTTTATATTACCCAAACGTTGACCATCCCAATGGATACATGCTTGATTAATCACTAAGACAGAAGAAGATTCAACATATTTTGGCGTTATCCCCTTATTCATGATTGGACAAACCGATTCAAGGGTTTGCTTATTATGAGTATTATAATACATCTCGATAAATTGCGATTTCACCATTTCATCAGTGGCAACAAGTAGTTTCTTATAAGCCTCCTTCAATCGATAGGCTGCCCATAATTTATCAACAAGAACTTTTTGTTCCTCTAATGGAGGTAATTCAAACTCAAAATCAGCCAAATCAGAAAATAACACATAAGGATTTGTAGAACCTTTTGATTTAGCTATCGACCAAGTCGTAAAATCCTTTGATAGCATAATGAACGGCAACAAACGTTGCTCAAATGCATGAGGATCTTTCGTTTCAAAAACAAAAGTAGTATTAGCACATACTCCTTCAAAATCAGCAACTGCTATTTTCTTTAGATATGTTCTTCTTGAACCATACAAAATCTGACCTGGTTTAAATACACGAATAAAAGCAGGTCCAACATCATCTGTTGTAAAACATCCTTTCCTATGTATGGTTAAATCCTCCGAATCCATATGATCGCCTGCAACATAGTATTCATACGGATTATTTAGACGATCTATATTTATCTTCACATCTTTAACGACATCTCCAAACTTTACCCTACTCATATTTTAGCATACTTAAAAGATTAGCAACTTCGATATGCATTGATCTTGAAGCCTCAATCCATTTTGGGAGTGATTCATCCAAAATGTATATTTCATTTGTTCCTTTTTGCTTGACATAACTTTGTATACTAAGCAAACTCTTATTATTATCTATATCATTTATATCAGCAACTTTTGCAAAATATTCTATATCTTCAAAATTTTCATAAGCAGAAATAATTTTCTGGATGTGAGTATTTTCTAAATAACTTTCAGCATTCTTTCTTGATACCTCTCCTTTTGCGTCAATAAAAATAACTTTACCTTTATGACTATCTTCTTTTCTATTTTTGCAGATAATAATACAAGCCTCCATAGAAGCATTAAAAAATAGATTAGGACCAAGTCCAATTACGCAATCTACAATATCTATTTCAACTAATTTTTTGCGCAACTCATATTCTTCATCACGAAATAGTACACCATGGGGAAACAATATAGCACACCTACCAGTATTTCTATCCATCGAAGCAATAATATGTTGAAAAAATGCATAATCAGCTCTTCCTTGCGGAGGCGTTCCCAAGAAATTACGTCCCCACTTATCATTCATGAATTTTTCACGATTCCATTCTTTGATTGAATAAGGAGGATTTGCCAGAACAATGTCGAACTTACGAAGATGGCTGCCATCCAAGAATGCAGGATGCTCCAACGTATCTGCACATGCAATCGAAAAATCTTCAACTCCATTCAAATAAAGATTCATTCGTGCAATAGAAGAAGTCAAGCCATTCACCTCTTGTCCGAACACCTGTACACTCTGCCACTCTGCACCTTTGTTGCGAAGATAGTCTAAACATTTAACCAACATACCCCCGGAACCACAAGTTGGGTCATAAATGCTTTCATTCGGTTGTGGCTGCAGTATCTCAGCCATAAGTTGAACGACTGTTCTATTCGTATAGAACTCCTGAGCAGTATTTCCGGCATCATCGGCAAACTTTCCAACAAGGTATTCGTATGCCTGCCCCATCTCATCGGCAGGACAAGCCTTTAGGCTCAACGTATATTTAGAAAAATCCTCAATCAACGAAGTAATGATATTATCAGGCATCTTCGCCTTATTGGTCCAGCCATCCTTAGGTCCGAAAATACCTTCTAATCCTCCGATTTTTCTACCATCCATTTCCTTAGCAGGATTGGCTTGCTCAATGGCAATAAATGCTTCGACTAATTTATTACCAACATTTTCCGTCACCTCACGAACATCTCTCCAGTGCGCACCATCAGGAATACGGATGGGGAGATCTTCTACTTGCATACCTGCATACTCAACTCCTCCTTCACACACAAATCCTTCAAACTGTTCATCATAAACATCGGAAATGCGTTTGAAAAAAAGCAAAGGGAAAATATACTCTTTATATCCTGCAGCATCAATCTGACCACGCAAATGAGTGGCAGCCGCCCAAAGGAAACTTTTAAGTTCATCGAGCGTAATAGGGTCATCAGGAAGACGATATTGTTTTACTTTTTCTGCCATATTGATTATGCGTTAATGAGTAATGAAAATTCGTTCTCCAATCGCTTCACATCTGCGTATGCTTGTTTGAACTCAGCCAACACTTCCGCATAAGGACGAATTTCCTCCTTGTGGTAAACCACATAGCGATTGGGCGAAAGATTATACTCTTTATCTCTTATCTCCTGCAATGTAACGATTCGAGAATAGTCCTCTTCATCGGAGTAATTTTGATAAAGTGAATATAACCTATCTATATCATTCTCTTCTAAAATATTCTGCGCTCTCTTTTGAGTTAGAATTTTGGAACCATCTATCATCAAAATCCGTCCGGAATGATGAGCCTGTTTCATTCTTCGTATTATCAAAAAGCACGGTGAAAGTCCAGTTCCATAAAACAATTTATCTCCTAATGTAACAACGGCTTCTATCAAATCACTTTCGACTAATTGTTTCCTTATTTCTGCTTCTTGATTTCCACGAAACAGAATACCTTGCGGCATTACAACAGCCATACGCCCCTTGCCGGAAGACATAGAACATATCATATGCTGAATCCACGCATAGTCACCACAACTATCACTCGGTGTGCCATAGATATTGCGCTTATATTTATCTGAACTCCATTCCGTTGCTCCCCAATTTTCAAGAGAAAATGGGGGGTTTGCTATAACACAATCGAATTTGGCGATATTACCACCTTGAAGAATTTTTGGGTCTCTCAATGTGTCGCCTTGCATTACATTAAAATCAGATGCACCATGCAGGAATAGATTCATTTTAGCAATGGCCGCATTCACGACATTCTTTTCCTGTCCGAATATACTTCCGCAGCAAAGAGAATCATCGTGCATATATCGTATAGCTTCGATAAGCATTCCTCCACTACCACAAGCAGGATCATATACAGTTTCCCCCGGTTGCGGATCGAGAATATGCACTAATAATCTCACAACAGAACGAGGAGTATAAAACTCTCCAGCTTGAGCCTTACTATCATCGGCAAACTTCTTCAATAATATTTCATAAGCATCACCCATTAAGTCCGCAGGGTAATCCTTATTACCAAGTTTTCGTTTTGATAGATGTTCTATCAGGTCACGAATCTTGCTATCATTGAGTATTGCTTTGTTAGTCCATTTCTGAGATGAAAACATAGATAGCACCCCATACAATGTATCTGGGTTTGCTATCTCTATCTGCCTCATAGCACCGACTATGGCAGCTCCAAGATTTTCTGTACGCTCTCGGACTTCTTGCCAATGACAACCATCAGGAATAACAAAACGATGTTGTTCTGGCAGAGATGCATACTCCTTATCACCACCACTTGATATTAAAGCTTCTTCTGTTTCTTCATCATAAACATCAGATATCCGCTTGTAATAAAGTAAAGGCGTGATATAATCCTTAAAATTATCTTGGCTTACAGGACCGCGTATTATATTACAGGCCTCAAACAAGAAATTGTATAAGTCCTGTGCACCTGTAAGCTCTTTATTTATTGTTTTTTTTGCCATCTAATAACTCTGTCAAATCGTAAATTTGATATCTCTTTACTTCATTAACTCTACAACATTTTCCGACAACATTGCATTCCCAGCATCATCTTTCGGAGCGTTCTTAAGGAACAGTACAGGAACGATAGTGTAGTTCTTAGCAAACGGCAACAGATTAGCTTTGCGGAGAAGCTCAGCAGTTAGCTGTTTGCCATTCTCCCCTGTTGTCCATTTACATTCTCCGACCAACAGATACTTTTTATCGAGCGATTCAGCCATCACGTCAAATTCAACTTGTTCCGGCTTCTTATCCTCATTGAGAACAGAGCCCCACCAGCGTTTTGCTTTGCCATAAACTACTCCATTAACAAGATTTCCTGTTACGGCATCCCGACACAGTTTTTCCCATTGCATACTCACATACTCAGAGAAATGAGCAGTCAAAGCCTGTTCTATGGGTAAGCGACGACCAAGTTCAATGAACGAACGATTAGGGACAACAAACTGATAGTAGAATGCCATAAACGGATCGGCAATCTTGTAGAGGCTCTTTTTCGCATTCTTTTCATCAATCCCGAACGGAACATCTTTTTCCAAAAAACCGAGATCAACAAGTTTCTTCAATGGACGCGACAGATTAGTTGCAGGTTCATTGCATCGTGCAGCAATTTCGGAAAGACGGTTTGCACCAGTACCGATATAAGACATTATTGTCGAAGTCTTGACTATATCCTTAACATCATCCTGAAACAGTTTTACCGGCTCCTCATAAAGAGTCCCATTTACAGAAAGGATATTATGCCACATGGCATCATCAAGCGAAATTCTGTTTTCCCTCAGTTCCCAATAGCGCGGCACACCGCCCCATATAGCATACTCTTCAATAGCGTTCATCGCATTAAGGTTCAATGCCTCCTGAATATAGGGTAAACGTATAGGGGTAAGTCTCATTATCTCATCAGCACGACCATAAAGAGGCGCAGTAGAATCAAGAAACAACCCATACATCATATTTTGTGATGAACCACAAAGCACCAGATTATACTTCAACTGTTTCTCATCAACAAGTTTCTGCAATACAGACGGCAGTTCAGGAGATTGCTCCACAAGATACGGAAATTCGTCCAAACACAAAGTAAAACGTTTGTCTGTTCGATAATTAACCGCACGAAACATCGACTCCCAATCGGGATACGACAACTTCTCAAAATCAGGAAACACCTGTGCTATCACTTTTGCAAGTAATGCCCTCTGATGTTGACCTTCCGAACGGTCTGCAAGGAAGTATACATCATTTTCTGACAACACCCTTTTAATAAGCGTTGATTTACCCAATCGTCTGCGACCATACATCACAACTAACGAGGATTTCTCTCTTGCAAGAGCATCCTTCAGTCGTGCTGCTTCATCTATTCTATCAACAAATTTCATATCCCACATTATTATGCAGTGCAAACATAATGTTTTTATGGCATAATACAAAATTTTAAGCTGTATTTTTTATCCTGATAGAGTCATTATCGACTTATATGCAGAAAAAAGTGAGTTTTATCTCTTTTTCGAAGCTCTTTTCCTTGTCTTCAAACTCAAATCCTGTAATGTTTTCCCTAGTTTGTCTTCTTTGGCCAACCACAGAATATCATCGTCAAGCTGTAAAGCATACAACACGCGCAAATATATTCCGATTGCCACTGTCGGCACACCTTTCTCTATTCGGGACACGGTCAACGGAGAACAGGTGGCACGTTCCGCCACTTGAGCTACACTCAGATTCCTGCGCAAGCGAGCCAGTTTAATCTGTTCTCCCACAACGGACATCTTTTGTTCTAATTTTCGGGGCAACTTAGTCCCCATTGTATTCTTTGCCATGTTAACTCATCATATAATATACAAAGATACTACTTTTTACTTATTTAATGATACATTACACATAAAAAATCGCATCAAAGCCATATAATCAGTCATAGACATAATCATTTGGAATAGAATTTCAAAATTAAATGCCATCATATTATTCATAAGCACAGTATACATCTACTAACAAATAAAATACTATTCGTTATACAGGCGTAAACAACCCCTCCTTGCTATGTCTGTTTAATATTAGTTTGACCATTCAAACGAAAAGTAACTTTACTTTATCCCTGTATTCATATATACACGCATTAAAGTAAAACTAAAAGAGGGAAGAAAGAAATAGCTATACCAAAATCGAAGACCACCCCAATTATAAGCTAAAAAATCCGTGAACTCATTTATGATTTTGCATCCATAATCAGCGAAATAATCACAGACATGCCCTATCTTTGCGAAACGGAGATTTAAGAGCAAAATAGAGTCATTTTTCTCTTTTTCCCTTCGTTTGAAAACAAACTAAGGTTAAAAGTGTTAAATCTTCGATTTTCGGCAAAAAAACAAGTAAATTTTTGAGGCTTCTATCTTTTAAACCATAAACTATTGACAATCAATTAGCATAATATGCTGCATCGGAATGTAAGTATTAAAAGAGGTAATCAACCGTCAGCATACTCGATCTTCAAACAGTCCACATCGGGGCTTCCCGATATGGTCTGTTTGAATTATAACTATATCAGTCTATGTCATAACCTATCACACAATCATCATTGATAAGCAGATAATAATAACCGTTACCACAATTTCGGTATTCCTTGCTGAATCCGGCTATCATATCACCATTCTCTTTCGGTTCACACCAAAGTGTCCCGTCATAACCGCAAAAGTCAAACCTATAGCTTGAATACTTCTCTTTCTTTTTGAAGGCTTCCCTGAAGCATGCCATCACCATGTAGCCGCAATACTTCTCGATGGTGCTCAATCTGATACATTTTCCGTCAATACCTGTTCCTGTGGTTATATGGTTCTCGTAAAGGGATTTTGTCAAATCCGCACCTGCAATCCTGCGCAACCAATCATTTGTATGTGTGGCAAGTCTGGCAAGTTTCTGGTATTTGAGAATCATCTTCTTTTCTGCCTCTTCTTCATTTTCAGTGGTCGGATAATAGACTTTCTCAATGCTTGACCAGGCATTGAAAACATAACCTCGTTTGCGTTTACCTTTTGCAATAATGCCAATCACTCCCTCTCCGTCACTGCGGTTAATGAACAACTTTCTACGTTCTCCACTAATTCTGACATACAATGATGTGGGGTTCTTTTCGTTGCGAAGATACTCTTCTGCCGGATGAATCTTTTGTACTTCCATATCTATAAGTATTAAAATTAATCATTTCCCTTTTGTGAAATCATGACAATTTCAAAGGGCTTCAAATTTTCACGCTCCCGATACTGTGAGACATGGAAGATAAGACAAGTAAATGGCTGTAGATTTGTATGGAATACCCAAATCTCTGATTTGCGGAAGGTTGCCATACCAATCTGAGACACATTAGAGAATCGGTACTTGGCGTTCGGACATTCACAGTAATTTTGCGGTGAAAATCTGACAAGCCGTGAATTGTCAGCATACAAAAAGCTTATGAAATATGCTTTAATCAATTACAAGAAGGCGAATTTAGATTCAACTATAAAGGGTTTATTTCATTTGTCTATCAATGATTTAGAGAATTATCTTTCATTCATCCAATGTCCACATGTATTCATGTCCACACGTTTACATATATACACCTATACAAGTGGACTTATATACATGTTTACATATAACCATGTATTCACGTCCATATGAATACATGTATACAAAAAGCCACCACCAAATCATAAGACTTGATGATGGCTCAAAGCTATATAAGACAATATCAATTGACGTAGGCGTAATTTACGTTGAAATAGGTGTCAGAAACCTTTGCAGTCGTAATGACCATTGACCTGTCTGAGTTCGTGAAACAGTATTCAAGTGTTGCCTCGTTCGCCGGAACAATCAGAGAATAATGTTCCTTCAAATAGTCGATAACCAGACGGCTATTAGCTATCAGCTCTGTATCTATTACCGAATACAATTCCCCATTTGAAGCATAAAAGCTATATAGGATACCCTCATTACCGTTGCCGGTTTTGTAAGTGAGTTGAATAGAACCAGCTATTGTTGCCTCCGATACAAGACCATATCGCTTCATTGAAAACTCCATATAGTTCTTGACCTCGTCTATGGTTGAACTTTCAACATGATAAGGCTCCGTCCATACTTTCAACTCCGGCTGAAGCTCTTCAACATCATCCAAAATGTTGTCTTTGCCACAAGAAGTTAATACCAATGGTACTGCCATTAGGAATACTACAATGGCAAATGAGAAGTATTTATTCATATTCATAATATTTTGATTGTTATTGACTTGAATATATCTGTGTATTCACGTGTACGTGTAAACATGTATATATTGCTACACGTACACATACCTATACGTACACATGGCTACGTGTATACACGTTTACATTACATCATTGATGCTTTTGGACTTGACTTTCCGAGCCTTGCCATGCTTCGCCTCGTATGCCTCGATGCCCTGTTTCATCACATACTCCATAAAGGCACGTATAGTGAAACCCTCCTTGTAAGCTATTGCCTGTACCTTATCTACAAGTTCCCTGGAGCAGATAAAGGAGAAATGCCGCCAGGAATTGTCCAGTTGCTCTTTACGTTCTGCCTTGACTGACCGTTTTTCCTGTTTCGGAATTGGCTTGGTCTCGGGTGTTTGTTCTACTGTTTTATTGTCAGGGCTGATAGCAGCACTGCCCAAAATATTGCCAAGCAGAATGTCCATATTGTTTTTTGCCATAGTTGTTATTGGTTACGTGAAAGAATTTCCTCCGTAAGTGCAAGATAATCCTTTGCACCGTTGGAATTTAAATCATACTCGAATATACTTTTGCCACTACCGGCTGATTCAGCCAAGGCGATATTCTCACGGATGCGGGTATTCATGGTGATACTTTCGTAACGCTCCTTTACAGCCTGTTCCACTACCTTGTTCAGTTTACGATGATTGAATCTGGCGATGAACACACCTCCCAGGCGAAGCGACGGTTTGACACGTTGCAAGGTGGTGACAAATGCGTCAAGCATCCTCATGCCTTTCAAAGGAAGCAGCTCCGGTGTCATCGGTACGATGATCTCATCAGCCGCGATAAAGGCATTGGTAGTGACAATACCAAGAGAAGGCGGACAGTCAATCAGGATATAGTCATAGTCTTTCCTGAGCGGTTCAAGCAGACGGCTGAGCAGTTGCTCTCTTGCCAACAGATTGGTCAGAGCTATTTCCGCACTTGCCATTTCAAGGGAAGAAGGGACAAGGTCAAGATTCTCCCGGATATGTTTTACAGGCAAAGGAACACCGTTTACCAATGAATCAAAAATGCTCGTCTCAATTTCATCCTCATTAGGTATGAAATACAGTGTCAGGTTTGCCTGTCCGTCAAGGTCTATAAGCAGGACTTTCTTGCCTTTCATTGCCATACAAGCCCCGATAGAGGCGGTTGAAGTTGTCTTTGATACGCCACCTTTATGGTTGGCGAAAGTGATGATTTTCTGTGCCATACTATTTGTTTTTATGTTTATATGTTTCAATGTGTTCTTGTATTCCTGTTTACACGTGTACTTGTCCACATGTATCAATGTATACAAAGGTAAATGTATGATATACAAACACCTACCAATGTCTCCTAACAGTTGAAAACAGTCAGGGAAAGTATCAGGGTCATAATAATATGACTTCATCTTTGCTCACTAATCGTTGTGCTCCGCTGATTAACCGTACAAGAAGTTGTTCGTTATACACTGCCACAATTATTCCATGGCTACAGCCCCTGCATGGGGTTATAAGTTCGCAAGATGCTCCAATCAGTTCTGCGCTGTACCTGTCCATATTATCTTGTTTTTATGCAAGGACACGAGACTTGCCTCATGTCCTTGCGGGTATGTTATTCGAATGTAAAAGGGTGGATGTAGAAATAGGTCTCTTCGCTTTCGTATTCATAGCTATTGATAAAATCCACCATTTCTTTTTCACTGCGGTCTCCCTGTCCAATACCGGTCTTTGATGTCCATTCAGCTATGGCATCCTCAATGGTGTCAAAAACATCCTCACATGCATCCTCGAAAGGTTCGCCGTATGAACTCACACAACATTCTTCGGGAAAGAAATCCCCCTCGTCATGGGTATAGAACAAATCACATCCACTTTCGCAACATCTGTATGAAATACTCAGTTCATCATTCAATATCCGGTTTATTTCAAAGAAGAGTTCGTTACAGGCATCCCATGCGGTTTCTGTCTCAAATGAAAGAAGGAAATAATCATTCTCTTCGTCTTCTTCATATTCAGCCCAATAGATATGTCCTCTAACACTGATTTGCTTTTTCTCATAGTCAATGCCGTAATGCTCGGCAAGCTTGAACAGCCTTATATCCTTACTATCCACTTCCATGTCCTGAAAGGTAGTCCACAGGTTATTTACTGCTTCACGTGTCCCAGTGACCTTATAGGTCGTTGTTGCTAAATTTGCCATATCATTGAATTTTAAAAGATTACCACTCCGTATAATAACTCTGGTCGTTGTTCTCGCATTCCTCAGCCCATTCTTCATCGGTGAAGTCACTGTGCAGACATTCATCACTGCAATAGTAGGCTACTCCCATGTCAGCACAATACCCGGCACGCATCAGTCTGCCACACTCTGAACATCTTCTGCAAGCCCTGTCTGTGTCCCACCAGAAGTCAGTGAAAGACTCGGCTATGACATCCTCACTGGTGTTCTCGTCCCACTTGTCAAGGTAGAACTCTGCAAACTTGTTCAACTCCGGCTCTATGTAGAGCATCTTTTCAGTACCGCCAACAGCCTTGGTCAGTCGGCTCAGGATTGATTGGATTGTCGTCATAATATCATCTGTTTTTTTTCTTCCCTCTCGTAGATCAACTACTTCGGGAACACATATAAATTTTGTTGCACCAAGAAGGTGTCGGGGCTGTCTCTGCAAGGTTTTGCTCCAAAATACTACCCGCAGGTGTGGAGATTTTGCGGCAAAGCGAAGCCCTGACCTTGCTGATGACAAGACCGGACAATTACCTTCGCAACGGAATTTATGCCAGTTCCCCGAAGTCGGTGTATGAGGAACGAATCTCGGCAAAGAGAAGTATAAGCATAAAAAAAGCGACCCGAAGGCCGCTCTATTGGAGAGAAGAAAGGATTTACTTGCCCTTCTTGGAGTTCTTCTCCTGAGCTGCTGGAGTTTCCTCCTTTTCAACAGCTTCATAGAACCTGGTGGCTACAAATGCCACTCTGTTGCGCTTGACACCGTCGGCATCCTGCCACTCCTCCGGCTTGAAATAGCCTTCAACCGTGAGGAGTGCTCCTTTGACAAGGCGGTCAAAGGATGTAGTATTCTCATTCTTGCGCCATGTCTCGACGTTTATGAAAGCGGAAGTGCGGGTTGTTTCCTCGCCTGATTTCTCAGTGCGGCTGATTGCCAAAGGGAAACGTGCAACGCTTGCGGTTGAGAACTGATGGATGCTTGCATCCTTACCTACAAAACCAGAAACTACGAAAGAATTTTCCATTTTCTTCATAACATTGAAATTTTAGAAGTGAAACATTTATTTTTTACGTTGCCATCAAAGTTGGCAAGGATAGCAATCAGGCAAGTAATTACCGAATTATTTCACCGTCAGGCAGGAAAAGTTTTCCGAAAAGCTGCAGCTGGAAAAGTTTTTGAAAAAATTCAGGGAATAAGGTTCTGGTACTTGCAGTATGCGGCTTGCACTAACTTCGCAACAGGAAAAAGTAAGTGTCACGGCTTCGTCCAAAATGAGATGTGAAGGGAATGGCCTGATATTCTTGTGTCTGGTCATGGTAAAGAATGCTGTTCTCATAGTCAGACTCGACAGGTTTCACAGATCCATGGCAAGCAATCCGGACATAGTGAAAGCGATAACTCCCAAACTTCACCATGAACCCGGCATAGCATAGCAAGAGAAATACGAAACTCCGCACTCTGCATAAAAAGGTCTGAACACGGAAGCTATTCAAGAGGATGGAAGCCAGAGGTGAAGCACAACAAGGCTGATGCCACTCATGTGAGTGATGAAAAGGTGCAAAATCAGCAAGGAGAAAAAGAAAGGCAATGCCTATCAGTCAAAGAGCGGACTTCTGTCCTACTCTGGCTTACTGCAAGTTTAAAGTTTAGATTTACCCATGTATATATACATGTATTTTAAACTTTGGTTACAAACCTGAACAGGTTTATAAAAAGACTGACGAACAATTCATTGCGAATAGAAATATCATATGAGAAAGAAAATGGGAACTACATTTTCTCCTTACTGAAGCACCGACAGACAATGCACAACCATGTAAATATTCTCATAAAGTAGTTAACAGCCCGGATAAAAGAATTTGATAATATAAAGTCGGCAATAAATCGGTTTTATTGCCGACTTTATATTATCCTAGCAGAACAATGGAATCATTTTACAAAGAGTAAACGTAAATGGTAAGACAATGTTTTATGGTGTGATTTCAGATTGTTGATCGAGAAATATTTACCTCTTCATATTAGGAAACAGTCAAGCAGATAGGTGTAGTTTCGTTAATAAGAGATTCTACTTAATTTCTTAGTCATTTGCGGGATACTTTTAATACTATGCTTTTACAACACAAGAAAAATACCTCATATATTACATAATATGATGAATTCATAATGGTGTTACTTAATATAGAAAAACACACTAAAGAATGATTAATTGCTCAGAACTTATATATAAAGTCGGCAATAAAGTTGGTTTGTTGCCGACTTTATATTATATTTGCACTGCAATGAGTATTGACGAGAAATATAGTATTAAACAGAGCATATTGAATTATGCTCGTACTTACGGACGGATTGAAGTGCCTCAATTAGTATCAGTATTGGGGATAAAGACCAATACCGCCCGCCAGTATCTCTGTACCTTAACCAAAGAGAACAAGATAGCCCGTACAGGAAATGGTGAATACATGCTTACAGATAAACAGGTGTTCTCATTTGCTCCAACAGAAACACTGAGAAAACTATATGTCGGATTGAAAGAGAAATTGCCATTCACCGATTTCTGCATCTACGATGGCAGCATCTTCACCACACTACAACATCACGTCTCTGTGAACCATGCTATTTATGTCGAGACCAACCGGGATGCTGTAGATTCTGTTTTTTCTCTGTTGAAGGATTCAGACATGCCCGTTTATAAGCAACCGACAGCAAAGTTCATGTACGACTACGTAAACATGCATGAACCATGCATCATTGTAAAGATATTTGTCACTGAATCTCCAGTAAATAAGGTTGATGGGATGGTTACTCCTACCATCGAAAAGCTACTCGTAGATATACAGAAAGACGAAGACTTTGATTATATGCAGGGCACGGAAATCACTTATATGTATCAGACCGCCTTTGATTTGTACACAGTCAATACTCCCAAAATGCTCCGATATGCAAAACGTAGAGGAGCATACGATAGTACTTATTCATTAATAGAACAATCACAAAAATATGATAAATAAAGAATGCTTTACAGCAAGATGGATTGAAGAAAAATCCAAGGAGCTAAACTATCCGGACAAAAATATCATTGAAAAGGTCATCCATGCCTTTTCATTGCTGGACATGTTGGCGGCTTCAGGTTGCCCATTTCATTTCAAAGGTGGAAGCAGTCTGATGCTTCTTTTAAAAGAACAAAGACACAGGCTGTCTATAGATATTGATATAATATGTCCTCCAGGTACTGAAATAGAAGAGTATCTGCAATCATACAAAGACTATGGCTTTATTGACTATAAGCCGATAGAAAGAATTCAGCGTGGAACAGACATACCAAAATCGCATTCCAAATTCTTTTATCAAGTGGCTTTCCTTGATGGCATAGACCGAAAAGAAACCATCCTGCTGGACGTTCTAAATGAAGACTGTCACTACAACGAAGTCGTGACTTTACCTGTAGAAAGCCGTTTTATAAAGACAGAAGGTGAACTGAATTATGTAAAAGTACCATCCATTGGAGATATTCTCGGAGACAAGCTTACGGCGTATGCACCCAATACAACAGGTATTCCATATATCAAAAATGGTAAGGATGCCAGCATGGAGATCATCAAACAGCTATATGATATAGCCAGACTGTTCGAGAAGACAGAGGTCCTTGAAACAACGACAAAATCGTTTGTACAAATTGCAGAAGTTGAACTCTCATACAGGCATTTGCCAAACAATCCAAAACTCATTTTCGATGATATCAGACAGACTTCGCTGTGTCTGGCAACAAGGGGAAGTGAAGGAAACGGACAATTTGATGCACTACAACGTGGTATACAAAGGATCAAATCCTTCATGTTCAATGGCGGTTATTTCATTGACGATGCGATTAGAGACGCAGCACGCGCAGCCTATATCGCCACAATGATAGAGACGGGCAACACAATAATAGAAAAATACGACGGTAATCCTGCCACCATAGGCTCCCTGGATATAGCACCCACACTTCCTTCGCGACTGAATAAGCTGAAAAGGACTTCTCCTGAAGCCTATTACTATTGGGCAAAGACCAGCCATCTATTACAACAGTTGTAACTATAAACAGAAATACAATTTCAGCAAGGAGAAAAAGACCAATATAGCCCTCCATCAACCAGAACAGCATTCTGACTGATGGAGGGCTTTCTACAAGTTTAAAGTTTAGATTTACCCATGTATATATACATGTATCTTAAACTAAACTTACTTGACTGATTCAGCCATACAACAGGATAAGCCATTGAGTTTACAAGTTTAATAGAACTCATATATGTATATATGAATTGATAAACTTATTTATAAACTTCATCCCTAAGCAGAAAGTAAGTTCTTTATTCCTTTGCTAAAAAATCATGTAGCATAAATTTCTACCATATGCAGGATCAACATAACGTACATCTTTCTGAGAATCTGAAAACCTGTATATATGTGAATACCTTTTTCTCCTTGCTGAAATAATTGGCGACTAAATAAACACAGATGAGATATTGAGAAATATTTTCGATACATATTATGCGAAATAATTGATAATTACCTAATTTTGCAAAATATAGATGCATATTAGAGATAAATTCATTCGCATCTGTGTTATTAAATATTAAACTCTAATAAAATCACATCTAAATCAGGAAAGTGATGAAAAAATTGAAACTTATAAGAAAATCAGAACCGTTCATATTTCCAAATGGATAGAAACGTAAAATTTAATGGCTCAAATATGATTCAATTAGCTGTATCAAATTGAGCATCAGACTGTTTATATAACTGTGTGGGTAAATAGCTGAATGATGAAGACTCAACCAGCAATTACGCATTCAGATTGCTGGTATATAATGCAAAACACTGATAATCAATTATATAAATCATTTTCACAAGTAAGTGGAAGTAATGGCTCAAATACGAGCCAAATAGCCATTAATTATCTGACAATCAACCATATAACAAATGTGTATTGGTAAGTAACTTGTGAAAACAAAAGAAAGCAACATTTATATAGTACATAATAAACTGATTTACAACTACTTAAACTCCTATTTCCAACAATAAAATCATGGCTCAAATACCATTCCAATACAACCCAACTAACTGACATACAGATTACTAACATCTTTGCATCGGCAAGTAAAGCTAATCATATATACCCAGTTATCCCCAAAACGAAAACGATGAGAGATTTTCCTTTATAGATAGCTTAGGATGTTCAGTTCTCCTATCTCCCATTTCAAAACAAAGGCTGTCCATTATCTAATATGTGACAGCCTTTCTATGAAAGTTTTCTTCAGATAAATATCATACTTTTTTCATAAACTCCTTCGGTGTTTTTCCAAAATACTCCTTATACCTGCCTCTGAAGTTTTTCAGATTTCGCATACCCACCATTTCAGCAACCATAGTCACAGAAAATTTTCCGCTTTCCAAAAGTTCCCGTGCCTTCTCCATCCTGATTCTCGAAATCAAATATTTGGGTGCTTCTCCCGTCAACAACTTCCACTTATTATAAAAGGTTGTCCGGCTCATGCACATCCTGGAGGCAATATCATCTACTGTCAAATCCTCTTTATCCATATTCTCCATAATGTAAAGCTTCACTTCATTCAAAAATGCCAGATTGGCATCCTGCTGAGCCCGCTCCATAGGTTTCGTTAAAAAATCTTCTCCAAAAACTTTCTGAAGAAATGTCTTCCGAAGAAAACGGCTATTATTTATCAATATGGATATTTCCACTTTAAGGTCCTCCAGATTAAAGGGCTTACATACAAAGAGATCAGCCTGAGAAGAACAACGCTTTTCCCGCCGTTTCACATCAATGTGCGCCCCCATCAATATCACCGGAATAAAGGAGGTGTCCCTCGACGTCTTCAGTTTAGAAGAAAGTTCCTCACCGCTCATACCTTTCAACATGATATCACAAATCACCAAATCCGGATACTCTTCACATATTACCTCCAATGCTTCCTGACCGTCATCAAAGCTCCTCACTACAAAACATTCCGATAAACGTTTCTCAAGATAATCCTTGAATCCCTTGTCATTATCCGCAAGTATCACTAAAGGTCTATCCATATTTTTTTTCTTCGAGAAACCATGGAAAGCTATTTCCGACTCATTCACCTGAAAAGTGTCCGGAATATTTAAGGATGTATCCCCCCCCGAAACCGCACACGAACATCTTATGGGAAATCGAAGCAGAGCCTCCTTTTCCAAAGTCAGTATTTTCCCGTCACATATATTCATCAACTTGTCAAAAAACACACCGCCCATGCCATACTGCTTGCCATGCAGAGGTCGCAGAATAGGAAGCCGCGACGAGTACCATCTGCAACATTTCAGAAATCGCTTGTTGCCTGTATCCTTAATCCTGATTGCCCAGTAATCTCCCTTCAACGAAACCTGCATCGAGAGATGCGTTTCCGGCAGAGAACACTCGATGGCACTCAATACAAACCGGTCGATAACCGGAGATATCTTTCCCGGATCAAACCAAGCGCTTGCATAGTCAAAATCCGGAACCAAATCCAGCTTCATCTGTAACCCGGCCACATGAGACTGTAAAAAAGACACTTTCTTCCTCATAAATGCGCCGATTTCATGTTCTGCAACTACCAGGCTACCAGAATTGCCAAATAGTCGTTTCAACTCCATCAACGCTATCAAGTGCTGCTCCAGCCCGCCTATATGATGAAGTGCAACAGCCAGTTCCTTCTTTATGTCTTCCGGACAGTCTCCTTCGTAAACTGCCCCTAACGGTGTCTTAATCAAAGAAATGGGATTACGTATGTTTTGAAAGGTATCAATGAAATACTGATTTCCCTCTTTCAGTAAATCTCTTTCTTCACTGATACAGAGTAAATGGAACAAAAGCCAACATAATATACAGATTCCACTAGCCACTATTGGCAGAACAGACCAGGGAACCTTATGATATACGCCGATGGATAGCAGGAAAACGCATAATGACACTACTATTATTATTATCGATAAATGTTTCATACTATTATAAGTTTAAGTAATAATGATTCATACTAATATATACCCGAGTTTTCAGTCAATAGCAGGATAATCCCAAGTATGTCATCAGGAGGCGGTCTAATGGGGGAACGGTAGGTTCCTTGAGTCATCGAATTCACCTTACCAACCCTCGTTTGCTAGAAGAGCCTGCATTTCGTCCACCTGTATTTCATACCCAGCAACTCTCTAAACCATTCATTTCCCATGCCCAACGTATCTTTAAATATCAATACAACATTCCGCTTATCCAAGATAGCTCCAATCAATTATTCTCAAACAAAATAATAGTATAACAAACGGAAAGGCTAAAAAGATGATACCACTTCACACATATTCTTATCATACTCACATATCTTGCGCATGAAACAGAAAGACATTATCTTTGCAGCATGAAACAAGAACTGAAAGAAAACGGAGGATTACCGGCACATATACTCTGGACACTTGCTATCGTAGCTGGCGTGTCCGTAGCCAACTTGTATTACAATCAACCCCTGCTTAATATCATGCGGCATGAATTGGAAGTTTCTGAATTCAAAACGAACCTCATTGCCATGATTACACAAATCGGATATGCGCTGGGATTATTGTTCATCGTCCCATTAGGAGACCTCTATCGACGCAAGAATATCATCCTAACGAATTTCTTCCTACTCATATTTTCCCTTCTAGCCATTGCCATGGCACCGAACATCTACATCATCTGGGCAGCATCACTCATTACCGGCATCTGCTCCATGATACCCCAAATATTTGTACCGATTGCCTCGCAATTCTCACGCCCCGAAAACAAGGGACGGAATGTAGGTGTCGTCATCTCAGGATTACTGACTGGAATACTTGCATCACGTGTTGTCAGCGGATTTGTGGGTGAAGTGCTTGGCTGGCGTGAAATGTACTTCATCGCCGCTGGAATGATGTTACTATGCGCTATCGTTGTATTAAAGGTACTACCGGACATACAACCGACTTTCCAAGGCAAATATTCCGGGCTGATGAAGTCTCTTTTCTCATTAGTAAGAGAATACCCCTCTCTACGAATCTACTCGATACGTGCAGGACTGGCCTTTGGCTCATTCCTTGCCATGTGGTCCTGCCTTGCATTCAAAATGGGAGAAGCCCCGTTCCATGCATCCAGCGATGTCATCGGCATACTAGGGCTCTGCGGCATTGCCGGAGCCTTAACCGCATCTTTTGTAGGAAAATATGTAAAAAAGGTAGGCATACGCAATTTCAACTTTATCGGTTGCGGAATGATTCTGCTTGCATGGGCCTCGCTCTTTTTCTGCGGAAACAACTATGCAGGTATCATTACCGGTGTCATTCTTATAGACATAGGCATGCAATGTATCCAACTCAGCAACCAGACCAGTATTTTCGACATCTACCCGTCTGCCTCCAATCGGGTAAATACGATTTTCATGACCACTTACTTCATCGGCGGCTCTTTGGGTACCTTCCTTGCAGGAAGCAGTTGGCAGACTTGGGGATGGAGTGGCGTGGTCGGCACCGGCGTTATTTTAACAATAATATCGTTGTCCATCACCCTTTACAGCAAGAAATAACAAGGATACTATCATTTTTCCAAGCAAACGCAAAGATTTGATAATTTTTATTTGTCATGCAAAGGATAAGGAAGATATTGAACAGAATTGTTATACCTTTGTCGCATCAAACTATAAACGACAGATTGATAATAGATTCGTCAACCAAGCATAGTCAAAAACAACCCTATGAATTCAGCAAAGAAAATACCCTCTCCACTCGTTTCTCTATTTCCCATCGCTTTTCTCGTAGGAATGCTGTTCGCCACCATCCATACTTTCGGAAGTGACGCCTTGAGTGGAGGAAGCCAGATTTCCCTGCTTGCCACCACTGGTATGTGTGTCTTTATCGGCATGACTTTCTACCGCATCCCTTGGAAAGATTATGAACTTGCCATCACCAACAACATTTCAGGTGTTGCCACAGCTATCATTATTCTATTGATTATCGGTGCTTTGAGCGGCACATGGATGATAAGTGGGGTGGTACCTACCCTTATATATTATGGTATGCAGATTATCCATCCGAATTTTTTCCTTGCTTCTACCTGCATTATTTGTGCATTGGTATCAGTAATGACGGGAAGTTCATGGACCACTATCGCCACCATCGGTATCGCCCTTTTGGGCATAGGTAAGGCACAAGGTTTTGAAGAGGGATGGATAGCCGGTGCCATCATTTCGGGAGCCTATTTCGGAGACAAAATTTCACCGTTATCGGATACCACGGTCCTTGCCTCATCCGTAACGGAAACACCGTTATTCAGCCATATCCGCTATATGATGATCACCACCGTCCCCTCTCTCCTCATCACCCTTGTCATCTTTACAGTAATGGGACTCACACACGAAACGAACAATACACAACAGATCGCGGAATTTACGGCAGCATTGGACGCCAAATTCAACATTACTCCCTGGTTACTGGCTGTTCCCGTGATTACGGGAATACTGATTGCCCGGAGAGTGCCTTCCGTCATCACACTCTTTCTCTCCACTCTGCTGGCAGGGATATTCGCCTTCATCTTCCAACCGGGACTACTGAATGAGATAGCGGAAGGTGGGAATATGTTCAAAGGGATAATGATGACATTCTATGGCAGTACCAGTCTACAAACTGACAGTGACATGTTGACAGAACTGATTGCCACACGAGGTATGGCAGGAATGATGAATACCATCTGGCTCATCATCTGCGCCATGTGTTTCGGTGGAGCCATGACGGCAAGCGGCATGCTAGGAAGCATCACTTCCCTATTCGTCCGCTTCATGAAGAATACAGCCAGCATGGTAGCATCCACCGTATGTTCCGGATTGTTCCTGAACCTTGCCACGGCAGACCAGTACATCAGCATTATCCTCACCGGAAACATGTTCAGCAACGTTTACGCAAAGAAAGGCTACGAAAGCCGGCTACTTAGCCGTACCACGGAAGATGCCGTTACCGTCACCTCCCCGCTTATCCCATGGAACACCTGCGGCATGACGCAAGCCACCATTTTGAGTGTACCCACACTGACCTACCTTCCCTATTGCTTCTTCAACCTTATCAGTCCGGTAATGAGTATCTTTATTGCTGCTATCGGATATAAAATAATTAAAAAACCGGTGAACAATCCTGGATAGGCATTGTTCTTGCAATAAACTTATAACGAACAATTTATTTAAACCTAAACAAAAAAAGATTCGATTATGAAAAAGTTTATTGCATTAGCAGCAGTAGTATTGGTAAGCATGGCAACAACGACCATGTATGCACAAGAGAGTAGAGCTGAAAAGCGCGCAGACCGTAAAGCCCAAAGAGACGCAGAACGTGCACGCCTGAAAGCTGAAGAACAAGCACAGGATGCCATTTCGTACGATGACGCAATGGCGGCCTTGAAAGCTCACCAGTTCGTAATGGAGGCAGACCAAGTGATGTTCCGCAACGGACAGACCGCATTTGTAAACTCCAACACCAACTTCGTATTGGTCAACCAAGGACGTGGCACCGTGCAGGTAGCCTTCAACACCGTATACCCAGGTCCTAACGGCATTGGCGGTGTAACAGTAGACGGAACCGTATCGGACATCCAAATGACTACCGACAAACGGGGCAACGTGAATTGTAACTTCAGCATCCAGGGTATCGGCATTTCCGCCCAGATATTCCTTACGCTGACCGATGGCGGGAACAACGCAACCGTAACCATCAGCCCGAACTTCAACTCCAACACCATGACTTTGAGCGGGAACCTGGTTCCGCTGGAACAATCCAACATATTCAAGGGACGTTCCTGGTAAAACCCTTATATAAATATATATATTCCCACTCCGCCACAAATCACACTAAAAAGTGTACATTTGTAGCGGAGTTTTTTATATACCAATGTCATGAGAGAATTTATCATTGCAGACAATCAAGATATCACCAAAGCAGGCATGATGTTCCTATTGGGCAGACAGAAAGACACCTCCCTGCTGCTGGAAGCCGACAACAAGGCAGAACTGATACAGCAACTACGCCTGCATCCCACCGCCGTTGTCATTCTGGACTATACCCTTTTTGATTTTTCGGGAGCCGAAGAGCTAATGGTACTTCACGAACGCTTCAAGGAAGCCGATTGGCTACTCTTTTCCGACGAATTGAGCCTACCGTTCCTGCGCCAGGTATTGTTCAGCAGCATGGCATTCGGCGTAGCGCTGAAGGATAATTCCAAAGAAGAGATACTGACCGCACTACAATGCGCCTCACGCAAGGAGCGATTCATCTGTAATCACGTCAGTAACCTGCTGCTCGCAGGCAACGGTTCCTCCTCCCCCACTCATCCTACCATCAAAGATGATTTACTGACTACTGCCGAACGGAGCATCCTAAAAGAGATAGCCCTGGGGAAAACAACCAAAGAAATAGCTGCCGAACGAAACCTCAGCTTCCATACGGTAAACAGCCACCGGAAGAATATCTTCCGGAAACTGGGTGTAAACAATGCGCACGAAGCCACCAAATATGCCATGAAGGCAGGCATCGTAGACTTGGTGGAATATTATATATAAATCTCCCCGCTCCCGACACACAGCCGGGCATCAGCATCATACACCACTCCGAACTGGCCCGGAGCAATGCCTTGCAGCTTTTCTTCCGAAACAATGCGGTAACCCTCCGCCTCCTTTTGCAACCTGCCTTTGACAAACTCCGGCGTATGGCGTATCTTGAAAGTCACCTCCACCTCTTCCTGCGCTCCCTTCCAGGGATTATCCGTAATGAAATGAAAATCGTACATACGGAATTCATAGCCGTATTGCAATGCCGTATCACATCCGCGGGACACGTAAATCACATTCTCCTCCACATCCTTGCGGACAACAAACCACGGTCCTCCACCCAACCCCAATCCTTTACGCTGGCCGATGGTATGAAACCAATAGCCCCGATGCTTGCCCAACTTTCTACCCGTTTCCAACTCCACAATATCCCCTTCCCTTTCGCCAAGGAAACGGCGCACAAAATCATTATAATCAATCTTTCCCAGAAAGCAGATGCCCTGACTGTCACGACGTCTGGCGCTGGGCAATCCGGCACGCAGGGCTATGTCACGAACCTCATTCTTCATCAGTCTGCCCAATGGAAACATCAGTTTGGAAACTTGCAGATAATCTATCTGTGCCAGAAAGTCGGTCTGGTCTTTCACGGAATCGGCAGCGGTACCGAGCCATGTCTTTCCATCCCTCAACACCGTAGTGGCGTAGTGCCCGGTTGCCGTGACATCGAAATCCTTCCCCACACGTTGCTCAAAGCACCCGAACTTTATCAGCTTGTTGCACATCACATCCGGATTGGGAGTCAAGCCACGTCTTATTTTATCAATGGCATAAGCCGCCACCTGGTCCCAATACTCCCGGTGCAGGTCCACTACTTCCAACGATAATCCATAACGCCGGGCAATGGCAGAAGCCATCTCCATATCCTCTTCCGCAGAGCAGTCCATATAATCGGCATCGTCCCTCCCTATTTTGATATAAAATAGAGAAGGACGGTAACCTTGTTCGCAAAGGAGATGTACCACCACGGAGCTGTCTACACCTCCCGACAATAATACAGCAATATTCATTCTATCGTATACTGTTATTCTTTTAAATTCTGTCAAATGCCTGGGACAAGTCGTCCAGCAAATCATCGATATGTTCTGTCCCGATGGAGAGGCGGACCGTGCCCGGTTTGATGCCTTGTTCTTCCAATTCCCGTGCACTCAATTGGGAATGGGTAGTGGTGGCAGGATGGATAACCAGGGATTTCACATCAGCCACATTGGCAAGCAACGAGAATATCTGTAAACTGTCAATAAACGTCTGCGCTTCCTTCACACCGCCCCGCACCTCAAACGTAAAGATAGAACCGCCTCCATTCGGAAAGTATTTCCCGTAAAGCGCGTGGTCAGGATGCTCGGGCAGGGACGGGTGGTTCACGGCAACCACTTTGGGATGCTTCTTCAAGAATTCAACCACTTTCAAGGCATTCTCCACATGACGTTCCACGCGAAGCGACAACGTCTCCAATCCTTGCAACAGAATGAAAGCATTGAAAGGACTGATTGTGGCACCGGTATCACGCAACAATACGGCACGGATACGGATGGCATAGGCAGCAGGACCGGCAACGTCAACGAAACGTACTCCATGATAACTCGGGTCCGGTTCCGTCAGTTGGGGAAACTTCCCCGAGGCCACCCAGTCGAACTTGCCGCTATCTACAATAACACCACCCAAGGACGTACCATGCCCTCCGATGAACTTCGTTGCCGAATGGACTACAATATCTGCCCCATGCTCTATGGGACGAATCAGGTAAGGAGTACCGAAGGTGTTATCTATAATCAGAGGAATCCGGTGACGGTGTGCTATTTCAGCAACGGCATCAATGTCAATGATGTTGCAATTCGGATTTCCCAGCGTTTCAATGAATACTGCCTTGGTATTCTCCTGAATCGCTTTCTCGAAATTGTCCAGATTGCCCGGGTCCACAAAAGTAGTGGTAACCCCGTAGGCAGGCAATGTGTGGGCCAGCAGATTATACGTTCCGCCGTAGATGGTCTTAGCTGCCACGATATGGTCGCCTGCACGGGTGATATTCTCAAAGGCATAAGTGATGGCTGCCGCACCCGAGGCTACGGCCAATCCGGCAACACCGCCTTCCAGAGCCGCCACACGTTTCTCGAACACATCCTGGGTGGAATTCGTCAACCGCCCGTAAATATTCCCCGGGTCCTGCAAGCCAAAGCGGGCTGCCGCATGGGCCGAATTACGGAATACATACGAAGTTGTCTGATAGATAGGTACGGCGCGGGCATCAGTTGCCGGGTCGGGTTGTTCTTGTCCAACGTGAAGTTGTAGAGTCTCAAAGTGCAATTTCTTTGTTTCCATTGTCGTTTGTATTTTAGGTGAATAAACCGTTTCTCATTCGGATGTTGCAAAGATAGAGCGATAAGCCGGGGCAGACAATGACACAGATTAGGGAATTTTATACCACAATTGTGGTAGATAAGCAAGCTATTTTCTATCTTTAGATAAGATAGACTGCATTTCGGCAAAACTTTTTCATGCAAGCATGAAAGTTCTGCACTCAATTTGCACTATCTTTGCCCCCATGAAAGCAAGAAATATACTGATACTCATATTGGGAACCCTGATTCTTCCCATTTATCTGACTTCCTGCGGGGTGGACCGCTGGAAAGAGTATGCCGGACAGACCCAGACAGACCGCTGGATTGACGATACCATGCGTGTGTGGTACTATTGGGTAGACGCTATCCCCCATACCAACGACCTGAACTATTTTCAAGCCCCTTTCACTTTCTTTGCCTCGCTCAAATCCGAAGAAGACAAATTCTCCACCATCGACAGTCTGGTCAGCGTCACCACTACCCGCAGCATCCCCTATACGGATTACAGCTACGGATTCCAGTTCACTACCAACCAGATAGAAGTAGAAGGAGAAGAGAATGCCATTGTTGCACAGATTCTTTACGTTGCCGACGGAAGCCCGGCCTCGGAAATCGGGCTGAAACGGGGTGACTGGATTATGAAGATGGACGGGAACTTTATTACTGAACAGAATTATAAGAAACTGTATGGAAGTAGTGCCATGGAACTTACAGTAGGTTATTACGACGTGGAGAAAAATGCCATCGTTGCTTACGACAAACCCAGACAGATAGCATCGGCGCGTCCCGTCAACGACAACCCGGTGCACTATAAGAATGTATATACATCAGGCAGCAAGAAAATAGGTTATCTGGTCTACAACCACTTCAGTTCCGGCCCCACGGACAACAGTAATGAATATGACAACGACCTGCGCAGCGCATTCCAATATTTCGCATCACAGCAAGTCAACGAATTCATCCTTGACTTGCGCTACAACAACGGTGGATTACTGAGTTGCGCAGAATTGCTGTGTACCATGCTTGCACCTTCCTCCGCCTTGGGACAAGAGTTGGGGTACCTGGAATTCAACAACCACTTCAATCCGCAGATAGTACCGTTCACCCTGAACTCCGGACTCATCGGAAACGGAGCAAACCTAAACCTGAATACTCTCTACGTACTTACCAGCAGCCAGACTGCCTCCGCCTCCGAAATGGTGATTAACTGCCTCGACCCGTATATGGATGTTGTCATCATCGGCGGTACTACTGTAGGCAAGAATGTAGGTTCCAGGAATTTCTCCAGCCCCGAACTGATGATAACGATGAATCCCATCGTCTGCAAGATATACAATTCGGAAGGGAAATCTGATTATGAATCCGGATTCCAACCGGCCTACTCGGGATATGTAGTGAATGAGATGAGCGACATGTCACGTTTCCTGCCCTTTGGAGATACCAACGAAGCCTTATTGAGCACTGCACTCGGCGCCATCGACGGAAGCATACAACCGCCCGCACAAGAAGATACCCGTTCTTTAAGAGTGACCACTCTCGCAAACTCCATTGAACGTCGGGCAAGCCATGCCGTACGCATCAAATAAAAAGACAAATAGGATGAAACTAAACAGAAGAGTTACAATCATCACCCGATTTTCGGGAATCATGTTCAGCCTGCTGTTGCTCGGCGGACTGGCAGCTTGCAGCGATGATAACAATGGCAGTGATACGCCAGAACCGGAGCCGTCAACCTACCCCACCACTCCTTTCTCCAAAATCGAACTCAAAGAAGTGATAGAGAGCGATGCGCAACCGGTTACTGCCACCCACACCTACCTTTACAACAGTGCAGGCAGGCTGACCGGCTACACCGGCAAACAGAGCTTTACAGCAGGAGACGAACTCTTCGAGATAGAGAATACCACTACTGTCGAATACAAGGACCATCAAGCCGTGATAACCGACGAAGCAGGTACAGTATCAACCTACACGCTGAATGACAAAGGTTATGCCACCACTTGTACCAGTCAGGATATGGCAGGAAATACCCGTACTTACACCTTCTCCTACCTCATCAACACCGAAGACAAATACTATCTGGAAAACATCACAGAAAAGCTGGACGACGGAAAAGAATACTCATTCATTACAATAGACTACAGCAACTTCCGGGCATTGCGCATACAGCAAAAGGTTGACACTTTTGAGCACAACAGTACGGCTACCACACCATCAGGCAATGAAATTGCAAATATCTCCGAAATACCAAGCCTATTCATTACGGACATGTATCCGCTTTCCATGCATGCGGTTGCCATATACGGGAAGATATTGGGAGAACCTGCAAACTATCTGATTACCCAACTCATCCCGGACAGCAACGGAGAAAGTGAAGAGACCACCACCTATACTTATACGTTAGATAACCGGGGTATCGTCACTTCCTGCCATGCAGTCGTCAGGCATATAAGGAACGGCTACGAGCAGGACTACACACGCACCGTGAACTATACCATCGAATAATAAGTTACTTACTTCTTAAAGAACTTGTCGAAGAAAAGGACGTGATAGTCTATGGAGTTGTTCCAATACGTTCCGGTATGTCCACCGGGACGAGTGATGAAGTCATGGTCTATCTTCCTTGCCAGCAGCCGGTTGTGCAAGTCCTTGTTCACTTCAAGAAAGAAATCGGCCTCACCGCAGTCGATGATTAGCGCCAAGTCGCCATTTACAATCTTATCCAGCTGGTTGACCACCGTATGCGCATCCCAAGATGCCTTGTTGGCAGCAAACTCTCCCAACTGCTTGTTCATTTCCCAATTCTGGGGGAACGGCCGTATATCCACTCCTCCACTCATACTGCCCGCCGCACCGAACACATCCTTATGACGGATAGCACTCCACAAAGCACCGTGGCCGCCCATACTCAATCCACTGATGGCACGCGCCTTTCTATCGGGAATGGTAGCATAGTTCCCGTCTGTATACTTCACCAATTCCGAGGTGACAAAAGTCTCATAACGGTAGGCAGGATTCTCCGGACTGTCCCAATACCAACTGTTCTTGCCGTCCGGACATACAAATATGATTCCTTTCTCATCCGCCATCTGCGGCAATTCCGGCTTCAGCTGCACCCAGCTCCGCGCATTGCCGCCATAACCGTGCAACAGATAAACCACCGGACAAGCCTGCTTGCCGATAGCCTTATCAGGCAATACATACACAACTTTTACATCCTTATTCATGGCTGCACTTCTCACCAACACCGTGTCTACACGTGCCGCCTGCAACATTACGGCAGACAGACACCACAAAAGCCCCAAGGCAATAATTCTTTTTTTCATCTATTTATTGTTTATTTTTTCTAACGGATGGCAATATTAACAATAAATACTGAAAAATCATTATCTTTGCCTCACAAACTATTCAAAATCCACTATGGAGTTTATTATCATTCTACTTTTACTTATTCTGAACGGCATTTTTGCCATGTATGAAATCGCTTTAGTCTCCTCAAGTAAAGCACGCCTTGAAACTCTTGTCGGAAAAGGGAACAAAAGAGCCAAAGGAGTATTGAAACAACTGGAAGAACCCGAAAAATTCCTCTCCACCATCCAAATCGGTATTACTCTTATCGGTATCGTATCCGGTGCCTATGGTGGTGCCACCATCGCTGATGACGTAGAACCGCTGTTCGCCCTCATTCCGGGAGTAGCCGCCTATGCCAAGACTCTCGCCATGATTACCGTAGTAGCCATCATCACCTATCTGTCGCTCATCATAGGCGAACTGGTGCCCAAGTCCATCGCCTTGAACAACCCGGAACGATGGGCCACCATGCTCAGCCCCTTCATGATTGTGCTGACCAAGATTTCCTATCCGTTTGTATGCCTGCTGAGCGCTTCCACCAAACTGATGAACAAACTCATCGGACTGAACAGCGGCGAAGAACGCCAAATGACACAAGACGAACTGAAGATGATTCTGCACCAAAGCTCGGAACAAGGCGTCATCGACAAAGACGAAACGGAAATGTTGCGTGACGTGTTCCGCTTCTCGGACAAAAGAGCGAATGACCTGATGACCTATCGCCGCGACATCGTCGTGCTCCATCCCACAGACACACCGGAAGAGGTGCTGCGTATCATCCACGAAGAACACTTCAGCAAATATCTCCTGGTGGAGCGGGGAAAGGACGAGATTATCGGTGTGGTTTCCGTAAAGGACATCATCTTGATGATGGGCGGCGAACAACCCTTCAACTTACGTAGTATTGCACGCCCTGCTTTGTTTATTCCGGAAAGTTTGTATGCAAAGAAAGTTTTAGAGCTGTTTAAGAAGAACAAAAACAAGTTCGGAGTTGTTGTAGACGAGTATGGAAATACAGAAGGTATCATCACCCTGCACGATTTGACGGAAAGTATCTTCGGAGACATCCTCGAAGAGAATGAAACGGAAGAAGAGGAAATCGTTGTTCGTCAAGACGGTTCCATGCTGGTGGAAGCTTCCATGAATCTGGATGACTTTATGGAGGCGATGGGCATTATGAACTATGATGACCTGAAAGAAGAAGACTTCACCACCTTGAGCGGTCTTGCCATGTTCTTGATAGGACGGGTGCCGAAAGCCGGAGACTTGTTCAGCTACAAAAACCTGGACTTCGAAGTGGTGGATATGGACCGCGGACGGGTGGACAAGCTGCTCGTCATCAAGAAAGAAGAAGATGAATAACAAACGCTATTGCGTCTTTATAATTAACTTAAACCATTAAAGCAATGAAAAAAGTAATGATGATTGCAGCCCTTGCCGCTGCATTGGTATCCTGCCAATCAAAAGGAACTCAGAACAATGACGCCGTCGCCATGGACGAAAGTGTAATGGCTGTTACCGGCAATGACTCGTCTGCCGTAGCCGTATACGAAGGAATCCTTCCCGCCGCCGACGGTCCGGGCATCCAGTATGTATTGAGCGTAGACAGTGTAGGTCCCGACGGAGAAAGCGGCTACACGCTGGTAACAACTTATCTGGATGCCGAAGGCCCCGGAAAGAACAAGAGCTTTACTTCCAAAGGAAAGAAAGAAGTTATCCAGAAAGACGTCGACAACAAGAAGAAAACAGCCATCAAGCTGACCCCGAACGACGGGGACACTCCGGTGTACTTCGTAGTAGTGAACGACACAACCCTGCGCCTTGTCAACGACAGCCTGCAGGAAGCAGTGAGTGACTTGAATTATGACATCATCCAGGTGAAATAGTCCATCCATACTTATAAGAAAGAACGGTACAGCCGGAATTACTGAATTCAGTGGTTCCGGCTGCTGTTTTTTCAATGAGGGGGCATTTCAAACAAGAGAACAGAAGGCTATATCAAAAAGTTAGTGCTATCTTTGTCGCTTCATCAAAGTATATATAAACATGAAACATTCTTCCGAGAAACCTTTAGCACCTGCCAACTACTCACGCTGTTTCAACAACCAATGCCCGAAAGCCGACAACTGCCTGCATCGCTTAGCCGCCCTTCGCGATACCCCCGAGTACCCGTCCATCCGCATCATCAATCCACTGTGTATTCCAGAGGATAGCAGCCAATGCGCCTATTTCCAATCGACACAAAAGATACATGTCGCATGGGGAATCAGCCACTTGCTCGATGAAGTTCCCTACAAGAATCTCCAACCTCTGAAAAGCCAGTTGATAGCCCATTTCGGCCGCGGAAAATACTACCGCTTCTACCGGGAAGAATCTTACCTTTCCCCCGAAGACCAGAACTATATCCGCAGAACTTTCCACCAATACAACATTCCGGGAGAACCGGCTTTCGACTCTTACAGCGAGGAATACAAATGGTAGAAAGGTAATCTTCAGCCCCCTTTTCATGTCATTTTATCACTGAAAATATAGATAACACTTTAGTTCACAACGGTGAACACTTTGTTACAACAGTAAGAAACAAAGTGTTCACATACTATGAAACAAACTGTTCGCACTCAATAAAACAAACTGTTTTCTTTAACGGAACAAACTGTTTCCTACTAATGAAACAAACTGTTCTCCATATTGAAACAAACCGTTCTCCTTAGGGAAACAGACGGATTCCCTTTTGAAGCCCTACAAGGGGAATAATTATCGCCTGCGAAAATATAGGAGGAAATACAGCGACATAGTGCGATACCTATTCTCTGCAAAACGGGTGAACGTGTTCGGAAGGATATTGCAGCAACACGGGATGAGGTAAAGGAAAGAGAGGGGGAGATGGTATATTGTGTGGTAAAAGTGGAGAGGTAGAAAAGACGGAAAGGATTACAGTTGAAATAAATTCTTTTTCTTAACTTTGTGAAATAGAAACATCGAATATGACGATGAAGAAAATAAAAATATGAAAACAGCACTATCTATAAATCAACCGTTCAAGGATTGGGTAAACCACCTAAAACAAGACATTCGTAGTGCACAGATTAAAGCGGCTGTACGCGTGAACAGCGAACTGCTTCACCTTTACTGGCAACTGGGGGCAGAAATTATAGAACGGCAGAAAGAAATGACTTGGGGAAGCGGATTTCTCGAAGAGTTGAGTCGTGAGCTGATGGCAGAATTTCCTGATATGAAAGGGTTCTCATATAGAAACATACGCAGTATAAAGCAGTGGTATCTATTTTATAATGAGCCATATACAATTTGGCAACAAGTTGTTTCCAAATTAGGTGAAGAGAAATTTTTCTCCATCCCTTGGGGGCATCATCTCTATATCATCTCCCAATGCAAGGAAGTGGATAAGGCTCTATTCTATCTGAATGAAACTGTAGAAAACGGCTGGAGTCGTGCCGTTTTGCTCAACTTTCTTGATACCAATCTCTATGAGCGGCAAGGCAAAGCGGTAAACAATTTCAGTCGTCTGCTACCAAAACCGCAAAGTGACCTAGCTCTACAGACACTCAAAGACCCCTATAACTTCGATTTCCTGACCATTACCAAAGATTTTCAAGAATTAGAGTTAGAAAAGGTTTTGACACAGAATATCACTCGTTTTCTGCTTGAATTGGGTAAAGGATTTGCATTCGTAGGACGTCAAATGCCTTTGGAAGTAGGCGATGAAACAATCTATCCCGACTTGCTTTTTTACCACTTGGAACTGCGTTGTTATTGCGTAATCGAGCTAAAAGTGCAGAAGTTCAAACCTGAATTTATAGGTCAACTCGGTACTTATATCAGTGCCGTAAACCATCTAAAATGTAAACCTGGCGATACCCCCACCATCGGCTTGCTTATCTGCAAGACAAAAAACCAAGTAATGGCGCAATATGCACTGGAATCAACAAATCAGCCTATCGGCATATCAGAGTATGAGCTGTCTAAGCTGATTCCCGAAGATATTAAAAGTCAACTGCCTTCGATTGAGGAAATAGAGGAACAAGTAAAGAGAATTCAAGGAAAAAAGAAGGAAGAGAGATGAAGGTTATCTTGTATCAATATAGTGAACTTATTCGGAGAAAAGATAAGTCTATTGGTGAAGCATGTGAATATACCACATGACTCAATAGAGTAAAAAAAAAATCAAAAACAACTGAATATGTTAGACAACAATAAAATACAGTACATTGGAAAGATTGAGAACTCTAATAATGTAGTTATTATCAATGGAAATCTAACAATTGATGGGCAAATCTCTAAAGACCTCCAGACCTCTTGCCTCGAAATCCTACGGACAGACTTTGATAAATACACTACCACAGCCATAGAACAAGCTAAACAAGAAATTGAAGAGTGTATAAAAAGTATTCTTGAAAAGCTAGCAAAAGAACAACAAAAACACCTGACTGAAAGGTTCCAGTCTTTATCTATGCAAGCCTTTTTACATGATACCCTAATTGAATATATTTCCACAGAAGATAAAAGAGCAAAAGAGTTTATTATAGACGTTTTAATTGACAGACTAAATTTTCAAAACATATCAACAGAAAAAGCCATATTAAACGAAGCGATAAAACTTATACCTAACCTAAATGCATCAACATCTGCTTTGATTACCTTCATGATGCTTAGACAGCAGATGGTCAATCCTTCTATTTCATTTATGCTGGAACTGTTTTTCAAACAACTCTCCCCCATTGTTGACATAGCTTACAATATTAAGACCATTGATATCGAGTATATAATTCAAAGAAATGCTACCATGAATATTTCTGGTTTTTATCCGATAGATACTTTTGAGAATCATTTACTGAAACAATATGATTTATTCTTCAGGCAAAAAATAGACAGACGTTTTTTAGAGGACTTCAAATCAATTCATCCCGAAATTATGAATGCAGTAAACGATATGGGAAGTTGTATGTTTTGTACGTCTCACGAAGAAGACACACTTTCTTTTACAGAGGTAAACAGTGATCTTTTCTATAAAAAATTAAAAGTTAGAGAACAAGAATATCTTATTCCTTTGATTGAAGAGTTTAAAAAGGAAATGCCACCGTTTACAGCCACAGAAGTCAGAAACTATTTTTGTAATTTAAATAAGAACTGGGAGCAAGTATTCAATCTACTAAATAGTTCTACATTAACAAGATTAAGTTTAAGTATCTTAGGATTATATATTGGAACAAAAATCATAGGGAAACTCACTCATTCATCACCGTTATCCATATCTAACTTTAATAAATACATACAAATATGAGCAATCCAGTAGAATTCATACAAAATAATAAAGAGTGGTTAGTTCCCATCATTATAGCCATTTTGACAGCTCTAATTACAGAAATATGTAACTTATTTCGTAAAAGTGGGAAAAGCCACAAACAAAAAGTAGGAAAAATCAGTAAAAGCCATCATATAACTCTCATTAATGGAGAGGTGAATCACCACATTGAAAAAAATAATATGACAAAAGGAAAGAAAACATAATGCTACCCCTATAGCCTTTTCAATACTTTCTCTACCTTTGTAACATTAAACCAAATAAAGTCAAAATGACATGAAGAAACAGATTGCTATACTGACCACCTCCCTGCTCATATTGAACGGATGCGGTTACGTACCCGCCATCGGACAATACCTAAAACAGAACGGACTGGCAGTAGTCATCGGGTACGAAGTGACACACGCCGTAGTTAAACAATAAAACCGGAAACATATATGGCCGATAATTATCTTGAAAATCAGTACGAGCAATACCAGGCACGCAAAGCAGCTTGGGAGAAAGCGAAAAAATCCGGCAAGGTACAAACGCTACATAAGCCGACACTTCCCCTCAAAAAAGGCGGAAAGAAAGTTTTCGTGACCGGAGGTGCCGGGGGGATTGGCAAAGCCATTGTAGAAGCCTTCTGCAAGCTTAATTACCAAGTAGCCTTTTGTGACAAGAATGAACTGGAAGGACAACAAACCGCCCAAGCCACCGGAGCACAATTTCACCCCGTCGACCTAAACAGCAAAGAAGCATTGGAACTTTGCCTGCAAAATATTTTCAAGGAATGGGGGGATATTGACATCATTATAAACAATGCCGGCATCAGTGAATTCTCTCCCATCACAGAAACGAGTGTGGAGACGTTCGATAAAATATTGTCTGTGAATTTACGTCCGGTATTCATTACTTCACATGCGTTGGCAGTACACCGCAAAAGTCAAAACAGCACGAATACCTACGGAAGAATCATTAATCTCTGTTCTACCCGCTATCTGATGAGTGAACCGGGCAGTGAAGGATATGCAGCTTCCAAAGGAGGTATCTATTCATTGACGCATGCGTTGGCTTTATCGCTTGCAGAGTGGCACATCACGGTCAACTCCATCTCTCCGGGCTGGATTCAGACACACGATTATGAACAATTACGGGCAGAAGACCATTCACAACATCCCTCCGGACGGGTTGGCAAACCGGAAGATATTGCCCGTATGTGCCTATTCCTATGTCAAGACGAAAACGACTTCATCAATGGCGAAAACATCACCATTGACGGAGGCATGACCAAAAAGATGATTTATCGGGAATAGCCCTTTTATAAAACAATCTGCCCAACATAATAATTATAGGATATGAACATGAAAAAGTCTTTTATAGGAATCCTGGCAGCAACCATCATCCTCAGCGGATGCGGCACAAGCCAGATGGCTGTAGGCGACCCTAACGCAGTGCTCGCAGGAGCTGCCATCGGAAGTAATGTAGGCGGTGCCATCGGCGGCTTGATAGGAGACAGTAACGGAGGCTGGCGAGGAGGATACCGGGGTTCCGCCATCGGCACCATCATAGGAACCATTGCGGGAGCTGCCATTGCCAATGCAGCCACAGCCCCCAAAAAGCAGGAGGAGTACAGCTACCGGATAGAAAGGACACAGCCCTATCCCCCGCAATCCGGAAGACAGCCGCAAGCATCGGCCATCGACCACTTGAGGATACGGAATATACGTTTCATTGACGACAGCCGCAACCACGTCATCAATTCGGGCGAAAACTGTAAAGTGATTTTTGAAATCATGAACGAAGGAAACAAAACAGCCTACAACGTAGTGCCGGTGGTGGTGGAAACCACGGGCATGAAGCGTATTTACATATCGCCGTCGGTCATGATAGAGCAAATAACTCCGCGCAACGGTGTGAAATACACCGCCAACATCAGTGCCGGAGAACGGATAAAGACGGGTAACGTCACCATACGCATAGCCATAGCCGACGAGTACGGAGACGAATATGACTGGCAGGAGTTTTCGTTGCCCACACAACGGTAGAACAATGTCTTAACAGTAGTTTTTAAAAAGAAATGGAACAACAGCAATCTTCTTTCAAAGAAAAAGAACGCATAGAATTACGGGAACCCCGACGCTTCAAAGTCACCATCTACAATGATGACTTCACCACCATGGAGTTTGTGGTAAAAGTACTCACCACCGTCTTTTACAAATCATCGGCAGAAGCGGAAACACTGATGCTGCAGGTGCACAAGAGCAACTCCGCGGTAGTGGGCATCTACTCATACGACATCGCCCACTCCAAAGTACAGAAAGCCACCCGCATGGCACGCAATGAAGGTTTCCCCCTCCGGCTCACCGTCACCCCGGAGGAAGAAGAATAAGAAAGAAACAATATGGATATAAAAAATACGATATTCGTAAACCAAGCATTCGCTTCCGCACAAAGAAAAGCCGAGTCTTACCGGCACGAGTTCATCATGCCCGAACATCTGCTGAGCGCCATTCTGGAACAGGAACCCTTTATCAACACCCTGCAAGATACCTTCTACAATTATGTGGAGCTCAGCATCTCACTGGAAAACTATCTGACGGAAGAAGTGGAAACTATCCCCGACAATGTGGAATACGAGTTGGGACTTTCCGTCCAGCTCAGTTCACTCCTACAACATGCCTATATGGTGACAGAGTATTCCAGCGCCGAAGAACTGGGTGTTCCCCATCTGATACAAGGCTTGCTGCAACTGGAAGATTCCTGGGCATGCCATTTCCTAAAGGAAGCAGTCGGCGGCGACCTGCCCGAATTCCTCAGTCTGCTCATTACCCACTACGAAGAAGCGGAGCTGGCAGAAGAAGCAGGCGGTACGCCATCTCCCGATGAACAAGAGAAAACAGAACCGTGGCGTAACTACGTGACCTGCCTCAACGACCATCTGGCAGACCACAACCCGCTTATCGGCAGGGAGATGGAGTTGGAGCGAACCATACAAGTGCTCTGCCGCAAAGAAAAGAACAACCCGTTGCATGTGGGCGAACCCGGTGTAGGCAAAACAGCCCTTGCCTATGGGCTTGCCGCCCGTATCGAAGCGGGCAACGTCCCCGAACGGCTTGCCGGCTTCCGCATCTATGAGCTGGACTTGGGCAGTCTACTGGCAGGCACACAATATCGCGGCGATTTCGAGAAGCGGCTGAAAAGTATCATGGAAGGCATCGGTCGTGAGGGAAATGCCATCGTCTACATCGACGAGATACACAACCTGATAGGCGCCGGACGCACGGGCGAAGGCTCTATGGATGCCTCCAACATGCTGAAACCCTATCTGGAAACCGGGGCAATACGTTTCATCGGCTCTACCACCTACGACGAGTACAACCGCTACTTCGCACGCAGCAAGGGACTGGTACGCCGCTTCCAGCAGATAGACATACTGGAACCGAGCATTGAAGAAGCCATACATATCGTAGAAGGCCTGAAAGAGAAATACGAAACCTACCACGGCGTCACCTACGAGCCCGACGTCATCCCCTACGCCGTAAAGGCAAGCGCCCGCTACATCAGCGACCGTTTCCTGCCCGACAAAGCCATCGACCTGGTGGACGAAGCAGGAGCTTACCGGGAAATACATCCCACAGACTCCGGAGAACAGACCGTGGACAAGGCACTGATAACCGACATACTGGCACGTACCTGCAAAGTCAATGCCCTCGCCATGAAAGAGGACGACACAGTCGCCTTGGAAAGCCTGCACGAGCGCATCAGCTCCCGCATCTACGGGCAGGAAGAAGCCGTCCGTCAGGTAGTGGAAGCTGTGCAAATGTCCAAAGCAGGACTGCTGGACGAAAACAAACCGCTAGCAAGCCTGCTCTTTGTAGGCCCCACCGGAGTAGGAAAGACCGAAGTTGCCAAAGTGCTCGCCGCCGAGCTGGGCATCGCCCTGCAACGTTTCGACATGAGCGAATATACCGAAAAGCATACCGTAGCCAAACTGATTGGCTCGCCTGCCGGCTATGTGGGTTACGAGGACGGCGGCCTGCTGACCGACGCTATACGCAAGACTCCAAACTGCGTACTATTGCTCGATGAAATAGAAAAAGCGCATCCCGACGTATTCAACATCCTGCTGCAAGTAATGGATTATGCCGTACTGACCGACAACAAAGGACGGAAAGCCGACTGCCGACACGTGGTCCTCATCATGACCTCCAATGCCGGAGCACAATATGCCCGCCAAGCGTCCATCGGCTTCAACAGTCAGGTCACCGCCGGAGAAGCCATGCTGAAACAAGTCAAGAAAACCTTTAAGCCCGAATTCATCAACCGCCTCTCTGCCACGGTGGTCTTCCATGACATGGACCGCCCGATGGCATCACTTATCCTCGACAAGAAACTCGGAGAACTAGGCAGCAAGCTGTCTTCCCGCCAGGTGGAAATGGTATTGAGCCAGGAAGCACACGAATGGCTGCTCCAACGGGGTTTTATTCCCGAATACGGCGCCCGGGAGATGGACCGCGTGATAGCCGCCCACTTGAAACCCTTGCTGATGCGCGAAATTCTGTTCGGTACATTGAAGGCAGGAGGAAAAGTCCGCGTGCAAGTGGAAAACGGAGCATTGAAACTACAACCCGCAACCGAATAACGATATGGTCTTTCAACTGACGGATAAACTTGCTTTCCCCGACCCTCACTACGGCGACCCCGACGGGTTGCTCGCTGTGGGCGGTGACCTATCCATTGACCGCCTCATCCTGGCGTACTCCAACGGCATCTTCCCCTGGTACGCATTTCGGGAAGAACTGATACAATGGTGGTGCCCGATGGACCGTTTCGTCATCTTTCCGGACGAAATCCATATCTCCCACTCCATGCGTACGCTCATCAACAAAGGAAAGTACGAAATCACCTTCAACGAAGCTTTCCAAGACATCATACAAACCTGCGGAGAATTGCGGATAGAACAAGAAGGCGCCTGGCTCGGAACGAAGATGATGGAAGCCTATACGCACCTGCACGAACAAGGATTCGCCGCCAGCGTGGAAGTATGGGAAGAAGAGCAATTGGTAGGTGGGCTGTACGGAGTGACCCTGGGACGTTGTTTCTTTGGAGAGAGCATGTTCTCACTCGTTCCCAGCGCCTCGAAGCTGGCCCTCATCCATCTGGCCCAATTCTTCAGGGAACATGGAGGCGTCATGATAGATTGCCAGTTCGAAACCCCTCACCTCAAAACAATGGGAGGCAGGCACATCAGTTACGACGAATATATGACATACATCGAACAAGACTGCCGCTTCTAAAAGTAAAAAGGAATAACGAGGGGCTCAGAACTATCCGCGCCTAAATATAGCATAATGAAAGTACTCATATACTTTTGACACTCTCCCATTCTATTTGAAGGCCGGAGCAGGAAGATGCATACCTGCCATCGTCAATTGGTTGTCCTTGGCATATTGGAGGAAATACTTGCGTGCTTTCACGGCAGCTTCCTTATCCATATCATAGGAAGCGCAGTATTCCGGATGCTCCAACTGAAGGGCCGCACCATGGATGAGGTCACCAATCACCAGTAACTTGCCACTCTGGAAAACCGTATGACCGGGAGTATGACCGACTGCCTCCATGGCAACCACATTGCCCGGCAAGGTATCGCCAAACTCAAACAGATGCAGCCGTTCCTTATAGGCATCCATCGTCTTTACGACCTGCGCCTTCCTTTCGGCAGGCATTGCCATCCAGGCATCATATTCCACTTTTGATGCGTACACTTCGGCATTCGGGAAGACTACACTGTCTCCCTTCATCATTCCACCGATATGGTCGCCATGGAAATGGGTAAGATACAGATATCCAATATCTGCCGGAGAGATACCCAAAGATTGTAATCCGGGCAACAGACGACTGCCGGGAGCTCCCATTCCCGTATCAAAAAGGATACGGATACCATTCGTATCTACCAGGAAGGTGCTCATGGAAGAAGGAATACCGCCTTGAAGCGACAAACTTTCCATCAATTCATCGCTTGCATCCGGGAAAATCGTTCTCGGCATCAAATGCTCACCAGCATTATCCTGAATCCAAGTGGCCTGCACTCCCTCCAGTTGCAAGGTCTTTACGCCACTGCATGTTACACCGACACTATCCATACTTACATCTTCATTTGTTTGTTTCTTTGTCCTGCTGCCGCAACCCGCCATCAGCAATGCTGCTGACACAACAACCAGGCACGTCCATGTCTTGTTTTTCATCGGTACAGAGTTTTTTATCCATAAATATTGAAGTTCGCACAAATATAGGCAAATAAAATCATTCGGCACACGGATGCCTGAACCAAAAACGGCTGCCGACTCCCAATTCCGACTCAGTACCGATAGTCCCGCCAAGATGCTCAATGATACTTTTACAGATGGACAAGCCTAAACCCGTGCCCTTCGCAAAGGTATTAAGCTTTACAAAGCGGTCGAACACAGTAGCCACGGCATCTGGAGCAATACCCATACCGGTGTCCGTCACAGAAAACTCTATCTGACCGGTACCTTCCACCGGATGATATTCCAAAAGGATCTGCCCTTCACTGGTGAACTTCAAAGCGTTGTTTATAAAATTGGTGACCACCTGCATCAGACGTTTCTTGTCGGTATAGATACGGTAATCGGGCAAGTCGGGAGCCAACAGAACCGGTACAGCCTTGTCTTCCTTTATATCATAGTTGCGCATCACGTCCTTACAGAAGTCACTGACATCCACATACCCCATATTATAATCAAGTGTTCCCGCTTCTATCTTTGCCAAATCCAGAATGTCGGATATCAGTTGCAAGAGCAGTTCCGTATTCTCCTGCATGATGGCAAGGTATTCCTGGCGTTCTTCCCTATCGTCCAGTTCGGCAATGATGCTTGCAAAACCGACAATGGAATTGAGCGGAGTACGGATTTCATGACTCATATTGGCCAGGAAAGCAGACTTCAAGCGGTCCAGATGTTCTGCCTTATCCTTGGCGACCCGCAATTCCTCCTCTATCTTTTTCTGATGATCGATATCCACACTGGTAATGACATGCGCCATCTGCCCGTCCACCCAAGCAAAGGCTGCACTGAACACGCGAAACCAACACTTGTCAAATGGCCGTTGATAATCCCACGAATAGACTTTGGTGGGGTGTCCGTTTTCATCTATCAAATGCCTCTTTGGGCAGAACTCACACTCCCCCGTCTTGTCCGAGTAGAGGGCCTCCCAGCATTTTTTCCCCCAGAAATGCTCGATACCGCCATATGGTTCCACCATAGACCTATTGGCATACAACATATCGTGGGAATCGAAAGAGTTGACGTAAATATCAACGCCCATATTATTCATGATACTGCCTAATGTATTGCTGGCCCTCACTTCCCTTTCCTTATATTCCCTGACCGTAATTTCCTTAGAGAACGAGCCCAGCAAGAGATGAATGATTTGCAACTCCTCTTCCGTGAGATAGGTCTCTTCCTCCCTGCCTGCAAAACCTATGAATCCGATGATTTTACCCTCAGTATCTTCAAAATGCCTGATTAACAAAGAATCCTCACCGTAGAAATCAAGAATGTCAATATCGTCCCATGAAGCATCCGCATTTCTGTTTCCATAGAAAGGTTTATCCCGAGCTTTCATAGCATCGACATGCTCCTTTTTTCAACTCTCCCATATCGAAACGGGGTTTCATAGTCCCACCTTCATTTCCAATCGTTTCTTTCAATAAGAAATAACGGAATCCGTCAGTCTGATAGATAAACCCTTTCGTAAAGTCATAGTAGTTGCAGAAATCGGTCAACGATTCAATAACTTTCCTTTCATTGGGTTCATTGCTATTCAACCGTTCTAAAAAATGAAGCAAGAATATGTTTAATTTCTCTTTGTTTTTGCCCATATAATCTTTTGAAAAACTTTAAGGCGCTAATATACAACTTTTTAAAGAGAAATAAGTTTCTTTTATATATCCAGGAAGTTTAAAAAACAACCATTCCCCAATAAAACAAAAAAGGCAATAACTTAATTTATTTTACAAGTATCACTAAGGCAAAAGCTCTTCATCCGTATTCATACGACAGCATAACATCTAAAGTATACAAAAAGAAGTCTATGGAAGAAGAAAATATCCGAGACAGATTAATAGTCATTTTTTAAGGATAACAGAGTTGCCAATTTATCAAAAACAAAGTTAATTCACACATATATACATATTTGTATAAACGGAGAATAAGTAAAACTTTCCCAAAGATGTTTTTTTCTTCATAAGCGCTACAACCTATATACAACGAAATAAAGATTTGCAGTACAAACGGTCTGTTATGAGAGAAATATAGTATCTTTGCAACATCATGTTGCACCGTTTTACTACTTCCATAACCGACATTCCGCTTCCGGAAAGGTTCACCTATCCTTTCTGCTATACTCCGCACCCATTATGTATATTGGCAGCCAAAGAAGTACAAAGCTATCTTACCCGACAAACTGCATGGAAGGACGAACTGCGCCAAGGCAAAATGTTCGGGGTACTGATTGTACAAACCGAGCATGGAGAAACCGGATATTTAGCTGCATTCTCAGGCATATTGGCCGGAAAGAACCTACATCCCTTTTTTGTTCCTCCCGTATATGACTTGCTACAGCCACAAGGCTTTTTCAAGATAGAAGAAGAGAACATCTCTTCCATCAACCGCAACATCCGGCAACTGGAAAATGACAAAGCATATGCCGCCTTATCAGCAGAGCTTGCCCGGACCATTCAGTCAGCAGAAAACATACTGGCAACAGCCAAAGCACAGTTGAAAGAAGCCAAAACAGCCAGAGAACAGCGCAGAAAAGAAAAAGAACTCAATGCGCAGGAAGAAGCCGAACTGATACGGGAAAGCCAGTTCCAAAAGGCAGAATATAAACGCCTGGAACGTTCATGGAAAGCAAGGATTACCACACTGCAAACGCAGACAGAAGACTGGGAAAGACGGATTTCAGCATTGAAGTCTGAACGTAAAACCCGCTCTGCTGCATTGCAGCAAAAGCTATTCGAACAGTTCGGGATGCTGAATTACCGGGGAGAAGTCAAGAATCTCTGTGAGATATTCGGGCAGACCGTGCACAAGACACCTCCTGCCGGTGCGGGTGAATGTGCGGCCCCCAAACTGCTGCAACAAGCTTATCTGCACGGATGGAAACCTATTGCCATGGCCGAGTTCTGGTGGGGTGATTCCCCCAAGACAGAGATACGCCATCATGGCCACTATTATCCGGCTTGCAAAGGAAAGTGCGAACCTATACTGCAACACATGCTGCAAGGTCTACAAGTAGAGGAAAACCCCATGTTGAAAAGAATGCAGGTACCCTCCCAAAATTTGGAGATTGTTTATGAGGACCCATGGCTTTCGGTCATCAACAAACCGGCAGGAATGCTGTCTGTTCCCGGCAAGGAAGATGCAGTCTCCGTCTATAGCCTGATGCGTGAGCAATATCCCGAAGCTGACGGTCCCTTGACGGTGCATCGTCTCGACATGGCCACTTCCGGTTTAATGCTCATTGCCAAGACCAAGCGTGTACACCAGAACCTGCAGGCCCAGTTCAAGAACCGCCTGGTCAGGAAACGTTATGTCGCATTGCTCGAGGGTATTGTCCCAAAGGACAAAGGTACGGTCGACCTCCCGCTTTGCCTGAATCCACTTGACCGCCCACGGCAAATGGTACACACCGAACACGGAAAGCCCGCCATCACCGATTATCAAGTTCTGGAACGTCTGGACGGGAAACGGACCCGTATCGCTTTCTATCCGCGCACGGGAAGAACCCATCAGCTACGTATACATGCAGCACACCCGCTTGGCTTGCACTGCCCCATCATCGGTGATGAACTTTACGGGGAGAAAGCAGACCGGCTTTATCTGCATGCCGAATACTTAGAATTTACCCACCCTATAACGGGAGAAACCGTAAGGATTACCAAAGAAGCCGAATTCTGACTGTCTACTGATTAATAACCAGCAAAGTAATGCAATAAATGATGACACTCCGACCTACCCCACAAGATTATGACGAACTGTTGACCGTCTGGGAAGCCTCTGTCCGCAGCACACACCACTTCCTGGCAGAAAAGGATATACAGTTTTACAAACCGCTGATAAGAGAGCAGTACTTTCTTGCCGTAGAGCTTTACATCATCCGCAACGAAAAAGAAGAAATTGCCGCCTTTATGGGACTGAGCGATGAACTCATCGAGATGTTGTTTGTCCGTCCCGACCAACAAGGTAAGGGATACGGAAAACGGCTCATGGAGTACGCCGTCCACCAAAAACACATCCACAAAGTGGATGTAAATGAGCAGAACGGACAAGCTTGCCGATTTTACCAACATATGGGATTCCAAGTGGCCGGCCGGGACGAAACCGACCCGACGGGAAAGCCTTTCCCTATTCTGCACCTGCAATTACCAACCCCACCACAGATTACTCAGATTGAACACAGATTATAATTTAGCAAACTTATGAAGATACATCACATCGCCATCTGGACCTTCCAACTGGAAGAGATGAAAGAGTTCTACACACGTTACTTCAACGGGAGCAGCAATGAAAAGTACATCAACCCCAAAAAAGGATTCGAATCTTATTTCCTTCACTTCGATGAAGGAACGGATTTGGAACTGATGAGCCGTACGGACATACAGAATACCCCTATTGAGGAAAACAGACTGGGACTGACCCACTTTGCCTTTGCCTTCGACAGCCAGGAAGCTGTCCTCCGACAGACAGAACGGCTACGTACAGCGGGATATACCATCGCAGGAGAGCCCCGTACCTCCGGCGACGGATATTTTGAAAGTGTCGTCCTCGACCCGGACGGTAACCGTATAGAATGTGTATTCAGGGCATAGTCTCTCAATCAGAGGAGACAAAGCTTCTCAACAGTTTTATCTCCTCTGCCCAAAGCGATTCATCGGGCGTCTCCAAAATAATAGGTATACCGTCAAAACGCACATCTTGCATAAAGCGCCGGAAGAAATCCATACCTATCAGCCCCTTGCCGATGCTGTCGTGACGGTCTACTCTGGAGCCGAGTGCTTTCTTGGAGTCATTCAGGTGTATACCGCGCAGATAGCCGAAACCTACCGCTGCGTCAAACTCCTCAAACACCTTGTCATACTCATTCACTATATCATAGCCTGCTGTATACGTGTGGCAGGTATCAAGGCAAACTCCAACGCGAGACTTGTCATCCACCCGGTCAATGATATGTCCCAGCTGCCAGAACTCATTTCCCACATTGCTACCCTGCCCGGCTGTGTTCTCTATGACAGCCACCACATCGTGCGTCTTGCCCAATATAAGATTAATGGATTCAGCGACCTTGTCCAGACACTCTTCCACGGAAATCTTATTCAGATGGCTGCCCGGATGAAAATTCAGTAACTTCAGCCCTAATTGTTCGCAGCGCTGCATCTCATCCAGAAAAGCGGCACGGCTTTTCTGTAACCCTTCTTCTTCGGGATGCCCTAAATTTATCAGATAACTGTCGTGAGGCAGGATATAGCGGGAATCGAAGCCAAGCTTCCCGCAATTTTCCTTAAACACCCTGATACTCTCCTCCGTCAGCGGCCTTGCCACCCACTGACGCTGGTTCTTGGTAAACAAGGCAAAAGCATTTGCCCCTATCTCACTGGCATTGACGGGAGCCGCTTCCACTCCCCCACTGGCCGATACATGTGCACCTATAAATTTCATAATCTTATTGTATTTGCTCTTTCATGAATTCCCACTGGCATTTTTTCATGTCCACACACCCATTCTTTCTGAACGTCACGCCCTCTGCCTCCAGCAAAGCCCGCTGTTCCGCCCAGCACGGTGCCAGCCTGCCCTGGCTGTTCACTACCCGATGGCAGGGCAAACACATGCCGTCGGGCACATCGTGCATAGCATGTCCCACCATGCGCGAACATTGAGGTCTTCCGACAAGATAGGCTATCTGTCCGTACGTCACCACCCGCCCCGGAGGGATTGCGGCCACTACATTATAAACCTCCTGCTGAAAAGTGTCTTTGTCCATAAAAGTCTGGTTTGGGAAGGCAAAGATATGATAAATTCAGCAGGTATGCGAACAGACGTTACAAGAAAGTGGCTGCGCCGAGCGGATTGTATGTATAGGTGACATTACGGGCACGGATGATTTCGCCCGTCGGGGTAAACAATATCTGATATTTCGTCTGGAGATTTGCCATCCCTACCTCTACCGCCACGATGGACTGCCATTTGGGAAACTGTACCCAAGTGACATTCTGCACCATCCCTCCGGAATATTCACTGGCGGCAAAAGCATTGTAAACGGCAGGGGGCACTTCGTCCATTGTCTCCCAGTCCGTCTGTTGCATTACCCATTGCGCCTGCCCGTCAAACCAGACTTTCGTATCAAAACCGTTCATCAGGAAATCTGCCACATAATAAGATTCATCATGCGACCAGGCAACACCATCTGCCGTAGGATACATTTTCTTCAGTGCAGCCTGTACATCAGCAGGTGCCCAATCGGCAGAAGCCGAGACTGATACCATCAGCATCAAAACCAGAAAAGAGAATTTCAACTTACTCATAACTTCATCAGATTATCATGTTATGAGAAGAACGGCGTATGGCAGATTTTGTTCACCGGCAACTCTCAACCATTCAACAGTTAAAAAGAGATATCCATTGTAATTCAATAGAAAATGACTAACTTCACACCAGAAATTCAGAAATATGATAAGAATACATCCCATATCCGGCAACAAAAAGCAATATCTTGACCTGCTGCTGCTTGCCGACGAACAAGAGTCCATGATTGACCGTTATCTGGAACGGGGAGAGATGTTCATCCTATCCGATAATGATACAGTCAAAGCGTCTTGTGTAATCACCTGCGAGGATAAAGGAATCTACGAAATAAAGAGCATAGCTGTCTATCCGGAATACCAGCGCCAGGGATATGGAAGACAACTGATAGCATTCGTTCTTGAACATTATAAAGACCGGTGCCATACTATGCTTGTCGGCACTGGAGACAGTCCGCTAACCATCCCCTTCTATGAAAGCTGCGGATTTGCATACTCACACCGAGTACCCGATTTCTTTATCGATAATTACGACCACCCCATATTTGAAGGTGGCAAGCAATTGAAAGACATGATTTATCTGAAAAGGATGCTTCAACCAAAATAATATCCTATATTTGCATATCACTTAACTCCACACATTATGGAAGCTAAACTTTGCCAAAGCTGCGGAATGCCCTTGTCATCCGCAGAAGTACTCGGAACCAATGCCGACGGTAGCCTCAACGAGGAATATTGCACCTATTGCTATCAGCACGGTGATTTTGCACAAGACTGTACTATGGACGAAATGATAGAACACTGTGCACAGTTCACCGACGAATTCAACAAGGATTCCGGAATGAATTTCACTAAAGAGGAAGCCATTGCCGGTATGAAAGAATTCTTCCCGACCTTGAAACGCTGGCAGTCCAAACAATAAACATGCCGTCCCGTATCAAGCAGGAAAAACAGACAGTAGAACGGATGGTCCGCCTTTACTGCCGGAAAAAGGAAGGCAACAAGCAATTGTGTCCCCGATGCGAGGAACTGCTGGGGTATGCCCACATTCGTCTTTCACGCTGTCCTTTCGGTGAGAATAAATCCACCTGCAGGCAATGCAGCATTCACTGCTACAAGCCCGAAATGAAAGAACGGATGCGTGAAGTCATGCGGTATGCCGGACCACGGATGCTGTTGTACCATCCCGTGGCGGCACTCCGCCATTTGTGGCAAGAGTATGTCCATCAGTATCTCACCAAACGTTTCGGAGTCCCGCGCCAGGAACAGCACAAACAATAAACCGTATCCTGGTCGTATCCCTCCAACGAGGAGGTGCCGTCCTTAGGTACAATCTCACCTTTGTCAGAGATGTAGACCGGCAAGCGCTCACCTTGTCCGTTCATCACAAAAAATGCCCCCACCTTGCATTGGGGGCATACCATCTTACGCATAATCAATTGAAATAATACAAAAATATAGCCACCCCTTCCAGTGCCTTCTTCTTTTCACCTTGTATTTCGATGGCAAATTTTATTTCCGCCTTTGCCACACCGCGCAGATTCGACAGAGATTGCAAATGGGCAACCAGCCGGATGCTCTGTCCGGACAATACCGCCTGACCGAACTTCATCTTGTCCATACCATAATTAATCATCATCTTCAGGTTGTTCACTTCAATAATCTGGTTCCACAGATATGGCAACATGGACAAGGTGAGATACCCATGTGCAATAGTGCTCTTAAAAGGGCTTTCCACTTTGGCGCGTTCCGTATCGACGTGTATCCACTGATGGTCCAATGTCGCATCAGCAAACAGATTGATACGCTCCTGAGGGAGCTCTACATATTCCGAAACACCGATTTGCTGGCCTACCAGCTTTTCAAAATCCTCGTACGAGTTGATAATCACTTTTTCCATTACTCTCTATTTTATTGATAAATTATAAATTCACACGCTTTATCCACATATCCGCCATTCGTTTATGCCCTGCAGGAGTGGGGTGGATACCGTCCCAAATCCAATAGGTGTCTTGAGAAGCCGGAGCAGTGCCGAGAATTTCATCGAACATCGCATTATAAGGAAGAAATACCGTCTGATAGTCCTTCGCTATCCTCTCTACGATGGCGGCACAGCGACGCACCAGACTATCACGTTCTGCAAAGTCCTCACTCTTACGCATATTGCCGACATTGGCAACAAAAGGAGTGCCCAGCACTATCTTCAATTCCGGATTGGCCTGCAAAGAACGGTCAAGCAAGGAACGGTAACACTTCTCCCATCCTTCAAAATCAAAAGGCTCTTTTTTGTCACCCTGCAGATAGTAATGTACATCGTTTGTCCCCACCAAGACGGAAAGCACATCCGGTTTCATTCCAATGACATCCTCTTCCCAGCGTTTCTCCAAATCCCGGAGAGTGTTTCCACTGATGCCACGGTTAAAAAAAGCATATTCCTTTTCCGGAAAATCTCCTTGATAATGACTTGCACACAAATACATATAGCCGCTACCGTAAATATGGTTCATATCCCAAAGGCTTCGCTCCGCAGTCGGTTTGGGCATCCCGCAGGCATTTCCCCAGTTACCGTCCGTGATAGAATCTCCGATAAACAAGACACGCGGGCCGCTTGCATGGAGTAAGAGTGATATGCAGAAAAAAACTATTACAAAGAGTCCAATACGCTTCATGGCATTTTCTTGTTAGAATGTAAAAATTGCAACAAATATACGTCTTATTCCGGCAAGTACAAAAACTCGGGTACCTTTTTCCCATTTCCCAAAAACACATATAACCCTTATTTTTATTTCCGTTCATCACAGATTAATTTGGAAATAATGTATCTTTGTCAATATCTTAATTGTTGTGACAGAACAAAAACATCACTATTAAAGATTCCGGTATGAATTCTAAATTTGATTATGACTTACTGTCAGCAATGATGACCAATGCCAATATGGGATGGTGGGAAGCTGATTTAAAGACCGAAAGCTACATTTGCTCCGAATATATCTCCCGGTTGCTGGGACTGGATGAGGATGGAACCATCAGCTTTAAAGATTTCAACAAACGTATCCTGAAAGAGGAACAACGGCATACTACCACACATTCCTTCGACAATATCCGGCAGACACAAGAGACTGTATATCTGCTCAACACAGTAGAGGGTCCAACGTGGATAAGAAGCAAGATATGCCTGCAGAGAACCGATGAAAACGGTAATGTCAAAGTCTACGGCATTGCCGAAACACAAGACGGTCCCGACATGTCATCGGCATCCCAAGCCTTACAAGAGCGTAACCGTCTCCTCCATAATATTTATAAATATCTTCCGGTAGGAATTGAGCTCTATAACCGAGAGGGAATATTGATAGATATGAATGACAAAGAGCAGGAAATGTTCCATCTCAAACAGAAAGAAGATCTACTTGGAATTAATATTTTCGAGAATCCGATTTTCCCGGAAGAGATGAAAAGCAAGTTAAGAAAACATGAAAATGCAGACTTCACTTTCCGGTATGACTTCTCTAAAATAGACAATTACTACAAGACACAGAAGAAGACGGGCACCATAGACCTTGTAACCAAAGTCACAAGCCTTTACGACGATAATCACAACCTGACCAACTATCTGCTAATCAACGCAGACAAAACGGAAACGACCGTCGCTTACAACAAAATACAAGAGTTCGAGAGCCACTTTGAGCTTATAGATGACTATGCCAAAGTGGGATATGCCAATTATGACCTTCTTAATGAGCAAGGCTATGCCCAACGCAGCTGGTACAAGAACTTGGGTGAGAAAACAGAAACACCGTTGTCCGAAATCATCGGAACCTACAATCATCTCCACCCAGACAACCGTACTATCATGCTTGACTTCCTACAGAACGTAAAGAGAGGACTGGCACACAAGCTCAGCCGGGAAGTACGTGTTCTTAAAGAAGACGGTTCTTTCATGTGGACCCACGTCAACATCATTGTAGAACGCTACATGCCTGAACAGAACATCATAGAGATTATCTGCATCAATTATGACATCACCCAATTAAAGAAGACGGAAGCAATGCTGATACAAGCCAAGGAAAAGGCCGAAGAGGCAGACCGGCTGAAATCCGCTTTCCTTGCCAATATGAGCCATGAAATCCGCACGCCGCTAAATGCGATTATCGGTTTCTCCAGCCTGCTGCACTACGTGGAAAACGAGCAGGAAAGGGAACAGTACATCTCTTTGATAAACCACAACAACCAACTGTTGCTCAAACTAATCAACGACGTTCTGGACCTTTCCAAGATAGAGGCCGGACACATAGAGCTCCATTCCGAATGGTTCAATCCGGCAGAACTCATCGAGGAAAGTATTACCGAGTACGAACGGAACGTTCCGGCAGGAGTGAAACTCTTTGCCAGGTATCCGGCAGCCCCCGGCCAGATAGAGCACGACCCGATGCGCATCAAACAGATACTGAACAACTTCATATCGAATGCACTGAAAAACACCGTGCAGGGACATATCGAAGTGTACTACGAAACGGACACAGACGGAATAAGAATCAGTGTTTCCGATACTGGATGCGGTATTCCCCCCGACAAACTGGGAATGATATTCGAACGGTTTGAAAAGGTGGACTCTTTTGCCCAAGGTGCCGGATTAGGACTCTCCATCTGCAAATCCATCGTTGAGAAAATGAATGGAGTGATTACCGTAGATTCGACAATGGGAGTGGGAAGCACATTCACCGTGGAACTGCCCTGCCGGACAAGACCATCCTGACAACAAACGAAAAACAATGATTTATGACCGCACAGAAAGAATTTACCCTAACCCCTCGCCGGCGTGGCTTTCACCTGGTGACAGAGGAGATTATACGCAACCTTCCACCGCTTCCGTCTGCCGGAATCCTGCATCTGTTCATCAAGCATACAAGCGCAGGCCTCACCATCAACGAGAATGCAGACCCTGACGTACAGACAGATATGGAAGCCATCTTCAACCGCCTCGTAAAAGAACGGGAACCTTATTACCAACATACATGCGAAGGCGATGACGATATGCCCGCCCATGCCAAGGCAACCCTCAGCGGAACCAGCCTCACCATCCCCATCACCAATGGGCGTCTGAACATAGGTATCTGGCAAGGCATCTATCTCTGCGAGTTCCGCAACCGGGGCGGAGGAAGAAGAATTGTAGCAACCGTCATCGGATAATCCCCTATCATCATGCAGAAAGCCATCATCATCGGTGCCACTTCAGGCATCGGACAAGAAGTAGCCAGGATACTTGTACAACAAGGCTGGCATATAGGTATTGCCGGCAGAAGAGAGGAAGCATTGCATGCCCTGCAAGCCACCGCACCCGACCGGATAGTCACGGAACAGCTGGACGTTACGGAAGAGACAGCGACTCTACACCTCCATAACCTGATAAAAAAGCTGGGAGGCATAGACCTGTTTTTCCTCAGTTCCGGCGTGGGACATCAAAACCGGGACTTACAACCGGACATCGAACTGAACACGGCACGTACCAATGTAGAGGGATTTACCCGCATGGTGACTGCCGCCTTCAACTATTTCAAGGAAAAAGGCTCCGGACATATTGCTGTCATCAGTTCCATTGCAGGCACTAAAGGACTGGGCGTTGCACCGGCCTACTCTGCCACCAAACGCTTCCAGAATACCTATATCGAAGCGCTGGCACAACTTGCCCGGATGCAGCATCTTGATATACACTTCACCGACATCCGTCCGGGATTTGTTGCCACCGATTTATTGAAAAGCGGGAAATACCCGATGCTGATGAAAGCAGACCGTGTAGCACAGCACATAATCAAGGCTTTAAGAGAAAAGAGACGGGTAGTTGTCATTGACGGACGCTACCGGGTACTGGTATTTTTTTGGCGTATGATTCCACGATGGCTATGGGAAAGGTTGCCTATAACGAATTGATTTCGTATCTTCACGTCTCCAAACAGAAATATACATACAGACATGAAGAAAAATTCAAAATATATCGTGCTTACCGCTGCCATTGCACTGTGCGCAGGTTCCAGCCTCCCCTTCCTCGCAGGCAGCAGTACGCTGAATCCCGAACGCGATTCCGTGAAATCCGAAGTTCCCTACTGCGTGACCTCCCCCAGCGTACCGGACAAGATCACTTTTGCCGGACAAGCTATTGACCTGCTTCGCTACGACCACCGCGAACGTATGGACCGCGAACTGATGTCCTTCACCTACATGCACTCCACCACCATGCTCATGGTGAAGCGTGCCAACCGCTACTTCCCCGTCATAGAGCCTATACTAAAAGCCAACGGCCTTCCCGATGACTTCAAGTACCTCGCTGTGATAGAAAGCAACCTGAACCCGCTTGCCAAATCGCCTGCGGGTGCCGCCGGCCTATGGCAGTTCATGCCTGCCACCGGACGCGAATTCGGACTGGAGGTGAACAGCAACATCGACGAACGATACCATATCGAGAAAGAGACCAAAGCAGCCTGCAAGTACCTGAAAGATGCTTATCAGAAATACGGGAACTGGCTGTGCGTAGCCGCCGCCTACAATGCCGGGCAAGGACGCATCTCCACACAGCTGCAGAAGCAAATGGTGGACCAGGCTGTCGACTTATGGCTGGTAGAAGAGACTTCGCGCTACATGTTCCGCCTGCTGGCAGCCAAAGCAGTCATCAGCAATCCACAGCAGTACGGCTTTCTGTTGAAACGGGAACATCTTTATCCGCCCATCCCCTACACGGAAGTGACCGTCACAACGGGCATCGGCAACCTGGCACAGTTTGCCAAAGATAAAGGCATCACCTATGCCCAACTGAAAGATGCCAATCCGTGGCTGCGGGATACCTCGCTGATGAATAAAAGCGGACGTACATACATACTAAAAATACCGACACAAGCCGGAATGCATTACAACCCCAAGAAAACAGTGCCCCACAATAAGAATTGGGTCATCAATTAATAAAAAAGAAAGAGAGGATACGATGATGATGTTAAACTTTGATTTTGTGCTCAGGTTGCTGGTAGCCGGAATATTGGGTGCCATTATCGGACTGGACCGGGAATACCGTGCCAAAGAAGCAGGCTACCGCACCCATTTCCTGGTATCATTGGGAAGCGCGCTCATCATGATTGTATCCCAATATGGTTTTCAGGAAATCATCAAGGAAAGCAGTGTGACGCTGGACCCCAGCCGTGTTGCCGCACAAGTAGTCAGCGGTATCGGATTCATCGGTGCGGGTACCATCATTTTCCAGAAACAGATAGTCAGGGGACTGACAACAGCCGCAGGAATATGGGCTACTGCAGGCATCGGATTGGCAGTAGGTGCAGGAATGTACACCATCAGCATTGCCGCCACCCTGCTGACTCTGGCAGGGCTCGAACTGTTGAGCCTTATTTTCAAAAGCATTGGCATGAAAAGTTCCGTGATAACCTTTTCCACTTCCAGCAAAGAGATACTGCCGCAAGTGTCCCGGCGATTCAACTCCAAAGACTATCTGGTGGTGTCCTACAACCTGGACCGGCAAGTGCAGGGAGAGTACACCAACTATCAAGTGACCATGGTCATCAAATCCAAGAAAAGCTATGATGAGGGATATTTGCTGCAACTGATGCAGGAATTTCCCGAAGTGACAGTGGAGAAAATCGAATAAAGGGAATCACTGCTGTTTTTCCGTCAGATATTTCCAATAGCGCACGGGCATGTCCTGCTTGTGCTTCCGGGGATTGAGGCGTTCCTTGATGCAGATTGCCTTGAAATAGGTTTTCCAGAGAGACTGGAAAAGCTGTTCGTCTCCGTCCATCAGACTTTCGTCGAGCATGCCGGTGACAAGATGTCCTTCGCGACTGTCCTCACCAAAAGTCACCTGGCGCACCTCCTTCAAGTCGTAATAGTACCCATAGGCTCGCCTGATGTCATAAATCAGCCAACGCTGGTCGGCAAAACGGTCCTTGAAATGCCCCGTCACCAAAGGAAGGGCATTCTTTTCGGGCTCGACGGCAGCAAAGAAAGTACCGTCCGCAGCCTTCTGGAAGCGGACAAACTGAAGCAGGCGTATACGCTCCCAATCCACCCGCTTCCACATACGGGAGAACTCCAGCACATCAGGGTCGGCAAAGTTCGTTTCAATGGAGCGAGGAGCATCTATCGCCTTGCGAATATAGCGGAACAGTAGCATGGGAGTTTCCGGTTCCTCTGCCAGCCAGCATTGGGCGAGGCAGGCAAGTGCCGCAGACGACAGCTTCTTCTGCAATCCGCGCCAGACGCGACCGGACTTCTCCTCATCGGTTATCACTGTAAATATTTCATCGTAGAACAATGGTAGAGGCTCTCCCTCCAACAACAGTGCATCGGGGAAAATGCGGCGGGAATAGGCTTCAAAAACAGAAGTCAGCAATCCCTCAAAAGTCTTATCGTATAAAAAGATATTCATTCGCCAAAATCAAGCATCAACTGCCTCTCATCCACTTTTTTCTTGTTCGGTTTGGGCAACAGGAGACTGCGTACCCCTTGCGGAGTCAGCTCATTGACCGTGCACATCGGCAACTCGCAGCAGGTAATGAAATACTGCGCCTTCTTCATCACCACCCCTATCTTCTTCAACTGGTAGAAACCTATCTTGGAGAAACGTCGGGAAGCCACTATCAGCCGTGCCGACTTCACGCCGATGCCCGGCACGCGGAGCAACATCTCATAATCCACCTTGTTCACATCGACCGGAAACTGCTCGGGATGGCGCAAAGCCCAGGACAGCTTGGGGTCAATCTCCAAATCAAGGTCCGGGTAGGCATCATCCACTATTTCCTCCACCTTGAACTGATAGAAGCGCATCAGCCAGTCAGCTTGGTAAAGGCGGTTTTCGCGCACCAAAGGGGGCTGTTTCAATGCCGGCAGGCGCTTATCGTAGGTATTGACGGAAATATAGCCCGAATAGTAGACACGCCGCATCGTAGGTCCCTTGTAGAGGGCCGACGAAAGATACAGAATATCCTTGTCCGTCTCGGCGGTAGCGCCTACTATCATCTGTGTGCTTTGTCCGGCAGGAGCGAAACGGGGAGCGTAGCGGTGTTTCTTGCGTTCTTCCGAACTTTCAAGGACTCCCTGCTGGATGTAGCGCATAGGCGCATATACACTCTTATGGTCTTTCTCCGGGGCAAGCAGTTTCAGGTTCTCCTCCTTCGGTATCTCGACATTGACGCTGAGACGGTCGGCATAAAGCCCTGCCTCATTCACCAGTTCGCGGCTGGCACCGGGAATGCTTTTCAGATGGATATATCCGTTGAAACGATGGATAGTGCGGAGGTCCTTGGCAACGCGCACCAGACGTTCCATCGTGTAATCGGGATTACGCACCACCCCACTGCTCAGGAAAAGCCCTTCGATATAGTTGCGGCGATAGAACTCCATGGTGAGGTCTACAAGCTCGGTCACCGACAGCGTGGCACGCGGCAGGTCGTTGCTGCGGCGGTTGATGCAGTAGGCGCAGTCGTAGATGCAATAATTGGTAAGCATCACTTTGAGCAGGGAGATACAACGGCCGTCCTCGGCAAAACTATGGCAGATGCCCCAGCCACCCACAGTGTTCCCCAGCATGCCTGCCTTGCCGGAGCGCACCGTACCACTGGAGGAGCAAGAGACGTCATACTTTGCCGACTCTGCCAGTATCTTCAGTTTATTGAGAACGTTTTCATCCATAATACCTGCGTCAAAAGTAGCAATAATACTTTTCAAAAACAAAAAAGACCGCCAGTAGTGGCAGTCTTTCGCAGCATCAAATATGCTTTTTTTCTTACTTCTTAGAAGCTTCCAAAGATGCTTTGCGGAATTCCTTCATAGCTTTTTCGATTTCCAAAGAAGCCTTACGAGCGCGAGTTCCTGCTGCCTTGTTACCGTTTTCCAACTGAGCGTTTGCATCTTTTGAGAAGTCTGCATACAATGCAGCTACTTTTTCAACTAATTCTTTCATAATCCTTTTTAAATTACTTCGTTAATAATGTCTGGCAAAAATACATTCTTTCTTGAAATAAATGCAGAAAAACGATATTTTTTTTGAAATATTCGGTAAAATCGCCGCAAAAAGGGGCTCTTACGCATTTTTTATCTACTTTTGCAAGCATGAAAACGCTTACTGACACCGAATATATACACGCTCTCATAGCCGAAGGAGAGCACCAACAGCAGGATTTCAAGTTCGAAATATCCGACGCCCGCAAGATAGCCAAAACCCTTTCAGCCTTTGCCAATACAGACGGTGGAAAACTGCTCATCGGAGTGAAAGATAACGGGAAAATTGCCGGTGTCCGTTCGGACGAAGAACAATATATGATAGAAGCGGCTGCCGGACTTTATTGCAGCCCCGAGGTGAACTATACCATGCAGACCTATCAGGTGGAAGGCCGTAGTGTGCTGGTGGTACAAATCGAGGAAAGTGACCGGAAGCCGGTATATGCCAAGGACGAAACGGGAAAATACTTGGCCTATCTCCGCATCAAGGATGAGAACATCCTGGCTACTCCCGTCCATCTGCGCGTCTGGCAGCAAAGCGGAAGTCCGAAAGGAGAACTGATAGAATATACCGAACGGGAACAGCTGTTGCTCAATCTGCTGGAAGAGAACGACCGCCTTTCACTGAACCGTTACTGCCGCCTGGCGCATCTTTCCCGACGCGCCGCCGAACATCTGCTGGCAAAGTTTGTTCGTTATGACATAGTGGAACCGGTGTTTGAAGGACACAAATTTCACTTCAAGCTGAAATAGGCAAGGAGATTCCGTCAGGTTTGTCCAGATTTGTCCATGGTACAAATCGCAGCACACGAGCTCATACCACGTTGATTATCACCGACTTGCAAGAAATCTATCTCAGTTAACGACAGAGGTAGCCTTGAATAACGACAGAAGCAGCCTAAAGTAACGACAGAGGGTAGCACTTGTTTTGTGTGAGTTTTTTTTACTACAAATAGATAACTGTACATATACATTATGGGAATAATAAATCTGATAAACGACCTGCTCTGGACCTACATCCTCGTTGCCCTGCTGTTGGGATGCGCCGTATGGTTTACGCTGAGAACCCGCTTTGTACAGTTCCGGATGATAAAGGAAATGGTACGTCTGCTGGGCGACTCGGGCGGGAAAGGCGATGCCAAGGAAAAGCATATCTCATCGTTCCAGGCATTTGCCATCTCCATTGCCAGCCGTGTAGGTACGGGCAATCTTGCAGGGGTTGCCACCGCCATTGCAGTAGGCGGTCCGGGCGCTGTATTCTGGATGTGGGTGATTGCCCTCCTGGGTGCTTCCAGCTCGTTTGTAGAATCTACACTGGCCCAATTGTATAAGATAAAGGGCAAAGACTCCTTTATCGGCGGCCCGGCCTACTATATGCGTAAGGGACTGAAACAGCCGTGGATGGGGGCACTGTTTGCCGTACTTATCACCATTACCTTCGGATTTGCATTCAACTCGGTACAGAGCAATACACTGTGTGCCGCTTTCGAAGGCGCTTTCGGGTTCGACCATGCCGTTGTGGGAGGCATCATCACCGCACTCACGCTGACAATCATCTTTGGAGGCGTACAGCGCATAGCCAAAGTCAGCAGCATCATCGTCCCCATCATGGCGTTGGGATACATTGCACTGGCACTTATCATCGTTCTGTTGAACATCAAAGAGCTGCCGGGAGTCCTGGCACTCATTGTCGGCCACGCCTTCGGATGGGAGCAGGCTTTGGGAGGGGGTGTCGGCATGGCGCTGATGCAGGGCATCAAACGCGGGCTGTTCAGCAACGAGGCCGGTATGGGGTCCGCCCCCAATGTGGCGGCAACCGCACACGTCAGCCACCCCGTGAAGCAAGGCTTGATTCAGACGCTGGGAGTATTTACCGATACGCTGATTATATGTACCTGCACCGCTTTCATCATTCTGTTCAGCGGTGCTCCACTGGATGGTTCCACAAACGGCGTACAGCTTACCCAGCATGCGCTGACCAACGAGATAGGACCTTTGGGAGCCATCTTCGTTGCGGTAGCCTTGTTCTTCTTCGCATTCAGCAGCATTCTGGGAAATTATTATTACGGAGAAGCCAATGTGCGCTACCTTACCCACCGTAAATGGGTGCTCAACATCTACCGTATACTGGTGGGCGGCATGGTCATGTTCGGTGCTGTTGCCACCCTCGACCTGGCATGGAGCCTTGCCGACGTCACTATGGGACTCATGGCGCTCTGCAATCTTATCGCCATCAGCCTGCTCGGAAAATACGCTTTCAGGCTGCTTGAAGACTACCGCGCACAGAAAAGCGCCGGTATCAAAGACCCCGTTTTCACCAAGAACCGCCTGAAAGAGGTAGAAAAAGACATAGAGTGCTGGTGATAACCAACTTATTTCGTACTTTTGCAGCCGGAACCGCTGGATGACCTGCGGTCTTGTAATTTGTAATCAGTAATTCGTAATTTGATATGAGTTTATTTGCCAAACTATTCAACAAGAATACCGGAGAAGTATCTTCGAAGAATGTGGAAGACTTCGTGTCACTGACACGCGTCTACTTCCAGTCTGTAATAGCCGCCAACCTGGGCATCACCAATATCCGCTTTGTGCCGGATGTAGCCAACTTCAAGCGTCTGTTCAAAATCCCCACGCAGGGAGGCCGCCTGGGACAAGCGGAAAAGGCCGCTTCGCGCAAGATGCTGATGCAGGACTACGGCATCAGTGAAAACTTCTTCAAGGAAATTGATACTTCCGTCAAGAAGCACTGCCGTACGCAGAACGACGTACAAGGTTATCTCTTTATGTATCAAGGCTTCTCCAATGACTTGATGATGCTGATGGGAAACCTGATGCAGTGGAAATTCCGCATGCCTTCCATCTTCAAGGGAGCACTGCGCAGCATGACCGAAAAAACCGTACACGACGTCTGTACAAAAACCGTATGGAAAAAGGACGATGTACACAAAACGGCAGCGGCAGTACGCCAGTACAAAGAGCGTCTGGGATATTCGGAACAATGGATGACCGAGTACGTTTACAACGTAGTGATGCTGGCCAAAAAGGAACCGAAACAGAAAGCCAACGAAGAGAAATAAAAGAAAAAGAATTCTAAAGAACTTTAGAAACAAGAAGGCGGGAAAGAAATTTCCCGCTTTTTTTTGTTATTTTTAGCAAATGAAATCATTTTCCCCTCACGGAACACAAGGACGCACCCCGCGTCAACCATCATAAATATTAACTTCAAAAAAACAACCGCTTATGAAACAAAAGAAAATGCTTGCACTCACTCTCTCACAACTGGAACAACTTTATCGGCACGAACTCCCTGAACTGGTCAGCATCGCCGTTCAAAGCGACGATGCGGAAGCCTTCAAAGCCAACCTGGCGGAGTACATTGCCGGACATCCGGAAGTGGACAGCGAGGCCGGTAAGCAAATTCGACTCTTGATTGAATTTGACGGGCAGGAAGTACACGAGCTCTCCATCGGAGAACAGCTGCCCATATCAACTTTATCAATGCTGCATTCCTTCCTCACGGGACAATGGGAAGAGGAAACGGAAACGGACCTGTTCATCGACTTGTTCCAGCAGTTCAAACGCCTCCACCAACCCGCCCCCGCTCTGCCCTCCGCACAGAAAATCAAAACCCTGACCGAACGCTGGCCCAGCGGACTGGATGAAGACGTGCAGCATATCCGTGCAAAGAACAAGGAACGCATCCTGCATGCACTAGTGCAGAAGATTGAGCACCGCAAGAACCCGGCTTCCCGCTTCCATTTCGAAGAGGGACTCAGCTACGAGGAGAAGTTCAACCTCGTCAGCGAATGGTGGAATGACTTCCGTTTCCATCTTGCCATGGCCGTCAAAAGCCCTACGGAGCTAAACCGTCTTCTCGGCAACTCCCTTTCTGCCGAAACCATGTACCTGCTCTCAAAAGCCCGCAAGAAGGGAATGCCTTTCTTCGCCACCCCCTATTATCTGTCACTGCTGAACTGCACCGGCAGCGGATACGACGACGAGGCCCTGCGCAGCTATATACTCTATTCACCCCAACTGGTGGAAACCTACGGACAGATACGTGCCTGGGAACGGGAGGATATCGTAGAACCAGGTAAACCCAATGCCGCCGGCTGGCTGCTGCCCGACGGGCATAACATCCACCGCCGTTATCCGGAAGTGGCCATCCTCATCCCCGACACCATGGGACGCGCCTGCGGAGGACTCTGCGCATCTTGTCAGCGTATGTACGACTTTCAAAGCAAACGGCTCAATTTTGAGTTTGACACCCTGCGTCCCAAGGAAACATGGGAAAAGAAGCTGCGTCGGCTGATGGCCTATTTTGAGGAAGACACGCAACTGCGGGACATTCTCATCACCGGCGGTGACGCACTGATGAGCCAAAACAAGACGCTGGGCAACATATTAGACGCCGTCTACCGCATGGCAGTCCGCAAGCGGAAAGCCAATCAGGAACGGCCCGAAGGAGAAAAGTATGCAGAGCTGCAACGTGTACGCCTCGGCTCACGCCTCCCCGCCTACCTGCCCATGCGCATCAATGACGGGCTGGTGGAGATTCTAAGGGAATTCAAGGAAAAGGCGTCTACCATCGGCATCCACCAGTTCATTATCCAGACACATTTCCAAACCCCGCTCGAAGTCACTCCGGAAGCTGCCGAAGGAATACGCAAACTGCTGGCGGCAGGCTGGCTCATTGACAACCAACTGGTATACAACGTAGCTGCATCCCGCCGGGGGCATACTACCCGCCTGCGGCAAGTGCTCAATCAGTTGGGAGTGGTTTGCTACTACACCTTCTCCGTGAAAGGTTTTGAAGAAAACAATGCCGTGTTTACCCCCAACAGCCGTTCCGTACAAGAGCAACGGGAAGAAAAGCGCTTCGGGAAGCTGACCAAGGAAGATGCCCATAATCTGTCCGTACTGCTTGGAACCGTCCATGACCCGGCAGGCTGCATCCGGCGTTTCCTGAAAACGCACCACCTGCCTTTCCTCGCCACCGACCGCAATGTGCTCAACCTGCCCGCCATCGGCAAGAGCATGACCTTCAACATGGTAGGCATCACTCCCGAAGGCAAGCGCATCCTGCGTTTCGACCATGACAGCACCCGGCACCACAGCCCTATAATAGACCGGCTGGGACAAATATATATCGTAGAGAACAAGTCCATAGCCTCCTACCTCCGCCAACTGCAGGCCATGGGAGAAGACGCCGAAGAATATGCCACCATCTGGAACTATACGGAAGGCAAGACAGAATCCCGGTTCAGCCTCTACGAATATCCTGATTTCCCCTTCCAAATCACCGACAGAATGAGCAATCAGGACATTGCAGGATAGCATATCCAAGATATATTCCGTACTTTTGCAGGCAGAACAATGAAATTGGAAAGTATGGAAATAGAACAACACCCTTTAGAACCCTTCCTTCCCGGCAACGCCCGTCTGCTGATGCTGGGAAGCTTTCCTCCGCAGAAAAAGCGGTGGTCCATGGAGTTTTACTACCCCAACTGGAACAATGACATGTGGAGGATTACCGGGTTCCTTTTCTTCAATGACAAGGATTATTTTGTAGACAAGACGAAGAAGGCTTTCTGCAAAGAACGCCTCATCAGTTTCCTGCAGGAAAAGGGTATTGCCTTGTTCGACACAGCCTCTGCCATACGGCGCCTGCAGGACAACGCCTCGGATAAGTTTCTGGAAGTGGTGCAACCCACGGACGTCCCTGCCCTGCTACACCGGATACCGCAATGCAAGGCTATCGTTACCACCGGCGAGAAGGCAACGGACACGCTGTGCACGCAGTTTTCCATCGACAAGCCCAAAGTAGGCGACTTCACGGAGTTTCTTTTCGAAAACCATCCGATGCGCCTCTACCGGATGCCTTCTTCCTCAAGAGCCTACCCGCTGGCACTGGAAAAAAAAGCAGCAGCGTATCGCATTATGTATCAGGACTTACAGATGTTGTAAGCAACTTTCTTTATAAAATAAGTACGTCTGTTACTTGCATATTTGAAAGTTTGCATTACCTTTGCAGCCGCAAACACGGGAGTAGCTCAGTTGGTAGAGCACCGGTCTCCAAAACCGGGTGTCGGGAGTTCGAGCCTCTCCTCCCGTGCATGAACGAATAATGGCTGTAAGCATTGCTTACAGCCATTATTCGTTTTATAAATGCCTACCGGATATCTATCAGCTTATGTGTCTGCAAACTAAGTCTCCACTTAGGATGCTTCATCACGCAATCCACCGTTTCGGCCGTATTGCTGCAAGAGCAAGGCTGAAGAAAGAAATGCCCGGCGGGCAACTGCTCATAAACAGTAATATCCTGCCCTTCATACACCACCTTCACTTCATTCATACGCGTAATTTCCAGCTTTACCCCCTGCTTGGGAGAGCAGGTCACCCAATCTATATTATCCGGCAGCGGATGGGTACCGTTTGTTTCAATGCAGACATACTTTCCCGCCTGGTGCAGACAATCCACAAATTCACGGTCAATCCAAAGGGAGGGTTCTCCACCGGTCAGTATCACGGTAGCGGCAGGGTATCTACTAACTTCTGTTACGATATCTTCATCGGACATCAGTATGCCGTCCTCATGCTGCGTATCACAGAAGGGGCACTTCAGGTTACAACCGGAAAAACGGATAAAGACAGCCGGGGTACCCGTATGGTATCCTTCTCCCTGCAAACTGTAGAATATCTCATTAATCTTCCTCATAGACGGCAATGTTTGATTCCGACTCCTGCACCTCTACCTTGAAGCAAGTGGGTATCTGGTCGCATATCCAACGGGCTATGTTCTCGGCTGTGGGATTGAAGGACAGCACTTCATTAAGATTATGATGATCCAGCTGTTCCTTTACCACCTGCTTGATGTGACTGAAGTCTACCACCATTCCGTCCGCATTCAGCTCTTTGGAACGGCAATAGACAGTGATAATCCAGTTGTGACCGTGCAGATTCTCACACTTACTGCGATAAGAAAGTTTCAGGCTATGGGCAGCCGACACTTCCATACGTTTGATGACTGTGTACATATTGTTAATACGCTAATTAATATAATAAGTTGCCGCATCTAATGTCACCTCGATGCGACGGCAAAATTACAAAAAACTTAAGATTTATCCATTTACTTCCCTAACTTATTCGTACACACAAAGAGAATTGGCAACCTTACGCTCTGCACTGCCACTCGGGGTATTGGCTATTCCCTTATCCGGCAACGCCCCACTCCACAGCGTAGAAGAACCGCCGCCGTCCAGATTCAACGCATCCTCCCCGCCCAATATACGAATCATATGGGCAAGCTCGGGTATATTGATACCTTCCGCTTTTCCCTTCCGACGTCCGTCAACAACAATAAGCAGGATTTTTCCTTCTCTTGTCAGCGCCACAGCACTGCGGGGATGCTTGGTATCTACAAAATTCCGGTTAGTCCCGGACAAGTCGCACACTTGCCCGTCCTTCAGCATCAAAGGGCCGGAAGCCAGCACAGTGCCTTTTTTCAAAGTACATGCCTTTTCTTCCTGCTTGCTCCAGGGAATCAGTTCCAGCCTGCCCTTCTTTATAAGTACAGCTCCATTGGACACTGTTGCCAGAACCCCAGTAGAGGTAGTATCTATCACCACCCCGTCCTTACGCAGATAGCAGACGGAATTTCCGGCTTTCATATCAAAATAGGAGCCATTGATGGCCGCCACCGCACCTGCATGCCGGGCGGCTATACTGGTCTCCTCCTTGGGATTGTGGACGAGCACATCGAAACGGTAGCGCTTCGGGGATATTTCAAAAATAGACACTTCCTGAGGAACTCCATACAAAGAACTGAATACTGCCTTTTTATAAAGCATCCCTTTCTGCAGGGGCTCAGTCTGCCAATCGGCAGAAACGATGGCAAGAGAGTCGGCAGCAGTCTGCGCCATTGCTGCAAACATGCCGCAACAGAGAAACACTGCCAGGAATATTTTCTTTTTCATATAGATGGGATTGGTTTAAATTAATTCATAGCTACAGATTTGAATCGGCATGTCGAGATTATGCAACACCTTTTCAAGCTGTATACCTTCACGGTTGTCGTACTCGTATCCGAAAGTAGCACGGATACCTTGCAGAATGAACTGCGTGGCACGGTCCAGGGCAATGGGCAAACTGTCACCTTGCAACAGTGCCCCGGTGATGACACTGGTAAACGTATCCCCCGTTCCGGGATAATGGGCCGGCAGGTAAGGACACGTAACCTTCCAGTAGCGGTTACCGTTCCGGTTATAGGCATACACGGACGTCTTATGCTTATCATCCCGTACGGGCACACTGGTAATAATCACCACTTCGGGACCACAATCGGAAAGCTGGCGAAGGTATGACTTCAATTCCTCATCCGTATTCATCTCCTTATAAGGAATACCCAGCAGATAGAACAGCTCCGTCAAATTGGGAGTAACGACATCGGCCTTGGTGATGAGATGTTTCATTTCATCAATCATGGACTCGTGGAAGTTCGCATAAAGCCGTCCGTTATCGCCCAACACCGGGTCTACCACAACCAGACCGTCCGGTCGGCGGAAGTCATCAATAAAGTCAGAAACAATATGTATCTGCCGCGGAGAACCCAGATAGCCGGTATAAAAGGCATCAAACTGTACTTCCAGCTTCTTCCACTCGGAAATAATCTTCGGCATTTCATCCGTCAGGTCCAGAAAAGAGAATTCCGGATACTGGGTATGGCTCGACAATACGGCTGTAGGCAACGGACACACCTGGAAACCCATAGACGAAAGAATGGGAATGACCACCGTCAGAGACACCCGTCCGACTCCCGACAAGTCGTGGACGGCAACAACCTTCTTTACTTTATTCGCATACATATTATCTATATTATTATTTTTCCTACATTTGCCGCATGAAAACCGTCTGCATCATTTTGGGAACAGTTTCTTTGACACTCGGCATCATCGGCATCTTCCTGCCGTTGCTGCCCACTACGCCTTTCCTGCTGCTCACGGCAGCACTCTACTTCAGAGGCTCACCCAGACTGTACCAATGGTTGCTGAACCACAAATGCCTCGGTCCCTACATCCGCAGCTTCCGCGAGAACAAAGCCATCCCTCTACGTGCCAAAATCATCTCCCTACTGCTGATGTGGGGAACAATGGTTTACTGCATCTTCTTCCTGATTCCACTAACAGAAATAAAGGCAGTATTGTTCCTTGTCGCTGTGGGGGTGACTTGGCATATACTGTCATTCAAGACGTTGAGATAAATGAATGTGCTAATGTGGTTAATGTGGTTAATGTGGTTAATGTGGTTAATGTGCTAATGTGCCAATGACCTGCGGTGTGAGAGTCTAATATACACATAGCGCAGCCAATTAGCACATTGGCATATTAGCACATTAATCAAACTCCTCCCAATTTTTCGAAGAATTCTCCCAACCCCTTCCGAGCATCGGCAAGCTTGTCTTCCCAATGTTTCACGGAGTTCTGTCCGATAATATCCGTCACGTACTTCACCGAAATGAAAGGAACATTCTTGGCACGGCATACCAAAGCCTGGGCATAGGCTTCCATATCCACAACATCACCGGACACATCCGAGAGTTCTGTCAAGAAAGTATCCCCCGTATTGCATACACCGCCTGCCGGCCAGTGCAAGCAATATCCTTTTTGGGACAACAAATCCATTGAATCAATCTCATACTCCATACCAAGCTCCACCAGCTTCTGCATATCACGGTCCACAAAATGACGGCATACGAAAATATCTCCTACCCGATGACGGATAGTCCCTGCCGTACCTACATTGACCACCAAGTCCGGTTGCGCATGGCTTATCGCTTCAGAAAGATAAAAAGCCGATTTCACCTTTCCCACACCGGTACGGAGATAGCCTATCTGCACCTCTTCCTCCCCTATCAGTCCGGGAAATTTCAATTCCGTAAATTCGCCTTGTACGGCATAAGTGACTAAAATTCTCATATCATTCTATCTTTTTAGAGTCTGTTTAAATTTTGTCCGGCATGAGGGTGGCAAAACGGTTGATGACACACCCTCCTCCTTCTCATGAAAAAGGCAAAGATAGAAACCTTTTTCAGAAGATTTCCATCTTTGCCCCATAAATGTAAAGTCACCCACACTCACAACCTCCCTGCCAGATAAGATTTCAATGACTCTACATATTCCTCAAATGCGTCTACTCCTTGCGGAGTGATCTTACAAATCGTACAAGGCATCTTTCCTTTAAAAGTCTTTGTCACCTCCACATATCCCGCCTTGCTGAGTTTGTCTATCTGCACGCTCAGGTTTCCTGCCGTAGCTTTGGTCTGCTGGCGGATATAGACAAAGTCCGCCTCCTCGACACTAATAAGCAACGACATCACCGCAAGCCGCAGTTCGCTATGGAGCAAAGGGTTCAGTTCTTTAAACATATATCATCCTCTTCTTTTATTGTTTGTGACGCTTCGCCACACTGTTCATGTAATGTCCGGGAATCACCATCATAAAGACGAACGCCAATGCAAAAAACAGTATCTGGTCTATGCCGGGCATATAGAAACATCCCAACGAGAGCAAGGCTCCCAGCACTCCCCCTATCGTAACCACTTTCGTGTTCACAATCAGTCCCGTCAGGGCAGTTCCCATCCCCATCATCAGCAAAATGACAAACAGAATAGGAATCTTCCATACAAATATGGCGGTACACGATACCAAGAAAGCGCCCAGTCCAAATACCGTCCACACATAATCCACAACACGGTCTATGTAGGTCTTCAACATTTTCCGAGCCTTCCGCTGACTCCACAACGTAGCAGGAAAGGCTATGACTGGAAGCAGGAACCATAGGAATTGCCAATTGTTATTGCCCGTTTCCTTCAATAGAAACCAAACCAGCAACGAGATAATTACCGTTACATATCCCCACAGCAAAAAAGGTGTCCCTGAATTTTCCGCCATTCTGTCCTTCGTGTTCTGTATCATCCGAGTGATGAGTTCTAAACTCTCTTTCTCATTCAATTTTCTTTCTTCCATTTTCCTGCCGCCTTATTTGTTGCTTCCTTTTAATACCCGCTTAAGTGCTATCTCCACCTGCTTCGTGTCAGCGCTCACCTCCACATCCGCTATCGCGCAATACTCAGATGGAATTCCGTCTTCCCTATCCAACTGATAATTGTTGTTTTCATCATGATAGACATAAAGCTTATATTTACCCACTGTCACATCTTTCAGTTCCAGTACCGCCTCCGTGCCCTTGGCATCTACCATACCATACTGCCCCTTGTCAGTGGCAATCATTATCTTTCCCACAGCAGAAGGTATGTTCATCACCTTCACTTTCAGAACATCTTGCGCAGACACCCCCAATGCAAATACACAAAGAAGAGCTGCCGCCATACTTCTACAAACAATCGTTTTCATAATCATTCTCTTTAAGTTATACATACCAAAATCACATCTCGGGTTCGAACTCCGATGCAAAGATAAATAGTTTATTTTATAAACCAAATTATTATATAAATTATTTTATTTATTTCTTAGCATCCCCCTCCTTCCTTTACTACATACTATTCCAACCACACCTAAAGAGTAGTGCCGGAAACGGCAAAAAGTAATTCCGGCCTTACTAAACAGTAATCGTCCGACAACCGTTTAATTATCATCCGACATCTGTTTAATTATCGTCCGACAACTGTTGGACGATAATTAAACAAACGTCGGACGATTACTGTTTAGCAACGGAGATACTAAGCGCTCGAAGAGGAAGAAATAAAATCCTTCTAAAAAGCAAACAGTTCCATACCTATCCACATCTTTTGAAAAGCCAGCCTCCACCACCCTTTTTCAATCCCTCAAAACCAGTATTTCATGTGCCATTTCGGTTATTTCGATACCTCTACAGCACATTTTCTCCGAAAAGTTTTTGTAATCTCCAAGTAAATCGTATTTTTGTGTACAATTTTGGTGTAGTGATGACAGACGAAGAAAAGAAGCTATTAAGTACCTTTGAAGCCAGACTGCGACATTTAATCTATCTGCACGATGAATTAAAACGCGAAAATGCTGAGCTAAAGCAACTTCTCGAAGCCAAAGAAGAGGAATACGGGAAGGTACAAGCTGAATACCAGGAACTGGAACTTAACTACACGAACCTAAAAACAGCTACGACAATCAGCCTTAACGGCAGCGACGTGAAAGAGACGAAGCTGCGATTGTCCAAATTAGTGCGTGAAGTCGATAAATGCATCGCTTTGTTGAATGAATAAAGAGAAGAGGATGTATGAACGATAAGATAAAGATAAACCTGCAGATGGCAGGAGCCTCCTACCCTCTCACAATCAACCGTGAGGACGAGGAAATGGTAAGAGAAGCCGCCAAGCAGGTAGATATCAGGCTCAATGCGTATCGGGAGCATTATCAGAATGTGTCTCTGGAGAGAATTATAGCCATGGTGGCCTATCAGTTCGCTTTGGAAAACCTTCAGTTGAAGGACCGTAATGATACTGAACCCTATACAGCTAAAATAAAGGAACTGACAGAGGTATTGGAGACCTATTTCAAGGAACAATAAGCTGCAATCCCTCCGTCGGGTCGGTAAAAGAGAGAAATTCGCGCACTGTACAAAAGTTTGCCCTTCATCAAAGCAAGCTTTTATGCAGTGCTTTTTTATTTATATACTAAAAACAAATTAATAAAATGACAGTAGTTACAATAGTATTATCCATTGCCTGCTTCATTGTCGGAGGGTTTGCCTCGTACTTGTTCTTCAAGCACGGGCTGAAAAACAAATACGACGGTATCCTGAGAGATGCGGAAGCGGAAGCGGAAGTGATTAAGAAGAATAAGTTGCTGGAAGTAAAGGAAAAATTCCTGAACAAGAAGGCAGACTTGGAAAAAGAAGTGGCCCAACGTAACCAAAAGATACAGCAGGCAGAAAACAAGCTGAAACAACGTGAATTGGTACTGAACCAACGCCAGGAAGAAATCCAGCGCAAGAAGATGGAAGCAGAAGCCGTGAAAGAAAATCTGGAAGCCCAGCTGTCCATCGTAGACAAGAAGAAAGAAGAACTGGAGCACATGCAGCGCCAGGAAATAGAAAAACTGGAAGCTATCTCCGGACTTTCTGCCGAAGAAGCCAAAGAGCGCATGGTAGAATCCCTAAAGGAAGAAGCCAAAACGCAGGCTCAGTCCTACATTAACGACATCATGGACGACGCCAAGCTGACGGCAAGCAAAGAGGCCAAGCGCATCGTGATACAGAGCATCCAGCGCGTGGCTACGGAAACAGCCATTGAAAACTCGGTAACTGTATTCCACATCGAATCAGATGAAATCAAGGGACGTATCATCGGTCGCGAAGGCCGCAACATCCGTGCCCTGGAAGCTGCTACCGGTGTAGAAATCGTGGTAGACGACACTCCGGAAGCTATCGTATTGTCAGCCTTCGACCCGGTTCGCCGCGAGGTTGCACGCCTTGCACTGCACCAGTTGGTGACGGACGGACGCATCCACCCGGCACGCATCGAAGAGGTAGTTGCCAAAGTACGCAAGCAGGTAGAAGAGGAAATCATCGAAACCGGTAAACGTACTACTATCGACCTGGGCATCCACGGTCTGCATCCGGAACTTATCCGCATTATCGGTAAGATGAAATACCGTTCTTCATACGGCCAGAACCTTTTGCAGCATGCACGCGAAACAGCCAATCTTTGCGCTGTGATGGCATCAGAGCTGGGACTCAACCCGAAGAAAGCAAAACGTGCCGGACTGCTGCATGATATAGGTAAGGTACCCGATGAGGAACCGGAATTACCGCACGCACTCTATGGTATGAAGCTGGCAGAAAAGTTCAAGGAAAAGCCGGACATCTGCAACGCCATCGGCGCCCACCACGACGAAGTGGAAATGACCAGCCTGCTGGCTCCCATCGTACAAGTATGCGATGCCATTTCAGGCGCACGTCCGGGAGCACGCCGCGAAATCGTAGAAGCCTACATCAAGCGCCTGAACGACCTTGAACAACTGGCCATGTCCTATCCGGGAGTGACAAAGACATATGCCATCCAGGCAGGCCGTGAGTTGCGTGTCATTGTCGGTGCAGACAAGATTGACGACAAGCAGACGGAGAACCTTTCCGGTGAAATCGCCAAGAAGATTCAGGACGAAATGACTTATCCGGGCCAGGTGAAGATTACCGTTATCCGTGAGACACGTGCGGTGAGCTACGCAAAGTAACATCAGAAAAGAAAATAAATGCAGAAAAGGGTGAATACGAATTCACCCTTTTCTTATTTTTGCACCACAACCATAACTTTACAAAATGAAAGATTATCAGTTTGAAGTTTGTGCCAACTCCGTAGAGAGTTGTATTGCCGCACAAGCCGGCGGAGCAGACCGGGTGGAACTATGCGCAGGCATCCCCGAGGGAGGGACAACCCCCTCATACGGTGATATCCTCATCGCACGGGAAGCATTGCAACAGACCAAATTGCATATCATTGTCCGTCCCCGCGGAGGAGATTTTCTTTATTCCTCCACCGAACAGCGCATCATGCTGAAAGACATAGAGAATGCCCGCCGTCTAGGCGCTGACGGAGTCGTGTTCGGTTGCTTGACGGCAGAGGGAGATGTAGACATTCCATTGATGGAGCAGCTTATGGAAGCCTCACAAGGGATGTCCGTCACCTTCCACCGTGCTTTCGATGTATGCAGAAATCCACGAAAAGCGATAGAAGATATTATCGAATTAGGATGCAACCGCATCCTAACTTCCGGACAGCAACCTACAGCAGAGCGAGGCATTCCCCTTCTGAAAGAACTCCAACAACAAGCATCAGACCGAATCATCCTATTGGCAGGCTGTGGGGTGAATGAAACCAACATAGCCCACATTGCCCGAGAAACCGGTATCCGCGAGTTTCATTTCTCCGCCAGGGAAAATATCGAAAGCTCCATGCTCTATCACAATTCCGCCGTCTCTATGGGAGGAACGGTACATATTGATGAATACACACACACCATCACTACTGCGGAGCGGGTAAAGCGTACAATCGGAGCATTAAAAGCCTCTCCCCTAGCCCCTCCCCCGTAGGGAGGGGGACAGAGATAGTCCTACAAAATACAAACACTTCAAAACTCCCCTCCCTACGGGGGAGGGGGCGAGGGAAGAGGCCTATAAAAAAAGGATGTACTTTTCAGTACATCCTTTTTTATATCATAGGATAAATATTATTTCTTCACCGGAGAAGAGTATCTTGCATTCAGGCCATCCAGAATCTCACGAGTGATGTTGTAGACACTGTCTGCATAGAGCAGATTGTCAAAACCCGTATTGCTGATAATCATGCTGTAACCTTTTGTCTTATTGTACTCCTTCAAGAAAGCGTTGATAGAATCACGCAGTTGCAGGCTGTTCTTTTCATTCTCACTCATCAGTTCAGACTGCAGCTTGTTGCTCAGGTTCTGCAAATCCTGCTCCAACTTTGCGATGCGGTTGTATTCCTGCTGCGCTCTCTCCTGAGAAAGATAAGCGTTGTTCTGATACTTTGTCTGGAATTCCTGCTTCTGCTTCTCCAGTTCGCTGGCTTTCTGGTTCAATGTCAGACGGACATTCTCGCTCTTCTTCACCATAGCCTCATTCAGGTCTATGCAATAGTTGTATTTTGCCAAAAGCGTATCTATTTCAACATAAGCAATCTTCATTTCCGATAATCCGCCGGCTTGTGCAGGAGCGCTTGTTGTCTGTTTATCAGTATTGCCGGCACATTGAGCAAATAAAACGATCAGTGCGAGAGCTGCCAGACCGTTCATGAGGTAGTTTAATCTCTTCATAATTGATAAATATTGTTTTTTAAAATTAGTTCATACTATCGTTTAAGGCTTTTTCCAATTCATCAATGGAAAAACGGGACTTGCGTTGCGCTTCCCTATCCTGCGACTGCACGCAACCGATACCTCTATCGCGCATTGCCTTATTGCCACTGACATGCCCGTTAGGGAACCTGCCGCCTTTCACAAAAAAGACCTTCACACCCAATAAAACAATGCAAATAGCAACTATTAACAGAGTTATCAATATTGTATCAAGCATTTCCATTAATTTTGTTACATGAAAATAGTGTTTTTACTATTTTTGTGGGTGCAAATATAGGGCTTTGGTTGGACTAACTCGCCTTTTTTACTCTAAAAAAAGAGAAAGGGGAATAAAATAGTCAATCAATTTAACCATATTTAGCAATAAGTGGTTAATTTAATGGAGAATTGATATTTGACAATTGATAATGAAGGCTGCATAAACACATGTAAGGCAGCCGCTAATTCAGATAATTATGGAAAAAAAAGACTTGAAACCGGCTGGTGTATTTCACTATTTCGAGGAAATCTGCCAAGTGCCGCGCCCTTCGAAGAAGGAAGAGAAAATCATTGCTTACTTAAAAGCATTCGGAGAAAAACATAAGTTGGAAACGAAGGTGGACGAAGCCGGAAACGTTCTGATAAAGAAACCCGCTACTCCGGGTATGGAAAACCGCAAGACTGTCGTACTTCAATCGCACATCGACATGGTATGTGAAAAGAACAACGACGTGAAGCACGACTTCCTGACCGACCCTATCGAAACCGAAATTGACGGTGAATGGCTGAAAGCCAAAGGTACAACCTTGGGAGCCGACAACGGCATCGGTGTAGCCACTGAACTGGCTATCCTTGCCGACGACAGCATTGAGCACGGCCCTATCGAATGCCTGTTCACCGTGGACGAGGAGACCGGACTGACCGGTGCTTTTGCATTGAAAGAAGGCTTCATGAACGGAGACATTCTGTTGAACCTCGATTCCGAAGATGAAGGCGAGCTCTTCATCGGCTGTGCAGGCGGTATAGATTCCGTTGCCGAATTCACCTACCGGGAAGTGGACGTACCGGCAGGATATTTCTGCTGCAAAGTGCAGGTAAAGGGGCTGAAAGGCGGACACTCCGGCGGCGACATACACCTGGGGCGCGGCAATGCCAACAAGCTGCTGAACCGCTTCCTGAGCCAGACATCCCAGAAGTACGACATGTACCTTTGCGAAATAGACGGCGGTAACCTGCGCAACGCCATTGCCCGCGAAGCACACGCGGTAATTGCCATACCCGATGCAGACAAGCATGCCCTGCGCACAGACTTGAATGTCTTTGCCGCCGAAGTGGAGGCAGAATATGCCGTCGTTGACCCGGACCTCCAATTCGTGCTCGAATCGGAAGCAGCCCATCCCAAAGCCATTGACAAAGATACCGCCAAGCGCTTGCTGCAAACCATCTATGCCGCACCTCACGGTGTGTATGCCATGAGCCAAGACATTCCGGGGCTGGTGGAAACCTCCACCAATCTGGCCTCCGTAAAGATGAAATCCGGCCATATCATCCGTATCGAGACCAGCCAGCGCAGCTCTACCGCCTCCTCCAAACAAGACATTGCCAATATGGTGCGTACTGTATTCGAAATGGGTGGAGCAGCCGTATCTTTCGGCGACGGATATCCGGGCTGGAAACCCAACCCGCATTCAGAAATCCTGGAAGTGGCTGTTGAGTCCTACAAACGTTTGTTCGGTGTAGATGCCAAGGTAAAAGCTATCCATGCAGGTTTGGAATGCGGACTGTTCCTTGACAAATACCCGGCACTGGACATGATTTCCTTCGGACCTACCCTGCAGGGTGTGCACTCTCCCGACGAACGGATGCTGATTCCTACCGTACAGAAGTTCTGGGACCATCTGCTGGATATACTGAAGCACATTCCGGTGAAATAAATATCCCGCGTTCCTTAAAGGGGAACGGGAATCGTTTGTATGAACGTTATCCATAAGATAGGAGTTATACTCTTCCTTCTCTGCCCGTACATCAGTCTGTACGGGCAAGAAGGAAAAGATACCCTCACGTTTCGGATAGTAAGCTACAATGTAGAAAACCTATTCGACTCCCGACATGACACACTAAAGAATGACTACGAGTTCCTGCCGGATGCCACCCGGCATTGGAATTACTCTAAATACAGAAAGAAACTGGATAATATAGCCCGCGTCATCATCGCCACCGGAGGATGGACGCCGCCCGCCCTTGTTGCCTTGTGTGAGGTGGAGAATGACAGTGTGATGCGCGACCTTACCCGCTACTCTGCCTTGCGCGAAGCAGACTACCGGTATGTGATGACACAATCTCCCGACAAACGCGGCATCGACGTAGCGCTGTTGTATCAACGTAATCTTTTCAAACTGCTTTCCTATCAGAGCCTCCCCGTAGACAAGCCCCGGAAGAATAGCCGTCCCACACGGGACATTCTTCACGTCAGCGGATTGTTGCTGAATCGGGATACGCTTGATGTACTGGTAGCTCACTTCCCATCCCGTTCGGGAGGGGCAAGAGAGTCTGAACCTTACCGGCTACTGGCTGCCCGAAAGGTGAAGCATGCCATAGACAGCCTATACACGATACGCCGACATCCGCAAATTGTCCTTTTAGGGGATTTCAACGATTATCCGGAGAATAAATCGGTAAAGGAGGTGTTGGAGGCAGCAGCACCGTCAACATTGCAAGACTCTCTACGTCCACAAAAACTTTACCATCTACTGGCAGGAAAAGCCAAAACACGCAAGCACTTCGGCAGCTACAAGTATCAAGGAGAATGGGGACTACTGGACCACATCATCGTATCGGGTACGTTGCTGCAAGAACACGCACCGCTATATACAGAGGAAGCAAAGGCAGACGTATTCTGCCTGCCCTTCCTACTGACAAGAGACAAGAAATACGGAGGGCAGCAACCCTTCCGCACCTACTACGGGATGAAGTATCAAGGAGGATACAGCGACCACTTGCCTGTATATGCGGAGTTCCGGTTGATATATTAGTCGGAATACTGATACAGTTTCAAGTCAAACTTCTGTACCATCACCAGCAAGTGGTCGAAGATGTCGGACTGAATGCGCTCGTACTCTTTCCATACCTTGTTGCGAGAGAAGAAATATACCTGGATGGGTACCCCATACGTCGTGGGTTCCTTCTGGCTGATAATCAAGTCCATCTCCTGGTTCACCACCGGCAGGCTGCACAAATAGCGTTCGATGTAGATACGGTAGAGCTGCGCATTGGTTGGCACCTCTTCTTCTGCTGGCTGATAGTCGGCCATCAAGGGGACTTCCTTGCGGATATTATCCAGCATTTCCGGAGTGCAGAACTTCAGGGTAGTCATATCCAGAAAGATATTCTTGTTTACCCGTCGCCCGCCACTTTCCTGCATGCCGCGCCAGTTCTGAAAAGAGTTGTTCACCAGGGTATACGGTGGTACGGTCGAGATGGTTTCGTCCCAGTTGCGTATCTTGACCGTGTTCAGCGTAATCTCCTCTACAACTCCATTGGCAACGCCACCCGGCAGCGCTATCCAGTCCCCTATCCGCAACATGTCGTTGGCAGAGAGCTGCACGCCGGCCACAAACCCCAGAATGCTGTCCTTAAATACCAGCATCAGTACAGCTGCAGATGCGCCCAGACCGGCAAACAAGGTCATAGGAGACTTGCCTATCAGCACTGAAACCACTATGATACCTCCGATAAAAAACAGCAGCACTTGCAATACCTGCACGAAGCCTTTCAGCGGACGGTTCTTCTGCTTGTCCTTCATGTTATAAACATCGAGCATCACCAGCAACAAGCCGTTAATAGTAAGCAGCACCGCCACAATGATATAGACAGCACACACCTTTTGTGAGAACTCAAGCATCTCCTTTCCACGCACAAAGGCCATGGGCAGCAGGTAGTAGATGAGGATTCCCGGCAGAATATGTATCAAATGGTGTATCACCCTGCGTTTCATCAGCAACGTATTCCACTGATGGGGAGAGCGTCGGGTATAATGCTTCATACCGCCAACGAAGATTGCCTGGCACAAATAGTCCAGCCCTATCGAAAGCCCCACCATCAGCAGTGCAATAATCGTCTCGTCAAACATATCGGCAAACTTCGGGTCTATCCCCCAACCTATCAAGATTTTATTCATCCATCCTCCTAAACTCATCATAAGCTCTCTTTTTTTTGAAATGTCTTGTTTGTATAACAATCCAAAGATAAAGATGTTTTCAGAGAACGGCAAGCATATACCCTTTTTTCATCAACGACTCAATCCTCACGCTCGGGTCGTTTTTTAGCGACCGCCGCAGATAGGACATCTGTACATTCAAGGCAAGGGAGTTGGCATACGAGGCAGTGCCCCACACAGCATCCAGCAACGTATCGCGACTGACAGTCTTATTCACATTCAGCGCAAGCAAGCGAAGGATATCGGCTTGACGGGAAGTAATCAGCACCTTACTATTTCCCGTACGAATCTCGTTCGTACTGTAATTGAATACGGAATGGCCGAAAGCATACATCTCATCCTCTGCCACGCCGGACAACTGCGAAGTGAAACGCTCGCGGATACGCGCCGTAAGCTCTTCCGGATAGAAAGGTTTGGCAAGATAATCGTTCGCCTTCAGTTGGAATCCTTGCAGGCGGTCGGCCTTATCGCTACGGTCGGAAAGAAAAAAGATGAGGACATGCTTGTCCGCCTCCCGGATTCGTTTTGCCACTTCAAAGCCATTGAGCCCGGGCATATTGATGTCAAGCAAGACAAGGTCCGGTTTGACAAGAGGAAACTGGTCGAGGGCGATAAGACCATTTCCGGCATAGGTCACTTCATAACCCTCTTTCTCCAGGAAGCGTTTCAGAAGCATGGAATACTTCAGGTCATCGTCAGCAAAAAGAATTTTCAGTGGTTTCATGAGTTGCTATTTATATTCTCAATATCCATCTGTGCAGATTATTGTGGAATGGTTATTTCCACCGTCGTCCCCCTCCCAATCTGACTGGTCAGAAAGACGGTTCCCCTATGAGCCTCAACCAACAACTTGACATAACTCAACCCCAAACCGATGCCCGGCAAGGAACGGTCAGGCAAGTTGCTGCTACGGTAAAACTTATCGAATACCCGTCCCTGCTCGGAAACAGGGATACCAATGCCGTCATCGGAAACTTTCAATGTGAGCTCGTGGCCATGCAGGCGGCATTCTACCCGGATACTGACGGAGCTTCCCGAATATTTCACAGCATTTTCCATCAGATTACTGATGATATTTGCCATGTGCACGGGGTCGGCTGTAACCAGCAGGTTGTCCGTGAAATGTGTCTCGAAAGATACTTGTTTTCCCCCAGGAGCATGCTGCAGGCGTATCAACTTCTCCACAACCGGTTTCAAATCGAAAGTACTGAGGGAAAGTTGTGTCTGCTCATCGTCAGCACGGGTCATGTCGCGCAGCTTCCGGAGGTAGGCGGAAAGGTTGTCCAGCTCGGAAACGGAATCACGCACCACTTCATCCATGGCCTGCTCGTCGGTACGCATTGTTTTGTCATTGAGAAAAGAGACGCACATCTTCAAGGCCTGCACGGGACGTTTCAACTCGTGTATCATGGTGTTGACAAAGCTTTTCCGCAACTCGTCCACACGGTGCTGCTTCAAAATGGTCTTTATCTGGAACAGCAGACAGACAGCCAGCAGAAGAATCAATACCAAGCTGCCCAGAAGTTGCCAGCCCATACGGAGCAAAAGAGTATGCGGCATCACCTGCACATCCACTTGTACCAACTCCCGCTTCAGCGGATTGTAAGGATAAACCAGACGGATGACCGGATGCAAATCACTCCCCAGCCGTTCTACGGTTTCCACCCATTGATAGAGGCTGTCGCGCGGCGTGACTAGTCCGGTAGTGAAAGACATGCCGTCCAGTTTAGTCGCCAGCACCGAATCGAAGCGCTGCAACGTAAAAGGGACATCTATCTGCAACTGATAAGCAACTATCGCCTCGCTGAAGCTCATGTTGAAAAGCAGCTTGTCTTCGCCATGTATCACAATCTTGTCCTTATAGACAATACTATCCTTCATTGCCGTGGATAGAACGGATTTATCTGCCATGGCCCCCACCACAAACGTACGCGTATAGCGCTCTTTGAGCTTGTTGGTCAATGAATCCCTATCCGTATGCATGTCCACATTGGTGTTGAAAAAGGATATATTAGGCTTGTTGAACACTTTCTTCGGCTGTTCACGCCGGATAGAGTCGTTCACTGCCACGGCATCCATGACAAGGCGGTGTATCTCTTCTTCATATTCCTCATTCTTATACTGATACTGGTTCCACAACCAATATCCCTGCCCTGCTACAAGTAGCAGCATGGATATCAGTGACAATGCCCATACTATTCTGATTCGTTTTTCCATCTCAGAGTCTGTTCTTCTTTTATACTATACAAAGGTAAGGGTTTCCTCCAATCAGAGGTACGCGCGAGGCGGCTATTCTCATTTGAGTAACATTTCAGTAATAACTTTCTCACTCCGGAAAGACAAATTCCGCATAGATTTGCGACGACAGGACACATGACACGTCCTCGAAACAGTAATTCCTAACAACGAAAAAGTATGAAAAAGCAGATTCTACTCACCGCCATGCTGTTGATAACCACCACAACCGCCTGCGCACAGTTTAACATCAAAATCGGCTCCGGCAAGACGTTCAGAAAAGATACCATAGACCAGGCTGTACTCATGGTGCAGTATGAAGTGGACGGTTGTACGGACACACTGTCGGAAGAGCGTTTCCAGGAAACCATGATGTTGGAAATCGGCAAGAAATGCTCCAAGTTCTACAGTTACACAAAGTATGTGGGCGACTCGGTATTTGCTGCCGACATTGCCAATAACGCCTCGCAAGAAACGATGATTGAACACGCCAAACAGTTCAGAAAAAGCAAGCTGAACGAACAGACCTACAAGAGATACCCCGTAGGCAAAGTGACCACACTGGATGAAATTGCCGGAGACATCAACAGACTCCGGTGCGAGGAACCGGAAGAGCGTCCACAGTGGACGCTGCAGACAGACACGGCAACCATCCTCTCGTATCTCTGCCAAAAAGCAGAATGCGTGTTTAAGGGACGCAGATGGATTGTCTGGTACAGTCCGGAGATTTCCTCCAGCGAAGGGCCGTGGAAGCTGTTCGGACTGCCCGGACTGATACTGAAAGCTGAAGACAACAGGGGGCATTATCTCTTTACCTGCACCGGTATGGAGCAATGCCATTCCTACCGACCTATCCTCTTCAACGGAAAAGATTATGAACCCGTAAACCGCAAGGCGTACAACAAAATCCACGAAAGATACTATGCCGACCCGGTAGGATTCATTATGGGCAACACGCCCAACGTACGTATCACCATACGCGACGACCAGGGCAATGAAGCCAGGAAGCCGAAGAATATAGCCCACAATCCGCTGGAACTTGACTGATTCATCCCATCGAACTCCAATGGATATACACTTCAAGAAACTCTTGCTGCCAATCCTTGCCTTGTTTGCAATGACAGCGCATGCACAGTCTCTCAGTGGCTTGGTAACGGACGAAGAAACCGGACAACCGCTGGAAGCCGTAATGATTAGTGTGCTGCGAAACGGCACCATGATAGATTACGCCCTGACCGATGCCCGGGGGAGATATTCCCTGCCATGGAAATACAACGGCAGCCTGCAAGTCAGCGTATCACTGCTGGGCTATAGACGGGAAATACGCAACATATCGGCAGCAGAAACACTCCATATTCGTCTGCATTCCGAAGCCATTGCACTGAAAGAAGTCCAAATACGTCCCGGCCGCATTCATGGCAGGAAAGATACCGTAAGGTATAATCTGGCAGAGTTTGCCTCTTCCAAGGACGTACACATCAAGGATGTTCTGAAAAAGCTCCCCGGTGTGGATATTGACGACAACGGGCAGGTGAAATATAAAGGTAAAGCCATCGACCACTATTTTGTGGAGGGTATGGACGTGACGGGTGGACGCTACAGCCAAATCAACAACAACCTCAGTGCCAAAGCCGTAAAATCGGCAGAAATTATGGAGAACTACCAATCGGTCAAGGCATTGAAAGGAAAACTCAGTTCGGATGAAATAGCCCTGAACTTGAAACTCGACCCACAGGCACGCGACCAATGGATTATCAACGGTACCCTGGGTGCAGGCTGGAGTGATGGAACACAAGAAACGACCGGAACGGCACAAACGAAGAGGGACAAAGGAACGCTTCTTTGGGAAAACGCCGCCAATGCCCTCCAACTGGGTAAAGGCAAGCAAAGCATCTACGGCTACAAGAGCAACAACAACGGTACCGACCTTAGCCGTGAGCAACATATACTGACAAACAACACATCCCAACAGATTCCCCTGCACGGCTTTCTGGTAAAACCGGGCATCAGCGCTCCCCTCGACAAGCAACGGCTGCTCTTCAACGAAACCCATACACTGAATGCCAACCGCATGTATAAATGGAACGACGAACGTTCCCTGCGCCTGCAAGCCGGATATACCCATAACCGGATTACTCAGCAACGGGGCAACTCGCAAGTCTACTACCAGCCCGATGACACCATACGCATGGATGAAACCTACCACTACTGCCTGCAGAACGATGCCACCCATATGGAAATACACTATGAGGATAATAAGGCCATCCACTATCTATCGAACCGCTTCCTGGCAGAAAGTGAAACGAACCGCGGCACCTCCCACGAGTTGCAGCAAACGATGCGCACCTCCCAGTTTACGGCAAAGAATTTCTTCAGCCTTATCCGTAATGGAGAGAAATACACATGGGAGTTCAATTCTGCCACACAGTATGCCTATCTGCCCTCCTCCTTGTCACTACACGACGGGAAAGACAAATTCATCCAGCACAGCCTTTACAACGACAATAAGGCCAGCCACCTAAGAAAACACAACGGTTTCACCCGGCAATACACCGCCGGTATAAAGGGCGAATGGGCATCGGTAAAGCACCATTCCACCCGGATGGAAACATTTGGCGCATCCAGTTTTTCTCCCTACCTCTCCCCCTACTTCCAGTTGGAGCAAGGCAAGTGGCAGGGAAGTCTGTCACTCCCTCTCAGCTATAAGCGCTACTTCTCGCAACAGCGCTCTTTTCTCTTTTTCAATCCGTCGCTCTATCTGCGCTATCAGCCGGACTACCATTGGAAAATTTTCCTCTACGGCAGTTTACACCGCTCAGCAGGAGATGTCACAGACCTCTGCCCTTTTACCTATCGGACAGACTACCGTACCTGGAAAAACACTGACGGCCTCTTCCCCGTCAGTACACGCCAACAATACAACCTTTATGGAGAATACAAGAATACCGTGCAGGAATTTTTCGCCACCGCCACTTTGTCCTACCGGCATGTACACTACAACACCTTGAATGAACAGAGTATCTCTGAAAACCGCATTGTCCACACCCTTCGCCTACATTCTAACAGTACACAAAGTTGGTTCCTGCTCAGCACTCTCTCCAAGGGATTTTTCGACTGGAATCTGAAAACCTCACTTGACTTACAACTGAGCCGCAATACCGGCTGGCAGTTGACACGGGTTTCAGATACAGACGCCCTCACTCCACAAACGGAAACAGCCGGAAACGGCCCGCCTCAAAAATACCGTTATGACTATCTTAAGATGGAACCCAAACTGATATGGTCGCCCGCCGAAGCTTTCGAAGCCGAATATCATGCCACAATCAGCTATGGCGGCAGTAAAATAGGGAACGACACGCACCTTGCTCCTCTACTGGACTTCGTACAGCGTATGCACCTCACATTCAGCATCGGACACGTCGACCTCTGCCTTTCCGGAGAACATTACCGGAACGATTTAAACAGCGATACGCATCTCAACACACTGTTTGTAGACGCATCACTCATTTATAAGACAAGGAAATGGAGAGTGGAAGCCAGCCTCAGCAATCTGTTCAACAAGAAAGAGTATGCCTATACTACCTACTCGGCCACACAAAGCTATACTTCACGGTTGAATATCCGTCCACGGGAGGTTATGGTGACTGCTGGTTATCAGTTCTAAAGACTGTCATCTACAACAATATCCGTATTCCGGCATAAACCAGCATCCCCGCTATCGTCAGCAACCCTACCCATATAGGAGCATAGACATGAGTGACATGCTCGACACGCTTATATCCGCTAACCTTCACAAACAAGCGGTAAATCAGCCAGGCACCAATCAGCCCCACAATAGTCCCTGCCAACAAATCACCCGGATAATGCACACCGAGATATACGCGCGAATAGCACGTCAGCAACGCCCAGGCCATAATGAAAAGAGTAAGCCACCGCTTGCGGAATAGAAAGAACAGGAAAAACGCCAATCCGAAGGTATTGGCGGCATGACACGAAGGAAAACCATAACGCCCTCCACGATGATTGTTGACGATATGCACCATCTCCGAAATGGGATTATTCAGATTAGAAGGACGCATACGCTCCACATAGGGACGTATCCAAGTGGCACATGCCTGGTCGGCAAAAGTAATGGTGAGCGCAAGGCCTATCATGCAAAACAGTGTGACCTTCCAATGAAAATTGCGCAACATCACATACCAGATGGCAGCATACATGGGAATCCAAACCCACTTACCGCTATAAGCGCTCATAAAATAATCGAAATACATGTTGTGCATCCGATTGATGGAAAAAAATATGTTTGTGTCTACATCTATTGCCCCTTGCAAGGCGTCCATAAGTGCTGTCATACGTTATCTTTTGGCTATATCATCATATAATTTTTGCAAATAGGCTTTGCCCAACGGCAGGTTCTTCCCTTTTGCTGTGCCCTCATCCACTACCACAGTACCCGCCTGGCAATTGAATATCACTTGATTGTCCGCTGTCACCATACCGAAAGCATCGGGTACGGTAAAGAACGCGAAATGAGGGGAAGCGGGATTAAGCATATCTTTACTGAAAACAAACTCATCATGGGGCAGCGCCAATTGGGCCAGCAACGTGGCTGCAATATCATGTTGCGAGCCATAGACGTCAATGCGCCTCGGCTCTCGGACAGCACCGCCCACCATCAACAGAGGTATCCGGTAGCGTTCTACCGACAAATTGTCGATATGTTCGGGATAAGCTCCCAAGTGGTCTGGAACAAACACAATCACCGTATTCTTCCACTGGGGAAGCTCACGGAACTGTCTTACAAAATCGCCTGCACAACTATCCGTATAGGCAAAGGCGTTCAGCCGGTCATTCTCCAGACGACGGAAAGGTACTTCAAAAGGCTCGTGGCTGCTGGAGGTCTGCAAGACACGGAAATGAGGAGTTTTCTCTTCGGCAGTTCCTTCGGCAGCTTCGGCTTTCAAGTCTTCCAGCAGACGGTTGAATACGAGATGGTCGTGCGCCCCCCACTTACTTAAACGTTCCGTTACGGGAAAATCCTGGTCGGAAACAATGTCTTCAAAGCCTGATGACATCAGGTAGGAACGCATATTGGTAAAGTCGGCATCACCGCCATAATAATACTTGGTACCATAACCCGCCTTCCGCAAGCTGCCTGCAATGGCAGGAATGGACTGCGTTTTACGGGGATACTTCATAATACTAGTAGTGGGCTGGGCAGGATAGCCACTCAAGATAGCCACCAGCCCACGGTCCGTACGGAAACTGTTGGCGTAGAAGTTCGTAAAGAGCACCCCTTCCTTACTCAAGCTATCCAGATGGACGGCAATATTCGGCTCACCTCCCAAAGCTGTCATCAACCTGGAGGAAAAACTCTCAAGAATCACAAAGAGTACATCGGGACGCTGAGTATTGAATAAAGTATGCAGTGAATCGGCAGGTTGCAGCACAGAATCTGTCTCTTCCGTTTGACCACCGGCACCTGCGGGTTCAAGCATGTCTTTAAAAAGCCGGTCGGCCTCCGCAGCTTCCATAAAACGGTACTGCTTGCTGAAGTCCTTCTGCTTGGCAAGAGATTCCATCAGACTGAATGCAGGGTTGATAGCTGCATGGTTCAGACGCTGCTCGGCACTGAAATAGACTTTCCCCACATTCATGGTAGATACTGTAAAGCCTCCACGGATAGGAATAAACAGTAACCCCGTCATCAGCAACAATATACCTGACACCTTCAGGCGACGATAAGGCAGTTTCATCCGCAGCAACAGCTTCTTCTGCAGCAAGATGCCGTAGAAAACAGCATACAGCACGACAGCATAAACAGCCATTGCCACAATTCCCCCCAGCACCATCCAAATGCTGACACTGGCCACTGCGTCTTTAGGGGAGGAAAAGAAATAGAATAACGGAGTAGCATCCAAACGGAACCCCCAATACTCGTATAATCCTAAATCGACAGTAAAAATTATGGAGATAAGTACTGAAATGAAGAGGAAATAGCCGCACCAGATGCGATGAAGGGATTTAGAAAGTGTCCATACAGAGGTTATGAAAAGAAAACCGAGAATAGCTGTCAGATAACCAGCCAGAGATAGGTCTAAAGGTAACCCATGCCAAATGACACTGAACCAGTCCGCACACGAGGCATCCGGATACAGCGATTTGTAAAACAGCATAAATAGTGGTTTCTGCAACACAAAAATGCAGACAAACAAGCAGTATGTCTTAATAAATCCTATGAGCCTATCTTTCATCGGTGCCTTATTGTATATCTAAATATAAGGTGCAAAAATAAATCTTTTTATTCTATTTCTCACCAATATTAGTCAATAATTACATTGAAAGATAGGCTTATAGGATATTTTAAGTTTATCCGTTCACGCGTTTGTAATCTTCAAGGAACTTCTTCAGACCGGAATCGGTCAGCGGATGATTAAGTAAACCCTTAATGGCCGAAAGCGGACAAGTAGCCACATCAGCACCCACCTCTATACACTGCATGATATGTGCCGTATGACGGATAGAGGCGGCAAGTACCTGGGTGGTATATCCATAATAACGGTACATCTCTACAATCTTCGCAACCAATGCAATGCCATCCTCACAGATGTCATCGAGACGCCCCACAAACGGAGAAACATACGTTGCACCTGCCTTGGCTGCAAGCAATGCCTGACCGACAGAAAATACCAGAGTACAATTTGTACGGATACCTTTGCCCGAGAAGTATTTAACGGCCTTAATACCTTCTGCAATGCAAGGTACCTTCACTACAATATGCGGATTCAAGGCTGCCAGCTCTTCACCCTCTTTAATCATACCTTCATAGTCGGTGGCTATCACCTCGGCACTCACATCTCCCTGCACAATGTTGCAGATGTCCACATAGTGTTTTCGCTGGTTCTCCACTCCCTTGATACCTTCTTTTGCCATAAGCGAAGGATTCGTGGTAACTCCGTCGAGTACGCCCAAGTCATAGGCCTCCCGAATCTGTTCCAAATTTGCCGTATCAATAAAAAACTTCATGATATAAATGTTTAGATGGTTGATATTACAAATATAACGATTTACACCATAAATGGTTCCCGCCAGTCCTTTATTATCTTTGCTTGACGTAATTATTATTCGGTCAGCGGTTTCGCTTCAAGAATAAACGGTTAGTAATTGTTTGCGGCAATTCATTCTCATAGTGGGTTACCATAATCATCGTTTTATCCCGACGATGGCAGAATGCCTCTATAATCTTCTTGACCCGACGGCGGTTGTATGTATCGAGTCCATGAAGCGGTTCATCCAATATCAGCAGTTCCGGGTCCTTGACAAAAGCACGTGCCAATAATGCCAGACGCTGTTCCCCGCTGGAGAGTTGCAGAAAAGGACTGTCTTTCAAGGCGGCAATACCGAAAATCTCCATCCACCACTCACATACCGACATCTGTTCGGCATGAGGACGTTTATACAATCCGATGCTGTCGTGCAGACCGGAAGCGACAATCTCTATGGCAGGCAGATTCTTCAGATAAGCACGATGCATTTCCGGACTGACATAACCGATGTGTTTCTTGATTTCCCAAATACTCTCCCCCGTTCCGCGCTTCCGTCCGAAAAGACTGATATCGCAGGCGTATGACTGCGGATTATCCGCACAAACCAAACTAAGCAAGGTAGACTTGCCGGCACCGTTCTCGCCACTCAGCGCCCACTTCTCACCACGCATCACTGTCCAATCCAGCTCCTTCAGAATGGTACGGTCATCGTAACGGATGCTAACCCCGTTCAATTTCACCACTTCGTCCGAAGTGAAATTCGCATGTTCGTAGGGCAAATCGAGAATACGCCGCTGCAATTCCTCCAACGCTCCGGCCTCTTCCTGAATACGCATCTGATTGCCCGCACAGAATGCCTGCACATACTCCTCACGTTCCATCTTTTCGCCCACCTTCATGTCCTCTACCGGCACAACATGTGTAATAAATGAAGGTATGTCATCCAACATGGAAAGCACAAGGACAATCTGCAACTCGCCCAGCCGGGTAAGCCGCTCCAGCAAATTAAAAAGCAGTTCACGGGTAGGCGCATCCAGTCCTATGAAAGGATTGTCCATGATAAGAATTCGGGGAGCAGTCAGTAAAGCTTTAGTCAACTGAAACTTGCGCAGCTCCCCACTGCTGAGAAGAATGATTTTCTTGTCAAGCATCGGCTCTATGCTGAAAAGTTCAAATAGCTGCCGCCTCAAGACATCGTCTTTTACCTCTCCCAGCACTTCGCGTACTAGCGGAGCATCCTCCTGGTCGTGGGCATTCCAACGCTGTTGATAGTAATAATTGGCATCGGCAGAACCGTAAGTATCACGGAAAGCAATGTATTTGATATTGTCATAGGCAGTTTTCGTGAGGGAGGGAGAGAAATCATAGGTAAGCTCACCATCACGCAAAGGATACTTTCCCGTCAGCATATCCACCAGGAGGCTCTTTCCGGCTCCGTTCGGTCCTACAATGGCAATGTGTTCTCCTGCCAGGAAATCAAGGGTGACAGGCTCTGTCAAACGAACAAGCGGGTTGCGTACTACGCCCCCCGCTATGTGTATTGTATGTTGTTGCATCATCCAATCATCATTTATACATAATCAGTGCCGATTGGGCCGGAACAACAACTTCGGGGCCGTACAGTGTGCCCAAACCTTGTTCATTGATAAAGCCATCCTTGCAGACCACTGTATATTTACCTTCGGGTACGGTAAGTTTGGCAGGCTCCTTACGGGCATTCAAGACTAGTATAATATCTCCCCATGCATCACCGTTGGCATTTTCTTTCAGACGGTAAACCACCACATTGCTGCCGTCAACCGGTAGAAATTCCAAATGCTTACGCACCAAATCCGCATCACCCATACGGAAAGCCGGATGCTTCTTACGAAGCTGTATCAACCCTTTATAATAAGCAAATACATCTGCATGCTCCGCCTTTCGTCTCCAATCAATCGCATTGATGGAATCGGGACTCTCAAAACTATTGTGTACTCCCTTCTTGTCACGCATCACTTCCTCACCGGCATAAATAAACGGTACACCTTGGGAAGTGAATACGGCTGTTTGCGCCAGTTTGTCAAGCTTTGCCAATTCTACGGGAGTAATACCCGGGATACTTGCTTTCAGCCTATCCACCAAGCACATATCATCATGGCAGGAAACATAGCTGATCATCTGTGTAGGTTGTTCCGCCCACGGAGCCTTACTATAATTCACAGAGTCATTATTTACTTGCGGATGCCTGATGGCTCCTACAATACCAAACTTTATGCTCTCCTCTCCTCCCGGCAATCCAGCAAGGAAAGCACCTTGATGATTGTCATTAAACGGACCGCGTAAAGCATCACGCATTTCGTCAGAGAAAGCAGCAACACCCGGCATCTTATAAGTATTGGCTTTCATTGCCAGAGAATCTTCCGCCATCTGTGGAGCCGATGCCGCCCATCCTTCACCATATATAAATATAGTCGGATCTACAGACGTTGCCGCCTTACGGATTTCGTTCATTGTCTCGATGTCATGAATACCCATCAGGTCAAAACGGAATCCGTCAATGTGATATTCATTAATCCAATGTAATACAGACTCTATCATGTATTTACGCATCATCGGACGGTTGCTGGCAGTTTCATTGCCACAAGCCGAACCGTCTGCATACGTTCCGTCCGGTCGCTGACGGTAAAAGTATCCCGGCACTGTACGTTCAAAATTACTGTCGGATGTATTGAAAGTATGGTTATACACCACATCCAGAACAACACGGATACCTGCTTTGTGCAAAGCCTGCACCATCTGCTTGAATTCCCGGATACGAACATCCGGTTTGTAGGGGTCGGTAGAATAAGAGCCATCAGGCACATTGTAATTCTGCGGATCATATCCCCAATTATACTTGTTCTCGTCCAGCTTTGTCTCATCAACGGAGGCATAGTCATAAGACGGAAGGAGATGTACATGTGTCACTCCCAATTCTTTCAGATGGTCAATGCCGGTTGCCAGCTTGTCGGGACTTACCGTTCCTTGTTCTGTCAATGCCAGGAACTTTCCTTTATGCTCAATACCCGACGACGGGTCGATGGACATATCACGATGGTGCATTTCATAAAGAATCACATCGGCAGGAGAGGCCAATGCCGGACGTTTATCATCTGCCCATCCTTCGGGGTCCGTGGATTTCATGTCGATGATGGCGGCACGCTTTCCATTCACCCCTACAGCTTTGGCATTGATACCCGGAGTGTCCCCCAACCACTTATCATTGATTTTCACATTGAATGTGTAGAATTTACCTATCAAGTCCTTTTCAACTTTAGTTTTCCAAGTTCCTTCTTCAGAGGATTCCATTGAAATAGTTTCATAGGCATGCCCTCCGTCTCCTGCTTCGAACAACATCAGGCGAACTTCATCCGCCGTAGGTGCCCACAATGTGAATTGCGTGGCAGCAGGTGTATATTCCATCTCTGTCAGACTACCCGAACGGACAGGGTAAAGTTCGTACGAAGCATACTCCGTCTTCGCGGGAGTGCAGCTTACAACCGTCGTTGCAGCCACTCCAATGATAGCAAGTTCATTCAATTTCATGATATTATTTTTAGATTCTACATTTCAATTCTTATCACTTCTTCACCTTATCCGGATTTTTGGCAATAAAGTCTTTCCAGCCATGATAGCCTTTCTCCACCGTGGGACGCCCCATCTGCAGAAAGTGACAATAGGCAGCAGCAAGCCCGTCCGTTGCATCCATAAAAGTAGGCATATCCTCTTTAGGAAAATGCAGCATACGCTGCAACATGTCTGCCACCTGTTCCTTGGATGCTTGTCCGTTTCCGGTGATGGCCATCTTTATTTTTAAAGGAGCATATTCCGTAATGGGAATATCCCTGCTCAAAGCAGCTGCCATTGCTACGCCTTGCGCACGCCCCAACTTCAACATGGACTGTACATTCTTTCCGAAGAAAGGGGCCTCAATAGCGAGCTCGTCAGGCAAATAACTCTCTATGATACTCAGTACCCGTTCATGAATATGGCGTAACTTCAGATAGTGATCTCCAAATTTGCGGAGGTCGATAATTCCCATGGCTATCATTTCCGGCTTGACACCTGCCACACGCAATACTCCATACCCCATAATGGTGGTACCAGGGTCTATACCCAATATAATTTTCTCTTTGACCGGTTGTATCACACTATTACCTCCATCAATGTAGGAAAGCCAATCACTTTATCTTTAAAGATATTCAGTAATTCCTCGTTCAGTTTCACTCCTTGCTCTTGATGCCAACGATGCAGTTTGGCAGAGTTTTCCACCTCAAACTGAACAGAATAGCAGATGCTTCCTTCTTCAATATGACTCAAGATACGGGCTATACGTGGAGCATACAATGTTCCGTTCTTTTCTACCTCGGGAAGATAGTGTTCCTGCATCCATATCAGGAAGTTTTTGTCTTCTCCTTCCTCTACATGATAAGTGGTATTATATATCAGCATAACTTATTTTTTCAAATTCTTTCGCAAACATAGCAATTATTTCAGAATAATGCATTATATTTGCACCATCAAAAACGAAAGCAAGCCTGCAAACGTTGGCAACGGGGCGTTAGCTCATCTGGCTAGAGCGCGACACTGGCAGTGTCGAGGTGATGAGTTCGAGTCTCATACGCTCCACAAAAATTAAAACGGTTAGATTAGTCTAATCGTTTTTTTTGTACGTATTAACGAGCTATAAATTTACATATAGTCCATTTTCATTCGACAACTCATGAAAGAAGCTTTTACACACAAGTCATTACTTATTTTAGGACGTGGCATAGGGCAAGTCATGTTCCAAAACAATGCATTGTCCGGATTATTGATGCTGATTGGAATCTTTTTGAATTCATGGCAAATGGGCCTATTGGCTGTAAGTGGCAACATAATAAGTACATCAACAGGCCGTATCTCAGGATATGACCGTGATGATATAAAAAATGGATTATATGGTTTTAACGGTACACTGGTAGGAATAGCCGTAGGGGTCTTTATGCATCTGACTGTAAATTCCTTGATACTAATGGCTATTGCCTCGTGTGCATCTACCTACATTGCACGGTTTTTCAACATGCAACGCATGTTGCCCGGATTCACTACCCTTTTTATCCTTTCTGTATGGATGCTGCTGGGATTGTGCAGTTGGCTGATGCCTGACATGCTACTCGTCTCTGATACAGAAACACCTGCTTCTTCCTCCATAAATTACTTACAATGTTTCAGTATGAGTATAGGCCAGGTGATGTTTCAAGGAAACATAATGACCGGACTATTTTTCCTTGCAGGCATTCTCGTGAATTCTCGGAATGCAGCAGTATATACCATATTGGGGGTACTTCTCCCCCTCCCCCTAGCCATATTATTGGGAGCAGATTCCGAAGCTTTGAATATAGGCCTGATGGGATATAATGGCGTATTGTGTGCCATTGCTTTAGGAGGTAAAAGCTGGATGAGCTTATATGGGCTGTATGTTCCGTTTTACTCTCTGTTGTATTGCAAATTGTGGGAATGAGTTGGGGAATTATTACATTGACCGCACCTTTCGTTCTTTCCGTATGGCTGACAATGGGAATAAAAAAACTTTATCTCCTCTTCAAATTAGGCAGAAAGCAAGCCACCAACCCCAACAAAGGCATAAAGGCACATACATTATAAACAGCCTCTATACCATATTTATCAGCCATGCCTCCCAATACAGCCGAAGCAATACCGGCAATTCCAAAAGCGAAACCAAAGAACAACCCGGAAATCAACCCCAGCTTATTGGGTAGCAATTCCTGGGCGTACAGCAATATGGCAGGAAAAGCGGAAGAAAGCATCAGACCGACACAGAAGCTCAGCACTACTGTCCATGCAAGCCCTACGTGAGGCATCATCATACTAAATGGAGCCGTTCCAAGAATGGAAGCCCAGATGACATATTTACGTCCTACCCTGTCACCTACGGGACCTCCCACCAATGTTCCGATGGCAGTGGCTACCAGGAAGACAAACAAGAAAAGCTGTGAAGCCTGAACAGTAACACCAAATTTATGGATCAGATAGAATGTATAGTAGCTCGTCAAACTTGCCATATAGATATATTTGGAGAAGATAAGTATCAGCAGAATACTTATGGCAAACACCGTCATCTTTGAGGAAAGAGGGCGTTCTATCTTTCCTGCCACAAGCATCGGGCGTTTCTTGATGTGGTTCAAGTAGGAACGGAACCAACGACATATAGGAATCATCACCACGATGGCAATCAAGGCAAAAACCGTGAACAAGGCAATGTGATGCCTCCCGTAAGGAGCTACCAGCAAAGCCACCAGTAACGGTCCAAGCGAGCCTCCCAAATTCCCACCCACTTGAAACAGAGACTGCGCCAGTCCGCGTTTTCCGCCGGAAGCCAGAAAAGTAATACGTGACGCCTCCGGATGGAGTACAGACGAACCGATACCCACAATGAATACCGAAGCCAGCAACCAATACAGATTAGTAGCAAAAGCCAGATTCATGATACCGACCAAAGTAAAGCCCATACCTATCGGCAATGACCAGGCAATGGGGCGCTTATCAAAGAACAATCCCATTAGAGGCTGAAACACGGACGCCGACATCTGATACACTAACGTAATCAGACCAATCTGGGCAAAACTCAAGGATAAATCCTCCTTGAACAAAGGGTATACTGCCGAAATAACCGATTGCAGCATATCGTTCAAACAATGCGAAATACTCAATGCTATAAGAATAGGAAAAGCAATTCTACGGATAGGAGGTCTCTGATTCTGTATCATCTTATACTGTCTATTACAAAAAACGGTGCAAAGGTACGTAAAAAATACATATCCAATCCACATAAAGACAAAACTCCCCGATTCTCGTCAATACAGAATCGGGGAGTTTTATCTTTATCAGTTCAGCAATCCCGGATTGGCTTCTATGGCTTCTTTCGGAATGGCCAATGTATAGCGGGCATCATTCTCTTCGAGTACATAACGCGTACCATCAAGCACTTTCTCCAAACGCGGACGGGTGGAACGACGAAGGTCAAACCAGCGATGTCCTTCAAAAGCAAGTTCACGGGCACGTTCATCTAATATTTCCTGTACCAACGCTTCCTTATCCATGGCATTGACAACAACGGATTTCGCTTCGTAGGCCTCCGGTGCATAACGTTTCCGCATCAGTTCCAGCAGGCGAGTACGTGCTTGAGACAGTTCTCCAAGTCGGGCAGCAGCCTCAGCAGCCGTCAGATATATTTCACCCACACGGAAAGTACACAAGTAGTTATTGCTTCCCGCCTTCTTATTCTTCCGGAAACCTTTTTCATCCGTTTCAGCAAAATATTTGTCCAGCCGAAGGTCGTTCTCAGCATAAAGGGAGAGAAAAACCGGAGTAGCCAGAGCAGCCCCATTGATTGTACTGCTCAGAGGTGTCTCCAGTGGAGTAATATTTTCCACGGAATTATAACTGTTAGGAAGAGTTGCAGCGGCATCATTCAAATCTACCAATACAGACTTCACGGCAAGCACTGCCTCAGCAGCATCCCAAGCCGCCTGCCACTCGCCCTTATAAAGGGATACGCGTGATTGAAACGCCTCTACCGAAGCCGCATTGAAACGATATGAATATCTCTGTTCCCATTCTGCCTTCATGACCAGTTTGCGTGCCTCGTCAATATCTGCTTGGATGGAAGTATAAACTTCTTCCACCGTATTGCGTTTCAGGACTTTCTCTAAATCCGTATCCAATTTCAGCGGTACCGATTTGGTATCCAAAGCTCCCTCCTTAGTATAGGGCTGTCCATAAAGATTTACCAATAAGAAATGTACATAAGCACGGAGCATATACGCTTCTCCTACAAGCTGATTTATCTCTTCCTCAGTGCCTTCCTTAATATCACTTCTGCTCTCAATAACGTGATTGGCAATAAAAAGCACATTGTAATACTTGGCCCATTCAAACGATGAGGTATAGGCATTGGGAGCAAGGTCGTTCCAGCGCTCTATATCCATATAATAATTTTGGTCATATTCATTATCCCGAACCTGCATCTCGTCGGAACGGAAACAAGCCATTCCCCGGTCACTGAATTTACTCACGTCCTTATAAGAACGGGCAAGCAACGCTCTATACTCAGCCAAAGAATTGGGAATGACACTACCGGTAGGCTGTATATCCAGATAGTTGTCGCATGCCGCAAGCAGAAGCATGCAGGCCATTATCATCAGACTTATTGTTTTCTTCATTTTCTTTCTGCTTTTGAAGTTAGAAATTCAAGTTCAAACTGAATGTAACCGACTTGGGTACGGGAGTTGCATAAGGATTGTACATCGACTCCGGATCCATGTAGTTATTATATCCCGAACCAAACACGAAGAGATTGCGTCCTTCAATAGATACCGTTGCCGAGTTCATTCCCAAACGCTTTGTCAGGAGCTCAGGGATACGGTAACCCAGACGCAGATTCTGCAAACGTACGTAGTTCAGCTTCTTCACCCAGATATCCAAATCCCTCCAGATGGTTTTAGAATCATACCAGGAGTACTCTTCCGGGTTGGAAGCACTCAGCATAAATGCCGGAAGCTCCGCATTCGGGTTTTCCGGAGTCCAGCGGTTCAGCACATCCGCATTATAGTTCTTGCCATAATCCGGATTAATGATGTCATAAGAGGGCTGCGTACGTACGTACCCGCCAAACGTCAAAGAGAAATTGACATTCAGCTCCCAGTTTTTATAGCTGAAGGTATTAATCAAACCTCCCGTATAAGGAGCATCGCTACTCCCGATATACGAATAAAAGGTTCTCTCTTCGGCTGCAGTTACATCGGAAGAGGCAATACCTATCCCCCACTCGTCCTTCAGGCGGTAAAGCTCCTTCAAGGTCACTTTCTCTCCCTCCGGATTATAGAACATCATATTACCGGTTTCCTTATTCACTCCCGCAGTCTTCAGTGCGAAAATTGCCCCTACGGGATAGCCTTCACGTCCCGGAGTGGTCTGCTGCTCCGGTATGTTTTCCTGCAATACCTTATTACCGTTATAGGCAAAATTGAAATTTGTGTACCAGGAGAAGTTTTTTGTCGTTATGTTACGGGTAGACAAGCTGATTTCCACACCTTTGTTCTCCATACTTGCCCAGTTGACGTTCATTGAAGTAAAGCCCGTCTCCAGAGGAAGCATGCGCAAAGCTATCAAATCGGTACCCTTACGATAATAATAGTCCACGCTCAGATTGATAGCCTGGTTCAATACAGAAAAATCAAAGCCGGCATTGACAGACTGCGTCTTTTCCCAACGCAACTTCTTGTTGGGAGCGGAATTAATAATAATTACATCTTCCGATACTCCGGGCAAAATACTTTCCGACCGATATGTACCCAACAGGAACGGAGAAGTATTCTTGTCAATATTTCCCTGCAGACCGTAAGATGCACGGAACACCAGGTTATCCACCCACTTGGCCTGCTGCATAAACGGTTCTTGTGACAGACGCCACAAGGCACTGACAGAATAAAGAGGAAGATAGCGGTACTTCTTATCCACACCGAAAAGGTCGGAACCGTCAAAGCGGATACTTCCTCCCACCGTGTAGCGGTTCAACAAAGAGTAAGAGGCCGTAGAGTAGAAAGATACATAAGCATTCTCCTTATACGTTGTCTGATGGAGCGGGAAAGACGTGGCGTAACTTTCGTTGGGGAAAATCACCGGTTTGGTCGTCAACGTCTTGCGGTCGAAGCCATACCCTGCCGAGAACAAGGTTTCATACCAGGTCTTGCGCAGCTCGGTACCCGCCATCACTTCCAGTTCATGAATATCATTGAAACTGTCGCGATATTCTCCCATCGCCTTCCAAGTAATCTGTGAATTGGAGTTTTCATAAGACTTCTGCATACCTCCTTCGGGCAGGAAGTGTTTGGTTTCTCCGCCCTGGGAGTATTCGCTCAACTTATAGTAATAGCGCATGGCATAGCTTTCCCAGTCCGCTATTTCTTCTCTGGAAGTCTTTTCCAACTGATAGCCAAACTGGGAAGTCAGCTTCCACTTGTCATTGAACCGTAGCTCCGCATCAAATATAGATGAAAAAGAATTCACCACGCTTTCATTAGACGTGTTCTGCCGTTCTTCAAAGATGTTGAATCCTAAATCCTTATCAGTGTTGTTCTGAATATCGTAGTCGTAATTATAGTTGCCATTCTTGTCATAAAGTTCAAAATACGGATTAGCCTTGCGTGAATAGAACACGGGATTCGACATACCGTATGCATCTGTCAGATAATTGGTATTTTTGCGACGGTTGGCAAACATGGAGGCACCCACTTTCAGTATACTGTTCACCTTATAGGAAGTCTTTCCTACCAAGTTGAAACGGTCCATACCCACACCGTCCACATTTCCATCCTCTTTATAATAGCCGAAAGAGGTATAATACGTAACCCTTTCCGTACCGCCGGAAAGGCTCAAGTTATATTCCTGGCTGAAAGCATCGCGGAAAAGGATATCTCCCCAGTTTGTATTAACACTCTTCAAACGGTTGATGGCAGCTTGTGTATCACTGCTCAAGGCATCCCATCCTCCATTCTGAAAAGCAGACAACTCATTGTAATTGGAAAGAATATTATATACGCCTCCTTTATGATTGTCCGGAGAATAGTTATTACGGATCATATCCATTTCCAATCCTACTTTCTCCGCTGAGTTCAGCAAGTTCAACCGGTCAAGGCTCAATGTAGGAGTATAGGTAAACCGGGACGAGAAATTGATAACCGGTTTACCGACCTTACCCTTCTTTGTTGTAATCACAATGACGCCATTGGCTGCCCTCGCACCATAGATGGCAGTGGCTGCCGCATCCTTCAGGATGGTGATATTCTCAATATCTGCCGGATTCAGGCCTGCAATGGAAGATTGCTTCATGTTGGTGATGTCATTCAGCTCATCCGGTTCGGGAACATCCGTTCCCTCCAAAGGAATGCCGTCCAGCACCCACAAAGGGTCTTGTGTACCATTCAATGAAGCAGTACCGCGAATGCGTATCTTTGCCGGAGCACCCGGAGCACCGGAAGTCGGGCTGACAGAAAGTCCGGCAATTTGTCCGGCAAGTGCCTGGTCGATACTTTTTACTGCACCGATGGTCTCGTCCGATATATCCAGTTTGGATACCGCTGCCGTCAGCTTGCGGCGCTCCACTGTCTGGTAACCCGTCACAACAACGGCATCGAGCATTTGGGAAGATGCATGAAGTGTTATTTCATAATGTTCCTTTCCCGGAACAAGCTTCACTTCCAATACGTCATATCCCACGTAGCTACAAAAGAAACGGGTTATCCCCGCAGGTATAGCGATAGAGAACTGACCATCCACATCAGTGATGACCCCCATTGTAGTCTGAGCACTCCCCGCCTTTTTCAAGTCTTCCGCAGTCACATAAACGGAAGCACCGATAAGCGGTAGGTTATCCTCTGAAGATATTACTACGCCCTGGACTTTTTTCTCTGCAGCAAAAGCAGATGACAAAGCTCCTACAAAGCATAGCAAAACGATTAATACACGTTTTTTCATGCGTTACATATAAAATTAATTAATACTCTATTGAAAAGAAAAATCACTTTACTCCTAATGCAGTATTGATACGCAAAATCAAATCCTTATAATGATATTTAGTGGCTATATCCGATGCACCCAGACGATTTTGGAGCAATTCTTTGATGCGAAGCAACTCACCACGCTTCACGGAGATGACATCAGATACGCGGTTTATCTGCGAACCGTAGAAGTTCAGTTCGCGGTGTGCACCCATACGGTCGGCATCCAAAGTCTTACCGGCATGCTCGTCACAGCTGCAAAGGGCAGTCTGATGGTCCAGCAAGAAGTGGTTGTCCATCAGTTTTTTGTTTATTTTCACTCCTTCGCTTTCGGCAGCTGCTGTAATCAGTGCATCTACGAAGTTCTTCTGCAAGGCGCGTGTCATGACGTCCGGCAAGGCACCGCGTTCCGTAGTGGCAAAGATGTTGCGATGCAGGCCATCCATCAGCTCTACCACCGTGAAAGCCTTTTTGCCGTTCACCGATTCGTTCTCCAACATACGCATCAGGCGGTTGTTGCCCAGCAAATCCCAAAGGATATAGGATTGGGCATTCTTCAACACTTGTGTCGGTGCATTTTCCACTACGCCCAGCGGAGTGTTGCGCAGCAAGTAGGTGTACTCTCCCACTTCTGTGTCGAACAGCCATTTGGGATAGGTCAGCACTTCATCCAGCAGGAACTTCAAGGCTGCTTGCTGCTTCTCTTTCTCCACAAAGGTATAGGTTTTCTGTCCGTCTCCCACAACCGTGTTCTCTATATAGATACCACCGATATTTGCCAATACATGATAAAGATAATTGTTCCATTGGTTGATAACCGCATAGTATAGGCGGGAAGCTTCTTCATAAGTCTGTCCTTTCTCGCCGGTAGTAGTCCATTGGATGATTTGAGGAACAATACGCTTCAAGTTCTCAATACCCAGCAGAGACGAGCGGACAGCATCATCGCCCAAATCTTCATTCTGCGCACGCGGGTCTACGGCATCACGTACATCCTGCGCCTCACTATATTTATATAAACGGTCTGCATGACGGCTCAGAAAGTCGGCAAGCAAGTCCTTCTCTGCTTCTGGGGTTTCTTTACCATACCAACGATAACCGTATTCTATGGCAAACATATCATACGGGCCTATATGGGGAGAAAGTGCCGTAACGCCGTCACCCGGCTGTGCCACATAATTGAAACGTGCATAGTCCATAATAGAGGAGGAAGTGGTATTCATACGGTCCGTAAATGTTTTGGAACGCAGGGAATCTGTCGGAAAAGTCCAGGAAGCAATCATATTGTGACGCAAGCCCAGCGAGTGACCCACTTCATGGCATGCCACAAAACGCATGGCATCACCCATCAGTTCATCCGGCAGCCTTACTCCTCTTGCTTCGGGACGTACGACACCGGTTTGCACTGTAATCCATTCCTGAAGCATGCCCAGCACATTATGCCACCACATGATGTCCGCTTCCAATATCTCACCCGAACGGGGGTCGAGGATAGAGGGGCCCATGGCATTGGCTTTGGTGGAGGCGGCATAGGTCAGCACGGAGTAGTTCACGTCATCCTTATCCACATTCATGCTGTCCGTCAACTCCCTTGCAACGATGGCATTCTTGAATCCGGCACGTTCAAAAGCAGCCTGCCAATCCTCGATTCCCTGCTTGATATATTTCCGCCAACGACTGGGAGTGGAGTTCTCGATGTAGAACACAATCGGTTTGGCCGGTTCCACCAATTCACCGCGAAGGTAACGCTCCCGGTCTTCCGGTTTCGGTTCCAGACGCCAGCGGGTGATGAACGGTTTCTTGTCTACACGCTGCTGACCGTCACTGTAATTTAATAACGGATTAGTAAAATAACCTACACGCGGACTATCCAGACGTCCCATCATCGGTTTCTCCGGCAACAGCAACAGAGAGGAACTGACTTCGACCGTAACAAACACAGTCGTTGTTCCCTCAGTCACCTTAGTTGTCAGCTCGGAAGTAGCTACCACATTGTTCTCAAAAGCTTTGATAGATAAAATGCGGGAGAGATTCTTGATGGCCGAAGTTCCCAGGTTGATATTCGTAAAGACATTATTGATACTCGTCTCCGTACCATCATAAATATCGTTGACCTTGACCACTATCATGGTAGAGTCATTATTGAATGCCTCTATCTTGAAGCCGGCTATCAGCGGAGAAATATAATTATCCAGTACGGACTGCCGTATGGCATCCTCGTCCGGTGCCAACGGAAGAGGACGGCTCTGACGTACCAACAGCTTGTTGGCAGCCTTGTCCAATTCAAAACGCACCATCTGATTTTCGTAATTCGTACCACGGTTCACACCCGCCTCATTCAGTTCGGAAGGCACACGTTGTAATTTATTTACTACCAGCATATCACGTCCCAACAGCCTTGCCGGCACTTCAAAGTAATAATCGCTCTTCTTCTGGTAAACATTGAACATTCCCTTGCGGGCAATAGCATCGGAACCAGTCAATTTTTCGTAGTCGCTCTTGGATTGAACGCTGTCCTTGGTTTCACTCTTCTTTTTCTTACGGAACCATCCCATAGCTTCGGGAGAAGCAAAATCAGATGTACCGGCATGCAACAATACGGCAGGCTCACACATGAGTACTCCCGCAACTGCCACGACTGGCAGTATTGTCTTCAATTTCATCAATTCAAACTCTAACTTTAATGCAACAATTACTCCGTTAACTCTCTCTCTTTGACGTATGTTAATAAATACCAACCGCCAGTTTGTTCTACCTCCATAGAACAGTAAACGGGGCGCAAAGATACGAAAAGTATATTTTAAAAGTCACTAAACAACGCTCATTTATGTTTTTTCCATAAACAATATGAAGACTTTTACATATATATCATTTTTTCTCCCATCCTCTATCATTTCTTCTTCACATAAAATTTTGTACCACTGATACCAAATTATCTTCCCCAAGTGGAGGCAAAACAATGATAATATTGTATCTTTGCACCGTTTTTAACTTAGAAAATAAATAAGATAACAACGATATGATAGCTAAAATCAATCAGCTTCTGCAGGAAGTAGAGGCGCTGAAAGCCGCTAACGCCGAGGAATTAGAGGCACTCCGCATCAAGTACCTCAGTAAAAAAGGAGCCATCAATGACTTGATGGCAGATTTCCGCAATGTAGCCGCCGAACAGAAAAAAGAGGTGGGTATGCGCTTGAACGAACTGAAAAACAAAGCACAAGAAAAGATTGCCGCTTTGAAAGAACAGTTCGAAAGCCAAGATACCGGCTGTGACGATATTGACTTGACCCGTTCAGCCTACCCGATAGAATTAGGAACCCGCCATCCGCTCTCCATCGTGAGAAACGAAATCATCGATATATTTGCCCGTATGGGATTCAATATCGCCGATGGACCGGAAATGGAAGACGACTGGCACGTATTCTCCTCCATGAATTTTGCCGAAGACCATCCGGCACGCGACATGCAGGATACATTCTTCATCGAAAATGATACAGAAAACGTATCGCACAGCATCATTCTTCGCACACACACATCCAGCGTGCAAAGCCGTGTTATGGAGACTACACAGCCTCCTATCCGCGTGCTTTGTCCGGGACGTGTATACCGTAATGAAGCCATCAGCTACCGTGCACACGCATTCTTCCATCAGGTAGAAGCCTTATACGTAGACCGCAATGTGTCTTTCACTGACTTGAAGCAGGCCTTATTGCTCTTTGCTCAAGAGATGTTCGGCAGTGACACCAAGATTCGTCTGCGTCCTTCCTACTTCCCCTTCACCGAGCCGAGTGCCGAAATGGACATCAGCTGTAACATCTGCGGCGGCAAGGGTTGTCCTTTCTGCAAACATACGGGTTGGGTAGAAATTCTGGGATGCGGTATGGTAGATCCGAATGTATTGGAGCTGAACGGAATAGACAGTAAAGTGTATAGCGGGTATGCCCTGGGTATGGGTATAGAACGCATCACCAACTTGAAATACCAGGTGAAAGACCTTCGTATGTTCTCTGAAAATGACACACGCTTCCTGAAAGAATTCGAGAGCGCTTACTAAATATAGTGAATAACGGCTAGTGATTAGTGATTAATAAGTTGCGCATTTTCAGCATATCATTAATCACTCATCGCTAACCACTCATCGCTAACCACTATTTTTCGCTATGGCAAAAGACAAACTTGTAACTTCCGGCTATTGCCTTATCCTGGCTGCCAATTTCCTTTTGTATTTTGCCTTTTATCTGATACTACCGGTTCTTCCATTCTACCTGACTGAGGTATTCCATACCGGAAATGCAGCAGTAGGTGTCATCTTGTCATGCTACACCATTGCCTCGCTCTGCATACGCCCGTTTTCGGGATACCTGCTCGACACGCTAGCCCGCAAGCCTCTTTATCTGGTGGCATACTTCATCTTTATCACCATTTTCGCAGGTTACATGTTAGCGGGAGTCCTATCTTTATTCATCATGTTGCGGGTTGTCCACGGCCTTGCATTTGGAATGGTGACCGTAGCGGGAAATACAATTGTGATTGACATTACCCCTTCGTCCCGTCGCGGCGAAGCCGTAGGATATTATGGACTGATGAACAATACAGCCATGAGCTTCGGCCCGATGATTGGTCTTTTCATGCATGACATATATTCCTTTGAAACGATTTTTGCCTGCTCGCTCATATCAGGAACTATCGGTTTTGTTGCCGCATGCCTCGTCAAGACCCCACCCAAACAACCAGTCAAACGAGAACCTATCTCATTGGACCGCTTTGTGCTGCTGAAAGGTATCCCGGCAGGAATCGCACTGCTATTGCTCTCCATACCATATGGCATGACAAGCACTTATGTAGCCATGTATGCCAAAGAAATAGGAATTACCTTGAATTCCGGATTGTTTTTTACTTTTATGGCCGTCGGCATGGCAGTGTCCCGTATGTTCTCCGGCAAACAAGTGGATAAAGGACGTATCACCCAAGTCATAACTTTAGGACTATATCTGGTATGTAGCTGTTTCTTCATATTGTCCGCTTGCGGACTACTGATGAAGACCGTCCCGGAACTGACAAACATATTGTTTTTTATGGTTGCCCTCCTATTGGGAGTAGGCTTCGGGACGATGTTCCCCGCCTTCAATACGCTGTTCGTAAACCTGGCCCCCAACAACCAGCGCGGAACAGCCACCTCTACCTACCTGACTTCATGGGATGTAGGCATTGGTATAGGTCTGACAGCAGGAGGTTATATCGCACAGATTACCTCATTCGATATGGCATATTTTTTCGGAGCCTGCCTCACGGTTATCTCCATCTTCTATTTCAATCTGAAAGTATCTCCTCACTATCATAAAAACAAATTAAGATGAGAAAGAAAGAGCGTTATGAAAAAATCCTTGCTTGGTTTAGGGAGAACGTTCCCGTAGCCGAAACAGAGTTGCATTATGACAATCCGTTCGAGCTGTTGATAGCAGTTATTCTCTCTGCACAATGTACGGACAAACGCGTCAATATGATTACCCCCGCCCTTTACCGGGACTTCCCTACTCCCGAAGCACTCGCCGCTACTACTCCCGACGTGGTATACGAGTATATCCGCAGCGTCTCCTATCCCAACAACAAAGCTAAACATCTTGTAGGCATGGCACAGATGTTGGTGAAAGAATTCAACAGTGAGGTACCCGATACCCTTGAAGAACTGGTAAAACTGCCCGGCGTAGGCCGCAAAACAGCCAATGTCATCCAATCCGTTGTTTTCAATAAAGCGGCTATGGCAGTAGACACACACGTGTTCCGCGTCAGCCATCGCCTGGGTCTCGTATCAGATAAATGTACAACTCCGTTCAGTGTCGAAAAAGAATTGGTAAAACATATACCGGAAACAGACATCCCCATAGCTCACCACTGGCTTATCCTGCACGGTCGCTATGTATGCCAGGCACGTACTCCACAATGTGATACCTGCGGTTTGCAATTAATGTGCAAATATTACTGCCAGAAATATAAAGTTAGCAAAGAGAGCGGCAAAGACAAAGAATAAACAACGGTTTCATAGCAAAAAAAAGAAATAAATGCTAACTTTGCGCTCACTAAAAAGAAATTAGTAACACTTTTAAATAAAATAGAGTATTATGACAATTGATCAATTTAACTTTGCCGGAAAAAAGGCATTCGTTCGTGTGGACTTCAACGTACCCTTGGACGAAAACTTCAACATTACAGATGATACCCGTATGCGTGCCGCTCTTCCTACATTGAAGAAGATTTTGGCCGATGGCGGTAGTGTAATTATCGGTTCTCACCTCGGTCGTCCGAAAGGCCCGGCTGACAAGTTCTCCTTGAAGCACATTCTGAAGCATCTCGAAGAGTTGTTGGGTGTTGAGGTGCAATTTGCTAACGACTGTATGGGCGAAGAAGCTGCCGTAAAGGCTGCTGCTCTGCAACCGGGTGAAGTGTTGTTGCTCGAGAACCTCCGTTTCTACGCTGAAGAGGAAGGCAAACCCCGCGGTTTGGCTGAAGATGCTACAGACGAAGAAAAGAAGGCTGCCAAAGCTGCTGTTAAGGAAAGCCAGAAAGAATTCACCAAGAAATTGGCTTCTTATGCAGATTGCTATGTAAACGACGCTTTCGGTACCGCTCACCGTGCACACGCTTCTACTGCATTGATCGCTAAATATTTCGACAAGGACAACAAAATGTTCGGTTACCTGATGGAAAAAGAAGTAAAGGCTGTTGATAAAGTTTTGAACGATATCCAACGTCCGTTTACTGCCATCATGGGTGGTTCCAAAGTTTCTTCCAAGATTGAAATCATTGAAAACCTGCTGAACAAGGTAGACAACCTGATTATTGCCGGCGGTATGACTTATACTTTCACCAAAGCCATGGGCGGCAAAATCGGTATTTCTATCTGCGAAGATGACAAACTGGATTTGGCTCTTGACCTGGTGAAGAAAGCAAAAGAAAAAGGCGTAAACCTTGTTTTGGCTGTTGATGCCAAGATTGCCGATTCTTTCTCCAACGATGCCAACACCAAGTTCTGCCCGGTTGACGAAATTCCTGATGGCTGGGAAGGTCTTGATATCGGTCCTGAGACTGAAAAGATCTTTGCAGATGTCATCAAGAACTCCAAGACTATCCTTTGGAACGGTCCGACGGGTGTATTCGAATTCGAGAACTTCACTCACGGTTCACGCGCTGTAGGCGAAGCTATCGTAGAAGCTACCAAGAACGGTGCTTTCTCACTCGTAGGTGGCGGTGACTCTGTAGCTTGTGTCAACAAGTTCGGCTTGGCAAGCGGCGTGTCTTACGTATCTACCGGTGGCGGTGCATTGCTTGAAGCAATCGAAGGAAAAATCCTTCCGGGTATCGCTGCTATCAACGAATAAAAACAAGCAAAATAACACCCAAAGGCAGCTCTTTGAAAAAAGGGTTGCCTTTTTTACTACTATCCATCCCTATAATGAGACGAATTCTACTATCCTGCATCCTTTTATCAGCCACATGCATCCTGAAAGCACAAGATGCTTGTCTGAATGATGTAGTCAACACTTTAAAAGACCGCATTTCACTCTCCGGCTATGCCCAAGTGGGATATACATACGATGATGCGGGCGAAGGTACCAGCAATACTTTCGATATAAAGAGAGTTATCTTTATGGCGCGCGGTAAAATCACCGATAAATGGTCGGCTTACTTCATGTACAGCTTTGCCAATACCGGAAAAATTCTGGAAGCCTACACGGAATACCGCTTTCTCCCTCAACTCACAGCACGTATCGGACAGTTCAAAACCATGTATACCATTGAGAACCCGATGTCTCCCTGCTTTGTCGAATTAATAAACTGTTATTCTCAAGCCGTCAATTACCTGGCCGGTATCAATGGCAGTGATCCGTTGTATGGCTCTGCAAGCGGTCGTGATATGGGATTGTTAATTTATGGAGACTTGTTCGACTCTTTGATGACTTATAACCTTGCCATCATGAACGGACAAGGCATCAACCTAAAAGATAAAAACAATCAGAAAGATATTGTAGGCAGCCTTATGGTACATCCATTGAAATGGTTGTCCGTCGGCGGTTCCTTTGTTAAAGGGAAAGGATGCGCCGTAGCCGTTTCTTCCATTAATCCAGACATAGCCATAGGAGAGAATTACACCCGAAACCGCTGGTCGGCAGGTGCCACCATCAAAACAAAATCCGTAGATGTACGTACAGAATACTTGGCCGGAAAAGACGGACACGTTAAAAGTGACGGTTACTATGCAACCGTATCTGCCCATGTGCTTCCCAAATTTGACGTAATAGCCTCTTATGACTATTTCAACAAAAATAAAACTATTTCCGATAAACAGACCAATTATGTAGCAGGTGTACAGTATTGGTTCTATCCCAAATGCCGTCTGCAAGCCCAGTATACATACTGTAACCGCCATAAAGGAGAAAACTCAAACCTGCTTCAAGCACAGTTGCAAGTTCGTTTCTGAGCTGGGGAAATGGAAATTTATGAACTTTTTGGCATCCTTTTTGTAGTTTTATAAGATACATACCCAAAAAGAGACTGATTTATGAACGAACAAGCCATACAAGAACAATATCAGCATATCGTTACTCTACTCAAGCAGCAACGGCTGAAGGAAGCACAATCCCAACTGGAAGCCTTTCTTTGGAACAGCGGTGACTGGACACTCCGCAACCGCTTGGAACAAGCTCAGACATCCTATCAGTACATGCTGCAATACATGCGCCAGGGAATCGACGATCCTGAACGACAGAAACTATATCGCCAGATTCTGACCGAAACTTGGGAAGTCGCTGACCAGGCACGTCTGTCTCTCCTTGACGGAGTTTCCACGCACTATTACCATTCCCTGCGCAATAACCGGGAACGCCTCCCCAAAGAATACAATATTGCCGCACTGCAGAAGGTATTGGAATCTTTCCCTGATGACCTGGCCGTTTGTCAGCTGATGCCGGATAACCAAGGCATGGACGCCGTACTGCAACGGCACGAACAAACCGCCCAGGTTCTTTTCCTTTCCACATGGAGTAACAGTGACTGGTCTGCAGAAGACGAACAGCAAGCCAAAGGATTACTGGAATCAGAAATGCTTCCCGTCAATGATTTGTGCCTGTTCACCAGTGCCGTCATGCTCAGTCTGATGGAATGCTTCGATACCCGCAAATTCTCATGGTTGCTAGACGCCGTAACGCATGCAAATACGCAAGTAAACCAACGGGCTTTGGTAGGTATCGCTTTCGCACTTCTTTTTCATCCCACCCGTCTGTCGCTTTATCCCGAATTGACAGCCCGCCTTTCCCTGCTCAACGAAGACGGCAGTTTCGGCAAGCAACTGAACCGTATTTACATCGAGCTGCTCCGTAGCCAGGAAACGGAAAAGATAGACAAGAAGATGCGTGAAGAAATCATTCCGGAGATGATGAGGAATGTGAACATCATGCGCAACATGAAGTTCGGTTTTGAAGAGAACCCTGAGGAAAACGATCTTAATCCGGATTGGGAGAAAGCTTTTGAAAGTTCCGGACTGGGAGACAAGATACGGGAGATGAACGAATTACAGCTGGAAGGCGCTGACGTCTATATGAGTACGTTTGCACAACTCAAGACTTATCCGTTCTTTAAGGAACCGTACAACTGGTTCTATCCGTTCGACATGCATCACTCCAGCATCATCAAGGAATTCGGATTCAAGCCTACCGGAGACAATGCCATCCTCTCCCTTATCCTCCAATCCGGTTTCTTCTGCAATAGTGACAAGTATTCCCTTTGCTTTACAATGGCACATATACCACAGTCACAGCGTACGATGATGCTCAGCCAGATGACTTCCCAGGATTTGGATGCACTCATGGACGAAAGCAAATCTTCCGCTTTACGGCAGTATGCCGAACGACCGGATGTCATCAGCAACCAGTATGTCCACGACTTATACCGTTTCTTCAAGTTAAGCCAGCGCAGACACGAGTTCCGTGACATCTTCAAGGAAGAGATTGCCCTGCACCGTATCCCGGCACTCAAAGATATTCTGTGCAAACCCGAGCTGCTGATTACCATCGCCGATTTCCACTTCCGCAAAGAACACCCGGCAGAAGCATTGGAGCTTTATAAGGAATTGATAGCCTTGAACCATGCAAATGCAGACATTTTCCAAAAGGCTGGCTATTGCCTGCAAAAGGAAAAGAGGTATAAGGAAGCGATAGACGCCTACCTGAAAGCCGATGTACTAAAGCCCGACCATGTCTGGACAATCCGCCATCTCGCTACGTGCTACAGGCAGATAAGGGACTTTGCCTCTGCACTGGAATACTACAAGAAAGTGGAGGCAATCCAGCCGGAAAACCATAATATCCTTTTCTACGCCGGAAGCTGCCTTGCCGAACTGGAAAGATATGAAGAGGCTCTGCAATATTTCTTCAAGCTTGATTTCATCGAAAGCAATTGTATCAAAGCATGGCGTGCTATAGGCTGGTGTTCGTTTGTCAACGGCAAGTATGAGCAAGCAATGAAGTATTACGAAAAGATACTCGCCTCCAAACCACTCGCAGCAGACTATCTCAATGCCGGACATGTTGCTTGGAGAACGGGCAAAATAGAAAAAGCTGCAGAACTTTACAGTAAAGCAGCTTTGGAATATGGCGGGCAGGAGATTTTTAGAGAAATGTTCGGTAAAGACAAAGAAACACTTGTCAGACAAGGAATCAGTGAAAAAGATATCCCTCTAATGATGGATCTGGTTTAGACCTCCAACAACTCCCTGTACAGCCTCTGTACGGGGAGCCCCATTATATTATAGTAACTCCCGGATATGTTTTCCACCCCGATGAATCCAATCCACTCTTGTACACCATAAGCTCCGGCTTTATCCATGGGGTGGTATTTGTCCACATAATAGGCAATTTCCTCTTCGTTCAGTTTGGCAAAACGCACTTCTGTTGCCGCCGCAAAACTGCGTTGCCACTCAGTGGTAGTGATGCATACACCGGTAAACACTTCATGGGTACGTCCGGACATGTCGCGCAACATCTGCATAGCTTCTTCCCTATTCTTGGGTTTTCCGAGAACTTGTCCATCCAGCCAGACAATGGTATCTGCTGTAATCATCAATTCGTCCGGATGCATCATATCACGGTAGGCATCTGCCTTTTCCCTGGATATGTAGAGAGGAATATCCGCTCCCCGCAACGTTTCGGGATAAGACTCGTCCACATCGGGCAAAGTTCTTACTTCATATTCCACTCCCAAACCAGCCAGCAATTCTTTCCTTCGCGGAGAGTTAGAGGCAAGAATCACCTTATATTTCTTCAGATTATCTAACATCATATCATTTACGATTTGACGATTTACAATTTAACGATTGAAACAACTACCAACCAAAAGCTTTTTCATCTGCCATCCAAAGCCCTTGCACTTTCAATACCTGTTCCACAATGTCGCGACCACAGCCATAACCGCCTTCTGCATACGAAATATAGCGAGCCACAGCCTTTACCTCAGGCACAGCATCCTTAGGACAACACGGCAAACCACACTCACGCATCACCTCCAAGTCGGGAATATCATCACCTACATACAATATTTCCTCGTCCTTCAAGCCATGACGGTCACGGAAGTCATGGTAATCATGGATTTTAACAGAAGAACCCATATAGATATTTCCATCCTCAAAACCTAAAGAAGTAAAACGCTTGCGGACTGCTTCTGTACGTCCACCCGTAATTATACCCAGCAACACACCTTGCTTAGCGGCCAGATGCAGGGAATAACCATCCTTTATGTTGACCGTACGCAGAGGTTCACCCTCCGAACTCATAGGGATAACATTGGCACTCAGCACACCGTCCACATCAAAAACAAGGGCTTTTATCTTTTTCAAATCATAGTTTATGGTACTCATTGCACTTTTTTCTTGTTCATTATAATATACCTATATGCAGCAAAACATTAGTTCAAAAGAGGCAAGCATCGGCATCCGGTTATCTTATTGCCAACCGATGTATATTCTCGCTAATCTCCCGATATAGTTCCAGCATTTGCGGCTCATCGGCAAGCATCCGCAGATGCTCGTCAATGACATTCTCATCATAGCGCACAGCCGGTCCTGTCTGTGCGGCAAGCGGTTCCAGCTCATGCACCTTGCGGGCCGTCTCGTCTATCAAGGGGAGCATTGCCTCGAACGGCAACCCGTACTTTTTCAGCAGTTCAGCAGCCAACACATACATGTGATTGGTAAAATTGCACGTAAACACAGCCGCCAGATGCAAACTTTTGCGCTGCTCAGAACTTGCTTCATACACTTTTTCCGATAGGGCGGAAGCAATGTCCTTCAGAAGCTGCACATCCTCTTCCGAGTTGCTTTCCACAAAACACGGTATCTGTCCAAAATCCACTTCACGCTGCTTACTGAAAGTCTGCATCGGATAAAGCACTCCATAACGCGCAACATGCCCCTGCCAAATATTCATAGGAATACTGCCGGCTGTATGCACCCATAAAGCATTCTCCTTTCCAGAAACAATCTGGGGTAATAATTCTACAAAAGCCGCGTCCTTCAGCGAAACGATATAAAGCTGCGCCTCCTTCGTAACCGCCTGCAGCTCCGTGGTATATGCAGCTTCCACCGTCTGTGCCAATCCCTGCGCCGATTCTTTTGTACGGCTGTAGACCTGCACAATACGAAACCCTTTCCGATAAAGAGCTTTTGCCAGATTAGTAGCTAGATTTCCGGCACCGATAAAGGCAATGGACATATCTTCTATACTTCTTCCTGCCATACGCTTATCTTGTTGCCAACCAATACAGAATAGCCCCTAATGCCAGTAACGCCAACGGCAGCAGATAAGCGGACATCGTACCGAGTAAGGCAGTTATCAACCCGAAGTTCAATATCAGCCACAAACCTATCAATACCAATCCCACTGACTTGTCATGCTTGAACAGCAGAAAAATCACTGCGGTATACAATAGAAAATTATCCTTATTCATCACCCACGGCAAGCCGATTGCAGAAAAATGCACCAATTTGTCCACCAAGTAAAGAATGCCGAATACAATCAGTGTGATGGCAGTGGCCTTATATGTATCACGGTTATTGTTTGCTTTTGCTGCACTCACTGTTACTTTCCTCCGTACTTATTGATATGTATCTTTTCCCACTGCAGATTGTCTTCGTTGAAAGGCTTGCGCTCCATCCCCTTATGGCCGATAGCAATAACACTAAGCACCTGCAACTGCAAAGGAATATCCAACACCTCGTGCACATACTCGCCGGAAGGCATACCGGAAGCCGTAAAACGTTCGCGCACCTGCACCCAGCAGCTTCCCAGCCCCATATCTTCGGCCTGAAGTTGCAGGTAGATGGAAGCAATGGAGGCATCTTCTATCCACACATCGCTTGCCAGCGGGTCGGCAACAACCACTACAGCCAGTGCCGCATCGGCAATGAACTGCGATGCCTGCTCCTTGCAATAGGACAATTCCTTCAATTTATCCTTCTCGTCCACCACTATGAACTGCCATGCATTGCTACGCTTCGACGTGGGTGCCATCAAAGCAGCTTTCATCAAAGTGACGACTTGTTCTTGTGTCAATTCTTCTTCTGTAAACTTCCGCATGCTGCGGCGGGCTTTTATCAATTCACTGAAACTTTCCATAACATATTCGTGTTTAGCGAAGGCAAATTTAGATAAAATATCCGGGAATGGCGAATAAAAGCCCTTACAATCTTCTCCCCGCTTCCTTTTGTATCATACAAGCAGATAGGCGGTATCCGGAGTAACCGAAAATTCCTCTAAATAGATTATCCAGTCGGTCACATCCTCTACCGTAAACCACCCTTCATCACCCTCGTGCATGTGGCTGACGTCGTAAGGTTCTTGTATAAGCTGTCCCTTGAAACGCTCTCCATCAAACTCCAACAGCTTAAACCAAATATGTTCGCGGTCGTCAGCCTGCTCGGCACTGTCTGTCTTCAAGCCAATTTTAAGCAAGATAGAGCCTTCGTCCTTCTTTGCCATGTATTTCACAAGACCGAAACGCTCGCGAGCCAACGCACTCATGCGATTGGTTTCACGGGTACTAATAAAGAATAGCGGATTCTCACCCCACATGCTATCGTATTCGGACACCTTCCGCAGTCTGCCTTTCTTCTCGTCGTCCTCACTCGTATAGATGAACACGGGTGCCGTACGGCCGTTGTGTCCCTCCTCACGGTCGTCCGCACTGCCAAGAACGAGGCTTCGGTACTCATCCAGCGCCTTTGTCCACGAAACGTAGGTGGCCACTATCGGCAAACGGTCATTCAACATCCCGATATATACGCCAACACCAGGTTCGGAAGTCCTATCGTCTTTATCGAGCAGATGACTAGCAAGGGCGGAAATCAAGTAATAATGGTTGTTGTAATTCTCCTTGTCTGATTTCAGAATCTCAAGTTCATACAAACCGCAACGGTTCAATCCGTGCGTATGCAACCACACCTCGCCTCCTTCATCGGTCACAGCATGTACCGTGAACAAAACACTCGTTCCGGGAACTACCGCCGAGTCGGCAGCCAGAGTGGCCCACCGAGCACAAACCAGTTTCTCGGCACTTTCGTCCACAATGGCAAGCAGGTCGGGCACCATAGCTACAGCAATCTTCAGTTGCAGATGGTAGGACTTCTGCCCGTCAACGCCGAACTTCATGAACACCGTAAGTGCCCTATCGGCTCTGCCAATAGCATATAGTTCTTCGTCAGTGAAATAATAATCCCGACGATTAAACATATCAGGCATTGAAAAATCACCTTCATAGAAACCTATTTCATACACTTCGCCATCATATCCTACTTCCATATATCCCGGTTCGTCTTCATCAGGCAAACGTTTTTTCAACAATTCCACTCCAGAGATAGCAGCCACGCGCTCAAAAAGCCGTACCGACAAATCCATTCCACCCCCCTTAGGCACTGCCATCATATAAGAGGACTCTTCCCAGTAGCACAGCGGCTGTTCTTCGAGAACCGTTTTCTTTTTCTTAAAAATCATATCCATTCTTTTTATGTAAGACTTCAGCTATAGTGACAAATTTAATAAAAAAGCCTACCCATGCCAACCGAAATTTCAGTTTTTTTGTTAAGTTTGCAAGCAATGCCCCTCAAACTCACTACATATTACCGTGGGAGCAAGGTTCCTGACCTGCCAGGCACCAACACCTTCCATTCCACAGAGTTGTTCCGAATCTACGAGGAAACTCCGGGGTATACCCCCATACTCATTGTGGCATCCGAAGATGACAAGCCCGTTGCGAAACTGCTTGCCGCCATACGTAAAAGTGTCCGCATGTTTCCACCCGGCATCATCAAAAGATGTGAGGTGTACGGTACGGGAGAATATTTCAATAACGAGGCAGACAAAGAGACTATCTTCAGTGACATGCTGCAAAGGCTTACCAATGAAGCATTGCGCGATTCTTTTCTCATCGAGTTCCGCAACCTGGAAAATGCCATGTTCGGATACAAATCTTTCCGAGACAACCAATACATCGCCATCAATTGGCTGCGGGTGCGCAACTCGTTGCACAGCGTCGAAAAGGTGGAAGAGCGTTTCAGCCCGTCACGTATCCGGCAAATCAAGAAAGGCCTCAAAAACGGTGCCCAAGTGCGGGAAGCACGTACCAAAGAGGAGATTCTCTGTTTCGCCCAGATGTTGCGCCACGTATATTCTTCCAAGATACGGCGCCACTTCCCCAGTATCAAGTTCTTTCAGCATCTCGAAAACCAGTTGACAAAAGGGCAGCAAAGCAAAATCTTCATCGTCATTTATAAGGAGAAGATTATCGGTGGCAGCGCATGCATTTATTCAGATGATAGCGCCTATCTATGGTTCTCAGGTGGCATGCGCAAGACTTATGCCCTGCAATATCCGGGGATTCTTGCCGTATGGAAAGCACTGGATGATGCCAAACAACGCGGATACCGCCACTTAGAGTTCATGGACGTGGGACTTCCCTTCCGTAAACATGGCTACCGTGAGTTCGTTCTCCGCTTTGGAGGAAAACAAAGCAGCACCCGACGCTGGTTCCGTTTCCGTTGGAACTGGCTGAATCGGGTGCTGATAAAGATGTATGAATGATTCTTACCGAAATCAGAAATTAGTGTAGACCACATATCCATGAGCCGGTACATTAACCTGTTTATTTACGGTTTCACTTTTTCCTGTAAAGTAATTGGTCCAGTTACCAGGAGTGGCAGGGAAAACAATATCAGTAGCGGTATGTGTAAAGTTACCCACCACCACCAGTTGCTTACCCGTTATACTTTTTACCAATAATGTACGACCGTTGTCCCAATCAGAAGTTTCCACCTTCCATGTCAAAGTTGCATTTGCATCAAACAACTCCGGATGAGCATTGCGCAGCTTCATCAAACCTGCATAAACATCGTGCAGCCCTTTACGATCGGCGTTATCTAAATATTCCCAATGCAAAGGCTTCCTACCGGTACGGCCATTTTCTTCAATAGAGATGTCATATCCCATCTCTCCGAACTGCCAAACCATCTTAGGACCAGGAACGGTAAGGAAGAAAGTTGTATTTAGTGCCAACTGATTCATACGGGCATCAAGGTCGGTTTTCAGCACACCATCACCCCATTGCGACTGTTTGTAAGCTGTGCGTTCTTCATCATGGCTTTCCATAAAACCTACCCATGCAGTGTTTTTCTCATAAAGGCTACTAAAAGAACTATTTTCAGCATACCCCATAGCCGACTGACAATAGGCATTATTCAAGTTACGCCATAAGTGCATACCATCAGCTGCCAGTTCATTTTCTTCCTTTGAATCACAGAAATGCTCCAAGATAACATAAGAGTCCTTTTTCACTTCCTTGATGGCCGCATTATAATCCTTTAGGACGGCAATGCGACCCGCATCGTAATTGGATGCTGTACTTTCAGTGCAAGAGGTTTGTGTGAACCCTTTCGTCAAATCAAAACGAAAGCCATCCACCTTATATTCCTTCAACAAGAATTGCAGATTACGCTTCACAAACTTACGCACCAATGGGCTTTCATGATTGAAATCATGGAACACGCTATAAGGATGAGGTGCTTCCACATTGAAGTATGGATTATTCTTTGCAGTCTTATCACCATCCCAATAGAGTTTAGCCAGCGGATTATTTCCTGTAGCATGATTATAAACCACATCCAGAATAACTGCCATACCAGCCTCATGACAAGCATCAATGAACTGCTTATACATTGTTTTTGTCCCATAAGCTTTATCCATCGCAAAGAAAAAACAAGGATTATACCCCCAACTGTCATTGCCGTCAAACTCCTGCACCGGCATCAACTCAATAGCGTTGACACCCATTTCTTTCAAGTAAGAAAGCTTTCCCATCGCACCGTTAATGTCACTCGTAGCCGTAAAGTCGCGCAAGTGCAATTCATATATCACTAATTGCTTAGGATTTGCTATTTTAAAATCATTATACTTCCAGTTATAACTATCTTTCTGTATCTTGAAGGTCGAAACGATTCCTACCCCTCCCTTAGGATAAACCAGGTTTTCATTATAGGTAGAAGCTGAAATATCTTTATCATTATCAGGATCCAGTATTTTTTCAGTATAAGCATCTGCCAAATGAATTACTTCACCTTCCTTTGTACCCACATAGTATTGGAAAGCATACTCTTTACCAGCATCTAACCCCGCCAACGTAATCCACCAACATCCGGAAGCATCATCACGATACATCTGCGACTTTTCGTCATTACTTAAGGTCCAATTGTTAAAGTCACCCACAACATGTGCAAAATCCTTATGATTTCCATTCACATCTTTATCATAAAGTACCAGTGTCACTGTAGAATTATCCATTATGTTGATACCTTCGACCATATCAGCCGGTACAGCGGCAGTTTTAATCTCACCGGGTGCAAATCCTTCATATTTTGTATCAGTTACCGCTATAAAGGAATCAGTATCTATTCCTTTTTTACTACCATCCGCACTACGAATCACTATTCCAAGTTGGTTCACCGGTGTCTTTCCACTCCCAAACCACTCCCGGATATTCGGACTCAATGTAATACTCCAAATATTAGCCTCAGATAAAGTCATCTTACATTTATCTTTGTTTTCTGCCCACTCTGCAGGCACGAATTGCCAACGACCTTCACTGACAACACCAATATGTACATACACATCTCCTTTATACTCATAGAGGGCAGACTTTGTATCCGCTTTAAACGTAATGACAAGAGACTGATCAGCATCTGGTACCACCGGTGTATAACTCAGACCAGCAGGAATTGCAATTGCATTGGCAGCTTGAGTGACGGATATTTCTTCCCTTTTTGAACCGGATATAATATTCAATTGTGCTGTACGCGCTATTCCAGTTTCATTTTTAGCAACAGAAACCATAATCGTAGCTTTTCCTGACAAGCCTTTTGCCGGATTGATACTGCACCAGCCAATATCCTCACCACTCAGCTCAGCAGTCCATTGATATCCGGCCTCAAAACTGACACTTTGTGAAGAAGCAGCTTCAGCAAAGCTAAAACCTTGTTCAAAAATAGCTTCACTACCGGAGGCAGGAGTCAAATATTCCTGAAACTCCTCTTTGTTGTCACTACATGCCGTGAATGCCAGCAGCACGCTGAAGCATATCAAATGCCATAAAACAAGATTCTCACGTTGAACGATAATTTTCATAATATGAAGTATTTAAAGTTATCACTTCACAAATATAACCGGAAAAGAAAGGGCAAATCAATTAACGTAAAGGAAAACGAGAACAATATCACGAAAACGTTTGCATATCAAACAGAAAGAGGAGACCTTACACAATATAATAGTATAGGGTCTCCTCTTTTATTAAAATCCAGCCGTCAGAATCTAATTATTCTATACTCTAATGCATTCAGTTTAATTTCATTCATCAATTCCAGAGGTTTATTTTCGTAAATATCAGTAGCTACATGATGCTTCCAACCCTCCGGTAAGATAACAGAAACATCTCTATTACGCACATTAACCAATATCATAAAAGCATCTTTACCATCACTTTTCTGATACATCAAGACGTCTGAAGCAGGATACCCAGTTAATATTCCTTTCCGAAGTGCAGGATATTTATTATACAATCCCATTAAACACCCATATTCTTGATAAATATCCGAACATTCGGACCAATCCACGGATGTATATGCAAAAAAATTAATAGGAGCCTCATGTCCAATTTCTTGTGAACTATAAATCAATGCTCCACCATGCAAAAAAACTGTTCCAACAAAAGCAGCCATAGCTGCCCTTTCACTTCCTAACTCCACAATTGGCGACATTTTAGAAGCCTCATCATGATTGGTAATAAAACGTAATTTCATTTTTCCTGCCGGAATTGAGTCATACTCGCTCCAATCCACCTCCAACAAGCGTGCCGCACTACTATCATTAACGAAAACATCCCGCATCGCCTCCATCAAATCCCAAGCATAGTTCATATCAAATCCTGCATCAAAATGATCTTTGCGCTTACCTTCTGCCAACATTAACAATTTCCGATTTGGAATAGCCCTCAGAGAATCAACAGCTTGCTTCCAGAAAGTATATGGAACATAATCAGCAGCATCACAGCGAAAACCATCTACACCAACTTCTTGTATCCAATATTTCATAGCATCAATCATTGCAAGGCACATATCTGCATTATCGTAGTTCAAATCTGCCACATCATTCCATCCCGTTCCTGCAGGAGAAATTATATTTCCGATACTATCCTGAGTATACCACTCTTTATGTTCTTTAATCCAAGCATGGTCCCAAGATGTATGATTAGCAACCCAATCTAAAATTACACTTATTCCTTTTTCATGGCATAATTCCACTAAACGCTTAAATTCTTCTACTGTTCCAAATTCAGGATTTATTCTTTTATAATCTTTGATACAATAAGGAGAATTCACCGTATTTACCTCACCAATCTCATAGATTGGCATAAACCAAACAACATTAACACCCAAAAACTGAATAGAATCAAGATGTTTTGATATGACATTAAATGCATTCTTCAGAGCAAAAACACGTGGATTGATTTCGTACATCACAACGTCTTCTACAGCAGGTAATACTTGCTTTTGTTCAGTAACTATCTCGCGTTTTCCGGCACAAGCATACACTGTCAATAATACAAGTATAGTATAAAATAAATTCCTCATCTATTTACAATTCATTGGTCTGACAAATAAAAAAGGATTAAAGGTCCCCCCCCTTAATCCTTTTTCTATAAATAAGAGAGCCTTAATTGGCTGTCATTGTAGCATTCTTAGCTTCTGGATCCAATACAATCGTGTATGTTCCAGCTGAAACTTTAATATTTCCACCATCCTGCGTCAGCGCACCTAAACTACCACCAAAGTTTATAGTCCAAGCTGCATCCCATCTGAATTTCATTTCACCATCACCTAATGTAACAGTCACCGACCACTTTTGCGTTTCAGCATCATAATCCATTAAAGTGCCTTTATCCCATCCACCAGGAGTAGCATCACCAATAATCTCCCAACCTGTCTTATCCAAAGTAGCAACCATCTTCTTAGTATCGGCACCTACTCGATAATAACCGGCAGCCTCAATCTTAACATTACCGCCATCACCGATAACAAACGTAGTTGATGTCTTAGCCTCATTCCAAGTAATATCTCCAACAACACCAATCCACGTACCAGAATCATAGAACTTGAATTCTGTATCGGCAGGGAAATAGTGAGTGCCAGTATATTTGAAATCACGAGCTGCAGATTCTACCTTATAGCAATCATCAGCTTCCGGCTTCCAACCATCACCACTCTGATAGCTACCAGGCAATGTCATTGCAGAGCTAGAAAGCTCAATCGTTGTTTCTTCCATACTATAAGTATATTTTCCTGCATTAGTCAAATTTAAAGTAATAATATAGGGACTTGCCTTTACCACTTTGAAATTTTGACCTCCAGCAACCAAGTTACCGGCCAACTCAGAAAGTTTACCTTCTTCTGCTCCATAATTGAATCCCCAGTCATTATTGGCTCTAAATTTGAATTCCTTATCGAGCAACGGAGTAACCACTGTCCAAAGACGAGTAGTGGTATCGTATTCCATCTGGGTATCTTTGTCCCAACCACTAGACGTAGCATCTCCAATTACTCCCCAAACCAGCCCTTTCTCTGATTGGGTTACCTTACCTTCTGCATCTAAAGTAATTTCAATGAAACCTTTACCATCAGCAGTAACTTGCTGGTCTTTAGCCAATACTTTCGTAAGGTCTGCACCATCAATGATTGCATAAGAAGCAGCACCATCAAAATTGGCATAACCACTATAAATGCCATCACCGTCAGGGTCACCTATCAAATAGGCAGTAGTGTAGTCCCAATCAGGATAGCCAACAGCTACATAAGCATACTTCCATGTAATATTATCTACATTAGGGTCATAAGGTGTAGCCTTAAAAGTTATTGAGTTACTAGCTGCATCAGTATAAGCATCATATGCCTCAGAAACCAAAGAAACAGTAAAATCATACGTTTGCCCCGGATATGCTCCTACCTTAGCCAATAAAGAATTCATTTCACTATTTGTAAATGCCAGTTTTGCATCCCCTGTTTCTCCTATTACAATACTCTTATTGGTAGAAGTATTTGTTAGAGTTACAACATAATTAACTACTGCAGAAACTCCATAATCTGCCTTATCCCAAGCTATTTCCGGAAATTGCGCATCCTTATTGTCTTTAGTAATAGTAATGTCTGTTTGGGAAAGCGCATGCAATGCAGCAGCAGTCTTCAATTCCAATATGGGGGTAGCATCCTCCTCACAAGACATCAATGCGAAGATTCCAGCCAAAAGTAAATAAATATATTTTGTCTTCATATCATTCATGTTTAATCATTAATATTAGTATCCTTCATTCTGTACCAGGTTCTGATTAGAACCAACATCGTCTGAAGGCAAGGGGAACACTTGATAAAAGCTTTCAACAGATTTTCCTGCCGCAACTCCACCCTTCCATGGCCAAACATAATCAGCAGAAGTATATTTACCGAAGCGAATCAAATCTGTACGTCTTTGAGCTTCGTAGAATAGCTCACGTGCGCGTTCATCCATCATAAAGTCCAAAGTAAAATCACTATCGGAAATAGGTGCGGACGCCTTGTCTGAATATGCACGTTTACGCAAATCATTTACATATCCCAAAGCCTCTGTTTTTGTTGCTCCTTGTCCGCCACGAAGAACAGCTTCTGCTAAATTCAAATAGATTTCACCTAAACGGAATAATGGATAATCTGTCCAAGCTTCCGCAGATGCAGGTTTACTTCCATCTTTATTCACATTATAAAACTTGGTAACGGGAATGCCATTATTGACAAAATCAGCTTCATTTGTGATCTCAATATTTGTGGTAGCTTCTGTACGCAACATTGCTTTACGAGTATCCTTATCACTGCTATCCTCTTTTTCAAAGATATTATATAAAGACGACTTAGCTCTAACACCTTGCCAACCTCCCTTTGCATTCGTTTCTTCTTGAAAATCAGCAGAACCCCAGCATAACAAAGCTGTCATACCTCCCCAGGTCATTGTATCTTCACCTTCATATCTCAATGGGAAAATCATCTCTTTGGATTGGTCATTATCAGCTTTGAACATATCGCCATAAACCGGTTCCAATTGGTAACCTGCTGAAATAATCTTTTTAGAATAAGTCACACATTCAGTATATTTATTTACACCTACATACGTGTCTGCATTCAAATACAAGCGAGACAATGCAGCCCACAGAGCAGCTTTATTAGCATGTCCATAATTATCATTAAATCCAACTACAGGATCAAGCATATCACTTTCACATGCCAACATTTCACTTTCAATGTATTCAAATAATTGATCTTTCATAATTTGTTGTGGACGAACGCTACCAATAGGGCTGTTTTCATCTACAAACGGAACATTACGATACAAATCCAAAGCATACAGATACATCAAAGCACGCATAAAACGAGCTTCTGCACGGAAAGTTTTAATAGAAGCCTTTACTTGCTCTGAACAACCTCGTGAGGCAAGTTTATCATCAGTTGTTTCACGTAAAAACGCATTTGACAAGTTAATCTGATAATACAAACGATAATATGATCCTTTGATCCATGGACTTGAAGCAGCCCAAGAAATATGATTGAAGTCTGGAATACCAGGATCATTCCAGCAACAATGAGCGATATCAGAAGCCAATTCCTGCATATTCCACAATACGCGAATAAATGAAGCCTGAGAACCACCGTCAATGCCGACAACATCCTGGTCTGAGTCTCCACCTGCATTACCACCTATTACCAAACCTGCATATATTTTAGCCAAACTTTGTTCATAAGCTCCTATCTCCTTTCCAAAAACGACATCCGAAACCAATTCATCCTTATCCAATGGAACCGTATCCAGATCGTTCACACAAGAGGTAACCCCTAACATCGTACTCAAAAGGGCTGCCGACAATATATATTTATATTTTAATATTTTCATAACTTCATTGATTAAAAATTAAGATTCAAGCCTAACATAAATACACGAGGGCGAGGATAGATATTATTATCAACTCCACTACCGCTAATTTCAGGATCCAAACCATCATATTTGGTAATAACAAACGGATTCTGTACCGTGACATAAACACGTGCACTTTGTTTATCATTGAACAGCTTGTTAAAAGTGTATCCTAATGAAATATTGTCCATCCGTACAAAAGAAGCATTCTGAACATAGTAACTAGAACGATATTGCCCTGTCTTGAAATTTGTTTTCCATGCAGAAGTCAAACGATTTTTCAAGAAACCAGTTTGGTCATACATTTGTGAACCATCCCAAGCCTCACGATTGGATTGTACATTGTTATAAGCATAGTTTCCAATACTTGCACGCAAAGCAAATGACAAATCCCAATTCTTATAAGACAATTGAGAAGTTAATCCCATAAATACGTCAGGAGCAGACTTTTTGTAAGCGACCAAATCTTCTTCGTCTATTTTATTATCCCCATTTTGATCAACATAAGCACCTTCTATCGGATTTCCAGCCTTATCATAAAGTTGTTCCCATACATAGAATGAATTATAAGGATGATCAACAGCATTTATCATGATATTATAACCGGTTGCTCCATCAATACCAGTATGAATCACACCTTTATAAGCCGGGTCATCATTAAATGTCAATTTGGTAATTTCATTTTTATTATAAGAGATGTTATAACTCAATGTCCAGTCCCAATCTTTTGTCGTGATAGGATGAGCCGTCAAAGTAAGTTCAATACCTTTATTCTCCAATGTACCTACATTCGTCAACAACTGGTTACTAAAGTTTGTACCGGCAGGAGCTGTAACCGTATTCAGCAAATCATCAGTTTTACGATAATACAAATCAAGAGTACCTGTCAATTTGTTGTTCAATACACCGAAATCCAATCCAATATTGTAAGTTGTAGTTTCTTCCCATTTCAAGTTTTCATCATAAGCTTGAGGAGCAATCAATGAATACTTGTTATTACCAAAATAATAATTTGCTCCAGCTTTGGAATACATATAGCGAGCCATATAAGGATAGTCACCATTATTCAGGTTTTGCTGACCAGTAATACCATAGCCCAAACGCAACTTCAAATCAGAAAGCCAATCCACTCCCTTCAAGAAATTCTCTTCTTTCATCTTCCATGCCAAAGCAACTGAAGGAAATAATCCCCAACGATTGTCTTTATTGAAACGTGAAGAACCATCATTACGCAAGGTAAATGTCACCAAATAACGATTCAATAATGTATAATTCAAACGCCCAAAGAAAGAAACAAGATAGTTTTCAGTTGAATAATCTTCCATATCCTTATAGAATTCCTTACCAGTTTCTTCAGCTTTTACTGTAGAATAAGGATATTTGGTCCATGTAGAATTATAGAAATGCTGCCAAGAATAACCGCCCATAACATCGACATGATGTGCACCAAACTCTTTAGCATAATTCAAATAGAAATCCAGCAATGTATTCCGCTTCAATTGATAATAGCTGCTATTTTCCCCAAACCCAGTTTTATAGTTACCTTGGCACCAAGTCATAGGAGCATTATCTTCTATAATAACATCACCTTCACTCTTAGACACGTCGTAACCTAAATTCAAGTTTGCTCTCAATTCGGGCAGGAAATGAAACTTATAGTCAATTTGTGCATTACCAATACTTCTATAAACAGTTGATTCGTCATGCTTTGAATCTAAAATAGAAACGGGATTAGCCAAACCAATATCAACCGGTGTAGGATTATTGCCACTTTTCATATACATAAAGTAGCCGTTACCATAGGGATTTCCATCCATGTAAATAGGCTGTGTCGGATCATATTGCGTCGCCATACCTATTGCACCAGTATCTGCAAAACGGTTTGTATTATAAATACCTTTCACATTCAACTGAATATTCAATTTCTTATCAAAGAAATTAGGATTCAAGCTAATAGCACCAGTCAAACGCTCCATATTAGAAGTCTTCAATATACCATTTTCATTGGTATAAGAAACTGATACACGATAGGGCATGTGTGGTATAGCACCAGAAACATTAACATTGTGGTCTGTACTGAAAGAGGTTTTGAATATTTCATCCTGCCAATCAGTATTTGCCTGACCTAATGCTTTAAACTGAGCACTTGATTCACCGAATTTAGAAGTCACAAATTCTCTAAATTCATTTGCAGACATTACATCTACTTTATTGGGTCTTGTATTAATAGAGAATGTACCGCTATAACCAACTTGTACACGTCCAGACTTTCCTTTTTTAGTATTAATAATAATAACACCGTTAGATGCACGAGAACCATAAATGGCTGTTGCAGAAGCATCTTTCAAAATAGTAAAAGTCTCAATATCATTGGGATGGACAGTAGCCAAAGGATTTGACATACCATTAATACCACCGTCATCTACAGGCACACCGTCAATAACAATCAACGGATTATTGGATGCAGACATAGAAGAACCGCCACGCACACGAATTGTAGCACCAGCTCCCGGAGCACCACCGTCAGTAATCACACTTACACCGGCAGCTTTACCAACCAACATATCAGTAGCAGATGTAACAGCACCTTTTACCATTTTATCTGCACTAATAGCCGTAACAGACCCAGTCAAATCATTCTTTTTGGCTGTACCGTAACCAATTACGACCACCTCGCCCAACAATTCCGCATCATCTTGTAATGTAATAATTACTGAAGGAGCAGCAGCTACTTCTTGCGTCTTGTATCCGATAAAAGACACGACCAACGTAGCTCCCTGAGGAACTGTCAATGTAAAATTACCATCAAGGTCAGTGATTATACCATTCGTGGAATTTCCTTTTTCCACTACATTTGCGCCTATCACTCCTCCCAAAGCATCTTTTACATGCCCTTTCACAGTGATGTTCTGTGCATAAGCGCCTACAGACAAGAATAGCCCTAAGATTAGGGTAAGAATCGTTTGACAGATTCTAAGATTAACTTGCTTCATGCATTTAATAAATTAAAGTTAACAATATTAATTACCTATATATATTATTCGAAAAATAATTTTCGTACTTTCGCTTTCTAACGTCTTTCAAGTACCCAAAGCATGACGCAACAAAAATATGCTTTATTACCTTAGTAAAGTATAAAGAGAGTGTAAAATGTGGGAAACGAACAGTGCAAACGATTGCATGCGGTTGCACAAGATAGAAAAATCACTTGATATATCATAATACAGCGCTTCTCTCCACTCTACATGTGGCATTCTTGCACATAACATATATGTTTATTCTGCTAAAGTACAGAGATTTTCACCGCCTAACGGCCGTTAGGCGATTTGTCGATGGCCGTTGACAGATCGCTTTACGGCCGTCAACAAATCGCTTTACGACCGTTAAGTACTACACAACATCAAGACAAAACAAAAGAAACACAAAGCTTTTACTGAAGAAATGCCATGCATGTATAAACCAAGCAACATACTTTCAGGATATGAATAACGTGTCTGCACAATATTAATATGCCATTAACACGATATTAACAAAATGGCCGACATGATATTAACTTGTTACATTACAACAAGTTAACATCATGTCGGCCCTAAAAACAGAGGTGGAAGCAAAATTTGCTTCCACCTTTTTCTGTTGCTTCCACCGCACCTCAAACACCGATGAACAAAGGGTTACAGAGCAGGTGTGGTAGAGTGGAAGCAAATAGTGCTATTTATTTCTCTGAAGTATAAAGTACCAGCTTTCCGGACTTCAATCCTTTAGCCCTTGCCTCAAACACGATCTCACCGGCTTGCTCGCCACTCTGCACAATAGCCGTCAGCTGACCGCTGAAAGCCGGCATCTTGGGCAGATGGAACAAATCGAGGCTGGTAGCATCTCCATTGGCAGCAGCGCGATATTTTCCGGCACCCTTCACCGAGAAGTTTACCATGCGGCTGTCTGCCGGACAAAGGTTACCGTCCTTATCCACGACACGGACTGTGATATATGCCAGGTCTTTGCCATCGGCAGACAAGCGGGTGCGGTCGGCAACCAGCTCCAGATGATGGGGCTTGCCAGCGGTACGAATCACCTTTTCTTCTGCAGGCTTACCGGAAGCATCATAAGCTACCACTTTCACTTCGCCCGGTTCATAAGGAACATCCATCCACATCAAGCGATAGCGACGCTGCAAAGCAAGGGAGTCCTGACCTTCCAAAGCACGGCTTTCATCAGCAGTAAGTTTCCGCTGTTTGCCATAACTCTTTCCGTTGACGAACAGTTCGGCACTGGGATAGCTGGTGTAAACAAAAACCGGAGTATTCTCCCCTTCCCTGCCCGGCCACGTCCAGTGCGGAAGGACATGCAAGGTATTTGCCTGCTTGTTCCATAGGCTGCGGTACAGATAGAAACGGTCTTTGGGGAGGCTTGCCAAGTCTATGATACCGAAAACGGAGCTGTGGCTGGGCCAGGAATCCGTACTATAAGGAGAAGGCTCACCCAAATAATCAAAGCCCGTCCAGACGAACTGTCCGATTGTCCAGTCATAATCATCAGACAAAGCAAAATCCTCATCGGGAAGATTCGACCAGGAACAACACTCCACATCATAACCGGAGCACTGATGGTCATCGTACATCACACTGGCTCCCTTCTGTACGGGAAATTTATAGACACCACGGGAACTTACAGTGGAAGCCGTCTCCGAACCGAGCACAATATTCTGTGGAAGAGTCTCATAAGACTCCACATAGCGGTGAGCCCGATAATTAAGACCGGGTACATCAATCATTGCCGCAAACCCGTTGGCAAGCACACAAGTCACCTGGTCCATACCGCAAGTAACGGGGCGTGTAGGGTCTTCGCGATGGCAAATATCCTGCAGGAAAGAAGCCACTTTGTAGCCCTCGGGACTACATTGGGTAGGAACCTCATTTCCTATACTCCACATTACCACACAAGGATTGTTCCGATACTGATGCAGCATATTTACCATATCCTTTTCTGCCCATTCGTTGAAATAGCGGTGATAACCATTCTCACATTTGGCAATATCCCATTCATCGAAAGGTTCCAACATCATCATAAAGCCCATCTCGTCACAGAGTTCCACCAATTCGGGTGTAGGCATATTGTGGGAGGTACGGACTGCATCACATCCCATATCCTTCAATAATGTCAACTGACGGCGAAGAGCAGCCACATTGACAGCCGCACCCAACGGGCCCAAATCGTGGTGATTGCATACCCCCTGGAATTTACGGTGCTTACCATTCAGGAAGAATCCCTTATCAGCTATAATCTCAATGCTGCGGATACCAAAACGCGTGGTATATTCGTCAGTCTGTTTGCCATCTACATAAATCTTAGATACTGCCTTATATAAATAAGGTGTCTCAGGGGACCACAGAGACGGAGCATTTATCAGAAAATTCTGCTCAAATGGCTGTCCGTGATTAATTTTCCGGCTATTATCCTTACGGGCTACTATCTTACCGTCCGGCGCAATAATATCAGTAGAAATACGAACATCCGCATCACCGGCATTCCGTATTGTAGTACGCAGACGCACGGAAGCGTATTCAGCAGAAACATGCGGTGTGGTGAGCTGTGTACCCCAAACTGGAACATGGACACGTTCCGTAGTAACTAGGCGGACATTGCGATACAATCCCGCCCCCGGATACCAACGGGAGGACTGGGGTCTGTTTTCCAGACGGACAGCCAGCACATTGTTTTTACCGTCGGCATTCAGCAAACCGGTAACATCGCAATGAAAAGAGTTATATCCGAAAGGCCAGAAACAAGCTTCTTTCCCATTGACATAGACCCGAGCCTCACTCATAGCACCATCGAAAACCAGAGTGACCTGCTTGTCTGCAGAAGCATCAAAAGCCGTACGATACCAACCGACACCCACATAAGGCAACCCTCCGGTACGCCCGGTCTTTACGGAAGCTTGTTTTTCAAGGTCTTGCGTAACCGCTACCTCCTGCAAATCGTTGTTGCGGTCGAACGGACCAAAGATGGCCCAATCATGAGGAATGGTCACTGTTTCCCACTTACTGTCGTCGAAATTTGTTTGTGTTGCTTCGGGAACATCTCCCTTGGTGAACTTCCAGTTCTTTTCCAACAATGCTTCTGTACGCTGCGCCATTGCCGCCAAGGCAAAAAAAGCGCAGCAGGAAAAGATAAGTATTGTCTTTCTCATTCTTCTTTAAAAGATTTTGTTAATATAATTATTTAAAAGCATCCATTATCACAGTGGGGCGGCCGTCTTCAGTGAATGCCCCCAGCCGATATTGGTTCGGCCTGCATTCCGGTTCCCAGTAGAACACGCCCTTGCAGCGTCCGCCGGTATTCTCCTTGCACTCTTTCAGGATACGTGCCAGTTGGCGTTTCCCTTCTGCCAGCACGGAAGCACTTGACAGATTCCCTTTGTCGTCGGCACACTCCATACCGGTTTCCACCACCATCACGTCACAGTTGTATTTCCGGGCTACACTATTAATATTGGCAATACACTCGGTGATAGTTCTATCAGCTGTATATTCCTTGTGCTCGAGCATCGTCCAGTAAGGATAGAGCGACATGCCTATCATATCCCACTTACCGCCATTGGCTTTCAGTCCATTAAAGAACCAGGTATACAATTCGTTGTCATATCCATTGTCCAGATGGACGATGACAATGGCATCGTCGAAGACGGACTTTACCGCATCGTATCCTACATTGATAAAAGCAGCCAGGTTGGCAAAGTTCTTACGGTATTTCACTTTCTCGGAAGTGCTGTTGGAACCCTTTACATCACATTCCCTCACATCATAGGACGCACCACTCAATGCAGCATCTTCATCCCAGAGCATCCCCGGACGGATTTCATTGCCTACCTGAATCCACTTAGGAGTAACTCCTGCCGTTTTCAGCGCATTAAGTACATCGGCAGTATGGTCGGCGACGGCTTTCTTCAAGTCGGCCAAGTTCAGTCCTTTCCATGCAGCAGGCTTATGCTGCTGTCCAGGGTCGGCCCACCAGTCACTGTAATGGAAGTCTACCATTACGTCCATGCCCAGCTCTGCGGCACGCTTGGCTTTCGTCACCAAATCGGCCGTATTGCACCAGTTATCGTGTTCTTTGGGATTGACCCATACTCTGAGTCGAACTGCATTCAAGCCCAAATCCTTCATCAGCTGGAAACAATCGGTCTCCACACCGGAAGCATTGTAGAATTTCATACCCTTATGTTCCATCTCCGTTACCCAACTGATGTCGGCACCTTTAGCAAAGTCCGTAGCCAGAGGTTCCTCCTTATCGGGAATTCCACCGGCGTTGGGGTCTGTCTCATTATTGCTGCTGCATGCAAATACGGCAAAGGCAATACAAAAAAAGAAAGTCAAAAACTTCATGTGTTTCATGGCGTTATCATCATTAATTGCGTACTGCAAATATAAGCATTTAGGAAATATAGAACTACATATCACCTTAATTTGTCAAAATACGGGTGTCCGCAATCGTTTGCACAAACTTACAACCCGATAAACCTCAACGAATAAGCACAATTTACCATATTACGTTATTTTTGCAATCGGATTAGGGAAGTTTACCTTATCTTTGTCCTCAAAACTATACCATGAATAAACCGCAGATTACCATCAAGGATATTGCCCGGGCGCTGAATGTCTCCCCTTCCACCGTGTCAAGAGCGCTGAAAGACAATCCGGACATCAGCAAGGAAACTCGTGACCTTGTCCATGCCTATGCGCGCGAACATAACTACAAGCCCAATGTACTGGCCGTAAATCTCCGCGCAAGCCGCAGCAATACCATCGGCGTCATTGTCCCCCAACTGGTACACCACTTCTTTTCCTGCGTATTGAGCGGAATTGAGAAAGCGGCGGCAAATGCCGGATATAATATCATAGTGGCGCAGAGCAGCGAATCGTACGAGCAGGAAGTGAAGATTGTGCATTCTTTCCTTGCCGCCCGTGTCTGCGGAGTCATCGCTTCACTTGCCAAGGACACTTCCCAATACGACCATTACCAGGAGCTACTGAACAACGATATTCCCATCGTCTTTTACGATCGTATCTGCACGGGGCTGAAAACCGAGCGAGTGGTGGTAGACGATTATGCCGGCTCCTTTGCCGCCGTGGAATACATGATACAGACCGGATGCAAGCGTATCCTTTTCTATGGTGCGGCTCCCCACCTGGAGATTACCAAAAATCGCCGGAACGGCTACCTGGATGCCATGAAGAAGTATAAAATTCCGGTGGACGACAGCATGATTCTGTTGTGCGACACCCGTGAACGTGCCATCTCCATCACTCCCGACCTGCTGGAAAGCGAAGACCGCCCTGACGGTTTCTTTGCCATCAACGACGAGACAGCTTCGGGCATACTGTATGCCTGCAAACTGGTCGGCGTAAAAGTTCCCGATGAAGTATCCATCTGCGGATTCACCGACGGAGCCATTGCGCAAAGCACCGACCCGAAGCTGACTACCGTGGAGCAGCATGGCGAGGAAGTAGGTAAAAGCGCTTTCAGCATTCTGACCGGAAAGCTGGAGGGAGAAGAGAAAAGCAACAACAAGATAGTACGTACCAATCTGGTGATAAGAGGAACTACGAAATAATAAAACATATTAAACCATCATGAAAGTAAAACCCGATTTAAGTTTCTGGAAGCTGTGGAACATCAGCTTTGGTTTTTTCGGCGTACAGATTGCATATGCTTTGCAGAGTGCAAACATCAGCCGTATCTTTTCCACTTTGGGTGCAGACCCGCATAATTTGAGTTATTTCTGGATATTACCGCCGTTGGCAGGTATCATTGTACAACCCATTGTGGGAGCCGCCAGTGACAAGACCTGGACACGCTTCGGACGGCGCATCCCTTATCTGTTTATAGGTTCGTTGGTGGCCGTACTCGTCATGTGCCTGCTACCCAATGCCGGAAGCTTCGGCATGGCAGTAAGTACAGCCATGATTTTCGGACTGGTATCGCTGATGTTCCTCGACACCTCCATCAATATGGCCATGCAACCCTTCAAAATGATGGTGGGTGACATGGTGAATGAGAAACAAAAAGGGCTCGCCTACTCCATCCAGAGTTTTCTCTGCAATGCAGGCAGCCTGGTAGGCTATCTCTTCCCGTTCATCTTTGCATGGATTGGCATCAGCAATACAGCTCCCCAAGGAGTAATCCCCGACTCGGTGATTTACTCATTCTACATCGGAGCAGCCATCCTTATCTTCTGCGTTATCTACACTTCGGTCAAAGTAAAAGAGATGCCGCCTGCCGAATATGCAGAGTATCACGGCATCACCGAAGAAGAGGAACATGAAAAGACCAACATGCTGAAGCTGCTCATCAAGGCTCCGAAAGCATTCTGGACTATCGGACTGGTACAGTTCTTCTGCTGGTTTGCCTTTATGTTCATGTGGACCTATACCAACGGCAGCATCGCTGCCAATGCTTTTGACGCTCCTACAGTAGAGCACCTGGTAGATGGTGTGACCAAAGTGGTACTCGACACCAAGAGCCTGCAATATCAGAATGCCGCCGACTGGGTAGGCGTACTGTTTGCCGTGCAAGCCATCGGCTCTGTGCTTTGGGCCATCTGCATACCGATGTTCAAGGACCGCCGCCGCGTCTACTCACTCAGCCTTGTTCTGGGAGGTATAGGTTTCATTTCCACCTATTTTATGCACAATCCGTATATGTTGTTCATTTCCTTCCTGCTGATAGGTTGTGCATGGGCTGCCATGCTGGCACTGCCGTTCACCATCTTGACCAATGCACTGAGCGGAGGACATATGGGTACCTACTTAGGTCTTTTCAATGGTACCATCTGTATTCCACAGATTATTGCGGCAGCTTTGGGCGGCAGTATTCTGTCCTTGTTTACTCCCAAAGGAGTACTGCCCCCCGAAATCAATATGCTTGTATTGGCAGGAGTGATGCTGATAATAGGTGCTTTCTGTGTATATTTAATTAAAGAGACTAAGGGAGAGAAATAGAACCAAGCTCCTACTTCTGCACACAGATGACACAGATAAGGCAGATGAACACGGATAAGTTTGTCTAATAATCCGTGTTCATCTGCCTTATCTGTGTCATCTGTGTGCTATATTATCTTTTTTAATCCCCTCCCTTCCCCTTTCACTATTTTTGTCCTCACTTTTCTCTTTTATTTCCGCATATTGCGTATCTTTACGGCGATAACTACAGAAAACACGTCGCCATGAAAAAATACCTCAAGACCGATGAATGGAACATCATCGAAGACCAATTCCACCCCGACCGTCAACGGATGTCGGAAAGTATATTCAGCCTCGGAAACGGACGTTTCGGGCAACGAGGGTATTTTGAGGAGCCTTACAGCAGTGACAGTTACCGTGGTTCATTTGTGGCCGGCATCACTTTCCTGGACAAAACCCGCGTAGGATGGTGGAAGAACGGATTTCCACCATATTACACCCGTATACCCAAGGCTGCCGACTGGAGCCGCATCAACCTGCGCCTCATCGATGAGGAACTCGATTTGGCAGGCTGGGATGTCGACAGCTTCAACCGCCGCCTGGATATGAAGGAAGGTATCTCCTACCGGGACATGGAGGTGACGTCTCCTCGCGGAAACCAGCTCCGCATCCATGTAGAGCATATCACAAATATGGCAAGACCCAACCTCTGTCTCATCAAGTACAGCGTGTCTTCCATCAACTATACCGGCAGAATCTCACTCGTGCCCATCCTTGACGGGAATATAGTAGACGATGCCGATCTGCCAAACCTGAAAATATGGAACATACTGCGTTCCGGTTCTACCAGCAGCTGTGCCTATCTCTGGACACAGACCCGCCGGGAAGATGCACAAGTGTGCTACGCCATGACTTACCAATTCTTCAAAAACAACAAGGAAACCACTGCCAACCCCATACGGATAGAAAAGGAAAAGCAGACCGGTTTCAGCGTAGGTGCCGACGTGAAACCCGGAGACAACGTGACACTCATCAAATACACCGCCATCGCTTCTTCTCTCTACCACGAACGGAGTGAATTGGTGGAACACTCCGTGGCCGAGGCACGCGAAGCCAAGAGCATAGGCTGGAATACGCTGGTAGAAGAGCATCGAAGGGCCTGGCAGGAAATCTGGGACGAAACGGATGTCGTCATCGAAGGGGACCCGGAAGCGCAACAAGGTATCCGGTACAACATATTCCAGCTGTATCAGACTTACCGGGGAGATGATCCGCGCCTAAACATCGGCCCCAAAGGATTCACCGGAGAAAAATATGGCGGAAATACTTATTGGAACACGGAACTGTGTTGTGTACCGTTTTTTCTGCTCTCCACTCCCAAAGAGATTGCAAAGAACTTGCTGGCATATCGGTACAACCAGCTTCCCAAAGCCATCGAAAACGCCCGTAAACTGGGTTTCAAGGACGGTGCAGCGTTGTTTCCGCAGGTAACCAACAATGGAGAGGAATGCCACAGTGAATGGGAAATAACCTTCGAGGAAATCCACCGTAACAATATCATTGTCTATGCCATCGTTCAGCATGCAGCGCTGACGGGCAATATGGACTATATCGCTAAATATGGCCTGGAAGTAATGATTGCCGTCAGCCGTTTCTGGAGACAACGGGTATCCTTCTCCCAACCCAAACAGAAATATGTCATACTGGGGGTTACCGGCCCGGATGAATACGAAAACAATGTGGACAACAACTGGTACACTAACTATTCCTGTATACAGTGCCTCAAGATGACCCTCCGTTTTCTGGAAATGGTGGCACAGCAATATCCGGATGAATATGCCCACATACGCCGCATCACCAATCTCGACCAAGTGAAGGAAAGTGCCCGGTGGAGAGACATCATCGAACACATGTATCTGCCGGAAGACAAGGAACGGGGTATTTTTATCCAAAATGACGGCTATATGGATAAAGTACTGGAAAGTACAGATAACATTCCTGCCGAAGAACGCCCCATCAACCAACATTGGTCATGGGACCGCATTCTGCGCTCTTGCTACATCAAGCAGAGCGACGTGTTGCTCGGACTTTACCTCTATTATTTCTATTTCGACACGGAAACCGTCCGCCGCAATTTCGAGTTCTATGAGCCGATGACCGTACACGAATCCTCCCTTTCTCCCCACATCCATTCCATCCTGGCTGCACGCATCGGCAAAGTGGAAAAAGCTTACCAGCTTTTCCTGCATGCCACGCGGCTTGACCTGGACGACTACAACAACGAAGCGGACCAAGGTCTGCACATAACCAGTATGCCCGGCAGCTGGCTGGCCATTGTACGCGGATTTGCAGGTATGCAGGTGCTGAAGGAGACGTTGTGTTTCTCCCCTGTCATACCGCAAAAATGGGACAGCTATTCATTCAAGGTGAATTATCTGAAAAACACACTTCACATACGGGTAGGAAAAGAAATCGAAATCTCGCTTACAGCAGGCAGCAAAGTGGACATACAAGTCTACGGACACCCATATACGCTGGAACGGGGGACGGAATTGAAAATTAATATGCCAATGTGCCAATGACCTGCGGCGTGATAGCGCAGCATAAACATTGCGCAGCCAATTAGCACATTGGCACATTAAATCATCATTTATCCTATAACCGGGAGAACATTTGGTTGTTTTCCCGGTTTTATGTTTTTATATATACCTGAACGAATAACTATATACTTGTTTACCAATGAAAAAAATGTTTCTTTTCGCCCTGGTCATGGCGTTGCTCATCACGTCGTGCGGGCAAAAACAAAAGGGTAGCAATACCCTTATCCGACCGGTGAAGACTGCGCAAGTCAGTTCACAGTCGGTTATCCGCAAAGACTTCTCCGGAATAGTGGAAGCCGTGGAATATGTGAGACTTGCCTTCCGCGTCAGCGGACAAATCATCAGCCTCCCGGTTGTAGAGGGACAGCGGGTAAAAAAGGGGCAACTGATTGCCGCCATCGACCCACGCGACATCTCCCTGCAATATGCAGCCGACAAGGCTGCCTACGAAACAGCTGCCGCACAAGTGGAACGTAACAAACGGCTGCTTGGCCGCCAGGCTATCTCCGTGCAGGAATACGAAATCAGCGTAGCCAACTATCAGAAAGCAAAATCCACTTACGAGTTGTCCGGCAACAATATGCGGGATACGCGGCTGACAGCCCCTTTCGAGGGTTCCATCGAAAAACGGCTGGTAGAGAACTATCAGCGTGTCAATGCAGGAGAAGGGGTTGTACAGCTGGTAAATACACAGAAGCTACGAATCAAGTTCACCGTACCGGATGATTATCTCTATCTGCTCCGTGCCAAGGACGTAAAGTTCAAGGTGGTGTTCGACAGTTACCCTGCAGAGGCTTTCGATGCCAGACTGGAAGAGTATCTTGACATCTCCACAGCAGGGACGGGTATTCCGGTGACAATAACAATTGACGACCCGCACTTTGACCGTACACGTTATGACGTAAAACCGGGATTCACATGCAAAATAAAGCTGGCATCGGATGTCGCTCCCTTTCTGGAAGAAAAGCTGATGAATGTACCGTTAAGCGCCGTATTTGGCGACAGTGAAAACCGGAAAACGTATGTATGGGTGGTGGAAGGTAATAAAGTCAGTCGCCGCGAAGTGACCGTTTATTCTCCAACGGGAGAGGCAAACCTGCTTATTTCTAAAGGGTTGGAACCGGGAGAAACCGTTGTGACGGCCGGAGTATACCAGCTGACAGAAGGAGAAGCAATAAAGGTACTAATGTGATTAATCACATTGGCACATTACATTCCCCATTTATCTAAAAAATATTCATTATGAATCTAGTCCAATATTCATTAGACAACACGAAGATAGTCTACTTCTTTCTGGCTGTGCTGCTTATCGGCGGTATACTGTCATTCGGCAGGTTGGGAAAGAAGGAAGACGCACCTTTCGTCATCAAGTCGGCAGTCATCATGACACGCTACCCGGGAGCGGAGCCGGCAGAAGTGGAACGGCTCGTCACCGAACCCATCTCCCGAGAAATACAGTCGATGAGCGGCGTCTACAAGATAAAGTCAGAGTCTATGTACGGACTCTCCAAGATAACCTTCGAACTGCAACCGTCACTCTCTGCCGCATCCATTCCGCAGAAGTGGGACGAACTGCGGCGTAAAGTGCTCAACATACAGCCCCAACTGCCCGCAGGCTCTTCTGTACCGACCGTCTCGGATGATTTTGGAGACGTTTTCGGCATCTATTACGGCCTGGTGGGTGACGACGGTTTCTCTTATGAAGAAATGAGAAACTGGGCGGAACGAATCAAGACACAAGTCATCACGGCAGACGGTGTGATGAAGGTAGCCCTTTTCGGTACACAGACAGAGGTCATCCATATATTCATCTCCGTAAACAAGCTGGCAGGAATGGGTATCGACCCCAAGCAGCTGGCCAGCCTGCTACAATCGCAGAACCAGATTATCAATACGGGTGAAATCAGCGCCGGAGAACAACAGTTACGCATTGTGGCCAACGGTACCTACACGACTGTCGATGATATCCACAACCAGGTTATCACTACCTCCGGCGGACAAGTCAAGCTGGGTGACATCGCCATCATTGAAAAGGGATACATGGAACCTCCCGGCAATATCATGCACGTCAACGGAAAGCGCGCCATCGGTATCGGCATCTCCACCGACCCGACAAAGGATGTGGTAAAAACCGGTGAACTGGTAGACCGGAGGCTTGCCGAACTCATGCCCCTCATCCCCGTGGGGCTGGAACTGGAAAGTCTGTATCCCGAAAACGTGATTGCCAAAGAAGCCAACAACGGGTTCATCATCAATCTGATAGAATCCATCCTGATTGTGATTGTAATCATCATGCTGGTGATGGGCATGCGTGCAGGAGTACTGATTGGCTCTTCCCTTATATTCTCTATCGGAGGCACACTGCTCATTATGTCGTTTCTTGGCGTAGGTCTGAACCGGACCTCCCTCGCCGGATTCATCATAGCCATGGGAATGCTGGTGGACAATGCCATCGTGGTGACAGATAATGCCCAAATTGCCATTGCCCGCGGCATCGACCGCCGAAAAGCGCTGATAGACGGTGCCACCGGTCCCCAATGGGGATTGCTGGGAGCAACGTTCATTGCCATCTGTTCGTTTCTGCCACTGTATCTGGCTCCCTCTTCCGTAGCCGAAATCGTGAAACCGCTATTCGTAGTGCTGGCCATTTCCCTGGGATTAAGTTGGGTGCTGGCGTTGACACAAACCACTACATTCGGCAACTTCATACTGAAAGCAAAGGCTAAAGATGGTAGCAAGGACCCATACGACAAGCCTTTCTACCATAAATTCGCCTCCATCCTCAGCACACTGATACGCAAGAAGGCGTTGACCCTTGGAAGCATTACAGCACTGTTCATCCTCTCCCTCATCGTCATGGGGCTGATGCCCCAGAACTTCTTCCCTTCTCTGGACAAGCCCTACTTTCGGGCAGATGTATTCTATCCGGACGGGTACAGCATCCGCGAAGTAGAAACCGAAATGAAAAAGGTGGAAGCGCATCTGATGCAGCAGCCGGAAGTGAAACGGGTATCCGTCACATTCGGCAGCACACCGTTGCGTTACTATCTGGCCTCCACTTCCGTCGGTCCCAAACCTAACTTCGCCAATATCCTGGTGGAAGTAACGGACAGCAAATATACCAAGAAGCAGGAAGAGAACCTTGATGCCTACATGAAGGCCAACTATCCCAATGCCATCACCCGTACCATGTTGTTCAAACTCTCTCCTGCTGTAGATGCCGCCATTGAAATCGGGTTCATCGGCAATAACACGGATACGCTGGTCATGTTGACCAACAAGGCTCTGGACATCATGCACCGTGACGGCGAACTTATCAACGTGCGCAACTCCTGGGGCAATAAGATACCGGTATGGCATCCCGTTTACAGTCAGGAGCGTGCACAACCGTTGGGTATCTCCCGTCAAAGCATGGCACAGAGTATCCAGATCGGTACGAACGGCATGACACTTGGGGAATACAGGGAAGGAGACCAGGTACTTCCCGTTCTGTTGAAGGATAAAACTATCGACTCTTTCCGCATCAACGACTTGCGTACACTCCCCGTATTCGGCACTGCACGCGAAACAACCACTCTGGAACAAGTCGTCAGCCGGTTCGACTTCCAGTACAAGTTCTCCAATGTGAAAGACTACAACCGGCAGATGGTGATGATGGCGCAGGCCGACCCACGCCGCGGTGTGAATGCCATTGCCGCCTTCAACCGTATATGGAAGCAAGTGCAAGAAGAGATTGATGTGCCCGAAGGTTACACCATGAAATACTTCGGAGAGCAGGAAAGCCAGGCAGAAAGCAATGCCGCACTGGCAGCTAACCTGCCGCTGACATTCTTCCTTATGTTCGTCACCTTGCTGTTTCTGTTCCGCAGCTACCGGAAGCCGATTGTTATCCTGCTGATGCTGCCGCTTATCTTTATAGGTATTGTACTGGGACTGGTGGTATTGGGGAAATCATTCGACTTCTTCTCCATCCTCGGCTTGCTGGGGCTGATTGGAATGAATATCAAGAATGCCATCGTGCTGGTGGACCAGATTGATACGGAAACCGCTGCCGGAAAAGCACCGCGTGAAGCCGTTATCAGTGCAACGACCACCCGTATTGTCCCGGTGGCCATGGCATCGGGTACCACTATCCTGGGAATGTTGCCGTTATTGTTCGACGCCATGTTCGGCGGCATGGCGGCAACCATCATGGGTGGTTTGCTGGTAGCCTCGGCATTGACACTATTCGTGCTGCCGGTGGCTTATTGCGCCATTCATAAAATCAAGTGAGAGAACATTCAACAATTTACAGTTTACCAATTGAATGATGAAAACAAATATACTTATTCTATCATTACTGTGCTCCGGACTGAATGCCGGGGCACAACAAGCCTATCTGAGCCGCGAAGAATACCGCGACAAGGTAGAAGCATACAGCCAGATTCTGAAACAACAGCATCTGAAAACATTCGCCAGTACCGAGGCACGCAAGATTGCCTCCACCGGTTTCCTGCCCCAGATTGACATCACCGCCGAGGGTACTGCCAATCTCAATCATCTGAACCAATGGAATAGTCCAAAGGGAGACTACCGCCCTTATACCTATCAGGCACTTGCCACCTTGACGCAGCCGCTTTATACCGGAGGTTCCCTAATAGCCCAAAAGAAAGTGGCGCAAGCCGACGAGGCACTGGACCAACTTACCACAGAGCTGACCCTCGACCAGATACACTATCAAAGTGACGCCGTCTATTGGAATGCCTCTGCCGCCCGTGCCGGTCTGAAAGCCGCGGCTACCTTTCAGGATATTGTACAACAGCAGTACGACATCATCCAAGACCGCTTTGATGACGGTGCCATCAGCCGCACAGACTTGCTGATGATTTCCACCCGGCGTAAGGAGGCCGAATTGCAGTACATCAAGGCACGCCAAAACCATACCCTTGCCCTGCAAAAACTGAATATCCTTATGGGCTCGGAACCGGACGCTCCCATAGACAGCATAGCCGAAATAGATATACCGACTGCTCCCATCCTCCCTTTGGGCCTGGATGATGTGCTGCCCCGCCGGGCAGAATATGCCAGTACCTCCGTGAACATCGCCCGCAGTGAAGCGCAACGGCATGCCGCCCTCAGCCGCTACAACCCACAAGTCAGCATGTTCCTCGCTACCGGTTGGGATACGGGAATTGCCTATATGGGGCAGGATGTACCTCATACTCCCGTCGCAGGGGTCAATGTCAGCATCCCCATCTTCCGTTGGGGAGCCCGCTTCAAGACAAACCGCCAACAGAAAGCCTATATCGGCATACAGAAGCTGCAACAAAGCTATGTAACGGACAATATTCTGGAAGAGCTCTCCGCAGCCACCACAAAACTGACGGAAACTGAACAGCAAGTCAAGACGGCCCGGGAGAATATGATACTCGCCGAAGAGAATCTGGGCCTTGTCACCTTCTCTTATAATGAAGGAAAAGCCAGCATGGCAGATGTGTTGTCCGCACAACTCTCGTGGACGCAGGCACACACCAACCTGATTGATGCGTATCTGGCGGAGAAGATGGCGATGGCTGAATATTGGAAGGTGGTTAGTGAATGAAATGCCCCTCAAAGAAAAACATACAAAAAACTCCGGCATAGCTTTACAAAGCCATACCGGAGTTTCTTTATATTTTTCCTACTGACCGTTTATCCCAGGAATGAAATCAGCACACCCGCCGCAACAGCCGAACCGATTACACCGGAGATATTACTGGACATACAGTAATTCAGCACATGGTTTTTCGGGTCATACTTCGTTGCTATTTCATTGCAGACACGGCTTGCCATGGGTACGGCACTCAGGCCGGTAGCACCAATCAGCGGATTGATCTTCTTCTTGCTGAATAGGTTGAACAGCTTCACAAAGAAAATACCTCCCGTAATGGACAATGCAAATGCCAGGAAACCACCAATCACAATACCGATAGTCGTCCAATTCAGGAATGCCTCACTGGTCATCGTGGCGCCAACGCTCAATCCTAAGAAGATGGTAGCTGCATTCATGATACTATTAGCAGCAGCATCAAACAAGCGGCTTGTATCCGAACCGATTTCCTTAATCAAGTTACCGAACATCAACATACCAATCAAAGGTACTGCTGTGGGCACAAATAAAGCAACAATCGTAGTCACTGCAATCGGGAAGATAATCTTCAATACACGCAGATTCTTAATCTCGGTTTTCGAAGGATACAGCTTCTCCTGCTCCTTCATGTTAATCATCAATTCCTTCTTGGTACAGAACAGCTTCACCACCATCGGAATGATGACCGGTACCAGCGCCATATAAGAATAAGCAGCAATGGCAATCGGTCCCAACAGATGGGGAGCCAGCTTGATGGTAGTAAAGATAGCCGTAGGACCATCGGCACCACCGATAATGCCCAACGCACCTGCTTCCTGCGGAGTGAACCCTATCATCACAGCACAAAGCAGTACGGTGAAAATACCTAACTGCGCAGCCGCACCGAATATGGAGAGACGCAAGTTACGGAGCATCGGACCGAAGTCTGTCAGCGCACCCACACCCATAAAGATAACAGGCGGCAGAAAGCCGGTCTTAATCAGCATATAATAAATGAAGTTCATCAGTCCGAGGTCGTGCGCAATCTCGTGCAACGGCATCTCCCAAATATTCTTCATCACCCCGCCTACCATGACCATTCCGTTTTCATCTGCCTGAATCACCCCCATCTCGCCGCCGGGAAAGTTGGCAATGAGCACACCGAAAGCGATGGGTACCAACAACAATGGTTCATAGTGTTTCTTGATACCTAAATAAAGCAGGATGAAAGCGATGGCATACATCACGAGGAACGACGGATCAGCAATGATGTTGCTGAAGGCCGTCATATCATAGAGTTTTGCAAATATATCTTCCATTATCCTATCTTCATTAATACATCATCTTCAGAAACAGAGTCACCCGGATTGACACAGATGGCAACAACCGTTCCATCAAAGTCTGCGCGGATGGCATTGTATGTCTTCATAGCTTCGATATAGCAGAGGAGGTCGCCACTCTTCACCTTGTCACCCACTTTCAACGGGGTTTCCTGCGCATTCTTTGTCAAGAAGAACTTGCCTTCGAGCGGAGCCGGAACGTCCTGACCTTCGCCTACGGGGGGAGCTGTCACCTTTTCGGTGGCCGAAGCGGGCAGGTCGATGTCACCGTATGCCACCGTCACGCGGTAAGCCTGACCGTCCACCTGCACAGTGAGCGTCTTGGGTTTGGCATCGTCCAGCGGAGACTTGTCACGTTCGGCACGGCGTTTCTCCACATCCTCCAGGAAGTCCTGCTTGGCCTTGCCACTCTTGTAAGCCTCGTATTGAGCCGGGTGCATGGCGTATTCGAAGAGCTCTTCGTCGTCCTCGCCCAGTTCCCACTTGTTCTCCTTCATCAGCTTGCGGTACTTGTCCAGAGCATCGGGATAGTTGTCCTGCGGATTGCCGGTGAAGAACTTGCGTCCTTCGCGTTCGGCCTTCTCTATGATTTCGGGAGCCAGCTGACCCGGCAGCTTACCTGCCTTGCCCAACAGCATATCCCAAATGTCATCGGCAATCATACCCCAGCGTTCCTTGCCTTTCTCCATAGCAATGACGTTCATCATGGAAAGGTTCTTGACGTACTGGCTGAACGGAGTCACCAACGGGGGATAACCCACGCGCGGCCAAACATATGCCACTTCGTTGAACAACTTGATGAGCAGTTCATCCTGCTTCATGAAGGGCAGGTTGCGTTTTGCCTTGTATTTGTTGATGGACTCCAGATTGGATTCCAAGTCTGCCATCAGACTGCCCATCATGCCACCCGGCAGTCCGGGACCAATCAGCAGGGAGTTCATCAGGCGGTTGCGCGGGCTGATGTACAAGCCAAGGAAGTCGTCCATAAACTCCTGGATGAGTGCGCGTACCTTCATATATGCCTCCATATTGACTTCGGGCACCTGGAAGCCTGCATCCTTCAGCATGGCCTGCACACTGAGCAAGTCGGCATGTCCCGTACCCCAGGAAAGCGGCTCCATGCCTACGTCGATATAGTCGCAACCCGCTTCGCACACTTCAAGAATACTTGCCATATTGAAACCGGGACCCGCATGACTATGATACTGGATAGGAATATCGGGATGCGCCGCCTTGATATTGGCCACAATCTTGCCCAAAGAAACCGGACGTCCGATACCTGCCATATCCTTGATGCAGATTTCGTCGGCACCTGCCTTGATAAGCTTCAGTGCCATCTCCGTGTAGTATTCTACGGTATGGATGGGTGAATGGGTGATGCAGAGCGAGCATTGGGAAATCATTCCGGCATCGTGTGCATAGCCAATAGAAGGGATGATATTGCGGGTATCGTTCAGACCGCAGAAGGTACGCGTGATGTCCGTACCCTGCGCTTTCTTTACCTTATAGAACAGCTTACGCACATCGGCGGGCACGGGACTCATGCGGAGGCCATTCAGGGCACGGTCCAACATGTGAGTCTGGATACCGGCTTCATGGAACGGCTTCGTCCACTCGCGCACGGCTTTATTCGGATTCTCCCCAAACAGCAGATTTACTTGTTCAAAACCTCCGCCATTGGTTTCCACGCGCGCAAAACAACCCATCTCAATGATGGCGGGAGCTACTTTCACCAGTTGGTCAACACGGGGTACATATTTTCCGGCACTCTGCCACATGTCCCTGAATACCAAACTGAACTTAATTTCCTTTTTCATACTAAATTATTCGGTGTGTTTTTATATAAGATTATTATTTCAGATTTTTTCTACCTTAGCAACTTTACCCTTACCTTGTGTCACTACTGTTACGGCTGCACTGATAGCTGCCAGAATATTACCGGGGACAGGTGCGGGACCATTTGCCGCAGCTTTAGCCGGTGTCACCTCTTCGGGCGCATATTTATTCACCAATGCAATAAGAGCTTTTCCTAAGTTAATAACAATCAGCAGGATAGCGAAGACTGTTGCCATACCTACCACCATCAGCAGAAGTGCTGTATTCAAGTTTTCCATATTATAAATTATTAGTTATTCAGCCGAATTTACGAAAAATCGCTCGAAATTAGCGATAATCCATTAAAGAAAGGCAGAGAAGAATGATAAAAGATGCTAAAAAGTAAAGCTTCCCGCACAACCAATGAGGTGGTACGGGAAACTTTTAGCATAAAACGGTGTCAGTCATCAATTGCTTTCAAGGAAGGAGAATCAGCCCAACGGATTCTCACCCTGGTCGCCGTCGTTGCCGCCGGGGGTTCCACCGGTATTGTCGCCGGGAGTAGTACCGGTGGAGGTAGAAGTCTTGCCCCACTCTTCCCAAACAATCTTCGTATTCACCATGCTGCGGGTAATCACCTGACGGCCACTATTACGCTCCACTTCGGGCAAAAAACGGACACGTACTCCGTTAATCAGCGAAGCGCTTACCTCCGCAGCCGTCGGCACTCCTCTTTTAGTAGAGGTGGCAGTATAGTAGAAGGTGCCTACACCATTTATCTTCACAGTACGTCCCTGCCCCATGAAATTGCTCAATACACGTCCCAAGTTCTCCATCACCGCATACGTGTCACCACGGGTCACGGTAGAAAGAACAGACAGCTCGTCTGCCACTTCACGGGTAGTAACCGCCTTGCCCCAGGTTACTGATTGAGGATACCACAAATCGTTTACTTTTTTCTGAACTCTTTTAAAAAATGCCATAATCGTAATGTTTTAAATAATTAATAATAGGTATATTCTGTTTCTCTTGTCTCACCCGAGAAGCAGAAGTTTTCATCGTGAGGCCTCAACGATTCAGCCGTCTGCTTTTCTCAAATTCGATGTTGCAAAGTTAGGGTGGGAAACAAGGGAAAACAAGAAAATGGCATCTACAACCGATTTTCACAAATCACTCAAAAACAAAGGATTACAAAAACCATATCTCTACAAGAAGAAGGGGGGAAATAAAGCTTAAATAAGAGGAATAAGGTGATAATCTCTACAAGCGACACACGCAAACCCCTGATAATGAAGCCACCTGTATCTTCCTATCTCTACAAGGTAATTGTTATAAGTTATTCTTTGCAATATGACATCATTTATGAGTTTATGCCAGTGAAAAGAAAGAATAAACACATAGAGAGAATGTGCCTCTCTACGTGTTTGGCTGATTTTACTTTGTTACCGCATTATACAAATCCTGATAGGTTTTCACCACACTATACACCAAAGTTCTATCGGCAGGTTTCGAGCAGGCTGTCAGCCCCAGAAGGAGAATCAGCAGGAGAAAAAGGAAGGTATGTTTCATCTTGAAATTTTGTGTTTATAATAAGTAAGGTGTAAAATCGGTAAGGAACGAGCTTACTTCAACAGTTTTCATAATCAATGCATATTAATCGTTGCAGAAACAAAGGTAACACTTTCTTCCCACAATAAATAAAGAGGTACAAAGTTTTTCATTACTTTGTACCTCCTCTTTTTCTTCGACTTGCATCATTTATAGCCGTGAGTCAGCAAAAATCATATAGCTTAGAACTCACTCGTAAAGTGGAACTTGATATGCTTGAAGTCCATCTGCGCCATCTGCAACACATATCCGCTGTCGGCCAGGAACACATCCCTACCCTCGCGGTCTTTCGCCATGTACTGGTATTTGCGCTTCTTGAAGGCTTCCAACTCCGCCGCATCATCGCTCTCAATCCAGCAGGCCTTATACAGACTGAGCGGCTCCCAACGGCACTTCGCACTGTATTCGTTCTCCAGACGATACTGGATGACCTCGAACTGCAACTGCCCCACCGTACCGATAATCTTACGCCCGTTGAACTGGTTGACGAACAACTGCGCCACACCTTCGTCCATCAACTGGTCGATACCCTTGGCAAGCTGTTTCTGCTTCATCGGGTCGGCATTCTCAATGTACTTGAACATCTCCGGAGAGAAACTCGGAAGTCCCTTGAAGTGAAGCGCCTCGCCTTCGGTCAGCGTATCGCCAATCTTGAACGTACCGTTATCCGGCAGGCCGATAATATCTCCCGCCCAAGCCTCATCGACAGTTGTCTTGCGCTGCGCCATGAACTGCGTAGGCGACGAGAAACGCATCGTCTTGCCATGACGTACATGCAAGTACGGGGCATTGCGTACAAACTTCCCGGAGCAGATTTTGCAGAAAGCGATACATGAACGGTGATTCGGGTCGATATTGGCGGTTATCTTGAAGATGAATCCGGTAAATTTAGGTTCTTCCGGCTCCACCTCACGTTCTTCCGCCTTCACGGGACGGGGACTGGGAGCAATCTCCACAAAGCAATCCAACAGTTCCTGCACACCGAAATTATTCAGTGCCGAACCGAAGAATACGGGAGCAAGCTCTCCTTTCAAGTATTCCTCCTTATCGAATTCGGGGTAAACACCGTCTATCAGTTCCAATTCTCCGCGCAGCTTGTCGGCCAGTTGGGCGCCAATCTGGTTGTCCAGCTCCTCGGTATGGATGTCCACTTCCACCTTCTCCGTCACTACCTGCTTGCTGGGCTGGTAGAGGTTGAGGTTATGCTCGTAGATATTGTAGACACCCTTGAAACGGACACCGCTCTCGATAGGCCACGTCAAGGGACGCACGTGGATGTGCAGTTCCTCCTCCAGCTCGTCCAGCAGGTCGAACGGGTCTTTGGCTTCACGGTCCATCTTGTTGATGAAGATAATCACCGGCGTATTACGCATACGGCAGACCTCCATCAGCTTGCGTGTCTGCGTTTCCACACCTTTCGCACCGTCCACCACGATGATAACACTGTCCACAGCCGTCAGCGTGCGGTAGGTATCTTCAGCAAAGTCCTGGTGACCCGGAGTATCAAGGATGTTGACCTTGTAGTCATGGTAGTCGAACTCCATTACAGAAGTGGTAACGGAAATACCACGCTGTTTTTCAATATCCATCCAGTCCGACGTTGCCGTCTTCTTTATCTTATTGCTCTTTACGGCACCCGCCACCTGGATTTGTCCACCAAAAAGCAACAGCTTCTCGGTCAATGATGTCTTACCGGCATCCGGATGCGCAATAATCGCAAACGTTCTCCGTCTCTCTATTTCGTTGTTATTGGCCATATATCAATTAGTCAGTAATAATCACTCTTCCAAATTCTTCATGCAGACGGCAAGGCTCGCCTCCCAATGGGGTATATCGATGCCGAATGTCTTCTTTATCTTTGTCTTGTCCAACACAGAATAATGCGGACGCGGTGCCTTGGCAGGGAATTCGTCCGTATGCAGCGGACTTACCTTGCAGCTCTTGATACCTGCCAGACGATGGATAGCCAACGTAAAATCATACCACGAGCAGACTCCCTCGTTGCTGAAGTGATAGATGCCGGGCACGATTCCCTGGCTGATAGCCGCAAAGATGGCGCGTGCCAAATCATTGGCGTATGTCGGCGTACCTATCTGGTCGAATACAACTCCCAGCGTCTCGCGCTCGCGTCCCAAACGGAGCATCGTCTTCACAAAATTATTTCCATAAATGGAATAGAGCCACGCCGTACGGATGATCATGGCACGGCTGCAATACTTCATCACCGCCTGCTCACCCGCCAGTTTGGTAAAACCATATACTGAATTGGGACAAGTAGCCGCCTCTTCCGTATAGGGGGTGTGTCCGGTTCCGTCAAAAACATAGTCGGTAGACACTTGTATCAATGCAGCACCGCAAGCTTCGGCAGCGGCAGCCAGATAGCCCGGAGCGACATGGTTCAGCTTGTCGCAAAGCTCCTGATTGTCTTCCGCCTTGTCTACAGCCGTATAAGCGGCGCAATTCACGATTACATCTATCCGGTTGTCCTTCACAAACCCGTGCACAGCTTGTTCGTCGCAAATGTCCAATTCCTGCACGTCAGTGAAAAAATAAGCATGTTGTCCGTTTTCTTTCGACAACACTCGCATTTCATTGCCAAGTTGACCGTTGGCACCGGTTATCAGAATATTCATTTAATAAAGTTACACTTATATATAGAATGTTACGATGAACAATATTTTCCTCCATAATTATCAATTATCCATCAACTCCAATTCTCCCCGCTTCTCCTTGTCATAATAGTTGGCAAGCAACGAGACGAAACCGCTGATGGCCTCCATAGCCTTTGCCGTGCCCTGACTGATTTCCTTCTTCTGCAAGCGCAACAGCAGCACTCCATAAAGCGCCTCGAAACAAGTGTCTACCTCAGGCTCCTCTTTCCGGCCGCTCTTCTGGCGCAGCTCCACGATAAAAGGCAGTGCCTTGAAATAAGCCGCATTATAGAACGGATATTTCGTAGAAGCCAGTAATTCGCCATGCAGCTCCGTCAGGTTCAGAATGACATTCCGGTTGATTTGCAGATGTCCTTTTTCCGTTACGCCTTCCGCACGCATCATATCTGCCAGATTTCCATACCATTCTTCCAACGCAGGCCGTTCCTCCTCCGGATAGCGCAAAATGATGTTCTGGCGTATCCGGTCTATGTCACAGCCGTTGGCACGGAGCAAATCCTCCACCTGCCACATATATATAAGGTATTCGGCTATATTCTTTTCTTTCAGTTGTTGCGCAATCTTCACGATAAAATGTATGAATTATGATTTTTCACCTTCCCACTCAATACAGCGATTCACCCATCAGCGTAAACACCAATCCCACCACAGACACCACAATGACAATGCTCCCGATAATACGGTTCAGCATCCAGATGCCACGCAAGTTGAATTGTGTACGGACTTTATTGACAAAAAAGGTAATGCCAAACCACCATGCCAAAGCGCCCAATGCGATGGCCAAGTATCCGGTAACGGCCTCGAATACCAGCACTCCCTCACTTACAAAAGCGAAGCGGGCGAAAAGGCCTACAAAAAGGAATATAATCAGAGGATTGGAAAGCGTGACGGCAAACGCCGTTATGAAGTTATGAAAATAGGAACCCTTGTTGATGGATACCGGACGGATGGACTGTACCGGATTGCTGCGGAACGTATAAACGCCAAACGCCAACAGAAGAATGCTTCCGAAAAGTTGCAGGTAAAAGATGTTCTTGTTGACATAATCAAAAACGAAACTCATCCCGTAGCCCGTCAGCAAAGCATATGCAATATCGCTTAGCGAAGCTCCTATCCCCGTTACGAAACCATACCACCGTCCTTTATTCAAAGTACGCTGAATACACAATACTCCTACAGGACCCAATGGCGCGGACACAATGACGCCGATAATGAACCCCTTCCACAATATGTCAAATATGGTCTCTATCTGAATCATGGCTGCAAATATCGGACTTTTTTATGAGACGAACGAATAGTGTTAACGTTTTTTCGACGGAAAAGGATTTTAAGAAGTAAAGATTATCCATTTTACATATTATTCCGTATATTTACCTCCGAACTTAACAATACCCCCTTATGAAACGAATAAAAAAAACTCTAACACTCGTTTCCATGGCCGTCTTACTACTGACGGCATGCGAAGCCCCCAAGGAACTCGGTGTGGTTCCATATCCGCAGTATGCCCAAACAACGTCAAAAACAGTAGAACTGCCATCTACGGTAACCTTCTCGACCAATCTGGCGAAATCCGACATGAATGACCTGCTGGCCTATCTGCCGGACTTTGCCATCCCCATGAAGCTTGTCGACAAGAACCCTTTTGTAACGATAGAAATAACGGACGCAACGGATAATCCAATCGCTGCCGAAGGCTACAACCTGACAGTCAGCAAACAAGGTGTAAACATTCAGGCCTCCTCCGCTGCAGGTGCCTTCTATGGACTGCAAACCCTGGCACAACTTGCCCGTAACGGGAAGAAACTGCCAGTCACGACCATCAAGGACGAACCCAGATTCCCCTATCGTGGGCTGCACCTGGATGTTTCAAGACACTTCTTTAACACGGACTATGTCAAGAAACAAATAGACCTGGTAGCCACCTACAAAATCAACCGCCTGCATTGGCATCTGACCGACGGTGCCGGATGGCGGCTGGAGATTCCGGGCTATCCTCGCCTGACAGAATTCGCAGCCTGGAGAAAAGCCGCCAATCTGCAGGATTGGGGGAAATATGACCACCACTTCTGCGAGAAGGATGAAGAAGGAGCCTATGGAGGCTACTATACGGAAGCGGATGTACGTGAGGTTCTGGAATATGCCCGCTTGAGGCATGTCACCGTTATCCCCGAAATAGAAATGCCGGGACACTCGGGAGAAGTGCTGGCTGCCTATCCGCAATTGTCCTGCACCGGCAAGCCTTATACATCCGGCGAAGTCTGTATCGGTAACGAAGAGACCTTCAAGTTCTTCGAAGACGTGCTGGATGAAGTGATACGGCTGTTTCCTTCCCGGTATATCCATATTGGAGGCGATGAAGCCAGCAGACGCCACTGGAAGGCATGCCCCAAATGCCAGAAGCGCATGAAGGAAGAAGGACTCAAAGATGAAAGTGAGCTGCAAAGCTATATGATAGCCCGCATAGAGAAGTACCTCAACGACAAAGGGCGTGAAATCATCGGCTGGGATGAGATACTGGATGGAGGTCTGGCCCCCAATGCAACCGTCATGTCGTGGCGAGGTACGGAGGGTGGCATTGCCGCCGCCCGCATGGGGCATTATGCCATCATGACACCGGAGAGCCACTGCTATCTGGACCACTACCAGGATGACCCTGAGACACAGCCTCTGGCGTTTGGCGCCTGCGTCCCCATCGGACAGACCTACTCCTACGACCCGGCTCCCGATTCATTAGGAACAGATATCTGCAAATATATATTAGGTGTGCAAGGCAATGTGTGGGCAGAATATCTGCCCACCTACGAGCATGCCGAATACATGATATATCCGCGTATCATCGCCCTGGCAGAAGTAGGCTGGACTCCCGTAAAGAACAAGCATCCGGAAAGTTTCAAGAGACGTATCAACAACGAAATACGCCATATCAAGGCAAAAGGCTACAACCCGTTCACCCTGTCCGAACTAGTGCAGACCAGCCAGACCGTTGACTATGCCAAGAAGAGAATCATGCTCTCCCTCACCTCTGAAAAATATCCGATTGACATCCGCTATACAACAGACGGCTCCGAACCGACCGCATCTTCCAAATTATACAAAAAGCCATTTGCCGTAAAAGATTCGATATTGCTGACAGCCCGTCTTTTCGACGGAGAAAAGCCTATCGGAAAAAGCCTTCACCTGCGCACCGACTACCATAAGGGCATAGGCAAAAAGATAACCTATGCACCGGGCGGCAGATACTATCAGCATAAAGAAGTATACAAAGGCGGCGGTGACGCCGGTCTCCTCGACGGACTTCGCGGCGGCAAAAGCTACATGGACGGACGATGGCAGGGCTTCTGCCCCAATGATTTGGATGCCATTATCGACCTGGGCGAAGTGACCGCCATACATCGGGTCATGGCCAACTTCATGCAAATCCGTACCCCACAAGTATTTCTCCCTGCCAAAGTGGAAGTATGGGCATCTGTTGATGGCAAGAACTTCACCCTGCTGGGCAGTGATATCTGCAGCGAGGAAGAGGCCGGAAAGGACGTGATATTCCGTGATTTCGGCTGGATTGGCACCCCCACTGAGGCACGATATGTACGCTTCCATGCCATACAAGGGAAGAAGCAATTCTTATTTACGGATGAAATCGTCATACAATAACACACATCCGGTTTTTATGAAACAGAACAAAAAACGCATACGAGTAAAATTGCATGCGTTTTTTGTTTTCCTTTTTTTCTCCTCCCCACCGATTTTACGTATCTTTGCCCCCAAGAAGAAAAGATGAAGATACTCAAAGAAGTAACTTCAATCGTAAAATCGTAAATCGTAAAATCGTAAATATAACTATGATTCTTTTTTTCAGAACCCCATCCAAGAGTGTGATTGCCGTAGAATGTAATCACGAACTCCCCCAGGCAGACAGCGACAAACTCTGCTGGCTTTTTGGAGAAGCCACCCCCGAAAGTGAAGACAACCTGAAAGGACATTTCGTCGGCCCGCGCCGTGAGATGATTACTCCTTGGAGTACAAACGCCGTAGAAATCACCCAGAATATGGGGCTGGACGGCATCATACGCATCGAGGAGTACTTCCCCGTAAAAGATGAGAACGCAGACCACGATCCGATGCTGCAACGTATGTACAAGGGGCTGGACCAGAATGTATTTACAACCAACCGGCAGCCGGAACCGATTGTACACATCGAAGACCTGGAGGCATACAATGAAAAGGAAGGTCTGGCACTCTCCAAAGAGGAAATGGATTACCTCAAGAAGGTAGAGAAAGACCTCGGGCGCCCTCTGACAGACTCCGAAGTATTCGGCTTCGCGCAAATCAACTCCGAGCACTGCCGTCACAAAATCTTCGGCGGGACATTCATCATCGATGGAGTGGAACAGGAATCTTCACTCTTCCAGATGATAAAGAAAACTACACAAGAGAATCCCAACAAAATTATCTCTGCCTACAAAGACAATGTAGCCTTTGCCGAAGGTCCGGTTATCGAACAGTTTGCTCCGGCAGACCACTCCAAGCCCGACTATTTCCAAGTAAAGGACATCAAGAGTGTCATCTCCCTGAAAGCGGAAACACATAACTTTCCCACAACAGTAGAACCGTTCAACGGTGCGTCTACCGGTACGGGCGGTGAGATTCGCGACCGTATGGGCGGCGGTAAGGGCTCTTGGCCGATTGCCGGAACAGCCGTTTACATGACCTCCTACCCCCGTACGGAAGAAGGACGTCCCTGGGAAGAGATTCTGCCGGTACGCAAATGGCTGTATCAAACTCCCGAACAAATACTAATCAAAGCCTCCAATGGTGCCAGTGATTTCGGGAACAAATTCGGCCAACCGCTAATCTGCGGTTCCGTGCTCACTTTCGAACATAAGGAAAAAGATGAAGTCTATGGTTACGACAAAGTGATTATGCTTGCCGGAGGCGTAGGCTACGGTACCCAGCGTGACTGTTTGAAAGGTACACCGGAAGCCAGCAACAAAGTGGTTGTCATCGGTGGAGACAATTATCGCATCGGTTTGGGCGGCGGCTCCGTATCTTCCGTAGATACCGGACGCTACAGCAGTGGCATCGAGCTGAATGCCGTGCAACGCGCCAACGCCGAAATGCAGAAACGCGCCTACAACGTGGTACGCGCACTTTGTGAGGAAGAGACCAATCCGGTGGTTTCCATCCACGACCACGGCTCTGCCGGACATGTAAACTGTCTGTCCGAATTGGTAGAGGAATGCGGCGGTTTAATTGACATGAGCAAGTTGCCCATCGGTGACACGACTCTGTCTGCCAAGGAAATCATTGCCAACGAAAGCCAGGAACGCATGGGCTTGCTGATTCAGGAAGAGGCCATCGAACATGTACGCAAGGTAGCCGAACGTGAGCGTGCCCCGATGTACGTAGTCGGTGAAACGACCGGCGACCATCGCTTTGCCTTCCAGCAAGCTGACGGTGTACGTCCGTTCGACCTCGCCGTAGAACAGATGTTCGGCTCTTCCCCCAAGACCTATATGGTGGACAAGACCGTGGAACGTCACTACGAAATGCCCCAATACGAAGTTTCCCAACTACACGAATACCTCACCAATGTGCTCCAACTGGAAGCTGTGGCTTGTAAAGACTGGTTAACAAACAAGGTGGACCGTTCTGTAACAGGCAAGATTGCCCGCCAACAGTGCCAGGGTGAATTGCAGTTGCCTCTGAGCGATTGTGGTGTGGTAGCTTTGGACTATCGCGGCGAAAAGGGTATCGCAACCTCTCTGGGCCATGCTCCCCAGGCGGCACTTGCCGACCCGGCAGCCGGCTCCGTTCTTTCCGTCAGCGAAGCATTGACCAACTTGGTTTGGGCACCGCTTGCCGAAGGTCTGGACAGCGTTTCCCTTTCTGCCAACTGGATGTGGCCTTGCCGTTCGCAAGAAGGTGAAGATGCCCGTCTGTACACGGCAGTAAAGGCCTTGAGTGACTTCTGCTGTTCCCTGCAAATCAATGTACCGACCGGTAAAGACTCTCTTTCCATGACACAGAAATACCCCGACGGCAGCAAAGTAATTTCTCCGGGCACGGTAATTGTTTCTGCCGGTGGAGAAGTTTCCGACGTCAAGAAAGTCGTATCTCCGGTGCTGGTTAACAATGAAAAGACTACCATTTATCATATAGACTTCAGTTTCGACAACCTGAAACTCGGCGGTTCCGCCTTTGCTCAGACCCTGGGCAAGGTAGGTGACGAAGTTCCCAGCGTGCAGGATGCCGAATACTTCCGCGATGCTTTCCTTGCCGTGCAGGAACTGGTCAACAAGGGACTGATTCTTGCCGGACATGATATTTCCGCCGGTGGTCTTATCACTACACTGCTTGAAATGTGCTTTGCCAATGTGGAAGGCGGTATGGAAATCAACCTGGATAAAATCAAGGAGCAAGACCTTATCAAGATTCTGTTTGCAGAGAACCCGGGTATCGTTATCCAGGTGAGCGACAAGCACAAGGAAGCTGTAAAGCAAATACTGGAAGATGCAGGCGTAGGTTACGTGAAGCTCGGCAAACCGACAGACGAACGCCATATTCTTGTATCAAAAGGCGATGCTACTTATCAGTTTGGCATCGACTATATGCGTGATGTATGGTACTCTACTTCTTATCTCCTTGACCGTAAGCAGTCCATGAACGGCTGCGCCAAGAAGCGTTTCGAAAACTACAAGATGCAACCGGTGGAATTCGCCTTCATGCCGGACTTCAAAGGCAAGTTCTCACAATACGGCATTAATCCGGACCGCCGTACACCGTCAGGTATACGCGCCGCCATCATCCGTGAAAAAGGAACCAACGGCGAACGCGAAATGGCCTACTCACTCTATCTGGCAGGCTTCGATGTGAAGGATGTTACAATGACCGACCTTATCAGCGGCCGCGAGACGCTGGAAGATGTAAACATGATTGTTTACTGCGGTGGTTTCTCCAACTCCGACGTTCTTGGTTCTGCTAAGGGTTGGGCAGGTGCTTTCCTCTTCAATCCGAAAGCAAAAGAAGCGCTCGACAAATATTATGCACGCGAGGATACGCTTTCACTGGGTGTCTGCAACGGCTGCCAGCTCATGATGGAACTTAATCTTATCAATCCCGAGCACAAGAAAAACGGCAAGATGCTTCATAATGACTCACACAAGTTTGAATCCAGATTCCTCGGTGTTACCGTCCCCACCAACCGCAGCGTAATGCTCGGCTCACTGAGTGGCAGCAAACTGGGTATCTGGGTAGCTCACGGTGAAGGAAAATTCTCCTTGCCATACGACGAGGACAAATACAACGTCGTGCTGAAATACTCATACGACGAATATCCTTCCAACCCCAACGGCTCAGATTATTCCATAGCCGGATTGGCAAGTGCCGACGGACGTCATCTGGCCATGATGCCCCACTTGGAACGTGCCATCTTCCCCTGGCAGAACGGTTGCTACCCCGCAGACCGCGTAAACAGCGACCAAATCACTCCTTGGGTAGAAGCATTTGTTAATGCACGCAAGTGGGTGGAAGCCAATAAAAAATGAGCTGAACTTCCTTTTTTATAGAAATGTAACAAGCGCGGGTTATGAATAATCTCGCGCTTGTTACATTTCTATTCTTCGCTTTCTTTTTGTTTTTCTCAAACAAAAGCATTATTTTTGTGTTTATTTTCAACTCTCCCTCAGTACAACATTCAAAAAACCGTTCGACAATTATGAAAAAGTACTTCTTTTTCTACATACTACTATTATTGCCAATTATAGGCATTGCACAAACATACAAATACATCGGTGTGGAAGACGGTTTGAGCAACAGACGGGTATATGCAATTCAAAAGGGACCTAAAGGTTACATGTGGTTTCTTACCCACGACGGCATCGACCGATACAACGGAAAGGACTTCAAGCCGTACAAATTGATGGATGGAGATGAAGAAGTGAATTCCATGATGAACCTGAACTGGCTCTATGTTGACCCCAAAGGCACCATATGGGAAATAGGCAAGAAAGGACGCGTGTTCCGCTATGATACAAAACATGACCGTTTTGTCCTGGTATACAAGCTACCCGAAAGCGAAGTGAAAGGACGTCCAACCCCTATCAGTTACGGTTTTGTGGATGCCAACAGTGTAATATGGCTTTGCAATGAAGATGCCCTATATCTGTACGACAGCAATACCCAGAAGGTAACATTCATTCAAAACGAAATAGGAGAACGAATTACGGATATCGCACAGATTGATTCGACCCACTTCTTCATCGGAACCGACATCGGCATACACTATGCTGAACTGGCCAACAACATCCTCACCCTCAGCCCCTGCAACCAGTTGGATACCTTGAAGATACAAATCAACGAACTATACTATCACAAACCATCCCACAAGGTTTTTATCGGTACTTTCCAGCGGGGAATATTCTCCTATGACCTAAACAAGCACAAGGTCATGCATATACCATCCGGACTGATGGACATTAGCATCAACTGTATCCGTGCCTTCAATGACAATGAGATTCTCATCGCAACGGACGGAGCCGGTGTCTACAAGATGAATACCGATACCTATGCATCCGAACCGTATATCGTTGCCGACTACAATCGGTACAACTCAATGAACGGAAATACTATCAATGACATTTACATCGACAGCGAGCAGCGTATCTGGATGGCCAATTATCCCATCGGCATAACTGTACGCAACAACCGATATACCGATTACCAATGGATAAAACACTCTATCGGCAATAAACAATCACTCATCAATGACCAGGTAAACGCCATCATCGAGGACCATGACGGAGATTTATGGTTTGCCACGAACAACGGAATCAGCCTCTATTACAGCAAGACGAAACAATGGCATTCTTTTCTCAGCACCTTCGACTCCGAAAGCCATAGCAAAAATCACACCTTCATCTCACTATGCGAGGTGGAGCCCGGCATCATCTGGGCCGGAGGGTATAGTTCCGGCATCTACCAGATAAACAAGAAGCAACTGTCCATAGACTTCTTTACCCCATCCTTGTTCAGCAATCTGAATATCCGGCCAGACAAATATATTCGTTCCATTATGAAAGATTCTTCAGGAAACATCTGGTCCGGAGGGTATTATAACTTAAAAGAAATAGATTATTCCAGAAAAAACATACGGCACTTCCCGGGCTTGAATGGTATCACCGCTATCATAGAGAAGGACTCCACACATATGTGGATAGGCACTGCCACCGGCTTGTACCTATTGGAAAAAGTGACCGGTAAGTATAGCTATATCCAGATGCCGGTAGAATCCTATTACATCTACTCTCTATACCAAGCTTCCGACGGAATGCTGTATATCGGTACCAACAATGCCGGTTTACTGGTATATGATACGACCAAAAACACATTCAGACATTATCATAGAGACAACTGCGCTTTGATTTCCAATAATATCTATACACTATTGTCCGATGGTAAAGGAAATATCTTCCTGAGTACAGAACACGGTCTGTCCACCTTCTATCCTGCCGAAGAGACATTCCATAACTGGACCAAAGAACAAGGACTGAAGTCTGACCATTTCAACGCAGCCTCAGGCACCTTGAGGAAAAACGGCAATTTCATTTTCGGCAGTACGGATGGAGCCATAGAGTTCGACAAGGACATGGTCCTGCCTCGCGACTATAAGTTCAAAATGGTATTCAATGACCTGCGGGTATTCTATCAGACCGTTTATCCCAAGGATGAAGGCTCTCCACTTATTCTGGATATTGACGAGACAAAAACCTTGCGTTTGAAGTACAACCAGAACATCTTCTCATTGCAGGTCTCAGACATCAACTATGACTATCCTTCCCTAATTCTGTACTCCTGGAAACTGGAAGGCTTCTATGAGGGTTGGAGCCGTCCGGGAGAGGAAAACGTCATCCGTTTTACCAACCTGAGTCCGGGCAACTATACCCTCCGCGTACGTGCCATCTCCAACGAAGACCGTCGTATTGTCCTGGAAGAACGCAGTATGGACATCATTATCGAGCAACCCCTCTGGCTCAGTTTCTGGGCGCTGATACTCTATGCAGTGATTATCATATCCATTGCAAGCATCACTCTGCGAATAATAGTCTTGAGAAAACAGCGGAAAGAATCCGATGAGAAAATACGCTTCTTCGTCAATACGGCGCATGATATACGTACTCCACTGACGCTCATCAAAGCACCCTTGGAAGAAATCACCGAACGCGAGCAACTGACTTCCAGCGGACAGAGCAACATCAATACAGCCCTGCGAAACGTAAATGCCTTGTTGCGCCTGACCACCAACCTTATTAATTTCGAGCGCGCAGACACCTATTCCGGAAGTCTATACGTATCCGAATACGAACTGAGCACATATATGGAAGAGACGATCGATGCTTTCCGTTCATACGCAAACATAAAACACATCAACCTGACCTACGAAAGCAGCTTCCGTTATCTGAACGTATGGTTAGATAAGGACAAGATGGATTCCATTTTGAAAAATATCATATCCAACGCACTGAAATATACACCGGACGGCGGCAATGTACATGTCTTTACTTCCGAGACAGAAGATACCTGGAGTATTGAGGTGAAAGATACCGGTATCGGAATTCCGGCTTCAGAACAGAAAAAGCTGTTCAAGATGCATTTCCGTGGCAGTAATGCTATCAATTCCAAAGTTACCGGCAGCGGCATCGGACTACTTCTGGTAGGGAAACTTGTACACTTACATAAAGGAAAGCTCAACTTCAGCAGTATGGAAGGAAAAGGCTCTTGCATCAAAATCACGTTCCCCAAGGGGAACAAGCATTTCCGCAAGGCAATCCAACGCCCTCAGCCCCAAAACGAACGTATTGTTTATTCGGCTTCCGGAGTGCCTATCAATGCCTCCGCCACATCGTCCCCTGCTTCCAGCGACATCTACGACAAGACGCAGCAACAGTCGCAAAACAACAGTAGCCACCAGAAAATTCTTATTGTAGAGGACAATGACGAACTAAGGGAATATCTGCGCAGAACATTGTCTGAACAGTACAACATACAAGTATGCTCCAACGGAAAAGAGGCACTGACCATTGTCAAGGAGTATATGCCCAACCTCGTCATTTCAGACATCATGATGCCGGAAATGAGAGGAGACGAATTGTGTCATATCCTGAAGAACGACATCGAGACATCACATATCCCCATCATCCTGCTCACAGCACTGAATACCGACAAGAATATCATCGAGGGACTGCAAAGCGGAGCGGATGAATATATTGTGAAACCCTTCAATATCGGTATATTGCGGGCAAACATTGCCAACCTGCTGACTAACCGGGCACTGTTGCACCACAAATATGCCAGCCTGGACCTGAACGACGAGAAGAACAATACGGATTGCATCAACTGCTCCAACGACTTGGACTGGAAATTCATTGCAACCGTCAAAAAGAGCGTCGAAGACAATATGGACAACCCAAGCTTCAACGTCGACGTGCTCTGCAACCTGCTGAATATGAGTAGGACCAGCTTCTACAATAAGATAAAGGCACTGACCGACCAAGCTCCGGCTGACTACATCCGGCTGATTCGACTGAAACATGCTGCCCAACTTCTGAAAGAACAAAAGCATACCATCACCGAGATTTCAGAGCTGACCGGTTTCAGTGATGCGAAATATTTCCGTGAAGTATTCAAGAAACATTTCAATATGAGCCCAAGCCAGTATGCCAAGAGAGGGAAGGAAGGGAAAGATGATAAAGAAATAAAGTAAATTACAACATTTTGAATATGAATATATATCTTGAAGCATTCTCCATTTTCTTTAAGATAGGAGCCTTTACCATCGGCGGCGGTTATGCTATGGTACCGCTGATAGAAAACGAAATCGTAACCAAACGAAACTGGATAGCCAAAGAAGATTTCATTGACCTGCTTGCTATATCACAGTCCGCTCCGGGCATCCTTGCCGTCAATATATCCATTTTTATAGGGTACCGGCTACGGGGAATACGAGGGAGCATAATCACTGCATTGGGAACCATACTTCCTTCGTTTCTCATCATCCTCGCCATAGCGTTGTTCTTTCACAACTTCAAGGACAACACCATTGTGGAACGTATATTCAAAGGTATTCGCCCGGCAGTGGTTGCATTGATTGCAGCCCCTACATTCAGCATGGCTAAATCGGCCCGGATAAACCGATACAACATATGGATACCGGTGGTTTCAGCACTGCTCATCTGGCTGTTGGGCTTCTCTCCCATCTGGATTATCATTGCGGCAGGTGTAGGAGGATACTGCTTCGGACGTTTTCAACGTCCGAAGAATTAAAAATTAAAGAATTAAAAAGGATAGCAACATTAATCACTAACCATTTATCATTAATTACTAATCATGGTTTTCTTACAGTTATTCTATACATTCTTTAAGATTGGGCTTTTCGGCTTTGGTGGCGGATATGCCATGTTGTCTATGATACAAGGTGAAGTAGTTACCCGTTACGGTTGGCTTACAGCGCAGGAATTTACTGATATTGTGGCAATCAGCCAGATGACACCCGGTCCGATAGGAATCAATTCGGCAACTTATGTGGGTTATACTACGATAGCTGATTGCTACGGTACAAGCTATGGTATTTTAGGTTCTATTATTGCTACGTTTGCCGTGGTGCTTCCTTCTTTCCTACTGATGCTGACCATCAGCAAATTCTTTCTGAAATACCAGAAACATCCTTCCGTGGAAGCGGTATTCAGTGGGCTCCGCCCGGCAGTAGTCGGTCTGCTGGCCTCAGCCGCGCTGGTATTGATGAATTCGGAAAACTTCAGTTCTCCCAAAGAAGACATATATTCCTTCGTCATCAGCTGCCTCATCTTCCTCGTGACATTTATAGGCACAAAGAAATATAAACTGAACCCGATAGGAATGATTGTAGCTTGTGGAATAGCAGGATTGATACTTTATTAGGGATTAAGGATTAAACGTTAATGATTAATCCCTAATCCTTAATCCCTAATTTTTAAAGTTTAATCTTCTTTCCAACGGATTTCGATTCATTATGCAGACGGTCCAAGGCTGTCACCACATAGCGGTACTTTGTCTTTCCGTCTTCATAAGGAAGTTTATAGAAATTATCGCGCGTGATGGCTACAATATGGGAAGGGTCATCTATATTCACTTTCTCTTTGTCATTAAAGCGATAGACCACATATTGGACGGCACGGTTCATTTCCTCTTTATACTTGGGAGCTGTCCAGAAAAGAATATATCCGTCTTCCGTCCACACCGGTTTCATCTTACGTACCTTTGCCGGGGCTTCGTTATCCATGAAATCGAAAACGGGAGGCAGCGCCGGATACTTATGATATTCGGCAATCAGGGCATCGCGATACTTGCCTGCATTCTCTACAACCGCACTGGCAGGCCACTGGCAACTGCCACCGATGGTCTGATAGGCCCGTTGCAAGGCCATTTTGCGAGGAAGCTGATTTATCGACGGGTTCTTGGGGTCGGCATTCTGCACGGTGTTCATCACGGACTGGCCGATAAACAAGGGGCGGTTTTCCGTATTTCTGGCCCACCACTTCACCAGTGTCTCATAGTCGGCAACCGGATGTCCTATATGCCAATAAATCTGCGGAATATTATAGTCTATCCAACCTTCACGGGCCCACAGCAACACGTCCGCATAAAGGTCATCGTAGTTTTGCAGGCCTTTGGTCTTACTGCCAAGCGGGTCACTGCTTTCATTCCGGTAAATGCCAAACGGAGAAACCCCGAACTTCACCCACGGCTTGATTTCACGAATTGTTTCATGCAGTTTCTTAATCAGCACATTCACGTTGCTCCGGCGCCAGTCTCCTTTATTGCTGAAACCTCCGCCAAAACGTGCAAAACTTGCATCGTCAGGGAAATCCTTTCCCTTAATGGGATAAGGATAAAAGTAATCGTCCATATGAATGGCATCCACATCATAGCGGGAAACGATGTCGCTCACCACCATGCAGATGTGCCGGCGGCTCTCAGGCAGTGCCGGGTCAAAATACAACTGGTCGCCATAAGTGACAAACCATTCCGGATGGATATTGTACACATGATTGGGAGCCAACTCACTCTTCAAGGTCGTCTTCGTGCGATACGGATTAATCCATGCATGAAACTCCATACCACGCTTATGGCATTCATCAATCATAAACTGCATAGGGTCCCAATAGGGTTCGGGCGCTTTACCCTGCACTCCGGTAAGGAAACGACTCCACGGTTCCAGTCTGGAAGCATACAGAGCATCCGCTTCGGGACGTACCTGGAAAATTATGGCGTTGATTCCCGCCTTCTGCAAGGAATTCAACTGCCCGATCAGATTCTGCTTCAGTTTTTCGGTCGGCATTCCACGGAACTGTCCGTTTACTGACTGTATCCATGCTGCACGAAATTCACGTTTAGGATAGGCAGACCCGGTCTGCACTTGCGCAAATACTCCTCCCGCCATTAGCAGCAAGAAGAATACACATAAAAGGGATTTTACTCTCATTCTCTAATTACAGCTTTTTAATACTTAAAATAGTTTATAATTAAGGTTTGTCCTTCATCGGCCATTCCACAATAAAGCGGCATCCTCCGCAATAGGTGTCATCCAGATAAATCCGGCCTCCCACCAACTCCATTATCTCATTGGCTATGGCAAGCCCCAATCCGGACCCTTTGGTAAACGTGTCCACTTTATAAAAACGTTCGAAAATACGGTCCGATTCGTCCGGCCTGATGCCTATACCGGTATCCTCTATCACGAAGCGCAATACATGTCGGGACTTATCTTCCTCGCAGGAAACGCGTATATGACCTTCTTCCGTAAACTTCACCGCATTATCCAACAAAGACACCAGCACCATTTTCAGCCATTGCCGGGCTGCATAAAAGGCCATAATGCCGGAAGCAGGCACATATTCCAGTTCAACTCCCGGCTTCAGTTCCGGACGGAAGCCCTCAATACATTCCTTGCAACACGCATCCACTTCTATCTCCTCCCGCGGCATCTCCCACACTCGCGAATCCATATCCGCAATATTGAGTATGTTCTCCATCAGACTCAACAGATATGTATTGTTGCCCTCCACTTGTTCAACATACTCGCGTTTCTCCACATCATCCAGCTTCTCTTGAGCCAGCAAGGTAGAAAAGCCGACGATGGAATTCAACGGAGTACGGATTTCATGGGTGATATGCTGTATAAAGGAACTTTTGACCTGGCTCATTTTTTCCACCGCCCTGCGTGCAGCTTCCAACTTGCGGTTCATGGAGAGGGTGCGGATATACAGATAAGTAATGAGCAGCAAAAGCAACAATACCAGTCCGCCAACAGCCAAGGCTATCATCAGTCGTTCCTTGTTCAATCTGGCACTCAGCTCCAGCTTCTCCATCTTCAACCGGTCCACCTCAAACTGTGCCGTATATTTGCTTAGCTTGTCATCCATTTCTGCCGTACGCACGGAGTCACTCACGGCGGCATATCTGGCATAACTGCGGCAAGCCGCACGATAATCGCCCAACTGTTCCTGCAGTTCTCCTTTCATATAATGGTTATAAGGATAGCAAAGCCCCAGTGAATGCTGATAATCCATGAGTGAATCCACGTAAGCAATGTTACCTTTCAAATCACCGAGGATACGGCAACACATTATCTTATAGCCAAACCATGCTTCGGGTGTCGAGCTCTCCGGATGTTGACGGTAGAAGCGGTCGGTCTCCTCAATATAAGACTCAGTAGCCTTTCTACCTTCATTGGCCAATAAGCCTATAACCCTGAATTCACAGAAACGCAGGTGCAGGGAAGGGTCTATGCCGACTTGTTTACGGTCCAGTTTGTCCTCCAGTTGCGACAATTTACTCAGATACTCGCCGGCTTCTGCATACTCACTGCGTGAAAGATAAGTCTGGATAATATTAAGCAACACCACGTATGCGTCACGATAATAGCTGCCTTCCTCGAAAAGTTTCAGTGCATTGTTGTAATTCTCTATACACAGTTTTACGTTGTTTCCAAAGACCCGATGGTTATACCCGATGCACATTTCGCCACATGCCAATCCGTATTTGTCCCGGGCTTGCTCGGCATCCTGATGGAGCCTGACGGTTTCAGCCATCGCCTCCTCCTGCATACCTTTCTCCGTCATACGCTGAATGTACTGCCGCCACGCCATATACCGGTCTCGTGTCCGTTGGTATTTCCAGCACCAGTCCATATATTCATAGGTTGCGGCTTTCAATTGGTCAATGTCCCCCAACTGATAATAATGAGAAATCAAGTTGTTATGGGCATCACTAATCTGTACCGTATCGTTCAGTTCGCGGGCAAGTTTTATCCACCGGGCATTGATGGAAGGCAATCGGTCTTGTCCCAACACTTTCTGCGCACTATCTGCCAGAGCTTTCATCTCTCCATAAGGGTCTTCGGCATGCAGGATTGAGGGGCATAAACCTAACACCAGCACAACAAGAAGCCATTTTATATTACGCTTTACCATGTTCGGACATTAAAAGGAGTCGGATGCGAATTTAGTGCTTTTATTTAATGTAAATTAGCAGTCATCCTAAAGTATAACAAATCTTAACCTTGCCTATCTGATACGATTTTTCCAGCAGGTTCGTTTTATTCTACCCCGGTTTGCATTATCTTTGCAAATCCTAAATCACATAAGTGACTTTTATATGGCAGAAAATACATCGATTATCATAAAGGGAGCCCGTGTCAATAACCTCAAGAACATTGACGTAGAGATTCCCCGTAACAAACTCGTAGTCATCACCGGACTGTCCGGTTCCGGAAAATCCTCACTTGCTTTCGATACATTATATGCCGAGGGGCAGCGCCGCTACGTGGAGAGCTTGAGCAGTTACGCCCGCCAATTCCTGGGACGCATGAGCAAGCCCGAATGCGATTTCATCAAAGGCATCCCGCCTGCCATTGCCATCGAGCAGAAAGTTAGTAGCCGCAATCCGCGGTCCACCGTGGGCACCTCCACCGAAATATACGAATACCTGCGGCTGCTCTATGCCCGTGTGGGGAAAACCTTCAGCCCGGTCAGCGGACAGGAAGTGAAGAAGCATTCGGCGGAAGACATCGTGAAGTGCATGCTGGAATATCCGGAAGGAACCAGATATACCGTGCTCGCCCCGATATTGCTGCGCGAAGACCGCACGCTGCAACAACAACTGGAGATAGACATGAAGCAAGGTTTCACCCGTCTGGAAGTGAACGGTGAGATGATGCGCATCGACGAATACAAGCCGAAAGAGGGAGACACCGTTTTCCTGCTGATTGACCGTATGACAGCCTCTTCCGAAAAGGACTCCGTGAGCCGCCTCACCGACTCGGCAGAGACAGCCATGTACGAAGGAGACGGCGCCTGCCTGCTGCGGTTCTACCAGTCCGACGGAAGCACCTGCCTCTACCGGTTCAGCACCAAGTTCGAGGCGGACGGCATCATCTTCGAGGAGCCGAACGACCAGATGTTCTCCTTCAACTCTCCCATCGGCGCATGTCCCGTATGCGAGGGATTCGGGAAAGTCATCGGCATCGACGAGCATCTCGTGATACCCGACCGCTCCTTGTCCGTCTATGATGGAGCCGTTGTATGCTGGCGGGGCGAAAAGATGGGCGAATGGAGGGATATGGTGATACACGGAGCCGAGAAAGCCGGCTTCCCCATCTTCACTCCCTATTATGAACTGACCGACGAGCAACGCCGGATGCTGTGGGAAGGGACACCCTACTTTGAGGGCATCAACGCCTTCTTCAAGATGGTGCAGGAAAATCAGTACAAGATACAATACCGTGTGATGCTGGCACGCTACCGCGGAAAGACGCTCTGCCCCAAATGCCACGGTACCCGCCTGAAGCCCGAAGCAAACTACGTACGCGTGGGAGGACGCAACATCTCCGAACTGGTAGATTTGCCCATCACTGAGTTGAAGCTCTTCTTCGACAACCTGCAGCTAGACCCACATGACGCCGACATAGCCCGCCGCATCCTGACAGAAATCAACAGCCGCATCCAATTCCTATTGGATGTCGGTTTGGGATACCTCACGCTGAACCGCCTCAGCAACTCGCTCTCCGGCGGTGAAAGCCAGCGAATCAACCTCGCCACCTCGCTGGGAAGTAGTCTGGTGGGCAGCCTGTATATTCTTGACGAACCGAGCATCGGCCTGCATAGCCGCGATACGGACAAACTGATACACGTGCTCCGCCAGCTGCAACAGTTGGGCAATACGGTAGTGGTAGTGGAACACGATGAAGAGATTATCCGTGCTGCCGACTATATCATCGACATCGGTCCCCGGGCAGGCCGCCTGGGAGGGAAGGTCGTCTACCAAGGAGATATGAAAGACCTTCAGAAAGACAGTGACAGCTATACCGTGCGCTATCTGCTGGGCGAAGAAACCATCCCCCTGCCGGAACACCGCCGCCCGTGGAACAACTACATAGAAATAAAAGGCGCGCGCGAAAACAACCTGAAGGGTGTAGAGGCACGGTTCCCGCTGAATGTAATGACCGTAGTCACCGGTGTCAGCGGTTCGGGCAAGAGTACGCTGGTACGCGACATCTTCTACCGCGCCCTGAAACGAGAGCTGGATGAATGCAACGAACGTCCAGGCGAGTTCACTTCCATTGGAGGAGACTTGCAGAACCTGCGCAATGTAGAGTTTGTTGACCAGAATCCTATCGGGAAGTCATCGAGAAGTAACCCCGTGACCTACATCAAGGCCTACGATGAAATCCGTAAACTATGGGCGGACCAACCGCTTGCCAAGCAGATGGGATACAGTGCCGGATACTTCAGCTTCAACAGCGAAGGCGGCCGTTGCGAGGAATGCAAGGGTGAAGGCACCATCACGGTGGAGATGCAATTCATGGCAGACCTTGTACTGGAATGCGAATCCTGCCACGGCAAACGCTTCAAGGCGGACACGCTGGAAGTGAAGTTCCACGACATGAATATCTACGACGTATTGGAGATGACCGTAAACCAAGCCATCGAATTCTTTACGCAACACGGACAGAAAAAGATTGTGAAGAAGCTGCAACCCTTGCAGGATGTAGGTTTGGGATATATCAAACTGGGGCAAGCCTCCTCCACCCTCTCCGGTGGAGAGAACCAGCGCGTGAAACTCGCCTTCTACCTCAGCCAGGAGAAAGCAGACCCGACCATGTTCATCTTCGATGAACCGACCACCGGACTACACTTCCATGACATCAAGAAACTGCTCGAAGCCTTCGATGCCCTAATACGCCGCGGGCACAGCATTGTCATCATCGAACATAATCTGGATGTGGTGAAGTGTGCGGACCATGTGATAGACCTGGGGCCCGAAGGAGGGGACAAAGGAGGAAACATCGTAGCTACCGGTACACCGGAGGAAGTGGCGAAGTGTGCGGCAAGTTATACGGGACAATTCTTGCAAGAGAAATTACACCCCTCGCTTCCTTAAATAGAACACAGAGGCACGGAGACACAGAGATATTAAATTCAAGGAAAAAGAATAAAACTCTATGCCTCCGTGTCTTTGTGCTTAATCTTACCGGGTGCTACTACTCCAATTTAAAAGTAACCGGAAAAGTAAATTCCACCTTCACGGCTTTACCCTGCTGCATCCCCGGTTTCCATTGTGGCATCAATTCTACAATCCGTAATGCTTCCTCATCCAGGGCAGGATACCTGCTGCGCATAATAACGGGGTCCGTCACACGACCATTCTCGTCAATCACCACGCTGACAGCAACTCTTCCTTGAATGCCATTCTTACGGACTTCTTCCGGATAACGGATATTCTTTTGAATAAAATCCATTAAGGCTTTCATACCTCCCGGAAACTCGGGCATCACTTCCACTACTTTATAGACCGGTTCTTCCATTGGCTCTTCCGTTATCAATTGTGGGCTCCCGCCCTTCCCTGCATCCGAAATATAAGGGGGAAGAGATGTCTTTTCCGCCGTTCTCCATTCTTCCTCATTGTCCGTCAGTCTGAACTCAGCCATCATCAAGACAGGTTTCCTCCTGATGGTTATCTCATAAAAGTAACGGTAGCGTCCCGGCTTGTTGGGATGCACATCCGGATAAAGGGAGGCTTTCATAACCCTTTCCTCCCCATCCCGCAGCACATAGGCGATGTCCCAAAAGGCAGCGTTTATCGGCAATTCCCGCCAGGTACCTTTTTCGTCTTCGAACGTCAGGTAGTAATGCTCGCCGCAGGTCAAATCTCCGCCGCTGTGATTGCTGAGGATGAATGTCGCATGGAGAGCTTTCGTTGAAAAGACCGGATATTCGGGACGGATATGGATGCCACGAATATGATTCCTGCTTACTCTCTCGTTGATGACGGGGACTTCTACACCATGAAAACAGAAAACGGGGGAGTCCATTATCTTCTCCCGGAACTCTTTCTGCCGCTCGGGAGTATTCACCATCAAATCTAGATCGATGCAATGCAACCCCACCCCATATCCGGTCACATTCCTCTGAATGTGTGTATATGGTGTATTATTCAATCTTTTTCTCAGTTCTTCGTGAATGGCAAGCAATTGTCTTTGCAAGTAGTCACCATCATCCGCAATCCCTATCTTGAGGCTATCGCTCACTGTTTTTTTTCCCACCCCTTGGTCTATCCTTACTGTATCTATGGAATCTTCAGACATTTCCATGCGTTCCGTCTTATTCATTCGGCAAGATGACAAGCAGCAAAGCAATAAGGTAATACAAACTCTATTCATGGCATTTTGCTTTTAGGATTCATACTTCGAGTATAAATATAAGGATTTTTGCTATAATGTTCAAAACCAGCCTCTACTTTCATTAACATATAAAAAGTTTCACGTTATCCAGGCAACCAACAAATATCCACTTTTATAGTGGAATATTGGAGATATACATTACCTTTGCACAATGAAAACAATCTAAAAACAATGGAAATACACTTTGATAAGGAATACTTGCAACAACTATATGAGGAAGGAAAAACAAAGGATAAGAAATATCGCTTTCAGCCTCAAATGGTGAAACGATATCAGTTGCGCATAAAGACCTTGGAATACGTTCAAAATATCGAAGAGCTTTACGCCATTCGGTCGTTTCATTACGAAGTATTGAAAGGAGATAAAGCAGGTATTTCTTCCATTAGAGTAAATGACCAATACCGCATAGAATTCACAGTAAAGCAGAGTACATCTGAAACCGTAGTGACAATATGTAATATCCTGGAATTATCGAACCACTATAAATGATTATGAATATGGGAAATTATAAATGCCAACGCCCTATACATCCGGGTGAATTACTCAAAGAAGAGGTGGAAAATAGAAAATTACCCCAAACTAAGCTTGCTGCACAAACCGGCATCTCATATAAGGTACTAAACGACATCTTGAACTGTCGACGTCCCCTCACAACATCTACAGCATTGCTCTTTGAAGCAGCCTTGGGAATCAGTGCCAGCTTGCTGATGCGAATGCAGCTAGACTATAACATGCAATTGGCTGAAAGTGACCAAACACTCATGGAGCGCTTGAAACAAGTTAGAAAATATGCAGCATTGCTCTAAGCAAAACGTTACTGCAAAACCACTGCATATCTTTTGCAGTACTGCTGCAAACATTTATGCAGTGCCACTGCAACACATTTACAGCGGCACTGCAAAAAAACTTGCAGTAGCAGGAAAATAAGATTAGAAATAGAATCCGAAACCTACCTTCAGACCGAATTTAGAACGGTCGCTATTGACGTTCCAGTAAGCTGCAGGTTCGATGGTCACCGTGCGGGTCAGGAAGAACGCATAACCGGCTTCCAGACCGAAAGAGAACTTGGTATCATCCAAATCATGTCCCCAATCCCAACGGTCCACATTGACATCGGCACCCAGATACACGCCAATCTTGTCGAAATAATAACGTCCACCTACACCCAGCGTATAGACATCGAGGTCAGACCCTCCGGTATTCCAAGCAGCCCCAGCATGCACCAGCAAGGCGATGTTGTCGAGCAGGAAAGCACCTCCCTTGGCTTCAAGGCCAAAACTTGTCTTGTCGGTTCCCGTGTCATGAGAAAATTCCAAACCGGTGATGGACGGGTTCAAAATCCACTTACCTTTTTCAAACTGTGCCTGAGCTGCCACTGTGACAACAAGCAAGCAAACGAATAATGCCAGTTTTTTCATCTTGTTCTGTTTTTTGAGTAAATAATCAATGTTGTTTATTGTCTTCTTCGAATCGCTTGCGTTGCAGCGCCTCCTTCTTGCGAAGCACCAGCCACAGCACAAATACAATGAGGTACGAAGCAGCTACGGTGACATACTTCTCAGTATCGCTGATTTCCGTATTGCGGGGAAGGAAATAAGCGGCAGTAGCAGAAACGTAAATAAGCAGGGCCAACGTGAGCCCGGTAGATTTCTTGATTTTCTTCATTACCAAAGTTTTTTAGTCGTCTTAAAATACCAAATATTAAACCAAATAGCAGCCAGCACAACAGCTATCAAGGCTACGCCCAGCGCATAATTCGGACCGAGCCCGAAACCTTCGGGAGCAATGCAGATGTAAGTGGTACACACAGCCGTCATGAATAATGCCGGGAAATAGGTGACGTAATAATAACGTCCTTTCTTCTCGCGTACCAGATAGACCGTAATGGCCCACAACGTAAAGACGGACAGAGTCTGATTGGCCCAGGCAAAATAACGCCAAATCATGTCAAATCCATCCTTGTCCCGCAGGCTGTAAAGCAACAAGCTAATGGCTACCAGGAACATCGGGATGCATATATATAAACGGCGACGCATGGATTTTTGTTCCATTCCCAAGAAATCCGCCACAATGAGGCGCGCTGAACGGAAAGCCGTGTCGCCACTGGTAATAGGCGCGGCAATAACACCCAGAATGGCCAATACGCCACCTACGGCACCCAGCCAGTCTTTTGTAATGGCGTCTACAATGATAGAGGCATTCGTCTCCCCCATCCCGTTCTCGTGGAAGAAATAAGTGGCGGCGGCAGCCCATATCAGAGCTACAATGCCTTCGGTTATCATTGCCCCATAGAAAACGGGGCGTCCGTGGCGCTCGCTTGTCATGCAACGTGCCATCAGCGGACTCTGCGTGGCATGGAAGCCACTGATGGCACCGCAGGCAATGCTGACGAACATGATGGGGAAGATGGGCAATGCAACCGCATCGGGATGCGTGTTCTGCAATCCGTCCCATATCTCCGGCAATGCAGGATGGTTGACGTAAAGCATTACCAGAATACCGACCGCCATGAACAGCAGGGCAACGGCGAACAGTGGGTATATCTTACCGATAATCTTATCTACCGGCAGCAAAGTGGCAAAGATATAATAAGCGAAAACAACAATAATCCAGAAGGTGGTATCCAAGCTGTCGGGGGTCAACTTGGCAAGCAGTCCGGCCGGCCCTGCCACAAAGACAGCTCCCACCAATATCATCAGGATGACGGTAAAGCCGCGCATCAACTGCTTGGTGGTCAGCCCCAGATAGCGTCCGATGATTTCCGGCAGGCTTTCCCCGTCATGCCGCAAGGAGAGCATACCGGCAAGATAGTCGTGCACTGCACCGACAAAGATACTGCCAAGTACAATCCACAGATAGGATGCCGTACCGAACTTAGCTCCCATGATGGCACCGAAGATAGGTCCCAACCCGGCAATATTGAGAAACTGTATCATAAAGATTTTCCAAGTAGGCAGTGGAATGTAATCCACACCATCGGCTTTGGTAAGGGCGGGTGTTTTGCGGTCATCGGGACCAAAGACGCGTTCTATGAAGCGTCCGTAGATAAAATAGCCGGCTATCAACGCCAGCAGGCAAAGCGTAAATGTAATCATGGCGTGTTAATATCTTTAATGTATGCAAATGTAACAGTTTCCAAGTAAACAGCACAAAATAATCGGGTGTTTTGCTTATCTTCGCCGAGAAATATGACAGAAATAAAGAAGAAAAGAGAAAAATGAAACGAATTATTTCCATTTTACTATATATGGCCGTCTTGCTGCCACTGGCTGCGCAACCGCCCAAGCATGAAGTGCGTGCCGCCTGGATAACTGCCGTCTATGGCCTGGACTGGCCGCAGACACGCACCACTTCGCCCGAAGGCATCCGCAAGCAACAGGCCGAACTGATTGAAATATTGGACAGACTGAAAGCCGCCAATTTCAACACAGTACTGTTCCAGACCCGTACACGGGGAGATGTCCTCTACAAATCAGCCATCGAGCCCTACAACTCCATACTGACCGGAAAGGTGGGCGGCGACCCCGGCTACGATCCGCTGGCTTTTGCCATAGCCGAATGCCACAAGCGCGGTATGGAGTGCCATGCCTGGATGGTGACCATCCCTCTGGGCAACCGCAAGCATGTAGCCGCCCTCGGTAAAGAGTCCGTCACCAAAAAGAAACGCGCCATCTGCGTACCCTACAAACGCGAATACTTCCTGAATCCCGGACATCCGCAAACCAAAGAGTACCTGATGAGCCTTGTCCGCGAAGTGGTGGAACGCTACGATGTAGACGGGATACACTTCGACTACCTGCGCTATCCGGAAAACGCCCCCCGTTTTCCCGACAGCTACGACTACCGCAAATACAGCAAAGGACGCAGCCTTGCCCAATGGCGCAGAGACAACCTGACGGAAATAGTACGCTATATATATAAAGGTGTAAAAGCCATGAAACCCTGGGTAAAGGTCAGCACCTGCCCGGTAGGAAAATACAAAGACACTTCCCGCTACCCCTCCCGTGGCTGGAATGCCTTCCACACCGTCTATCAAGACGTGCAGGGTTGGCTGGGCGAGGGCATCCAGGACCAGATTTATCCGATGCTCTATTTCCGTGGCAATCATTTCTATCCCTTTGCCCTCGACTGGCAGGAACAAAGTAACGGACGCCAAATCATTCCCGGTCTGGGCATCTACTTCCTCGACCCCAGCGAAGGGAACTGGACGCTGGACGAGATTGAACGGCAGATGCACTTTATCCGCGCCCACGGTCTGGCGGGCGAGGCACACTACCGCGTGAAGTATCTGATGGACAATACGCAAGGGCTTTATGAGGCGCTGGAAGAAGACTTCTATACCGCCCCGGCCCTGCAACCCGCCATGCCGTGGATAGACAATGTAGCTCCTACACCTCCCTCCGGACTCACGGTGGAAACACCGGAAAACGGCTATTGGAAACTAAGCTGGCAACCCGCCACGGACAATGACAAGCGGAATGCTCCGATGTATGTAATCTACGGTTCGGACACCTATCCCGTAGATACCTCCAATCCGGAGAATATCCTGGCACAACGAGTACAAGGTACGGAATATACCTATGCCCCCATCCGCCCGTGGACTGCCCGAAAATATTTTGCCGTGACAGCCATAGACCGTTGCGGAAACGAAAGCGAAGCTATTCAGCAGCAGTGACACAGACAAAAGCCCGGTAACGGCTCTTCGGAGTGACCGGTACCAGAGGCAGATAGCCGGAAACAACCCTGCCGTCCTTCACCACCAGCGGATAGCTTTGCATATCCTGCTCATGCCGCTCCATCAAAGCTTCATGGGTCGGAAAACAATCAATGGAGAAACGTCCCTCCCCACCGGGGACAATGAAATGATCACTAAGCACATGGGAAACGATTCCCATATTCATCCGTAGATTTATTTCGACATGGGGGTTGATGGCATACGGATGCCCTTCCTTCTGACGGCAGACCATCATGTCCACACCCAAGAAACCCATATAAGATGTAGCATAACTCGTTTCCAATGCTTTCTGCATCATATTGCGTATGCGTACAAATGCTTCAAAGGGTACATATTGCTGAATCCATTCCTCCACTTGCTCATCCGAAGTAAGGATATTACCACGATATGCCCCTTTGTCATCCGTAACAAAACGGGAATAGCCGACAAAAAGAAGCTTTCCCCGACCATCCGAATAAAATTCCATGGCAAAGTCTTCCACCTTATCAAATATAGGCTCCATCACAAAACCTCTATTTTCTTTCAGCGCCCTACTACACCAATCGGAAACATTTTTCGTAAAGCCATGACGGCACCAACACAATCCCTTTCCACTTCCCGACCAAAGTGATTTGAACACACATCCCTCCTTGTAACGATCAACAATATCCGGAGAGATATCCGTCATTCTACCATCAGCCTCCACCAAGCAACAACCGTCACCACAAGTATAATCTATTTTATTGAAATAGAAAAGTGCGCGAAAAGCCAAAGCGTTACTACGGACAGCCTTCATACGATATTTATCCAAAGCATCCGGCGTAGGAAGATTTTTTTCCAGAACACCGCCTTTCAACATCCGTTTACGGATAGCGGGGTTCCATCCCCAAGGCATTACCCGCACATCAGCATAATCGGGCAGCTCCGGCTCTGTCACCAAATGCACATCCAGCCGGAACAACTGTTGCATCTGTTTCAGATAATCTGCATTATAGGCGGAAGAGGCCAGTACCCCACTACCCGGCTGGGCATACCAAATCGGCAACAAAGCCAAGTCTTCAGCCATACGGCGGATGGTAGCGGGCGCCATATAATTTTCTTCATTATTTCCCAATGCCATATCTGCATCAGGATTGAACACATAAAGTTTCATCTTTCAAATGTTAACCAATTACTCACGTTTTGTATGAGAGTGCAAAGTTATATAATATTTTGCCATCTCTACTTTGCAAATCTATAAAAAAGCCGTATATTTGTCGCCCGATAAACCGAATTTAAAGCATGGAAGCATTTTACCGTACACACGCTTATCTCGTAGAGCATACCAATGCCCCCGTACGCCGCGACCTAATGGACGAAATAGACTGGAATGACCGTCTTATCGGTATCAAAGGCACAAGAGGCGTAGGTAAGACTACTTTCTTGCTGCAATATGCCAAAGAGAAATTCGGCACAGACCGCTCCTGCCTCTTCATCAACATGAACAACTTTTACTTCTCCGGACATGGCATCGTGGAGTTCGCCGCCGAATTCCAGCGCCGCGGAGGAAAAGTGCTGTTGATAGACCAAGTATTCAAGTACCCGGAATGGAGCAAGGAACTGCGTATGTGCTACGACCGCTTCCCCAACCTGAAAATCGTGTTCACCGGCTCGTCCGTGATGCGTCTGAAAGAGGAGAATATGGAGTTGCGCGACATCGTGAAGAGCTACAACCTGCGCGGCTTCTCCTTCCGCGAATACCTGAACCTGCAGACGGGCATGAAGTTCCATGCCTATCCGTTGGAAGAAATCCTGAGCAACCACGAACAGATAGCCAAAGGCATCCTCTCCAAAGTACGTCCATTGGACTACATGCAAGACTATATGCACCACGGCTTCTACCCTTTCTTCCTTGAAAAGCGTAACTTTTCGGAGAATCTGCTCAAGACGATGAACATGATGGTGGAAGTGGATATCCTGCTCATCAAACAAATTGAGCTGAAATACCTTTCGAAGATAAAGAAATTACTATATTTGTTGGCCGTGGACGGACCGAAAGCGCCGAATGTCAGCCAACTGGCAAACGACATACAGACCTCCCGCGCCACAGTAATGAATTACATCAAGTATCTGGCAGACGCACGACTCATCAATATGGTCTATCCGAAAGGAGAAGAATTCCCCAAGAAGCCGTCGAAGATAATGATGCATAATTCAAATCTGATGTATTCCATCTATCCCGTCAAGGTGGAAGAGCAAGACGTACTGGACACTTTCTTTGCCAACACAATGTGGAAGGACCACAAGGTGAACAAGGGCGACAAGAACATCTCGTTCATGGTAGATGAGGTGATGCCTTTCAAGATTTGTCCGGAAGGAACAAAGATAAAGAATAATCCGGGAGTTACTTATGTACTGCATAAGGCAGAAATAGGCCGAGGCAACCAAATACCTCTCTGGTTATTCGGTTTCTTGTATTAAGAGAGAGATTTTTTTACTTAAATAAATAATTCAATTTAGTTATGACTAAACAGAAGAAATTCATTACTTGTGATGGTAACCAGGCTGCTGCACATATCTCGTATATGTTCTCCGAAGTAGCTGCCATCTACCCCATCACCCCCTCTTCTACGATGGCTGAATACGTAGACGAATGGGCTGCCGCAGGTCGCAAGAACATCTTCGGCGAAACAGTATTGGTACAGGAAATGCAGTCAGAAGGTGGTGCTGCAGGTGCCGTCCACGGCTCTCTGCAAGCCGGTGCGCTGACTACTACTTACACAGCTTCACAAGGTCTGTTGCTGATGATCCCGAACATGTACAAGATTGCCGGTGAATTCCTGCCTTGTGTATTCCACGTATCAGCACGTACATTGGCAAGCCATGCACTGTGTATCTTCGGTGACCACCAGGACGTTATGTCTGCACGCCAGACTGGTTTTGCCATGTTGGCCGAAGGTTCTGTACAAGAAGTTATGGACTTGGCAGGTGTTGCCCACCTAGCCACCATCAAGGCCCGTGTTCCGTTTATGAACTTCTTCGACGGCTTCCGTACTTCTCACGAAATCCAGAAGATTGAAATGTTGGAGAACGAAGACCTCGCTCCGCTTATCGACCAGGAAGCTTTGGCTGAATTCCGCGCACGTGCATTGAACCCGATGAACCCGGTTGCCCGTGGTATGGCCGAAAATCCTGACCACTTCTTCCAACACCGTGAATCTTGCAACAACTACTATGAAGCAGTTCCGGCTATCGTTGAGGAATACATGAACGAGATTTCCAAAATCACAGGCCGCAAGTATGGTTTGTTCGATTACTACGGTGCAGAAGATGCAGAACGCGTTATCATCGCCATGGGTTCTGTAACGGAAGCTGCCCGCGAAGCTATCGACCACCTCGTTGCCAATGGCGAAAAGGTTGGTTTGGTTGCCGTTCACTTGTATCGTCCGTTCTCTGCCAAGCACTTCCTTGCCGCCGTTCCCAAGACTGCCAAGAAGATTGCCGTACTGGACCGTACGAAAGAACCGGGTGCTAACGGCGAACCGTTGTACCTCGACGTAAAAGACTGTTTCTACGGTGCAGAGAATGCTCCGGTTATCGTAGGCGGCCGTTATGGTTTGGGTTCCAAGGATACTACTCCTGCTCAAATCCTCGCCGTTTACAAGAATCTGGCTATGCCGATGCCGAAGAACCACTTCACTATCGGTATCGTGGACGACGTTACCTTCACTTCTCTGCCCCAGGAAGAAGAAATCGCATTGGGCGGCGAAGGTATGTTCGAAGCCAAATTTTACGGTTTGGGCGCTGACGGTACAGTAGGTGCCAACAAGAACTCCGTAAAGATTATCGGTGACAACACCGACAAGCACTGCCAGGCCTATTTCTCTTACGACTCCAAGAAATCAGGCGGTTTCACTTGCTCGCACCTGCGTTTCGGTGACACTCCTATCCGCTCTACATACCTGGTAAATACGCCTAACTTCGTGGCTTGCCACGTTCAGGCTTACCTGCACATGTACGACGTAACCCGCGGCTTGCGTAAGAACGGCTCTTTCTTGCTGAACACCATCTGGGAAGGCGAAGAGCTGGCCAAGAACCTGCCTAACAAGGTGAAGAAGTACTTTGCACAAAACAATATCACTGTTTACTATATCAATGCAACCCAGATTGCACAAGAAATCGGTTTGGGCAACCGTACCAACACCATCCTGCAATCCGCATTCTTCCGTATCACCGGCGTTATTCCGGTTGACCTGGCTGTAGAGCAGATGAAGAAGTTCATCGTTAAGTCTTACGGCAAGAAGGGTGAAGATGTTGTCAACAAGAACTATGCAGCTGTTGACCGTGGCGGCGAATACAAGCAGCTGACCGTTGACCCGGCTTGGGCCAATCTGGCAGACGACGCCAAGGCTGAAAACAACGACCCTGCATTCATCAACGAAGTGGTTCGTCCTATCAACGCACAAGACGGTGACTTATTGCCGGTATCTGCATTCAAGGGTATCGAAGACGGTACTTGGGAACAAGGTACTGCCAAATATGAGAAACGTGGTGTAGCTGCATTCGTTCCCGAATGGAACGCTGAAAACTGTATCCAGTGTAACAAGTGTGCATACGTTTGTCCTCACGCTTCCATCCGTCCGTTCGTACTCGATGCTGAAGAGCAGAAGGGTGCCAACTTCACTCAACTGAAGGCTGTAGGTAAAGCATTCGACGGTATGACATTCCGTATTCAGGTAGACGTTCTCGACTGTCTGGGTTGTGGCAACTGTGCCGATGTCTGTCCGGGTAACCCGAAGAAGGGTGGCAAGGCTCTGACTATGAAGCACCTCGAAAGCCAATTGCCGGAAGCTGCCAACTGGACTTACTGTGCTGAAAACGTGAAGAGCAAACAACACTTGGTTGACATCAAGGCCAACGTGAAGAACTCCCAGTTCGCCACTCCGTTGTTCGAGTTCTCAGGCGCTTGCTCCGGTTGTGGTGAAACTCCGTATGTGAAGCTGATTTCCCAGTTGTTCGGTGACCGCGAAATGGTAGCCAACGCAACAGGATGTTCTTCCATCTACTCCGGTTCAGTACCTTCTACTCCTTATACCAAGAACGAAAAAGGTCACGGTCCTGCTTGGGCAAACTCATTGTTCGAGGACTTCTGCGAATTCGGTCTGGGTATGGAGCTTGCCAACGAAAAGATGCGCGCACGTATCGTGAAGGCTATGGAAGATGCCATCGCAGCAGAAGGAACTCCGGCCGAATACAAAGAAGTATTCCAGGCTTGGATTGAAAACATGTACGATGCAGACAAGAGCAAGGAACTGGCTGAAAAGATTATTCCGATGGTAGAAGCTGCCAAAGACAAGTGCGACAGCTGCAAGACTATCGCCAGTCTGTCTCAATACCTGGTAAAACGCAGCCAGTGGATTATCGGTGGTGACGGTGCTTCTTACGACATCGGTTACGGTGGTCTCGACCATGTAATCGCAAGCGGTAAGGATGTCAACATCCTCGTACTGGATACTGAGGTTTACTCCAACACAGGCGGTCAGTCTTCCAAGGCTACTCCGGTAGGCGCTATCGCCAAGTTTGCCGCTGCCGGTAAGCGTGTACGCAAGAAAGACCTCGGTCTGATGGCTACTACTTACGGTTACGTATACGTTGCCCAAATCGCTATGGGTGCCGACCAGGCTCAGACCCTGAAGGCTATCCGTGAAGCAGAAGCATATCCCGGTCCGTCACTCATCATCGCTTACGCTCCGTGTATCAACCACGGTCTGAAGGCAGGTATGGGCAAGAGCCAGGCAGAGGAAGAAAAGGCCGTTAAGTGCGGTTACTGGCACTTGTGGCGTTACAACCCGGCTCTGGAGGCTGAAGGCAAGAATCCGTTCACGCTGGATAGCAAGGAACCGGATTGGAGCGGATTCCAAGACTTCCTGAAGGGTGAAGTTCGTTACGCATCCGTAATGAAGCAATATCCGCAGGAGGCCGACGAGCTGTTCAAGGCTGCTGAAGAAAACGCTAAATGGCGTTACAATAGCTACAAGCGTCTTTCCAAAGAAAATTGGGGCGCTGAAGTTACAGAGTAATTCCGATTACTAAATAAAGAATAGAGGCTGCTCCTGAATAAGGCGTAGTCTCTATTTGTTTTTAATTAACAATACTAAATATCACAGGTTATGATTGGATTTATCATTTGGATTATCGGTGTGGTTCTGTGTGTCAAAGCCGTACTTGAAATCATGAAGTGGCCGGTAGACGGCGTGAAGAAACTATTAGTTGCAATTATCATCCTGCTCACAAGCTGGATTGGAATCTGTGTTTACTACTTCTGGGGAAGGGAAAACCTGCCTCAAATACTGAAATAAGTTCCAGTATCATTTACAGAAGTAAACAGACGTGTATTAAGAACAAGGGGGATAGACAACAGCTATCCCCTTCTTTTCAGAAACTCGGTAGGACTCTCCCCAAACTGTTCCTTATAGCATTTCGTGAAATAGGAAGGTGACGAAAAGCCCACTTCATAGGCAATCTCCGCTACCGTCATGTCAGAGGAGGCAAGCAGTGAGGCAGCCTTTTTCAACCTCATCTGGCGCAGCAGCTCATTCGGCGAATAGTTGGTCAGCGATTTCAGCTTACGGTAAAGCTGCACACGGCTCATACCCATATTCCGTCCCAAATCCTCCACATTGAGTTCCGCATCTTTCATTCTCTCCTCGACAAGCGATTTGAAGCGGGAGACGAAACCCTTATCCAAATCACTGATGGCTTCCTTCTCGATAGTCTGGTTATCTCCGAAGAACTGCCTCAACTGACGGCGGTTTGCAATAAGATTGCGGACACGAGACAAGAGCAACTGCGAATTGAATGGTTTGGAAATATAAGAATCGGCACCGCCATCATAGCCCTGGATACGCTGTTCGTCCAGCGAGCAGGCCGTCAGCAGAATCACCGGGATATGGCATGTCTGCAACTCCCCCTTCAAGCGGCGGCAGCATTCCACACCATCCATACCGGGCATCATTACATCGGAGATAATCACATCCGGCACATACTTCATGGCCAGCCGGATACCCTCTGTCCCGTCCGCAGCATCCAATACACGGAACTCGTTCGACAGAAGTGACTTCACATAGTTGCGAATATCCGCATTATCGTCAATTACCAGCACAGTAGGACAATCAGCCTCAACCACCTCTTCGCATGCCTTCACTTCCGTATCTATCAGGGTGGACGACACGTCCTTCTCTTCGGCAGGCAACGTCACTATGGTGGGATGGTACTGCGAAACATCCTGCTGCGGGAAAGTAACGATGAAAGTAGTGCCTTTCTCGTCACTGCGTGCCGTAATGTTACCGCCATGCATCTCTACAAAGGCACGTACCAGCGCCAGTCCGATACCGGTACCGGCTTGATGCCCGTCCACTTGATAGAAGCGCTCGAAGATGGCTTCCACATCGGTCGAAGAAATGTAGCTGCCGGAATTGAAGACGGACAGACTGTAGTTCTGTTCCGACTTTAACAACCGTACGGTGATTTTCCCGTTCTCCGGCGTATACTTCACGGCATTGGAGAAGAGATTGAAGTAAATGCGCTCCATCTTCTCCGCATCCGCCATCATCCGGAAGTCCGTATCGGGAGATGCCTCAAAGCTGAAAGCAATATGTTTCTTCAGCAACGCCATGCGGAAAGAGTCGTTCCAGCCCCGGAAGCTGTCGAGCAAATCAAAAGGTTCGAGATGGAGCTCCATGCGCCCGTTCTCCACCTTCCGGAAATCAAGTATCTGGTTGACCAGGCGAAGCAGGATATGCACATTCTTTTTCATCAGCTCGAGGAGCTGGCGCGGCTGTCCGTCGAGGGTGCGGTTGGCAAGAAGCTGCTCTATGGGATCGGCTATCAGCGTCAGCGGAGTACGGAAATCGTGTGAAATATTCGTGAAGAACACCAGCTTGGCGTGCGTAGCCTCCTCCAGTTCATGGGAAAGCTGTTCTAACTGCGACTTCTGTACTTCCAACAGTTCCTTCTGCTGTATCAACTGGGTTTTCTGTTCCTCCAGTTTCTTTTTCTGCATGGACAGTTCACGGTTCAACCGGTTCTTGGCACGCAAGGAGAGGTAGACAGCCACCAACAAACCGACCAGCAACAATAGGGCGGACAGACTGCCGTACAAGACAACCTGCTGCGTGGCATAACTGGCTAAATACTGGTTTATCTTTCCGTTCAGGGTTTCTATCTTTCCATCCAGGGTGCCGATGTGGGCGGTCTGCATCTTCATGATGAGAGCATTGTCGCGGTCGACGACGGAAGTGCCCAGGATAGTTTCACGGGGGAAATCACGCTTGTTCAGGATATCCATGGCAATCTGCATCACGCGGTCGCCACCGGTAGGATATATAAACGTGGCATCCAGTTCGCCGGCAAGCACTTTCTCCACTCCATAGTCTTTGCCGGACAGGGCGTCTATGCCGATGAACCGCATATCCTTTTCCCGCCCCTCTCGGGCAGCGGCAGCATAGGCTCCGGCCGCCATACGGTCATTCTGCGCATACACCAGGTCGATATGCGGAAAGCGGCTCAGCAGAGTATCCATTTTCTCTCCGGCCTTGAGTTGCAACCAGGCACCGTCTTCAACGGCCAGCAACCGGATACCGGGATAAGCGGATATAGCCTTCACAAATCCTTGATGACGGTCTACGGCAGGTGTGGAGCCCACCAAACCTGAGATTTCCACCACATCTCCCTGCCCATGCAGCACATTGGCCACATACTCTCCCACAGCTTTCCCTATCTCGTAGTTGTCTGCACCGACGTAGGCCGTGTATTTGTCCGAAAGGATTTTACGGTCCACTACAATCACCGGAATGCCCCGGTTGTATGCCTCCTCCACAACCGGAGTTATCGGAGTGGCTTCATTAGGGGCCACAATCAGCAGATCCACCCCTTCGGCTATCAGCTCACGAATGTCTTTTGCCTGACGGTCATTATCGTCGACAGCAGTACGGATGTCCACCTCCACATCCTCGTAGAAATGGGCTTCACGGAGTATCTCACTGTTCATCTGGCGCCGCCATTCATCCTCGCTACATTGGGAAACGCCGATACGGAAACGTGCCTCGCGCCGGGAGCAGGCAACCGCCACTCCCCAAAGCACGAGCAAAAAGAATAAAATCCGAAGGTTATGCTGTCTCATCTTCACTTTCCTCTGATTTAAGATTGCAGATGAGCAAAGATAACGAAAAATGTGAAAAGAATAAGAAAAATCTATGCCAGCCTTTCTTTCAAGGCCACCGGCAATTCCGGCATGGCACCGCTCTGGGTACATACATAGGCAGAGACTTCCACCGCCAGTTTATGGGCATCGGGCACCTGCTTCCCGCTGAGAATGGCAGCGGTGAAGGCTGCCGTGAACGAGTCACCGGCTCCAACGGTGTCCGCCACCGGTACCTTGGGCGTCTCCTGGAAGGAAACCACTCCCGGAGTGAACACATAGCTGCCGTTCGTTCCACAAGTCAAGATAAGCATTTTCAGGTTATATTTAGCCAGCAGAATCCAGCATTTGTCCTGCAAGTCGATGCCCGGGTAGCCGAAAATACGGCTGATGGTCACCAGCTCCTCATCGTTTATCTTGAGGATGTTGCAGCGGCGCATGGATTCGCAGAGTATCTCTTTGGTATAGAACCCTTGGCGGAGATTGATGTCGAATATCTTCAGTTGCCCCTCCGCATCGGGCATCGTGTCGAGAAAACGGTTGATGGTGATGCGGCTTGTTTCACTGCGTTGCGCCAAAGAGCCGAAACATACGGCACGCGTGTTCAGTGCCAGACGCTTCAGTTCGTCGGTAAAGGGAATGTTGTCCCAGGCCACGCCTTCTTTTATCTCATAGCACGGCACGCCCACGGCATCGAGCGTCACCTGCACCGTTCCCGTGGGGTAAGGCACGCGCTCAATCTGCGTGCGCAGCCCCTTCCGGGCGAACACATCCAGAATCTCGTCCCCATCCGCATCGGCACCTACGGCACTGACCACACGGCTGTCGAAACCAAACTGCGATGCATGGTAAGCAAAGTTTGCCGGAGCACCGCCTATCTTCTTTCCTTCGGGGAGGCAGTCCCACAGAGCCTCGCCCATACCTACTATTATCTTATTCATAATATTATATTGTTTAATGAATGATATATTTTATTCACGGCAAACTCAATGTCCTACCCGCTGCAAACCTAATAAAAAAGTTCCTAACTATAGAATGAAAAGTTGCCAATTATCTATTAAAAAGTCTCTAAGAACTAAGGATTATCTCTATCCCAAGGCTTGGGATAGACATCCGCAACCTTGGGACAGATATCCGCAGCCTTGGGACAGATATCCGCAGCCTTGGGATATGTGTCCGCAGCCTGCGAACAAAGATTACCGCTTCATACGCAGCATATAGAAGAACAAGTACACTACCCCTACCGTCATCACAGCCACGGCACCGCTTTGTCCTACAGCATCACTTGCCAAGCCCATTGCTATCGGAAATACCGTACCGCCGAAGAGCCCCATAATCATCAAACCGGAAACCTCGTTCTTCTTTTGTGGCATAGCAAGCAACGCCTGAGAGAAGATAACCGGAAAGATGTTCGAATTGCCGAAACCGATAAGGGCAATGCAAATGTATATCATTGTCTTTTCATGGAAAACGAACAACCCTACCATCGCAGCCAACATACATAACACGCTGATGCCGAAGAAGGTTCGGGGAGCCATCTTCTGAAGAATGAAGGCGCCGAGAAAGCAACCCGCCGTGCGGAAAATGAAGTAAAGGCTGGTGGCAAAGCCGGCATCGGCCAGCGTCATGCCCAGACGCTCCATCAGGATTTTGGGCGCTGTGGTATTCGTACCTACATCAATGCCCACATGGCACATGATGCCCAGGAAGCAGAGAAAGATAAACGGCTTGCCCAGCAGGGCGAGGCACTCCCCGAAGGTGGAAGGGCGTCCCTCTTCCTTTTCCTCGCGGATGGAAGTACCGCTCAGCCAGAGAATGGCAATCACCGCAATAACCATATAGACCGGGAACAGCACCCTCCAGCCCATGCCCAGAGACGGAATGGCCTGCGTAGCTCCCCACATGGCGATGTATGGAGCCAGAAACGAAGCAATGGCTTTTACAAACTGTCCGAAGGTGAGCGTACTTGCCAGCCGCTCGCCGCTTACGATATTGGAAAGCAGCGGGTTGAGCGACGTTTGCATCAGCGCATTGCCGATGCCCAGCAATGAGAACGAGAGCAGCATCAGCACGTAGCCGTCTCCGAAAACCGGGAGAAGCAAAGAGGCAAACGTGATGACAAGGCTGAGAAGCACCGTCTTCTTGCGTCCGATGCGGTTCATCAGCATACCCGTAGGTACGGAGAAGATGAGGAACCAGAAGAACACCAGAGACGGGAATATGTTGGCTTGCGAGTCGGTCAGGTTCAAGTCGGCCTTCACGTAGTTGGAGGCGATGCCCACCAAATCCACAAAGCCCATGGCGAAGAAGCAAAGCATGACCGGAAAGAGCTTTGCCAAGGAAGAATTCTTAGTATTTTCCATGCTGAAGATTATTATCTGTTATTTTAATCCGAGTTTGTACACAGTAAACGAGGTGACATTGCAGCTTCCACCTTTAGCATAGAAACTGATGCGGTTGTAAGGTTCCGACGGGAATACAAGATTTGTCATGGCAAAACGTCCGTCGTTGCCAAACGCTTCAATGCTCGACTTGTCTACGAACAAGCGGAGTTTCATTTCATTGCCACCCTCGACAGGAGCCACGGTCACTGCAGGGAAGTCCTTGCTGAACGACACCTCACCACTCTCGGTACGGTCCATGGTGAACGTCTTTTCCGCCAGGTTATAGTACATCTCCACCTCCTCGCCTTTCGAGTTAAAGAGCTGGAATCCTATCACATCCGCATCCTTGTTCTTGATGGTCATTTCGATTTCATACGTTCCGGAATTGTCATTCAGCAGTTTGTCCAGATTATACGTGCGGTCTACCTTGAAAGCACGCTTCTTGCTGCCTTTATCCCTCAGTTTCAGCAATTCGGGAGACGGGGTTACCTTTACATAGGTTTCACCCTCCGAGGTATAGAGCGAAAGGTCGCGCGGCACGGAGTTGGCACTACGGTATTGGCGGGTGGGCACATCGTTGGCATATTGCCAGTTGCTCATCCATGCCAATGCAATGGCACGTCCTGCAGGAGCATTGCTCCAAGTGACAGTTGCATAATGGTCTTTTCCCCAGTCCATCCATTTCGTCACTGCGGGAGACTCGTTCACGAATCTCTTTCCGTCAAATGTCCCCACGAAATATTGTGTGGCAGAGCCACCGAACGGTCCACCCGGATTGAGGTTACAGACGAGTACCCACTTCTTCAGTTCCGTACCTTCAACCGGCAGTTCAAGCAGGTCGGGACACTCCCAGACTCCGCCGTGAGCACCTTGTCCTTCACCGAATTTGCTCTCCAGCGTCCAGCTCTTCAGGTCGGCAGAAGAGTATATCTCCATTTCCTGCCCTACGGCAAGAACCATGATCCATTTCTTGGTATCTTCGTGCCAGATGACTTTAGGGTCACGGAAGTCGCGCTGCGTGGAAGTCAGGATGGGATTTCGCGCATACTTCTTGAAGGTCTTTCCGTTGTCAAGGCTATAGGCCATGCTCTGCACTTGGCGGTCGCTTGCCGATGTATAGAAAGCAATGACGGCACCGGCACCGAACCCGGCCGTATTATCCTTGTCGACAACACAAGAGCCACTGAAAATTGTTCCCAGCGCATCGGGCGAAATAGCATCTCCGTGATGTTCCCAAGTGACGAGGTCCGTACTGGTGGCATGTCCCCAATGCATGTTCCCCCACATGGAGCCGTAGGGATTATGCTGGTAGAACAAATGGTAGACCCCGTCTTTGTAGAACATTCCGTTAGGATCATTCATCCAACCGTAAGCCGGGCTGAAATGATACACCGGACGGTACTTCTCCCGGTTCGAAACATCGAATTCATCCGACAGTTTCATTTCTTCCCAGCATAAGGCCGAATCCGGAATAAGCTGGAAGTTGAAAGAGAGATGTTTATTATCGAAGCCGGTCAAATCGACCGGAACAAAATAGTCAACCTTATTGACTGCCAATCGCACGTTCATACTGCGTACAACATCATTGTCCGCTATCATATACAATTTTGCCTCCGGAGAAGCCTCTTCCACCGGCAGCAGCAAAAACTTCTTCTGCTCGTCAATTTGGACGATACTCTGTCCGTCACCCAGATGTTTAATCACGAAAGGAGGATTTATGGCCTGGCATGTGAAGACAGCCACGGTAGTTCCTAATATAAATACGGTAAGCGTCCTTCTGATTGTCCGCCAAAAGTCTTTTAAATGAATCATGTTTCTGTTGGTATTAAATTAATTATGTTTTTCTAGCATGCAAAGATACGCCACCAAGCAGCAGGAGACTATCTTTTTTGTTTCAAAGCATACTACAAATGTTACATTCCATCCTTAAAAAGGTATCTGTATGTCACTGGGGAACATACATAGAATTCAATTCATGAATTGTCAACTGTTTCAACTTTGTTTGTCCGCCTTCAACTGATATGGTGACAGAAGGAGTGTTTTTTTCAATCAGATGATAGAAAGCAGCAGACAGTGCTCCTTGATTGACGAAGATTTCTACAGAAGCAATATCCGACAATATATCCAATTCAATTCTTCCTTCATTGGGCTTTAGCACCATCTGCTTCAAGGTTTCCCCATTCTCTTTCTCAACAGTGAGTATCTGTTTGACAGAATCGTAAATCAAATTCAAACCATTAATATCAAAAGCCAATATCTGCGCATCAACACTATCTACAGCAAAACCCGTTTTCAGATAGAAGGCAGGAGTATTCAACTTTGTCGTGAAACAATTCTTTTCTTCAACTACCAGACTCTTCCAGATGTACTTTCTCCCATATAATAAAGCGAGTTCATTTACCGGCATACTTTTTAAGACATATCCTTTATCAACCCGATGTAATGTTAATTCACGCGGAAAGGACATTTGTTGATTGAAAGGCATATCCGGGAAATTACTTCCGTTCATCCATGCTATTTGTATTCTTCGGTCATCTGGTGCATTACTATATGTTTGAACCGCATAATAGTTTGTACCACTATCCATTTTTACAGGTTTCGTCTCAGTCCGAAAACGATATCCATCAAAACTCCCAACCAAATAGGTACTGTTCGCCCCGGTAAAGACCCATTTCCGGACAGTAGGTTCATTGGTTACGGACATTTCAAAAAAGTCGGGACACTCATCCGCCCCCTCTAATTTAAAACGGTCCGTTTCAGTCCAATCCATCAAATTGGGAGATGAAAAGATAGCATACTCCTGCTTATCCAAGTACAATACCATAATCCATCTGCCAGTCGGCGTATGCCACGTCACCTTAGGATCACGATTGTACCTGACCAACGTGGGAAGTACCGGATTACCGGAAAAAGTAACCCAATTACGCCCCTTATCCAAACTATATCCTATACTTTGTGAATGTTGCAAATGCCGGGTGTGATACCCGAATCCACCTGCCGAAGTATAAACAGCAACCAATACTGTATCTCCATTTTGTTGACACCCCAGCGTATTCTTTTTATCAACAACTACCGAACCGGAAAAAATAGGTCCCAACGAGTCCGGATGTAATACATCCCCCAACTCAGTCCAATGTGCCAAATCCCGGCTCACAGCATGCCCCCATGTCATATTACCCCAAATACAGCCATAGGGATTATGCTGATAAAACAGATGCCACTCCCCTTCATGCCAAACCAGACCATTCGGATCATTCAGCCATCCCCGGCGAGAAGTAAAATGTACTTTAGGACGTAACGGTTCTTTATAAAACAAGTTCTCTTCCTTAGGAGTTTCAGAACAAAAGCATTGATTCAAAGCTTGCTCTACATTAGGACTCTTACTCGCCTCTATCCGTAATTCTTGCCCAATCCAATCCTTGACCTCCAATGTAACCCAATAATCAGGTTCATCGCCGCCAAGCTCCACTTCCATATTACGTACCATTTTATCACCAATCCATATATCCATCTGTTCTATAACCGCTCCCATCTTTACCGGAATATTCAAATAACGGTGAGTTACCAACATTCTTTTCGCAAAAATTTCTTTTTCCAATTTGGTATCAGACTGGTAGAAACAGTCGGCATTGATAAATCCCCAGCCCTCTTTTGATTGGTCCACTAAAACAATCCGGGCATTTTTTCCCATATATTCAGCAACATCCCAAGACTCATATTCCATGACACGTCTATTATACCCCGTACTTCTTTTCACCTCCTTTCCATCAATCCAAAGGGCTACATACTCCCGCTGATAATCAACACCCCCACCTATCAGAAAATTAACATATCTGCGTTCTATCCTGAAAAGAGGTGACTTCAATACACCGGTACCGGCATCTCCATTGACAAAGCTAGAAGCCATCCGATTTCCTTCAAACCTATTATCCCCCCATATTGACAAACGTTCCATAGAAACTGGTGAATTGCCAAAAGCATTTCCTTCCAATATCCAGTTTCCAAAAGTATCTCCTTCAAAATTATCTATCAGTAAATCATCCGGACGTAGTGCCATGTGAATATTTTGTGCCTGCATACTACAAACAGTAGCCAGTAGTAAAAGTATCAGTATCCTCTCTTTCATAATATCATTGTTTTTTCATAAGTTGTATAGCATCTAATCCAAACAAATTCTTCTCCTCAACAGCTTTTGGGTTAGCTCCTGACAAAGATATTTTCAAAGTCAATGCTCCACGCACCGGACTATAGCATCCTAAAGAAATAGGGTCAGAAAGAGTAACTTTTGTATCATATCCATCCCACTTTATATGTGTATCTTGTCCATTTACGGAAAAAGAAACTATGCCATAATCAGGAGCTTTCGTGGCATACACCACCAGTTGATAAGGACAGTCTTCCAATTGATTGAACTCAAACTCTACAGAATCACCCGGTTTTCCACCAATACACAAGAGTTGGGTTCCTCCACTCCATTGCCCGTCAACGAAACCAAGCATACTCTGCTTGTCAAAATGAATGGATGGAGAAGAGGCTATTGGAGTTGTTTCCTCAAATTCTATGCTATTTTCTCTTCGATATTTAGATAAATCGCCGGGAACGGGTAGCAAGTCTTGGGCTGCTTCCTCAAGTCCTGAAGTATCAACAGCTTTCGCTCCCATATCTCCATACCAGTAAACGGTAGTTGCATAATCTACAGTTCCCCTTACCCAACTCAACAATTCAATGTCGAAACGCAATAATGAAGAAAACGGTATACCGTCCAAATTCCTTGTACGGAAGAATGTATTATAACCGTGAGAACTCGCCTGGTCGGCACGGGGTGCGCCACCAAAAGGCGTTTGGAATATTACGACCGGAGCCCACGAACTATTGTAGTAATCTTCTGTTCCGGTACCGAAATGCGATGGAAAAACATCATCATCTACCCATATCTTTTCATCCCCTTCTCCGTACCAGGCACGCGAATGGTTATACAGAGTCAGGACATCCCCTTTGTATATGCCTCGTCCGGTCAATGTGGCAAAGTTCCACTCCCGGCAATTTGCATCATCATCCGGACGCTCATAAACCGGAAGTCCGGTCTGCTGGCGCCAGGAAGCATGGAAATAGAGGGAACGCCCTCCCCATGGCAAAGGTGCCGTTCCCACTTCCATACTCACGTCTGCAGTGTGTGCGGAGATATTTTGTAACAATAGTCTGCCTTCTGTCTTGTAGGGCATCAGCCAGCGGCTCACCACCTTGCCTTGTCCGTCTGCAGACAAGAACCAGCTATCAACAGCCGGAGCACCCATACCCCCTCCCGAATAATCCGAAAGAGGAACCCAAACCGTAGACCGGCCGTCAAAATCAGCCTTAAATATAAGATTGCGCATCAGTTGGGCATAAGCCGTAGAATCTGCATTCGCGAGCTGGAAACTGATTTCATAAACCGCATTTTCCCCTTGCGGCAGGTCAATCCACAAAGAATCGCCCGGCTGGAGCACCTGCCGCTTCTTGTCCACCTGCAAACCGGAACGGGATGCAGGATGCAGCAAGGCATCATCTACCTCTGAAATCTTTTTACCGACGCGGGCTACGGATGCCGCAGAGAAGGTTTCCACAGAAGTTCCTTCGGGATACTTGCGATAATTGATGTGATAGTATTTGGGAGTAGGCGCAATGCCCGGTTCGTCTTCAAATGTAATTTTACAACTCCGGGCAAAAGGGATGGGCAGGAAAAGAGTATTGCCGCCTTTCCCGTCCGGAGTATAGCTGGTGTGGGGTTGAAGCAGTCCCCTACCCAACCTGGGTATTCCGAAACGCATCAAATCATAGGCAGGAACTATCCATCCGGGAGTACTTTCGCCATCAAAATAAAATCTCCAAGTCCCACGCTTGTCAACTGTGGTTATCCAGATACGGGTAATAGCTCCAGGGCCCTTTTCATCGAACATCACACGTTCCACTCTCCCATCAACCGTATCCGTACAGACAATGCCATAGCCATCATTGTTGGCAAACCATCCCGGCGAATCGGGAGACACGGAGGAGCGGTCATAACTGCTGACTTGCAGGCAACGATATGGCACCAGCGGATAACGTGCGGATTCTTCTACAGATATCATTTCATCCAGCAAAGAGTCCAAAGTCACTTGTGCCGTATCCTTCACACAAGAGGCCATCAAAGGCAAAAGCAGCAATGCAAACAATAAATTCCTCATCTCCATATTGATTTAAGCATCCAGGCATCCAACTCCATCTTCGTCCCCTTCTTCTGCGCAAAAAGTTCGATACCGGTTTGAGCCTCGCCCGGATAGGTTAATAATGTGAATACATCCTTCCCGTCATTGGCAAAGATTTCAATACTCGATTTGTCTACAAATATATGCAAACGTATCTTATTATCTACCGGTTCCACCCTGGCATATGCCATACGGCTGAATTTAGGAATCTGCACATCGGAGCAATGGGTGCGGTCAATCACCAGATTATGTGAATCCGTATCATAGCTGACCACCACTTTGCGCCCTTCACCCACACACAAATTCAAGCCAAAGGTGTTGGATACGTCAGTAGAAAACGAAGCATCGAGTTCGTAGACATTCTCATCGGGAACAAAGCCGGGTAACCTCTGTGTTCCCACCGATAAAGCACGTTTCACCGATGCAGGCTTATGGCGAAGTGTTTGCAACTGTTCCACCGGTTTCTGCACCAGCCTCACGCCTTCCTTGTATGTCTTCAGTTCCAGATTACGGGGAATGGACCAGAAGCCCTTCCCATACTTCGATGGAGCTACCGGTGCATAGTCCCAGGTTGCAACCCAGCCCATCGAAATTTTGGAATCCAACGTTCCGTCAAAATCCTGAAATGTGCGGGATGCATAAAAGTCCAGCCCTTTGTCCACATATAGAGGCTCTGCAGGATGGTTCTCCATCAGCTTAAAAGAAGTGCCGTCGAAGTCTCCTATAAAATATTGTTCTTGCGCCCAGTTTACAGATACGACCATCACCCACCTTTTCTTGTCAGAATCCCCGTCAACCGGCAACTGGAATAAATCCGGGCACTCCCAAGACTTTTCACTGTCACCGGCAGGGCCAAAATCACTGGTCCAAGTCCAGCTCTTCAAATCAGGAGAGGTATAAAACTTTATTTTCTTCTCCAGGGCCTTGGCTACAACCATCACCCATTTTTGGGTCGGCTCGTGCCAGAAGACGGTAGGGTCCCTGAATTCCGTACTCCAAAGGTCCAGAACCGGGTTACCTTCATAATAATGAAATGTCTTTCCGTCATGACTGAAAGAGATGCCCTGCGCCTGTTTCTTGGAGTCCTTCTCAAAAACGGTGTAAGCCGCCACATAAGCCCCCTTGCCGAAGCCGGCCGTGTTGTTCTTGTCTATGACCGCAGAACCGGTGAAGTAACTGATATTGTCATCCGTTCCGGTCATGGCATAAGGGGTTATCTGTTGGTAATGTACCAAATCTGTAGATTCGACTTTGCCCCACCAGTACATATGATATTTACCCTGATAGTACATGAATCCCGAGGGATCACCAATCCATCCCTTCTCCGGACTGAAATGATACTGAGGACGATACGGCTCTTTGTATAAACTGTCTGAATTCATTTGTGCACCGGCAGACAATGTTCCTGCCAATAAAAGTGCACCCAATATAGCTGGTATCTTCATTTTCTGTATTTTCATTAAAAGTTCATCTTTACCTTTACATCTTTCAGTTTCCAAACTTCGGCAGCAACTTCCGTTGTTTTTCCATCAGAGAATAGCTCCAATAGCGTACTATTTTCTTTCAAAGGGAAGATTCTTGTAGTGAACGCATCTTCGTTATTAATAAATCCTTCCACTACAGAACCGTCAATAAACAAACGAATCTCCACCGGTTTAGCAGTATCCAACCGATAATGATCCTTACGAATCTTCAAAGGAATGTGTGCACGCAAGGAAGAATGCGTCTGGTCCACAATAAGTTCCTCCTTCTCCACATCATAATAAATCAGGCTATATTCGCTATTATCCGGATTCTTACACAATGTAAATCCAAACCGTTTTGCGTCACCGGGATAAAAAGTCGCCTTGACTTCAAGCTGATGTTCCCTTCTGCTCACAATGCACGGTTTCGCAGCAGTCAATGCCTGTCTGGAATAAACCGTCGGTTGTTCACGCAATTGTTTCATCACGGGATGGGGTGTTTGGCATAGTTTCCCATCTTTCAGCTGCCATCTTCTGGGCATACTGTAGAGATGTGCCCATCCTTGTTCATAAGTGGCCTCCCCTCCTATTTCATCGGGTATAATGGCAATGGCAGCAACATCCCCTTCCGGAGTCTCAACAACAGAGGGGGACAGCAAGCGATTGATGACCTCCAGATTTTGAGGGACTGGGTTGTCCGGTATAAACTTTTCATTCTTGAAATCTCCTATCCAATACTGGCAACGCGCAGGTATGCCTTTATGAGGAACCCTATTCACCAAAAGAACATATTTGCCGCCCATCTTCTTAAAGACCGGCATTTCCCAGAAAATACCGGAGTCATCCACTTCCGGATTGCCCTCAAACAGCAAATGTACAAAATCCCATCTCTTCAAGTCCGCCGATTTATAAAGCAGCAAAGCCCCGTGGGGTGTATCGGTCTGCTCAATGCCGAAACCGATAATCATATACCAGACATCACCCTCTTTCCAAACATACTGGTCACGCATGTCCGTACGGGTATATCCGGCAGGCTTCTCGGCAATAACCGGATTACCCGCATATTTCTCCCATTCTATCAACGCAGTATCTTTTGGAAAAGCAATACCCACTCCCATCTTGTCTCCACCGGCTGTGTATATCAGCTGGGGGATACCGTCATCATTGATAACAGCATGCCCGGACCATATTCCATTCTTGTCATAAGCAGCATCAGGAGTCAAAGCCGGCTTTTCCTCCGTCCAATGAAGCATATCGGGACTGCTGAAATGTCCCCAATTTATCTGTCCCAGGAAGATTGCAGAAGCATTCTTCTGATTGAATATATGATATTTACCTTTATAAAGAAGTAAACCATGCGTCTCATTCGTCCAGTTGGCAGCCGGCAACAGATGATAGCGAGGACGGTTGAAGTCCTTCGCAAAACGGGTTTCCGGAATAGCCAAAACCGGAGTCTTCTTCAATCCTAAGGCAATCTCGTCTCTCCATGCAGACGAATCATCGGAAAAGGGAGTGAGGCTTATCCCGTCAATCAACCCGTTTATAGCCGTAACATCGTACATCCAAACCTTCTTTTCCCTGAAATCCTTACCTACCCGAAACATCATTTCACCATCCTGCAAGTTCCGGGGCCATACCTCTGCACTCATCCTCTGTCCATTCAAGCAAACCGATTCATTACTCAAATCAAGGACCACATGCAGCCACTTGAAACGGTCGACTTTTGTCTTTAATGAACAGTAAGAGTATGAGCCATTCTGCCCCATTCCCAACAGCAGCTCACCATAACGGTCTACACATACCGCTACAGATGTTCCTGCCATGTCTCTGATTCCCATAAAGGCAGCAGTATCCGTCGGATAAGATTCCAGAGCAAACCATCCGGACAACGACGAAACATCTCCTTCCGTGGTTGTATCCATCCAAGTGGAATACCCGTCTGTACGAAGGGCTTTACCTTCGACTCCGGTAACAAATTCTGGTATTTCCTTTATAGTGTACAAATTCAACAATGACTTACCGTCACAGGAAAGTAAGGGGTCCTGCCCGTCAAACGACCATGTTTTTTGAGCAAAAGCTGCATTCAAAGAAAGCAATAGACAGCCTAATATAGAATAGGCAAAGTTTTTCATAATAAAAGATTGTTTAAAGGAAAAGAGGGAAACAAACGTTTCCCCTCCCTTACGTTTTTATTTCAAAATATAATTAGTTGAACGGAGCATAACCGGGATTCTGTACATACTTGCCTCCAGAAAATCCGTATTGATTGTTCGGAACCGGATAATACTCATCCTTTCCACCCGTAAAGTGCGCATTGGCATAATAAATGCGATTGTCCGACTCCGCGGTAATGTACTTGTTCATGGTTGTTTCCACTATGCCCCAACGGACTAGGTCGAAGAAACGTTCACCTTCCAAAGCCTTCTCCAGACGTGTTTCCCAACGGAGGGCCTGACGGGCATAATCCTGATTCCAGACATCAGCAGGATAAGGATTGACAAGGTAGTTGGCCGCATATTTGGAATGGTCGTTGAAATCCTTTACATAGGCGCTGTTCCGGGCACGATTGCGTATCTGATTAATCAAATCACGGGCAGTTTCGAGTCCATTGCCTTCATTGAGTTCAATAAGAGCCTCAGCTTTCCAAAGAAGAATATCCGCGTAACGTATAATCTGCCAGTTCAACTGTGAAGCCCCCCAAGGCCAGCCATTAAACATATCACTACTTTCCGGAGAAACCCAGAAGCGCTTCGCGCAATTATAGCCATAAGTATCCTTATCACGCACCCATCCCTCACACGGCTTGTCCGGATAAGTTTTCCAAGTTATAGTAGGACGGCCCACAACAAAATCGAGACGCGGGTCTACATTGGGAGTCGTGTTTTGTAAAGTATAAACCCCATTGTTCAATACCGCCCAACTATAATCAGACTTTGACTGATAATTAAAATCGGGCAGACCGTTTGCATCTGTCTGGTAAGCATTTATCAGATCTTGACTGGGCAGGAAGAAACCGTCACCTCCGTAAGGGCTGCCTCCACCCGGAGAATTCAACAGATTGCTCCAGTTGATGCGGCCGGCACTTTCGGTACCGTCATTCATGGAATATTGAATGGCAAAAACAGATTCTTTACCGTTTTCATTAGTTACTAAATCCAATCCCTGGAAATCGTCAAGCAAACCGTAACGGTTGCTGGCAGTCACTTGGTCGCAAAGCGAAACGACTTCCCTCAGCAGCTCTTTATTGATGGAAGTTACGGCATGCGTAATCTCATCTTGCTGATACGCCTGGTACAGCTTGATTTTAGCCGCATAGGCCAGTGCTATGTATTTATGAATACGCCCTACCTCCGGCTGTGATGCAGGAAGCTGTTCGGCGGCATCAAGCATCTCCTTGGCCAGCATACTCAGAATCTCGTCACGGGTAAACTCATTGTTCGGAATATCCGGATATTGGGAAATCTCAACGTTCTCATCAAAATAAGGTATCTTGTTGAAAAGGCGGCTTAATTCAAAATAATAATGGGCACGAAGCACTTTCATCTCCGCAATGCGGGATACACGTCCGTTTACCTGCTCATCTGTTGCAGCATTCAGTACGCGCAATGCAGAGTTACAACGCTGTACACTGCAATATAGATGATACCACTTGCTGTCCAAGAATCCATTGGTTACATCCATATCAAATGTCTCCATACGGTGCACTTCATTAAGGTCACCGACACCACCACCGCCTTTATAGGCATTATCCGAACGCACCTCACCATAAGTCCAATTGGAAGTAGGATGACACCATACACTCCAACTCTGTCCCTCGGGACCACCCAAAGCTGCATACGCGGCATTCACTAAAAGGTCGGCACCTTCTGTAGAAGTCATAATATCTTCGTTCAAGCTACCCTGGGGCTTCAAATCCAGGAAACGGTCTTCATTACAGCTTGCAGTCATCAGCGCTACTGCGCCAAGCATATATAAATGTTTCAATTTCATAATAGTATAGTTTTAAAGTTTAGAAACCAAATGATAATCCCAAAGAGAACGTACGGGGCAACGGATAAGGATAGCCCAGACCTTCAGGGTCGGCACCCGTATAACCGGTAATCGTAAACAAATTCTGAGCCTGGAAATAAATGCGCGCATGACGCATCTTCATCTTGTCGAGAGCTGCTTTAGGAAGCGTATAACCCAATGTCAGGCTTTTCAGCTTGATATACGAACCATTTTCAATATAGAACTCAGAAACTTCGTGCTCATTGTTGCTGTTAAGGGTGGTTAAAGCAGGTACACTGCTATTGTAAACACCCGTCTTTTCAAAGTTCTCGTAGGCATGCATGGCATCGAGCAGGCGGGTAGAATGATTACCGGTCCAGCATTGGAACAAATCCGTATAATATTTGGAGTTGTTATAGGCATCACGAATCATACCGTTGAAGAACATGCTGAGGTCAAAGCCTTTCCAAGATGCCCCAAGATTCAGACCTGCAATCACTTTCGGATTGTCAGACCCCAACCATACACGGTCGTTCGTATCAATCGTACCGTTACCATCAGCATCCACGTATTTAATACGTCCTACTCCGGGAGCGCCAAACTGTACATTATATTTGGATTTATACTCATCCACCTCCTGCTGGGTACGGAACACTCCATCTGTCTTGAAGCCCATCCATGAACCGAACGGTTGACCAACCAAGGTCTTGTCAACACCATTACCGCCACCATAAGTATAGTAAATTTCTTCCGACAGCTCTGTCACTTCATTCTTGTAATATGAAAGGTTAAATGCTACATTATACTGGAAATCCTTCACCTTATCATTCCAGGTCAATGCCATCTCGAAACCTTTATTGTTCATCGTACCACCATTATACCAGCAGTAACCACCCTCGCCAATGACAGCAATATACGGTTTCTCTACAAGCATATCACTTGTCTTCTTATCAAAATAATCGAGAGAAGCACTCAGACGTCCATTCAGGAAAGCGGCGTCCACACCAATATTGAGTTGTCTTGTACTCTCCCACTTCAAATCGGGATTGGTAGACCTCACTTTGTAACCACCGGGAGCCAAAGTCGTTCCATCACCGTTCATGTTGTAGCTTGCATCCTTCAGACTAATCAAGTATTTAGTATAGGGGGCCTCATTATCAATAATATCGTTACCATTGATACCCCATGAAGCACGTAGTTTCAAATCTGCCAACCAATTCTTGGTCGCTTCCATAAACTTCTCACTTGAAATGCGCCAGCCTGCCGACACTGAAGGGAAGTAATCCACATTATTACCCTTTGCCAAGCGGGAAGAAGCATCACGGCGTACCGTAACAGAAGCCAGATACCGTCCTTCATAATCATAATTCACTTTACCAAAGTAAGACACCATGCCATAATTGGAAGCACCGGCACCTACATTCTTACCGGCAGTCACACCGTCGAGATAAATATAATCTTCATCTTCTACAGCCAGTCCCGTACCATAACCGAACATGGATTCCGAATGGTTCTTCTTGGCTTCTGTACCAAGAAGTGCAGTCAGATTGTTCTTTCCAAAAGCTTTGCTATAAGTCACGGTATTGGTCCATACCCAATCCAGTCTTTTGTTGGATGATTGAGTCAGCTTATTGACCTCATCGCGTGCCCATGCCGGCTCAAAAGTTTTGTTGGTTTCATCATAATAATTCATACCGAAATTGGTTTTCAGCACCAGGTTCTTAATCGGTTCAATTTCAAGGAATGCATTACCAAAGATACGCCAGTAATCATGTTTGTTCTGTTTTTCATTCTCCAACAAACGTGCCATATTGGGGGCATCACCCAAAACATCATTGATGGCATCGTTATAATTGCCATTCTCATCATAAACCGTCTTGGCAGGATGCTGTTTGATGGCATTCTCATCTACACCGGCCGGACTGAGGGTCTGTGTCCAACGATTGATAGCAACGTTCTCGCCGATGCGCAAGCGATTGTCAAGATAATGATAGTTAGAACTGATGCGGGTATTGATACGCTGGAAATTCGTATTCTCTACCAGACCGTCATGGTCGAGATAGTTCAACGCTAACGAGAAGGCACCATTGTCAGAGCCCTTTGAAAGTGTCGCACTGTAATTCTGCATCAAGGCAGTGCGATAAACCACATCGCGCCAATCCGTATCAACGGCATGTACTTTAGCTCCATTCAGGCCGATATAGTCTTGAAGTTGGGGAGTTGCACCATTACCATATATTTCGCTGCTTGGCGTAGCTCCATTATTGGCATACTTATAAGCCGACCAATAAACCTGGCCCCACTCATCTGCATTCAACATATCAAAGCCACATTGATAGGTCTGCAAAGTCAACGACATATCAAAATCCACACGGGTCTCCCCTTTCTTGGCACGTTTGGTAGTAATGATAATCACACCATTGGCAGCCTGTGCACCATAAATAGAAGCGGAAGCGGCATCCTTCAATACCTGAATGGATTCTACATCATTGGAAGAAAGGATAGACGAGATGTTCTCACGGGTCATCACACCGTCAATGACATAAAGCGGGGAATTGGCATCATTTCGGAAAGATGACTTACCACGGACCAATGTAGAAGTATTTCCACCGCCCGGTGTGCCGTCAGTCGTAATGTTCATACCGGCAACACGTCCCTGCAAGCTCGACAACACATTTCCCGTAGGAATATCTGCTACATCCTTCATCTTGACCACAGCCACCGAACCGGTCAAACTGGCCTTCTTCTCGGACATATAGCCGGTCACCACTACTTCATCAATCAACTGGGAATCTTCCGTCAACTCAATGCGTAAAGTGGGCTGTGCCTTTACTGTAACGGTTTTATATCCTATATAGGATACGGACAATGTGGCACCGGAAGTTACAGACAGCGTGAAATTTCCATCAATATCCGTAATTGTTCCATTGCTGTTGGAACCTACTTCCATGACAGAAGCACCGATAATGGATTCACCACTCGATTTTTCAACGACAGTACCTTTTACCTGAACTTGCTGGGCAAAGGAAAGAATGCCCACAAAAAGAAGCACAATTAGTGTGCAAAGCCTGAGACTAATGCTTTTCAACATATCTATTAATTTAAAGTTAATAATAAACCAATTCTGCAATTGAGTTTTGTGTCAGCAAAATTAAGCGAAACCAGGATTTGCACCTATAACAAATGTTACGAAAGGTGGTATTTTTGATACATCCCCTTTCTAAAGGTATTCTACGCGTGTTTTTTGCTAAATAAACTTTAGCTTTAGCAGCAAATTAATAGAAAAGAATGAAAACAATATGGGAGCAGATGCTAATTGCACCAGCTCTCATAGTATACTCTCTCAGAATCAAAAACGAAAAGCAAACTGTTCCGCACACCGGTATCCTTCTTCATAAAGCTCCGTCAGCTTCTTGATGTCACGCTCGATGCGGTCTACCACTACCGGCTTTTGTGGACGGATCACAACGATTTCCCCGGCGGCTTCCATCCGTTCCACCTGCTCCAACTGTTGATTATAGACAATGCTGCGGCGGTTGATGGCTTCACGCAATAGCGGATATTTCTTATATATAAAAGGTGGAACCTTCGTTCCCTGAATTTCCTTACGGTACCCATGATTGCGCGTCAACACCACCACATTATTGGTAAATCCATCCTGACGGGCACGCATCAAAGGGATACTGTCCACAATACCTCCATCCAGCATCGGGATGTTGTCCACGTAGGTAATGGGACAGACAAACGGCAGACTGCTCGAAGCACGCACAATATCAATGACGCGCTCTTTACTCCGCTTCTCCTCAAAATAGTTCGCTTCGCCCGTCTCGCAGTTGGTAGTTACCATCACATAGCGTTCGGGACAATGAAAGTATGCCTCGTAGTCGTAGGGAAGTATGTGTTCCGGAAACTCCTGGAACAACAAGTCGAAATCCATGATATTCCGCTTCTTCAACAGATACTTCAATCCGATGTAATTGTATTTTTCCAGCAAGTCGATATTGCTGTACTTGGCACGCCCGCGCTGACCGGACATATAAGAAAGTCCGTTGCAGGCTCCGGCACTGACGCCGATGGTATAGGGAAAGCGAATGCCACGATCCATAAAGCTGTCGAGCACACCGCAAGTGAAGACGCCGCGCATACCGCCGCCCTCCAAAACAAGACCGCTATGGTCGTCGATACGTATTATTTTCTCCATAAGTGTCAGAATTAACGCTCCAAAGATAGCTTTTGTTTACGATATTCTATCTATATTTGCAGTTGCAACTATAAATCTATAACATTTTAATTATGATGAAGAAATCAATACTGATGGCTGCATTGGGTTTATTAAGTTTAAACACAATAGCACAAGACACTCCGAAAGAGGAAGGTTTCATTTTTACAACCGTAAAAGAAAATCCTATCACTTCTGTTAAGAACCAAAACCGTGCCGGTACATGCTGGTGCTATTCCGGACTGGCATTCATCGAATCCGAACTGCTCCGCATGGGCAAAGGCGAATACGACTTTTCTGAAATGTTTATCGTACACAACACCTATCTGGACCGTGCCGACAAGGCAGTGCGTACACATGGTGACGTTTCGTTCTCACAAGGCGGTTCGTTCTACGATGTAATTTATGGTATGAAAACTTTCGGTCTGGTGCCCGAAGAGGAAATGCGTCCGGGCGTTATGTATGGCGACACGCTGAGCAACCACACCGAATTGACAGCCGTATCTGATGCCGTAGTGGCAGCCATTGCCAAGGGAAGACACCGTAGCCTGCAAGCAGACAAGGAAAATAACCCGCTTTGGAAGAAGGCCATCACTGCCATCCACGACATCTATCTGGGCGAACGTCCCGAGAAGTTCACCTACAAAGGCAAGGAATATACTCCGAAGTCTTTCTATGAATCTACCGGACTGAATGCAGATGACTATATCTCACTGACTTCCTATACCCACCATCCCTTCTACCAGCCGTTCGTCCTGGAAATACAAGACAACTGGCGTTGGGCTTCTTCCTACAACTTGCCTATCGACGAGTTGATGGAAGTGTTTGACAACGCTATCAATAAGGGTTACACCATTGCATGGGGTAGTGACGTAAGCGAACAAGGCTTCACACGCGACGGTATAGCCGTAATGCCCGATGCAGAAAAGGTGCAAGAACTGAGCGGTTCGGACATGGCACACTGGCTGAAAATGAAACCCGAAGAAAAGAAACTGAACAGCAAGCCTCAACCGCAGAAGTGGTGCACACAAGAAGAGCGCCAGCTGGCATACGACAACTGGGAAACTACTGACGACCACGGTATGCTGATTTACGGTATAGCCAAAGACCAGGAAGGCAACGAATACTATATGGTAAAGAACTCTTGGGGTGAAGCCGGAAAGTACAAAGGACTGTGGTATGCTTCCAAAGCTTTCGTGCGCTATAAAACAATGAACATCATTGTGCACAAGGATGCACTGCCTAAGGATATTGCCAAGAAACTGGGTATTAAATAAATAAAAGAAGGAGATGCAGTTTGATGCATCTCCTTTTTCAATTCTTACCAAATCCTACAGATATCTTCCACAATCTGCGGAACCGTCAACCGGTTCTTCTTCAACTGCTCCTCCACATCGTAACGGTCGATAAACTCTTTCTTCACACCATAGTTCAGTACCTTCATATCCGACGGACCGTAATAACGGGCAATCTTCTCGCCAAAGCCACCGTCCAGCACTCCGTCCTCAAGAGTAATGACCAGTGTATGGTCGCGCTTCAGGTCATCGAGCAAAGCCTCGTCCACACCCGTGATGTAGCGAGGATTGACAAGCGTGGCATCCACTCCTTTCTCTTCCTTCAACCGGGCAGCCACGGCTTCGCCCAACTGATAGAAAGAGCCCAGTCCCAATATGGCGACCTTCTCTCCACGATGGGACACCTCATAACGGTTCAGCGTCTTGCCGTAATCCTTCTCCGGTTCTACATTCCTGCGGACAACCCCATTGGCCGGCACGCGAATGGCAACCGGATGTTCCGTTTGACGGATGCCCCACTCCAGCATTGCCATATACTCCTCACGACAAGTAGGTGCCAGATAAACCATATTCGGAATATTACCGATGACCGGAATATCAAAAAGACAAAGATGGGTAACATCATTCATACTCGATAAGCTTCCCCAGAAGACAAGAATCAGTGCAGGATTATTGTTGATGCAAAGATCCTGGGACAACTGGTCGTAGGCGCGCTGGATAAAGGTGCTGTAGACCCCGAATACCGGTTTTCCACCTCCGGCAGCAATGGCAGAAGCCATGGCAACAGCCTGCTCTTCGGCAATGCCCATATCGATGAACTGCCGCCCTGCCTCCTTGCGGCGCTCCGGTGTAAAGCCAAATACCGTAGGTGTACCTGCGGTGATGCCCACCACAGTCGGGTCTTTCTTCATCTCCTGCAACAAATAACCGGCGGTAAGGTCGGCATAGTCTTCACCCTCTCCAGACTCACCGGTCAGATTGCCGGTTTCAAGGTCGAACGGAACACTGTAATGGAAACGTTCTTTTTGCTCTTCTGCCAATTTGTATCCCTTACCTTTCAAGGTATTGATATGTACCACAACCGGATGCTTCTTGTCCTTCACTTCACGGAAAGCCTCTATCAATTGCTCCACGTCATTGCCATCCTTCACATAGAGATAATCATATCCCATTGCCTTAAAATAGTTGCAGGGAGCCTGCCCCTCCGTTTCGCGTAACTGTTGCAGATTGCGGTATAGCCCGCCATGATTCTCGGCAATGGACATCTGGTTATCGTTGACAATGACGATGAAGTTCGTGCCCAGTTCGGCACCTACATTCAATCCTTCGAAGGCTTCACCTCCACTCAACGAGCCATCGCCGATGACGGCAATCACATTACCCGCCTCCCCCTTCAGGTCACGCGCCTTGGCAAGTCCGCTTGCCAGACTGACGGAGGTAGAGGTATGCCCAATGACGAAGAAGTCGTGCTCGCTTTCCGACGGTTCGGAATATCCGGAGACTTCGTCATACTCGTCCGCATTCATAAACGCTGCCCGGCGGCCTGTCAATATCTTATGGGTATAACTTTGGTGAGACACGTCATAGACTATCTTGTCCGTTGGTGAATCGAACACGTAATGCAGGGCTATGGTGGCTTCTACCATTCCCAGGTTGGGACCTACGTGTCCTCCGTGGGAGCTTAACTTGTTTAACAACACCTGGCGGATTTCTCCACCCAATCCGTTCATTTCGCTGACTGATAACTTTTTCACGTCAGCAGGGGAATTTACTTTTTCAATATACATATTCTATAATAACATTTAAGTAGCAATGCTTGTTTATCCGATGCTGCCCGTTATGCAGACCTCATCCAGACGCTGCAAAAGTACAGAGGAAACGGGAACGGAAAGGTAGATAAATTACCGGTTTTATTACCTTTTTTACAGATATAGAGCCAACTGATATTTGCGCAAAATCCCTCAACTTGTGCATTTTTCACCCCATTTTCTTGTCAAACCCAACTCTTTCCGTAAATTTGCAGGCTAATAATGAGTTAACCGGCCAATTTCAGTAGCAGGATTCTACTACTCCTATTCCCGGTACTGACATACAAAGAAATACTAATACTAATAATTAATAGCATGAGTTTGAAAATTGTTGTATTGGCAAAACAAGTTCCCGACACGCGCAACGTTGGGAAAGATGCCATGAAAGCCGACGGAACCATCAACCGCGCGGCACTCCCTGCCATCTTCAACCCCGAGGACCTGAACGCTCTTGAACAGGCTCTCCGACTGAAAGATGAACATCCGGGCTCCACCGTTACCATCCTGACCATGGGACCGGGACGTGCAGCCGAAGTTATTCGTGAAGGACTTTACCGTGGTGCCGACAACGGCTATCTGCTGACCGACCGCGCCTTTGCAGGTGCCGATACGCTTGCCACTTCGTATGCCCTTGCCACAGCCATCAAGAAGATAGGCGACTATGACGTCATCATTGGCGGACGCCAGGCCATCGACGGTGATACCGCCCAAGTAGGCCCGCAGGTTGCCGAAAAGCTGGGGCTGACGCAAGTGACCTACGCAGAAGAGATTCTGAACGTGGATAAAGCCGCCAAGAAGATTACCGTGAAACGTCATATTGACGGTGGTGTGGAAACCGTTGAGGCTCCCCTGCCCATAGTCATCACCGTAAACGGAAGTGCCGCTCCCTGCCGCCCGCGCAATGCCAAACTGGTGCAGAAGTACAAACGCGCCCTCGGTGCCCAGGAAAAAGCTGCCATCACCAAGGAAGGCGCTGAGCTTGCCTACGCCGGCCTCTACGAGAAATATCCCTATCTGAACATCACGGAATGGAGTGTTGCCGACGTGAACGGCGACCTTGCACAATGCGGTCTGAGCGGTTCGCCTACCAAGGTGAAGACCATTCAGAACATCTCATTCCAGGCCAAAGAAAGCAAAACGCTGACGGGCAGCGACAAGGATGTGGAAGATTTGATTGTTGAACTGTTAGCTAACCATACGATAGGATAAGATTATGAATAATGTATTTGTATATTTAGAGATAGAAGGCACAACAGTTGCCGACGTCAGTCTCGAACTCTTGACCAAAGGTCGTAAATTAGCCAATCAGTTGGGCTGTCAACTGGAGGCAGTTGCTGCCGGCAACAATCTGGCAGGCATTGAAAAACAAGTATTGCCCTTCGGAGTAGACAAACTCCACGTATTCGACGCTCCGGGCTTGTTCCCCTATACTTCCCTTCCCCACTCCTCTGTCCTCATCAATTTGTTCAAAGAAGAAAAGCCGCAAATCTGCCTGATGGGCGCCACCGTTATCGGTCGCGACCTCGGCCCGCGCGTTTCTTCCGCTTTGACCAGCGGACTGACTGCCGACTGTACCTCACTGGAAATCGGCAACCACGAAGACAAGAAGGAAGGCAAGGTTTACGAGAACCTGCTGTATCAAATCCGTCCCGCATTCGGCGGTAACATCGTTGCCACGATTGTGAATCCCGAGCACCGTCCGCAGATGGCAACCGTTCGCGAAGGCGTGATGAAGAAAGAGATACTGGACGCTGACTATAAGGGCGAAGTCATCAACCACGACGTTGCCAAGTACGTGCCCGAGACGGATTATGTGGTAAAAGTCATCGACCGCCACGTAGAAAAGGCAAAACACAACCTGAAAGGCGCTCCCATCGTGATTGCCGGCGGCTACGGCATGGGAAGCAAGGAAGGTTTTGACATGTTGTTCGAGCTTGCCAAAGAACTCCATGCAGAGGTAGGCGCCAGCCGTGCTGCCGTCGATGCCGGTTATGCCGACCATGACCGCCAGATTGGCCAGACCGGTGTCACTGTCCGCCCCAAACTGTATATTGCTTGCGGCATCAGCGGACAAATCCAGCACATTGCCGGTATGCAGGAAAGTGGTATTATCATCTCCATCAACAATGACGAGAACGCTCCCATCAATACGATTGCCGACTATGTCATCAACGGTACGGTGGAAGAGGTTATCCCGAAGATGATAAAATATTATAAATCACACAGTAAATAACAATAAAGGTAATCATGAAAGGGCTGATTCTTATATTTGTTCTTCTTTCAGGTATATCTTCCGCTATCGCTCAAGAAAAGCTCTGGTTGGACAAGAATTACCAATGGACGGACGACTCCATCCAGGCAGTCAAGTATGCTCTTGTTTCCAAGATAAACAAGAAATGCATCAAGGTGGAAGAGTATGCTTTGGAAGGACAAAAGAAGGATGTCTGGCATTTCTCCGAATACAAAAGCAATCCCCGCAAAAGGATAAGGGAAGGCCTGCATACATCATTCTATGCAAATGGCAAGGACAGCCTGACAGAAGTATATAGAGACAACCGCCTGGAGGGGCAGACCATGGTGTATTATCCCGACGGTGCCATACATCTGGCCCGGAGCTACAGCGATGGTAAACTTGACGGAACACTCCTGCAGTACTATCCCGACGGGAAACTCCGTAGAGAGGAACACTATTCAGAGAATCAGTGTACCGGTGGAAAGATGTTCGACGAGTACGGAACTGAAATGGAACATCAGCCGTATTTCGTGTTTCCATCCTTCCCCGGCGGAATAGAGAACCTTATGAAACTGGTGGCCAATGTTACCAAATATCCGGAAGACGCCTGGAAACAAAAGGCGGAAGGAAGGGTAATCCTGCGATTCGTTGTAGACGAAGAAGGCAAGATGACCCATCCCAAAATTCTCCAGTCCGTGCGCTATGACATCGACAAAGAAGCCATACGCGCTTTCGAGGCCATTGCCGACGTCTACCGCTGGTCGCCCGGCTATCAGGACGGAGAGGCCAAGCGAGTGAAATTCACCATACCCCTATACTTCAGAATACCTAAATAACCAAGAAATTATGGCAAATTTTTATACCGAAGTTCCCGAATTGAAGTATCATCTGAACAACTCGATGATGGAACGTATCTGCGAACTGAAAGAACGCGGTTACCAAGACAAAGACAAGTATGACTATGCCCCGCAGGACTATGCGGATGCTATGGACTCTTTTGACAAGGTACTTGAAATCACCGGAGAGATTACCGGAGAGATTATCGCTCCCAATGCCGAGGGCGTGGACGAAGAAGGTCCCCACTGTGCCAACGGCCGTGTGGAATATGCCAGCGGCACCAAGCAGAACCTCGACGCCATGGTAAAAGCCGGATTGAACGGTATGACCATGCCGCGCCGTTTCGGTGGCTTGAACTTCCCGATTACTCCGTACACCATGTGTGCGGAAATCGTTGCCGCCGCCGATGCCGGTTTCGGTAACATCTGGTCACTGCAAGACTGTATCGAAACGCTCTACGAATTCGGTAACGAAGACCAGCACAGCCGTTTTATACCGCGTGTCTGCGCCGGAGAGACCATGTCTATGGACCTGACAGAACCGGATGCCGGTTCCGACTTGCAGAGCGTAATGCTGAAAGCGACCTATGACGAGGCCAACAACTGCTGGCGCCTGAACGGCGTGAAGCGTTTTATTACTAACGGTGACGCCAATCTCCACCTCGTACTGGCACGTTCAGAAGAGGGTACCAAAGACGGACGTGGCTTGTCCATGTTCATCTACGATAAGAATGAAGGCGGTGTAGACGTGCGCCGCATCGAGAACAAGCTGGGTATCCACGGCTCTCCCACCTGCGAGCTGGTTTACAAGAATGCAAAGGCAGAACTTTGCGGCGACCGCAAGCTTGGTTTGATTAAATACGTTATGGCTTTGATGAACGGTGCCCGTCTGGGTATTGCCGCACAGTCGGTAGGCCTTTCACAAGCTGCCTACAACGAAGGTCTGGCTTATGCCAAAGACCGCAAGCAGTTCGGCAAGGCTATCATCGAATTCCCGGCTGTATATGACATGCTGGCTATTATGAAAGCCAAGTTGGATGCAGGACGCTCCTTGCTGTACCAGACTTCCCGCTACGTTGACATCTACAAAGCGCTGGACGACATTGCTCGCGAACGCAAACTGACTCCGGAAGAACGCCAGGAACAAAAGAAGTATGCCAAACTTGCCGACGCCTTCACTCCGCTGGCAAAAGGTATGAACTCTGAATATGCCAATCAGAATGCTTACGACAGCATCCAGATTCACGGCGGTTCGGGCTTCATGCTGGAGTATGCTTGCCAACGTATCTATCGTGATGCACGTATCACTTCTATCTACGAAGGTACTACTCAGTTGCAGACCGTAGCTGCTATCCGCTATGTAACAAACGGCTCATACTCTGCCACCTTGCGCGACTACGAGCAAGTGCCGTGCAGCGAAGAAATGCAACCGTTGATGGACCGCATCAAAGAGATGACCAACAAGTTCGAAGCCTGCACCAATGCGGTGAAAGAGGCACAGAATCAGGAATTGCTGGACTTCGTGGCACGTCGCCTCTATGAGATGGCTGCGGTATGTATCATGTCGCACCTCATCATTCAGGACGCGACAAAGGCTCCCGAACTGTTCGGCAAGTCGGCTCTGGTGTATGTGAACTACGCAGAAGCTGAAGTGGAAAAACACTTTAACTTCATCCGTAAGTTCAAGGCAGAAGAGCTGGAAAGCTACCGCAAATAAATGCATTGCTTGGACAAGGCAAATATAGCGGGCACCGGAGTTTAGCTACTCCGGTGCCCGCGAAGATGTAATTTAAACTGTGTCAGCAAGGAATAAAATATTAATTTTGCTAACACAGTTTTTTTATGAAAGAAGAATTTGATTTTGAAAGTATCAAGAACAAGGCAATAGAGCAGCTGAAAGCCGGTAAGCCTTTGTTAGGTAAGGATGGTGCTTTTGCCCCCTTATTGGAAAGTATCTTGAATGCAGCCTTGGAAGGTGAAATGGATGCGCATCTTACCGATGAAGAACGTCAGTTGGGCAATCGTCGTAATGGTAAAATGCAGAAGCAAGTCCAGACTCCATTGGGTGAAGTCACAGTGTCTACCCCTCGTGACCGTAATTCAAGTTTTGAGCCTCAGTTTATAAAGAAACGTGAGACCATCCTGGCGGAGGGCGTGGCGGACCGTATCATCGGACTTTATGCCCTTGGTAACAGCACACGCGAGATCAGTGACTGGATGGAGGAAAATCTCGGCAACCGTGTCTCTGCCGAAACGATCAGTTCCATAACCGACCGTGTTCTCCCGGAAATAAAGGCCTGGCGTTCCCGTACCCTTGATGCTGTCTATCCGATAGTCTGGATGGACGCAATCCATTACAAAGTCACTGACGAGAGAGGGTGTGCCGTTACCCGCGCAATCTATAACGTCTTAGGTGTCGACAAGGAAGGGCACAAGGATTTGCTTGGCATGTATATCTCTAAAAACGAGGGAGCCAATTTCTGGTTAAACGTACTGACGGACTTGCAGAACCGTGGAGTTCATGATATCCTTATTGCTTGCGTTGATGGTCTGAAAGGCTTTCCGGATGCCATCCAAAGTGTTTTCCCGAACACAACAGTACAACTTTGCATCGTCCACCAGATACGTAACTCCATTAAATATGTCGGTAGCAAGCATCAGAAGGAATTCCTCAAAGACTTGAAACGGGTTTATGGTGCGGTAAGTAAAGAAGCAGCTGAAACGGAACTTTTTAATCTGAATGAGAAATGGGGAGAAAAATATCCTATTGTCATCAAGTCATGGCAGGACAACTGGGAAAAACTTACTGAATACTTCCAGTTCACATCGGATATACGCCGTATGATTTATACCACAAATACAGTTGAGGGCTATCATCGCCAGATACGGAAAGTGACAAAAAACAAGGGCGTGTTCCCTAACGACACCGCCCTTGAGAAACTGGTTTACCTCGCTTACCGCAATATACGCAAGAAATGGACCATGCCACTGGCTAACTGGGGAGCCATTGCACAACAACTGGCGATAAAATTTGGAGACAGGTTTAAATTGTTGTAATTTTACACTCGTCGGGACGGGTGGTCCCGCCCCTTGGCGCTGGCCGTTCCCCGACCGATGAGATTGAATGAGAATAGAGCATGACACAGTTTAATTTACACAACCGTGCCCGCTTGTTTTTTCTGAAATACTTCCTCCTGCTTGCCCCTTCTTAAAAGGACAAAAGTTCTCAAAGAGACGAAAGGAAAATTAATACTCTCCGTGCAGCCTCAGCCTGCCGCGCAGCGAGTGTATCTCCCGCTGCATCTCTTCCATCCTTGCCAGCAGATGGTGGATGGCATCAATCCCTTCCATATTGATGGAAAGGTCGTAGTACATACGGCTGTACCGTTCCACATCCGGCAACTCGGAGAAAGGCAGATAACGCTCTCCACCTTCCTGCTCCACATCTATCAGTCCACTTTCGCACAGCATATCAATAAAAGTGGGCTCTATATGACACTTGTCACAATATTCGCTGATGACAATCCATTCGTTCTGCATAATCCGTTCTCCTTTCATTAGTTCATACTCTGAATTTTACGGAACATCTCTTTCTGCTGTTCCGTCAGGTTTGTCGGCAACTTCACGGAATAAGTCACGATGAGATCGCCAAACTGTCCCTCCTTCTTATATACGGGGAAGCCCTTACCCTTCAGACGTACCTTAGTCCCGTTCTGAGTTTCGGGTTTCACCTTCAGCTTCACCTGACCATCCAAAGTATCCACCAACTGGTCGCCACCCAGCAGGGCTGTATAAAGGTCGACGGTCACATCCACATACAAATCATCTCCCAAACGCTTGAATACCGAGTCGTCCGGAATCACAAACGTGATGTATAAGTCACCTGCAGGACCTCCGTTGATGCCCTCGCCACCATAGCCTTTCAGTTTGATGACCTGTCCGTTGGCCACACCGGCCGGAATGGTAATACGCACTTGCTTGCCATTCACCGTCAATATCTGTTTATGGGTCTTCGCAGCCTCACGAAGCGAGAGGTTCAAATCCGCATGATAATCCTGCCCGCGGAAACCGGCATTGGCACCGCCTCCTCCGCGCGTACGATGACCGAACATCTGTTCGAAGAAGTCTGAGAAACCACCGGCATTACTGCCCGAAAATTCCTGGCCGTCGGAAGAATACCAATACGTACCGCCTCCGTCCGTACCAAATCCCGCACCGGAACCTCCAAAACCGGCACCGCCAAATCCTCCGAAGCCCCCGGCTTGCTGCTGTGCCCGCTTCTGCGCTTCAAACTCGTCGGCATGTTTCCAGTGTTCACCATATTCATCATATTTCTTTCTTTTTTCAGGATCACTCAGCACCTCATTCGCCTCGTTGATAGCCTGAAACTTATCCTTGGCCGTAGCATCGTTCGGATTCAAGTCAGGATGGTACTTGCGCGCCAGCTTGCGGAACGCTCTCTTGATGTCATCCTGAGATGCCTTTTTGTCCACTCCAAGGACCTGATAGTAATCAATATAAGCCATAGTCTATTAGTTTTATTGTCTAAATACCATAAAACAAATAACACGCCAATTTGTTTTACGCATTATTAAAATAGGTAAACGAAAATTAAAAAGCATCATCAAGCATAATAATTACGTGATAAACAAACATTTAGTTTCAACCAAACACTTATTTCACGTCTATAAAATACCAAAATAGTGTAAACGACACCTAATATCGTCTAATTATTCATCCTAAATCTTCCTAAAATTGACAGAAAATGCTTTATTTGTAATAAGGAAAATTTGTTTTATATATAATCCCCAACCTTAGATTAAAAACCCCCATTATGAAAAGTAATTATTGGCTCCTAACGGTAATATTCGCTCTCGTAGCCCTGCCGGGCAAAGCAGGCGAATGGATCAGAATCAACCAACTCGGCTATTTGCCGCAATCCGTCAAAGTCGCTGTATTCATGAGCGAGGAAGGAACAAACGTAGAAAATTATTCATTGATTGACGCTTTCACCGGAAAGGTGGTGCGTACCTTCAACACAACCAAGGCCACCGGCAAGATGGGAGGCATAAAGAGTACCTACCGGTTGAACTTCAGTGATTTCACAGAACCGGGCACGTATTATCTGAAAGCAGGCAAAGCGGTCTCCCCCCGTTTCCCCATCAATGCACAAGTCTACAACGGTACCGCAGACTACCTGCTGCACTACATGCGGCAGCAACGCTGCGGCTATAATCCGTTCCTGAAAGACAGCTGCCACGTGCACGACGGCTACATCGTCTATCATCCCACCAAAACCGGACAACATATAGACGTCCGCGGAGGCTGGCACGATGCTACGGACTATCTGCAATACACCACCACCTCCGCCAATGCCATCTACCAGATGATGTTTGCCTATCAGGAAAATCCGGAATCATTCGGTGACGCCTATGATGCAGCCGGACATCCGGGAGCCAACGGCATTCCCGACATCGTGGACGAAATCAAGTGGGGACTGGACTGGCTGAACCGGATGAATCCTGCTCCAGGCGAGCTGTACAACCAGATAGCCGACGACCGTGACCATGCCGGAATGCGCCTACCTAACAAAGACCTGGTGGATTACGGCTACGGACCGGGTAAAGGACGCCCCGTTTACTTTTGCAGTGGCGAACCGCAAGTACGTGGAGAGTTCAAGAATGCAACGACCGGAGTGGCAAGCACTGCCGGCAAGTTTGCCTCCTGCTTCGCTTTAGGCGCCAAGATACTGAAAGACTACTATCCTGAATTTGCAGCAGAAATCGAAGCCAAGGCCGATGCCGCCTATCAGGAAGGCGTAAAGAAACCGGGAGCATGCCAGACAGCCTCTGTCTTGTCTCCCTACATTTACGAAGAGGACAACTGGGTGGACGATATGGAACTGGGAGCCATGGAACTGTACAAAGCCACCGGCGACAACAAATACCTGGCCCAAGCCCTTGAATACGGACGTCGCGAACCGGTGACTCCTTGGATGGGCGCCGACAGTGCACGCCACTACCAATGGTATCCGTTCATGAACATGGGGCACTACCATCTTGCCAAAGTGGACAACAGCCGCATCAGCAAGGAATTCATCCGCAACATGCGTACGGGCATTGAACGCACGTACGAGAAAGCGGTAGAAAGCCCCTTCCTGCACGGTATACCCTACATCTGGTGTTCCAACAATCTGACTACCGCCATGCTGACCCAATGCCGGCTGTACCGTGAAACCACCGGCGATGACACATACGCCGAAATGGAAGCCTCCCTGCGCGACTGGCTGTTCGGCTGTAACCCTTGGGGAACCAGCATGATTGTGGAACTTCCCCTTTACGGAGACTATCCCTCGCAACCCCACTCCTCACTGCTGAATGCAGGCGTGGGCAATACTACCGGCGGACTGGTGGACGGTCCTGTCTATCGTACCATCTTCGAAAGCCTGCGCGGTGTCAATATGACGGGAATTCCCGGAACTCCCGGACAAGACTACGAACGCTTCCAGCCAGACCTGATGGTATATCACGACGCCATCCACGACTATTCCACCAATGAGCCTACCATGGACGGAACCGCCTGCCTCACGTACTACCTCTCTGCCATGCAGAAGGATGGAATGAAGCAAGCCGGTATCCCAAATGACAAGAATGTATATGTGGACGGAGGCATTATCCGCACCGATCCCTCAAAAAAGCAAATCACCCTCGTATTCACTGCCGCCGACAAAGCAGACGGTGCCGATGCCATCATCAGCACCTTGAAGAAGCATGGCATCAAAGGTGGCTTCTTCTTTACCGGAGAGTTCTATGAACTCTATCCCGATGTAGTGAAACGCCTGCTCGACGAAGGGCATTTTGTAGGCAGCCACAGTTACGGACATCTGTTGTACATGCCTTGGGAAGACCGTGATTCTCTGCTGGTCACCCGCGAAGAGTTTGAGAACGATATGATGAAAAGCTACGAGACCCTCCACAAGGCAAGTATCGAATACAAAGACGCTCCCGTCTATATTCCCCCTTACGAATACTATAACAAGGAAATATCCGCCTGGGCAAAGAATATGGGTATTCAAGTCATCAACTATACCCCTGGTACCATGAGCAATGCCGACTACACCACTCCGGACATGGGACAGAAGTACCGGAGCAGCAAATTCATCTACGACAAGATTATGGAGGTGGAAAAGAAAGAAGGTCTGAACGGACACCTAATGCTGATGCACTTCGGAACGGACGACCGCCGCACAGACAAGTTCTATAATGGCTATCTGGACAAGATGATTAAGACACTGAAACGAAAAGGCTACACTTTTGTACCGGTCCGCGAGGCTGTCGGTATATAAGCATACTCTAACAAAGATTTATTGAAAAGGTTAGTTAAAAAGGTTATCGTGCAAAGGTATTTAAGGTAAATATTCAATCGGTTTGTTTTCAGTAAACCTTCCCCTACCCCCAAGAGGGGAAAGTTTCGAAGTAAGCTCCCAGCCTGTGAAGGTTAGGAGCTTTTATATATTTCAGAGAAGCCTTTTTACCGATTGCAGCAATTGCTCGATATCTTCTTCCGTAGTATCAAAAGAGGTTACAAAACGGATTTCGTGGATGGCCTCATCCCAGAAGTAGAAGAAATAGTCCTTCAACAGCTCGTCAATCACCGGACGGGGCATCGTAAGGAAAAGTTGGTTACTTTCCACCTTCTGCGTAAAATGCACACCTGGCAATTCCTTCAATCCGTCGTAAAGAATCTTTGCCATACGATTGGCATGCGCGGCATTTTTCAACCAAAGGCTGTCCGTCAGGTAGGCAGTGAACTGGCAGGACAGATAGCGGAGCTTGGATGCGAGCTGTGCCGACTGCTTGCGCACAAAATAAGCTTCCTTCTTCAAAGCTGGGTTAAAGACAACCACGCTTTCTCCCAACATCAGTCCATTTTTCGTACCACCGAAGCTGAGGATATCTATCCCGCAATCCACTGTCAGTTCCCTAAAGCCAAGATTCAAGGCTGCACAAGCATTTGCCAGACGGGCTCCGTCCATATGGACATACATGCCATGCCGATGGGCCAAATCCGTCAAAGCCCGCAACTCGTCCGGCTTATAGACAGTGCCCAGCTCCGAACATTGCGAAATATAGATGGCTCCGGGCTGCGAATGATGCTGTTCGCCGAAATGGCACAAATAAGGACGGACTAAATCGGGCGTCAGCTTGCCGTCAGGGGTAGCTATAGGACGAATCTGACAACCTGTCATACGGGCAGGCGCACCGCACTCATCGACATAGATATGTGCAGTCTCTGCACAAATAATGGAATTATAAGGGCGGGTACACAGCTGCAAAACCACCGCATTACTGCCCGTACCGTTGAATACGAACAACGGTTCGCAATCCGGCGTAAACGCTTCCCTTATTTTACGGACAGCCTCCTCTGTCCAAGGATCATCCCCATAACCAATAGCATGGTCACGGTTGGCCCGGTTCAGCGCCTCCATTACCAACGGATGTACGCCTGAATTATTGTCTGAAGCAAAACTTCTCATAGTCTTTCTGTTTTTGTTCATTGAAAAGAATGTGCAAAGAAAAGAATATTCTGCAACATGAAGAAACCAAGGAGCACAGATTTCATCCCCCGGTGGAAAATGCTTCCGCACTGAGAAATCTGTGCTCCTCAATCAATCCATTCAATCGGTTTCCTTTATCCGATATAAACATTTACCCCTAGTGAAACATAAAGTTCATCTTCTTCCTGATGAATTTCAATCTTGTCCTCACGGGCAAGCCACCCCAATGCGGCTCCCAACTCCTTGTCCTTCAGTCCGGACTTCCTCTTTAAAGAACCGTAGCTCCATCTGGTATAATCGCTAAGCAACTGCCAAACTTTCCCAGCATTTAGTCCAATTTCGCTTTTGTTCATTTTCTCTTCAATTAAAAAGGTTAATAGTTCTTGTTGATTAGGTTATCTTTACGAAGGGTAAAGATATGATTTTTTATTTTGCTAACAACAAAAACGAACAAAAGATATGAAAACTAATCATTTTTGTAACACTTTTGTAATATTACACGCTTTTTATTAATAATCAAGAAGGTAAATAGAACAAAAAAACCGCAGTATCTATCAAAAAGACACTGCGGTTCTCCTATTTGATTAAGCAATCAGGGAAAACGATCTTACATCATTCCGCCCATGCCTCCCATTCCGGGAGCACCCATCGGCATCTCAGGCTTATCTTCTTTCTTCTCTACGATTACACATTCTGTAGTCAGGAACATACCGGCAATAGAAGCGGCATTTTCAAGAGCCACACGAGTAACCTTGGCAGGATCTACCACACCGGCTGCATGCAGGTTCTCATAAACATCGGTACGGGCATTGTAACCGAAGTCTGCCTTGCCTTCGCGTACTTTCTGTACAACAACAGCACCTTCTTTACCAGCGTTGGCAACAATCTGGCGCAACGGTTCTTCAATAGCACGTTTGATGATGTCAATACCGGTTGTTTCATCTACATTGTCACCCTTAAAGCCTTCCAGAGCATCCAATGCACGGATATAGGCTACACCACCACCTGGAACAATACCTTCTTCGATAGCGGCACGGGTAGCACGAAGCGCATCGTCTACACGGTCTTTCTTTTCCTTCATTTCAACCTCAGAAGCAGCACCTACATAAAGAACAGCTACACCGCCAGACAACTTGGCCAAACGTTCCTGCAGTTTTTCCTTGTCATAATCAGATTTCGTAGATACAATCTGAGCCTTGATTTGCTCGCAACGTTCCTTGATGTTTTCTTTATCACCGGCACCGTTTACAATAGTTGTATTATCCTTGGAAACAGTTACCTTGTCGGCAGTACCCAACATTTCGATAGTAGCTTGTTCCAGCTTCAGACCTTTTTCCTCGCTGATGACAACACCACCGGTCAGCACTGCAATATCTTCCAACATTTCCTTGCGACGGTCACCGAAGCCCGGAGCCTTCACTGCACAAATCTTCAACTGAGAACGCAGACGGTTTACAACCAAAGTTGTCAGCGCTTCGCTATCCACATCTTCTGCAATAACCAGCAAAGGACGACCGGTCTGTACTGCCGGTTCGAGGATAGGCAGGAAATCTTTCAGGTTGGAAATCTTCTTATCATAAATCAGGATGTACGGTTTTTCCATTTCGCACTCCATCTTCTCCGTATTGGTAACGAAGTAAGCAGAGAGGTAACCACGGTCGAACTGCATACCTTCAACCACACCGATAGTAGTATCAGTACCCTTTGCCTCTTCGATAGTGATAACACCGTCTTTGGAAACTTTGCGCATAGCGTCTGCAATCAGCTTGCCGATAACGGGGTCGTTATTGGCAGAAACGGAAGCAACTTGCTCAATCTTGTCATAATTGTCACCCACTGTTTCCGCCTGGCCTTTGATAGAATCAACCACTTTGGCAACAGCCTTGTCGATACCGCGTTTGATATCCATCGGGCTAGCACCGGCAGTCACGTTCTTCAGACCTTCGGCTACGATAGCCTGAGCCAAAACAGTAGCAGTTGTAGTACCGTCACCTGCATCGTCGCCGGTCTTGGAAGCAACTTCCTTTACCAGCTGTGCGCCAGTATTCTGATATGCGTCTGCCAACTCTACTTCTTTAGCTACCGTTACACCATCTTTCGTGATGTGGGGAGCACCGAATTTCTTTTCGATGATAACGTTACGACCTTTAGGGCCGAGGGTTACTTTTACTGCATTTGCCAGTGTGTCGATACCTTTCTTCAATTGGTCGCGGGCATCGATATTGAATAATATTTCTTTTGCCATAACTATATTTACATTTTAACGATTTACAATTTACAAATTAACCTAAAACAGCGAGCACATCGCTTTGACGCATGATGAGGTACTTGGTTCCTTCAACTTCCAGTTCAGTACCGGCATACTTGCCATACAGCACTGTGTCACCAACCTTCAACACCATTTCTTCGTCTTTTGTTCCGTTGCCTACTGCAATAACTTCACCTTTCAAAGGTTTCTCTTTCGCTGTATCAGGAATAATGATACCGCCAATTGTCTTTTCTTCTGCAGGTGCAGGGAGTATCAGCACTCTGTCTGCTAATGGTTTAATGTTCATAATCTTTTTGTTTTATATGTTATACATTTGTTATAATGGTAATTTTGCTTTAAACAAGCGATAAACAACTTACGAAAACCGTGCCAAACGAACAAGCTGATTGTTTGGCAGACAAAGGCTGACAAAATGGCAAAGTATACAACAATATTTGCTATCTTTGCAGCCTCAAAAATGATTTGACTTATGAACGCAATATGGATAGTCCTCCCCATTCTTACCTTATTGATGTTTGAACTGGGACTGACATTACAAACCGAAGACTTTAAACTGTTCCGCAAACGCCCCCGCCCCATTATTGCCGGGCTGGCAGGCCAAATCATCCTACTGCCGATGCTGGCATTTGCTTTAGGACATGTCTTCCAGCTCGAACCTCTGTTCTTTATCGGCATCATACTCATAGCCTGCTCGCCAGGCGGCAGCTCATCCAACATCTTCTCCATGATAGCCAAAGGAGACGTAGCATTGTCCGTGTCACTGACGGCATGTAGCAGCATTATTACGCTGTTCACTATCCCCGTGATTATGGAATTCGCCACACACTTTGTAGACAGCAATCTGGACATAGATATCCATCTCCCCGTAGGCAGCCTTATCATGCAGAACCTGGTTCTGATGTTTCTTCCCATTGTAGCCGGCATATTCACGAAGCGCTACCGTCCGCAAATGGCAGAAAGGATTCATAAGATATTGTCCAAGACAGCCTTTCCCGCACTTATCCTGCTGGCAACCATCTTCTTCATACAGCACCATGCTACCATCACCGGCCAATTCGGCAAACTGGGCCTCTGCATCTCCATTCTTATCCTGCTGGCTATGGGAGGCGGCGTAGTGCTATCGAAGTCCATGCGCCTCAACCGGAAAGAACAACGTACACTCATTATAGAAATCGGTATGCAGAATGCCGCACAAGCAATTGCTGTTGCCAGTAGTCCGTTTGTATTCAACAATGACATTATTGCAATACCTGCCATTATCTACGCACTGGTAATGAATGTTATTCTGCTGATTTATGTGGGAGTGGTGAAGCGGCAAAGATAATCTTCCAACCGGTATCTCCCCTTCTTCTGTGTCGCTTTTCCATACTGTATCACTTTCCGGGGGCAAAAATGCAAACAAGCCATACAATGAATGCACTGCTTTCCCCACACCGGATGCCCATCCACCAACCGGATATTACCTACCGGACAAGATTTGCCGCATATTCCGCAAGAGATACAGCCTTCATCTACATGGAAACTCCTTGTACCAATGACAAAACGGACAAACAAAGGATTCACGACATACGTTTTCAGCCAGGCAGCACTGCCCTCATGCACATTCCAGACCCTCTTCCGTGCAATGACATCTTCGGCAATCGAAGCGACAGCATGCCGTGCGTTCTCTATCTTCTTACGGCAAAGCGCCCCATCGTCCAAATTGAACATCGGTACGTAGGTATTGGGCATTGCAACAGACCAGGCAGCATCCAACGGAAAATGTTCCGCCAGGCGGTTCATTCCCTTTCCCATATCGTCCCCGCATGTACACACGGCATAACGGTAACAGCAGTCCGGCAACCGGAGCTGCGACAAAAAATCAATCAAGACACGGGGTGCATACCATGAGTGTACCGGAAAAACAATACCCAGTCTGTCAGCTGTCGACAGCCCTGCGGGTATCGAGCCTTGCTTAAGGCAATCAACAATGCTGACGGCAGTATCATGCATAGCCTCTGCAAGCAATTCTGCAATCCAGCGTGAGTTTCCGGTTGCGGTAAAATAAAGTATCATCGGCAATATGTTTTGCCGACAAAGGTAGTGATTTGACTTGAATTCCTTCTATTCCAGCAGCTCTTCTATGGAATAATTTTCCCAGAACGCTTTTGTAGAATGTACCAATGAACTGCCCATATAGAGCAGGAACAATGCCGCTATGACAATCATCAGGAAACTGACGAGGGCATTGTGTTTTTCTTGCTTAAGCTCAACAGAAACCATAAGAACCTCCTTTTTTGTCAGTACAAAGATAAATGCAGGATGTTTCATTTTTCCTACGCCACTATTACAAATACCTATATTTGTGCCATAAATATACAAAAAAAGGAGCAATTTTGTGCTCCTTTTTAAATGTATTTCAGTTTTTATTATTTCAGTTCGCTAACCAGCTCTTGGGGAGTGACCATTTTCTGCTCTCCGGTCTCCATGTTTTTCAATGTCACCTTACCTTCATTCATTTCATTCTCACCCACCAGGGCCACAAACGGGATGGCTTTGGAGTTCGCATACCCCATCTGTTTCTTCATCTTGCTTGCATCGGGGAAAATCTCGGCACGGATGCCTGCCGCACGCACTTCAGTCAATACATTCATTGAGAATGCGGCCTCTTTCTCACCAAAGTTGATAAACAGTAACTGAGTACCGTTCACCGCTTCTTTCGGATAAAGGTCAAGCTGGTTCAGCACATCAAAGATACGGTCTGCACCGAACGAGATACCGACACCACTGACACCGGACATACCGAATACACCCGTCAAGTTGTCATAGCGTCCTCCACCAGTAATACTGCCGATTTGCACATCCAGCGCCTTTACTTCGAAGATGGCACCGGTATAGTAATTCAAGCCACGGGCCAATGTCAAATCCAGCTCGATTTCGTTCTTCAAGCCAAGGTTCTTTAAGGTGGAAAGGATAAATTCACTTTCCTCCACGCCCTTCAGTCCGGTCTCGCTGACAGCAAGAACTTCCTTCAGAGTCGCAAGTTTCTCTTCATTACTTCCGCTCAACAAAATGATAGGTTGCAGTTTGGCGATAGCCTCGTCACTGATGCCTTTCTCTTTCAACTCGGCATTGACATTGTCCAGACCTATCTTATCCAACTTGTCAATGGCCACAGTAATATCAACAATCTTGTCAGACTCACCGATGATTTCGGCAATGCCACTCAATACCTTACGGTTGTTAATCTTGATACAAACACGGATGCCGAAGCGGGTAAATACCGTATCGACAATTTGCATCAGCTCCACCTCATTCAGCAAGGAATCACTGCCTACCACATCGGCATCGCACTGATAGAACTCACGATAGCGTCCTTTTTGCGGACGGTCGGCGCGCCACACGGGCTGTATCTGATAACGTTTGAAAGGAAAAGTTATTTCATCGCGGTGCATCACCACGTAGCGGGCAAAAGGTACTGTGAGGTCATAGCGCAAACCTTTCTCGCAAAACTTGCAGGCAAGTCTCGGAGCATTACGGCTCAACAGTTCTTCATCTGTCAGTCCGGAAAAGTAATCACCGGAGTTCTGTATCTTGAACAAAAGCTTGTCGCCTTCCTCACCATACTTCCCCATCAAGGTAGAAAGCATTTCCATCGAGGGCGTTTCTATCTGCTGAAAACCATAGAGATGATACACCTCACGAATCGTATTGAATATATAGTTACGCTTCGCCATTTCTACGGGCGAGAAGTCACGGGTTCCTTTCGGAATACTTGGTTTTGCTGCCATAATCAGTTCAATTATTTTAAAAATCGGACGACAAAGTTACAGTATTTTATTGATTAAGAAAAGAGAATGTTTACCTTTGTATCATTACCGTCGCATAAAAACGACCAAAACAAACTTCAAACTTACACATTTATGAAAGAGAGACTGATTTTATTCTGCATGTTGTTGCTATGCGGCATCGGTGTTAGCCGGGCACAATCCGGCAACGCCAAAGACTTCGACCAAAAAGAAGAAGCCATCGTACAAAAGCTGCAACAAGCCGTCAATGAGAAAAACTATAAAGAAGCCGAAAAGAACGGTAAGGCTTTGATAACTCTGTTCAAAGAACAAGACGAGAACACTCAGAAAAAGTACAGCTGGCTCATACAGTCCTATTACTACAATTTAGCCTGCTTCCAATCCTTGTTAAAGAAAAAAGGTGAAGCCATCAAAAATTTAGAACTGGCCTACGACAATGGATTTCAAGATTACAACCACATGATGAATGATACCGACTTAGACAACCTGCGCAGCGATAAACGGTTCAAGGCAGTGCTTGCCAAAGTGAAGAAAGTGGGTGACTACCTCGACATACTTCAAAAAACACCGGGATACACCCACAATGAGCGCCCTGATACACTCCCCCGCTTCGAACACATCAATCCCAACAACAAGTATTTAGTAGAGGTACGCCAATACTTCAAGTTAGACAGTGTGGCAGGCGCAGGCGACGAATTATCGAAAATAAAGAACATACTTACTTATATACACAATACCATAAAACATGACGGAAACCATGAAAGTCCGGCAGGCAGCAACATCATAAAATGGGCAGAAGCTTGCAAAGGCGGTGCGCGAGGTCTGCATTGCGGAGGTCTTGCCCATGTACTGAAGGATTGTTATCTGTCCATGGGATTTAAGGCACGCCACATCAGCGGATTACCCAAAAAATACATTGGTGAATGCCATTCCATTAACGTAGTTTATTCCAATACCTTGGATAAATGGATATGGGTAGACCCCACCAACAATGCCTGGGTGATGGATGAAAACGGCATCATGCTAAGCGTGCAAGAAGTGCGCGAACGTCTGCGAGACGGTCGTCCGGTAATCCTAAATGAAGAAGCCAACTGGAATAACCAGCAGAAGATTACCAAAGAATATTATTTAGACAGCTATATGGCCAAGAATCTCTATAGCATAAAAGCAGACGATGTACTGCTTTGCCCCTCAGACCCTAATGCAGAAAACTTCTTCCAAGCCAAGTACGTGGTCAATGACGATGCCTGGTTCTGGCAGTCGCCCTATCAAGAATAAAAAAACAGATGATGCATCCGGCAGAGACACATCATCTATTTAATGTAAACAGACCATCTGTTTCGGGTGAACAGATGGTCTGTTTTTTATGTCTGCATCATGTGTTTAATCTCTGCGTCCCATGAATATCATGATATAATAAATCAGGGTAGCAAGCGAACCGAGAGCAGCCACTACATACGTATAGGCAGCCGAGCGGAGTGCATCTTCCGCTTGCGCATGATTATATGAATTCGTAATGCCGGAATTGCTAAGCCATACCAGCGCACGCTTACTTGCATTGATTTCCACCGGCAAGGTGATGAAGCTGAATAAAGTTGTCAATGCAAACAGTATAATGCCCGCCAGCAACAGTTGCGGAAAGGAGTTCAGCATCAAGATACCTGCCAGCAGCAACCACGTCATCCACTGTGAGGCAAAAGAGACTACCGGCACCAGTTTGCTGCGCATTGTCAACGGAGCGTATGCGCGTGCATGCTGCACGGCGTGACCACATTCGTGGGCTGCAACGGCAGCAGCCATGATGCTGTTACTGCTATAAACACTCTCACTCAGGTTTACTGTCTTATTGGCAGGATTATAATGGTCGGTCAGATGTCCGGGAGTATGCGTCACGGTCACATCGTAGATGCCATTGTCGTGCAGCATCTTCAAAGCAACGTCCGCTCCCGTCATTCCGTTGCCGGTAGGGATTTTAGAGTACTTCTTGAACTTGTTCTGAAGATTCATCTGTACCAGCCAACTGACGACGGCAATACCGATAAAAATAATCCATTGCATTCCTATCATTCCTGTTCCCATAATTTTCTTTCTTTAAATTGTGAATAAATCAGTCGTTTCTTATTGTATAACAAATAGTCTGCCAAAAATAAAAGGAAACGGTGAGCAATGCCAGCGTTTCCTTTATCTTTTAGGAAGAATTAAAGATTTCTGATTTATAATTTATTTTTCAATCTCCACCTCTATCACTTTATCAATATCCGTCGGAACCTCCGGCAAGTAGAGCATCACCCCTCCTTCACACTTACGGAACTTCACTGGAAGACGGTCGGCATACCCCACTGCCTTCCTCACTTTCTTGCCTTCCAACGGCAGGAAGAGAGCCTTATCCTGCAATTCGAGAATATGCACGTATAATTTATTTTCTCTTTGTGTAGTGACTCCCCAAGGATGCGGAGCAATGCAGCCGCCACGGGTTCCGTAGATGGTTTCACCGTATACCTTCATCCATTCCCCTACTTCTGCCAGACGCTCCAATGCAACAGCAGGCAGCTCACCGTCCGGCTGAGGACCGATATTCATCAGCAGATTGGCATCTTTACCCGCAGCCTTCACCAGGTAATGTATCAGCGTTTTGGTAGATTTATAATCCTGGTCCGTAATCTTATATCCCCACATTCCATTCATCGTCTCACAGGTTTCAAGGGGCAAGGCGCTGATATCCTGCCCGGAAAGGCCGGCACGGTTCTCTCCCGGCAGGTCGCGCTCGAATATCTGGATGTCCTCGCCGGCAAACGGTGCTTGATGATGGTTGTTCCCAACCAAGCAAGCCGGTTGCAGGCGGTGTATCATGGCATATTGCCCGGGCAGTTGCCAGTCAAAATCCGGATTCTGGTCCTGGTCCCACCAGCCATCAAACCAAATGGCACCTATTTTTCCATAATTGGTGAGCAACTCGGTCAGCTGGTTGTTCATGAATTTATAGTAGCTGTTCCAGTCGCCCTTCGGATTCGGTCGTCCCGTTCCACGTCCGGTGCGTCCCCACGGAGCATCTTCGCGATACCAGTCGATGTGCGAATAGTAGAGATGCAGACGAATACCTTGCTTGTGGCACTCGTCTGCCAATTCTTTCAGAATATCCCGCTTAAAAGGGGTAGCATCCACAATATTGTAATCGGAAAAGCGTGTGTGGAACATAGAAAAGCCATCGTGATGCCGGGATGTAAAGCAGATATACTTTGCCCCGGACGCCTTAATGGCTGACACCCATCTGGCAGCATCGAATTTGGCAGGATAGAAACCTCCCGCCAGTTTGGCATACTCCTTATAATTAAGGTTCTTGTTCGTCATGGTCCATTCTCCGGTAGCCAGCATACTGTATATCCCCCAATGCAGGAAGATACCGAAGCGATTGTCCCGAAACTCCTGACGGGATTTCAGGTTCTCCTCCGTCGGCTGGTAAGTCTGCGACTGTGCGGAGCACACAAGAAGAAACAACAGTAAAAAAGACAAAAGACGTGTTTTCATGGCAATAAATAAAAAAGGCACGGATTATCCGGACACCCACGGTTCTTCAGATGAAGCCGCGAAATCCGTGTAATCCGTGTCTAAGGTTATCTGTTTGTTTTATTATTCCTCTGTATACCGTTCGATGGTCTGCTCACGGTCCGGTCCCAGAGAAACAATCTTGATGGGCACACCAAGCTGTTCTTCCAGGAATGACAAATATGCATTGAATTCTTCCGGGAACTCATCTTCACTCTGCATCTTGGTCATATCCGTCTGCCAACCGGGTAGCTCTACATAAACCGGTTCAACAGTCTCATTGATATCGAACGGGAAGTAATCAATCTCTTCCTCATCCATCTTGTAAGCTACACAAGCCTTAATGGTTTCAAAAGAATCGAGCACATCGCTCTTCATCATAATCAGTTTGGTAACCCCGTCTACCATAATGGCATATTTCAATGCCACCAGGTCAATCCAGCCACAACGGCGCTTACGTCCTGTCACAGAACCGAACTCATGACCCAGCGTGCAAATCTGGTCACCGGTCTTGTCGAATAATTCCGTCGGGAACGGACCGGCACCTACACGCGTACAATAGGCCTTGAAAATACCATATACCTCACCAATCTTGTTGGGAGCAATACCCAGACCGGTACAAGCACCTGCACAGACCGTATTAGAAGAAGTGACAAACGGATAAGAACCGAAATCAATGTCCAGCATTGTCCCCTGCGCACCTTCGCACAATACAGACTTGCCGGCAGCCAGCAGATTGTTCATCTCGTGTTCGCTATCCACCAACTGGAATTGTTTCAAGTATTCGATACCTTCGAACCATGCCTTCTCCATTTCGGTAATGTCATACTCATAGTTCAAGCCTTTCAAGATTTGCTCATGACGGGCCTTGGCCGCTGCATACTTCTTGTCAAAGTCATGCAGAATGTCGCCTACACGCACACCGTTACGGCTGATTTTATCCGTGTAAGTCGGTCCGATGCCTTTTCCGGTCGTTCCTACCTTTGCATCGCCTTTGGCTGCTTCGTATGCAGCATCCAGTATGCGGTGAGTCGGCAGAATGAGGTGTGCTTTCTTGGAAATGTGCAAGCGTTCCTTCAAGTTATGGCCGGACGCTTCCAATGATTCGGCTTCCGCTTTGAAGAGAGCCGGGTCAAGCACCACTCCGTTACCGATGATATTCACCTTGTCTCCCTGGAATATTCCAGACGGAATGGAACGGAGCACATACTTCTGCCCTTCAAACTCGAGTGTATGTCCGGCATTCGGTCCGCCCTGGAAACGAGCTACGACATCGTATCTCGGAGTTAACACATCAACGACTTTGCCTTTGCCTTCGTCGCCCCATTGTAATCCTAATAATACGTCTACTTTCATTTTTCTTTTTTATGGTTATTATTCTTTTTCTTCCGTTTATTGGCCCGGTCACACTTGCTGCACAACCCATACATATATAAGGAATAGTGCGTAAGATTAAAACGGCTCAGTTTGGTATTCTCAATGGCATGTTGCAACTCCTCGTTCTGAAACTCGGTCACCTTTCCGCACTGGGTGCATATCTGGTGATGGTGCGTATCGCGATTATAACATTTTTCGTATTGGGAAGAGTTGCCGAACTGATGCTTGATGACCAGACGAGCATTTATAAGCAAAATGATGGTATTGTAAAGCGTTGCACGGCTGACGCGGAAGTTCTCCTGGTCGGCCATCAGTGAATAGAGCGTGTCGATATCAAAATGACCGTCTATGGAGTAAATGGTGTCAAGTATAGCATAACGTTCGGGAGTCTTCCGATGCCCGTTCGCATTCAGATATTCAGTGAATATCTGCCTAACTGTATCTTTCACATTCTGACTTTCCATTTGACGGCGCAGTTTTACAGCCAACAAAGTTAATCCTTTTTTGTGGAAAGCAAACGAGAAAGAGATAAAAATTGCGATAAGGGAAATATTCCCTTACCGCATCAGTCTCTATAACCATAGAACTAATCTAACAAACCTCCTCTTTTACAAGATTGTATAGTAATTGTTCTACATCAGAAGAAGAATTGTCCATACCCTCCACTCTGCGGCAAACTTGAAAAGAATTTTCCTCATTTTGCTGCATAAAGCGGCGGATAGCAGTCATGGCTGCATTGCGTACATGATAGGAGCCCGACAAAAAAGCCGTTATTGCCTGGTCGAGGAACTCATTTTCAACCCGTTCGTTCATATCCCCTTTCTTCATCAATAGACGGGCTATGGTGAGGAAGCCGCAAACCTGCGTGTATTCGTCCTCGCTTGCAATCCAATGGAAGGACTTGGCAGGCGCATAAGGAAGATGTTGGAATAAATTCATGCAGGTAAGTTCTGCAATCTCGATATTACGGATATCTTCCACCCAGATATCGGCTATCTCGGGCAGGAAACTCTCTACCGGCTGTAAAAGTCCCGCCAATATTTTGCACTCTCTGATATCTTCTTTCCACAAAGACTGAGCCAGAGAGTGGTCCTTCTCGTAACCGGCAGCAATACCCTTGATACGGGGCAACTCCACGCCAAAGTTCAGCTTATATACCAGCCCTTTCTCACGCATACTTTGGGACACAGCCCCGTTCATTGAGAGACGGAGCTGTGTCTTTATATCTTTCAGCCGCTGATGCAGCTGCTCTTTAGTATCTATCATAGTTCATCATTTATTGACAGAAGGCAATGTAGAATAGTCTTTGCTATAACGCAACATCTGTTCCGCATAACCTTCATCATAAGTCACTGTCACATCTGTTATAGTACCGTCGGCATCCGTCACCACTTCATACTTGGGATTGACGAACCCCTTATACGGCGCAAGATTCAGCTTCTTGTAGCGTTCCAGCACTTCGGCATGCAAAGCGGGATCGACTTTCACGGCATAGGCTTCCACCAAATCATGGGCGCCGGCATAGTCACCGGTGGACTTGATACGCTGTATCTCGGCAAGCAACCGGCCAAACAAGTCACGCACTTTCTCATAATCGTTTATCACGACGTACGTCTTCCCATCCTTCTTTACCAATTCCACAACCTTCTCCGCCGCACCTTTCTCGTACACCCAGCGGGCTATGAGCTGACGGTTGCGCATATGGGCTTCTTCTACATTGTTACCCGGCTCGATACGTACAAGCTGTGTCATCAAACCATTCATCAGATAGGTGTAGTATTGAGCCTTATAAGCATCCGCACTTGGAGTAAGCCCCAGTTCCACCAGCTTCGGGTCGGCCACGTAGTAGAGTCCGAACAAGTCGGCGCGCGCTTCTTCGATAGTAGAACCATATGCCTTCAACGCATCCGGGTCCACACCCGGGAGCAATTTACCGGAACCATGTCCCAAACATTCATGCAGGTCAGTATGCAGTTCATCTGTCACATCTGCGTACTTATCAATCAGTTGAAGCTCTGCATCACTGTACACAAACTCCTCATTGAACCCGTTGCCATGAGCTGCCTTATTATAAGCATCTGTAATGTTACCGATTGTAACGGATTTCGAACCATGATGGCTACGTATCCAGTTGGCATTGGGCAGGTTGATGCCGATAGCAGTTGCAGGATACAAGTCACCGGCCAGAATAGCCGCCGTGATTACCTTGGCAGACACCCCTTTCACTTTCTCCTTCTTGAATTGTCCGTCTACCGGCGAATGGTCCTCAAACCACTGTGCATTGCCGCTTATCAACTCTGTACGCTGGGTAGCTTCCAAATCTTTAAAATTCACCAGAGATTCCCAGCTTGCCTTCATGCCGAGCGGGTCACCATAACTTTCGGTAAAACCGTTCACAAAGTCAATGCGTGAGTTCAAATCCTTCACCCACAAAATGGCATATTCATCGAATGTCTTCAAATCGCCGGTTTCATAGAATTCCATCAGTTTGGCTATCACCGCCTTCTGCTCGGGAGTCTCGGCAACTCCTTCTGCCTTCTTCAGCCAGTAGACAATCTTTTCAAGTGCCTGTCCATACAAGCCCCCCACTTTCCATACTTTCTCCTGAATCTTGCCATCCTCTTTCACCAAACGGCTATTCAAACCATAGGAAACGGGAGTTTCATCCTGCGGATTCTTCAAGGCATTATAGAAATCTTCAGCCTCCTGCTGCGTCACGCCATCGTAATAATTGCATGCGGAAGTCAAAACCAAATCTTCACCGGCAGCTTGGTTCACCCGTTTGGGCATCACCGTGGGGTCGAAAATAACGGGGAACACTTCCTCGCACAGTTGTTCCACAGTCTGTCCTTCGGCAAGCGGCAACGTAGCTGCATCCACACTCTGTACAGCCTGCCTGAAGAATTCGGGAGTAAATCCCGGAACGAACTTTTCGCTGCCATAGTGATGATGAATGCCGTTAGAGAACCATACCCGCTTGAGGTACACTTCCATAGCCTTGAAATCAGGAGTATTCTTATCTCCCTTATAGCCGGTATAGACAGCTTCCAGCATCCGGCGAATCGTCAGGTTATACTTGCCATTCTGGTCGAAAAGAATGTCTCTGCCCTGCAAAGCCGCTTCCGTCAAATAATAAACCAATTCTTTTTGTTTGAGGGACAAATCCTCAAAACCTGGTACGCGGTAACGTAAAATCTGTAAATCTGCAAATTGTTCCACTGTATAGTCAATTTTTTCTGCCTCAGCAGTTGTTTTCGGATTTCCGCCACAAGCCGTCAATAGAGAAAGGGCAGTCACCATAGAAATTAGTTGTTTCTTCATGTGTCGGGAGTATATAGATTGGTATTAAAAAAGAAGAAAAGGAAGTATCCCGAAACAACTGTTCCGGAATATTTCCTTTTTATTCATTCAGTCATACAGAATTATTTCTTCTTAGCTTCTTTTTCTGCGTGTCTTTTACGATATCCATTAGGAGTCTCACCTACATTTTTATAGAAAGCAGCATAAAAAGACTGACGGTTTGCAAAGCCGACCATCGTACTGATCTCCTCTACATTCTTGTCAGCATATCTTTTGTCTGTCAACAAATGCTGCGCTTCTTTTACTCTATATTCATTCAGCAGGCAAGAATAGTTCATGCCGAAGCGTGAATTCACCACTGCAGACAAATAGCGAGTATTGGTCTGCAATTCTTTCGCCAAATCCTTAGCGGAATAATCAGCATCTCTGTACTTCTTTTGTACAACAACGATATTCAATATCTTGTCATACAACTCATCTGCCAATTCCGGCCTTATCAAAGAACGGTAGGCAGCATCCTTTTCTTTCTTTTCGCGCAGGTTGTAAGGACGTTTCTTCGTTCCTTTTTCCTGGGCATTGTTTTCTAAATCACTCATTGAATTAACTGGTTAGGGTTGTTTAAAATCGGAAAAGCCAAAGGGTTAGCCCCTTAGACTTTACAAAAGTCAGACATTTTTTTTTAATACACAACTTTTCCCGTATATATTTTTGATAAATAAACAACGAAAAAGGTTGAAAAGTAGGTCAATTCAGCCATTAATAAGAAACTTTAACCTTTTGCAGAAACTCATATGATACAAAATCTTGATGACTTTCCATTTGTAGTATATGCAATAATTAGTGTACCTTTGCCGGAAGAAATCCATACTGCCAGATTATGCTACAAACGCTCAAGACATATTTCGGTTACGACAGTTTCCGCCCCTTACAAGAAGACATCATACGCCATCTGATGGACCGTAAAGACGCATTGGTACTGATGCCTACGGGAGGTGGAAAGTCCATCTGCTACCAACTTCCCGCCCTATTGAGTGAAGGCACGGCGGTAGTGGTTTCTCCGCTCATTTCCTTGATGAAGGACCAAGTGGAAACGCTCTGTGCAAACGGTATCGCGGCCGGTGCACTGAACAGCAATAATGATGAAACAGAGAATGCTTCCCTACGACGTGCATGCATGGAAGGCAAGCTGAAACTGCTATATATTTCTCCTGAAAAATTATTGGTGGAAGCCAACTATCTGTTAAGGGATATGCATATTTCCCTTTTCGCCATTGATGAAGCTCACTGCATCTCACAATGGGGACACGATTTCCGTCCGGAATATACACAGATGGGCATCCTTCACCAACTGTTTCCCCAGGTTCCCATCATTGCACTTACTGCCACAGCCGATAAAATAACCCGTGAAGATATTATTAAACAGCTACACCTCAACCAACCGAGAATTTTCATTTCATCTTTCGACCGTCCCAACCTGAGTCTCACCGTAAAAAGAGGTTACCAGCAGAAGGAAAAAAGCAAAGCCATCCTCGACTTCATCGCCCGCCATCCGGGAGAGAGCGGCATCATTTATTGCATGAGCCGCAGCAAGGCTGAAACAGTGGCACAAATGCTTCAAAAACAAGGGATAAAGTCGGCGGTCTATCATGCAGGACTGTCGCCGGCACGAAGAGATGAAGCACAAGACGACTTCATCAATGACCGCGTGCAAGTGGTATGCGCCACCATTGCCTTTGGAATGGGAATTGACAAAAGCAATGTGCGCTGGGTAATTCATTACAATTTGCCCAAAAGCATTGAAAGTTTCTATCAGGAAATAGGACGTGCCGGACGAGACGGAATGCCCAGTGACACCCTTTTGTTCTATTCACTGGCCGACCTCATTCTGCTCACTAAATTCGCAACAGACAGCGGGCAACAAAGCATCAACCTGGAAAAGCTGCAACGTATGCAGCAATATGCGGAAGCAGATATCTGCCGCCGTCGCATTCTGTTAAGTTATTTCGGTGAAAATACGACCTGCGACTGTGGAAACTGTGATGTATGCAAAAATCCCCCCGAACGTTTCGATGGTACAATAATCGTACAAAAGGCACTTAGTGCAATCGCGCGTTCCGAGCAACAGATAGGAACCGGTATTTTAGTGGACATCCTCCGAGGAAACATGAGTTCTGAAGTTACAGAAAGAGGATACCATCGACTCAAGACCTTTGGAGCCGGGCGCGAAGTCCCCCCCAGAGATTGGCATGACTACCTGCTGCAAATGTTACAGCTCGGTTATTTCGAAATAGCCTACAATGAAAACAACCACCTGAAAATCACTCAAAGCGGAACAGATGTCTTGTTTGGCAGAGCACGCGCCCTGCTTGTCACCATCCGCCGCGAGGAAGCTGTACAAGCTACAAGAGGCCGTAAACGCAAGGCTACAGTTCCAACCAAAGAATTGCCATTGGGATTGCCCAATACAGAAAGTGGGGAACTTTTCGAGGCTCTCCGCACTCTCCGCAAACGCCTTGCCGACCAGGAAGCACTTCCTGCCTATATCGTACTGTCCGACAAAGTGCTCCACCTACTCAGCGCCTCCCGCCCCACTACCATAGAAGAATTTGGTAATATCAGCGGTATCGGTGAATATAAAAAGAAGAAATACGGAAAAGAGTTTGTGGAACTGATACGGAAATACAGTTGAATATTATTTACACTGTAACAGTAAATCCCTGAGGTCACCTTGCGGCACGCCAAGTGAAATGGCCTTTTCGAAGTCACGTTTTGCCAACTCCTTTTTCTTTTGAGAAAGGTAAATTTGCCCCCGTATCAAGTAGGCTTCTGTCTGCGAAGCATCCAGCTTGATGGCTTCTTCCAAGTCCATCATGGCCAGGTCCACATGTTTCATATCCTGCTCTACACCCGCACGTGCTACGTAAAGTACGGCATATTGCTGGGTAGTCAGCCGGGTAGCTTCTCCTCCTTTTTCTGCAATCATGGCATTCAATATCGAAAGCGCCGCTTCATATTTGCCCTCCTTCTGCTCCAGTGTAGCCAACCCCAGACGGCCATTGTAACTCTGGGGGGCAAGTTTCAGCAGACGTTCATAATCAGACTTTGCAAAATTATAGTTGCGCTGCCGCATATAGATATAGGCACGCATCAGCAAGGCTTCCTGATTATCGCTTTCTATATCCAGCACCAAAGAATAGTCTATCCGGGCCAAATCATCCTTCCCCAACTCAAGGTAAAGAGCGGCACGATTCATCAGGGCAGGTATGGCACGCGGAGCAATGTTCAATGCCAGAGTATACGAGTCAAGGGCCTGCTCATACCGGTGCTGCCGACGTTGTATCGTACCCAAGTTGGAGAACAGCAAAGCGTTATGAGGATTGGCGGGCTCCATTTTCAAAGCTTGTTCAATGTATTTTTCGGCCAATGACAAGCTGTCTTGCTCCGTGGCTGCAACCGCACGTTCGCTCAGTTCCTGATAGGTTTGTGAAAAGGCAGGGAACATCGTGGCTCCACACAAGAAGAAAGAAAAAATAAGTTTCTTCATATAATAGTTCAGTATTTATTCCAAAGGATAGGTATCGAAAGCGAACAGTTCTGTTGACAAATAGCGTTCCCCCGTATCGGGCAGTAGGGCAACAATCATTTTATCCGCAAATTCAGGGCGTTCGGCCAGCAACCGTGCCGCATATACCGCCGCACCGGATGAGATGCCAGCCAGCAAGCCTTCCGTAGAAGCCAGCTCTCGTCCTCCACGAATGGCCTCGTCATCGGGCACCGGAATAATCTCGTCTACTACAGAAGCATCATAAATGGAAGGAATAAAATTGGCCCCAATCCCCTGGATGCGGTGCGGTGCATCTTCCCCTCCTTCCAGAACCGGAGAGGAGGCCGGTTCTACAGCCACAACATAGACATCCGGATTATGTTTCTTCAAGGCACGCGCCACTCCACAGACCGTACCGCCCGTGCCCACACCGGCAACAAAAACAGTCACTTTACCATCCGTGTCCGTCCAGATTTCTTCCCCCGTAGTATGTTCATGAGCCTTGGCATTGGAGGGATTCTCAAACTGCTGCAGAATAACCGCACCAGGTATCGCATCCCGCAATTCTTTCGCTTTGGCAATGGAGCCGGCCATACCTGCCAGTCCGTCGGTCAGTACAATCTCCGCACCCAAGGCTTTCAACAGATTACGGCGTTCCACACTCATGGTCTCCGGCATGGTCAATATCAAATGATATCCCTTGATGGTTGCCACCATCGCCAGTCCCACGCCGGTATTGCCACTGGTAGGTTCAATAATCGTGGCTCCGGGTTTCAAAGCCCCACGTGCCTCGGCATCCTCAATCATGGCAAATGCCACACGGTCCTTCACGCTTCCCACCGGATTAAAAGATTCCAGCTTAGCCACAATATTTCTTTTCAATCCGTATTTACGGCTGTATTCAGCCAATTCCATCAAAGGAGTATGCCCAATCAACTCCGTCAGGTTCTTTGCAATTTTCGCCATAATCTCACTGTCTAATACATTCTTCCCGTACACACTTATGTAACATGGATATGCTGACAAAGATATGGAAATTCCAAGAAATAAACCGTGCGGGAAAGGAAAGATTATACTGCCATCTATCAAAGCTTAACACGAATAAAGAGGATGAAAGGATATGAAACGATTGAAGAAGGCAGGATGAGGAGGAAGAACCATATCTGACAATCAGCGACTTCCCACTGCAAAGATGGTGCATGCTTTTTGCAGTAGTACTGCAAACGAGCTGCAGCGTTACTGCAAATAGGTTTGCAGTGGTACTGCAACTGCTTTGCAGTGCAACTGTAACAGCTTTGCAGTGACACTGCAAAAGGTTTGCAGAACTTTGCAGTGAGAAGTTACTGATGAACAGAACGGTAATGAGACACTGTTATCAAGACTTCTTAAGATAGTCTACAATCCACGCGCCCACTTCCTTGGTACCGTATTTGTCGCCACCTTCTACTTGAATCTCCGGTGTACGTACATTCGCATCGAGTGAAGCATCAACTGCCTTACGAATCACCCCCCCCTCCTCTTTCAGGTCGAAGTATTCGAAAAGCATGGCTACAGACAAAATTTGCGCCAGCGGATTGGCTATATTCAAGCCTTTCGCCTGCGGCCAGGAACCATGGATAGGTTCGAATACCGGCGTGCTCTCTCCCGTAGAAGCAGAAGGCAGCAATCCCATAGAGCCACTGATGCAGGAACCCTCGTCCGTCAAAATATCACCAAACGTATTTTCCGTAACCATTACGTCAAAGAATTTCGGCTCTTGAATCATCTTCATGGCGGCGTTGTCCACAAACATATAGTCGGTTGTCACCTCGGGGTACTGCGGTGCCATCTCCTGGGCAATCTGTCTCCAAAGACGGGAAGAGGCAAGCACATTGGCTTTATCCACCACCGTAAGATGTTTGCTGCGTTTCATGGCATATTCAAATCCGACTTTCAGGATACGCTCAATCTCAGGACGGGTATACATGTTCGTATCATACGCCTTGTCATTGTCCTGGTATTTCTCACCGAAGTACATGCCACCGGTCAGTTCGCGGATACAAAGGAAATCGGCACCATCCACCAGTTCCGCACGAAGGGGAGACTTATGGAGCAGACATTTGAAGGTCTGCACGGGACGGATGTTGGCAAACAGTCCCAGTTTCTTGCGCATAGCCAGCAAGCCCTGCTCGGGACGCACTTTGGCAGTAGGGTCATTGTCGAATTTCGGGTCACCTACGGCAGAGAACAATACAGCATCCGCATTTTTACAAGCCTCATAAGTGGCTTCAGGAAACGGGTCACCCACCTTGTCTATCGCGTCTGCACCGCAGATGGCATATTCATAGTTCACTTTATGTCCGAACTTCTCACACACGGCAGTCATCACATCCACGCCTACGGTAGAGATTTCGGGGCCGATACCGTCACCGGCCAACACTGCAATTTTAAAATCCATTGTTTTCTTTATTATTTAAAAGTTCATCTATCTTCTTTTTGTTTGCAAGATTCTTGCGGCGATACCGGTCACCCCACACAAAACCAGCTGTCAATATAAGGGTATTGATGGCTGACATAAGATACTCGTCCGCATCCAACTCGCCGCTCCACCAACGCAGAAAGAGGTTGAAAGCAAAAAGCAAGCCTGCATACAACGCATAGCATACATAAGGACGCCTCTCAAAAAACGATTTCTTTTTCTCCATGAGATCCATTTTTTATGATTCGTATTCGTCTTCTATGATATTCAGCATCTTCACCGTCGCCTTGATGGCTGCTTCCGTCTGGTCTGCGTCCAATCCGCGTGTACGGAATATCGTATCTTCAAAACTCCAGGTAATAACCGTCTGCACAAAGGCATCGGTACGCCCACCGGGAGGAATAGTCACGGCATAGTTCGTCAGCATCGGGAACTTACGACCCAGTGTCACTTTATATATCTTGCGCAAGGCGCGCACAAAAGCATCATACTGGCCATCTCCACTGGAACTTTCCTCATATTCCTTTCCGTTAATTTCTATCTTCAACGTAGCCATCGGCTTCAATCCATACGCCAGATTCACAATATAGCTCTTAAGGCTGACGCGTTCTTCTGCCATTCCGTGCTTCAGTACGTCCGAAACGATATAGGGCAGGTCTTCTTGCGTCACCAGCTCTTTCTTGTCGCCCAACTCAATGATGCGTTCGGTCACTTTGCGCATGGCATCTTCATCCAGTTGTAACCCCAAGTCCTCCAGATTCTTCCGGATATTGGCTTTACCGCTGTTCTTGCCCAGGGCATACTCTCGCTTGCGACCAAAGCGTTCGGGCAGGAGGTCGTTGCAGTAGAGGTTACTTTTATTGTCACCGTCGGCATGGACGCCTGCCACTTGGGTAAATACATTCTCGCCAACAATCGGTTTATTGGCGGGAATGACGATGCCCGAGTAGGACTCCACCACACGGCTTACGTCGTTCAGGCGGCTTTCGTCAATGTTGGTAATGGCATTGAAGTGGTCTTTCAGGATAGCCTGCACACTGGCAAGCGGAGCATTGCCGGCGCGTTCGCCCAGGCCGTTAATGGTAGTATGCAGTCCCTTGCAACCGCTAAGTACGGCGGCAAGCACATTGCTCACGGCAAGGTCATAGTCATTGTGGGCATGGAAGTCAAAATGGGCATGCGGATAGCGTTTCACCATCTTGCGCATGAACTCGATGACCTGCAGCGGGTTCAATACGCCCAACGTGTCAGGCAACATATAGCGGCGGATATTGGTCTGCTCCAAGGCGTCCATCAGACGGAACACATATTCCGGAGAATCTTTCATGCCGTTGCTCCAGTCTTCCAGATAGACATTCACTACCATATCCTGCTCGTTGGCGTAATCCACTACGGACAGAATATCCTCGATATGCTCTTCGGGAGTCTTCTTCAACTGGTAGGTGCAATGCTTCAGCGAGCCTTTGCACAGCAGATTGATGACACGGCAACCGGTCGCATGTATCCAGTCCACCGACGTGTGGCCATCTACAAAGCCAAGCACTTCTACTCTTGGCAACAGATTACGGCGTGCCGCCCAGTCACAAATCATTTTTACGGCATCAAACTCTCCTTCGGATACCCGCGCAGAAGCCACCTCCACCCGGTCTACCTTCAATTCCTCCAGTAACAAACGGGCAATCATCAGCTTCTCATGGGGCACAAAGGAGACTCCGCTGGTCTGTTCACCGTCGCGGAGCGTAGTGTCCATGATTTCTATCTTCGGATGATTATGCTTCATTTTTATTCTCCCAAGCTTCTATCTTATCTTTATTCTCAACCAGAAAATCGATGTCATCCAAGCCATTCATCAGGCAATGTTTCTTGTAGGCATTGATTTCAAAATGTTCGATCTTGCCCGTAGCTTTGTTGGTGATGGTCTGTTCGGGCAGATTCACTTCCACTTCCATCTTCGGATTGGCAGAGATAGAGTCGAACAACTCTTTCAGGAACGGCTCACTTACCACCACCGGAAGCACAAAGTTGTTCAGTTCATTGTTCTTGTGTATATCGGCAAAGAAACTCGATACCACCACGCGGAAACCGTAACCGGCAATGGCCCATGCAGCATGCTCACGGCTGGAACCGGAACCGAAGTTCTTTCCCGCCACCAGAATCTGTCCACCGTAAGTGGGATTGTTCAAAACAAAGTCCTTGTTCAGAGAACCGTCCGGATGATAGCGCCAATCGCGGAATAAATTATCTCCGAAGAACTTTTCCTCACGGGTAGTAGCTTTCAGAAAACGTGCAGGGATTATCTGGTCTGTATCCACATTCTCTAATGGAAGAGGCACACAAGTACTGGTTATTATATCAAATTTTGTCTTCATCTTTGTATTTACGATTTACAATTTACGATTGAAAATACTCTTGATTTACCTTTGTTGAACGATGTTTGATTTACGAAGTAATTTTAATCGTAAATCGTCCAATCGTACATCAAATCAGCGTTCTCGGGTCAGTAATTACTCCAGTCACTGCCGCTGCTGCAGCTACAAGCGGGCTGGCAAGCAGTGTTCGGGAACCCGGTCCTTGGCGTCCTTCAAAATTACGGTTACTGGTAGACACTGCATACTTTCCGGCAGGCACCTTATCGTCGTTCATTGCCAGGCAAGCAGAACAACCCGGTTGGCGAATGGCAAAACCGGCCTCTTCCAAAATCTTGTCCAGTCCCTCTTCGCGAATCTGTGCATCTACCATCCAGGAGCCCGGAACCAGCCATGCCACTACATTCTCGGCTTTCCGACGGCCTTTCACAATGGAGGCAAATGCACGGAAATCCTCAATGCGTCCATTGGTGCAGGCACCCAAAAACACATAGTCAACCTTCTTACCCAGCAAAGGTTCTCCCGGTTGGAAACCCATATAGCTCATAGACTTCATGAAAGAGGTCCGGGCAGCTTCTCCCATGCCTTCGGTAGTAGGAATATGTTGTGTGATACCCATACCCATGCCCGGATTGGTACCGTATGTAATCATCGGTTCAATATCTTCGGCAGCAAAACGAACTTCCTTGTCGAACACTGCATCCTCATCACTCTTCAATGTTTTCCAATAGGCCAATGCCTTGTCCCATGCCTCACCCTTCGGAGCATATTCGCGTCCTTTAATATACTCGAAAGTGGTCTCATCCGGAGCAACCATACCGCCGCGGGCACCCATCTCTATACTCAGATTGCACAAGGTCAGACGCCCTTCCATAGTCAGACTGCGCACAGCTTCTCCGGCATATTCCACGAAATATCCCGTAGCGCCGCTGGTCGTCATCTTCGACATCATATACAATGCTACATCTTTTGCCGTCACTCCCTTGCCAAGTTTGCCGTCGACAGTGATGCGCATTGTCTTAGGACGGGTCTGAAGGATACATTGCGAGGCCATTACCATTTCCACCTCACTCGTACCGATACCGAAAGCCACTGCTCCCATCGCCCCGTGGGTGGAAGTATGCGAGTCACCGCAGACAATGGTCATGCCAGGCAGGGTCAGCCCGCGTTCCGGACCTACTACATGGATAATTCCGTTCTTCTTGTCCATCATGCCGAAATGGGCCAATCCAAACTCTTCCGCATTCTTGGCCAATGTATCTACCTGAGTCTTTGAAACCGGGTCTTCAATCGGCTTGTCCTGGTCATGCGTCGGCGTGTTATGGTCGGGCATACAGAAAATCTTTTCCGGACGGAAACACTTGATTCCACGTTCGCGCAATCCTGAAAAGGCTTGCGGGCTGGTTACTTCATGACAATAAAGCCGGTCAATATAAAGCTGTGTGGGACCGTCTTCCACTTTCTGTACCACATGGGCATCCCAGATTTTATCAAATAATGTATTCATCTCTTTATGTACAATTTAGCTATTTACAATTTACGATTAAAATCACATCTTGAACTTATTGATACAGTCGATGTACGCTTCCACTGATGCCGCGATAATATCCGTATTGGCACCGAACCCATAATAAATATGATTATCGTATTCCACCTGCATATGTACCTTACCCATATCGTCGCTACCCTTGCTGATAGCCTGGATAGTGAATTCCTTCAATGTCATATGGCGGTCAATAATCTTCTTCAAAGCCTTGATAGCAGCGTCTACCGGACCGTTTCCACTGGCGGCGGCTTCAAACTTCTCGCCAGAGATGTTCAATCCCAAGCTGGCAACCGAACGAACCCCCACCCCACTGGTCACCTGAAGATATTCCAGTTTGATACGGTGGTTCTGCGTACGGTTTGCCCCTGCCAATACCAGCATATCATCATCGTTGATATCCTTCTTCTTATCGGCAAGTTTCAAGAACTCTTCATACACTTTGTCCAACTTCTCCTGATCCAGTTGTACTCCCAATATCGACAAACGATTCTTCAAGGCTGCACGTCCGCTACGGGCTGTCAATACGATGGAATTATCATCAATACCCACATCATGCGGGTCAATGATTTCGTAAGTCTGTACATTCTTCAACACACCATCCTGGTGGATACCCGACGAATGGGCAAAAGCATTGCGACCTACAATAGCCTTGTTGGGCTGCACCGGCATGTTCATCAGACTGGACACCATACGGCTGGTTGGATAAATCTTCTGTGTATTGATGTTGGTCTCGATTTCTATGTCCTTGTGACATTTGATAATCATCGCCACTTCCTCAAGAGAAGTATTGCCGGCACGTTCACCAATACCATTGATGGTTACCTCCACCTGGCGGGCACCATTCAGTACGCCAGCCATTGTATTGGCAGTAGCCATGCCCAAGTCATTGTGGCAATGAGTAGAAATAATGGCATTATGAATACCGTTGACATGTTCCATCAGATATCTTATCTTCGCGCCATACTCATCAGGCAAGCAATACCCCGTTGTATCGGGAATATTCACCACAGTCGCACCTGCCTTGATAACAGCTTCTACCACCCGTGCCAAATATTCATTATCCGTTCGGCCTGCATCTTCGGCATAGAACTCTACATCATCCACATACTTACGTGCATACTTTACGGCAGCCACTGCACGCTCTATTATTTCCTCGCGATTGGAATTAAATTTATATTTAATGTGCGAGTCAGATGTACCGATACCAGTATGGATACGTTTATGCTTGGCAAACTGCAAAGCCTCTGCCGCCACATCAATATCTTTCTGTACGGCACGTGTCAAGGCACAGATGGTGGGCCATGTCACAGCTTTTGATATCTCAATGACCGAATTGAAATCTCCCGGACTTGAAATCGGAAATCCGGCTTCAATCACGTCCACCCCCAGGGCTTCCAGTTGTCTGGCTACCTGAATCTTTTCCACTGTATTCAATTGGCATCCCGGAACCTGCTCGCCATCGCGGAGCGTTGTGTCGAAAATAAATAATTTGTCACTCATTGCTTTATTGTATTTAATTTATGTTCCATAAAAAAAGCCTTTCACACTTGGAAGTGAGAAAGGCTTCATATATCATTGCATCTTACATATATATTCACGCACAGCACTCACTTCCACTAAACTTTGCCAGTAGAATAATAATACCACACAGTAGAATATATGTAAAGTTCTGAATCATCTTCTTTTTTGTTTTGACGTTGCAAAGGTAGATATTATTTCGTACCACACAAACAAATTCGTTACTTTTTTCCGATAAAAAATATCATTTTATAAGTTTGTATTCATTTATCGCTGAAATATATCACAAAAAAAGGCGTACCTCAAGGTACGCCTTTCCTTATTCTTCAGTTCAATACAAGTTCTGAATTACTTCTTCTCACAAGGTTTGTCACACTTGGCACCATCACATGCAGCCTTAGGACACGCTGCTGAATCAGCAGCCTGGCAACATGCCTTTGCAGAGTCACATACTTGTTCTGTTTTTGCAGCACAGCAAGAATCTGCCTCAGTTGCATTAGAATCTGCAGCCTTTTTGTTGCCACAAGATGTCACTGCGAAAGAAAACGCTACCGCAACGGCAGCCAATAAAACTTTAGTCTTCATACTTTCAATTTGCTTTAAACGTTGATATAAAATTAGTTCGGCGCAAATATAAGAAAAGTTTATGAGACCGCCAAAAACGAACAAAGCCTCCGTATCCTTATCAGACACGGAGGCTTCTTCTGAAAACGGCGACTACCTACTCTCCCACTGTTACGCAGTACCATCGGCGTGACCGGGCTTAACTTCTCTGTTCGGAATGGGAAGAGGTGGAACCCCGGTGCTGTAGTCACCTGAATAAGGCAGACATGATGAGAAAAAAGTAAAGTGTCCATACATTGCTGAACGTATATACCTCCATACACGGAAGGCAAAAAGTGGACGGGCAATTAGTAATGCTCGGCTATGACATCGCTGCCTGTACACCTGCATCCTATCAACGTCGTAGTCTACAACGACCCTGAGAAATCTAATCTTGTGGCTGGCTTCGTACTTAGATGCTTTCAGCACTTATCCAATCCCGACTTAGATACCCGGCAATGCACCTGGCGGCACAACCGGTAAACCAGAGGTCAGTCCAACACGGTCCTCTCGTACTAGTGTCAGAGCCACGCAAATTTCATGCGCCCACGATAGATAGAGACCGAACTGTCTCACGACGTTCTGAACCCAGCTCGCGTGCCACTTTAATGGGCGAACAGCCCAACCCTTGGGACCTTCTCCAGCCCCAGGATGTGACGAGCCGACATCGAGGTGCCAAACCCCTCCGTCGATATGAGCTCTTGGGAGGGATCAGCCTGTTATCCCCGGAGTACCTTTTATCCTTTGAGCGATGTCCTTTCCATACAGAAACACCGGATCACTATGCTCTAGTTTCCTACCTGATCGACTTGTAAGTCTCCCAGTCAAGCGCCCTTATGCCATTACACTCTGCCGACGGTTACCAATCGTCGTGAGGGCACCTTTAGAAGCCTCCGTTACACTTTTGGAGGCGACCACCCCAGTCAAACTACCCACCAAACAGTGTCCCCGCAACAACGGGTTAGAACTCAAATAATCAAAGGGCCGTATTTCAACAGCGGCTCCACGGACACTGGCGTGCCCGCTTCGAAGCCTCCGGCCTATCCTACACATCAATTACCCAAATTCAATGTTAAGCTATAGTAAAGGTTCACGGGGTCTTTTCGTCCCATCGCGGGTAATCGGCATCTTCACCGATACTACAATTTCACTGAGCTCACGGTTGAGACAGCGTCCAGATCATTACACCATTCGTGCAGGTCGGAACTTACCCGACAAGGAATTTCGCTACCTTAGGACCGTTATAGTTACGGCCGCCGTTTACTGGGGCTTCAATTCAATGCTTCTCTTGCGATGACATCTCCTCTTAACCTTCCAGCACCGGGCAGGTGTCAGGCTGTATACTTCATCTTTCAATTTTGCACAGCCCTGTGTTTTTGTTAAACAGTTGCCTGGACCTATTCTCTGCGCCTCGCCGTTAAGCGAGGACCCTTTATCCCGAAGTTACAGGGTCAGTTTGCCTAGTTCCTTAACCGTGAATCACTCAAGCGCCTTAGTATATTCAACCCGACTACGTGTGTCCGTTTGCGGTACGGGTACCTGCAGGATTAAGTTTAGCGGATTTTCTTGGAAGTATGATTACACGCACTATTGGATTGTTCTAAGAACGCTCCATACTATCAGGTTCGACTCTTGCTCCGGATTTGCCTGGAACAATCAGCATCTACACCCTTCAACGGACTATTCCGTCAGTCCGCGGCGCTGTCACGACTCCGTCTCCACGTCACTCCCACAGGTAGTACCGGAATATTAACCGGTTCTGCCATCGGCCTCGCCGTTCGGCTGAGCCTTAGGACCCGACTTACCCTGATCCGATTAGCGTTGATCAGGAAACCTTAGTCTTTCGGCGAGGGGGTTTCCCACCCCCTTTATCGTTACTTATACCTACATTTGCTTTTCCACACGCTCCAGCAAAGCTCGCGCTTCACCTTCGACGCCGAGTGGAATGCTCCCCTACCGATGATTTCTCATCCCAAAGCTTCGGTAGAATACTTATGCCCGATTATTATCCACGCCAAACTCCTCGACTAGTGAGCTGTTACGCACTCTTTAAATGAATGGCTGCTTCCAAGCCAACATCCTAGCTGTCTTAGCAATCTGACTTCGTTAGTTCAACTTAGTATTCATTTCGGGACCTTAGCTGTTGGTCCGGATTGTTCTCCTTTAGGACATGGACCTTAGCACCCATGCCCTCACTCCTGACATAGAACTGACACGCATTCGGAGTTTGTCAAGACTTGATAGGCGGTGAAGCCCTCGCATCTTATCAGTCGCTCTACCTCATGCCAGTATAAGTCAAGGCTGCACCTAAATGCATTTCGGGGAGTACGAGCTATCTCCAAGTTTGATTAGCCTTTCACCCCCACCCTCAGGTCATCCAGAAGCTTTTCAACGCTTATTGGTTCGGTCCTCCAGATGGTGTTACCCATCCTTCAACCTGCCCAAGGGTAGATCACTTGGTTTCGCGTCTACTCCTTCCGACTATACGCCCTGTTCAGACTCGCTTTCGCTTCGGCTGCAGATCTGAAATCCTTAACCTCGCCGGAAAAAGTAACTCGTAGGTTCATTATGCAAAAGGCACGCCGTCACACCAGAAGGTGCTCCGACCGCTTGTAGGCACATGGTTTCAGGAACTATTTCACTCTTCTGTTCGAAGTGCTTTTCACCTTTCCTTCACAGTACTGGTTCACTATCGGTCTCTCGGGAGTATTTAGCCTTACCGGATGGTCCCGGCAGATTCACGCAGAATTCCTCGTGCTCCGCGCTACTCAGGATACCACTAGGCTTCGCTTGGCTTCGCATACGCAGCTCTCATGCTCTATGGCTGTACTTTCCAGAACATTCTGCTCACCAACTTTCTTGCCACGGCGTGGTCCTACAACCCCACCCATGCCGTAACATGGATGGTTTGGGCTATTCCCCGTTCGCTCGCCACTACTGGGGGAATCATTGTTTATTTTCTTTTCCTGCAGGTACTAAGATGTTTCAGTTCCCTGCGTTAGCCTCCTGCAATGCAGGATGATACTTCTTCAAAGTACCGGGTTGTCCCATTCGGAAATCCGCGGATCAAAGGTCATTTGCACCTACCCGCAGCTTATCGCAGCTTATCACGTCCTTCATCGCCTCCGAGAGCCAAGGCATCCGCCATGTGCCCTTACTTACTTTTTGTCTTACCGATCACGTATGGTCGATATATACTTTCAGCTTTTAACTTTACTTTTTTTTGGTCACATCATGTCAAAGAACGGTGTTTCAATTATAAAACAATAATCAAAACGGAGTGGAGAATAACGGATTCGAACCGTTGACCCCCTGCGTGCAAAGCAGGTGCTCTAGCCAGCTGAGCTAATCCCCCTTCTTATAAGTGGAAAACGGAAAGTGGAAAGTGGAAAATCCGGAGAGTTCCCGATTTTCATTTCTCAATTTTCAGTTTTCAACTTTGAAGTAGTCCCAGGCAGAGTTGAACTGCCGACCTCTACATTATCAGTGTAGCGCTCTAACCAACTGAGCTATAGGACTGTCAGTCAAACCCTCGCCTTACGGCTCGGCTTCTACTTTTCTCGTATATTTTAATAAACAAGTACGCGCAGTACAAGAGGTTCTTATGGAAGCATAACTTCAAGAACCAACGATCGAGTCGAGACGTCACTCCAGAAAGGAGGTGTTCCAGCCGCACCTTCCGGTACGGCTACCTTGTTACGACTTAGCCCCAATCACCAGTTTTACCCTAGGGCGCTCCTTGCGGTTACGCACTTCAGGTACCCCCGGCTTTCATGGCTTGACGGGCGGTGTGTACAAGGCCCGGGAACGTATTCACCGCGCCGTGGCTGATGCGCGATTACTAGCGAATCCAGCTTCATGGAGTCGGGTTGCAGACTCCAATCCGAACTGAGAGAGGCTTTAGGGATTAGCATCACGTCGCCGTGTAGCTGCCTTCTGTACCCCCCATTGTAACACGTGTGTAGCCCCGGACGTAAGGGCCGTGCTGATTTGACGTCATCCCCACCTTCCTCACATCTTACGACGGCAGTCTCGACAGAGTCCCCAGCATAACCTGATGGTAACTATCGATAAGGGTTGCGCTCGTTATGGCACTTAAGCCGACACCTCACGGCACGAGCTGACGACAACCATGCAGCACCTTCACAACTGCCTTGCGGCTGACATGTCTCCACATCATTCAGTTGCAATTCAAGCCCGGGTAAGGTTCCTCGCGTATCATCGAATTAAACCACATGTTCCTCCGCTTGTGCGGGCCCCCGTCAATTCCTTTGAGTTTCACCGTTGCCGGCGTACTCCCCAGGTGGAATACTTAACGCTTTCGCTTGGCCGCTTACTGTATATCGCAAACAGCGAGTATTCATCGTTTACTGTGTGGACTACCAGGGTATCTAATCCTGTTTGATACCCACACTTTCGAGCATCAGCGTCAGTTACAGTCCAGCAAGCTGCCTTCGCAATCGGAGTTCTTCGTGATATCTAAGCATTTCACCGCTACACCACGAATTCCGCCTGCCTCTACTGTACTCAAGACACCCAGTATCAACTGCAATTTTACGGTTGAGCCGCAAACTTTCACAACTGACTTAAGCGTCCGCCTACGCTCCCTTTAAACCCAATAAATCCGGATAACGCTCGGATCCTCCGTATTACCGCGGCTGCTGGCACGGAGTTAGCCGATCCTTATTCATACGGTACATACAAAAAGGCACACGTGCCTCACTTTATTCCCGTATAAAAGAAGTTTACAACCCATAGGGCAGTCATCCTTCACGCTACTTGGCTGGTTCAGACTCTCGTCCATTGACCAATATTCCTCACTGCTGCCTCCCGTAGGAGTTTGGACCGTGTCTCAGTTCCAATGTGGGGGACCTTCCTCTCAGAACCCCTATCCATCGAAGGCTTGGTGGGCCGTTACCCCGCCAACAACCTAATGGAACGCATCCCCATCGATGACCGAAATTCTTTAATAGTTCTACCATGCGGAAGAACTATGCCATCGGGTATTAATCTTTCTTTCGAAAGGCTATCCCCGAGTCATCGGCAGGTTGGATACGTGTTACTCACCCGTGCGCCGGTCGCCATCAAACTTAGCAAGCTAAGTTCATGCTGCCCCTCGACTTGCATGTGTTAAGCCTGTAGCTAGCGTTCATCCTGAGCCAGGATCAAACTCTTCATTGTAAAAGTATCTTGACTGCGCATATTAAAAATTAAAGTGCGACAGCTTAATTATCTGTTCAGGACGCTCGAATTCAAAAAGTCTATCTTTACCTATCTATATAAAATAAGTATTGACGGTTCTTTTGTTTTACCCAGGTACGACGCGCCTTAATCATTAGTTTCCAATTATTAATTTGCGAAGCACCTGCTCTTGTACTACTTGTATTGTTTATGTAAATCTGTTCAAAGATCGCTTGTTTCACGATTGCTGTTCTTTTCAGAAAGCGGATGCAAAGGTAAGAACTTTAAAGCATATCTTCCAAATATTTTCGGAAGTTTTTTTCATTTTTTCTTTTTTTCTCTTTCCTCGTCGTCTCTCTTGTCGAAAGGGAGGCAAAAAGAAAAAGGAAGAAGGACCAGGCACCGTTTCTTTAAAAAGAATGTCAACTCGCGCTGCTTTCGTTTTCAAAAGCGGGTGCAAAGGTAAGGACTTTAAAGCATAACTTCCAAATGTTTCGGAAGTTTTTTTTCATTTTTCTTTTCCAAGGCCGAAGTTCCGAAAGAAACCTATGGCAAAGAAGAGAAAAATGGAAGCTTACCGCTCCGTTTTACTGTCAGAATGTCAAAACATCGCCGCCTTCGTTCCCGAAAGCGGATGCAAAAGTAGGGCTTTTACGGACATCTGCAAAATATATACAAGCTTTTTTTGAGGGTTTACGTGAACTTTTTCATAACTAGCTGATTGATAGATATGTTTTAAAGCATGTTTTTTAAAGGGAAAGAAAGGCAGGAAGGAAGGGGACACATTATATATATACGCGCGCGCATCGGAATATACTAAGTTCACCCCTTGACATAGACCACTGAACGGCCGGCACCACGCTTGAGGAGCCCAAAGAGAACTGACAATAAACCTGCGAAAGGCTACATCCGGAAAGCCCGGATACTAAACGAGAACTACTGAACAACTTTTCTCACCACAGATATGTTTCTTTCTTACCACACCCGCGTTTCTTTCTTTCCACAGCTGTGGTAAGAAAAGAACATTGCTGTGGAAAGACTAGTTTTTAGAGAAACAGACTCAGAAAGTAAAGAGATAGCAATTATATCTGGCATTTTAGAAACTAACTATCCATAAAGAACGAAATGAAATACTCCAAAGATAAAAGAAAAGAGAATGAAATCTCCCACAATACTGTGACAAACCGAAAAACTCAGCGACAGATAGGGTAAATATCAACCTAATTATTTATCTTTGTTAGCTTTTAAAAGTTAGCATACTAAAAACAATAAAGTGCAATGAAAGATTTTCTGAAATTTACGTTTGCCACCATTACCGGCATCATCGTATCAGTCGTTGTTTTAGTTTTCATCAGTATTTTGGTGGTTTTCAGCATGGTATCATCTTCGGAGTCAGAAACGCAAGTACGCAAAAACTCCATTATGATGCTGGATTTGAATGGTGCACTGGCTGAACGCAGCCAAGACAATCCGTTCGATGCCCTTATGGGAGACAATTATAAGACTTATGGCCTGGATGATATCCTCTCTTCTATCAAAAAAGCAAAAGAGAATGACGACATTAAAGGTATCTATATAGAAGCGACTTCGCTGGGTGCAGGATTTGCTTCACGCGAAGAAATACGCAATGCATTGAAGGATTTCAAGGAATCGGGAAAATTCATCGTGGCTTATGGTGACAGCTATTCCCAAGGTCTTTATTATCTGTCAAGTATAGCCGACAAGGTGTTGCTGAACCCGCAAGGTATGGTCGAGTGGAGGGGCTTGGCCGCTACCCCCATGTTCTTCAAGGATTTGCTGGCCAAAATCGGAGTAGAAATGCAGATATTCAAAGTAGGTACCTACAAATCGGCTGTAGAGCCTTTCATCTCTACCGAAATGAGCCCTGCCAACCGTGAACAAATCGACGCTTACCTGACCTCCATCTGGGGACAAGTGACCAATGATGTTGCAGAATCACGCAAAATATCTGTAGACTCACTGAACGCCATTGCCGACCGCATGTTGATGTTCTATCCCGCAGAAGAAAGTGTGCAATGCGGACTGGTCGATACATTAATATATAAGAATGATGTACGCAACTACCTGAAAGCGATGGTAGGCATCGACAAAGACGACCGCATGCCCGTACTTGGTTTGCAGGACATGATTAACGTAAAGAAGAATGTTCCCAAAGACAAAAGTGGAAATGTGATTGCCGTATACTATGCCTATGGAGAAATTGACGGTGGTTCATCTTCTGCCTCCAGCGAAGAAGGCATCGACTCTAAAAAGGTGATTAAAGACCTGCGCAAGCTGAAAGATGACGAAGATGTAAAAGCTGTAGTATTACGCGTAAACTCACCGGGCGGAAGCGCCTATGGTTCAGAACAGATATGGTATGCCGTCAGCGAATTGAAGAAAGAGAAACCAGTCATTGTTTCCATGGGTGACTATGCAGCTTCAGGAGGTTACTACATTTCTTGTAATGCAGACACCATCGTGGCCGAGCCTACCACACTGACGGGTTCTATCGGCATCTTCGGCATGTTCCCCAACGCAAAGGGGCTGACTGATAAAATCGGGGTAAATTTTGATGTAGTGAAAACCAATAAATACGCAGACTTCGGCATGCTGACACGCCCGATGAATGACGGAGAAAAAGGGCTGATGCAAATGTATGTGAACAACGGATATGACCTCTTCCTCACCCGCTGCTCCGATGGCCGAGGCATCAGCAAGGAAGACCTGGATAAAATTGCCCAAGGCCGTGTATGGACCGGAAGCAAGGCCAAGGAACTAGGACTAGTCGACGAATTGGGTGGTTTGGACAAAGCTTTGGACATTGCCATTGCAAAGGCCGGAGTAGATGCCTATACCGTGATGAGCTATCCGAAAAAGGAAAGTTTCTTTGAAAGTCTGATGAACACCAATCCGGGTAACTACATCAAAGCACGTATGCTGAAAGGCACAATGGGCGAGATATACCAGCAGTTCAGCGTCCTGGAGAATTTTGACAAATGTGACCGTATACAAGCACGTGTACCCTTTGAACTGAATATTCAATAAATGGAGGAAAACTTTATCAAGATATATCATTGGCTATATCCCCTATCATGGCTTTATGGGATAGGGGTATGCTTGCGAAATAAACTCTTTGACTGGGGCTGGCTCCGGTCAAAGAGTTTTGACGTTCCAGTAATATGCGTGGGCAATCTTGCTGTGGGCGGAACTGGCAAGACGCCACATACCGAATATCTGATAAAGCTATTACAAAAAAACGGAGTAAATGTAGCCACCCTCAGTCGGGGTTACAAGCGTAAAAGCCGAGGCTATGTATTGGCCGATGACAAGAGCAATGTACGCCAAATAGGTGACGAGCCGTATCAAATTAAAAATAAATTCCCCAATGCACGGGTAGCGGTAGACGAAAACCGTTGCCACGGCATTGAGCAACTGCTGAAACTGGAAAATCCCACTGTAGAAGCCATCATCCTGGACGATGCCTTCCAACATCGCCATGTAAAAGCTGGGCTGAACATTCTACTAACTGATTTTCACCGGTTACTGTGCGATGATGCCTTGCTCCCTGCCGGAAGACTCCGCGAACCTTCAAGCGGTAAAAACCGGGCACAGATGGTCATCGTCACCAAATGTCCGGATGATATCAAGCCGATAGACTTCAACATCATAGCTAAACGGCTCCACCTCTATCCATACCAACAACTGTATTTCTCCAGATTCCGCTATGGAATGTTGACACCGCTATTTCCCGAGAAAACGAACAGCCGGAAAGTGCTCTCCTCCCTCACCAGAGACGAGCAAGTACTGCTGGTGACAGGCATCGCCTCCCCCGCCCCCTTACAGAAAGAAGTGGAATCTTACACGCCACACGTCAAATTGCTGTCATTTGATGACCATCATGACTTTACTCCCAAGGATTTATTGCAAATAAAGGAACAATTCCTGCACCTGGAAGAGTGGAAAAGACTGATAATCACCACGGAGAAAGATGCGGCAAGGCTGAAACTCCATCCCGCACTGGACGAAACACTAAAGCCGTACATCTACGTGCTGCCGATAGAAATAGAAATTTTACAAAATCAACAATATATATTTAACCAAAACATTATTGGCTATGTTAGAGCGCATTCAAGAAACAGCAGCCTTTCTGAAGGGAAAGATGCACACCCAGCCTGAGACAGCAATCATCCTCGGTACCGGCCTCGGCAGTCTTGCCGGTGAAATCACTGAAAAGTATGAGATAAGGTACGAAGAAATCCCCAACTTCCCCGTCTCTACCGTAGAGGGACACAGCGGAAAACTTATCTTCGGCAAACTGGGCCATAAAGACATCATGGCGATGCAGGGACGTTTCCATTTTTACGAGGGCTATTCCATGAAGGAAGTAACCTTCCCGGTACGTGTAATGCGCGAACTGGGTATCAAGACCTTGTTCGTTTCCAATGCCAGTGGCGGCACAAATCCGGATTTTGCGATCGGCGACCTGATGATTATCACCGACCATATAAACTACTTCCCCGAACATCCATTGCGTGGCAAAAACATACCTTACGGCCCTCGTTTCCCGGATATGAGCGAGGCCTATGACAAAGAGCTGATTCGTAAGGCCGACGCCATTGCAGCAGAAAAGGGCATCAAGGTTCAGCACGGTGTCTATATCGGTACGCAAGGTCCCACATTCGAAACACCTGCGGAATACAAGATGTTCCATATTCTGGGTGCCGATGCAGTGGGCATGTCCACCGTGCCGGAAGTCATCGTGGCAAATCATTGCGGAATCAAAGTGTTCGGCGTATCTGTCATTACAGACTTGGGGGTAGAAGGTAAAATCGTAGAAGTTTCTCACGAAGAAGTGCAGAAAGCTGCAGACGAGGCACAACCGAGAATGACAGAGATTATGCGTGAATTGATTAATAGAGCATAAGAAAGCATGAGAACAGAAATAGCTACCCTCGGTGAATTCGGCCTCATCCGTCACCTCACCGAAGGCATTGAACTAAAGAATGAGTCGAGCCGATATGGTGTCGGAGATGATGCCGCCGTCCTCTCCTACCCGGCCGAAAAGGAAGTGCTCGTTACCACCGACTTGCTAATGGAAGGCGTCCACTTCGACCTTGTGTATGTACCGCTCAAGCATTTGGGGTATAAATCGGCCGTAGTCAATTTCTCCGATATCTATGCCATGAACGGCACACCGAAGCAGATTACCGTTTCCTTGGGTATATCCAAGCGTTTCAGTATAGAAGACATGGAGGAACTCTATGCCGGCATCCGTTTGGCTTGCGAAGAATATGATGTTGACATCGTGGGAGGAGACACCTCCGCTTCCTATACTGGGCTTACCATCAGCATCACCTGCATAGGCGAGGGTGAGAAAGGAAAAGTGGTCTACCGCAATGGTGCCCGCGAAACCGACCTGATTTGCGTCAGCGGCGACTTGGGTGCCGCCTACATGGGACTACAGCTTTTGGAACGCGAAAAGGCGGTGCTCAAAGGAGGTGACAAAGACTTGCAACCGGACTTCTCGGGGAAGGAGTATCTTCTGGAACGTCAACTGAAGCCCGAAGCACGCCGTGACATCATTCAGAAACTGGCAGAAGAAGGTATACAACCCACCTCCATGATGGATATATCGGACGGACTTTCTTCGGAATTACTGCATATTTGTACCCAAAGCAAAGTGGGTTGCCGAGTTTACGAAGAACATATTCCTATCGACTATCAGACGGCTGTAATGGCAGAAGAATTCAATATGAACCTGAGCACTTGTGCACTGAACGGAGGCGAGGATTATGAGTTATTGTTCACCGTCCCCATTGCCGACCATGAAAAGGTTGCCGAAATGGAAGGCGTCAAGCTGATTGGCCATATCACCAAACCGGAATTAGGCTGCGCCCTAATTACCCGTGACGGTCAAGAGTTTGAACTCAAAGCACAAGGATGGAATCCTTTGAAGGAAGAAGAAGCGGAAAAAGCATAACTATAAAACTTTTTCAGTATTTTTTCTCAAATCATAAACGCTGATAATTAGCCATATAGCCAATTATCAGCGTTTTTTATTATGAAAGCTATTGCATAGTCCAAAAGTTTCACTACCTTTGCAACCGCAAAAGAGATAAACATGGTGCCATAGCTCAGTTGGTAGAGCAAAGGACTGAAAATCCTTGTGTCCCCGGTTCGATTCCTGGTGGCACCACCAAAAAGCTTTTCAATTTTAGAAAACCCTTGAATTAGAGATAGTTCAAGGGTTCTTTTTTTACCCTCGCTACGCATTTCATTACATATTTGTGAAGTTGGATTTTGCCAGTTCAGTGGCTTTTTTTAAGGCTTTTGAAAAAGCCATAAATATGTATCATACTTCATTGTTTTTCAACTGTTTGACAATTTCAATCTCCGGTGTGAAAAAGTAATTTTGCACACATGACCGGATGGAGTTGAAAATGTGAAATAAATTTAAAAATTCGGTATTTCCCATCGGGATAAAAAAAGGAATCGAACCCGGGATACAAAAGGCAATTCGAACCTGATAAAAATGGGATTTTTATGGCTATTCCACAAGTCCCTCAAAAAAGCCACCGAATTTAACATTTCGTTTCACGTCCTCATGCCATCCGGTTTTGACGAAACAATTGGATGTAACACCTCTAAAAAAACAAAAGTGATGAAACAAGGAACAATGAACATTCTTTTTTTCGTGCTCAAAACGAAATTGTTGAAAAACGGTGAGGCCCCCGTACTGATGCGGATAACCATCAACGGGAGCTACGACGATGCCCGTATCCAAAGAAGCGTGCCTCTGAACTTATGGAATGCGGCCAAAGGATGCAGCAAGGGCAGGGACAGGGCATCCATCGCATTGAATACCTATATTGCGGAGTTACACGCACGTGCCCTCGAGAAACACAAGGAACTGGTATTGGAACAGGCCCTGATTACCCCGAAACTGATCCTGAAACGTGTTTTCGGGAAAGACACCGAAATGCGTACATTGCTCGGTACCATGCAGGATGGCATCAAGGAAATGGAAACACTGACAGGCATAGACTACTCTCCCGTTACGATCAACCGGTACAAGAACGTGGTGAAGAAATTGCAGCGGCTTATCCCCTCTTATTACGGCAAGGAGGATATCACCTTCCATGAGCTGACACCGGAGTTCATCCGCGCGTTTGACATTTACCTGAAAACGGAGGGGGGACTGTGCCGTAACACGATAGTCCGCTACATGAAATGTTTCAAGAAATTCACCAACATGGCATTGGCAAAGGAATGGATGCGTAAGAATCCCTTTTACGGTTACAAGATGGAACAGGACGAGACCGATCCGGTATTCCTGACCTACGACGAGTTGCAGGCCGTCATGAAAAAGAAATTCACCATCCCACGGCTCGAGCTGGTCAGGGACATATTTGTCTTCGCGTGCTTCACCGGTCTGGCGTTCTCCGATGTCGCCACTCTGAGTGGTGAAAACCTGGTACAGGACAATCTCGGTGACTGGTGGATAAGGAAAGGAAGGGTCAAGTTGGAACACCGCAGAAAAGCGTCTTCCATCAGCAACATCCCGCTGCTGCCCGTTCCACTGGCCATATTGGAGAAATACAGGGAACATCCGATCTGCGTAAAGAAAGGATGCTGCCTGCCTGTCATGTGCAACCAGAAAATGAACAGCTACCTCAAGGAAATCGCCGATTTCTGCGGCATAAAGAAAAATCTGACCACGCATGTGGCCAGGCACACTTTCGGGACCACCGTCACGCTCGCCAACAATGTACCCTTGCAGGACGTGTCCGTCATGCTCGGACATGCCTCCACACGCATGACGCAGCATTATGCGCGGGTCATGAACAGCAGCCTGAAAGAGGCGATGAACAATGTGAAGGAACGTCTGGAATGGTAAACCTAATTTCCGCAAGCGAATGAAATCAGAGATTGCCATGCATTTTTTAGTGAGTTTATTATCTTTACATTGTGTTTTAGTGAAACGAAGGTGCCAAAGGTCCACTCTTTTGCATAACTTCCCCTTACCCCATGAAGCGACTTGAGGCAATACGCATTACCCACCATTAGAATAAGGATTAGCCAAAATCCTGTTGAAAGGCTATTTTATACGCTGGATTCTCGGTATAGATGTTTAGCACGTACGTCCTTGAAGTCCTAATCCACTTTGCGGCAACCGAGATGTATTTGAAAACGAAAGTCTTAATACGACTCGATATGGATAGGCCAAAATCCTTAACGTTTAATTTTCGGATGATCGTTTTGTAGAAGTTCCTTATCAATGCAGTCATCAGCAGGTATACTGCATTTTCTGCCATGAATGACTTTGGCAAATGTTTCCATCCAAACCCGTTGTTCATGTCATCGAGGATTCTTTCCTTCCCACCGCGCAGGTTATAGAACTCTACGACATCCCTTATATCGGATTCGAAATCATTGGTAAGGATACACCGGTAGGTATATTCTCCTTCCCATAGCTCCCGTATGTCATCTGCTCTTCTTTGTCTTTGGATGACAAGACGGTATGGTTTCCCCTTCCATTTTTCTACGACAATCGAGTTCAACTCAAACCTGATCCCGTTGATTTCCTCAGCTTTCCATCCCCTGAGAGCGAACATGTCTTCATAAAAAGCGGAGCATCTGTTGGCTCTGATATAGAAGTACTTGCAATGGGCCTTGACGGTATCTACAATCTCTTCGGAGCACGACCCACAATCCATACGGGCTCTATTTATATGAATGCCGTTCCATTCCAGCCTGGTGAAGATTCTTTCCAATGTACACTGCTGACAGAACCGGACATTCGTGTTGCCATCCCGATTTTCAATGCCGACAATATGGTCACCTATAACGGCCACTCCCGGGCTGTATCCTGTGAACTTCTTGTATGTACGTTTGGCATCATACTTCTCCGTTTCAATGAACTGGTGGTCAAAATCCAGATCGTAACCCTGCTCCTGACATAATTCTCCGGTAGCAATGAGAGACTTGACCAACAATTCGGTCATTGTGTCAGCTGTATTGAAGTCATATGATTTACCTGAGTCTGGAGATGAATACGTTATGTTGTCTGTAGTCAGTTCTTTTATGGCGCGAAGAATCGTGTCTGCGCTGCAGGTTTTAAGTTTGGGATGCAGGGAAAGATGGGGCATGAGATGAGTGGATATGTCTTCAATGCACGAGCCGCCACAGAAGAATACGCACATGAGAGAACGGATGATTTCACTGTATTGGTAACCATAGGTTCTGCTACGCAGTCCTAATGTGGAGTCGATTACGTCCGATAAAAGAGCATCAAATTGCTCCATGATTGAAAATATTCCGCCAAAAGGTGTGATTGAATCGAATTTTATTTGTACTTTAGCCATGTCTGCTGAAGATTGGTTTGATTTTTACGCAACACGAAGTTAAGTAAATCTTCGAACATGACAAAGCACTGAGTAATATATTACTACTCACTGCTTTAAATTATTCTTGTACAAAAGTGTTGCGGAAATTAGGTTTATGTTGATAATAATCACTTTCTGATGCAGGAATTCCTACGGCTAATGCCACTTTATCCCAATTACATGAACCTATCCTGCCTGAAAACGGCTGCAAAAGTAACGATTTTCCACGAGCATCCAGCCAACAGTCTGTCACAAAAATAAGGGTGGATAGAAAGTGGATAGCATTAGAGTAGTCAGGCGGACAAAAGATATCCTAAACTATTTTCAACACACGTAATCAGCAATCAATCTTTATTCAGATCGTATAAAAAGAAGGATATAGAAAAAGATGGGCTGCAAATTTATAAAGAAGGTAAGCTCATTGCAGATGTATCCGTTCCTACGAATTTTAGAGTAATGGGATATATGGCACCCTATTATTATTCGTATATCATACCCAATATGGACGAGGAAGACAATTCATTAATGCTATATCGTTTTAGACTATAAGTGAAAGTCACAAAATAGGCTGAAAGCTCAGTGGTCTTCCTCGCCCATTTTGTCTCTTTTAACCCAATTCGGTCGTTAGAACGAATAAAAATAGTCAGTCGCTTTACTTTTCTCGTTCTAATGACTGATTGAGGTTTATCCGCTAAAAGCCCTACTTAGGCCACATATCTACTATAAATTCTTTATTCCAGGCATCTTTCTCCGCTAAAACATATTCCGTTTCCCACTTGCCTAACGAATATCCCACTATATGCAATTCGGCTCCTGTCTTACCGGCCAGCTTAAACTTGCCGCTGGTGTTGACCTTGAACTGATAGTCGGAACCCGTTACTACACTTGCAGACAGATCTGTTGAAACAGAAGGACCTACTTTAACGAAAGGACCTCCGCAATAGGCTATATTGACTTCCGTCTTGAAATATACACCCAGGCTTGCAGCCACTTCACCAGAGTAAGTGATGTTGGTTCGATCTACATAGCAGTTAAACGAATGGTTGTATTCTTTATAAAAGACCCAGCCTCTGTCTCTTGCATAGGAAGGACCCAGCTTAAAGGAAGAATCAAAAGTCATGGGCAGAGTTATGCCTATCGTGCCTTTTGCATGTGCATTACAGTCCATAGTTAAAGTGGGTATAACCATGACCGAAATGTGAATGGGACCTGCTATCGGGAATACAACTACAATAGGAGGATAATAGACTAATGGGACTTCACCGCCGCTTGATTTATCCTTCACATCCCATTCAACGAACAGAGGACCATCCAGTTTGTACTCACCTGTGAAGTAGCAATCAAAGTTACGTAATTTGAACCAGGAAATGTTGATGCCGATTTCAAGGTCTAATGCTGTGTGGGTCTGTACATCCTTCAGTCCAATGCGTAAGCCTTTTTCTTCGTATGAATAATTGGTTATTCCATCCTTGTTGAAAATATGCCATGTAGCTTCTTGGGCCAGCAGCTCTTCGGCTGTTGCATACTTTTTGCCATTGTCTTCTGTACCGCTGAAGATAACCACGCTGGGATGATAAACGCCGTCTTTGGAATAACGGTTCTTCAAGCCTTTCTCGCCGTAGTTAACATACAATTCCGTGCTCAGCTTGAAGTCGCCATGCTCTATCAGGTCTGCCAATGTACCTTGGGTTGTCGTCAGAATAGCATCCTTTCCGTTTGCCGATACATTTGATACCTTCCGAATGAAAGGTGGCGTGTCGATGCTGCGCCATATAGACAACACATCGTTCTTGTTTACCTTTGTCTTTATCTTATCCAGGTATGCCTGGCTCACACGAATCTGTGTTGTGTCAGCATTTAAGATCTCCACATCGTTCGGATTGATAAAATCAAAATAGTTGAGAGCTTGGGCATTTTCTGCAAGCTCAATTTCGCCTTTCTCAATAGGCGGATCGGGAGAAACATTGTTATCGTCATCGTTGTCACAAGATATTACCGTAAGTGATACGAAGAACAAGGCAAGAAAAGCAAACTTGCCCGATTTGAAAAAAGACCAATACTGCTTCATAAATGTGGATTATTTTACGCCTTCCAGGTTTCTTGGAAGAACCTGATAATACATGGAAGCGTGAAACCGGAACACCGCATTTTGAGTGGAGTCACAACAAAACAAGCATAACGCTTCCTCAATTGTTGATATACCTAATTTCCGCAACACTTTTGTACAAGAATAATTTAAAGCACTGAGTAGTAATGTATTACCCAGTGCTTTGTCATGTCAGAAGATTCACTTAACTTCGTGTTGCAATAAAAATCAAACCAATCTTCAGCAGACATGGCTAAAGTACAAATAAAATTCGATTCAATCACACCTTTTGGCGGAATATTTTCAATCATGGAGCAATTTGATGCTCTTTTATCGGACGTAATCGACTCCACATTAGGACTGCATAGCAGAACCTATGGTTACCAATACAGTGAAATCATCCGTTCTCTCATGTGCGTATTCTTCTGTGGCGGCTCGTGCATTGAAGACATATCCACTCATCTCATGCCCCATCTTTCCCTGCATCCCAAACTTAAAACCTGCAGCGCAGACACGATTCTTCGCGCCATAAAAGAACTGACTACAGACAACATAACGTATTCATCTCCAGACTCAGGTAAATCATATGACTTCAATACAGCTGACACAATGAACGAATTGTTGGTCAAGTCTCTCATTGCTACCGGAGAATTATGTCAGGAGCAGGGTTACGATCTGGATTTTGACCACCAGTTCATTGAAACGGAGAAGTATGATGCCAAACGTACATACAAGAAGTTCACAGGATACAGCCCGGGAGTGGCCGTTATAGGTGACCATATTGTCGGCATTGAAAATCGGGATGGCAACACGAATGTCCGGTTCTGCCAGCAGTGTACATTGGAAAGAATCTTCACCAGGCTGGAATGTAACGGCATTCATATAAATAGAGCTCGTATGGATTGTGGGTCGTGCTCCGAAGAGATTGTAGATACCGTCAAGGCCCATTGCAAGTACTTCTATATCAGAGCCAACAGATGCTCCGCTTTTTACGATGACATGTTCGCCCTCAGGGGATGGAAGGCTGAGGAGATCAACGGAATCAGGTTCGAGCTGAATTCGATTGTCGTAGAAAAGTGGAAGGGGAAACCATACCGTCTTGTCATCCAAAGACAAAGAAGAACAGATGACATACGGGAGCTATGGGAAGGAGAATATACCTACCGGTGTATCCTTACCAATGATTTCGAATCCGACATAAGGGATGTCGTAGAGTTCTATAACCTGTGCGGTGGGAAGGAAAGAATCCTCGATGACATGAACAACGGGTTTGGATGGAAACATTTGCCAAAGTCATTCATGGCAGAAAATGCAGTATACCTGCTGATGACTGCATTGATAAGGAACTTCTACAAAACAATCATCCGAAAATTAAACGTTAAGGATTTTGGCCTATCCATATCGAGTCGTATTAAGACTTTCGTTTTCAAATCATTGCTGTCCGCTAAAGTTTAGTGTAGTACGATTCGCCTACCCGCAGTGTCACTTGATAGGCATTGCGGGTGTTTGTTTTGTCTGGTAAGCCCCTCTATCCAAAGAGCAGGAGTTCCTTGGGTGGCGATTCTGCCTCGGCTACCAGTTTTGACCAGTCTTTGTCGGGTTCTTCGAGGAAGGTGTAGAGGTTGACGTAATACATTAACATGATTCTGACCATTGTTGCCAATCCCGAGAAGCTCCAGCTGCGTTTGATGCGTTTCTTCAGCACCATCAGTAGAAGGTTGGCGATGAGGGTTATCCATATCTGGATTTTGATGGCATTGGCGCTTTCGCCGTAAAAGTACCGAAGGGGGAAGTTCTGCTTTATCTGCTTGAACAACAGCTCTATCTCCCAGCGTTTCCGGTAGATTGCCACAATATCCTCGGCGCTCATCTCCATGTCGTTTGTGAGGAGGGATATGAGCTTGGCCCCTCTTTTCTTTTGGTCGACGTAGGTGACTATGCGTGCATGGTGCTTTATATCGTCGCCATCTTTGACCTTCTTCGTGAATGTCACATGGCGTTCCCGAAGTGCCATCAACCCACTTTCTGTCATGTATATCGGTATCAGCAGAAACCTCATAGACAAGATTCTTCTTCATCTTGGTGACATATATGACACCTGCCCGGCTCAGCTCCTCGAACTTGGCGTAATCGATGTAGGCCCTGTCCAGGGCAACGATGTCTCCGCTTGTGTAATTTGACGGCTTGAGCATGAAACTGTCATTAGTGGCGGCAGATGTGAACCTGATATCTGAAGAAACTCCCTCGTTTGCATGGATATTGGTGTGGACCTTTATGCCGCCTTTCTTCTTCCCCGTCTTCGGATGGCGTCCGACTCCCGTGAAGATAAGGTTGGAGAACAGGCTGATTGTCGTCGAATCGATAATCTGCAGCCGGTTTATCCAACTGGAAGATGGATTGTTTCGGCTGTCCGATGAAAGTTCGTTGCGGTATGTCTTGTACAGGTCGCGATAGATTGCCTCAAAGATTCCCTCTGACCTGCGTGCATTTGCGTCAGACAGAGTACTGCGCCGGGGCATCATGCTTATCCCAAGATGGGCAAGCTTTCTCGCTTCAGGGAACATCGAGTCCGTGATTTCCCGCAGCGAATCGAACCGTTTGATCACGGCATACAACATTATCAGCAGATGCTGCCAGGCGTCAAAGTGTTTGACATACCGTTCGCCGCCCTTTTCTTGACTGATTTGGAGAATTTTTGACTTGTCCAGCAAATTTATCAGCTGACCATATGCCGGCTGTCCGTTGAAATGACTACCTTTGTTCATCGTTATTGATTTATTTTTTAGCAGAAACAAAGGTAACGAAAAAGGCTGGACCTCCGAGAGGGGATTCAGCCTTGTATTTTTGATTCGGTCAAACTTTTACCGGACACCAATATTTTCAAATACATCTCGATTGCCGCAAAGTGGATTAGGACTTCAAGGACGTACGTGCTAAACATCTATACCGAGAATCCAGCGTATAAAATAGCCTTTCAACAGGATTTTGGCTAATCCTTATTCTAATGGTGGGTAATGCGTATTGCCTCAAGTCGCTTCATGGGGTAAGGGGAAGTTATGCAAAAGAGTGGACCTTTGGCACCTTCGTTTCACTAAAACACAATGTAAAGATAATAAACTCACTAAAAAATGCATGGCAATCTCTGATTTCATTCGCTTGCGGAAATTAGGGTAAATATGCAACCGGCCCGTCATTGAAGGTATCTGAAAAGGATACCTTCTTTTTGTTATACTGTCTGTTATCCATTTTCTCTGGAAAACATCTTTGATCTTCATAATCATCCTACGCTGGCGAAATAATTCATCATGGACACTACATATCCAAGTAACGGTATCAGTACACCGATTACATATACCATAGCGTACCCCAAAAGGACGAGAGGTAATATTTTACGGTAAAGACCGGCGATAACAAGAAATATAAACAAAGAACAAGAACCATAAACTCCTATTTGAAAACCGGGCATCAATTCATAAACGGGTACGGGCTCGGGGTTAAGCATGGCTCCGGCCACAATGGAATAAAGACTTGCCAACAATATAAATAATGTATACAGGCAGCTCTTAAAAATCCCGGGATCGTTTCTTTTACAATAGAGAATTGTTTGGATATCACTCCTAAGAAACTCAATACCCAGCAAGAGAGCTACCATGACACCCGTATCAAAAGCAGAGAATATATTCATTTCAATCAATCACCTTTGACGCGAAGACATGTATTTATTCCGGAATGCCACGCCTTCGCTTGTTTTACGATATGATATTGATATCCGATAGTTTGGAAAATATTTGAAAAACCTTCGTTGTATGCTTTTAAATTTGCTCATTATACTTATTACATGTTGTATCCGACAAATTGAAAATCCCAGCCATTCTTTCAATTTCTTACCTGCAAATATAGCCCTTTGCCGGGTTGATTGCGCAAGGCGGCCCCTTTCAGGGGCTGGTTGGCTAAAAGAAAATCATCCTCGCTTCGCTGCGGTATTTTCTTTTGCCAAGCCTTGCGCAATCCCCGGCAAAGGACAGTCCGGCAAGTAAGAAACCGAAAAACCGGCTCCACGGAGCCGATCATGTCAAACAAACTAAAAAAATGAAGGTATGAACAGAGAGACAACAAGCAAAGTCCACAAAGGACAGCAGGGTGCCAATCCGAAAATGAGAATGTTGGTTTATCGGGAAAGGAGCTATCCCGCACGGAAGGTGCAAGGCAGGGACGGAAGCTATACGGTTGCCGCAGACAGCCTGGTGCCGGAACTGCTGGACGGCATCAGAAGCCTTGACCCGGCAGCTTTCAAGCTGGACGAGGAAATCGCCTGCTATTGCTCGGACGAGGAAATCCAAAAACTGGCGGACGAAGAACTGGTAGAAATAATTTATGAATGGCAACGGTTATGACTGAAACAACAACAGCAAAGGTCCGGGAAGAACAAGTAACGGGCCTTACCGCAGAGAATGCGCACCGGGTCACGATGATCCGGGAAAAGGGTACGGACCATCCTCCCGTACCGTTCCATTTCAGAAAGGAGCATCATGGAACGGGCAACTATGTACACCTGTACGGAAATCCGGAAGATCGGAATGAATTGCATTCCAGGGACTTCAAAGACTGGGAAGCCGTAGCGTTCAAACATCCTGGCTATCTGGAGGATATGTGGAAACAGGCTTGCGACGCATACGCCTGGAGTTCCTTCGACCCGGAGATTCGTGGCGAGACGGACATCATGATTTACGGGGAGGAGCTGCACAACGACCTGCAACTCATGCAGGAAGAGGAACGGGATACATACATCGCCGCCTACCGGAAAAAGCTATCCGCCCAGCTCTCGGCCCTCTCACGCTGCGCCAACCCGATGGTGACGGGACGAGGCGGATTTGATTACCACAGGCAGGAGAATACGAACAGAAGCTATCAGAACCGCTACGAGGAGTTCCGCAATTGGCGGCAAAAGGTTCTTGAAGCCGTCAGACGAAAAAAGGAAGCCGCACGACCGGAGGAAGAAAAACTGGAAAAGGCATGGCAGACGCTCAAACGCGACATCAAGAGCAGCGCCGACACCATCCACGGGATTGACACCGGACAATGCCGGGGTTATAACCGTGCCCTGTTCGTCAGCAGCATCCTGAACAAGGTATCCACCTTCGCCAATCACGGGGAAGTGGAAATCGTCCGCAGGGCCGTGGACTTCATTTCCGAATATAACGCAAGGCTAAGGAAACCCGTCATCACCCCGAGAAACAAATTCTTCCAATTGCCGGAACTTGCGGAACGGATGCGCGAAAGGCTGAAAGCGGTGCAAAGCCGGGAAAACAAGGAAGTGCCGTTCGAGGGCGGGACACTTGTATGGAACTATGGGGAAGACCGCCTTCAGATCCTGTTTGACAGGATTCCCGAAGACAACAGACGAAAGGAACTGAAATCCTCCGGATTCCGCTGGTCACCCAGAAACAAGGCATGGCAACGGCAGCTCACCTCCAATGCCCTCAGTGCCGCCAAGAGAGTGTTGAACCTTCAAAACATCTGAACCATGAATAACGACAAACTGAAATTCGTAGTCGATTCACGCAGTTTTGACGGCAGCTGCGTGACCACCATGTCTGACGGAATACACGGCGACTACCATCATGAGACACTGGAGGAACTGAGGGACAGGGAAAAGAACCCGTACCTCACAGCCGTGTCCGGAAATACCGTCCGCAAGATGATACGCATCCACCTGCAATCCCTCTGCGCCCCGTTCAGTGAGATTACGGAAGAAAGATATTTCGACTACATGGATGTCTTGCCCCCCATCCGCCATACCCGGAATTTCTTTTTCCTGGGAGAGCCTTATCATGCGGACATCTACCGGTTCTGCTTCCGGGCGGGCGGACGCTACTTCACGGGACTCCGCTCCGTTACCACGCCAAGAAAGGAACTGGAACGGCAGATGGACAACCATTACCGGAACATTACCTTCAAAGGAGACATCCTGAAAGAAAAGCCGATGGTCATCTCTGACCACGCACGGCATGCCTCTATAATTATAGTTCCTTATCTGTTTCTTGACATAAATGGCGAGAAGAAGTTCATCTGCAACCTGATGAGAGGAACGGACGAATCGTCAGGCAGGGATGTAAGGCTGGAAACCGCCAAAATCCTGCGAAGCCTGCGCCGTCATCATTTCCTCTACTTCTCCGGCTATGAGGGAAACGACGATATGGACAAGTTCCTAGGCGAAGTGATGAAGAAAAAGCACACCCTGCTGGCAAACGGCAACTTCCTCCAATATCCCGTGAACCGGGAGTCCGTGTCTTTTACCGGAACGGTCAGGGAAACAGGCGAGCCGTTCTTCTTCCGGATTTACGACAGGGAGCTGTTCCTGCACCTGTTGTACGTCCTGAGAGGCATCAAAAGGGAAAAAGCTAAAATATAACGTGACACATAACGACGGTATGGTGACTGTCTTTCCGACCCGTCACCATACTAAAAAAACAATGAAATCATGAGAACTGTGACCGAAGAATCGTTGCGACGCAGGCTGGCCCGTCTGGAGTCGGCCCTGGAAAGCGAAAAGGCACGCCTGAGAAAAGTATGCGGCGGCATCCCCTGGGGAGCCGGGATGAGGCGTACCAAATGTACCCCCTCATTCCGAAGGGAGGACGAACTGATTGGGAAAATCAAGGCGGTGAGACAGCAACTCTCCCAAATGTCCGCAGGCGGTGACAATCACACGTTTAAAGAAACAGGCAGGTGAATGCCGGCCAATTAACTTGCAAGTCAATAATTTTAAAACCAGTTACGAATATGAACACCCGATTGGCTATAATCCGTTCAGAGGGAAAAGAACATCTCTGCTACCGGGAAGAGGAATGTTTTGTCGATGTATCCTATCCGATGGTGACATTTACCAAAGGGGAGGATGATTTTGAAATTGCCAAATGCGACCATCCGTCCATGGAAGAGACTTTCCTGTATCAGGAAAGCCGTCTCTCAATCGTGATTGAAATGTACCATAACGGCTGGCCGGCATTGTCTCTGAAAGATCCCGTGACCCATGAGATATACACGGTCCTGACGGTCAACTTAGAAGATAAGGCGGCATTCTCACTGCCTGACAGGGCATTCGTGGACATCAACAACAATCCTGATGCCATGGAGTTCCTTCTGTCTAACAAATTGGCTGAGGATACAGGTTATAGACGTCAGAGCGGCTGAGTAAGCTACCCGATGGTCACACTTAACCTTCCGACGTTTTACAGGCTTGACCCACATGCCTTTAGCGCAATATTGAATATCCGGTAATCCTTCCGGGCAATGAATCTGGTATCAACAATCAAATGGAAAGAATCATGAAAAGATATGACATAAGAGTAAGGTATTCCTTCGAGGGCACTTACACGGTAGCGGCAGAAGACCGCGATGAAGCAAAAAGAATGGTAAATGACGATTGCGGTCTTGTTTTGGGCGGCGATATCCACACGACACGCGATGACGATGAAGTGTTGGACTGGGATTTCTGTATCCATCCCGACACGCAGATTCTCTCCTTGCAGGAAAGAGGCGGAAAAGGAAGTTTACCGTCAGAAGCCGTTGATTTCAGCGGCAGGATCAAGGAACTGCGGGGGGACATCATCGACGCGATACGGCAGTTGCTCCATGCTCACTGCGTGAAAGAAATTCGTCTTCCGGAAGAGGATTATGATCCGGTCTGGGTGATATGGTTTGGCAAGAACGGAGAACCATATGAATGCAGGGTGACAGGACTCCGGGTAACGGCGGACAGCCTGACCGTCCTTGCCGAAGAGAAAGAAAGCGGTGACGAGGTGCAGTGTCACAGCCCGTTTGAACTCGGCGCGAAGAACATAGACTGGCTTCATGAGATGTATGAGGCTGTGTGGCATCAACTGAGAGAAACAAACAATGTAGAATCACAAATAGAAGAACCATGAAATATCAAGCGGAAAATACCGTCTCCAGTTTCTTCTACTACATGTGGAACGCCTGGAGCGAGGAGGAATGCAAAACCGTGTATGGCGGCATGTACCCGCATTTCTGGGAAAAATGGTGCGTGGCGACAGACAAGGGCACATTCGGCGCGGCGGAACGGTTCTATCTGGAACTTTCGGAAGACAACCGCAGGCTTTTGGTGGAACGGGCCGTCTCGATATACGACGGACGAGGCCTCAGAAACAGGAACAGAAACATAAAAAATCAAACAGCATGCAGGGAAACATTATCAGTCTGATCTGCAACTCATGCGGTTGCGGTCAAACGGAAGCACAGGAATACCTGGACTCCGAAATCCGGTACCTGCGCGAATTGCAGGAGGCGGACGACCTGAGAGAAGATGACATGGAAACGGCCTGTCTCAACCTCGGTCTTGACCTTGACTACCGGGAATATTTTATCAACCGCCTCGCAGGGGCATAAAAAACTTATGGCTATGACTTATTTTCAGAACATACACTCTCTGGCGGACTTGAAGAAAGAATACCGCCGGCTGGCATTGGAGCACCACCCGGACAAGGGTGGTGACACCGCAATCATGCAACAGGTGAACACCGAGTTTGGAAGGCTTTTTGAGGCTTGGAAAGAAAAACCGGATATTCCCTCGACCTCAACCGGATATGAATATGACTATCCGGGAGCCACGGCAAAGGAATACACCAAGTATGTGTATAACGAATACCGCTGGAAAGGCCGCAATTACAAGGGGCAGCACGCTCCTGAAATCGTGGGACTGGTACGGGCATGGCTCAAGGAGACCTATCCGGGATACAAGTTCTCTGTCAGACGGGAGAATTGCCACTCCATCCATATCCGGTTGATGAAAGCGGATTTCGAGGCGTTCACCAAAGAGTCCGGAAAAGTTCAAGGCGATGTCAACCACCATCATATCCATTCAGACAAATCCTTGACGGACAGGGCAAAGGATGTAATGGTGAATATCTGCGATTTCATCATGTCGTACAATTTCGATGACAGCGACCCCATGACGGACTATTTTCACACCAACTTTTACCTGACGCTCGGAATCGGAAGTTACAAACAGCCGTACAAGGTGGAACCGCCCAAACTCGGCAGCAAAGACAAGCCGGAGATATTCAAGCATCCGGAAGGTCCGGCACACGAGGCAATGCGCCGGGCATTGGGCAAAGCGCGTTTCGGCTTCATCGAAAGCCGGAAGTATGCCGGGGAAATAATTCTGGGGGAAGACTGTTTCGGCTCACGGGGCGAAGTCTATTTTTGGCCGAAGGAATATTCAAGCGCAAAAATGGCCCAAAAACGCATCGACAAACTGGAGGAAGCCGGAATAAGGTGCGAACTCACCGGCTATAACGGAGGATACATCCGCCTGCTCGGATACACCCCTGAGATGAGAAATTCCCTGGAACGGGAACGTCAGGAGTATGCCGCCGCGTATCAGGCATGGTACTCAAAACAGAATTTAAAAACAATCTGATTCAGAAATTATGGATACAAACAATTTGGACAAGTGGTGGTACGGACTTCCGGAAAACACCAGACAGGCTATAGGAAACGATGGGATATGGGAAAAACTGGATATGCCGTCCCGTTCGGCGCTACACCGGTATTCCCGGCTTAGAATTTACGGAACGGCAAAGGACAGGGATGAGGAACGCACGCTGCTCAATGAAATCGCGTGCGGACTGGGCGACCTTGCCCTTGTCCGTAAAAACGGCATCGCTTTGGAGAAAATGTGCAACGGGAACGGGGAATTTTACGATGAATACCAGGAACAGTTCGACATATTATATGACAATTACGGACATACAATAGAAAATATAAGCTGGCCGGACTGGATCGGACATACAATTCCGACAAACAGGGAACTGGTCCGGTTATTGGAACATCACGGTTACAAGCGTATGGAAATCGATACCGACAGAAGAATCCCGAAAACTTTCTATGTTTTCCGTCGTGGGTTGCACATCAACGCAAGCGAGGACTTGTCTTACCACATCGTACCGCAACAGGACAGTTTCGGACTGGGGCGTTTTGCGGTATGCGCTACCAAAGACGGTGAAAGCTCCCAGCTGGGAACTGACTGTGCCCGGCTCTTTTTGAGGCGCTTCCTTGCCTTCCTGAAGGGTGAAAGAAGCGGGAAAGAGATTATAGATGAAATATGCAACAACCGACAAACTGAACGATAGTATGAAAGCAAAAGTATTCAAGTACAGGTCTGACGGGAATACCGTCGTGGCTCCTTATATGGAACTGGAACCGTACGCCGAGAATGTATATCTCTCCCTGTCTAGAAAGAACGAATATGGGAATGAGGACGATGACTGTTTCCATGTGGTCTGCCGGATTGAAAACGTTTATTTCTCCAGCGGGCAGTATTCACGCCGGTTCCTCAACGGAGAAAACCGCAGGGACGAAACTGCCGCCTATTGCAGGAACTGGATCGCGGATACGCTTCAGGGCGCGGAAAGAGGAGCCTTTGTCAGGTTGATCTCCGTCCGCGTGTTCGAGGCTCTCGGACTTGACACCACCCCCCTGGTGCAAGCCCGTGAGGCATACAAAAGGAGGCAGGAACAGAAACGCAGGGAACAGGAGGAGAAAGAGGCGGAAGAGCGCAGAGCGCGGGAAGAGCAATATCAGCGGCTGCTCGATGAACAGAAACAGAAATTCCTGGACGGGGAACGGATCACGGGAGGAATGTTCCTTGAAATCACCGGAAGGGACGGTTTTGACATCCATATCAGAACCAAAGGGACATTCAACAGGCATGTAAGAGGCATTGACAGGAACGGAACCGTCAGTTACCGGAAAATCAAAGGTCTCCGGACTCCGGACTTTACCGGATGCCATAAGGCCGTGGGCGATTATCTTGCATTTATAACAACAAGAAAGGGCAAATAATAAAACCTGGCGGTAACGGCGTGCTCCATGCGGCTGTTACCGTTGCCGGCTTCCGGACTCACAACTTACGGTTCAGCGCCATCGCCAACGGAAACATAAACCGGTTATAGGCCTTGAGCTTTTGCAAATTCAGCGCATATCCGGCATAGGGGCTGGTCAGATCGGTATAGAAGAATACATCGGTAAATCCCGCGTGTTCCTCCACAATTTCACCATCCAACGGAATCTCCTCCACATTGAACCGCTCCAGAGGCAGCTCTTCCAGACGGGCATGCTCCGCATTGCCCAATACGTTCAGGTTGCGGTTAAACAGCACGAATCCTTTCTTCCTGTAATCCACACGCATACCATACGGACGCTCCACAAGGAAAGCATCCGCCGCTTTCTTTATATAGTTTTCCATGATCCTGAAATTAGAAACTGCAAAAATACACCATTTGTCCGGCAATGGCGAACAAATCAGGAAGATTATCTCCGGAAGCCATACAAGATCCCGCAACAAGGAACAACCGCATATTTTATTTCCCACCCTGCAAAGGTAGTCCCGTGTCCTGTGTACCCGTACAAGGTCAGGCCCCTGCGGGGTTGGCTGAAAGAAAATCATCCTCGCTTCGCTGCGGTATTTTCTTTCGCCAAACCTTGCGGGTACGGCCACGGGACTGTCAGGCAGGCGAGAAATAAAAATACCGGCTCCCGGAGCCGGACGTGTTTAACAGATAAAAATACAAAAGTCATGAAAATCCTGAATGAAGAACATTTCGAGAATGTAAGGCGCTATGCCGAATCCATCGGTGACACCTCGCTCCAAAAATGTCTGGAACGGTTGAAAAGCTGGGAAGAAAACCCTGACTGTCCCTGCGAAATCTCACTCTACTACGACCATGCCCCGTACTCGTTCGGCTTTACACAGCGCTATCCCGACGGAAGGACAGGTATCGTGGGAGGTCTGCTCTATCATGGAATACCTGACAGATCGTTTGCCGTAACATTGCAGCCGTTCCACGGATGGCAGATACATACCTGAAAAACATGAGACTCGACAATGACCGAAAAGCAGACTTCAGAACAGAGAATCCGAGGTCTGCTTTTTCATTTCTTGCTGTAAAGATAGCCGTTTCCCGGGCTGATTGCGCAAGGCGGCCCCTTTCAGGGGCTGGGTTGGCTGAAAGAAAATCATCCTCGCTTCGCTCCGGTATTTTCTTTCGCCAAGCCTTGTCGCAATCCCCGGCAAACAGGCCGGAAAGACACCAAGAAATAAAAATGCCTACCCATGTAGGCCGATGTTTTACTTAAAAAAGAACGGATATGGAAACACTGGATTATAACCGGCTGCTGCTTGTCTCTCTGTGGCAATACAACCACCATGGGGATGAAGGGCTGACTCCCGCACTTTTCGAGGAAACGTTCGGAAAGGTCTATGGAAGTCACTGCTACGAAAAATGGACCGGCTACTTCAATCAGAATCTCTGGGACATGATTGCCTATTTCAGAAGCGAGAAGGAGAACGGACAGAAGTTCTGTGATATGGTTGCCCGCCAGGTCAAATTGTACCAACAAAAACGCTCTCAATATGAAGTACGGTAATTTTTATGATTTGGAAAGCCTGACTCTGCTCAACAGGCATGAAGGGTGTGCCTGTTCCATAAAGGAGTGCGACGTGGAGAAGGTGAACCGGCTGATTTCAAGGATGCGGGAGGACAGGGAAAGAGTCAGTTTACCGACCGCAGGGGATGTCGTCACTTATACTACCCGTGGCGGTGACTATTATCCGCAGGCACACATTGAAAGGGGCGATGACCGGGAAGTCCATATTTGCCTTCTCCCACAGACACCTTTCTGCCATGAAAATGAAAAGTGTACCGGTTACAATACGGAAGGAGGCCCTTGGGTTATAACCGGTCCGGAATTGCTGCTTCCCGATGGCATACGCAGCAAACAGTTCCGGATGTGGGGGCATACCGGAAGGCACAGGAACGGTGCCGTCCTCTTCCACACATTCGTCAGGGCATGGAAATACACGGAACCCGATCCTCTGTACGGAAAGTACACCACAAAAGAATGGACGAGATACATCATCGAGTGTCAGCCGGATATTGAACCGGCTGATGCCTTTATCTATCGGAATGAGTCATTCACCCTTTACTCGCGGGAAGAACTGGAGCGGCTGGTCGGGATTCTGCACGGAGAACTTTTCAACGGATTCCGTCCCGGTCTGTTCATACTCTGGGCATACCGTATGGAATGGAAGGAACTTCCCACATGGGAATGGAACATGCTGAAAGCGGAAACGCACCTCTTTTTCCTTGGCGTCTCCCCCGTCAAGATACGGACAGACCATAACGGACATACAGTAACCTTCTATAAAAAAACAGAACAATATGACACGCTATGAGACATCCCCAGAAGTCCGGCCACTTGAAAAGACAATCTGTGAGTTTGCAGGCTTGAACGGGTACGATCCGATGAACGTGTTCACAGATTTCCTGCGTTACGTCATACACGGATTCTCACCGGGCGCTCCTCCGCTGAAAGACTGGAGGTACAAGCGGCAGCAGAATGCCGCATTCATGAAAATGTTTGCGGAATGGGTGCGGCTCATGCAGAAGCAGCTGGAGGCCGCATCCTGGTATGACGCGTTAGGAGACCTTTTCATGGCGCTCAGTTCCAGAAAGGGACAACAGGCGCAAGGGCAGTTCTTCACTCCCGTACATATCTGCGACCTGATGGTAATGTGTACGGAAACGGACGGAAAAAAGACCGGGCAGAGGATAAACGACCCTACCTGCGGAAGTGGGCGTCTCCTGCTGGCATATCATGTACGCCACCTGGGTAATTATCTTGTCGCGGAAGATGTCAACCGTACCTGTTGCCTGATGACCATATGCAATATGCTCATTCACGGCTGCGTGGGGGAAGTCATCCACCATGACAGCCTCTGCACCGAAAACTTCATGGACGGCTGGATGGTAAACCATACACTGACCCAGACGGGCATTCCTTCCATTCGCCGGATGAGCGAGGAGGAATATCGGACAAGCAGGAACATGTCCGTTGACCTGCTCAGAAAGCGGAAAGAGAAATTGCGCCAAATGCAGCCGGACAAGAAACAATTGCCATAAAAACATGGCAGAATTTATAAACAATAAAACGAATGATTATGAAACTGAATGTTAGCAATGAATTGAAATCCCGCCTGGTGCATGCGGCGGAAAACGGAAGTGTGATAGCCAAAGACATCCTTTCGGAAGTAAAAAAGAACGTACCGGTGGAAGAGATCATACGCGGTACCTACAACTGCTTCTCCACCAAGCGCAAGCGGACGGAAGCGGGCACGTTCAAGAAAATCCGAATCGTGTTCACGGCCTGCAGCAAGGATCTGGCCCATCCCAGTTTCCCGGACCGGAACAACCCGCAGGCACCCTGGTTCCCGGAGAACCGGACAGACCTGGAACCCTCCACGTTTGTGGAACTGTTCAAGAACCTGCCCAAGTACTCACCCGACGAAATCAATTATTTCTGTAGTTCTCTCTCATTGGACAGCAAAGTCACGGTCAGGCTGCATGAAAGCATGAACGACTTCATGGAAGCCTATCTGGAAAGCAACTACAGCCCCATCTCCGACAGTGACACATCCAGCCTGCACAGTTCCTGTATGCGGTATGAGGACAAGGCACGCAACGCCGCTGACTTCTATACCAACTTCGCCGGCGCTAAAATCCTTGTGGCAAGGGACGAGAGCAACAACATACTCGGACGGGCTGTCGTATGGAACGAGGTAACATTGTGGAAATCAATAAACACACCGATTGCCGCCTCCCTGCTGGACCGCATCTATTCCTCACACGCATTCGTCGCCGAACTGATCCGCAAGCAGGCGCAGGAGGCGGGCATCCTGTTGCGACGCAGATACAACGATTATACACATACAACGGATTTCACCGTACTGAATCCCATTGAGGGGCAGGAATGGGCGGCCGGAGACAATATACAGGTTTCATTGACGGTGAAAGTGCCCGCCTGCAGGTGGCACAAGAAAGGGGTGCCTTACCTCGACACGTTCTACAGCCTCCATCTGACGGACGGTAACCTGGAACTGAGAAATACGGAGGGCGACACGAGCATAGCCACCTGCCGGAGCACGGAAGGGCGCGCAAACAGGAGAAAATATGTATGTCCCAAATGCGGAAAGATACATTCCTTTCCGGATACGGCATTCTGCAAGAATTGTCAGGACATGTTCTATATATCCACCGTATTCGGAAAAGTACTGAAAGGCACGTCCGCGGAATACAAGGGAAAGAAATATCCGTCCTTCCTCTTCAAGAAGGGACGTCCCGTACCGGAGTTCAGACGGTACCTGCAAATCGAAAAGTTGTTCATCTCCTGAAAAGTCAGTATCATGGAAAAATTAATGGCTCTTTACAACATCTCCTCCCCCTCCGGCAAGGAGGGGAAGATGGCCGGGTTCATCATCGGGGAACTCAGGCGGATGGGTATTCCTTTCCGGCAAGACCGGCACGGAAACATCTACGCGGTCAAAGGCAACCGGAAAAGCTACCCCTGTGTCGTGGCGCACATGGACGAGGTACACCGGCGCAAGACAGGCACCTATGCAGCCCATCTTGTGGCGGACTCGATGATTGTCGGCTATGACCGCAAGCGTAAACGGATGGCCGGAATCGGCGCGGATGACAAGAACGGCATCTGGATCTGCCTGAAATGCCTGGAGGATTTCAAGGCGGTGAAATGCGCCTTCTTCGTACAGGAGGAGATAGGATGCATAGGCAGCGGCCATGCCGACATGTCCTTCTTTTCCGACTGCCGTTTCGTCATCCAGTGCGACCGGAAAGGGAACGGGGACATGGTGACACAAATCAACGGAATGAGGCTCTGCTCCAATGAGTTCATTTCGGCAGTAGATCCCCGGAGGTACGGTTACAAGCCTGCACAGGGGCTGGCTACGGATGTGGCGGCATTGAAAAGGAACGGGCTGGAAGTATCCTGCGTCAATCTCTCCTGCGGATATTATGAACCTCATACGGACAACGAGTACACCATCCTGGCGGATCTTTGCAAGTGCTACCGGTTTGTCCGGCACATCATCTGTTGCCATAAGGAAACCAGCACGCATATACCGGAAACGGAAAGAAAACCCTTCCCCGGATATTATGAACTGTTCGGAACGGCCGGATATAGCGAAAAGGATTATATCCGTCTGTCAGAAGAGTACAGATCTGAATTTACTAAAACAAGCAGGACAAGCCATAAGAACAAATTGTAATTTATCAACGACTTTAAAAACAAGAAATATGGAAGCAACAGTCATGCCGGCCACTGCACCGGTACAGAAACAGCAGGGACTCAACCAGGTAGTCATCAACAAGGTACGGCGAATGATAGAAGGCAGGCAGGGGGATGTCATGGACACCATCAACCGTCTGCTCAGTGAGGGACGGATCGCGCAGGATTTCATCGCTCCCATCGGGGTAAGCCAACGTAGCAAGGAACGCCCCGTTATCTCTTTCAAAGCGGAAGGAAGGGTACAGATGGCAATGCCCGAAGGGAACTTCAACCTGCACGGCAACGCCATAAGCCAGATTTCGGAGAAGATGGGCATTCCCGCCAAATACCTGCGCGAGCTTTCCGCCGGGGATGTTTGGCAGAAACAGTTGTGCGCCACCATCCTGAACGAGCATTCGGGATGGACCGAGCGTACACGGGTACTGATACGGGCGGTAGGAATGGAAGTCCGGGGCGTATTGTCGGACTCCTACCGTCGGCTGAACTCGGTGGATATCCTGACCGCTTTCATCCGTGAGGCGGGAGGACAGGGGGCGGTCGTGTCCGATGCCTATATGAACGACACGAAAGTATGGTGTGAGACAATCCTGCCCACTCCGATAGAGATACCCACCCGTAAGAACGGAACGGTCATCATCTTCGCAGGAGCACGCTTCTCCACATCCGACTATGGCAACGGATCGGTGGACATGCGGTCGTTCCTGCTCAACGGGGCGTGCCTGAACGGGATGGTCAGGGAGTCCGTCATGCGGCAGATACACCTTGGAGGCCGACTGCCGGAATCCCTGTCCCTCTCCCAAAAGACCTACGAACTGGACACGCAGACCACCGTATCGGCTGTTTCCGACCTGACCAAAGGACTGTACAGCAAAGACACCATCATGCAGAAGGCCATCGAAATTCAAGGAGCATCGGAAATTGACGTGGATTTCGACAAGGAACTGAAGAATCTGGTGCAGAAAGGAGCCTTGTTGAAAAACGAAGGACGCGAGGTGGAAAAACTGCTGATGAACAACAATCCTGACGACGGAGTGACAGGCGGGGCCACGCTCTGGAAACTGACACAGGGAATCACCGCCTTTGCAAGGGAACAGCAGCCGGAACGCTGCCGGGAACTGCATGAAATATCGGGGCAGCTGATGAACCGGGTAAAGGTAAATTAAGAGTGGCTAAGACTAAAGCCGTGAACGGCGATGGCAAGCGTCCGTTCACGGCTTTGCATAATTTCAATCTACGGTATATAGAACAGTTCAAACTCCTCTTTTCTTCTTCTCTCTATGCCTGGAATGACTTTCCCCCGATAACAGCGGAACGATACATATTCCCTGTAAATATCCCGGTTGCCGCTGTCCAGTTTCTGAATCAGTCTGCTTTTAGGTATTTTGCCGTTTCCGATCAGACGGTAACAGCCTACATTAAAGCCTAACAGACTTAAAAGAAGCGAGTCTTTTCCATATTTACGGAATACGTTCAGGCACCGTTCAAGGTCGCATCTCAAAAGTGAGTCCGCCTGTGCCTCACTCAGGTTCTCGGTCAGCTTCTCATGGGGGAGCAGGCGGTGTCCGTAACCGATGTAAGGCATTTTCCCCCGGTGCCAGCCTTCCCACCGCTTGATGCAGGCTACCGCCTTATCCTTGTCAGACGGGGGATTTTCCGCCTTGCCATACAGAACAAGTGACAGAAAAATCATAATAACCGGTATTCTTTTCATGCGGCCTCCGTATTATTGTCTTCCTCCTCCGCATCCTTTCCATTGAAATCATATGTCAACTGTTGCAGATTTCCCCAATTGTCTTCAAAATAGAGGTCTATGGTCTGTGATTCCTTGCCGCTCTGCGAGGTATAGTAAAGACGGAATTTCCATTCGTTCAGCAAATAACGGTCATTGGGTTTCAGTACCGTTCCGTCCTCCATCTTCAGACTGCCCTTTCCGTCGGGCTGGAAATACCTCAGCGTATAGACAGTTCCGGAAAAGTTTCCTTCCGGCTTGATTTCCAGACGGATTTCCACCGTCTCACCGTTTACGATTTCGTCCGCCACCGGCATGGACTCCACCGTGAACGGGTATTCTTGTCTGATATCCAGCTCATTGTCACAGGCGACAAGGGCAAGAAAGGAAAATACCATGCAACAGGCTGTCATCATAAAATCAAGGATTCTTCTTTTCATGGGTATATGTTCTTTTTAAGGTTAGAAAATGTATTTGACTCCGGCTCCATACTGGAAATGGCAGCGGCCGGAAGCGCCACCCCATACAAAACGTTCACGCAGGCGTATCAGCAGGGCTATCCTGTCCGACAGGTATCCCTCCGCTTCCAGTGTCACCGCGCCTCCATAGATGAAGGACTCATACTTGCGCAAGGAAGCTCCGTCATCCAACAGGCGGTTTCCGTTGTTCACGGCCTCGTAGCCCAGCAAGGCGGAAGCGCCGAGGTTCAGAAAGAAAGACTTGCCGGATGTGGAAAGGATTGTATGATAATAACCGCCTTCCCCTGTATATTGCGACAGTGGGACATACGTGTTCCGGTAAGGGTTATTACGTTGTAGCATCTCACAGCCAAACACCCACTGGTTCCCTTTCTTTGTGTAAGTGGCAACAGCCAGCGAAAAGGCGTAGCCCGCATCATGGCGGTCTGCCCGGCTGTAAAAGCCGTCGGCCATTTCAGCGGTAAAGCGGACGGATTTCATCCCCGGCAGCCGGCGCTGGGCTTCCGCCTGCCCCGTAAAGAGGGCAAGCAGGAGGATAATAAAGATGAAGTTTCTTTTCATGGCACTCATCTTACTTTCAGTTCATTGACAGTCTCGGCGCGTACAAGGTCTTCGTTCTCCACCTCAAACGACTGATGGCGGCCACCCTGTTTCTCGTACATCTCCACGACCAGCTTCTTGCCGTCGGGGATGGTGAACTTGGGCAGGGCGAACACCGTCCGCTCGTTCTTCTTCCCGTCCACACGGGTCACATAGTTGAAGGCACGCAGCGGATAGATAACCTGCTCCTGCATGGCGGTACGCTTCACGATTTTCTTGTCTACAATCTTGAAAGTTACGAAGTCCACATCGAAAGGCACGTGCGTGGCGTTCTTCACCTCGGTATGGAAATAGAGCAGCTCGCCGTGTGCGTAAAGCCCCTTGAGCAGGTATTGAACCCCGAACCGCTTGCTGCCGATGTGCTTGACCTTGCGTTTGTCCTGCCCATACACGGATTTCATGATCAGCCGTACCAGACGGGGCGACTCCCCGGCGAGTTCCTGCAAGTAGATTTCCATCGCATTGTTCGGACGGTTAACCGACTCCCCGTCATGGATGAAGTCGCACATCTCCACGTTCAGCAGCAACGGCTCGTCGGCATACTTGACGTTGAATGTGTAAAAGTTGCCGTCCTCGGTTATCACGCTCATATTGGTTTCACTGCGGAAATGTTTCCGGGTCGCCTTCACACGGATGACGTTTTCCGCACCGTCCGCCTTGCCCGCTATCAGGTTGGGGGAACCCAAATCCACGTATCTTACGGGAGAGGGGAAAATTATATGTACAGTCTTGTCATACGTGATTTCCAGACCATGCGGGGGAATCATTTGGCTGAAGCCGATCTTGCGGCTCAATCCCTCGTAATAATCCCCGCTGCCTTGCTGCGCGTATGCAGCCACTGCGCCCATAATCAGGGCAAACATCATCAGAATCTTCTTCATGTGCGTTCTTGATTGGTTGGTGAATAAATGGTTGGTTTCTTTTCTCTTTTCATTTTTCGGGAGAGTGCAGCAACAGCCGGTGTCCGGCTTTTAGGGTGATTTTCACCGCACGCATTTTCTTTTCCACATATTGCGACACGCCCTGTATTACCCCCTTGCCCACGTCCGAGGCAATCTGCGCCCCGGCATCCGTCGAGATGTTGATGCTGCTCCCCATTGAGGCGCCCATACCCGCGGCTATCTCACGCGCCGCATCATACTCCATCGAGTTCGGCACGAGGATTCCCCGCTGTCCGTCGGCATCATATACCTCCAGTTCCACAGGAAACAGCGTGCCCTTGTATTCCACCGTCTCTACAAGGATGTCCATCCGCTCCCCCTGGATGCGTGTACCGCCGGTCAATACCATCCCTTGGGGAATGAGCCGGTCGTCCACCGCCATCGGCTCCAGTAACCGGATGCGCAACACCTGCCCGTCCGATACGGTCTGCGTGCCGTGTACACAGGCGGCGATGGTATTCCTGCCGGAAGGGAGTGTCCTGCCTATAGGGGTGTGGAAACCGGTATTCCTCTCTCCCGCAAATTCGGCGATGAAATCCTCATTGCCCATAGGTTGTGCAAGCGATGACACCACCTGATTCCGTACCTGTTTCACCGGGCGGACGGCTGTCCTGTCTTTCCGGTCGCTCCGGCCATTCACGGCAGCCGGGGCATCCGGTTGCTTCCCGTTGTACCGGGCGGCCAGCTCGTAAGACTTTTCCAGCAGTGCCATCTTTTCTTCCAGGGTCTGTCCTTCCGGCTGTCCTTCCGCCGGTCTCTTTTCTTTTTCCAGTTCCTCTATACGGCGGAGCAGATCGGCATTTTGTTGGTTTTCATTCCGGGTATATACAGCACCCAGCGAGCGGTTCATATTCCGGTAGGCTTCCGCAGAGGAATGGACGGAGCCGGGGGATTTCCCCGTTTCCGGTTCCGGCGGAAGTTCCGTGTTGGCTTTTCCTGCGGTAAGGCCGGCAGTATCCTGACTGTCCTTGTTGAGCAGCTTGGACATCTCCTGGAAGGTTCCCCTGCGCCATTTTTCCTTTTTAGCCAGTGCTTCCTGCTCGTAGGCGCTTACCTTGTCGCCCTCCATTTCCGAATCTTTCGGCGAGGGCATCTCTACGTTGAATCCCTTGCCCTTTTCCTTTTCCGCCTTCTCCTTTTCCGACGGGCTGAATACCAGCAGGAGAAATCCGGCGCACAGCAGGCAGAAGAACGGATAGACAATATACCTCGCGCGTCGGCGCTTCTCTTCGGGAGTCAGCGGCTTGTCACTCGACAGCCCCAGCCGTTCCCTGATTTTCTGAAAGTCCATTTTCATGTTTCTGGATGTTTGAATGAATGGTTGTTGTTTCCGGCCGTAACATGACGGGCCGGATATGCCCGGTTTTCATGTCGCCCTTCCGTTCCCCCAAACGGGACACGGAAGAGACAACCGAGTACAGGCAGGCTGCCGTGAACAGAAGCGAGACGACACTTGTCAAGACAATGCGCTGCTTCCCGGTCAGCCGGCGGCAGAACAGCCAGATACGGCTGTCCGCACGTTTTAAGACGGCAGGTTTCCCTCTCATCGTTCCACACTCCTTATATCCCTGTTCTCCAGTATGGTGAACTGCTCGATGATGAACCCGTTGGGATTGTCGTCCGAACGCCCCGTATTCTGGAGCGAACAGGAGGTGACAAGGCTTCGCTCGGTCACGTTGCTCTCACGGATGATCAGCTGCCGGGCATATGTACGCGCCTTGTAGGGATAGGCGGCAAAGTCGCACACCACGCTGTCCACGTGTACCACCTGGTTGATGTTGCCCGAAATCAGCCGGTTGTAATATCCCTTTTCGGCAAAGTCCACATAGTAGTGATAGGCGCTCTTGTCCGCCAGCTGCAGGGCACGGCCTATATTGTGCTCGATCGCGTCCTTCTGCGGGGAGAGCGAGAAGAACAGCTCGTGAAAACGCCGGACGTGTTCCCGCGCCTCGGCGGGGCGGTTCTGTGAAAGATCCTGCGAGAGGGCGAGCATCAGCGACTTGCCCTTATCCAGCACATAGATCTTTTCCCGTTGCTTCTCGGCGAAACGGTACGAGCTCCACAACGCATAGCCGGTAATGAGCGCACAGCAGCCGGTAAAGACAGCCAGCATCAACCGGATACGCCTGAAGCTGCTCTCAATGTTGGTCAATGACTTGAATTCCATTTAGCGAATGATTGGTTTGAATGAATAAATAAATGTTCCGGTATGACCGGGCGGCTCCTTCCGACAAGTCGCCAACCCGGTAATCCAAGTTGCCGACTCACGGAAACGGGTTGCCATAGAGCCTATTTGCCCCGCAGCCTTCCCCCGATATTCCCCAGTACGGCACCGCCCGTCCCGGCAGCGAAACCGCCCGCTTTCGTGGCCGTGCGGTTCAGGTTACGGCTGAAGTTTCCGGCTCCGCCCGCCTGTACGATCCAGCCCGCCACCGTCGGGACGGTGAAGTACCCGATAATCCCTATCAGCATGAATATGATATAGACGCTATTTGAGTTGTCTATCGAGTAGTCGGGGTTGTTCTGTAATTCCAGAATGTCATTTTGGAGCATCAGCACCTGGAGCTTGGCGAGCAGGGTGCTGAACAGGTCGCTGACCGGAAGCCAAAGGTAGACGGATATGTACCTCGTGAACCACTGCCCGAGCGTGGACTGGAAACCGTCCCATACGCTGAAGGCGAACGCCACCGGTCCCAGTATGGAGAGCACGACAAGGAAAAAGGTCCTCACGGTGTCTATCAGCAGCGATGCCGCCGCGAATATCAGTTCCAGCAGGCTGCGGAAGGCGTCACGGATTTTCTTCTCCAGATTGTACATCCCCACCTCCACGTACATGCCCAGGCGGGAGGCGGTATCTATGGTTGACCAGCCCAGCTCATCCAGCTGACGGTCGAATTCCTCGTCGCTCACCAGGTAGGCGGTTTCGGGATTGCGCAGCATGGCCTCCCTTTCCAGTTCCTCCTTCTGCGCCCTGTACTGTTCCATATCCAGCGTCTGCCCCTCAAGCATCTTGTGCGTACCCTGTACTATCGGGCTGAGCACGGTGTTCAGCGTGCCGAGCACCAGCGTGGGGAAAAGCAGGATGCAGATGCCGATGGCGAAGGGACGCAGCAGGGGATAGACATCTATCGGTTCGGCACGGGCCATCGACTGCCACACGCGGACGGCGACATAGAACAGGGCACCCAGCCCGGCAAGTCCCTTTCCCACGTCCATCATGTCCTTGCAAAGGGGCTGCATATCGTCATACAGGGTCGCCAGTATGGTATGCAGGTTGGCAAAATCTATCGACAACGGCATCATGGCTACCAGTATTTGGAGGTTTCATTCCCGTAAAGCCGCATCACCCGGTCCAGGTCGTTCTTCTTTCTGGCACGGAGATAGCTCACGGCGATGTTCTTGTTCGTGTAATAGCTCACCAGGTTGCGGTAGCGGCGCATCTCATAGTAGCAGCGGTCCACCACGTCCATGCGGTCCTTGTCGGTCATGGAGAGCGTGCTCACGTTGATGACCTGCCTGAGATCCTGCAGCACGCCGTTGCTCTCCTCCAGCAGGCGGGTGTAGCCGAAGGCGATGGCGTCCAGCTCGCGGGGCGAGAAGTTCCCGTCGTTCATCATCTTGCCGAAGTTCGTTACATAGATGTCGGACACGTCGCCCACCATCAGGATGATGTCGCGCACCTTGCGGGCGTCCTGTATCAGGTCGTTCACCGCCTTTAACTGGTCGTAATACTTCTTGGCCTGCTCGTAAATCTTCACCGTCTCCGCAAAGCTGTCGGCCGTATTGACCGCCGTTTTCGAGGTATGGGCGATGTTGTCCGACATGTTGATGATGCTTTGGGCAAGGTTGCCGGGATCGGTCACCACCCACTGGGCATTGGCGCCGGTGCCGCACAGGGCGAGTACCGTTCCGATCAGGAGTGACTTCGCTTTCATGGGCGTTCCTCCTTCCGCACATAGTCACCGTTCGGGGAGAAGGTCAGCACGTCGGCGGCCTCGTTGTAGGAGATGTCGATGCGGTGCCCCGTGTTGATGAACAGGTTCCCGTTCTCCTCAACCAGCAGGTAGGTCTGAGGCCTGAGACGGCGCATCTTTCCGCTACGGGCGAACACCGTCACCTTGTAGGCTTCCCCTTCCTTATATACCAACACGTCCGGCTTGCCTTCCACGCTGCTCCACGAGCCGCAGAGCTTGTCACGGTCGGTGCCGCTCTCCGAGCAGCCTTGCAATACCATGGCGGCCATACCGATCAGGCACACCGCCAGTCTCATAAGGGATTTGTTTCTCATTGTTCTCTTTTTGGGGTTGATACTTGTCTTTGTTCCTCTCGTTTTCTCTCTGCCATCCGGCGGATGGCAAGTTCCAGGTTGCCGTCCAGCTCCTCGGCAAGCCGTTGCACTTCCAGTTTCTCGGACTCTTCCGTCGTGAACGTGAAATACTCTTCCGCGCTCACTTCCGTAGCATAGACCGCCGAACGGGTGCCGCCAAGCCCTATCCAGACTTCACGGTAAAAACGTCCGGGATGGTTCGCCTGGTTGATGGAGAGTATCTGGCTTTTCTCTTTCTCCGTCAGGCCGAGCAGCCGCTGGATATGCTCGAACTTGTTCATGTATTTCCGCTGGTCCAGAAGGATCTTGCAGTCGGAGTTGTTGATGATGGCCTCCTTCACAATCGGGGAGCTGATGATGTCGTCCACCTCCTGGGTCACCACAACGGCCTCACCGAAATATTTACGGACGGTCTTGAACAAATATTGGATATAGCCGCTCATGTTGGCGGACATAAGGGCTTTCCAACACTCCTCTATCAATATTACCTTGCGGATTCCTTTCAGACGGCGCATCTTGGCGATGAAGGTCTCCATGATGATCAGCGTCACCACAGGCAGCAGCACCTTGTTGCCGCTGATGTTGTCCAGCTCGAACACGATGAACCGCCTGTTTGTCAGGTCCAGTTCCCTGTCGGAGTTCAGCAGGAAGTCGTAGTCGCCACCCTTGTAGAAAGGCTCCAGCACGTTCAGGAAACCGTCGATGTCGAAATCCTTCTCGCGTACCTTCTTTTCCGCTATCATCCGGCGGTAGTCACCGTCCACGAACTCGTAGAAGCCGTTGAAGTCCGGCCTTGCCTCCCGATTCCCGGTAATTTTACGGATATAGGCGTTCACCGCTCCCGAGAGCGCCACCTCTTCCGAACGTTTCGGCGCCTCGTCCTCCCGTTTCCACAAGGTCAGTATCAGAGTCTTGATGCTCTCGCGCTTTTCCACATCGAACTGTCCGGAATCGGTGTAGAACGGGTTGAAGGATATCGGATTGTCCTCCTCATACGTGATGTAGATGCCGTCCCCGCCGCGTGTGCGGTCGTGGATCATCCGGCACAACCCCTGATAGCTGTTGCCCGTGTCCACCAGCAGGATATGCGCTCCCTGCTCGTAATAGTTGCGCACCAGATGGTTGGTGAAAAAGGACTTGCCGCTGCCGCTTGGTCCCAGGATAAATTTGTTGCGGTTGGTGATGATGCCCCGTTTCATCGGAAGGTCGGAAATGTCCACGTGCACCGGAATGCCGTTCTGCCGGTCCGCCATGCGGATGCCGAACGGACTGGGAGAACTTCTGTAATTGGTCTCCCCGGCAAAGAGGCAGACCGCCTGCTCCAGGAACGTGTAGAATGACTCTTCGGCAGGAAAGTCGCCCGCATTGCCCGGAATGCCCGCCCAGTAAAGCACCGGGGTGTCGACGGTGTTGTAACGGGGGGTGCATTCCATCATGGCAAGCTGGCTGCCCGTGTCGTTCCTGATACGGCGGAACTCCTCCGCATCCTCCGCCCAGGCGATGACATTGCAGTGGCATCTGACGGGAAGCACTCCCTTGGTATGCGCCTCGTCCAGATACATCTCCGTCCATTCCTGGTTCACGGCATTGCTCCGGCTGTACCGTGACAGAGAGAGCATGTTGCGCGAGTTCTTCTCCATCATCTGCAGGATTTCCTGCGCGTTGTCGATGAACACGTACTGCGAGTAGATGTGGTTGCAGGAGAGCAGCAGCCCCACGGGTGCGGCGAAGGAAAGGCGGCAGTCGCTCCTGTCGGTGGACATACGCTCGTAGCGCATGTCGGTGGAGAGCTTGCCCGGCAGGTCTTCCGTATCCGAAAGTGTGTGCAGGCAGAGCCGCTTGTCCCCGATACGCATCCGTCCGGGCTTGAGGCAGATGTCCTGCAGCACGGCGGTCCCGTCCTCCATCGAGAGGGAGAGGTATTTCTCCACCAGCCCGGGATGTTCCTTCGTGCCGGTAATCTCCTCCGTTTCCAGGCGGCGCAGCCGGATATGGGCGGAGTCGTTCACGATATGCTCGAACTGCTCCACCGCTTCCAGAAAGCGGGCCGCCATGTCCTTGTCGGTAATCTCCCTGGGCAGCAGGAATCCCCGGCAGAGGGTGCTGAAGTCACTTTGCCGGCGGTTGCGCTCACGGGTGGTCTTTGTCAGATACAGGTAACAGCGGTGGTTCAGGTACGGCCTCTCGTTGAAGTGCCGCTCATAGCTGCGCGAGAGGAAGCTCTGTTCCTCCCCGCCGTTTTGGGGACGGTAGCTCTCCTTCGTGAACCAGTCCTGCTTGCAGACGATGCTGTGCTCGGGCAGTACCCTGGCGGCCTTTATCCAGGTGGAGTGCATGGCCTCATACTCTTCCGCCGTCACCGTGTACAGCTCGGGAAGCTCCACCTCGAAGGCCACGGTCAGGTCGGCGTCCTTGCTCACGATGCAGCCGTTCTCCACCGAGAGCAGGGGGAACTTGCGTTCCAGCGTTTCCGCTTTCAATACATTTCTCATGATTGTCGTTTTTTTCTTTTTGCAAATAATCTGAAAACTCTCTTGCGGTGGATCAGGTAGCGCGGATGGCGTTTCTCCGCCAGCAGCTTCATAAGACCGTGTTCGCCGTAGCGGGCGTTCAGCCGGAACACCGCCCATGCCAGCAGACCGCCGGATACGGTCCCGAAAGGGATGCATATCCATTGGTCCACGCCTGCCAGGTAAAGGATGACTACCGCCAGGAGCACCGTCACCAGACCGCCCGCGAAGACGAACAGGTATTGTGACTTGAGCCCCTTGAACTCGACGGGATTGCCCGCCCCCTTGTTTACAGAATACTCCATACCGCTTAGAGGAAGAAGGAACGCAGGATGGTGGCGGCTACAATCAGAAAGATGCAGGCAAAGAACCAGCTGGCGGCGGTTTTCGAGGTGTCGGGATCACCGCTGGAGAACTTGCCGTAGGTCTTGATGCCGCCCACCAGGCCGAGCACCGCACCGATGGCATAGCACAGTTTGGTGGCGGGATCGAAATACGAGGTCATGAGGCTGGTCGCCTCGTTGATACCGGCAAGGCCCTGGCCTTGGCCCTGCGCGAAAGCACCGGCGGCAATCGCCGCGCACATCACTGAAAAAAGGATTCTTCTCTTCATTGTCGAATCGTTTGGGTAAGACATAAATTTGAATTCGACGGCGAAGATAAAAAGGGATAATACGCTGTTATTCAGAGGTGTCATCAGATGTCGCCAGATGTCATCAGATGTCATCCAACAAGTGCTTTTGCGCGTCTCTACAGAGATTTTCAACACTGTTTTACGTCATTGCGGAGACGCTTACCTCAAGCATAATACATGATTAATTGATGATTTTGGCACAAACATGGATTGTTCAAACGGTTACATGTTTTTCTGTACCATTTATATAATTGCCATACAAAAGCCAGCAAATTCCATAAAGTTGATTTCTTGTCAAAAACGACTATTATTGATATTGGATTAAAATAGCTATATTTGCATATCAAACGCAGTTTTATGGCCAATGTAAACAGGTTAAAAATAGTATATCATGTAGTAGTGTATAAAGAGAGTAACAATATCACACCTTGATAAGGCATTTTTAAGTAATATATCTGTTTATATTCAAGAACAGCCAAACAGAGAACAATAACTTTCATACTTATAAGTATGAACAATGAAATTATTGTGCCTGAAACAAAACGAACAAAATATGAGGCCGTAAAATAAAGCATGATGCAACAATTGCTTACGGGCAAAATATTTAATCAGTTAGTGTATGAAGAAAAAACTTAAAGATTTGTATTGCCAACGCCCTCATGTCGTGATAGTTGGAGCTGGTGCTTCAAGAGCGGTCATGGGAAAATCTTGCCCGACGATGAATGAAGCCATTGAACAGGTTGGGTTAGATAGGATCCTTGAAGGATTTATGTTAGAAACGAAAAGCAAGAATCTTGAAGATATATATAGTGAGCTGTTTAGACGTGGTGATGAGTGTAAAAACGCACGGATAGCAATGGAAAAAAAACTTTATGAATATTTTTCAAATGTGCAGCTTCCATCCTTCTTGACCATCTACGACCTTTTGATTCTTTCGCTCACAGAAAAAGACTGCATTGTATCCTTCAACTGGGATAGTCTGCTTATCCAAGCATATAACAGAGTGGCAAAGATTACCTGGAACAGACCAAAGATTCTGTTCTTGCATGGAAATGTGGGGGCTGGTGTGTGCAAAGACTGTATGACCTTTGGTCTTATACAAAACTATTGCAGAAAGTGTGGCAAACCATACAACGCTGTTCCTTTGCTGTATCCTGTAGAACAAAAGGATTACAACAGCGACAGCTTTATCCGTGACCAATGGAGTGTTGCAAAGTACTACATATCGAAAGCAGGCAAGGTAACAATCTTTGGGTATAGCGCACTTTCTTCTGATAAGGAGGCAAGTGAAATACTTAAAGCTGCGTTCTCTAAACATGATGGTGTTCATAGATTGGATGCAGTGGAAATAATTGAACGTCCCGGATTCAACGCGAATGAAATATCAGAAACTTGGCAGTATTTCTTTTCATTGACCAATTACCATTCTGACATTGTGGACTCCTTTTATAATAGCTACTTGGCGCAGGCACCTCGCCGTACCTTGCAATACCAATACCAACAATTCATTAGAGGATGGTGGGGACAACCAAAGATACACTTCTCAAAACAAGATACTTTTGAGTCGGTGGAAACGCTTTTAAAGCCACTTCTTGTAAATGAAGAGCAAGGAGATTATTCTATAATTTAAGTCAATAACACTAACATCATCATTACAACCGAATGAATAGACTTGTTATCATAGGAAACGGATTTGACATGGCACATGGCTTTAAAACAAGTTATATGGATTTTATCAACTGGTATTGGGACCAACGAGTGTATACTTTTTCCGGTAATACTACAAATGTATCAGAAGATTGCCTTTGCCGTTTGGTTATCAAAGATAATGTAGGCATTAATTGCTGGAATGTTTTTGTCTTCAACAACTCATGTTTTTTTAAGGATATCTATCGTAAAGAAAGATACTCAGGAAGCGAAGTTATTCAGTATATCAAGGACCAACCAAACATTTTTTCTATTGAATGTTGCCCTTTTTTTAAAACTATTCTGCAATCAATAGAAACCAAAGGATGGGTGGATATTGAAAACGACTATTACCAACTGTTGAAAGTTGGCATGGATAGCCCTGGTTGTAATTATACAATCAGTGAGTTGAATGAACAATTTGCATTCCTTCAAGAAAAATTAATTGAATACCTCCATACAATAGAAACAGACAATGTAAGGAATGACCTTCAAAATGCAATAATTGACTTCTTTGATCCTGCTGATTTCTCAACAGAAGGAAAAAAGAAAGCTCTGGATAACATTGGGCTGGATATATCCAGCCTTGCAGATGTTGAATACAATTATGGAGAACGCGATAAACTTATCCCTAAACGTATCATGTTGCTGAGTTTCAACTATACAAAAACAGCTAAGATGTATGGTAACTTTAATATTACCCACAATTATATTCATGGCGAATTAGAAAAACCTGAAAATATAATTTTTGGCTATGGGGATGAACTTGACAAAAGTTACCAGTCTATTCTTGATATGAATGACAATGAGTTACTTAGATATGTCAAATCCGTTAAATATTTAGAAACAAGACATTATCATGATTTGCTCGAATTTCTTTTAGCTGCACCTTTTCAAGTTTTGATAATGGGGCATTCTTGCGGAAATTCAGACCGAACATTACTAAATACCGTCTTTGAACATGAAAACTGTGTTTCCATAAAGCCGTTTTATCATAAATGGGAAGATGGCAGAGATAATTACTTGGAACTTGTTCAAAATATTTCCCGAAACTTTACTAATATGAAGTTATTCAGAGATAGAGTTGTGAACAAGGAGCAATGCAAAACCATGTAATGGAACACTAAATTTAAATGTGATTTTTTCTATGATATCTTGTTATGCACATAAAGTACGACAAAAATATTGTGCAAAAGGAAGCAGGGAAACGGATTTTCATCCATTAGAAAAAGTAAGGAGCTGGCTTGGTAAGCAGCTCCTTACTTTTTTATAGTCGTTTATAGGTCTCTTATAAAGAAATTTCATTTAATAAATTGAGTTATAGTTTTTCCTGTCAGCAAATCAGGATAATTTCATTCTTTTACTTTTGAATCGTAAGCAACAGTGAGGAAGTATCCGATTTTCTGAGTTGTCCCCGTGATTTCTATGTTTTGAGTGTTTGTTCCTTTCTATGACCCTTAACAAAAGACAAACTTCAACCTTTTTCATAGATTATAGAAAAATACAAAGTTGGGTACATAATGAATATCCTATATATAATATTCAACAATATGGAATTTTGTGGCATAATAGCATATTACTTTCAGACCAGCTTCCTCCAGTCTGCGACAGGTTTGGAAACGTTCCTCTCTTTTTTTAAAGGCAGAGCATTCCCTTCCTCATCCACATACCTTTCCATCAGCTCCTCTATCAGTTTCTTGTTCTCCACCTGGGAGGAGAACAGCTCGAACATGTCCGTTTCCCGGATGGCACGCAGTGTCATGGCGGCCCGGTATGATTTGTCCTCATCCGAACCGGCACCGTCCAGATTAAGCAGCACGTCACCTACATTGAGCAGGTCGGCAGGAGTGACTGCCGGAACAATGGCTTCCGCCTCGGGAGAACGGCTGTCCAGCTCCTCCTGTTCGTCTTTCAGCATTCTCATCTCCTCCAAAGGCAGTTTGCATTCCACTTCATCTTCCGGAATATCCTCATCCTTGCCGATAAGGTCGCTTCCCATTTCCAGTTGCTGGCTCATGTAAGGGGCAACGGTCTTTCCGGCATTCTCATCCAGATAGACAAAACGGGTGGCCCCCATCACATCTGCCGCATTTTCCGGATTCCGGTGGTGGCCCTTCTCCATTTCCGGTTTCTTACGGGGAGTATAAAGCAGATCGCATATCTTACCTATTCTCTTTTTCTGCTCCCATACCTTATATAATAGATAAGCGGTACAGCCGAGCCGTATTGACAAATAAACTATTTCTTCCATTCTATCGGTTTTTGTGTGGCTTCCTGATTATATATCTCATTGATGATGTCCTGGTACCTTTCCAGATGGTCTGACAGGACGCTGCTTAGAAACATCGGGACGGACATGTCCGGCGCAATGACCGGCAGCACCCTGGCAACCGCCCTATACAGGGAATCGTGGATATAGGTCTGCCTTCTGGTACCCGTCAGCTTTGCTTCCAGAAAACGCAGCCGGTATTCATCGGCACCTGATGCCTCATCCGGAAATTTTCTTGTTTGCTGTTTTGGGGAATCGGCAGAGGTTTTCTTCTCCTGTCTCTCCCGGGAAAGGGAGGGCTTTATTTCCGGAGTCTCAGCCGGAGCTGCTGTTTCCTCCAATGCCGTGACATCCCCCGCCATCATACGCTTCAGGGCATCCTCGTCCACCCGGTAATCCGTTCTTCTCTTGGTAGCCATGATGATTCCTATTTAAGTTTCAGTATGGTTTCCATCTCCGCAACCAGCAGATCCAGATTGCTGCCTTTCAGTGCGGCGGCTGATGGAGGGAACAAGGTGCTGCGGAACAGGGACCCCTTCATCCCGGAATCTTTGTTGTAGCGTTCCGCACTGGGAATGACGGTCTCCAGCACCGGCAGTTTCAGAGAGCGGAAAATTTCGGTATAGCCGTTATACAGCCCTTTGGACACCCGTTTGTCCATCCGGTTCCAGAACATATGGATGCCACGCAAGGGTACGTCCGCATGCCGGTGCATGTATTCCCTGATGGCAAGGACAAAAGACATGCTGCTCCGCATTACCATCCTTTCCTGTGTAATCGGAGTGAATACATAGTCCATATTGATTACGGACTGGAAGACACCGGGCACATTCACGGTACCGGGGAGGTCAAAAAGGACAAGGTCATAGTCCAGCTCCGACTTTTCGAGAAAGCGGCCGGCCGTCTCCCTGGCTTCCTCCGGGGTGGAGTTCAGGATGCTGTAGGCTTTCCTGCCGCTTGTTCCGAACTGTTCCACCAGCAGGTTTTGCAGATGCACGTTCTTTTCAATGTTCCCCACTTCCCAGTCCCGCATGGCACTGATGCTGTGCTGTGGATAATCACAATCCACCACAAGTACGTTATATCCGTTCAGGTAATGGAAATAACTGGCGAGCAACACGGTGAACGTGGATTTTCCCACACCGCCTTTCTGATTGCTCAAAGCGACAAATAAAGGTTCTCTCTTCATAGGCTTGAATTTAGAGTGTATGACTTGTTTCATATCTGTCTGGATTTTTTCGTTTCATCACACGGCAATGCATCCGTTGGTATATGGCAATGACGCATTGCTTGCCTGTTTGCATGAATACATTGCATACCATATCGCATCAGTGTAATGCCGGTTGCCGGAGGGTGTTGCCGTATAAGGTGCATTGCATTCATGCAATATGGAGTTCAATGTACCCCATACTGCATTGCACGGATGCAATGTGTCCCGTCATGCAGGACTGCCATGCGGCATATATGGCATTGCGCATACATGGATGATACCGCATTCGCGTCATGCACCACCTGTGGCAGGCAAGCAATACACCTTACAGGACAATGTTCCAATGTATGCCCTCATGCACTGTGCCAAAAGTAGCGGCTATTTTTGAAACTTCCGCCAACATTTCCCCTACCTGACATCAGATGTCGTCAGATGTCATCAAATGTCATATCAAGCACTGTTTACCAATCGGTTATCACTGTCTAATTTTGCAAAACCGGAATCAGACAATGGAAAGGAACTGACTTCGCCGGACCACAGCACGCCGTGAACGTCGCGCAGCAATCCGACGAAGGAGGATTCTCTGTTCAAGCGAACAGAGCAAGTTGTGTCCTTGTCCGACAAAAAGTCTTTTGTCCGACAAGAACCAACTTGCCCGCCCAGAGGGGCGGGGGAATCCGCTCCAAAGTCGCGGATTCTGGAAGAGAAAAAAGTACAAACCAAAAATCTCATGTGTATGGAGAAAACAACAGGGACAAGGACGGGCAGAAAGCCTAAAAATGATCCGGCGGACCACAAGTACAGTTTCCGCCTGAACGCCGAGGAGAACACAAGATTTGAAAAGTTGCTGGCGGATTCAGGAGCCGGCAACCTCACGCTGTTCATCAAGAAATCCATCTTCTCGGGACAGATAAAGGTCGTGAAAATAGACAAGGCGACGATGGACTATTACATCAGGCTGACAGAATTCCACAAACAGTTCCAGGCTGTCGGCAACAACTACAACCAGGTCGTCCGTGCCTTGAAGAACAATTTCGGGGAGAAACGGGCGATGGCATTGCTCTATAAGTTGGAAAGATTGAGTCTTGAGCTGATGCTCATCTGCAAAAAGGTCATGGCGCTAACCCAGGAATACGAGCGGAAATGGTTGCAAAAATAAGCCATGGCATGAGTCTTTACGGAGCGCTTGCTTATAACTACGAGAAGGTAGCGGCTGGTACGGCTGAGATTCTTTCCGGTAACCGTATGATTTCCGACCGGCTCGGATTGCCAAGCGAGGACATGCGCTTGGCATTGCTCTCTTTTGAGAATTACCTGCTGGCAAACCGCAATACGGAGAAGCCCGTCCTGCACATTTCCCTTTCCCCAGCACCGGAAGACCGGCTGACCGACGGGCGGCTGGCAGAACTGGCGGAACGTTATATGCAGAAGATGGGGTATGGGAATCAGCCTTACATCACCTACAAACATGCCGATACACACAATACCCATATCCATATTGTCAGTGTCTGTGTGGATGAACAGGGGAAAAAGATCAGCGATGCCTACGAGCATCGGCGTTCCATGACCGCCTGTCGGGAGCTGGAAGTGGATTTCGGTCTGCGAAACGGAGCGGATGCGGAAAAGCGGAATCCAAAAGCGGAACTAAGAAAGGTGGACGCTTCCTTGGGAGATGTCCGCCATCAGGTAGGTAATACCCTTAAAGCCGTATTGGAAAGCTACCGTTTCCAAACCTTCGGGGAATACAATGCGCTGCTTTCCACGCTCAACATCGAGGCGAAACAGGTCAGGGGAGAATACAACGGTACCCCATATACCAGTATTGTATATTCGGTCACGGATGATACCGGCAAGGTTGTCAGCCCACCGTTCAAAAGTTCCCGATTTGGGAAACGCTTCGGAAATGAACAGTTGGAAAAGCGGATGCTGATAAATCTGAAAGCTCTCAAAGATGGGAAATGGGCCCCCTCCATACAGGCGGACATCGTTCGTGCCTTGCGGCAGGCGGATTCACAGAAACGGTTTGTGGAACTGCTCGGGCAAAGGCGTATTGATGTGGTTTTCCGCAAGAATGAGCGGGGACGTATCTATGGTGTCACCTTTATTGATCACAACCATCGGGAGGTGTTCAACGGCTCACGCATGGGCAAGGTGTTTTCTGCCAATGTGTTCAACGACTATTTCAAATGGTTGGAAAACATACCCGAAAAGGAACGGGACGGACATTCCGCTACAGAACTTTGGCAGCATCACCGTCACGAATCCTCTAGCACGCTCGAACTGGCGGCAGGCATTTTTTCCTTGGAAACCAATCCGCGGGATTACGAGGAGGAAGCCTTTGCACGCCGCATGAAGAAAAAAAAGAAGACCGGACGCAAGCGTGGCATTTAGACAAAACAAGTATCAACCCATTTATATACAATTCTTATGCAGCAGGAAGATGATTTGAGGGCTCTCGCTAAGATAATGGAATTCGGCAGGGCCGTGAGTATTTTTCTTTTGGTGGTACACGTCTATGTGTACTGCTATCCGAGTATCACCGCATGGCACCTGAACCTTGAGGTGATAGACCGGATTCTGGTAAACTTCAACAACACGACCGGAATTTTCAACTGTATTCTCTGGAGCAAACTGTTGGCAGTGCTTCTGTTGGCCGTTTCCTGCCTGGGTACGCATGGGGTCAAAGGTGAAAAAATAACCTGGCCTAAAATTTATGCGGTGTTGGTGGCAGGATGCGCATTGTTTTTTCTGAACTGGTGGCTTCTTAAACTGCCATTGCCACACATGGCAAATACCGCATTCTATATTTTTACTCTTACGGCAGGCTATCTCGCCCTGTTGATGTCGGGATTATGGATGAGCCGCCTTTACAGGCACAACCTCATGGAAGATGTGTTCAATATGGAAAATGAGAGTTTCATGCAGGAAACCCGACTGATGGAGAATGAATATTCGGTAAACCTCCCGACGAGATTCTATTATAAAAAACGCTGGAATAACGGATTTGTCAATATTGTCAATATTTTCCGTGCCTGCATGGTTATCGGGACACCGGGCAGCGGCAAATCCTATGCGATAGTCAACAGTTACATACGCCAGCTTATAGCCAAAGGCTTTGCGATTTACATCTATGATTACAAGTTTGATGACCTGTCCACCATCGCCTATAATTCTTTGTTGAAGAATATGGACAAGTACGAGGTAAAGCCCCGGTTCTATGTCATCAATTTCGACGATCCGCGCAGGTCTCACCGGTGCAATCCCATTAATCCGGAATTCATGACGGACATTTCCGATGCGTACGAGGCAAGCTATACGATAATGCTCAACCTCAATCGCACCTGGATCGAAAAGCAGGGGGACTTCTTCGTGGAGTCTCCTATCATTCTGCTTGCGGCAATAATCTGGTATTTAAAGATTTACAAAAACGGTATTTACTGTACGTTTCCCCATGCGGTAGAACTGCTCAACAAACCCTACTCAGACCTGTTCACCATTCTGACCTCTTATCCGGAGCTGGAAAACTATCTTTCTCCCTTCATGGACGCATGGAAGGGAAATGCCCAGGACCAGCTCCAAGGCCAGATAGCCTCGGCTAAAATACCCCTTACGCGCATGATCTCCCCACAACTCTACTGGGTGATGACCGGTAATGATTTTTCATTGGATATCAACAATCCGAAAGAGCCCAAACTGCTCTGCGTGGGCAACAATCCGGACAGGCAGAACATTTATTCGGCAGCGCTCGGATTATATAATTCCCGTATCGTCAAGCTTATCAACAAGAAAAAACAGCTTAAATGCGCCGTTATCATTGACGAGCTTCCCACCATCTATTTCCGTGGGCTTGACAACCTGATCGCGACGGCGAGAAGCAACAAGGTGGGTGTGCTTCTGGGTTTTCAGGATTTCAGTCAATTGACACGTGACTACGGAGAAAAAGAATCCAAGGTCATCCAGAACACGGTGGGGAATATTTTCAGCGGACAGGTGGTCGGTGAAACCGCAAAAACGCTTTCAGAGCGCTTCGGCAAGGTGCTTCAGCAACGTCAGTCCGTATCCATCAACCGTCAGGACGTATCCACCTCCATCAACACACAGCTAGACTCGCTCATTCCCGCATCAAAGATCGCCAACCTCTCACAAGGCACGTTTGTCGGGGCTGTGGCGGATAATTTTGATGAGAGGATAGAGCAAAAAATATTTCATGCCGAAATTGTCGTGGACCATACCAAGATCAGCGCAGAAGAAAAGGCTTATCAGAAAATCCCGGTCATCAACGACTTCAAGGACAGGAACGGTAACGACATCATGATGCAACAGATACAACGCAATTACGACCAGATCAAGGCGGATGCGCAGGCTATTATCAATGAGGAGATGCGGCGTATCAAAAATGACCCTGAACTCCGTAAACGACTAGGTCTGGAAGATGAAAAAGGAAAGGACCCCGACAAATCATGACAAGTGGAGGGGTAATTGAAGAAATTATACCCCGACTGATCGGATTATTGAAAAAGATGCCGTATATTTGAAACTTGAAATAGAGAAATAAGGCCGGTCTCGACAATTGGGACCGCCATTATTATACATAAGTCGCAAGACGTCTCGAACAGGAATCTGACAAATTCAAAAACACAGAGGCTATTGCGTGAGGCTTATGCTATACCTTATAGCATGAGCCCATGCGGGTTTCTGTGTTGGGCTTTGTCAGAGCCTCTGTTCGAAATAAGCATGGGTTTCATGCTTTTTTAACAAGAGGTATGGCAAAAATTCAAGTTATCATGGCACTCACTTTGGACGGGTTCCTTCCGCATGAAGACGAGATGCTTATGCGATGGGTGAGGGAAAACAAACGGTATGGTTTCCCACGCTGGCAGCGACAGGCCACATTCCACATCTACCCCCATTACGGTTTGATGGACTTGCTGAATGTAAAGGAAAAGCATGACAAGGATTGTATTTATCTGGCAGGAGTGGGAGATGGAGGAAGTGCGGAATATGCCGATGGACTTTTTCGGTATAATCTGGTGGATGAGACAGTACTTTTTCTGCTGCCTCTTTCTTATGGTGGTGGAATCCCCTTGACGGGAGAATTCCGGTCTGCCCGCTGGAAACTTCTTGGCTGCAAAACTTTCTCCAACGGAATCTGCCGGCTTATGTATAAACGAAACGGATGAAGATGCTATCTCAACCCATACCTTTCCATTTTCTTGTATAGCGTCGGACGGCTCATCCCCAACATTCTCGCCACACGACTGATCTTACCTCCACATTCTTCCAGAATCTTCCTTATTAGTTCTTTCTCTTCTGCTTCTTCCATCAAGCCTTTTTTACATTTTTCGCCTGTCCTACAGATGGTCGCATTAAGATTCAGATCTTTATGGGTTAACAATGGAGATACCGCCAACAGGACAGCACGTCTTATCCGGTTGTCAAGTTCACGCACATTGCCCGGCCATGAGTGGGAAAGCATGGAGATTTTGGCTTGTTCGGTAAAACCGGAGGTCTCCACACGTATCTCTTCTGAATGTTGCTCACGAAAGAAGTCAGCCAGTGGCAATATATCTTCCGGGCATTCGGAGAGAGAGGGCTGGCGTATCTCAAACTCGGCGAGACGGTAGTACAGATCCTCCCGGAAACGTCCCTCCCGTATGGCACGCTCCATATCCTCGTTGGTGGCCGACAATATCCGTACATCGGCTTCAAGTTCTTTGCGGCTGCCCACTGGACAATACACTCTTTCCTGTAATACCCTGAGCAGCAGTGTCTGCATTTCGGGAGGCATGTTTCCGATCTCGTCAAGGAAGAGCGTACCGCCCTTGGCCGTCTCAAAATAGCCGGCAGTATCCTTTTTCGCATCGGTAAATGCCCCCTGCACGTGACCGAAGAACTCAGATGCGGCAAGTTCCCCCCGGATACAACCACAGTTCACCGCCACAAAAGGCTTGTCCTTACGCCCGCTATGCTGTTGGATCAGCTGTGCGACAGATTCTTTTCCGCTACCGTTCGGTCCAAGGATCATGACGGAACAATTCAAAGGAGCCACACGACAAGCTATCCGCTCGGTCTCCCGGACCGCCCCGCTAAGCCTTTTCATTAATGATTTCTTCGGGGGAACGGAAACTGGCAGACCGATCAATCCCCGTAACAGTTCCATCAGTAACTCCTCGTGGACAGGCTTGGGCAAGTAGTCCTTTGCGCCCAATTTGACGGCACGCACCGCATCTGCAATGGAGGCATGTTCGGTCATCACCACAAAAGGGATATGTAACCCTTGGGAGATGCTCCATTCCAGTAAACTGATGCCATCCCCTTCGGGAAGGCGGACATCCGTCAGTACCAGCGCCACGTTATTCCCCTTGATTTTCCGGCGTGCCGAAGGCTCATCTATGGCCGTCAATACCCTGTAACCGGCTTTCTGTAGCCATCTCTCAAGAATATCGCAAAGAATCAGGTTGTCCTCCACGATCAATAAAGTCTTTTTCATCCCCGTCATTTTTCTTTCTTAATTCATTATTTACTTCGTCTATCAGTAACCGTATCTGTTTCATAATTCTCATCGTGTACTCTCTGACCGTCTCGTCGCTCGAGGTCTTGTCATGCAGGAGCTTCCGATAACCGAACAGTACATCGTTGGCCCCTAACAACTCCCAGACCGGAGCCATCCGATGTACGATCCTCCGCATGGCTTCCCGATCGTTTTCTCTTAAAGCCTCCTCCAGTTCGGCAAGATCCTTTTCTGACTCTTTTGCGACAAGACCGAACATATGACGACGGTCGTCCGTACTTTCCATCAGGCGGGAATAGTCGAACGGAGACATGCCTGCACTTCTGCCCTCCGTAACGGAGGAGATAAAGGCCAGCAGTCCTTTTGAAGAGAAAGGCTTATGTATGCAACCGCAAAAACCGGACTTCATATACACGCCCGAGTCCCCGTCCCCCCGTGCCGTCATGACAGCGACCGGAACGGTACGGGAATTTCCGATATCCGAGTTACGCAGTAATCTCAACAAGCCGAAACCATCGGTCACGGGCATCTGTATATCTGTCAATACCAAATCATAATCCAAGCGGTCGAGTGCTAGAATGGCTTCTTTTGCATTTTGACAGGTCGTGCATTCCACCCCGTTGCGCCCGAGCATGTCTTCCGTTATTTTCAGAAGGATGCTGTCATCATCCACTACCAGTACATGTTTGGGAAGTATTGTCGCAGATTGTACCGGAAGCTCCTCTGTTTCCGGTTCTCCTGTCGTTTCCGAAAGGGGAAACGACAGGCGGAATGTTGTACCTTTACCTGGTCGGCTCTCTACTTCAATGCTTCCGTCCAGTACCTTTACAAGAGCTTTCGTGATAAAAAGCCCAAGACCGAAACCTTCCGAGTTTATCTCCTGCGCCGCACGCTCGAACGGACGGAAGACACGTTCCAATGTCTCCTCGTCCATACCGATACCGGTATCACCGACCTCCACATATAATCTTCCCGCCATGTACTCGGTATGGAAACGGATCGTACCCGACAGGGTGAACTTGATGGCGTTTGTCAGCAGATTGTCCAATATTTGTTCCAATTTGTCTGCGTCTCCTCTCACTGTAATATCACCGACATTCTTATGCCGGTGCTCGAACAGCAAGGCCCGGCCACCCGCTTTGCGGGCATATTCCTTCGATATGTTGTCAAGCAAGTTGTTTAGACGGAAAGGAACCTCGTTACGGGTATCCTTGGTCTCATTGATCTTATAAACATCCATCAGGTTGTTCACCAGATTCAGTATATGGCGGCAGGAATGGCGGATGTTCTCCAGATAGCCTTCCCGTTTTTTCTTTTCACGGGTTTCCGAGGCCAGTTCCACGCAGTTGTTGATATTACCCAATGGTCCTCGTATATCGTGCGAGATGGTCAGGATGATCTGTTTACGCATACCGAGCAGTTCCTCGTTCTCACGGTTTATCCTTTGGAGCTGTGCCCGCCCTTCCCTTTCTTTCCTGATGTCATGCCGTATGATCAGGAACGAGATGAATAGCAAGGAGGAAGCAGAGACGATTACCAAGACAAACAGTTTGAAAGAAAAATCTCCGGCTTCCGTGATTTTTTCCTCACGACTGATGAACGCCGCCTGCGCTTGCCCGTCAAGATGGGTGATGAGTATTTGCAACTTCCGGTTCAAGGCCTTATTCTGTATGCGCAGACTGTCGGTATACATGTCTATCCGGCGTTCACGTTCCTCTTGCATGGCGATCAGCTTCTCATTCAAATCTTGCAGTCCTTTCGATGGCTCGAAGACCTGTACGCTCCTTTTCCCTCCGAACCAACCGGCAATCCCTTTTTTCTTTTGGGTGACTGTCCGGGTACGAACCGCTTCCCTGATAACAATAGGCAGACGATTTGCGAGCAGGCTGTCCGCTTCCCCCTGTCTGGTAATGGTCTCCATAATGCGGAGCAGATGTATCTCCTTAGCTTCCAATAAATGACATAGGGAGTCTATCTGCTTTGGCAGGACGAACGTGCCACAACTCACTTTCAATATTTGTAACAAGCTGTCCGTTTGCAAGCGTTTTCTGCGATACTCACGAAAATCGGTATCCTCCCAGACAATGACGGACTCTCCATAGGTGGCAAGCTCCGTGATATAGCGATGCGCCGTACTGATGTCATGGCGTATCCTGCGTATCTCCGATGTTTCCGTTTTTATCTCACGCATGCGGCTCCGTTCGTATAACAAGATGGAAACCATGCCGCAAACAGCCATGATCAATATCATATACCCTAAAAGAACCTTATGCTGTAATGAAACTTTCCTTGCTACCATAAATATTTTCATTTTACGTAAACACTCACTTTAAACCACCAAGGATTTGTAACGGATTCGTTAAGCCAGTGTAATAGTTATCTATAATTCATTTATAAAATATAGAAGAAGCCCCTGTCTTCTCCGATAACCGGCTTCAGACAAGGGCTTCCATATTGGGATGAATCAATAACGATTTACTTTATGAGATTGGTCTTATTCCGGTTTTATCAGTTGGTTCCACCCGTATGCTGGCAGTTCCAAATCCGGGTAATGACAGACACTGTTCCAATGTTGATTATAATTGAATAGACAACTTTCATAACGGATAGAATCGAATATATTCCATATCAGGCAAGAGGGAAACCGATTCTTTCCAATTGTGCTTTTCGCTCGTCTGACATGTTCCCCTTGCGGTAATCCCGTCTTTGAATGGTACACCAGCGTCCCAATGCTCCTTCACGGCATCCCGGCCATCGTCCTTGCAGGTTATGGAACAGGCACAATTGTTCGAAGTTGCCTTGCCAGACCTGTTCCGCCGACCAGACAAATCCTATTTTATCCAACAGGAGCCGGCGGTCATTGGGTAACTTTCCCTGTTTACGCATTTTCCGTTGTGTATGGCACCATCCGCCCAAATTCCCTTCCGTCGATTTAGGGAAACGCCGATATTTTCTGACAAAAGACTTCAGCTCCTCGTAGTTCTTCATCCATTCCCCTTGGAGGTTCTGATTCCAGACAAAGCCGATCTCATTCAAAGCCCGGATGCGCTCTTTGCTCAAACGTCCATCCTTCCGTCTTTCCCGCTGGGTATAACACCAGGTCGCAAGCGGGCCGTCTTCACGTTTGGGCCAGCGTCCGCAGGTATCAAAGAAGACTTTCAATGCATGGTATTCCCTCATCCATTTGGAGTCGAGCTGATTCCACTCAAAACCGATTGCATCAAGCTGGTCGCACCGTTCCTTGGCAAGACAGCCTCGTTTGTAGGCGATGCGTTGCGTGTTGCACCAAAGGCCCAGTTTCCCTTCCGTCACTGAAGGCCAGTCGTTCTCTTCCCGGTGGAACTCGACCAGCCGCTCGTACATAATCTGCCATGGTTCCAGCTCGGCCAGGATCTCTTCGATGCGGAGCCGGATATCCGACAAATAGCCGGTAGCGAGGAACGAGGTTGTTCTTTCAAATCCGTGGGGCGATGGAAGATAAGAGAGTCGCTCCCAGTGGCACGCCATCACGTCGTAGACCGATTTACCCGACAGGTTATTCACGAAATCCAAGACGACCGGCTGTTTCCCGCTTCCGGCATCCAGACAGCGCCCCAGCTGTTGCAGGGTGACAATGTAAGATTCGGTGCGCCGCAGGAACAAGACGGCATCCACTCCCTCGACATGCAATCCTTCGATCAGCATATTGACGGAAAAGAGTACGTGTAACCGGTCCGACTCTTCTCGGAAAGCGGCCAACAGCCGCTGATTCTCCTGCTCGCTTTGCGCATGATGGATTTCAAATGGCGTAATCGATCGGCCTGCCTGTGTGAGCCAGTCGCACACTTCCGGCACCATCTGTCTGAGATCGGCCAGGTCGCGACAGAAAACCAGCAGTTTGCGTACGCTTTCGGGTAGGAACTTCCGGATCACCGACGACGCGCCCAAAGCACCTTTGAAATCGACCCGCGCCAGGTCCAGTTTCTTTTGGATGCGCTCTCTCCGGCGGACTGAACAACCGCTGCGTTCCAGCTTTCTTTGCAGCCGATCCAGTTCGTTGTCCAGCCCGTAAGCACTTTGTACCAGGATCGGCACTGGTAAGATATTGTAATACCAAGCTTGCGGCAAGGTAAGTTCATAAAACAAATTTCCTTCGAAATAAAGATCCACCGTATCGATCATTCCTTCCGGACGGATTGGCGTTGCCGATGTTCCCAGGACATAGGCACAGGGATTGTTTTCTATCACTTCCTGCAAGGCACTTCCCCAAATTTCCGCCCCGAAATGATGGAATTCATCAATAAGAATATGATCTGCCCGTAACAACCCATTGTCCTCCCGGTTACGAATCAGTGACTGGAATGTCCGGTACGTCACTTGCGGAATGGAGAATCCGACGGCTTTCCGGATCTCATCCAGAATCGTGATGTTCGGAGCAAAGACCAATATATTTTCCTTTGCATGATCTGCGATATAGCGTGCCAGCAAATAGGATTTCCCTGTTCCGGTAGCCTGCACGACCGTACCGATACGGTGTTGTTTGAATCCCCGCATGATCGCCCTGTAAGCCGCTTCGTTATGCGGATAAAGCTCCACATGTCTTCCGGACAAGAGGCTTTCAATATAGCTTTCATCCGAAACGGTCAGCCCGTGCAGTTCAAAGTCCAATGCTTCCGGCAGGAATCCACCGTGCGCCACGATCCTGAAATAGAGATTTCGATATCCTTTGTTCAGTGAAGAAAGCTTTTCATAAAACCTTTCAACATCCGAACGGGTCAAAGGCTGCTCGTTCCAAATCTCCTTCACGATAGCATGTGCCATTCCCGGTTTGAAGCCTATCCGTAATCCATCTTCGGATTCTGTTACCTGAAAACCTAGACGGTGATAGCAATCTGTCAAAGACGGTACCATCCTATTGACTTACAAGTCAAAAGTTCATTTGATTATTGTCCTTTGATGTTTAAAGATGGCTATCATATCGCCCATTGTCAGTCGACCGGTAACATCTTCCGTTATAATCCGGTTCAAAAGCCGAAGATCCGCTTCCATCTGAGCACGAAAGAGACAGGCTTTGGGATGCTCTCCCCGGATTGTCTTTGTGGTTTCATCCCAAGAAGAAGTTGGTAGGTGAAGGTGGGAAGAAAATTCCATACGTCGGTTATGTCCTTTGTAGATACGGTAATAAACCGTACCGTACCCTATGGCTTTCTTACAAGTCTCAAAACGGACAACGACTGTAGGCATCCTTATTATTTTCTTGATTAGTATTTTACAGTAGGTTGATGTAAAAGCATATACCTTCCGAAGAATATTTCCCGTTTTGCAAAGAGGACTGATAAGTCATACAGTCTGCCACTCCATTCCATTTAATTGTAATCACGTTTTCATTTTCGGTAGGTGACATAGAAACCTATGATATATTTTTTTTTCGTATATTTAGTGGCAGCAACATAATAGTTCCCCAATATGGTTCTTCTACTATCCGGCCAATCATCTCTTTTCACCTTGTCACTCGTCGTAATGTGATCATTACTTCCAATAGCAATACATGATCATCATTCGTTTTCTTTGATAGGCCTGATTCTTTTAGATAAATATCAATTCTTGTGATCAAAATCCATATTATCTATATTGCTGTCTTTTAATTTTTTCTGTATAGTACAAATAATTCCAGCTCAATCTATGAAAAAGGAATGATGCTCAAAAAATGATTGCCTGTATGATACATCCACTTTCCTAACGAATTCAAGCTGACATCGGGCAGGAACTCTTTTCTGAAAAAGTGACCACCTATGCGAGTTTTTCCTCCATCATCTATGTCCGTGCTCGGCACATAAATCAATCCACTCATTCTTGTATTTACTGCGTAAAAACAGGAAAAGTCACAAACAACAAAAGTCCTCCGAGGAATATCCACCGAAAAATTTCTTTTTTTCGTTTATCATTCTTCATTTTATACCCGATGTTAGGTTTTGCAACAATTCGTATATCTTACCATGAAACAAGTCCCGATAATGAAGTTCAACTCCAGAAAAAACTTTCACTTTAAGTTTATTAGCTCTTGGTAATGCAAACCATAAGTAATAACAAGTATTTCGATTTGTAAAAATATTTTTCAGTATCAGCTTCATAGCTCAGCTTATATCCTATATAACAATGCATTTACAATACGTCCGCAGGCTAATCCGTCACCGTACGGATTTACAGCCTTACTCATTTTTTCATAAGCTGCTTTATCATCAATCAAAGATGATACTTCGTTTACAATCTTATTATAGTCCGTACCTACCAGTTTCACCGTTCCGGCATCTAATGCTTCTGGTCGCTCCGTGGTATCACGCATCACCAATACCGGTTTACCCAGTCCCGGAGCTTCCTCTTGAATGCCACCGCTATCTGTCAATACGATGCTGCTCTTCTCCATTAGATACACAAAACTCAAATACTCCAATGGTTCAATGAAGAACATATTTTTTAAGCCGGACAGATTCTCCCCGAACACCTCATGAATCGGCTTGCGTACATTAGGATTCAAGTGCATAGGATAAACAAAATCCAAATCTGGATATTTAACCGTCAAATCTTTAATAGCTGTACACATATTGATAAATCCGTCACCAAAATTCTCACGACGATGCCCTGTAATCAATACCAGCTTCTTGCCATTGTTCAAGCGGTTTACATCATAACCCGCTTTGCTCAATATATCTTCCAATTCATTATCTAGCTCCTTGTTGTTCTTGATTTTATCCACTACCCAATAAAGTGCATCAATCACTGTGTTACCAGTTATAATGATATTGCGGTCATCAACGCTCTCTTTAATCAGATTATTACGACTTAACGGAGTGGGAGAAAAATGATAGGTCGCCAGACGCCCCGTCAACAACCGATTCATCTCCTCCGGCCATGGGCTATAAATATTATGTGTACGCAAACCAGCTTCCACATGTCCCACCGGTATCTGTTGATAAAAAGCAGCCAAAGCTGCAGCTGTAGAAGTGGTAGTATCCCCATGTACCAATACCACATCGGGCTTTACCTCTTTCAGTACATCACGCATACCGGTCAGCACACGAGCGGTCACATCATACAGATCCTGTCCCTGCTTCATGATATTCAAATCATAATCCGGTTTGATGTCGAATATCTTCAACACCTGATCCAGCATTTCCCGATGCTGTCCGGTTACGCACACCACAGTCTCTACCCGTTTTGGCTGTTTCTGGAATTCTTTCACCAGCGGAGCCATCTTGATTGCCTCCGGACGGGTGCCGAAGACCAACATCACTTTCTTCATATTTCCTCTGTTTATAATTTTTTCTTCATCAGCCACCAAGCATACTTCACCAAGTGGATCTGACGTTTAATTCTTTTGGGTTCTTTTATCAAGCGATAAGCAAATTCCAGATTATGCTCCACCCACCATTTCGGTGCGCGCTGCACATGACCTGTATAGACATCGAAACTGCCACCCAATCCTTGGAAGATAGCGCGATGCCGTTGCTGTATCTCCTCCATCAGCAATTCCTGCTTTGGCGACCCCATAGCCACGAATACCACATCCGGTTTCTTCTCCACAATATCGTCTATCAATCGTCGTTTCTCTTCATCCGTCTTGATATAGCCGTTACGATAACCCACTATTCGGATATCCTGATATTCAGAACACAGTTTCTCTACGGTCTCATTTACGATTTGCGGTTTTCCACCAACCAGATAGAATGTCTTTTCCTTGTAAAAGCGAGTAATAATCTTTAGCCATAGTTCACATCCGGGAATCTTACAGGCATCTTTATAACCTTTCTGCTTTAAAGCCATTTGTGCACCGGCTCCATCACAATACCCAATATTTCGATTGATAATGGCACGTGTCTGTTCCGTGGCATGCAATATCTTTTCTGCATTGATCGCTACCAATATGCCCTTATGCGTGTCCACATAATGCAATAGTTGCTGTTCGGAGTCGAAAGGGAATATTTCGACCCCGTTTAATGAAACTTTATCCATAAGATTAAAATATTATTCGGCAAGTAAATAATGGCTCATAGCATTAAATATAAACGCATTGCTCCAACGCATATATGATATTTTTGAACTTATCCCCGGCTTTAACTGGTAGTAGAAATAGCCTTTCCGGTCTTGCATATTGCGGATAGTCCAATCAATGACCTTTTCTGCAATTTCCTTGTATTCTTCGATCTTGTGCAACCTTGCGAGCGTTACGAGCAACTGCCCCGGGCAGTGAATGTCGATGGGATAAGTGCGGTTGTCGTAGTATTTTGGCATTCCGTTGGCTTCAAAGAAGTTTTGAATATAATATTCAAAGCCCTTCTCAATATATTTGCGATACTTATTGTCGCCTGTCAGCTCCTGATATGCAATAAGCGCATCAAGGTTATAGCCTGTATGAAAACTGTCAACCCAACTCTGAACGGGTAGCATGCCATATACCCATGCACCGTTTGGCTTTTGACCTGAGCAGCATGCCTTTATGCTTTGCTCTGCAAGTTCGCAGTATTCCTCGTTGCCTGTGTACTTGTAGCAAAAACTAAGCAGCCTTGAGCCGAGCAGTGAGGCGTTAAAGACAGTGTCGTTTCCCTGCAACGGGCTGTAAGAGAATAGGAATCCGTCCTTATATTCCGTGCGGTGAAGGTCGTTGATAACGAAATGTGCCGCACTGAGAGCGATTTCAAGAAACCTTTTCTCTCTGGTAATTTCGTATGCTTCCATAAGAGCGGTTGCACAGAAATTGCTCGCAACAACGGTTGGAGTAAACTTTGGGAAAAGGAAAAGTCTGCGAGCCTGCCAGTCAAAGTTATATCCCCAGCAAGCACCGCTGTAACCTTTTGATTGTAGAGAGATCAACAGTTCAGCCAGTTCGTTAATCCGTGATTTCAGGGAATCGGGAGAGCCGAGGCTTTCCGCAAGTTTGGGGTTTGCCTTAACCGCATTATATAGGTTGCAGTAACCGGAAAGGAAAAGCCCGATGCCCTTGGCATTATATTCCTTGGGGACAAGCGCAAGCCTGCGGAGATTGACTGGGCAGCGCTTAAATCCTTGGATAACAACCAGGCGGCAGATTGCCGACTTCTTCAGGAACGGCAACGCCTGAAAAACCTTCGAGTTAAGTCCGTCATAGGGATCCCAACCCTTGAACCCCTCATTCTCGCAATACTCCTTCAGCAAGCGAAAAGAGTTGATAACTTTATGCATATTATGTTATTCTTTAGTCCTTAGAATTTTGGTGGGTACGCCTGCAACGATAGCATTATCGGGAATTGGTTTGGTTACGACTGCGTTTGCTCCTATTGTAACATTGTTTCCGATTGTTATACCACCCATAACGATAGAACCTTTCGCAATATAAACATTATTACCTATCACTGGTACTTCCGGAAATCTTGAATTACCCCCCTATGGAAACTTGCTGACATATAGTGCAGTTTACCCCTATAATTGATTTAGAATGGATAACAACACCCATACCTCCGTATCCAAAAGTTGACCCTCTGCCAATCTTTGCCTGGTATGGAATCTTGCTGTTGTAAATTAGGAAAATAAGCAATGTTATCAATTTTGGCAGTACAGGAATGTGGTGCAAGTACAGCCACCTTGATACCCGATAAAAAGAGATTGCATTCAACATAGTTTTATCCTTTTAAAACTATATCCGATTGCAACTTTTGATTTACTCTTTTGGTTGCAGATATGATGCTATTCCATCTAAATCTTTTTGATTTGAAGAAATATTATAGTTTAAGTCTTTAGTATATCCGATTATTTTAGCAGGAGAGCCTGCAACAATTACCCCCCCCCTTAATGATTTATCAACAAACGAATTAGCTGCAACAATACAGTTATCACCAATTTCTACTGGTCCACAGATTACAACGTTTGGACCGATAAAAACGTTATTGCCAATTTTAGGAACGTTTTTATATGGAAATTTTCTTACTGTTGAGAATCGTAAACCTAATACGCAGTTTTCTCCAATTTCCGTTCCTGGGATTAGTACAGTGCTAATTCCTTTACAAACAAAATAAGATCCTTTACCGATTTTTGAATCAGCAGTAATTTTAGTGTTGTAAATCAGAAAAATTAATAGTTGAATTAATTTAGGTAAAAATGGAATGTGGTGTAAGTATAACCACCTCTGTATTCTGTAAAAAAATATTGCGTTTGGCATAATTTTATCGTTTTCTGATAAAGCGGGCGGGGTTTCCTGCCCATACTTCGTTTGACGGTATATCTTTCGTCACTATTGCCCCGGCGCCTACGATTGCCCCTTCTCCGATTGTGACCGGCTTGACAACCATTGTTCCCATGCCAATGTAGGCTCCTTTGCCAACATGCACTTGACCGCGGTCATAACTGCCTGTCTTCGGGTTCATGAAATGCGTTACAATCCGGACGCCGACAGTCAGGCGCACGCCCTCTTCAATGACAATATCTTCGGGATAATTTGTGTCGAAAATAACGTCCTCTCCGATGAAGGTCTTTTTAGGGCATTTGATGTTTACCCCCCCCCCATTTACAAAGCGTTGGTCTCCAACCCCTTGACTTCATTGGCAAATGCTGTAAATGAAGGAAGACAAGTTTTTTAATTCTTGACAGTTTCATTATTAAATCTAATTTTATTGCATATATATTCTATATTTTTTGCTCTATTTTTCCATGAGATTTTTTCCGCTAATTGCCTATTAGCGTACCCCATGGTCTTTAAATCGCTATAAGGTATATCTTTAATTTCTTGTAAAATTTTTAATATCGAGTATTTATTGTATTCTACTATAAAAAAACCTTTTTCATTTTTTACAAAATCAATTATATCACCATAAGGTGACAATATAACGGGCTTCCCAAATGCTAAATAATCACCTAATTTATTAGGCCATCCAGCTTTAGAAACATTGTTGTCATCTAATAATTGCAAAAACACATCTATATCTTTTAAGGTAGAAACATCTTTAGAATAATCTAACCATCCTCTATATTCAGCAATTTCAGACAATCCTAATTGATTCCACTTTTCGTTTGAGATAGTATTCCCATATAGAATCAACCTGTAACTGTTTTTAACATTTTCACATTTCAATGCTTCTATAAACGGAGCTATCAAATCAATTTCGTGATTATTAATGCCAATGTATGCTATATTTATTTTTCGTTTTTCAACAGATGAATAGGATGGATATAACGGCTTTACATCTTTCACTATAGACCCACCAGGAACAATAAAAATTTTTTCTGAGTCAATTCCATTTTCAACAGCCCTATCTTTCATAAAAGTAGATAATACGACTATAGCATCAGCTTTTCTTTTATCGTTGAGTTCATTATAGCATTCCAGTCTACCGTATGTTAACCTAAACAATCTACTTTTCTTTTTAATATAACCTCCTTTACCAAAGAAATCCCACCACTCAGAAATATAAACAGAATGATAAATAAATCTATTTAATTTACAAGGTAAGGAAGTAAATCTATGTCCACAATCTGCTATACATATTTCAAATTTATGGAACATCGAGTATATCAATCCAAATAAAGTACTCCAAATAGCAAAACCTGAGGATTTCATTTTGGCAGGAAAAAAGTCTGGTAGTACTTTTATTTTAACACCTTGATAGATAATAGTATTTATCTTAAAGAATGAACATTTAGGATTGATTGTTAATAAGGTCACATCATGTCCTAAATCTGCTAATCCTTGTGCCATATAAAAGGTTCGTCCCCATCCATTTTTTCCTTTCATGCCATGATGAGAATAAAGAACTTTCATTATTTATTGATGATTTAGGTAAAATTCTTAATTATTTTCTCCATATCATTTTATTGACAACGCCGGTGTAACTTTGGATGAGTTTAACGGTCTTTGTTGATACGTTCTCATCAACATAGTTTGGCACTGGAATGCCGTTATCTTGATTCTTGTTCATCTCTACGGCTGTATCAACCGCCTGAAGCAATGATTTTTCGTCAATGCCTGCCAATATGAAGCATGCCTTGTCGAGGGCTTCCGGACGCTCTGTGCTCGTGCGGATGCAGATTGCCGGGAACGAATGGCCTACTGATGTGAAGAATGAACTCTCCTCTGGCAATGTTCCACTGTCGCTGACAACGGCAAATGCGTTCATCTGGAGACAGTTATAATCATGAAATCCGAGAGGCTCGTGCTGAATTACTCTTTTGTCTAATTGGAATCCGTTTGCGGCAAGGCGTTTGCGGCTTCTTGGGTGGCAACTATAAAGCACCGGCATATCGTACTTCTCTGCCATCGCATTGATTGCCCGGAACAATGAAGTGAAGTTCTTTTCTGAGTCGATATTCTCCTCACGGTGGGCGCTAAGAAGGATATATTTGCCCTTTTCAAGGCCGAGACGGTTATGAATGTCGCTTGCCTCAATCTCTTCAAGATTATTATGAAGGACTTCCGCCATTGGTGAACCGGTAACGTATGTCCTCTCCTTCGGCAATCCGCATTCTGCAAGATAGCGGCGAGCATGCTCGCTATAGGCAAGGTTGACGTCACTGATGATATCGACGATACGGCGGTTTGTCTCTTCCGGAAGGTTCTCATCCTTGCATCTATTACCTGCTTCCATGTGGAAGATAGGTATGTGCAGACGCTTTGCTCCGATAACTGACAGGCATGAGTTTGTATCGCCAAGAACAAGTACAGCATCGGGCTTTACCTGCGACATGAGTTTATAGGAAGCACTTATGATATTTCCCATTGTTGAACCGAGGTCATCGCCAACGGCATCCATATACACTTCTGGTTCTTTCAACTTCAGGTCTTTGAAAAAGATGCCGTTCAAGTTATAGTCATAGTTCTGGCCTGTATGAGCAAGGATTGTGTCGAAATAGATGCGGCACTTACTGATAACGGCTGCAAGGCGGATAATTTCAGGTCTTGTTCCTACAATTATCAAAAGTTTCAACTTGCCGTTTTCCGCAAATTTTATATCTGAATAGTCAGTTTTTAATTCCATAATATTTTATTTTGTCATTGTATTTTTAGGAGTAAGTGGTGTGTACGGTCCATCCTTAACTTCAAAGATTACCGTTCCGCTTTCAAGGACCTCAATCGTATGCCATTGACCGATAGGAATCTGAACGCCGTAACATCCTTTCAAGGGGTCAAGTTCACGGCTTTCTTCCAACTGACCATCTTCACCGTAAAACAGCACGTTGATTCTACCGCGTAGAACGAAATACGTTTCTGCAGTATGGGTATGGCGGTGAATCGGCAAATCGGTTCCGGGTTCCATAGCGTTCATCAGTCTCTGCGCCTTTGCCTCAAGACTGTCATGCAGATTGTAGTTCATCCGCAAACGGGGACTCGCCTTTGCCTGTGCCGTTACCCCGTCAAGCAATTCTTTGTCGATAACCAACATAACCTGCTATTTTACTACTTTATCGAAATAAGTATCTGGGCGGTTCGGGTCAAAGCACTCGTTACACCAAATCAGAGTTACAAGATTCTCTGTTTCTGAAAGGTTTACAATGTTATGAGTGTATCCCGGGATAGTCTCAACAACCTCGATTTTATCGCCGGAAACCTCAAAATTGACGACCTCGTCTGAATCGACCTTACGCATCTGAATAAGGCCGTGACCGCTGACTACAACGAATTTCTCCACCTTTGTATGGTGCCAGTGCTCACCTTTGGTAATACCCGGTTTGGATATATTCACCGCAACCTGACCACGATCGGCTGTCCTGATAAATTCAGTAAAACTGCCGCGCTCGTCGACGTTCATTTTCAAAGGATACGCAAAACGCTCCTTCGGCAGATAAGTAAGGTATGTTGAATAGAGTTTCTTAGCCAAACCGTCGCCCATATCTGCAACGCCGAGATTTGCTGGCATATCCTTAAACGAGCGGATAATCTCAACAATCTCGCCAAGTGTGCGGGTATGAGTGACTGGAACTTCACAGAAGTTTTCATTGCAATGCTCGTTGCCGTTAAGTGCCGCTATCATCTCATCAACAACGTCGTCTATATAAACAAGATTCATAACAATGCTCGGGTCATTGACGCTAATAGGAAGATCATTCGCTATATTGTTGCAGAAAGTTGCAATGGCACTATTATAGTTTGGACGACACCACTTTCCGAAAACGTTCGGGAAGCGGTAGACAAGCACTTTCGCTCCAGTTTCCGCCGAATATTCAAACATCAACTGCTCGCCAGCACGCTTCGACTCACCGTAAGGATTGTCAAGAACCGCCTGAATAGATGATGAAATCATAACAGGGCAAGTGTTTCCATACTTCTTCAAAGTGTCAAGAAGCACCGACGCAAAGCCGAAATTGCCCTTCAGAAACTCAGAATTGTCCTTCGGGCGGTTAACACCGGCAAGATTGAAAACAAAGTCTGCATTCTTGCAATATTCCTCAAGGTCGGCAGGGTCACTGTCAATATCATATTCATAAACGGCCAAGTCCTCACTGTCAATGCCGTAATTGCGAGCTTTGCCATCGCGGATATTGTAAAGTTGCGAAACAAGATTTCGACCGACAAAGCCCTTGGCTCCGGTAACTAATATTTTCATTGAGATAAAATTTAATTATGATGGAAAAGAAAGATAATGTCTTCCTGTGTGTAAAAGATTTCCTATTGGTGATTTCTCAATAGCGGGAACACTTTGAATAATTGTTCCCCCCCCAAAAAAAATACTTTGCGAAGTCGATGGTAACGCAGTAGATTGCCGGTTTTCACACACCGGCTATTCGGAACGGATTTCGCGCGCCTTTGCCTTCTCAATCAAGCCCAAATCCTCCTGAATAAAGCGCAGACGCATCAACTGCTTCTTCATACCCTCAACATCAAGGCGCTGAGTATTGTGGCTATGATAATCCTCAATACGAGAAACCACCTCATCACCCTCAGAGAAGAACTTGTCATAATTTAAGTCACGGTTATCACAAGGAATACGGTAATAATTGCCCATATCAATAGCCTTAGCCATCTCCTCGCGAGTGACAAGAGTCTCATAAAGTTTCTCACCGTGGCGAGTACCAATAACGCGAACCTCAGTATCTCCATATTTCGGATCAACCTTAGAATATATTTCCTTCAGTGCGGTAGCAAGAGTCTCCAAAGTAGCGGCAGGAGCCTTTTGGACAAAAAGATCACCATTATGACCATGGGTAAACGCGTATATAACCAAGTCAACAGCATCATCAAGAGTCATCATAAAGCGGGTCATATTCGGATCAGTGATAGTAATAGGATTACCCTCTATCATCTGCTCAACCCACAAAGGGATAACAGAACCGCGGCTTGCCATAACGTTACCATAACGAGTACAACAAATGGTAGTAGCCGCACCCTCGCCAAGTTCACGACCCTTAGCAATCGCAACCTTCTCCATAAGTGCTTTGCTGATACCCATAGCATTGATAGGATAAGCTGCCTTATCAGTAGAAAGGACCACAACATTTTTTACCCCATGCTCGATAGCAGAAAGAAGAACGTTTCCAGTACCGAGAACATTAGTGCGAGTAGCCTCCATAGGGAAAAACTCACAACTCGGCACCTGCTTGAGAGCGGCGGCGGCAAAAACGTAGTCAACACCACGCATAGCAATATCTACAGAAGTCTTGTTGCGGACATTACCGATATAGAACTTCACCTTAGAATTCTGCAAGCGGTGACGCATATCGTCCTGCTTCTTCTCATCACGACTGAAAATTCTGATTTCCTTGATGTCGCTGTCAAGAAAACGACGTAGCACAGCATTCCCAAAGGAACCCGTACCGCCTGTAATTAACAGGACTTTGTCTTTGAATACTGACATACTATTTATAATGATTTTAAAAATTTATGCATCTTTTCTCCAGCAGATATATGAGAATACGATTGCTCTATTAGCATTTTCCCTTTTTTAGCAACAGCTAATGCTTTCTCATAATTATCTATGATATATTTGAGCTTGTTAGCATAATCCAATGGCGATTCTGGTTTTGCAAAATACATATGTTCGCCATCCTTAAAGTATTTTGATGTTTCTCCAACATTGGTTGATAATACAGGAGTACCCGACATTAAATATTCTCCCAATTTAGTTGGGAATCCTCCGTCTGCACGAACAGTCACAGGTTGGGAGGAAACTAAAATGTCTGCTTCTGATAGAATCTTTGGAACATCATTATATTGAGCAAATCTAAAACTTGTGTTGTTTGCTAATCCCTCTTGCTCAATAATCCTTTCCAATATAGATTTATCTTTTAAATTTGGTTTTCCAAAAAGATACAAATGAACATCATAATTATCTCTTAGCAAGATAGATAAAGCGTACAAAATATTGTCTACATTATCTTTTGATAATTCCATATTTCCCATATAAATTAATTTCTTAGTTTTATTTATAGGCTTTTTTATTATATTATGGAATCGATTGACATCGGTAATGGATGAAATTATAATACCTGGATTGTCTGTGATTTTTTTATAATATTTCAATAAATTTTCGGTCATGGAAATATATCCTGAATATTTACTTAAAATAACACGATAAATCACTTCTTTCCAAAATGGTATTTTATTCTTTAATTTACCTCTAATAGGTGTTGGATACTCATCAAAAATAAAAATAAGTTTTCTCTTAAATAATATATTTAATACCCTCATATACAGCAGGCAAATGAGACTATCTGAGCTTATAATAAACACGTCATATCTTCTAATTTTATCTCTTTTATGTAATTTTACACCTAAGATAAAAAGAGAATAAATCATTTCATATGCATGGAATAGCTTATTACTAAATCGTTTGCTTCTGAATGAATAAAAATATGATATACCATTAAAAACGCCTTCATTATTATTATTCGCGTTAAAATTATTAGGTGCAATTGACCATACATCAACTTTATCACCACATTCTAATAAGCCCTTAGAATATGAGAAGATACGTGTTGTGGCTGCCATTCCATACGGAATAGGGTATTTACAAATAATGCCAATATTCATGTTTTATCAATTAAATTCTACGATATAAGGAGATAAAATTAACAAATAGAGTAGTATGTTATTTTCTATAGGATTACTAAAAAAACTAATACATACTACTAATAATGAAAGTGTAACAATAATAATTGACTGCCTATATTGATAGAAAAAATTACCAATCGAGTACATAAAAAAAGAGAATGCGAAAATACCCCATGTCACTAATGTGTTTCCCAAGCCATTAACAGTAACAATATGTTTCAAAGCCATATATGAAGTTGTATCTTGGACGCAACCCCAACCTATTGGAAACATCAAAAATTTATCCGTCAACAATTTGAAAGAAAGGATTCTATTGGCTTCATATAGTTTCCTGTAACCTTGATGGTGTACTATTCCCTTTTGTGCGGAGGATATAAATTCTTCGATTTTTGGAAGAAGGAAGTCTGCATTCATCAACCAACCTATTGAAAAAGCAGTACAGATAAGAATAAGTGCTTTTATATAAATATTTTGTCCTTTCAAAAGAAACAGTAGCAAAATGATAAAAAATGCCAAATATCCTGCTGTGGAAAATGTAGTTAAAAGGATTATAGTATATACCTTAATGTGTCTATTCAATTGAAAACCTTGTCGACATATATTATATGCAATCAAGATATTTAAAATCATCGCATATGCACCCGGTTCCCACATAAAACCACTATTCCTGAAGTTTCCATTACCCATATATGTAAAAAAGAAAGCATAGAAATAGTATTTCTGAGACTCCTTCTGATAAAAAATATCAGCGGTAAAAGGACGGAATACAGAAGTAAGGCTATTAAACATACTGGGAAAGAACAAGGATAAGATATAAAATATTGTAGAAATTAACGCCAGTTTATACAAAAATTGCTCATATTTATCCCAAAAGTTATCCTTGCAACAAGATAAACATAAATATGCAAGATAGATCAAAACAATTTTCCCTATAAAAGGAAAAAAATCTATATTTTTACCAAAATATAATGAGGATATTAGGTTTATTAAAATCCATCCACTTAATAAATAAAAAAGAATATTATTATATAAATTCTTATGATTTATAAAGCTATAAAGAGCTAATAATCCCACAACTATAATTCTAATAAAATCATTACTAGCAATGGACGATGCTCCTGATATCATCATAGTGAGAAAAACAAATATCGCTATTTCTAGCTTTGTAATAGAATTTACTTTACCCATATACTTCGTTTTCCTAAAAAAATATTTTTGATCTGTATCTTAGGCCAAATAGTATTGGCAAATGTTGATATAATAAGTGAAATAATTACTCCTTTTACACCCCAATAAGTACCAAGCAATAAAGCCAATGGAATATGCACAAAAGCCTCTATCATTGTAATATAGAATTGGAGCTTTACACACCCAATACCATTGATTATGCTCCCATATCTAGCCCATGATAATTGGATGCAGAAATACAATAATAGAAGAAACATTAATGATTTATCGGGTTTGATAGTTGATGATAACCACCATTTGTATACAAAATCTGATAATAAAATCAAAACTCCTCCAGCGGCAATCATTATATATGAAATGAATTGTAGTTTTTTTAATATTCCTTTAATCCATTGATAATCCTTTCTCGCATAAGCATCAGTGGCAGCAGACCAAAAAGGAGTCATGATAATCATAAAGGCCATCTCTATCAAACCAATGTATTTGTAGGCAATATTATACTCAGCCACAGAAGTATTTCCACAAGTATGGGCGATTATCAAGTTGTTTGACTGAAATAATAATAAAGTCGTCAATTGAATCCAAAAGAATTTACTCCCAAGAATAACAATCTCTTTTATTTTAGAACGCTCAAAGAAAGAGGGGGTTGGCATATATTGGGGTATCATTTTTCTAAACAGTATCAATGAAAAAATCATCAATACAACGACTGGAGCCATTGATATAATCATTCCCAATTTCAAAAGAGAAACTTCATTGCAAACATTTGTATAAATAAAAATTCCAATGAAAGCGAACAATTGACTAAGCATCAATATCAATGAGGATAATGCCGGCTTTTGTAAAGCGTACAATACAGAATTTAGAAGTTTTAGTAGCATTTGAAATGCTAAACTTGAAAGAACCCATAACATTAATAATGTAAGTTCACCATTAGGAATCGAATGAGCGTTTAGCAGACTATTCCAATTGCAAAATGGAACAATGCAGGCCTCTATGATAAAGAACAAGAAACATAAGATTCCCATTGCACCATAAGTAGTACTCACATATTTTCGAGCATTTATTTCATCTTTACAAGCAATTGATTCCGCCAATTTATTTCTCAGACCATTACCTAACCCAATGTCAAAAAATGCAATCCAAGAAACAATTGTAGTAATTGTCAACCATATTCCATATCTATCTTGATTCAAACTATTAATCAACAATGGAACATAAGCCAAATTAATAATGATGTTGCAAATTTTTATGAGCAACATCCCCAAAATATTCTTTTGTGCCTTTTGAGTTCTGCCTGAAGATGACTTAATAAAACTCAACCCTTTCATATCTTGAAACCTAAAATCACCTAATAATAGGATTATCTAAAAGAATTTTATACAGGAATAATATTCCACTTCTCCTCATACTCACTATGCATTAATATCGCCTTACCCTCTTTCTATTCAAACATCCTTGGCTTTGTGTCATCGTCGTGAAAGTCTGAATAGGAAGTTATATAGTAGTTCATATCTTGCAAGATCCATTCATTTGTATTAGCCAATACGTTGATTCTATGTTTTCGAAAAAATGTGTTATTTCGTGACTGATAGGGAATTCGATTCTTCCAATTTTGCCCAACCGAATTTTTTTCATCAATTCTAAATGCGATACCGTACCGTCAACGTAACCAAAATCACACAGACATGATGGATAGTCTTCATATATGTAAGATATATTCTATGTCGATATGACGTTTCCTGTATGTTTCTTCACAAGTCTTATTTCCAGCTAACACTTCAAATCTTCGGATAAACATAAATTCCTATTTTTTCGAGTATATATTTTAATTTGGATGCATAATTCTTGTATCAGGCACTGGTGATTATTATATCGAAACGCTTTTGATATTTTTTTACGAACCGCCCCCAATAATATATTGGTAAATACGCTGCAAAAGATATTGTTTTGTGGCAAAATCTTATCAAACTCCGAAAATATACATGAGATTTTTCCTGGAAAATCTCATGTATATTTTGATTATTCCTTTTTACATTGTGTATAAAAGGTCTTAATAAAAATTTCATTTCCGGTACTTGAACTATTTTATGTGCAATTTTCATTAGTTTCGGTGATAATTGTATTTGCACTTATTTAGAAATATCCATTATTTCTTGAATATTCCACAAAAGTCCAATATCATTTTATCCTTCCTCCAAGATAGCTCTTTAAACTCGTTGTGAGCCGTAAGGAACACCACGATGTCTGCCTTGTCGTAGGCTTCGCAGTAGTTAGTCAGCTTAAACACGTTGTGCTCTTTTACATTCGGTTCTACGACCAAAATGTCGGCATTGTTGCAGCTCTGCATCACTTTCGTGGTAATATACTTCGCCGGACTTTCACGCAAATCGTCAATATTTGGTTTGAATGCCAATCCCATCATGGCTATAACTGGTTTACGATGATTCTTCAACTCAAACTTCAACATGGCGTTCTTCACCTTTTCAGCACACCAGAAACTCTTGTAGTTGTTAATATCACGTGCATCGCTGATTAACTTGCTTTCTGCCGGGAAATCAGCAGTGATAAAGTATGGATCTACCGCAATACAATGACCTCCTACACCGCAACCGGGTTGCAGGATATTTACACGCGGATGCTTGTTGGCAAGGTTAATAAGTTCCCAAACATTGATACCAGCCTTGTCGCAGATAAGCGAAAGTTCATTGGCAAAAGCTATCTGTACATCGCGACTGGAGTTCTCCGTCAGCTTACACATTTCCGCTGTACGGCAGTTAGTCTTGTGAAGTGTGCCCTGCACAAATTGCGAATAGAATGCTATTGCCTTTTCGGTAGATTCAGGATTCAAACCACCGATGACCCGATCGTTGTGTACCAATTCATAGATCACATTACCTGGCAATACACGCTCCGGGCAATAGGCTATGAAAATCTTACTTTCCAATTCCGGACGTTCACCAAAAATGATGCGTGCCATAGCCTCTGTAGTTCCTACAGGTGAAGTGGATTCTATTACATAAAGATCCCCTTCTTTCAGTAACGGCAATACGGCACGTGTAGCCGCTTCCACGTAACTCACATCCGGCTCGTGGTTTCCCTTGAACGGGGTTGGGACCACCATGAAGTATGCATCGCTGACTTCCGGTGTAACCGAAGCCTTCAACATGCCAGCTTTCACTACTTCCTGTAACATTTCCTCCATGCCAGGTTCAATGATGTGCAAATGTCCCGCATTGGTCATTTTCACTACATGAGGATTAATGTCAACTCCTGTTATTTGAATGCCGTGCTTTGCGGCAATAATGGCTGTAGGTAGTCCGATGTAACCCAAGCCCATGAAACATGCTTTCATTTATCTTTGTATTAAATATTAAATCATTCATTTACATAAAAAAACACATATTAGGGCAAAGTCTTCCCGAATGTAAATACGCTATATTTTACACACATTTTTCAAGAAAGACAGATTGTCTATTTTTTGCTTACAAGTTGTCACATAAAAAATAAGGGAGTGAACATCATTTCCTCCTAAATCATACATTCCTGCTTTTAATAATATCTTCGCTTTCTTCTCTATGTGCTTACCATACATTCCGACTAATGACGGTATATTTAATTGAAAAGAAATTTGGTTCTTTTTTAACGTTTTATAATCCATCATTTGCATATACTCATATCGTTCCGGATGGGCCAACAAAGGATGATAACCTTTCTTTTGGATGCGTTGCAAAATAGACAGTAATCCCATTGGTGGATTGAAATAAGAAGTTTCCACTAACAGATAACGTTTTCCCTCCTCAAGGGGTAACAGGTCATCCTTTTCCAACCGTTCCTCAAAAAGGTTATCCAACATATATTCCGCAGCCAAAGCCAATTCCACCTTCCCTTGATATTTTTGTTTTAAGCTCAAAAATTTTTGTTGTAATGTAACAGTTTTATTGGACATGTCTTCCATGACGTGAGGGGTAAGCCATATTTTCCGCACTCCTTGCCGCTCCATCTCATCCAAAATTCTCCATGTTTCTTCTTCTGTTTTTACTCCATCATCAATACCTGGCAACAAGTGACTATGGCAATCGGTGAAACCACGGAAAAAACCGCTTTCCGCTAATGTTTTTTTCTGTCGAAAAAGCCACATTCCTGTTGACTATTTATTTTGAGTTGCCGTAATAAGAGGTATACCCATTGTGGTAACCATAACTGTAACCATATCGATAACTATAGCGTCCACCAGTACTTTCCGTCCCATTCAAAATTACCGAAAGGTTTTTGAACCGCTTTTCTAGATAAATACTTTCCAATTCAGATAACAGTGAGCGGTCCAATAATCCCGCCCGTACCACAAAGAGTGTCCGGTCGGCATATTGCTCTATGATTTGTGTGTCTGCCACGATATCTATCGGCGGACAATCCACAAAGATATAATCGTATTCATTGCGCAAGATTTGCATCAAGGTTGCAAATTTTTCATCTTCCAGCAGTTCCGTCGGATTCGGGGGAATGGTCCCCACAGGAAGAACATGCAAATTGGCATGTTTCTTATCTATTACAAGCGCTTCATTCCAATTAGCCACCCGATTACCCAAATAGTCACTCAGACCTTTCTTAGGCGACCCCACATAAGCAGAAATGGATCCTCGTCGCAAATCTCCATCTATCACCAATACTTTTTTCCCTTTAATGGCAAAGCTCGTGGCTATGTTCACCGAAAAGAAACTCTTTCCACTACCCGGATTGAAAGAGGTAATCACAAATACTTTCTGATCGGTATTCTTGTTTTTCATAAAGTCCACGTTGGAGCGAAGTACACGAAAAGCTTCGTTGATGATGTTGCGATTGCCTTCTTCCACCACGATTGTTTTTTCCTGAGATTTGTTCTTCTTTTTCTTGTTATTGGAATATAATGGTATTTCACCCAAATAGGGCACACTCAAGTTCTCCAAATCTTTCTTACCCCGAACTTTGGTGTTCATGTTTTCTTGCATAAAGATAATGACTGCCGGTACTAAAAGCCCGAGAGCAAAAGCCACCAACAAAATGTTTTTCTTATTCGGTGCCATTGGTAAAGCACTGCCACGTGGAGCTGTAATCACTCGCGTATTATAAGCGGTAAACGCTTGGGACAGTTCGTTCTCTTCACGCTTCTGGAGCAGATACAGGTACAACTCTTCCTTTACTTTTTGTTGACGTTCTACCGATAACAAGTATTTGGCCTGACTCGGATTAGAAGCTAACTGTTGAGTGGTCGCCACTTCCTGTTGACGAATACTGCGTATCTGGGTATTCAGTGATACAATCAGATTATCAACTGATTGCAAAATGGTACGCTTCATACTCTGCATAGAGTTTCCCAAATCTTTCACCAACGGGTTCTTCTCGCTACTGTTAGCTATCAACCGGTTACGATCCAACACAATCTTGTTGTATTCTCCGATTTGACTTTCGATATTTACGTTAGCTATACCGGAGTTGGTTGGCAATGGCTGGTTCATTTCCTTGCTGTTCAGTTCGCGACGAATATACTGGGCCGTGGTAAGCTGATTGGTGAGTGCTTGAATTTCTTTTTTATTCTCAGCTGACTGGCTCATATACAGATTGGATGCGGCTTGTACGTCCGGCAACAGATGTTCACTCTTGTAGCTGGAGATGTTCTCATCCACATGACCCAATTCGTTTTCAATCACGCCCAAACGTTCACCGATAAACCGTGAGGTACTTACTGCTATCTGGTTCTTGTCCTGGATCCATTTCTCGTTATAAACCTCAATCAATGTATTTAATATATCTTCTGCCTTTTGTACAGAAGCATCATCAATGCTCAAATTAATAATGGTGGCATCTTCATTGCCTAATTCAGCCCACAATTTTTGCGTATAGCTGTCTGCCACCATATCAGCCGGTTCTTTACTATATTGAATAGTGCTGCCTGTAAAAAAATTCTCATATTGAGAAGTTAAGCTGATGGCCAATGTTCCTGCTGATGTTTGAATGGAATCTCCTATAATTCCTTCAAACCGTTCCCCAGTTTCTTCTCCAGCAACGATAAAGTTTGAAAGATAAAACTTGTTTTGTGCACCAACTTCTATATCAAAACTTACACTTTTTTTATTATCAAAAAGATAAGTCACCAATATCGGGCTTGATTTATATAATTCTATTCTTTTTAAGCCCCTACGAATAGTATATATCTCATTTAGCCCCAAACGCTTCACCACCTCTGTCATCAGCGTAGGGGATTTCAAGGTGAGCAGTTCGTTGTTGATATTGGTGTTTGATTTAAAAATACCCATATCTGCAAACTCATTCATTGCACTTGCCGGAGAATTGTTCTTGGAGTCATCCTTAATTAAAATGGCAGCCGTCCGGGTATAGACATTAGGAGTACTCAACAAATATAATGATGCCGTTGCCAACGCAACGAACAAGGAAGTGGCAAACCAATACCATTTCGGGATAAACATACCCCATAAATCTTGTATCCGTATAAAATCATCGGTAGGTTTGCCTGTGTTCGTTCTATTCTTTATCATTTTGGCTCTCTTTAATATCTTATAAAATAAAATTCAATACATTACTTGAACAGCAAAACACCCAGCGAGGATAGGAGCGAACCGATACTGATCCACAACGATACCGATTTTACACTGTTCTCATTAATGGTGCTTTGTCCGGCACGTACCTTGTTGGGCTGTACATACACCACATCATTCTGTTTCAGATAATACACCGGTGAATTAAACAGATCTTTCGAGCGGATATCCACCCAATGGGTTACACGCTCGCCGTTTTCTTCACGGATGACAAATATCGCATCTCGCTTTCCGTAGATGCTTAGGTCACCCGCCATACTGATGGCTTCCAAAAGGGTAATCTGATCTTTTGTAATGGCATATTTACCTGGAGTTTTCACCTCGCCCAACACGGAGAAATAAAGGTTCATAAACTCAACTGTAACTACCGGATCGTTTACCAGATTCTCTTCCATCAGCCTTTTTTTTACCAGGGTGGCAATCTGGCTCTTGGTCATACCAGCAATATGCAATGTTCCGACAACAGGAAAATCAATGTTCCCCTTATCATCCAATGTGTAACCTGATATTTCTCCATTGATGTTGCCAGAACGTAAATCAGAAGATCCGGCACGGTATTGCACCCGTGTCAAATTAAACAGAGCCGCCAATTGCGGATCCTTACTGGACACCATAATGGAAATCTGGTCTTTGGGTTGTACGGTAATATCCCGTGCCCCGATAATCGCCTCGGGTTGATTAACTACGATATCTTGAAAATAGACAATTTCTTTGGAGGTATTGCAGGACACCAATAAGACACACAAGAAACATAATTTAATTAAATGAAATTTCATATCTGATTTTTTTTCTGTACAGTTAATTATTCTACTTTATGTTTTCGTTTGATTTTCATAGTTATGTAGCAATGAATCACCGTCCAAACAGCCACATCCAACAGAAACAAGTTTGTTACGGAAAGGCAATGAATCAAAAAACAATTTCCCAATGCAAAAAAAGCTGCCATAATAATAATGCTTACCATAGCTTTACGTTGGGACATTCCTAAGGCTATAAATTTATGGTGGATATGATTCCGGTCTGGAAGAAATGGATTTTTACCGTTACGCAACCGGTGAATAACCACACGTATCACATCAAACATTGGTACAATCAAAAAAGAAAAAGCTATCACAATGCTACCGGGAAAGGCACTCTCTTTCACTGGATCGGACATACTCAGACGGATGACCATCACTGCCAGCAGCATCCCGATAGTGAGCGAACCGGTATCACCCATAAAGATCTTGCGTCCCCGATATATCTTACCGTATACGTTATAATAAAAGAACGGCAATAACACACTGAAAGCAGCTAGACTGATAAAGGCATACATCCACCATTGCAAATGGATGAACATGCAGCTGAAAGCGAGGAATGAGATAATACTCAACCCAGAGGCAAGTCCGTCAATGCCGTCTATCAAATTGATGGCGTTCAGGATATAGACGATGACGAATACTGTGAACGGCACTCCTATGTAATAAGGTATGACATAAATACCGAACAACCCGTATAGGTTGTCGAAGCATAACCCGGAAATCACCAACAGTATGCCACAAAGTATTTGCACTACAAATTTGGAACGGTAACGTACACCGATAAGGTCATCCATCATACCTATAAGATAAAGTATGAACAGACAACAGAGCATGGAAAGCAGACGGTTCGTCAAGTCCATGTCGAGTATGTTATAGCCCTGCCAAAGGTTGTAACCGATAATGGCAAGCGAAACCGTAACTGTGATACAAGGGAAAAAGGCGATACCGCCTAACCTTGGTATATGGGCAGTATGCAACTTACGTTCGTCCACTGAGTCGAACAGGCGACGTCGGAAAGAGACCAACGAAATGCGAGGCAGGACCATCGCACTCAATGTCCAGCCGACTATGACTATAAAGGCAAATTCGATAAAATGAAGAATGTCCACTATATGATTCTTTTGATGATTTTCTTAATCTTGCCCTATCCGTTGTAGAAAGGCTTGTGGAATATAGGAAGTAGCCACGGCGCATACGCCTTGGACGGTGACCACCAAACGGCGATTCTTCCTAATCCGGCAGATAACCCCTTCCGCTCCCTTGAACTTTCCGTCAATGACCCGTACACGTTCTCCCTGTTGAAACTTGGAATTGTCCTCCCCGAAATATTCCATTCCCTGCTCGCCGGACGAGGTGACCAGCATGAAAATGTTCATTTCCCGATCAGGAATGGCAAGGGGAAGTCTTTTCAATCCCTTCTGTCTTGTATATAGGATTACCTTATTGGTGAATTGTCGCTGTACTTCCAAAGCACGACAAACGGTTGAACGGAAGAACATAAGCGAATTAATGACCGGACGACGGAGTTTCTTCTTTATGCCGTTACGTTCCATCAAGGTTTCCTCACAAGGAATGTAAGTCTCGATCTTGTCTTTTTTCAATATATCCTCAATCTCGAAAACTTTGTTATAAAATACTTTTAGGGCGAACCAATGTTCGTGTGTGTGTGTTTCTATGTTCAACGAAAAGTAATGTTACCGGGTTGATAAAAAGGATATAATTTCCATTCCTGCACCTTCTGCTTTTTCAAATAAGGAAGATACAGCAATCAAGGTTAATCCGGTTTTTTCCTTCATAGGACTTCCGGAATGCGGGCCGCTCCTGACTACAGTGAGCGGATACCGTAACCCCGTATTCGTACCGTTTCTATGTAAGAGAGGGTAAAAACACACTGCAAAGGTAATGATTCTCAGTAAAACTGAAAAGTAAAATAAACGTTTTTATTTCCTTATTTTACCCCCCCCCCATTTACAAACAGCTGATTATCAATAATTTATATTACTAATTTAATATGAATCAAAATAGTGCCGTAATAAGAATATAAAATAAAAGGAGAACGTTGCATTTTCCATTCGAGCGTATTTTCGAGTCTAAAACCGAGCAAACCGAGCAAAAATGTACTTTTATAGCAATGTATATTCTTGATTATCAGAAAAAAAACAACATGTGTACCCTCTCTTACATAGAAATGGTATCGTTCAAAATCTTCTCGTTCGCATTATCTATTATGGCATTGTCCAAAGAATCCAAGTAAATAAGCGTAGTCCTTTCGCTGCTGTGTCCCATCCCCGCACTGATGACGGCAATCGGTACGTCGTGGTTGCGTGCGGCGGTAGCCCAGCTGTGGCGTGGCGTATATGAGGACAAAGGTAATGGTTCGCCAAGCAATTTGCCCAACCGTTTCAACTTTCGGTTATGGTAGTTCAATCCGGTCCGATATTGACGGTAAGCCAGCTCCGGCTGTTCATCGGTAAGGATGGGGAAAAGATATGGACTTTCCGGACAAGTCCGCCCATACCGTTCCAATATCGTTACCATACACGGCTCTATGCGGAGTGTCAGGTATTGCCCGGTCTTATGACGATAATAGGTGATTCGTCCTCCACCTACATCCTCTTTTTTCAAATAGGCCATATCCACAAACGCCATCCCACGGGCGCAATAGCTGAACACGAACATATCTCTTGAAAGTGCCAGAGCCGGTGATCCGGATAGGTCAAGCCGCTGTAACTTCCGAATGGTTTCCTCATCCACGGCACGCTTCGATGTGCGAGCCACTCCTGTATAAACCTCACGAAACGGAAAGGTCTGCACCGCAAGACCTTGCTTTACGGCCTTGTTATAGACGGCACGCAGAATCCGCATATAGAACGAGCTGCTGTTTCTCGCTACCTTTTGTTGCCACAACCATGACTCATACCGACACGCCAGGGCGGAATCCAACGATGAAAAAGGAATGTCGTCACCGTCCAGGAAAGCGGAAAAGCTGTTCAGTGCACGCCGGTAATTACGAGAGGTGCCGTATTGGCCATTCTCCCAAAGCGTTTCCATCTCTTTTTTCATGTAGTACAGGAAACCGGGCTCGGAAGGCAGGGAGCGATAGCGGTTGAGTATTTCCGACAAGGTGTATGTTTCTCCGCTACAGTCCAGCTCGCGGATAATCTCACGGATGTCACGCATCTCCTTTTCCGCCCGTTTCCGGTAGGCGGTCAGGACCCTCTCATTGCCGGGGACAGCGACAAGCTCACGTTTCGTCTCATTCCACCACTCGGGAAATATCCTCATGTCGGTGGTAATCTGCCTGTTCTCCTGACGGTGGCAAAGCTGGTAACAGAGCGTGCCGGCCTTACCCTGTACCGTCGACGGACGGAATTTTAATTTAATGGTAGCCATATATAGTCTGTTTTATGATGAATAATAGGTACATAGATACAACCCGTGGGCTATATTGTTGAAGGAAGAAAATATTTAGTCATGGATTCCGCTTCTCCACTTGGAACACCGAATATCACCTGATGCCGATGCCAAACTCTGTAAATCTTCTTGAAAGACAGTCCAAATAGCCTCGTAAAGAATCAAAGTCCGAAAATGAAAAGCGACGTTTTTTCCGTGGAACAAGTCTAGAAATATTTATATCGCATAAACAACAAGACAGTATATGTTTTCTGGGAAATTCGTAAAAACAGACGGATACCAGCGAGTTCCCTATAATCAAAGATAAATCAAAACCGTATTGTCACGGGCGTTCCGGCTTCGCTTTCCATGAGTATTTTCCTTGCGACAAGTCGCGGAAAATACACATGGAAACAAACGCCCGGACAATGGTTTTGATTTCGGGAAAGATTATAGGGACTCACTGCGACCGACGCGACGCATGACCGTGTCATTGATGAAAAAAGGAGGGCCTCCTTTATATCCCTAATAAATTCGGCAGGAAGTACGGGATATATGGGCAGACCTGCAATGTCTTATGAAAAAAACGCCGCCCCATGAGAAGACAGGGACTTCAGCTCCCTCTGCTCTGCATAATCCTCCCTTTGCGCCCGTGCCGGCTTCTTCGCCCTTCCTCCGCATACCATATCCTTGTTTTCACGGCATGTTTCTCTCACGGAAAACCAGTCTTTCGGACATTTGACGACATCTGATGACATCTGATGACACCTTTTTGAAAATCAGTGTTTTATTCGGATTTAGCCCATATTTTTGAAGTGTCAAAGCAATTTATTAACCCCAAAAAGAAAAGGTATGGCACAAGAAAAGAGCCCAAACGAGAAGCCTGGACGGCCCCGGAAACCGAAGGTCATGAACGATGCCCCTTTGGTGGAACAGATCACCGAGCTGATGATGATTCATAACAAGAGCGATCCGAAAGCCGGTGTACAAGTGGTCAGCGAGATCGACAAGGACGGGAAGGTCAAGACGGTTCCAGCGGACGAGAAGAATGAAAACTCATTCCTGAAATTCGACAAGAACTCGAGCATACTCGAAAACTTCATCAAGAATTTCTGGAGCCAGTTCAAGGAACCGACCCATTTCCGCCTGCTCCGCATGACCTTCCACGACTACAAGGTGAACAAGCAGGCGATCAAGGACCTGGCGGAAGGGAAAAAGACGGACGTGGTGAAGGAGTTCCTCAAACGCTACGAGATCCGTCCGAGAGAGAACAAAGAGGAACAAAACATGAATAAACAAGAGACAGCCATGGCAAAAAAAGAAACGCAACCGCAGGAACCCCTGCAACAGAGTGAGGTACAACAAGCATCCCAGCAACAACAGCAACCGCAGGCACAGCAGGTGCCACAAGAGCCGCAAGGCCCGCGCTATCGTTACAATGAGAACATGATCGACTGGGAGGGATTGGACAAGATCGGTATCTCAAAGGCGACACTCGAACAGCAAGGACTTCTTGACTCCATGCTGAGAGGTTACAAGACCAACAAGCTGGTGCCGCTGACACTTAACATTCCCGGCGTGCTGACAGCCAAACTGGATGCGAGGCTCTCGCTCATACCGCAAGAGAACGGGCAGGTGGGGCTGGCCGTTCACGGTATACGCAAGGAACCGCAACTGGAACGCCCTTATTTCGGGTTTAACTTTAGCGAGGAAGACAAGAAGAACCTGCGTGAGACCGGCAACATGGGACGTGCGGTGGAACTCAACCTGCGTGGCAGCGAGTACACCCCCTGCCTGATCTCCATCGACAAAAACACCAACGAGCTGGTCGCCGTCCGGCAGGAACATGTCTACATCCCGCAGGAAGTGAGCGGGGTAAGACTTACGGACGAGGAGATCAGACTGCTGAAGGAGGGACAACCCGTCAAGGTGGAGGGGATGACCTCCAAGGCGGGGAAGGAGTTTGACGCCACGCTTCAATACAGTGCCGAGCGCAGGGGGTTGGAGTTCATCTTCCCGAAGAACCAGGTATTCAACGAGAAGTCCATCGGGGGCGTGCCACTCTCGCCCACCCAGATAAAGATGCTCAGCGAGGGACATACCATCCTGGTCGAGGACATGAAGTTCAAGAACAGGGATGGAGCTTTCTCCGCGTTTGTCACGATAGACCAGACGACGGGACGGCCGAATTACACCCGTCATAATCCGGAAACCGGAGAAATCTATATTCCAAAGGAAATCTGCAACGTGCAGCTGACAGCCGAGGACAAGGAGGTCCTGCGCAAGGGGCAGGCCGTCTATCTGGAAAACATGATCAACCGTAAGGGAGAGGAATTCTCCGCATTTGTCAAGCTGGACATGAATACCGGCAGGACGATGTACTCACGCACGCCGGATGGGTTCAACGAGCAGCAGGCACCACGTATCCCGGCGGAGGTTTACGGCCATGTATTCACGGCGCAGGAAAAGGCGAACCTCCAGGACGGGAAGACCCTCCTGGTCGAAGGACTGAAAAACAACGGGCAAACGTTCAGTTCCTACCTGAAAGTAAACCCTTATTCCGGACAGTTGCAGTATTTCCAAGAGAACCCTGATATTCGCAGGGATACTTCCCGTCGTGCAGCACAGGCGGATACCGCCCAAGGCCAGCAGCAGGAACAAAAGAAGGGCGCAAAACAAGCGGTATAACCCCAATCAGAGAGAAACAAAATGAATTTTACAAACATCAAATCCCCAAACCGTATGAATACGAATCGGAACATCCCTTATAATTATAATGTAAAAGATATTGATTGGCCCGGTCTGAAGGCCGTGGGTATCAGCAAGGAGCAACTGGAAGCGGACGGCAACCTTGACCTGTTGTTGCAAGGCAAGGAGTCGGAAATCATCCCGTTGAAACTCTGTACCCCGGTAATCAGCCTGACCATGGACGCTACACTCAAACTGGTACCCGGTGACAACAACAGGACAATCATGGAAATCAACGGCATCCGTCAGGAGGAATCTCCAAAGAAATAACAAAAAAATAAAATAAGTTTAACCTGTCCCTGTACTGCCCAATCCGGTACGGGGCATCAAAAAGAAAAAGAATATGATCGCAATAGTGACTGACAGGCCCAACGTGGGCAGAGAGATAGCAAGAGTGTTGGGAGCCGGCAGAAAAGAGAACGGTTATATGACCGGGAACGGCTACATGGTGACATGGACATACGGCAATATGCTTTCCCTTGCAATGCCGAAGGATTCAGGAACAGCCCATGTGGAGTGGAAGGACTTTCCTCTGCTGCCGCCTTCCTTCCTGACAGTAAGGCACGTGAAGACGGATACCGGGTGGAATCCCGACATCAATGCGGTGCTCCAGTTGAAAGTGATTGCCAAGGTGCTCAACGCATGCGACACCATTATCGCGGCAACCGATGCCTCCCGAGAGGGAGAGATGCTGTTCCGCCATCTTTACGGTTTTCTGGGATGTAAACAACCCTGCCTCCGCCTCTGGATCTCGTCTCTGACGGACGAGGCCATCACGGAAGGTATGGCGAACCTCCTTCCATGTGATCGGTTCGACAACCTGTTCCTTGCGGCGGACAGCCGTAACCGGGCGGACTGGCTCCTGGGGGTCAATTCAAGCTATGCCATCTGTAAGGCGGTAAGCTTCGGGAACAATTCGCTGGGCAGGGTACAGACCCCCGTACTGGCGGAGATATGCAGACGGTACCGGGAGAGGGAGAATTTCCTGCCAGCCGACAGCTGGCCGGTATTCGTCAGTCTCTGCAAGGACCGACAAATCATAAAACTGCGCCACACGGAAGATTTTCAGGAGTACCGGTACGCGTCAGAACTGTACGGTGACTGCAAGGCGGTACGGAACGCACGTATCGCGACGGTCAGCCGCGAGAGCGAGGACATCCGGGCACCGGCTCCCTACAACCTGACCGAACTTCAGAAGGACGCGAACCGTTACCACAACCTGACAGCCATACAGGTACAGGATATCACCCAAGGCCTGTACGAAAAGAAACTGATCTCCTATCCGCGTACCGCCAGCCGCCTGCTGACAAGGGACGTATATGACACGTTGCCCGCTGTCATGGAAAAGATTCTTTCCCGCAAGGAATTCCGCCAATACGCCAAAATGACGGACTTTGCCGCGCCGCCAAGCGACATCAGCGCACAGGAGACGACAGATCACCACGCGATCATTGTCACCGGCATGCCCCCCGGAACATTGAACAAGGAGGAACAACTGGTCTATACGCTCATTCTCGGCAGGACACTCGAAGCCTTCATGCCATCCTGCCGGGTGGAATATACGACCATCGACGTAGTATGTGCCGCACGGAAGTTCAGCGTCCAAACGTACCGCGTCCTGAAAAAGGGGTGGCTCAGCATCTTCGGGCGGGAACATCTTATCGCAAGGGGGGGTATGCCCTGTTCCGCGCTACCAGATTTCTCCCCGGGAGAGCCGGTACCGGTAAGCGGATGCAATATCGTCCGCAAGAGAACACTTCCGGTATCCCCCTATACGGATGAGGAGCTGGTCGGCTATATGGACCGGAGCGGATTAGGGACCGTCTCCACGCGTACCAATATCATCCGCACACTGCTGGAGCGTAAATATATCCGCTATTCAGGCAAATATGTCATCCCCACCCCAAAAGGGCTTTTCTTCTATGAAACGGTACGTGGGATGAAAGTGGCCGACACCTCCCTCACTTCCGGATGGGAAGCGGAAGTGGCACGGATAGAACAGGGAAAACTCACGCAAGAGGAGTTCCTGGGAGGGGTACTGGAACAGGTGAAGGAGGTGACCGGTGAGATATTCCGGATCTATCAGGCTAAAAACAACCCGTAGGATATTACGCCACCGGCACGGGACGATTCTCAAAAGAGCAGGGAGTACAGGCTTTCAATGCCGTACTCCTTTTTTCATGGGAGATTGGATAGTTTTTCCGCTTTTAACCGGCAAAGGTCTTGGATTGCCTCGTTTTTGCCGCAAGGCGGCCCCCTTTGGGGGCTTGGTTGGTCAAAAGAAAATCATCCTCGCTACGCTGCGGTATTTTCTTTTGCCAAGCCTTGCGCAAAAAGGCAATCCAAGGGCCGGAGGCCTATAAAATCGGGAAAACATATCCCGATGGGATTATTCATTCTTAAAAATTTAAAGATATGAAACTGCGACTCATCGAAAACATCTGCAAGCGAGTGGTCTCACTGGTCCTGCTTACGGGAATATGCCTGCTCTACAGCAAGGGAATCATTCCCGTGTACCTGATCGTCCTGTTCCTTTTATCGGGAACAATCATAGGATTCCTCTTCAGGGCATTCCTCCTTGTGATAAAAGTCATCCTTATCCTGTCCGTCATGGGCATGCTTGCATAACTCCTAAAATACAAAAAACATGAGAACCGCGACATCCACCCCCTCAGCCCCGGTCATGCCGGTCGCATGGCCCGTCACAAAGCGCATAAAACCTGTCAAAAAACGGTTCCCCTGCATATTGGACGAACCGAAAACAATAGGCCACTACCTGGAGCCATTAAAGGACATCGCGTCCAATCCCGACAGGCAGAGACTCCTGAAAGAGTTTTTCCAAGAAACTTATGTATAACTTACAAATATTTTACCATTATGTTTTTTCAAACGATCAACCGAATGATTACGGCAGGCACAGACCTGAGTATCAACATCAGACAAGTGAATGACAAACTGACCGTGGCCGTCATGCCCCGGCGTGCGGGACTGAAAGACGAGGCCGGGGAACAAATCGTCCCGCTGGTATTGAACGGTACCCCGGAAGAGCTGGACATGGAATTCCTGGGAGCGATCACCGCGCCCGTACAGAAGGCGCAGGGCATCCTTACCAACCTGGAAACATTCGAGAAACAAGCGGAACAGGCCGTATCACAAAGCAAGGCGGCCAAGTCCGTAGCTGAGAAGGAATCAAAAGAGGTACGCGAGAAACGGGAGAAGATGGAAAAGCTGCTTAAAAAGGCGGAGGACGCCACAGGCGGCAAACGCTATTCCGAGGCGTTGACCTGGCTCAGACAGGCAAAACGGCTGGCCATGCCGGACAAGCAGAAGGAGATTGACGTGAAGATAGCGGAGGTACAGAAAAAAGCGTCCGAGGGCAGTCTCTTCGGAGCGGAACCGGTAATGCCGGAACCACAGCCCGCGCAGGTTATCCAACCGGTGGCGCCGCAACCGGTACCCGGTCATGCCCCCCGATATCAGGGAGGGGAACAGATACGGATGTTCGCACCCGAACAACCGTCCCGCCAATCTCCCCACCAGATTCCGCGGTCGGTACAAGGCACGCGACCACAACAGGTTCCACACGGACAGGCGGCTTCACGACCAGGAGCGGATGGTACACCGGCCGGCTGTCAGCAGCCCGTGAACCGACCGCAGACCATACAATTCCACCAGCCGGTACAGATGCCGCAATCACAGGTATACGACGGTCAATGGCTGCAACCCGTCCCTTCGCAACCGCAAACGGCTTCCACGCAAACCGTTCCCGATAACAAAGGGGAAAGCGAATACGGGGCACGAGCGCAGGACATGGGACAGTACGGCTTCGACAAGGACGACGAGCATGACAGGGAGCTCCTGCGTGAGGACCCTTACGCGGAATATCTCGACTTCCCGGAGGAATACCGCATGAAAGACGAGGCACAAATGGAAATGATATGTTGTTAAACCCTATAAAAATACAATTATGGCACTAGAAATTAAAGGATTGCAGAGAGTTTTCAAAATCAGGAAAGGCTCGTCGGAAATAGAGCTGGCCGATCCGGACAACAGCCTGTCCCCGAACGAGGTGATGGATTTCTATTCCATGACCTATCCGGAACTGACCACGGCGAGCGTACACGGTCCGGAATGCGAGGATGACAGCGTGGTCTACCGGTTCAAGACGACCATCGGAACAAAAGGGTAGATATATGGCAAAGAGAATTTCCATCAAAAAAAAGGAGGATACATGCAAAACGCTATCAGAATCACAAATGGCGGGACTGGCCGTATTGATCATCAGGGCCGCCGACCTCTCGTACATCGGACGGGGTACGATGGGCCGGGAAAAAAGAAGACTGCCGCCACCGGGGAGCGTAACGCTTTTTTGACAGGCAGATTCCTCCCCATCGCGGCGGACTATCTGGTGGAGGACGAAACGGGAGGGGCATGCGTCAACCTGACCACGTCCGAAAACTTTGACTATCTATACCGGTCCGCCCTGCGATATGCCGATCTCATGAATGTCAGGCTCCCTTTCCGCGCGAGGAAAGGGAGCGGTCCCCGCATCAACATCACCGCCTTATACAAGGCCCTGGACGAGACCTTGCCGGAACATGTCAATCTGGAGGAAAGGGCCGGGAGGCTCCATTTCTGCCTGTACAGGTTCCATGACTGGCCGGACCATACCCTGTTCTGGCTACCCGTCGATTTCACGGAGAACCTTCCTGTACCGTTACGGCGTATCGTCCGGGAATTCATACGGCAGTTCGTACGTTACCACGGGTTGAACGCCGTCACGGAAACATGGTATTATGAGCTGGCGGTGGAGGAACTGGATGACTGGAAGAACCGCGATCCCGAGGCTTCCCCTCAGACAATCCGTAAATACAAACGCCTGGCGGAATCCTACCAATCCGGGAAAATCGCAAAAACACTTAAACGAATGGAAGGGAAACCGTTCTGTACCGATCTGGAAGAAAAGGTCCGGAAATACCGGGCGGCAGTGAAGGAGGAACGGGAGCTTTTGGAACTGATACGGGAAGGGATGGGACTGATTACCCCAGGAAATCCGTGCATCATGCAATACGGTTACGATTGGGCGTATGAAAGATCACCGGATTTCCCCCCGATCGACCTGGACTGTCAGATCATGCTGGCATATTCCAACAATGACACCCTTACGGAGAACATGGAATGCTATTTCAACTCGGACTACCGGGAGACGTATGCCATCACCCCGGTCACAAGCATGTACCTGACACCTGAGACGGACAGACTGTTCCGGATGGACGACTATCCGGAGAGACTGTCCGGATGGATGGAACGATTCACGCAATGCATAAACTGGCATTTTAAAGTGCCCGTTTCCCAATAAATAAAGAAACGAAAACAAAAAAATACAGGATATGAACGAACTTACCAAGCAACTGCAAGAGATAATGGTGCCCAAAGCGGCGCTGATCGCCTATGAGTACCAGGAAGGTCACTACGCAAGCGGAAGTCACTACCTGGAACTACGCCCTATCAACAAAAAGGGAAGAATGGAAGCCGGCATTCCGGTTACATATGAATTCATGGACTCCCTGGTGGAATCCTATTCGGACGGGAACCGGCGTATCCCGCACGGGTGGCTGCCACCCAACATGCTGTGGTGCGATACCCGCAGGGGGCATGAAAGCTATGTGTGGTATAATCCGCCGGGAAAACGGCGGATGTTTTTCAAGAACGACCTGAACATCGGGGATGGAATGTTCCACGTGCCGGGAGTCATTTATATCATTAAAAATGAAAGGATGGACATCTTCGCCTACAAGGGGAAAAAACCGGACGGGAGGACACCGCTCTATCTGGCCCCTTTTTTCAACGTGACCGGTGGAAACGTATGCCTGGGAAACTCCACACTGGAGAAACCGGAGAGCCTGGATTTTCACACCCTGTTGGAATATTGGGAGAAACGTTTCTGGCTCAGTGAATTTTCCCATCTTGGAGGAGGGAAGAACCCGACAAGAAACAATCTGGTCCTGGTTACTGAGCGGATGCGTGAACAGCCGTTCGACAACGACGAACTCCAACCGATCAACAAACGATTGAAAGACATCCTGCCATGAGAAAGATCCATTTCACAGACAAGTACCTGCTCAGTCCCTATCACCCCGTAACCGTCCTGGTAGCCGGGGCGGGTGGAACCGGCTCGCAGGTAATAACCAGCCTGGCACGCATGAGCGTGGCATTACAGGCTCTGGGACATCCGGGGCTGCACCTGACGGCTTTCGACCCCGACACTGTCACGGAAGCAAACATCGGCCGCCAGCTGTTCAGCGAGACGGAACTGGGGTTGAACAAGGCGACGGCGCTTGTCACCCGCGTCAACCGTTTTTTCGGTTATGCGTGGGAGGCCAGGGAATGCCGCTATCCGATCATAACCAAAGAAGGGGATAAAAGCGTCCCGCTGGCGAACATCATCATCACCTGTACGGACAACACCCGTTCCCGGCTCGACCTGTGGCGGTTCCTGAAGAAATACAGGGAATATAAAAAGAACGATGAGAAAGCGCCGATATACTGGATGGATTTCGGGAACGCCCAAACCACCGGGCAAGTCCTGATAGGCAATATCCGGAGCAAAATAAGCCAGCCCGCATCCAGCGAATACCTTCCCATGCCCAGGATGAATGTCATCACCGAGGAGGTCAGCTACTCCACCATCCGGGAGGAGGACTCAGGCCCGAGTTGCTCGCTCGCGGAGGCGTTGCGCAAGCAGGACCTGTTCATCAACTCCATGCTGGCACAAATCGGTTGCGACATCCTCTGGTGCATGTTCAGAGAAGGGAGGACATTCTACCGGGGGGCCTATCTCAACCTTGACACGCTACGGGTAAATCCCATTCCGGTATAAACGGACGTGGATTTATTCCCGGTCATTCCTGCCGTACGGTCCGACCTTTCATCCGTACGGCACTCGCCACTCCCTTTTCCGTCATGACCAGCTCGTACCGTTCCAACCTTTCATAGAGCTTGCCCAATGTCTTGCATCCGTATCTCTTGACCTTGAATTTGGGCATCATTTTCTTCAACGAGCCGCCTATCAGGGAAAGGGAGACCTCCTCCTTGCCGTCAGCCGCCTGCTGGAAAGCCTTGTCAAAAAACTCCATATCCCTTCGGATAAAAAAATCCGGGGTGTTCTCCAAGGTCTTGTTTTCCTTACGGTCGGCATACAGGAATACGGAACAGGAGCGTATCAGCGATACGGGAGTCTTGCCCTCCCCATATCCCAGTACCTTCAATCCCGCCTCCCGTATCCGTTGCGCCAACGGGTTGTAGTCACCGTCACTGGCGACCAGACAGAAACAGTCCACCCGGCCGTCACGGAGGATGTCCATGGCGTCTATGACCAACGCGATATCCGTAGTGTTCTTTCCTGAAGCATAGGAGGAGGCCTGCACCAACCTGAACCCATATTCCCGGGCGGTCTCCTTCCATCCGGAAAGAGCTTTCCTCGTCCAGTCCCCGTATATCCGTCTGATAACGGCATCCCCATAACGGGAAACAAAGCCCATGATATCCTCCATCCTCTCAAAGGACACGTTGTCACCGTCAATCAGAACCGCAATGAGATATTTTGAATTGGTATTTGTCTTCATAACAACCGTTTATAAGACAAAGTTAGCATAACTTCCGCATATCCACATTGCCCCGTTCAGTTTTTCTTTCCCCGTTTTTGCAAAAAATCCTGTATATCCGAACTCCTGTAGAAATTCTTGCCGTTCTCATCCGTCTGGTAATAACGGATCAGTCCTTTTTCCCGGTAACGGGCCACGGTCCGAAGCGACACGTTGAGCAGCCTGGCTATGTCATAGTTGTCCAAAAGCTCGTCACCGTTCAAGAACTCCTTCACACGGCCCATCCTATCCAGTTTCTTCTCTATGCGCTCAAATCCTTCCACTATGGTCATTATCATTTTCTCGAGCACTTCATTATCTATATACATCATGGCATGTATCTCCTGTATTTTTTAAAGGTTATTACTGAAATACCCTCGGTGCGCACTGTAAGAGTATATACCATTTTATTATGAAAAATGTATGCCATACCTCCTTTATGTCTTTTAAAACAGCAATATAACATATTGATAATTAGATATAAAGTATATTTTTCTTCCTTTTCGAATGTAACAGGTGTAAACAGGTAAAGTGTAAAACTGTAAAATACGGATTGTAAACTTTACATATTACCGGCCATCCGTTACCACCATGCCTTATCTTTCCGGGGAACAGGCTAAAAATATCATAAACCAATGTATATCTGACATCTGATGACATCTGATGACGTTTGCGGACACCTTTTTGGATATGAGTCCCCCTCTCCATACTTTCGTATCAAATCGAAAAAAGGAAAGACTTATGGAATTTGTGTGTATCGAGGCCAAGACATTCATGGAAATGAACGAGGCCCTGGAAGCCATCGCCAGAAGAGTGCATGAGACATGCGGAGGAAGCACGCGGGGCATGGATGAGTGGATCGACAACCAGGAGGCATGTACGCTTATGGATGTCTCGCCAAGGAAAATGTTACAACTCCGGAGAAGCGGGTCCGTCCCCTACAGTTACATAGACCGTAAAGTATATTACAAACGGCAGGATATCATCCGCTTTATGGAGGCGGAAATTCATCGGGTGACACCTCAAAATCGAATGATATGATCCAATCCATGCTGACCAAGGAAAGCCCGGAAATCATACGCTTTTTCCGGAATATTGAGAGCCTGTCCGAAATACTGGACACACAGGCGGAAAAGATGCGGCCGGTCCTGAACGGCGAACGTTATATGACCGACAGCGAGCTGGCCGGACACCTGAAACTGACACGGAGGACACTGGCTGAGTACAGGATAACAGGTAAACTGCCTTATTACAAAGTGGGAGGCAAATTATTGTACAAGGAAAAGGACATCCTCGTGCTGTTGGAAAGAAACAGGATGGAGGCTTTTGATTATAGATGATCCTGTCTGTGGCCACTAGTGTAGTATTCCTATTTCTTACCCGCAAAGGCCACCTTTTGCCCCGGTTGCGCAAGGCGGTCCTTTGGACCGGTTGCAGAAAAAATCATCCTCACTTCGCGAGGGCACTGAAAAATAAGAACTTTTTCAGATCTCTTTCGATTGAGTCCTAAAAAATGAGTTCGCCAAATCCGAGAATAGGGATTTGGCGAGCTTTTTGTTTTTATACACCCATGACTTCCAAAGTTCTTCATATGTGTATCTCATATCCATGAAAGTGCCATTTATCCAAAGAACTTCGTAATGGCAAATAACGGAATATTCTCCATCCATTCCTGATCTTGATACCCCATCATGGAGATGCGCAATCCTTTCAACTGATAATCGGGATGGTTTTTAATATATTCCGACATGGAACGCGCACGTACATTCTCTTCGGCTTTCACTTCCACCGGTATCACGCGATGCTCCGTCTGTACCACAAAGTCAATCTCCGCAGGTGTTTTGTCACTGCTCCAATAATAGGGCGAAAAGCCTTGGGCCACTAATTGCTGCAAGACAAACTGTTCGGTAAAAGCGCCCTTGAACTCCTTGAATACATTATCTCCTACCAGCATTTGGCTGGCGGGTGCCTCGGTCATACAACCTAAAAGACCGCAATCAAGCAGGAATAATTTGAAGGCACCCAGATCTTCATAAAATTTGACAGGCATCTGCAGTTCTTTTATCCGGCTGACTTTATGTACCAGACCTGCATCCATCAGCCACTGAATGGCGAGTTCATATTCCGTAGCTCTGGCTCCTTTCTTCAACACATTATAGATGAATTTCTTGTTCTCCTTGGCCAACTGCGAAGGCAAGGATTGCAGCACTTGTCCGATACGTATACTTTCAGTAGCTGTCGTATGCTTGGAGATGTCCCGCCGATAAGCATCCAGGATTTCAGTCTGTTTGTCACGTACTTCCTGCAAGTTTTGATGCTGAAAGAAACAATCCACCACTTCAGGCATGCCACCTACATAATAGTATTGGCGAAGCAAATCAACATATTTTAAACTGAGAATCTTTAAAATTTCCCAATCGGGCTGATGCAACAAATCGCACAAATCAGTTTCACCGGCAGCCATCAGAAATTCTTCAAAATCCATCGGATATAGATGCATTACATTTACCTTACCCACCGGAAAGGACTGACCTTTCCCCAAAGTAATTCCCAACAAGGAGCCAGCCGCCATCACATGATATTCAGGCGCATTTTCCTGAAAATATTTCAAGCTATGCAATCCCCGTTCCACTTCCTGCAACTCATCGAATACAATCAACGTTTTTCCTGCTTCAATCTTTGTTCCTGTGATAGCCTGAAGTGTCAGCAAAATACGGGGGATGCTATAGTCGGCTGCAAATAACTCCTTGGCCAGTGGCTCGACATCACAGTTTATGTAGGCTACATTCTCAAACTCTGTCTGACCAAAATGTTTCATCACCCAAGTTTTACCAACCTGACGAGCACCCAACAGTATCAAAGGTTTTCTCGCAGGATTATCTTTCCAAAGTTTCAACTGTTGTATAATCTTCCGTTTCATCGATTCCTTTAAAATAAGAATTATTCACTTGTCTCTTGCAAAGATACATTTTTTCGAGGATGAAAACCGATATATACAACACTTTTTCGATGATAACTTGAGAATAATATCACATTTTTTAGAGGATACAATCTTCCAGATAAAAAAATAAACTATAAATATATAACCTATGCTTGTTGTAAAAACAAGAATCTTTGCGAATTCATTAAAAAACATGGTGCCAATTGTGACAAATTCACAAACAGGTAGTCTTATCAAGAATAGAACGAGAAATTGAAGAGAATTATCCAAACGAAATAGTTCCAAATGAAAAGAGTCGAATAACTAGTAATTTCTGCGATAGTCTGACGGCAGTTCTCAAGACGTTGAACATACTATTTTTGTATCGTTTCGGACAATCTTTCATGTTTCAACTTGCTGCTTGTATGAACAGTGCTCCCTATGACAAATGTCAGTCGGGGTATTGGCAATCGGGCTGTATAGCGGATAAATACGTATCAACCATGCAACTGGCAGATAAAGTTAAACCACTGTAAGTGTGTCATATTGCGTTAGCCAAAAAGGTTTATGAGTTGCAAGCAGTGAATGAACACACAGATATAGAAACATCATTCTTTGGCTTGTCGAACGCCCCCTATATAACAATACTTTATGCAGGCTACCTCTAATCTATTAAAAATTGTCCGAATTATGATTTTGTCATTTAATTTGCTATATTTGCAAAACAATTACAAATTTAAGGGATGAAATGATACTTGAAATTCGTTTGAGCAACTTCTTCTCAATTAAAGATGAGGTGGTACTGGATATGCAGGCAGCAAGCATACAGACAAAAAAGGCAAAGGAGCTTGAAGAAAATACATTTGTATGCGGTGATGAGCGGTTGCTTAAAACTGTTGCCATTTATGGTGCAAATGCGTCAGGAAAGAGCAGCCTTATCAAGGCTATTCGCGCTTGTGTGGGAATGATATTCTCATCTCATAATTACAATGAGAATACGATATTTGCCTTTACTCCGTTCAAATTCGGAGGCATTGGCAAGCCAAGTACATTCTTCATTCGCTTCCTCCTTGAAGGTATCGAATATGAATATTCTTTTGAACTCAATAAAGTTGAGATACTGAAAGAGGCACTTTACTATTATCCGAATGGCCGTCGTTCACTGGTATTTTCCCGTGATGAAACAAAGGGACCCGACAAAAAGAATATCTATGAATTCCGCTCGGTGATTCGCCGCCCTATGGATGTTGCTGCCAATACATCCAAAAAAACGCTTTTCGTGTCACGCGCCAGTCAGATGGATCGAGATACAGCAAAAGATGTTTTTCGATATTTCAATGAGCGTTTTATTCTGAATTATTTCGGATATAATTCGTTCTCTGTCGAGCGCTTGTTGAATGAGAACAAAGAACAGTTCCTTAATGTGCTGCGAATTGCTGATAGCGACATTGTCAAAATCGACAGCAGGCACGAGAATAAAGTATTTTCGACAGCAGTGATTGACCCTGCAGACAATCAAATATTGTCGGTAGAAGATATTCAGAAACCACAGTTGGTCATTACGACCTATCACAGAAATAACCCGGATGTTCCTTTCAACTTTTTTGCAGAAGAGTCTGATGGAACACAGCGTTTATTCAATATGATGCTGACAATCCTGGATATCGTCAAGAATAATAAAATCTTGTTGATAGATGAAATCGAAACGCAGCTGCATATAAAACTGGTAGAATATATTATCGGTTTGTTCAATAAAAGCGAATCGGCGCAGTTGATATATACTACACACAATACATACCTGCTTAATACCAACAAGTTGCGTAAGGATCAGATATATTTTGTCAACAAACGGGATGACGGGTCCTCGGATTTGTATTCGCTGTTTGATTACAAAGATTTCCGTGACGGGCTGGATGCTGAAAAGGCATATCTGCAAGGTCGTTTTGATGCCATCCCGTATATTGACGAACAGACGGATAATTTTCTAAAATAGAAACTGATATGGGACGACAAATAAGAAAATCCAAAGGCAAAACAATGAAGCCGAACTTCTTTGTTTTCTGTGAAGGGGAGTCTGAGGTTGCTTATATCAGCCACCTCCGTTCACAATACCGTGCGCCTATTCAAATTATCCCAAGAAAGAGCGATTCGAACATATCCGTTCGGTATATAGAGAATTGTAAACGGGAATATGTTGTAACCAAAAATGATAAAACATTCCTAATGTTTGACCTAGATGTGGACGGAATGCTGGAACACCTGCTAAGTATTCCAGATGCGATATTGATGGTGTCGAATCCATGTATTGAGTTGTGGTATTTGCTGCACTTTGAGAAGTGTCATGCCGAACTAACGCAAAACGTCTGCATCAAGAAACTGAAAAGACATCTTGAACACTACACAAAGGGAACTTTGGCATTAAATGAGAAACAGCAACTGTCTGAAAAAACATCAGAAGCAACGGCAAGAGCCAAGATGCTGGATACATATAATAATCCATCAACTACCATCTATAAAATGATAGAACTGCTGGAAAGTTTGTAATTTGAAGATTATGGAGAATAGGGAAATAACATTAGCTGATATCTTTCTTGACATCTTGTCAGAATCACAAGATAAAGGTGCAAAACTAATGGCAGAGCGAATAAAAGCAGCTATTAAATCGCCAGAGATATTGGAGCTGGTAAATATATGTGTTATAAATGCATTGGGATATAAATCAAAAATTAGCAGCAAAACCGTAGATAATGCAATTGATAGTATTGTCAGTTTTGTACACTCTGAAATTGATAGTAGTAATTTATCGGATAATGATAAAGAGAAAGAAAAGAATTCATACAAACACTTTGCAAAAAGTCTCGGTAAAATATTAAAAGAGAATTTACAGGTGGCGCAACAGCTAATATAAAAGAAGTAATTATGGACATCTATAATTGGGGATAATATTATTCAAGCAGTGGAATATTGGTAAGTAATCGGAGGACAGATTCGTATTCGTTGAGGCAAATCCATGCGCAAGACATCATATATCAGAATTATAGCACCATTAATAGGCAATACATGTAATGCATTGGAATGAGATTATCAGAACCCTCATGGCCAGTCCGAAGTCATACCACAGTTCCTTATGAAGGTCTACCTTGAAAGAGGCCTTCTTTTCCGCCCTAAAAGGTGATTTGTACCACACGCTGTTTCTACGCTGTATTACCGGTTCATATCCGAATCCGGCTAAAAAATCAACAAGTCTGATGTTCTTTGCTTCCTGTATGTTCATAACATCTCATTTTCATGGATTTGGGCAAAGAACCGCTTTTTCTTTGAAACATGAAAAGCAATGGCATCAGATGTCATCAGAAATCATCAGATGGCACAGGGCTTCTTCTATAGATATGAAAAACGGATACTGGTAGTATTATACGGTGTTTTTGCGAATTAACCGTAGAATATTACCTGTTATTCGGAAAATAATCGTATTTTTGTAGTGTGAAAAGAACTTCTAAGGTGGATTATATGAATGATATAGTTAATAAAGTTGCGTCTCTCGGAGGGACTATATCCACAACGGATATATCTCACCTGTCGGAATATAAACAGGTGTTGCGAGCTAAAGAACGTGGCGATTTGATAAGATTGCGTCATGGGGTATATGCTGCTCCCGAGGCATTGCTAAACACGATGATAGATGTGGAGAGGATAATACCGAATGGTGTTGTATGCCTATACAATGCCTGGACATATCATCAACTGTCTACGACAGTCCCGCCTGCTTTTTGCATAGCCATTGCCAATAAAAGGAAAGTAGTGCTTCCACACGCCCTGCCTATAGAACTTTATTATTGGAAAAAAGAGAACTTGGAGTTTGGGATTATGGATGCGGATATATCGGGATATAAAGTTCATATTACTGATATGGAACGAAGTGTTTGTGATGCGGTGAAGTATCGGAACAAGATTGGTCTGGACGTTTGCGCGGAAGTAATACGTACTTATCTGAAAAAGCCGAACCGTAATCTCGCCCGTTTGCAGGATTACGCCAAGCGCCTAAGAGTGTTTAACACGTTGAAAAACTACCTCGAAATCGCAATAGAATAAGATAATGGGAAGGAAAAACTATGGAAAGTCTGTAAAGACACGCTTGCTCAACCTCATGAATGAGACAGGCTATAAATACATGGTATCTTCTGGCAAGATACTTCAACGAGAGACTGCTTTACAGGGCTTCTGTAAGCCGGTACAAGGACAAATTCTTGTTGAAAGGCGGTTCTTTGCTTTATGCCATGAATGGACTTGAGGCTCGTCCTACGGTTGATGTGGGTTTATGGCGGACAGGATCAGTCGTGGCAGGGATTTCCTGGCTCGTGTATTCCAAGAAATCGTGGGTATCGTATGCCATGAAGATGGGGTATCTTTTGACGCAGGAAGTATCAAAATAGAACCGATTACAGTCGAAAAGAAATATTTTGGTACAAGATTCTATTTTACTGTCCATATGGATACCATAGCTTATAATATGTCTGTAGATATTGGCTTTGGCGATGTCGTCATTCCACATCCAACAACTATAGACTTTCCTCTGCTTTTACCGGATATCCCTTCTGTGAATATACAGGCATATTCTTTAGAAACCGTTATTGCCGAGAAGTTCCATACGATGATAGATCGTGATGTCCTCAACAGTCGCATGAAAGATTTCTTTGACTGTTATCAGCTCCTGACGAAGAGAAATTTGAATGACGACGCTTTGTATGACGCTATCGAAGCGACGTTCGACAATCGAAGACTTGCATACAACCCCGATTTGCAACTGTTTACGGATAGTTTTGCTACAGACGAGGCACGCATAAGCCGTTGGAAGGCTTTTCTTAGAAAAATTCAATGGAAAGAGGCACTTGATTTCGATACTGTGATGAAGGCAATAAGAGACAGGCTACAGCCTATGGCTGAAAGATATTGGATAAAACTCTCAAAATAGAATTGAGTAAGATTAAGACAGGCTCTTAGCCATCTTTTAGGAACATTATCAGGTTTGAGCAAAAAATATTTCATAAAAATCCCTATTGACATTTGCGGAAATCGAACTTTTTATCTACCTTTACGTTGTCAAAGAGATGATGATTGTAAAGACAATTACGAAAAGCGATGAATTTAGTGTAGTGCTAATTCAATGGCTTTCATAAAAGACAAAGTAGTAAATGTGCAGTCAATCAGGGATTTAGAATAAACCGAAATAAAAGGTTCGATTCCTGGTGGCACCACTCAAATAAATACTCCCATTGAAATGATAATATTTCAATGGGAGTATTTATTTACACCCACTCCCCCTATCCCCAGCAACATGCTTTAAGATAGACTTTACTATTATCCCATGAAAAGGTCTGATAATAAAGAAATATGCCCTTCCCAGCCAATTATTGTACTTCACAACAGTAGTAATCCGAAGTTCTTGTTTTCCTTCGTGATATTCCCCGCACCACATGGACACATGGAAATCAAGATGCTTATCCGGCATTCCGAGAATTTCTTCATGCAGATTTTTATCCAAGACCATATCTGTAAATCTAGTTGCTGTATCCAGTCCTAATGGCTTTACAATCGCATTCCTAAAATTCATGAGCCAACCAATCCACTTAGGAAATCGGCTGAAGGCAAGATTGCGAAAATCTTCCGGTGTCAAAGCCTGCCCAGTGACCATCACTTTAGAAAAAGAATCTATATAATCTACAGGAAAATAATTCTTTATTAAGCTGTCTGCCGGTATATCTTTCATCTTATCACATATTGAATTTATTACTCGTTTGCTTTTCATTCACGACGTCCCCAATGACACGGCCTACAAAGGTAGCCACTTAATCCAACCCTACAACATATTCTTAGAAATAATATTATCCCGTAAAAGATAAAGCTCAAAAGAAAATTATCAGTTATCTTTGTTCCATGACTACCAACAAGACAACTCCCAAAGAATTATGGGCAAGACAGCAGATTAGCGGTCCCGATGTGGACTATGATTTGTGGAACAAGAAAAGAATATCCGTGCAAGCGTTCTCACAAATGAGCCAGAGCTGTATTTTTACAGTTGACGTATTTAAAGAGAGATACGATTTTGCATCCGACAGTTTTGCCCATCTTTTCGGATACAATCCCACTTGGATAAAGACAATCAGGCAACAAGGCGATTTACTGGAAGAGAGAATACATCCTGATGACAGAATGCAACTCACGGAATGCCAAATCGAGCATGGACAGTTCATCTACTCACTCCCACCGGAAGAAAGAAATGATTACCGGCAAATATTTCAATTCCGTATGTTGAATGCACGGCAACAGTATATCAATGTAAGCAGCCGGCAACAAGTCATAGAAACAGACCGGAATGGTAAAGCCTGGATAATTATGGGAGTAATGGATATACTTCCCGACCAGACCCCTATCGAAAGAATCAAACGGACGGTGGTGAACAGAAAAACGGGAGAGATGCTTCCAACATGCACTGTTTCTCCCGACAAACAATTATCCAACCGGGAGAAAGAAATATTACGACTCATCCGACAAGGTTTTCTAAGCAAGGAAATCGCTTACCAGCTGGGAGTGAGCATCTATACTGTGAACAATCACCGGAAAAACATCCTAAGCAAGTTAAATGCCAACAATATAATGGAAGCCATCCATATAGTAGAAAATCTTGGTATCTACCTCTAAGATTACGGAAGCCAACCGAGACCATCCGCCAACTGATTTGTTTTGCGCCACTCTTCAAGCTCCTTATAAGTGCCGACACCTCCCGTAAAGACAGCATGATAAATCTCTATACCTGGAATCGTTACACCATCCGGCACATCGAATTTGATTTGCAATATCGTTTTCCTAATTTCAGGAGTAAGGCGCTCCGCAATAGCGGCAGTCACCTTTTCTACAACACCATCATACCTGGAACCTTTCCGGATGTGAATCATATCAAACTTCCAAGTATTCTGTTCTCTATCCTTATATAAAGCATGCCACTCCATGCACTCTTCCTCCGTATGGATAAGGTTCCTATATTGTATTTCCTGCAAAGGCAACCGTTCCGCAAGTTCCCGGATGACCGAAAAGCTCTCTCCTACATCCAACCTATCGGTATAAATATGGATATCTATATCCCTACTTTTCACCAACAGCCCAGTACGGAGTGAGCCCACCAAACGAACGGTTGCTCCAATGCGCTCCCATGCTTCAATAATACAGGTATCTTCCAATACTTTCCATGCAGATTGCTGATTCTGCCTTGCAAGCTCATGAATGTCCATTTACCTCCACTTTTTTGAATGTGCAAAGATATAAAACTTCCCAGTATATAGCTATAAATAGCCATTTCCCTTCCCGATACAATACACTAATTTTGCACACTGTCTTATCTTTTAGCAACAACTAATTATGGCATTCAATCAAACAGAGAAACAAGAGAAAGAATATTTAAAGCAAATAATCAGTTTTCTGAAAAAGGTTATCGGTAATACCGACGCATCCGTGAAAGACCACGTCGACACCTTGGCAGAATACAAAGACTATATCTGGTCCAACAAAGACATCGACCCACACGAGATACGCTCCATGCGCGAAAGCATCCTGAACCATTTTGCCTTGGGGGAAAGTGTAATCAACAAGCATAAGCGGCTCACCAAGATACTTGCCATTCCTTACTTCGGACGAATTGATTTTTTGGAAAAGAAAGAAAACAGCAAAGTGATGCCTATCTATATAGGTATCCATACCTTCTATGACCCGGAAAGTCGAGCTACCCTTATCCATGACTGGCGAGCACCCGTTTCGAGCATGTTCTATGACCATGAATTAGGAGAAGCAGGCTATCGGTCTCCATCGGGAGAGATTAAAGGAGTAATTTCCCTAAAACGCCAATACAGAATTCGGGGCGGCAAAATGGAATTTATGATTGAAAGTGCCCTGACCGTCCATGACGACATTCTGCAAAAAGAGTTAAGTTCCAATGCAGATGACAAGATGAAAAATATCGTTGCCACCATCCAACGGGAACAGAACCAGATTATCCGCAACGAAGATATCCGCACGCTTATTATTCAAGGAGTGGCCGGCTCTGGAAAAACATCCATAGCCCTGCACCGCATAGCCTACCTGCTCTATACCTTCAGAGACAGCATCTCATCAAAAGATATTCTGATTATCTCCCCCAACAAAGTGTTTTCCGATTATATCTCCAACGTCCTCCCCGAACTTGGGGAAGAAACCGTGCCCGAAACCAGTATGGAACAAATACTCTCCGGAGTGTTGGAACACAAATATAAGTACCAAACATACTTCGGGCTAGTGAATGAACTGTTAGAAAAGCCATCCTCAAGCCTCATCGACAGAATAGCCTATAAAGCCTCTTTCGGCTTCATTTCAGAGCTTGACAAGTTTATCCTCCACATAGAGAACACCTACTTCAAGGCAGCAGACGTGAAGCTGACCAAATACATCACCATACCTGCCCCGTTTATTGAAGAACAGTACCTACGTTTCAACCGTTATCCCATACGCCGACGATTTGATGCTATGGCTGATTATATGCTGGATATGTTGAAAATACAATACACCTTTACGGTAACCACCACCGGCAGAAACCTTTTGAAAAAAGAAATCAGACTAATGTTTGCAGGCAATAACGACATTCAAGTCTACAAAGATTTCTTTAAATGGACAAATAATCCCGGAATGTTCAAAATGCGAAAGGGACATACACTCGAATACTCAGACTTGGCACCGCTGGCATACCTACACTTGGCATTGGAGGGAAACGGGAACCAGCCATTCAGAGTCAAACATCTGTTGATAGATGAGATGCAGGACTATTCGCCCATACAGTACAAGGTAATACAGAAACTCTTTCCATGCCGGAAAACCGTGTTGGGCGATGCAGGACAGTCCGTGAATCCTTATGGTTCATCCACAGCAGAAACTATCCAAAAGTCACTTACTGCAAGTGAAATCATGAAATTGTGTAAGAGTTATCGTTCCACCTTCGAGATTACGGATTTTGCGCAAAAGATTCATCCTAACGCAGAGCTGGAACCGGTTGCCCGGCATGGAGAAAAGCCACAAATCCTGCAGTTCGGCAGTGCCGTAGAAGAACTGTCCGGCATTATGGGGCTAATCTCCACTTACCGGAAATCCGGATATAAGTCTCTTGGCATCATATGCAAGACGGAGCAGCAAGCCAGGAAGATGGCAGACATGCTGAAATCATATGCCAATGATATCAGCTTCCTATCAAGTCAAAGCTCCGCATTTGTGCAAGGCATCGTCATCACCTCTGCCCACATGGCAAAAGGGCTCGAGTTTGACGAAGTCATTATTCCACAGACGGATGAGAGAAATTACCGTTCGGAGATTGACAAGAGTATGCTTTATGTAGCTGTAACCAGAGCTATGCACCGCCTAACCTTGACATTTCACGAGGCAAGACCGGCAACTCACTGATGATGGATTATTAAGGAAATCTATCCCAACAGCCTTGTACAAGATGCGGCAAGTAACAGCGTATCTCATCAATCGACCAATCCCACCATTGCAGCCGCAATAATTTCTTCACCACATCCTCATCAAAACGTTTCCTGATTTCTTTGGCAGGAGTTCCCCCTACAATTGTATAAGGGGGAACATCTTTAGTCACAACAGCACGTGCACCAATAATCGCCCCATCTCCTATATGAACACCAGCCATTATCACCGCTTCATAACCAATCCAAACATCATTACCTATTATAATATCTCCTTTGTCATCCCATGCATCCGTTATGTCCGATTTCTTCAATCCCCACTCTTCGTAAAATAAAGGAAATGTATAAGTAGACAGAGATTTCAACGTATGATTGGCACAGTTGAACAGAAATTTCGTACCGCAAGCAATGGAACAGAATTTACCAATAACCAGCCTCTCCTGATGGATGGGGTAATGATACAGCACATTGTTTTTCTCGAACAACAAAGGGTCAGCTACAAAATCATTATAAATAGTATAGTCACCAACCTCTATTCGAGGATCCTTTACAACAGCATTAAGATATACGGTTTGCTTATCTCCCGTACGCGGATATATTTTAGTCATCATAATTCGATATGTTTCTAATATTGTTTACTTCTTAAATAGAAAACCGATTGCAGTGCCAGCAAAATCACAAAAAGGTATTCTGCCGTTAAGTAAATAGCCAAGGATGCATGAGTGCAAGCGCTTAACCAATAAAGATACCCCAGATACACGACAGTGGTAGTCACTTGGAAAAGAAAAGTAATCCGGGTTTTACCGGTCCCTCCAACTGCGTTGAGATATACATAGCCTGGCAAGGCAAAGGTATAATTCAGCAACGTCACAACAAAAGGGATGAAAGCCTGCTCTGTTAACAGTTCGTTATCTGTATAGATTCCTATTATCAAGCGATTATAACATACAGCTACCCCTATCAGTGGAAATCCAGCAGAATAGCCCAACCTCAGTATCTTACGGCAGATAATGAAAACAGCCCTCCTTTCTCCAGCCCCAATCGCATTACTGACCAGCGAACCCGTAGTGACCGCAAAAGAATTGACTATTACAAAAAAGACAGCAGATACACTTCGCGTAATATTGGAAATGGCTAATTCCGTTTTACCCAAATGTTCCACCGCCACAAAAAACAAGAACCACGGAGCCACGCTGATAAAGGCATGAAGCATGCTCCATACCGACAAGCTCAGCACATCCACCAACAGCTTTCCGTCATATACCGGTTTCAATCCATATTTCCCTTTATCTATTTTCAGCCATACATAGAAAAGAAGCATCACCAAAGAACCCATCTCTGCCAGAGAAGAAGCAATGGCAGCTCCCGATATTCCCAGTCCTCCAACAATTATCAGAATATAATTCAAAGGAATATTAATCACTACTGCAACGGCAGCAGCCCACGATAATGCCCGAGTGCATGTTATTCCCACAAGAAAAGAACGGATAACCAAAAACGGAAACGAAAACAGCAAACCGAAACTGCGCCAGTCCAGATATTGAATTACAGCCCGATAAATCTCCGGCGAGGAAATCAACCTTCCCAATATGAAAGGAGAACTTGCCTGCATCAGCAGACAAAGCAAAATGGCCAATCCCGATAAAAAGAAGAAACCTTGAAAGAATATCTTCCCAGCCTTACCATAGTCACATTCTCCATTCCTTCGGGCAATCATCACCTGCAATCCGATACTAAACCCAAACCCAAGCATGTAGACCGCCAAATAATAAATCCCCGCAATGGCAGATGCTCCCAATTCCACCTCGCCAACGTGACCTAAGAAAACAGCATCGGTTATATTTATCAGCTGCTCCATCAAAATGCTCATCATTACCGGAAAGTTGATAAGCCATATCTGTTTATATGTATAATGCATTGCTCAACAATAAAATAGCACAAAACAACACACTGTACAAGTACAGCATGCCATCCTGCAAATTCATGAATAAAAGGATACACAATCTCTGTGGCAAACGGGTCATCGTTTGCCAGATAGCTGAATAGCTTTATCAAGCAGGGCTATTCGTTGAGCGTAGCTATATACAGAGCTTCATAAGAGGTGAATATGTTTGTTCATTCAATATATAGTGTAAAAATATAGAAAAAAAGTGCCAAAGTTCAGTTTAGGGCATAAAAAAAGGAGTACCGCTGTACTCCAACCTTTGTTAACCTTAAATCTAATACTATGAAAAACACATTGCAAATGTACGGACTTTTGGGACATTGACAAACTTTCCAAGAAAAAAAGCATGTTTCATAACACATTTTAATAAGATTAATGCTCGTTTTCACGTCCTTTTTCACTTTTTCTGCTTCAAAGTAGAAAAGAAGGTATAGCATCACGTAAAAAAATGAGCAAGTTCTTTCCATTATACTCCCAGTTTGCATTATCTTTGCACTAACACGAAGATAAGCTGCACCTCAGCATAAAAAATGAACGAGTTCATTTTATTCTGCATTCGGTTTGCACTATCTTTGTAGTGAGATTAACAAGAACTTATATATGCCAGACTATGATTTAATCGCCATATTAGGGCCTACCGCTTCAGGAAAGACTCCATTTGCAGCCGCCTTGGCCGCCGAACTCCATACGGAAATCATCAGTGCCGATTCACGGCAAATCTACCGGGGGATGGACCTAGGCACCGGCAAAGACCTTGCTGACTATACCGTCGACGGGAAACAGATTCCCCATCACCTCATCGACATAGCCGCCCCGGGCTATAAGTACAATGTTTTCGAGTATCAGCGTGATTTCTTGAATGCTTACGAGACTATTAAACAAAAAGGTTGCCTGCCCGTTGTATGTGGAGGAACCGGAATGTATCTCGAATCAGTACTGAAAGGCTACCGTCTGCTGCCCGTACCCGAGAATCCCGAGTTGCGCACCCGTCTGGCAGACAAATCGCTGGAAGAACTGACCGACATACTGAAAGGTTACAAAAGCCTGCACAATACCACGGACGTGGACACAGCCAAACGTGCCATACGAGCCATCGAAATCGAAGAGTATTATGCCCATACCCCAGTAGACGAACGTTCCTTCCCCCAGATGAACAGTCTCATCATAGGTGTGGACATCGACCGGGAATTGCGTCGGGAGAAAATCACCCGCCGCCTGCACCAGCGCCTGGAAGAAGGAATGATAGACGAAGTGCGCCTTCTGATAGAGCAAGGCATCCAACCGGATGACCTCATCTATTACGGACTGGAATACAAGTATCTGACACTTTATCTCATCGGCAAGTTGACCTATGAAGAGATGTTCACGCAACTGGAAACAGCCATCCACCAGTTTGCCAAACGCCAGATGACCTGGTTCCGCGGTATGGAACGGCGTGGATTTACCATCCATTGGATGAATGCCCGGTGGCCGATGGAAGAAAAGATAGCTTTTGTAAAGAAGAAGTTGGAAGGATGATGAAACGATAAAGTGACCGGGTGATTTAAATCGTAAATAGTAAATAGTCAAATTGTAAATAGAATCATGAGTGCAGAACCCGAAAAGTTGGGAGTAATATACAACCCCAAAGCCGGAACACGGAAAGTGCAGAAACGGTGGAAAGAAATCAAAGAATACATGGACAGCAAAGGTGTGCCTTACGACTATGTGCAGTCCGAAGGGTTCGGTTCGGTAGAGCGTCTGGCAGGTATCCTTGCCAACAACGGCTACCGCACCATTGTTGTAGTAGGCGGTGACGGCGCACTGAATGACGTCATTAACGGCATCATGCTTTCCAATGCACCGGACAAGGAGAATATAGCCATCGGCATCATCCCCAATGGTATAGGAAATGACTTTGCCGACTATTGGGAAATGAGTTCGGACTACAAGAAAGCGGTGGATTGCATCATCAACAACCGCCGCCGGAAAATAGACGTGGGTACCTGCTATTATTACGACGGTGAAAAGCATCTGACACGCTACTTTCTCAATGCCATCAACATAGGCCTGGGAGCCCGTATCGTGAAAATCACCGACCAGTGCAAGCGTTTCTGGGGAGTGAAGTTCCTCTCTTACTTCATGGCACTGCTATCCATTATCTTCGAACGGAAGCTGTACCGCATGCATCTCAAGATAAACGGCGAGCATATACGCGGACGCATCATGACTGTCTGCATAGGCAGTGCGTGGGGATACGGACAAGCGCCTAGTGCAGTGCCCTATAATGGCTGGCTGGATGTTTCCGTCATTTACCGTCCCGAATTGCTGCAACTATGGTCGGGATTGTGGATGCTTATCCAAGGGCGGATTCTGAACCATAAGGTAGTGATGCCCTACCGTACGCAAAAAGTAAAAGTGCTGCGTGCGCAAAATGCCTCTGTCGATTTGGACGGACGTATTCTCGACCGTCATTTTCCACTGGACATCAGCGTACTGCATGAAGCAATAACATTGATTATACCCAATTGAAAATACTTAATCAGTAACAACCTATGATTGAATTAAAGAATAATCCCGCCGGAAACTTCTTCCTACTGGCAGGTCCATGTGTCATCGAAGGAGAAGAAATGGCAATGCGCATTGCCGAACGTATCGTGACTATCACCGAAAAACTGCAAATCCCCTATGTATTCAAAGGGTCGTACCGCAAAGCCAACCGCTCCCGCCTGGATTCCTTTATGGGCATCGGCGACGAAAAGGCGCTGAAGATACTGCAAAAAGTGCACACCACCTTCGGAGTACCTACCGTGACCGACATTCATGCAGCCGAAGAAGCCACCATGGCTGCCGAATATGTGGATATTCTGCAAATTCCCGCCTTCCTCTGCCGGCAGACAGACCTGCTTGTAGCCGCCGCCAAAACCGGAAAAACCATCAACATCAAGAAAGGGCAGTTCCTCTCTCCGCTTGCCATGCGCTTTGCGGCTGATAAAGTAGTGGAAGCAGGCAATAGGAACGTCATGCTGACGGAACGCGGAACTACTTTCGGTTATCAGGATTTAGTCATCGACTATCGCGGCATCCCCGAAATGCAGACCTTCGGTTTCCCCGTCATCCTGGATGTAACCCACTCCTTGCAACAGCCCAACCAGACCAGTGGCGTCACGGGAGGTATGCCGCAACTTATCGAGACCGTAGCCAAAGCCGGTGTTGCCGTAGGTGTAGACGGACTGTTCATCGAAACCCACGAAAATCCCGCCGTAGCCAAGAGTGACGGCGCCAACATGCTGAAACTCGACCTGCTGGAAGACCTGCTGACCAAATTGGTCCGCATCCGGGAAGCAGTCAGATAAATTCCATTTATCCGGAATGGAATCCGAAAAAAACAACAGAAGTTGTGATTTATCCAAGGGCTGTCCGACAGATAGTTCAAGAACAATTTAAATTCATAATAATATGAAACATCTATTACGTGGTTTATGGATTGTAGCGTTAATTCTTTGCTGCAATTTTCAGCAGGTATTTGCACAGCAAATGCCGCCTATCCCGGTCGACAAAAATGTCCGTATCGGAAAGTTGGACAACGGATTGACCTATTATATCCGCAAGAACAGCCAGCCTGCAAACCGGGCCGACTTTTACATTGCCCAAAAGGTAGGCTCCATTCAGGAAGAAGCCGACCAGCGCGGCCTTGCCCACTTCCTGGAACACATGTGTTTCAATGGAACGACCCACTTCCCCGGTGATGCACTGAAGCAATACCTGGAGCGTATCGGGGTGAAATTCGGTGAGAACTTGAACGCCTATACTTCCGTAGACGAAACCGTATACAACATTTCCAATGTGCCGGTCACTACTCCGGGAGCCATCGACTCCTGCCTGCTGATTCTGCACGACTGGAGTAACGATTTGACCCTGGACCCGAAGGAAATAGACAAAGAACGCGGAGTCATCAACGAAGAATGGCGCACCCGTATGAGCGCCATACAACGCTTCCAGGAGAAGATGCTTCCAGTCATGTTCGAAGGAACGAAGTATGCCACTTGTTTCCCTATCGGAACGATGGAGGTCGTTATGAACTTCAAACCGCAAACTTTGAGAGACTACTATGAAAAGTGGTACCGTCCGGACCTTCAGGGTATTGTGGTAGTTGGCGATATAGATGTGGACGCCATCGAAGCCCAAATCAAGAAAATGTTTTCTGATATTCCCGCCCAGCCCAATGCTGCCAAACGCGAGTACTATCCGGTAAACGACAACAAGGAGCCTATTGTATTGGTTTATCAGGACAAGGAACAGTCCAATGTACAAGCCCTCATCTTCAACAAGCACGAAGCCACTCCTGACGAGCAGAAAGGCGACATGGGCTATCTGGTACAGAATTATGCAACCACGCTCATCAACAATATGCTGAATGCGCGTCTGAACGAATTGGTACAGACCGCCAATCCTCCTTATATATATGCCGCCACTTATGACGATGATTTCTTTGTTGCCAAAACCAAAGATGCCTTCACCGGTGTCGTTGTCTGCAAGGAAGATGCCATAGAAAATGGAATAGCCACTCTCCTGCGCGAAACAGAACGCGCCCGCCAATTCGGCTTTACGGAAACGGAATACAACCGTGCCCGTGCCGAATATCTGCGCCAACTGGAATCTGCTTATAACGAGCGTGACAAACGCAAGAATGAAGAGTACGTGGATGAATATGTCCGTCATTTCCTCGATAACGAACCGATTCCGGGCATCGAAAACGAATACGCCATCATCAATCAGATAGCTCCCGCCATTCCGGTTGCCGCACTGAACCAGATGATGCAAGCCCTCGTGACAGACAGTAACCAGGTAGTCGCAATTCTCGGTCCGGATAAGGAAGGATTGAAAATGCCGACAGAAGATGCAATCAAGAAGATTCTGAAAGATATTAAAGCTGAAAAACTGACTGCCTACGTAGACAAGGTGTCGGATGAACCTTTGATGGCCGAAGCCCTGAAAGGCGGAAAGATTGTATCCGAGCAGACAGATGATACATTCGGCACTACAACGCTGACACTCTCCAACGGAGTCAAGGTCATTATCAAGAAGACAGATTTCAAGGCAGACGAAATCCGCATGAAGGGAGTCAGCCTAGGCGGTAGTTCCCTGTTCCCCGACTCGGAAATCATCAACATCAACGGACTGGATGCAGTGAGTGTCGGTGGTCTGGGTAATTTCAGTGCCGTAGACCTGGAAAAAGTTCTGGCCGGCAAGAAAGCTTCCGTCAGCTATGGTATCGGTGACAAGACAGAAACCGTCAATGGCAGCTGTTCACCGAAAGACTTCGAAACAATGATGCAGCTCACTTACTTGACGTTCACCGCTCCACGCCGTGACGACGATGCCTTCGCATCCTACAAGAACCGCAACAAAGCTGCTTTGCAGAATATGGAAATGAATCCCCAGGTAGCGTTCAGTGACTCTGTCTCGGCCGGTATTTACATGCACCATCCCAGAAGAGCCAGAATAAAGGCGGACATGATTGACAAGATGGATTATGACAAGATTCTGTCCATGTATCAAGACCGCTACAAAGATGCCAGCGATTTTACCTTTATCTTTGTAGGAAATGTGAATGTGGAGGAAATGAAACCACTCATCGCCGAGTACCTGGGTTCACTGCCTGCCATCAACCGCAAGGAAACATTCAAGGACAATAAAGTGGACATGCGCCAGGGAGTTTATAAGAACGAATTCGTACGGAAGCAGGAAACTGCCAAAGCGTCGAACTTTGTCCTGCTGAACGGTGACTGCAAGTACGACCTGAAAAATGACATCCTGCTGAGTATGACCAGCCAGATTCTCGACTTGGTTTATACAGCCAAGGTACGTGAAGACGAAGGGGGCACTTACGGTGTATATGTAGGCGGCCAATTAAGCAAATATCCGAAAGAAAAGGCTCTCTTGCAGATTGTATTCGAAACCGCTCCGGCAAAAAGAGAAAAGCTGATGCAGATTATCTTTGCAGAACTCGACAACATCGCCAAAGCAGGTCCGTCGGAAGGAGACTTGAATAAAGTGAAGGAGTTCATGCTGAAGAAACATGCCGAAGACTTGAAGGAGAACAGCTACTGGCTGGGAAGCATTGACGAATACCTGTTCACCGGTATGAATCCGATAAAGGATTACGAACAGATTGTCAACAGCATCACCGTGAAGGACATCCAGAAGTTCACCGACGACTTGTTCAAGCAGAAGAACGAGATTGAGGTATCAATGATCAGTCCTGAAACTCCTGACAAAGAATAAGAGAGCCATACACACAGAAGGCTGCGTTGTTCGATGAAAGGCAGCGCAGCTTTTTTTATACAAACTCTATATATACAAATACTATGAGTCTTTTCTTAGATTTGCGCAAGCACGGAAAACTGGCAGAAAAACGAAATCCGATGTACGAAAAAAGTAAATTCGGAAAATTCTGGATGTACTTCATGTTTGTCTTCTGGGCCGGTTACCTGATATTCTTCGGTACGACCTTTGCATTCGCCTTTGACGGCGGTGCCACAGAAGCCTATCACGTAATGAATTCCGGATTGATATTTGTCCTTGTGCTGGATTTCCTGATACGCCTGCCTTTCCAAAAAACACCCACCCAGGAAGTGAAGCCCTACCTGCTGCTTCCCATCAAGCGGAACCGTCTTATCGACTTCCTGCTGATCCGTTCCGGACTGGATGGCTTCAATCTGTTCTGGCTGTTTCTGTTTGTTCCGTTTTCCATCATCACCGTCACCAAATTCTATGGAATCAGTGGTGTGCTGACCTATTGCATTGGCATCTGGCTGCTGATGGTATTCAATAACTACTGGTTCTTGTTGTGCCGCACACTGATGGGTGAGCGCATCTGGTGGCTGGCACTACCGGTAGTAGTATATGGTGGCATTGCCGCCGCACTATTCATTCCGGACAACAGTCCGCTTTTCGACTGTTTTGTCAATCTGGGAGAAGGGTTCATCACCGGCAATATACTGTCATTCATCGGTGTACTGGCTGCCATCGCCCTCATGTGGTTCATCAACCGCACCCTGATGCAGAAACTCATCTACAATGAACTGAACAAAGTGGAAGATACACGGATAAAACATGTATCCGAATACAAATTCCTCGACCGCTACGGCGAAATAGGCGAATACATGAGACTGGAACTCAAGTTATTGCTACGCAACAAGATTTGTAAGCGTTCGCTCTATTCCATCACCGGTGTAGTGATAATGTTCAGTAGTATCATTAGCTTTTCCGATGTGTATGACGGAGGTCTGAGAGATTTCTTCGTCCTTTATAATTACATTATCTTCGGCATCATGTTCCTCAGCACACTGATGGGTTACGAAGGCAATTACATTGACGGACTGATGAGCCGCAAGGAATCTATCTACTCGCTGCTGCGTGCCAAATACATACTGTACAGCATTGCATTGCTCATTCCTACGATTCTGATGATTCCCGGTATGGTTACCGGGAAGGTATCCGTACTCGGTTGCATCGCATGGCTGATATTCATTCCGGGAGCCGTATACTGCTGTCTGTTCCAACTGGCAGTCTACAACAACAAGACTACCGACCTGAATTCAAAGATGACCAGCCGGCAGAATATAGGCACCGGTCTGCAGAATCTGATTTCAGGAGGTGCTTTCGGCATACCTTTACTGCTGCTTTTTGCACTGAATGCCATCTTTGGCAAAGAGGTCACCCCCTGGATACTTATCGGCATCGGCGTGACATTCATCGCCACTTCCAAATTCTGGCTGATGAATGTATATCACCGGCTCATGAAACGCCGCTACAAGAATATGGAAGGCTTCAGGGACAGTAGACAGAAATAGAAATCATTAAACATCAATCACTAACATGATACGCATCAATAATTTACAGAAGAATTTCGGCACAAAAAAAGCCGTAGATATAGAGAACTACACCATCGGGCAAGGCGATATGCTGGGACTGGTAGGCAACAACGGTGCAGGCAAGACCACCCTCTTCCGCCTTATTCTTGACTTGCTACAGGCAGACCGGGGCAATGTAACCATCAATGACATTGACGTCAGCAAAAGTGAGGACTGGAAGAACTTCACGGGAGCCTTTATAGACGACGGTTTCCTGATAGACTACCTCACTCCCGAAGAATACTTCTATTTCATCGGCAAGATGTACGGTCTGAAGAAAGAGGAGGTAGACGAACGCCTGCTTCCCTTCGAACGCTTCATGAACGGCGAAGTGATGGGGCAGAAAAAATTCATCCGCAACTATTCTGCCGGAAACAAGCAGAAAATCGGCATCATCTCCGCTATGCTACATCACCCGCAACTGTTGATTCTGGATGAACCGTTCAACTTCCTTGACCCCAGTTCACAGTCTGTAATCAAACACTTGCTGAAAAGATACAATGAAGAGCACGGAGCCACCGTCATCATTTCCAGCCATAACCTGAATCACACAGTGGACGTTTGTCCACGTATTGCATTGTTAGAAAACGGTGTTATTATCCGCGATATACGAAATGAGAACAACTCTGCCGAGCAGGAATTGGAAGCTTACTTCAACGTCGGTGTGGAGGAAGAAGCCGTGGTAGAAGAAACAGTAGTAGAAGCAGCCGTAGAAGAAATAACGGAAAAAGAAGATAAAACGGTAGAAGAAAAAAATTCGGAAGCATGAAAAAATATCTTTCTTATATAGTAGCTCTTACCATCATATTGATAGGCTTAAGTTCCTGCCATACTTCCGCGCCACGCCTGGACTACAAAGCCCTGGCGCAAGCATCCGTCCGTTTGGGGGTGGATATTGAACTGCAGGACAACCACAAGCTGTACATCCATGCCTCCGAATGGATAGGCACCCCCTATCGCGCAGGTGGCGACAGCAAACGTGGAACGGACTGCTCCGGACTGGTATCGCAACTGTATAAGAAAGTTTACCACACCCGTCTGTCGAGAAGCACAGACGGGCAACTGAAAGAGAGCAGTAAAATCTCCCGCCGCAACTTGCGTGAGGGAGATTTGGTGTTCTTCACCAGCCGTGCTTCCCGCAAAAAAGTGGCACACGTAGGCATCTACCTCAAGGACGGCAAGTTTATACATGCCAGCACCAGCCAGGGAGTCATAGTCAGCAACCTCCGGGAAAAATATTACACCCAACACTGGCTCTGCGGAGGAAGAATAAAATAATACTAATTTTTCCCTTCTTGTGATTTTCTTTACTCTGTCCCGACTGATAGTCCAGAAACTATTAAAAGAAGAAAACAATGAAGAAACTTTTAGGCATCCTCTTATTCATCAGCATTGCGCTGAGCGCCAATGCACAACTTTTATGGAAAGTATCCGGTAAAGGATTAGAGAAACCATCCTATATTTTCGGTACTTATCACCTCTCTCCACTCAGTATAAAGGACAGCATTGCCGCCATGCCGCAGGCCATGAGCGAAACCGCCCAAGTCTACGGGGAAGTTGTGATGAGCGAAATGGCGACTCCCGCCTTCATGCAAAGCATGCAACAGCAGATGATGATGCCCAAAGACACCACGCTGCAAAGCCTCTTTACTCCCGAACAATACGAAGAAGTAGGCAAAGCCATCAAGGAAAACATGATGGTGGACATTGCCATGCTGGCACAACTGAAACCGGCTGCCATCAACCAGCAGCTTGTCGTCCTGCTCTACATGAAACACACTCCGGGCTTCAACCCGCAAGAACAGCTCGACACTTACTTCCAGCAGCAGGCCGGACAGCAAGGCAAGAAAGTTGGCGGTCTGGAAACAGCCCAGTCACAAATAGACATTCTGTTCAACAGCCAGACGCTGCAACGCCAGGCAAACCTCCTCTACTGCGCTATCAGTGACATCGAGAAAGGTATCGAGCAAAGCAAGCGCCTGATTGCCGCTTATGAAAAGCAGGACCTGGATGCCATGCTGCAACTGATGGAAGAGCGCGACGGCAATTCATGCGACCCGCTGCCCGGAGAGATGGAAGCCATGCTGGACAACCGCAACAAGGCATGGGTTGAAAAGATGCCTGCTATCATGACAGAAGCCCCTACCCTTTTCGTAGTCGGCGCCGGACACCTGCCCGGAGACAATGGAGTGTTGAACCTTCTGAAGCAACAAGGATACACTATAGAAGCCATGAAATAAATCCTCTAACAATTCTCTCTAACAATTTTTAATGGCAAGCTATACAAAGCGTGACGGTCAAATACCATCACGCTTTGTTTGCATATACACTTTATTCTCCTCATCATACCGTACATCCAAAAAAATATACTACTTTTGCACCAAAGTCTTGGCAGTTATAGTGATAACGGCCATTTTTGACTTGATTCGATAAGAACGCAAGAAGCGAAAGTTATTATCCCTGCCTATTCGGAATCTGGAAAATTCAATAAACGTCATGGGATGATAGCAACAGTTTCTTCACGTCTATGTTATTATATACTTAGGCGTGGGGACTGTTGTCTATTTATGACGTGGGCATTTTCCAGAGCCTCGAATGCAGATAGGCAATAACAGTCCTCGCGCTTTTTATATAATAACCTTCGTCAATGGGGACAGACGAAATGAAAGACACCGCGTATGCATCTTACATTATTTGGAGAAGTACAGTTATTTCTGTTAATTGCCGTTACATCTGCAAGCTTTCTATACTGGATAAATCATAAATACAAAAGTCTGAACAGACAGATTATCCGGGCAATAGACATTCCAGTATATCTGCTGAACAGACAAGGTATTGTCGTAAAACTACTTAATACACCTACCGAAAAGGCAAACAGACTTCCGTTCCTGAATCCGGGAGTTCTAAATATCAATAATTTAGTGACAGACGCCGATGAATGCCGGAAATACATGACGTCGCTGTTACGCGTACTGAATACCCGCACTTCGGACAGCCTGACCCTAAAGATAAGAATAGAAAGTGGTGAGAAACTATATATCGCAGTGCGCATGGTCTACCTCAACAGAAATTATGTCATAGCCTTCATACGCGACATTACGGAAGATGAAGTCCAACGCCGGGAAAACGAAAAATACCGTTTCTTCCTTGAAAGTATTCTGGAGAACCTCCCCATCGCCACTACAGTAAAAGATAAAAACGATGAAGGACGTTACCTGATATGGAACAAAAAAGCGGCAGAGATGATGGAAGTCCCCGCTGAGGATATTGTGGGACACTATGAAGAGGAGTTCAACCCCCTAATGCAAGATAATTTCATTCAGGAGACAGACAAAGAAGTTGAAGAGTCGGAAATTCCCCAGTCCTACATCAAACACTTTGTCAATCCCAAAGGCAGAGAGTATATTCTGTCGTTTCACAAAACGCTGGTGTCCTACAACAAAGGGAAAGAGAGGTGGATTGTCAGTTCTGCACTGGACATCACCGAACTGCTGGCAGCCAAAGAGAAAGCAGAAGAAGCCAACCGCCTGAAATCGGCTTTTCTCGCCAACATGAGCCACGAGATACGTACTCCGCTAAACGCCATCGTCGGATTCTCCTCCATACTTTCCGATTATATACAAGACGAAGATACAAAGGAATACATACATATCATCGAAGAAAACACCCAACTGCTGCTGCAACTGATTAATGATATTCTCGACCTGTCACGCATCGAAGCTGGCATTCTCGAATTCACAGAAGGAGATATGGATGTAAACAAGACGCTTGATGAAATGCAGACGATGGCAAAACTGAAACTTCCGTCCGAAGTCAGTATACGTCTCCTGCCCGGTGCGGATTACTGTATTATTCACACAGTCCCCAAACGGGTAAGACAAGTACTGAACAACTATCTGTCAAACGCCCTCAAGCATACGGAAGAAGGTTTCATCGACATTGGTTATCACCTGCCGCAAGAAGACAGGATTCGCTTCTTTGTCCGTGATACCGGTTGCGGCATTCCTCCTGAAAAGCAAAAGGATGTATTCGAACGCTTTGTCAAGCTAAACAGCTTTAAACAAGGCACGGGCCTCGGACTCTCCATCTGCACCATGATTGCCGAGAAAATGAACGGAAAAGTGGGCGTCAGCTCTATTCCGGGGAAAGGTTCCGAATTCTGGTTCGAAATACCCTATCAGCCTGCCGGAAGCCAACCTGCATAGAAAAGCCCGCCACTGACATGAACTCTGTCAACGACGGGCAACCTAAACCATCACCGATGCTATCCTGACTCACAATACCTATCGAAGCCTAAATCGCAGTTTTCCACTCTGCACCAGTTCTTCATGAGTGATACGATATCGGGACAGTTTTTTTCCTCCCAGTTCCATTTCACGGATATAAAGCGACTCTGCCGACGGGCGTTCCGTCTCTATCACCAGTTGGTCGCGTCCCCAATACTTAGGGTCGAGCTTTATGGTCACCTTATCAAATACCGGAGTAGACAGCGTATAAGCCGGTTCTCCGGGACAATCCGGATAAAAGCCCATCATATTGAAGATAGCCCAAGCGGACATCGTTCCGGTATCATCATTGCCGGGAATTCCGTCGGGGGCATTCTTGAAATACTTCTGCAAAAGGCGGTGCAGCTCTTTCTGCGTGCGCCACTCCTCACCCTTGAAATAAGAAAAAAGATGGGCGTATGCAATGTCCGGTTCGTTGGCAGGGTCGTACAGTCCTTCGTCGAACACACGCTGAAGCTTGTCTACGAACGGCTTCTTTCCACCCATGAGCCGGGCAAGCCCTTTCACATCGTGGGGAACATAGAAAGTATAGTTCCAGGCACAACCTTCGTGAAATCCGGGGTTCGGCTCAAAGTTCTCTCCCTGCCTCGGGTCGAAAGGAGCATAGAATTCACCGTTAGGCAGGATAGGACGGAAAGTACCGTACTCCTTACAGTAATAATGCTTGTAGCCCAGCGAACGTTCGTGGAACAGACGGGCATCCTCCTTCTTGCCAAGCGCAGCAGCTATGCGCGACAAGGCATTGTCGGCTATATAGTATTCCAGGGCATGTGAAACGGAATTGTCATACTGCTCCCGCAGGGGCACATATCCCAATGACACGTAGTCGTCATTGTCCGGACGGAGCAGGTTCTCCGCTCCCGGCAGGGTGGCTCCCTTGCGCATGGCCTCGTAGGCCAGTTCTATATCAAAGTCGCGCAGACCTTTCAGCCAGGTGTCGACGATGACGGGAATGGAAGGGTCGCCTTCCATGGTCAGCGTCTCACGTCCGTAGAGTTCCCATTTGGGAAGCCAGCCGTGTTCGCGGTACATGTCGAGCATGGAGCGCACCATCTGCAATTGCCGTTCGGGATATACCAGCGTAAGAAGCTGGTGCACATTGCGGTAAGTGTCCCACAAGGAAAAGACGGTATAACGGTCTCCTTTGGTGGTCAGAATTTTGTCACTCTCCATAGCAGGATATTCCCCGTTCACATCTTGCAGGATATTGGGATGTATCAGCGTATGATAGAGTGCCGTATAAAAGACGGTTTTCTGCTCTTCCGTACCTCCTTCCACAAGGATGCGCGAGAGGTCATCGTTCCAGCGGCGACGGGCTTCCTCCAGCACTTGGCTGAAATTCTTTCCCTGCTGCTCGGTATCCAGATTGAGCCTGGCATTCTCTATACTCACAAAAGAGACTCCCATCTGTACTTCCACTTGCTCGCCCTCTTCGGTATGGAATGTAAGGTAAGCGCCGATGTCATCTCCTGCCAGCTCTTTCCCGTAGCCGGTGTAAAGTTTGTAGCGTCCGTTATCGGGATCCCATTCAGCCTCCACACCGGTCATGGGGCGTTGCTTCTTCCAGTAGCCCGAAGCGGCAGGCTGCTTGTTGACACGCATCACAAAGTAGATGGGGAAAACGGCCTGCGGGTTGTAGCAGAAAGTACCCAGCAGCTTCATACCTTCAAACTCGCACTCACCCGTCCGGCGCAGAAAAGCTCCCGATTCATTAGTCAGGCCTTCGCCCAGGTTCAGCAGCACATGGCTTTGTCCTGCAGGAAAAGTGAAACGCGCCACACCCGTGCGGGGAGTTGCCGTCACTTCCGTCTTCACATTGTAGCGAGTCAGGAAGTTGCTGTAATATCCAGGAGATGCCTGCTCGTCCTTATAGCGGCTTCCATACTCCTTGTAATCCACGGACAGCTCTCCCGTAGTGGGCATCAGCAGCAAAGAGCCCAATTCCGGACAGCCCACACCGCTCAAATTGACATGCGAATATCCGGTGAAGAAACAATTGTGATACTCATAGGGAGTGGACCACCAGCGGGCATCTTTATCGTATTTGTTGTCCTCCGAGCCCATCACGTTGAAGGGCACTACGGACATCATTCCGTTGGGACAGACGGCTCCCGGATTCGTAGTGCCGAAGTTGGTGGTACCAATAAAAGGATTCACATAGTCCGTCGGCTGTTTCTCCGCAGCCATAGATGCCGTGAGCATTCCAAAGGAGATGATACAGAAAGTAATCAGTCGTTTCATAATATAGTAAGGATTTGTTCTTTATTAGTTAGTGAGCACGCTACCCATGCCGGTGTCATTGCATGCACTCTGCAAAGTTATTGCAAACGGTCTGCAGTGACACTGCAAACTACTTTGCAGTAGCACTGCAACAGTTTTGCAGTGACGCTGCATCAGCTTTGCAGTGGCGCTGCAACGGCTTTGCAGTAGCACTGCAAAAAGCATGCAGTATCTTTGCAGTGATATTACACTAAGTATAAAGCAGTTACGGCAGGCGCTTTTCAGCAATACCGAGCGCCTGCCAACTGCTTGGTACTTACAAAATACTTGTGCGCTTCGTGAACTCCAGAATCTCGCGGATATACCCAAAGGCAAGCCCCACTACCGTATCGGCTGCACCGTAGTATACAGCTACACGTTCTCCATCTTGCAACGCTGCGCAAGGGAACACCACGTTGGGAACATCACCTTGCAACTCATAAGGAGCAGCAGGCGCAAGCAGATACTCACGGGTGCGGTAGAGCAACTTGGCAGGATTGTCCTTATCCAGAATAGCTGCTCCCATGGAGTAACGGAAACCGTTACAAGTGGTTATCACGCCATGATAGAACATCAGCCAACCCTCGTCCGTGAGGAACGGTACCGAACCTGCCCCTATCTTGGTACACTGCCAGGCACTTTCGGGGAAAGGCGTAGGAGCCATCACATGGCGGTGTTCGCCCCAGAATTTCATGTCAGGGCTGAAGCTAATGTAGATGTCGCCAAAAGGAGTATGTCCGCTATCGCTGGGACGGCTCAAGAGCGCATATTTGCCATCGAACTTCTGAGGCAACAACACACCGTTGCGGTTGAAAGGCAAGAAAGCATTCTCGCACTGGAAGAACTCCTTGAAATCGAAAGTATAGCCGATGCCGATGGTGGGGCCGTAGTAGCCGTTGCACCACGTAATCCAGTAGCGGTCCTCAATCCATGTCACGCGCGGATCGTATTTATATTCGGACTCTATCATGTCCGTATTCCCGGCCTTGAACTTGATTGGCTCATGCTCTATTTCCCAGTGGATGCCGTCCTTGCTGAAACCGGCAAAGATATTCATCTGCACCGCCCGGTTGTCACAACGGAACACACCGGCATAACCATCCTTAAACGGAACCACCGCACTGTTGAAAATGCTGTTCGACGACGGAATATGGTAGCGGTCTATTACGGGATTCTCCGAATAACGCCACATTACATCCTTACAGCCTGCCGGCCGTTCTTCCCAAGGCATTGTGATTTTGTTGCTCATAATTGCTCTATATTATTAATTGGTTATTGTTGTTTCTTCTCATCGGCATACGTAAATGGTATGAAGTACGTAATGAGGAACGCCGGAATGGTGGCAAACAGCGTGAAGGTAAAGAACGCCTCGTACCCCAACCAGTCGCTGACAAAACCGCTGATTGTGCCCGGCAACATCACACCCAGATTCATGATGCCCGAAGCAAAGGCATAATGTGCCATCTGGTGCTTTCCCGGCGCCACCTGCTGCATCATGAACAAAGTCAGTCCCACAAAACCAAAACCATAACCGAAGTACTCGAGCACGATGGCACTACCTATCAGCAACCCGCTTTCCGGCTGGTACATGGCAAGCAGGGTATACGCCACAAAAGGCAGATTGAAGATGCAGCACAGAGAGAACAGCGTCCGCCGCAATCCCCGGTGCGAAATGTAATAGCCTGCCAACAGTGACCCCAGCACAAAGGCGGCCGCCCCATAAGTGCCGTAGTACAAACCTATCTGCTGCTCATTCAGTCCCAAGCCACCTGCCGAACGCTCCGCCTTCAAGAAAAGAGGGACAATCTTCATGACAAAACCCTCGGCAAGGCGATAAAGGATAATGAACGCTATATAGTACCAGATGTGCTTCTTCAAGAAGAAATCCTTGATTACCGCCACCAACTGCTCCCACGTCTCTCTTGCCGACTTGGCGCCGGATGCGGCAGCACCGCCCGATGGCAGCATGCGCATGTGGTAGAAGCCAAGCAGCAGCATCACCGCCGCCAATATCAGCATCACCGTCATCCATGCATGCCGGGTAGCCTCGTGGCGGACTGCCTCTGTGGCACCCTCCACCCCACCGAAACCTACCAGCAAGGCACCTGCCAGCCAGACCAACCCGCCGGACGCCACAATCTTCGCTATATTGTAGAAGGCTCCCTGCCAACCGATATACTTGGCCTGGTCCTGCTTGTTCAGTTCCGACATGTAGACACCATCCGTAGCCACATCGTGCGTGGCTCCGCTGAAAGCAATCACTGCCAGCAGCGCAATGCATATCGCAAAAAAGAACGGTAACTGCAACGCCAAAGCCACCAGAGCAAAACCTGCTCCGGTAACCATCTGCGTCAGTACCACGAAAAACTTCTTCGTCTTGAACATTTCAAGGAACGGACTCCAAAGGAACTTCAGCGTCCAGGGCATCATGATGAGCGACGTCCACAGAGCAATCTGCGCGTCACCGATACCCAGCCCCTTGAACATCAACACAGAAACCATGTTCAGCACCACAAACGGCAATCCCATGGCGAAATATACGGTGGGGACCCACGATATAGGATTATGATTTTTTCGGCTCATCCCTTCTGTATATTATCTGTGTCACTTCAACGGTTCACTGCCCATAGTCAGCTCCAGCGTACCGCCGTCCACTATATCCTGATGCGTGAAGAATGGAGTCTCCAACTTATTGCCGTTCAGCACAATGCTCCGCACATACTTGTTGTCGCGGCTGTTGTTGTGGGCTATCACCTTGAACGACTTGCCGTCTTTCAGATGAACGGTCGCCTCGTTGAACAGCGGGCGTCCGATGGAATATACCGGCTTGCCGGGGCATACCTGATAGAAGCCCATCGCATTCAGAATGTACCATGCAGACATCTGTCCGCAGTCTTCATTGCCCGAAAGTCCGTCGGGGTTGTTGAAGTAAAGCGTATGCAGCACCTCATCCACAATCTCCTGCGTACGCCAGGGCTGGCCTACGTAGTTGTAGAGATGGGCAATGTGATGGCTTGGCTCATTGCCGTGGGCATACTGGCCTATCAGACCGGAAATATCCACCGAGGTCGATTCACCTTCCAGCTTGGAATCGGCCGTGAACAGAGAATCCAACTTGCCGATGAAGGCGTCGCGTCCTCCCATCAGTTCCACCAGTCCGTCCACATCGTGGGGAACGAACCAAGTCCACTGCCATGCCGTACCTTCGCAATAGTCATCGTTACGGTGATTGGAAGCGCGGGGGTTGAAAGGCGTACGCCAGTTGCCCTCACTGTCCAGTCCGCGCATGAAGCGGGTACTCGGATCGAAATAAACTTTATATCCCTCGGCAAAAGCCGCATACTTATCGCGGTTGGCTTCGTCGTCCAAAGCACCTGCCAGTACGGAGATACACCAGTCATCGTAAGCATATTCCAAAGCTTTAGCCACAGATTCATTGTCTTTATCGCAAGGCACGTAGCCAATCTTGTTCTTCCAGTACTTGGCCTGCGGCATCAGATGCGGCACAACCAAAGGATGGGTGATAATACCCGTCGTATCGTATTCTGCCGTACGGAGGCAAGCCTTGTAAGCCTCCTGCACGTCGAAGTTACGGTATCCCTTTACATAAGAATCCGCTATGAGGGAGGCTGCATGATAACCAATCATGGTACCCGTATAGTTTCCGGCCAGTTCCCACATAGGCAGGACGCCGCCCTCGCGGGACTTCTGGATGAGCGAACGGATGAAAGCCTCGTTCAGTTCAGGATCAATAATCGTCATCAGCGGATGATAGGCACGGAAAGTGTCCCATAAAGAGAAAATGGTGTAGATAGGCTCGTCCACCCTGCCTTGATGGGGCTTCAAGTCCATACCAAAGTAACGTCCGTCAGCATCGGTAAACAAGTTGGGCTGCATACCCGTGTGGTAAAGTGCCGTGTAGAACATGGTACGCTGGTCGTTGTCCTTCGTATCGATGTCAATCTTGGAAAGATAAGTGTTCCACTGCTGGCGGGCAGCACGGCGCACACCGTCAAAATCCCATCCGGAGATTTCGGCTTCCACATTCTTGCGGGCACCGTCCATATCCACGGCAGACACACCTACCTTTACCAATACCTCCTCATTGGGCTCCGTCTGGAATTGCAGTAAAGCTTTAGCTGTAGGCAGAAGCGGACCGCCTTCGTCCAATGCCATGGAGTCCGTGACCAGCGTATAGGTGAATGGTTTGGAGAACTTGGCATAGAAGTTGATATACTGGTCGAAAGCCCAATATACAGTCTTCTTGCGTCCACGGATTTCAGTATCGCTGATTACTTCCAGCTCCATCTGTTCATTCTTCTGGCGCTGGATACTGTAATCCAGGTCGAGGATAAAACCTGCATCTTCCGCTTTCGGGAAGGTATAGCGATGAATCGCCGCACGTTTGGTAGAGGTCAGTTCGGCTTTCACCCCGTAGCGGTCCAAAAATACGGAATAATATCCCGGTTCGGCTGTTTCATTCTCGTGGGAAAAGGCAGAGGCGTACGCCATCTGCTGGCTCTTCGAGCCCATGGAGTGGTAATCCTGCCGACCTACAGTGGGCATCAGCAGCACATCCCCGTAATCGGCACAACCCGTACCGCTGACGTGGGTATGTGAAAATCCGTTGATAGTAGTATCTGCATAGTAATATCCGGAGCAGGCATCCCACTCGTAGATACGCGTGTCGGGGCTGGGCTGAATCATCCCGTTGGGAACTACCGCTCCGGGATAGGTATGCCCATGTCCACCCGTACCGATGAACGGATTGACGTAAGACGCATAGTCCGGTGCCGTCTGGGTACAGCTGCAAACCGCCCCCAGCAGAAAAAGTCCGCCCAACAGTATGGAACTAGATTTCATGTTTTTCTTCATATTGTTTATTGTATAAGTAGGTGTATAGCTTCATAATAGAATCTTGTTATATGAGAATGCTTGAGGAGGGCCGCCCTATTACTTTGAGCAAAGCCCTCCTTTGTTTCATGTATGAAAAGGTTCAAGCATCCGTTTTCCGAAACCTCAGTTTACGGAAAACACGGCATCAGCGTACCTTCTTCATCGTATAGTTCTCACTCACGAAGTAAGGAACATCGGGGAAGATGTCGGTCTCAATCTCACCGCCTACATACTTATAGGGATTGATAGCCCATCTGTTGCCTAAGCCATAGATATGCATATCACCGTTAGGAGCAATAGCACCATCCATATAGTAATCATCATAGTTAGGATATGCTTTCCACTGGAAATTCTTGCTGTAAGTACCGAAATGCATCTTGTAGGTAGCAGGGTCTTCAGCATCGCCCTCATGAATGGTTTGCGGATAGATGAGCAGTGCACCGTTATAGTAATCGCAATGCATCGGATACTTACCGGTGATTTCGGGGAAAGTACCCCAGTTGTAAACCACATATCCGGTACCTTCTTCATCCTTCTCTATAATTACATTCTTCTCAAACTCCTGACTGCCTTTCCAATCCCACCAGCGAGGATTACCTTCTTCATCCACATAGGTAAAGAGGGAATTGCTGGAAGTTACCTTCCACTCGCCGACCAAATCTTCATAACCCAACATTTTGCCCTGATAAGCTTCACCGGTACGGCTCCAGTACTTGCCACTCCATTCCACTCCATCATCAAAGAGCACCTCACTTATTTCCGAAAGCAACACGTAATACTGATACATCAGTGGTTTGGGGTTGTAGAACATCTGAATACCATAACCTTCATCCTTCACTTTTTGGAATTTGCTTTTGTCAAATCCGCTCCAGCCTCCGTTCAGCTCATCATTAATCTTCCAGGGTAACGGAGCATACTTGGATTTGGGCAGGTTCTCAAAATGAGACTCTTCACGGCCAAAGGCTCCATTAGGATTCTGATTCTGGTAATAACCGTAGGTCATATAATCCACAATATCACCTACTTTCACACCTTCTACCTCGCCGTCGGGAGAGTCGAGAGAACCATATTCATACACACCAATCAACTTTTTGCCAAACACTTGGCGGCATTCGTAAACCAAGCGCGCGAAGTTGGCACGTGAACGTTTTTCGAAGCCGGGACTGGGATTGGAGTTATTATAACTGGTGTACTCATCATCAAAGTCAATGCCATCCAAACCATAAATATCCAAGTAGGCTTTCAGTTCCTTAGCAAAGTCTTTGGCAGCAGCTTCCGAAAGGTTGCCCATACCTGCCTCGTCATGGTTACCAAGAATAGTCATCACCACCTTAATGCCTTTAGCCTGCAAAGGACGGATGAACTTATCCGCATTTCTCAGCAAGAAAGAAACCTGGTCATTGCAGAAAACATGAACGCGACCAGTCTTGCTATCCACATTGATGTTAGCTGCAAAAATGCTGACAACATCAAAGAAAGGCTTTCCGTCGCTCTTCATAGTATATTCACCCATATTCAAGATGTTCTCGTCATTTACTTCCACAAAGCAATGTGTAAGTATATCACCCTTACTGATACTCTCAGGAATAGCAGCCAAAGGCTTTACCAAGTAAATATATTCCTGATTGTTTGTAGAAACTTCCACACCGTTATTGGCAGATGCAGAAACGGCAACAGCATAAGTCTGTCCGATTGTGCCTCCGGCATTGATATTCAGTTCCACAGAAGCCGACTTCTGTTCGCCCGCCTTGATAGTGGCAGTTCCACCGTTCGCCAAACTCAGCTTATCGGCGGGATACATTTTATAGCTTGTTCCATTCTTCTTATTGTAAGCCTCCAAAACGTCTTCGTCCACTTTGAAGGTCACAGTAACATCCTGCTCTGCAGCTTTGCTCAGTTCAAAATAGAGATGTCCGGTAGCAACCTTGTCGCCAAAAACAGAAATCGGAGTAAGTTCACGTGCACCGGCGGCAGACTTTACATAGCCATACACGCCATCCACAGTATCCAGCTTGTCACTGTTGCCGGTGTTGATGACAACATCATCTTCACAACCGGTAAAGCATATTCCTGCACATGCAAAGGCCATTGCCAGCAAGCCTGATTTTACATGATTCATATATTTCATAATCAATATCTTTTTATTTGAATTAAGGTATAACTAAATTATTTGGCGGGCAGTTCCACAGCAGTCCAAGTCAGTGACTCCACTGCAGTAGCATTGTTCTCATTTCCGCTATAATCGTGAATGGCAGTACCGGCACCCTCATCGAACTTCCAGTAAGAAACCAGTCCGTCAGCATCCGGCTCTACCTGGTAGAAGTGGTCCTTTGCATTGATTTCTGCTGATGTCAACACCTTGTTCCAGATACGCACCTCTGAGATATTACCTTCCAACCAACGGTCACGATTGTATGAATGGCCAATCCAGAATCCGTTACCTTCATCGGTCATGGTCTGGCCCCAGTTCACGACTCCGCAGTCCAAAGTAGTCTCCAGCATATTCTTACCATTGATGTAGATTATAACTGTTTTTGCATCCGCATCGTAGGTCACAGCGATATGTGTCCATTCGTTTGTCGGAATAACCAGACTCTCATCGGTCACATTGCCGCTACTTGTAGCCACCTGCAACTGGTTTTGAGGAATTCCGGCATCACCGATGCGGAGCAGGAACTTACCTTCGATACCCATAATGGAAGTCAGCATCTTGTCAAACTTGCTTACACGAATCAACGCTTCTGCCGTCAGCTTATTCATATTATTGGCTACATCTGGATTGGTCCAAGTTACGTAAACCAGATTCTTGGTAATATCAGGAACCGTATTAATCAATGCGGCACCCTTCAGCACGTAGTACATGGTACCGGAGCTCTTCAAGACTCCGATGCTTGCCTGGTCTACCGTAACCGGCAATACATATACCTTCTCACGGTCCAGCTCCGTCAAGTTCTTGAAGCTGACAGTGATGTCGTCTGAAATGACAGCACCGGCCAAAATGGTAGCCTGCGGAGTTTCTACCGTATAATAGTTTTCCGGCAGAGCCTCGGCTGTGTCATAATAGGTAGCGTTATAAGTAGCTACCAGTGAAGGGTCCGCCTTCAAGGCAATAGTTATATCCTGCGATTCAGGACGGGCCATTGAAATCCGGAATGAACCTTCCGTATCGGAAACAGTGTTTTTCAACAACACAGTACTGGTCATCGCCGAGCCGTTGATATACACCTGATTATCGAAATTCTCAACGTCATTATCATTACAAGCAGCAAATACACCTGCCAATAATGCCATCGATACTAAATATATACTTTTCAGTTTCATGATATTCTTTTATTTTTTAGGAGCAGGATTCATAATATTGATAGCTTCTCTCACGTATTGATAGGTATTGGTAGCATTGTAATAATCATTCTGCATGTTCTCAATAGCCAGACCAGCTTTTGTAAACTCTGCAGACGGTTCTGTCACCCAATAAGCAGCTTCCGACAGAGCTCTCAAAGCATTGTAATATCCGGTAGTCTTATCTGTTGTATCCAGAGAGACGGTAGATGCCGATACAATGAAGCGGTCAGCCGGAACACCGTCTGCCATCAAGGCCTGAAGCGCTTCTATCCCCAGTTGGGCAACATCCGTGGCATCATTTGTAATCAAGATGATATGGTCACAAGAAGAGAGCACAGACTGGCCTATCAGGTTGGCAGGATACCCCTGGAACACCAGTTGCTTACCTGAATTGGCACTCTTCCAGTTGGATATCACACCGAAGAAAGTATCCTGATTTGCCTTTGCTTCAGCCTTGTCGGCTTCGGACATGTAGATAGGATTGCTACCACGATACTCGGCTACAATACCGTCGAAAGGTGCTTCAAGAGCTATCAGTCTGTTCAGCTCAGCCGACAGATAAGCCGAGAATGCAGATGTTTCTGTTCCTTCTTTCACCTTGTCGGTATGTTCCTTCAAGATATTGTCATAGCTGATGGAATAGAATACTTTCGTTCCCTTCTCATGTACATTTGCAATATCTTCCAATTCGAATTCCGCCAAATCGGGAGTAGTTGCGATAATTACGTCCAGGCTGTCGGGAACATCCGACATGTGCTGCCCGCGGCTGAAAGGAACTTTCTCACTATTATCAAACCAGCCGTATACAATCTTATGGTCAGAATTCTTGTATTCCTGCAAGTTCTTCAGATACTTGGCATACAGTTCGGGAGACTGTTCGTCGATTCCGGGTTCTTTCAGTTTAATACTCTCTGAATCCGTCCAGTCGGAGCAGGCAGACAATGCCAATACGGAAAAAGCTGCCAGCGCGATTCCTTTGAATGATTTCTTATATAATTTCATAATTATTCAGCATTTATTGTTATTATTTGCGTGCCCACCATACGTCAGTAGCCATGTTGTCCGGTCCACCCAGATAGCTGTTTACTGCCTCTTGCACGTTTTCAGTATTACTTGTATATTCTTCAGAAGGATAAGGCATACGGCGTGCACCTTTCTCGCTATCAACAATTCCACCACTCAAGTTACCTTCACTGGTTGCAGGCAACAGTTTGGGATAGCCTGTACGGCGATAGTCAGCCCAAGCTTCGTTACCTAACGGCCAATTCGCAATCCACTTCTGGGTAATGATACGTTCCTGTTTTTCTTCCTTGGATGCCCCTTCATTCCACTTGACAGTAATGGCTGAAAGGTTCTTTTCATAAGTATTAAGACCGGCGGGATCTTTGTAAAGAGCAGGTACACTGCTTTCATCAGCCAGATAGCTGTCTACACCGGTAGCTCCCCACTGTTCGAAAGAGAGACGGACACCTTGTTCATAAAAATCAGCAGCGGTTCCTTTCATGTTGAAACCATAGATTGCAGTGGCTTCAGCACGCAAGAAGGCAACTTCTGCCGCATTCATCCAAAGCACGGGATCAGAAGAGGAAATCTTCACACGCGAATAATTGATGAAATACTCTTTCATCTTACTGAGGTTGATACCGCGACGTAATCCTACATAAGTCTCTCCAGGCCATTTTGATTCCTCAAAATAGCTGGCACGACGATTGTCGTTGTAACCGTTCATGTAGCAGATGATGTCGGCAGCAGGATGGGTATCACCACCTGAAGCTTCTTCATTGTAACGTACTGCCACAAACAACGGATTGCTAATTGTACCGAAATACTTCCATGTAGCATTGTCTGCATTTGTTTCAATCAGACCCAACTCGTGATTCACTGCACTTTCAGCCATTTCTTTAGCCTTAGCAGGGCTTACATTGGCAATACGGATAGCCAAACGCAGTTTCAATGAATTGGCAAACTTCACCCACTTCTGTACATTACCACTGTACACGAAATCTGCAGAAGCAACCAACGCCGCATTTCTGTTTTCAGTCAGCACCTCGATGGATTCGTCCAGTTCCTTGAAGAATGCGTTATATACTTCTTCCTGCGTATCATAAGGAATGGTAATCTTGCCATCCTGACCGATTTTAGAATAAGGAATAGGACCATACGCATCAGTCACGCGACTCATGGCAGCAACCTTTATGATTTGAGCAATGGCATAAGGAACCGGATTATTGGTATTCTCCGATACTTGTTTCACTGTGCTCAAGTTACCGTAAAGTGTTGAAATGATACGGTCACTTATCAAGAACACACGCGTCCAGTCATTTGTAGCATTAAAATTGGATATTGTATTGGACCAGCCGGCATTTGAATCGGCAAAATAACCTCCCAACGGTCCACCCAACAAACAATCAGTAAACTGTGCCGTATTGACATCTGATGAGATAACCGTACTTGCCAAGTTACTCATGGCAGAACCCAGTGCATAATCATCCGGAGTCAAATCACCCGGTTGATAAGGATTGGAGTTGATATCCATATAATTGCCGGTACAGGACATAAAGCCCATAACCAACGGAGCAACAATCAATTTATTTATAATATTTTTCTTTTTCATATCGTTTGGTATTAAAATTTAAAGCTCAAGCTAAAGCCGATGTTACGCAAAGCCGGCATCATGAAATAGTCTATTCCCTGATAAAAGTTATCGGTAGAAGCTACACTTTCGGGATCGAAAGGAGCCTTGCTGTAAATCATCCACAAGTTGCGGCCTACCAACGAAACCTTGATATCGCACACATCATTCAACAACTTTCTGGGGATGGTGTAACCCAAAGATACTTCCTGCAGACGAACATTGGTAGCAGAATAAGTGTAGTATTGGGGAACAGACGTGCCGCTACCTACTACACCGTACCATGTTTCGGGGTTTACCTTATCTCTACCATTCACCAACACGTAACCTAAATCACGTGCATCGGCAGAAGCCTCGGACACACCGTAATAGTCCAACATAGCTTGTGTACGTGAGTAAACCACACCACCCAAACGGGCTGAAATCAAGAAACCTGCTGTGAAATTCTTCCAAATGAAGTTATTACGCCAAGCCAAATTACCTTTAGGAAGTACGCTTCCCAACTTGATGTATTTATCCGGGTCCGTTATGGCTTCCGTAGCAACCGTTCCATTTTGGTCCACAAAAATCTGTCCATTGGCATCACGTTTCATATCTCGCAGTGAGTAAAGGTCACCCATGCTCCCACCTTCTTTCAGCAAGAAGCGGGCATCACCTAAGCCACCCATATTCAACGTGCTCAAAGAGAACAGCTCACCGGTAACGGGATTGATGGCATTGTCTGCCAAAGTCAGGATTTTATTCTTGTTACTGGAGAAGGTTATACCGGTATCCCATGTAAAATCTTTCCAGGTATTCTTGTAATTCAGCGACAACTCAATACCGGAGTTACGTACGGCACCAGTCTGGATATACATAGCCGACCAACCGCTGACAGGCAACTGCGGGTTGAATGTCTGGTTCATAGTCTTGGCATTGTAATATGTCACGTCCAATTCAAAGTTCTTGAGGAAACGCATGTTCAAACCGATTTCCCAAGAATTGGTACGTTCAGGTTTCAAATTGTACAACGGATATTGGGTCGTGATACTCCACTGGCCGGAACTTGAATTCCATTCATAGTGAGGATTAGCCAAATATCTGGAGAAAGCACTACCAACAGATGCCCATGAACCACGAACCTTTATAAAAGAAAGATAATCTTTGTTCAAGTTAGGCATTAGCTCAGACAGTACAACAGAACCACCGACTGAAGGATAGAAGAATGATTTGCTGTTGGAGTTGGGACCTGCCAGCTGTGAAGGCCAGTCGTTACGTCCGGTCAGCGTCAAGAAGTAAGTGTTCTTGTAACCAAGCTCAGCCGAAGCGAAGAGAGACTGGGTCTGTTCACGCCATCCTTCCTGCAAACGCTGTGTCTTGCTGGCACTCAGGTTCTGGATGGCAAAGTAGTTGGTCAAACCTACCGGTTCGCCGCTGAAGGCATCGCCACCATCAGCAATCGGACCACGTGTTTTCATTGCATCCGAACGTATATCGGAGAATGAACCACCAACGTTGGCCTGGAGTGACCAATCTTCACCGAAATATTTGTTGATACTCACCAGGAAGTCTGCATACAACTGTTTGTCCTGCATCTTGGTAATACCATAAAGACCTCGTGAAGAGCTCTCGGTGAGCTGTGTATTGGTAGAAGCATAGAACTTTTCTGTATAATCATTGTTGGAGTTATCCAAACGTACACGTCCTGAAACAGTCAGCCAGTCCAGAATCTTATAGCTCAAACCGGCATTCAGCATATAGCGGTCCTTCTTGTTCTGGCGCAGATTGCGGTAGTTAATCCAATAAGGATTCTGCATTACCATACCTTCGTCACCTACCGGCCAGTATTGCGTATAAATCTTACGGGCAGCGTCATAGCGCTCATACATGCTGATATCAGACCAGTCGTTGCTGCGCGGGAACAAATAAGCACCCACCAACGGGTTGTTGTAAGTACCCTGGTTCGTCATGTTCTGGTCATTCTGCAGAATATAGCTTGCACCGAAGTCCAGAGTCATCTTGTCGTCCAGGAAAGTAGTGGTGTTACGTACCGTGAAGTTGTAACGGTTGTATTTGTTGTTGGGAACAATCCCCTTGGAGTTTACTGCAGCAGCCGATGCATACGTCTGATTTTTCTCTGTACCGGTTGACAAAGAAATACTTTCCGTACCTATAATACCCGTCTGGAAATAATCATCTTTCGGGCTGTAATTGTAATTATTGGCAGCAGACAAAGGTGCTCCCCAGCTCATGGCTCCTGAAGTACTCATCACACCACCGGTTCCCGTACCGTAACGGTTTTGGAAGCTCGGCATCACAAACGGATTGGTGAATTCGGTATTGCTGCTGACAGTAAGGCTCACCTTACCTTCTTTACCTTTCTTTGTAGTAATGACAATGGCACCGTTGGCAGCTTCCGAACCATACAAGGCGGCAGCGGCAGCACCGGTCAAGACTGACATAGACTCGATGTCTTCCGGGTTGATGTCGGCAATCGGTTCTGAAGAACCCTGAGAGTCGAACTCCTTACCTCCGGCAGTACCACGTCCGGAGAAAATAGGCACACCGTCAATAACATAAAGTGCATTGGAAGACTGCATGATGGATTTCGTACCACGCATCACTACCTTTGATACGCCACCCACACCGGATGAAGAAGCATTGATATTCACACCCGCTACCTTGCCACTCAATGAATTTACAAAGTTGGCGTCTTTATTGGAAGTAATGGCATCCGTATTCACCTGCTGTACATTGTAGGACAATGCCTTTTCCGATCGCTTGATACCGAGGGCAGTGACCACCACTTCTTCAATCATCTGCGTGTCATTCTGCATCAGTACATTAATGGAAGCTGAACCGGTCGCCGAAATTTCCTGCGACTTATAACCGATATAAGAGAATACAAGTACCGGATTCGCTTCTGTAGTGGTCAACGTAAAGTTACCGTCCAGGTCTGTAATACAACCATTGCTGGTACCTTTTACCAATACGTTCACACCAATCAGAGGCCCCATATCATCTGATACGACTCCGGTAATAGTCCGCTCTTTCCCCTGTTGCTTACCTTCTTGTGAAGTAGCGGTCTTTTCTGAAAGATAAACGATGTTGTCCTCCACTTTATACGAAATGTTCTTCCCCTTGAGAATAACATTCAAAGCATCTTCAATGGATACATTGTTCACTTTAACGTTTTCTACTGACAGCGCAGCCAGCTTGTCGTCATAAAAAAATTGATACTTGGATTGAGACTTGATTTGTTCAATGACTGTCCCCAATGTACCGCGAGACACATTCAGGTTTAACTGGGCAAAGCCCCACTGGATAGAAACTGCCATGAACAACAAAACTAATAAAGCCCGCATGAACGTCGAACTCCGAAAAGCATAATTGTCTTTCATAAACACAATTTATAGGTTATACAATAAATTACTTCGAGAGATTCATTCTCTCGCATTCCTATATAAAACAACAGACAATGAAAATACACTTACTGAAAAAGTATCTTTTTTATCATTAATCCTAAAAAAAGAGTTACCCCGAAAACAAGTTGATATATCATTTTGCTCAATATTACTAACGAAGTAAATAATTATTTCCACCTGATTCAAGAAAAACACCTATAATACAGATAGTAAATAACAAAATGATATATCAACTTATTTTCGAGGCAACCCTTTTCTTACTATATTATTACTATTCTTTACTTCTTCAGTTCATTCGAGAAAGAATAAGGATAATCTTCCGGCTGCGTACCTCTCTTCATATTAGGCTGGCTGCCCATATCAAACCTCAAGGTACCGCCATTCAGCAAATCGCCATGCGTCAGATAATTCCTGGAATAATCCACGCCGTTCACCTTGAGAGACTCGATATACATGTTCTCCGGTGAGTTATCCGGAGCGTCAATTGTCAGGGACTTACCGTTCTCGAAATGGAGGGTAGCCTTACGGAACAGAGGGGCGCCCAATACATACTCGTCCGTACCAGGGCAAACCGGATAGAAACCAAGTGCAGAGAAGACATACCACGCGGAAGTCTGACCGTTGTCCTCGTCACCGCAATAACCGTCGGGACCGGCAGTATACATGCGGTTCATTACCTGACGAAGCCAATATTGGGCCTTCCAAGGTTCCCCGGCGTAGTTATAAAGGTAAATCATGTGCTGGATGGGCTGGTTGCCATGGGCATAGTTACCCATATTCATCACTGTCATCTCACGGATTTCATGGATTACCTGGCCGTAGTAGCTGTCATCGAACAAGGGCGGGACAATAAATACAGAGTCAAGCATCTCTACGAAAGACTCTTTTCCACCCATCAGGTCTATCAGACCTTGAGGGTCGTGGAATACAGACCAGGAATAGTGCCAGCTGTTACCTTCAGTAAAGGCGTCACCCCACTTCAAAGGAGAGAAAGGAGACTGGAACTGGCCGTCTTGATTACGACCACGCATCAGCTTGCTTTCCTTATCAAATACATTCCTATAGTTCATGGCACGTTCCGCAAAGAGTTTCTGCTCCTTCTTCGGACGGTTCAGTTCTTTTGCCATGCGGTAGATGCACCAGTCATTATAAGCATACTCCAAAGTACGGGCAGTGTTCTCGTTGATTTTCACATCGTAGGGAACATAACCAAGCTTGTTGTAATACTCATAGCCGAGGCGACCCGTAGAAGAGACCTCGGGATGGACATTCTTTGTACCGTTGATGAGACCTTCGTACAACGTCTGCACATCCTCCACCTTCACACCTTTCAGATAGGCATCTGCCAGTACGGAAGCAGAGTTGTTGCCAATCATACAGCCACGGTGACCCGGACTTGCCCATTCGGGGAAGAAACCGCTTTCCTTATAGGTGTTGACAAGACCTTCCTGAATCTGCCTGTTCACCGACGGATACATCAGGTTGAGGAATGGGAAAAGACAGCGGAAAGTGTCCCAGAAACCGGTATCCGTATACATATAGCCGGGCAACACTTGCCCATTGTAGGGACTGTAATGAATCGGATTTCCCGCCTCATCCAGTTCATAGAATGCACGCGGGAACAACAAGGAACGATACAAACATGAGTAGAAAGTACGGTACTGGTCAAGGGTTCCGCCTTCCACATCAATACGGCCCAGCACCTTGTTCCAGGCATCCTGACCTTTCTGAACCAGTGTTTCCAAATTGTCATTGCCAAGCTCCTTCAAGTTACGGTCAGCCTGCTCAAAACCGATGAAAGAAGAGGCTACACGGGCATGTACCACTTCACCCTTACGGGTTTTGAAACCGATAACAGCACCGGCATGTCCGGCTTCCTGCTCAACCTTATTCTCGGTCAAGACGCCATCGGCTACAGACGCCTTATAAGTAAAAGGCTTGTCGAACTCTATCACGAAATAGTTCTTGAAGTTCTCGGGAACACCGCCGCTGTTACGGGTAGTATAACCGATAATACGATTCTGTTCCGGAAGTATCTTCACATAAGAGCCCTTGTCAAAGGCATCGACAACAATGTATGAATGATCATTTTCAGGGAAAGTGAAACGGAACAATACGGCACGGTCGGTAGGGGTGAACTCGGTAACCACATCGTGTTCGGCAAGATATACCTTATAATAATGAGGAAGTGCTACTTCACCCTTGTGGGAGAACCAGCTTGCACGCTTCTCTTCATCAAACTCGGGTTTGCCAACCACCGGCATAATGGAGAACTGCCCGTAGTCGTTAATCCAGGGACTGGGCTGGTGTGTCTGCTTGAAACCACGGATCTTGTTCGCGGTATAGACGTATTGCCAGCCGTCACCCATCTTACCTGTCTGAGGAGTCCAGAAGTTCATACCCCAGGGACGTGCGATCGCAGGATAGGTATTACCGGTGGAAAGCTCGAAAGTAGACTGCGTGCCGACAAGAGGACTGACATACCGGGTAAAGTCTTTGGCATGCAGCCATAAAGCACTGCTCACAAAAAAAAACAATAGGATTAATTTTCGCATAATATTAGAAAGTTGTTAGTATTAAATAAATTCTTCTCGTCATATCTCGAATTTGTGCGGCCTTCCTACTTCATTGAGGAGAGGAAAACACTGTTCCCCACAATTTTATACTCCAATGGAATGGCATTCTTTATCAGATTCAGCACAGCCCCTACACTCTCTTTTTTCTTCAGTGTACCCGAGTAAGTCTTGCTTACATCTATGTTCGGTGCCAGAATTACCCTCACCCCATACGAATTCTCCAATGTACGCGCAATGGTGTATAGGTCAGCCTTCTCAAAGACAAACTCATTATTGTGCCAGTTTTCGATTCCCGTATCCACCTGCTTCACCACCAGACGCCTAGTCATTCCGTTCAGCTCGGCTTTCTGTCCGGGGGCAAGGATAATCATACCCTCGCCATGATTACCTTTCACCTCTACTTCGCCTTTCAAAAGGGTAGCTACTGCAGACATCTTAGCCTTGTCAGACTTGAGGTTGAAAACAGTTCCCAATACTCTGACCTGCATGACCTCACTCTGTACGACAAACGGTTTTTCCGGATTCCTCATCACCTCAAAATATCCTTCTCCTTCCAGATAAACCTTTCTTCCCTTCCCTGCAAACTCATGTGGATATTTCAGGGTAGTGTTTTTATTCAGCCAGACTTTGGTTCCATCCGGCAGTTTCAGTTCCTTAATCTTATCATGAGTGGTGACAGCCAGTAATGTTTCCGGCTGGCTATAAGTCTGATAAAAAAGATAGCCGAAAGTACCCAAAAGGAAGAAGCCCACAAATACGGCCGCATACCGTATCCACCCAACCATCCTCCGTACCTTGTATTGTTTCGTCTTCTCTTGTTCCAGCCTTTTAAACAATCGCTTTTCGGCCTTTTCTATGTCTTGTGTATTCGAAGTATCCCCCAGTCTCCCCAAGTGGTAAATCTCCTCCAGCCTGAACAATTCGCGTGCATTCTCACCCGACTCTTCCAGCCAGGCGTTCACCTCACGAAGTTCATCTTCCGTACATTCACCCATAAGGAACTTGGCCAATATCTCCTCATTCAACTTATTCATTCTTTCCTTCATTATGATAATAAAACAACGCTGCTCGCAAAAACACTTACTTTCCCGATGAAAAACAGAGCCAACATCAGGTTCAGATACCCCAGTTTATCACGCAGCAACTTCAAAGCTTTGTACATGTGGGCCTCCACCGTACGCAATGACACTCCCATTGTATCAGCTATCTCCTTATTCTTCATATCATGCAGATAGCTGAGTTTGAATACCATCCGGCACTTGTCCGGCAATTCATTGATGGCATCGGACAGCTTCCTCCTGAGTTCGGCATCCTCTATCCGTTTCACCACATCATTGCTGTCAGGTTGATAGAACTCAACCCTCTTTTTATGGATTTCGAGCATGACAGCCTCATAGCCACTCACAATGTCCCGATGCTTCAGAACGTTCAAGGCACGGGTATACACCGCCCTATACAGAAAAGCCTGAATCTGCTCTCCCACCTTCATGGTATCTTTCCGCTTCCACAGCTCCACGAAAACATCCTGTACCACATCTTCCGCATCTTCTTCCCCCACAATGCGTGTGGCATAGAACAGCAGGTTGGTATAATACCTGCGGAAAAGGGATTTATATGTCAAGTCGAAATGTTCATTCATATGTTAGCCGGTTATCGGGGACTGTACCATGCCTGACCTGGCTTATCCCCCATTTCAAATTCGAAAACACTTCCATCCATTATCTGTTCATGCGTAATATAACTTTTGTCATAGTTCTTACCGTTGAGTTTGACAGATTGAATGTAGCAATTTTCCTTGCTCACCGCCGGCGCCAGTACCGTAAAGGTCTTTCCACCGGGCAGGTGCATCTTCATTTCCGGATATAGGGGGGTACCGATTTCATATTTTCCACCAACCGGGTCTACCGGATAAAAGCCCATCGCACTGAACACATACCAGGCGGACATCTGTCCGCAATCCTCGTTGCCGCACAAACCGGCAGGAGTGTTCAGGTAGAGTTCACGCATCACCCGGGCTGCATATTTCTGGGTTTTCCAAGGTTGATCCACAGCATTGAACAGATAGATGACGTGATGGCTAGGCTCATTTCCATGCGCATACTGGCCAATCATCCCGGTGCTGAAAATAGGCAACTCATCATCTGCAGAAGGATTGTAAGTAAACATACTGTCCAGCTTCTGGGCAAACCGTTCCTTACCTCCGGTCAAAACTATCAAACCGTCAATATCCTGCTGCACAGACCAGAAGTATTGCCAGCCGTTGCTCTCGCAGATGTGCGGAGTATAGTCGTCCGGCGAGAAGTTCCGGATAAACTCTCCCTTGTCATCACGGGGCTGCATGAAAGAACTTACCGGATTGTAGACATTCCGGTAATTACGGGAACGCTTATAAAACTCGTCCGCAACCTCCTTATCGCCCAGCTTCTCTGCCATACGGGCTATACAATAGTCATCATATGCATATTCCAGTGTTTTAGAAAGTGACCAGTTTTCCGAATTATACTGATCTGTCACATTATAAGGAACATAGCCATATTTCTTATATAACCCAATGCCACGATAGGAATCGATATTGGCAGTAGCTACACAAGCCTCCAAGGCCTTTTTCGCATCGAAGTCCCCAATACCTTTCAGATAGGCATCTACAATAACCGGCACAGAGTGGTAACCTATCATCATATCTGTCTCGCCCCCCTGAAAATTCCATACGGGAAGGCGGCCGTTCTGTTCGAAGAAGGCGAGGAAGGACTTCACCATATCATTCACCCGTTCCGGCTCAATAAAAGTATAGAGAGGATGAGCCGCACGGTAAGTGTCCCACAAGGAGAAAGTACTGTAATTTGTCCAGCCCTCTACCCGGTGCACTTGCTTGTCGGGACCGTAATAGGCGCCGTCCACATCACTGTAAATGGTAGGAGCAATCATCGAATGATATAAAGCTGTATAGAACTTGACTTTCTCATCGCGGTCATCGCATTTTATTTCTATCCGGGACAATTGTTCGTTCCAATCATCCTGCACAGCAGCCAGGTATTTGTCGAAATCATCATCAGGTACTTCTGCTGCTAGATTACGTGCCGCCCCTTCCATACTTACACCGGAGATGGCAGTACTGACAAGAATCTGTTCTCCTTCCTTAGTCTGAAAGTCGAATCGTGCAATGACAGATGTTCCTATCCGCTTGCCTTCTTTCTCTATGGCAGCTGTATCGAGCTGCATCGCAGCAAACGGTTTGGAGAAACGTGTACGGAAGTAGAGGCGCTGGTCGCGTGCCCAACCGTCAGAGTAACGGTAACCTTGCACCGTTACCGAATCGACGGCTTCTATGTGAGAATCATTGGTAAAATCCCAATTCATGGCTTTCCGCAAATTCAGGAAAACGGCAGCATCGGCTTTTGGGAAAGTATACCGCTGAATGCCACAACGCTCGGTGGCCGTCAACTCTACATTTATATTATAATCTTTCAGACGCACCTGATAATATCCAGCGCTTGCCGACTCTTCCGAATGAGAGAACAAAGAGTGAATGCCGAGCGGAGCTTCCGCCTCCTTATAAGGCAATGTCACCGGCATAAAAGAGATGTCATACAAGTCACCAGCGCCGGTTCCGGAGAGATGGGTATGGCTGAAGCCTGCAATGGTACTGTCCGGATAAAAATATCCGGAAATACGGTCCCAGCCCGGCAGTCCGTTGTCAGGACTGAGCTGCACCATGCCAAACGGCGCCTGGGCACCCGGATAGGTGTTTCCAGTAAAATCTGTACCGATAAAGGGATTCACAAACTCTGTATAAGACACACTCTTCACATCCGACACCTGCGAGGTGCATGCCAGAAAGGATGAAAAGACCACAAACAAACAACAAGATTTTATCAAATTCATAACATTATAGGGTTAACGTGTATAGTATAACAACCTAACCGGATAAAACACTTACACATCTTGTCACTTTTCTACAGAATTCATGCAAACAAAAGTAATACAAAATTCCGATTAATCCTCTTTTTTATTTTGTAAAAATATACTTTACACTATCTTTGTCACAAAAAGTCACAATGAATTACACGACCTATCTTTTCGACTTTGATTATACGCTTGCTGATTCTTCCCGCGGAATCGTCACTTGTTTCCGCAACGTACTGACCCGTCACGGATATACAGAGGTGACGGATGACGACATCAAACGTACTATCGGCAAGACTCTGGAAGACTCTTTTTCCATCCTCACCGGCGTGACAGATGCCGGACAACTGGCAGGATTCAAGGCAGAATACCGAAAAGAGGCCGATACGCATATGACTGTCAACACGGTGCTTTTCCTGGAAACCAAGTCCGTACTGACTGCACTGAAGGACTCCGGCGCCCGCATCGGAATCATCTCGACCAAATACCGATTCCGCATCAAGGAACTCCTCGACCAGCATTTTCCTGAAGATTTTATGGACATCATCGTGGGTGGTGAAGACGTGAAAGCCGCCAAGCCATCTCCCGAAGGGCTACTCCTTGCCATTAAGCGGCTACATGTCAGCAAAGCCGAGACCCTCTATATAGGCGACAGCACGGTAGATGCGGAAACAGCCCAAGCGGCCGGAGTAGACTTTGCTGGAGTCACCCACGGAGTAACCACTGCCAAAGAATTGGAGAAGTACCCACACCGGAAAATAATGAACACCTTGGAAGAACTGCTGGCAGTTCAGGAGGAGTATCCTTCCATATTCAAGATTGAAAATCCCATCCGGCCGGAAAACGCGCATGCCACTTCTCCCCGGAAACAGAAAAGGATAAGCGTCTGGCAAATCCTCCTTCTAGTGACACTCTTCTGGCTGGCTATTGAAGAGCTGGACATGACCGACGACAGCAACTTCTTCCCGGTTGTTTTCATACTGACATTGTGGGGTATCCTCCAAAAAAGAAGGATACTACCCAACAAAGCAAAAACTTTCATCGACTCATGGTGGCACCCCTGCGCAGTACGCTTACGCGCATTTCACATCAAGCTGATACAAGGGAGAAAAACTCCTCCCGCTGGCAACGAAACCTGCACCTGCCTGAATTGTGGCACCACCTATACCGGCAACTACTGTAACCGTTGCGGACAAAGCCGTAACACTCCACGCTATCGGTTGAGCAACGCGCTTAAAAACATTGCCGGAGGCTTCTTCAATATAGATAATGGCTTTGGACGTACCCTTCTGGAACTCCTCTACCGTCCGGGATACATGATTAGAGACTTCATCGGCGGTAAGCGTGTAGAGTATTTTCGCCCGTTCCAGACACTCTTCATTCTTGCAGCCCTTTATATCATGGCTGTACAACTGGTAGACCCGGAAGCTCTGAGCAAAAAAGAAAAGACGGAAAAGACAGAGCAGACAGACAAAGAAGAAATCATTGCCGCTAAAGAGAAGCTTACCAAAAAGATGGAGAAAACCTATAGCAAAGAGGAAAAGCGAGCCCTCGCCATCACTATAAAAAGCCTGGAGAAAAGCTTGAACAAACTGGAAGAGAAGAACGACTCCACTTCTGCCACACAGGTATCCGAACAGAACAGCGATGATGGCGACCTCATCGATGAATTTGTAAACGACACCTCGGAAGTGGGAGACAGACTGGAAAAAGTCTTCCAGAACTCTCCTTTCCTAATGAAAGTATGGAATCTGATGAAGAGCTGGGGACACGGAAACAAGGCATTCCGCATCATTGCCACACTGCCTTTGTTTGCACTTGCCACCCAACTTGCCTTCCGACGCCGGAAATATAAGTTAAACTACAATACCACGGAGCATGTGTTCATACAAGCCTACATAGCTTGCCAGATACTCCTGCTGAGCATCATCGTGCTGCCTTTCAACGGGTACGCAAAGGTAGACGATTTGTATGAGCTGCCTTTATGGCTTATTTTCGTCCTATTCTGTTGGGATTACAAACAATTGTACCGCTGCACCTGGTGGAGAAGCTTTTGGCGCACTATCCTCATGCTGACTTACAGTCTTGTGCTACTCGTCATATTCGCGTGTCTTGTAATGGCGCTGATGCTGGCCGGTATCTATGTTCTGAAATTCATTTTGTAACAGAAACCATCCCTACACGGACTGTTTCTCCTTGATGAAACAGTTTTTCTCCAATAATCTAAAAGTACAATCTGCATTAAAAGAACAAAAAAGCAAAAGAACATTTGTCTATTTAGAATAAAAAGAGTACTTTTGTGCCCGATTATTCCGCACCGGGTTCGACCAAGTGCTTTCTAAGTGATTAGAGACCACCCGACGGAGCTAACTTATACATTATATATAAGAAATGTACGCAATTGTAGAAATCAACGGTCAGCAATTCAAAGCAGAAGCTGGCAAAAAGCTGTTTGTACACCACATCCAGAATGCAGAAAACGGTGCAACAGTAGAGTTTGACAAGGTTCTTTTGGTAGACAAAGACGGCAACATCACCGTAGGTGCTCCCACAGTAGAGGGTGCAAAGGTTGTTTGCCAGGTCGTATCAAACATGGTAAAAGGCGATAAAGTTCTTGTTTTCCACAAGAAAAGAAGAAAAGGTTATCGTAAGTTGAACGGTCACCGTCAACAATTCACAGAGTTAACAATTACAGAAGTAGTAGCTTAATCAATTAAAACAGTAAGAAGAAATGGCACATAAAAAAGGTGTCGGTAGTTCTAAGAACGGCCGCGAATCACAGAGCAAGAGATTAGGCGTTAAGATATTTGGTGGCGAAGCTTGCAAAGCAGGTAACATCATCGTTCGTCAAAGAGGTACTGAATTCCACCCGGGTAATAACATCGGTATGGGAAAAGACCACACTCTTTTCGCTTTAGTAGACGGAACTGTACAATTCAAAGTGGGCAAGGAAGACAGACGTTCAGTTTCTGTTATCCCTGCAGAAAATGCAGAAGCATAAGTTTCCGAACAAGAAATAAGGAAAAGGGATGCAATCCGAATAGGTTGCATCCCTTTCTTTTATGTCAAAAGCAACACTTTATTTGTTTTTTCCATATCTTTGCACTCACAAAACCGAATAACATAAAAACAAGTATAAGATATGCTTACCATCAAACAAATTACAGAAAACACCGACGCGGTTCTCCGCGGACTGGAAAAGAAGCACTTCAAGAATGCAAAAGAAACCATTGCACAAGTGCTGGACTTCAATGACAAAAGAAAAGCCAATCAAACCATCCTAGATAAAAACCTGGCAGAAGCCAACTCACTCTCCAAATCCATCGGACAACTGATGAAGGAGGGCAAGAAAGAAGAAGCAGAAGCCGCCAAAAGCCGCGTGGCCGAGCTGAAAGAAGTCAACAAGGACTTGCAAGCCAATATGGACCAGGCTGCCAACGATTTGCAGACTTTGCTTTATACCATCCCCAACGTTCCCTACGACAGCGTGCCTGAAGGCGTAGGTGCCGACGACAATGTAGTAGAGAAAATAGGTGGTATGGAAACCGAGCTGCCCAAAGACGCCCTGCCCCACTGGGAACTGGCCAAGAAATATGACTTGATAGACTTTGACCTGGGTGTCAAGATTACCGGTGCCGGCTTCCCCGTATACAAAGGCAAAGGCGCACAACTGCAACGCGCACTCATCAACTTCTTCCTGGACGAAGCACGCAAATCCGGCTATACGGAAATAATGCCGCCCACAGTGGTGAACGCCGCTTCCGGCTACGGCACGGGACAGCTGCCTGACAAGGAAGGGCAAATGTATCATTGCGAAGTGGACGACCTCTACTTGATTCCTACCGCCGAAGTCCCCGTAACCAACATCTACCGTGATGTGATTCTGGACGAAAAGCAGTTGCCCATCAAGAACTGTGCATACACACAATGTTTCCGCCGTGAAGCCGGTTCATACGGGAAAGACGTACGTGGCTTGAACCGCCTGCACGAATTCTCCAAAGTGGAACTGGTACGCATCGACAAACCGGAACACAGCAAACAATCCCACCAGGAGATGTTGGACCACGTGGAAGGTTTGCTTCAAAAGCTGGAACTCCCCTACCGCATCCTGCGCCTTTGCGGTGGCGATATGAGCTTCACGGCTGCCCTCTGTTTTGACTTTGAGGTGTATTCCGAAGCACAGAAACGCTGGCTGGAAGTAAGTTCCGTCTCTAATTTTGACACTTATCAAGCCAACCGTCTGAAATGCCGCTACCGTACGGCAGAAAAGAAAACAGAGCTTTGCCATACGCTGAACGGTTCCGCACTCGCTCTGCCACGCATTGTTGCCGCCTTGCTGGAAAACAACCAGACTCCAGAAGGAATCCGCATACCAAAGGCATTGGTTCCGTATACGGGATTTGAAATAATAGACTAAGGCCATAATAGTCACGTGCAGCAATACGCCTTTGACACTTTCTTTCGGGCACGAATTACATGAATTTCACAGTTGCGGTTAGCAAAAAACGTGAAATCCATGTAATTCGTGCCCGGAGTTTTATCATGACAAGCTTCTCCTGCGCAACTACAAAGTATTCTTCAAAATACGTGCAAACACCTCCTCGCGGAAATTACGTGCCACCGGAACAGTATGCCTCCCAACTATAATCCGATTGCCATCTATCATCTCAATCTTTTCCAAATTTATCAGATATGATTTATGGACTTGCTGAAATACTCCACCAGGAAGAGCCTCTATCATACGCTTCATGGTAGAACGTACAAGCAGCTTTGTGCTTTCCGTATAAATACAGACGTAATTTTCCAGCCCCTCCACCACCAGAATATCCTTAAACAACACCTTATGCATCTGACGGTCTGAACGGACAAATATAAAATTATTAGCTTCATCCGGCCATTTCTCCTGCTGCAAAAGACCATGTACTTTATTCACCGCTTTCAGGAACCGGTCAAACGAAATCGGTTTCAACAGATAGTCCGTAACATCAAGTTCATAACCTTTCAATGCATACTGCTCATAAGCGGAAGTGATAATCACATGAGGCGGATGGGCAAGAGATGCCAAGAGTTCAAGCCCCGAAAGATAAGGCATTTCAATATCCAGAAACAACAAGTCCGGCTGCTCAGTCTGCAAAAGAGTGTTCAACTGCATAGTATCTTCACATACACCCATTAAAGAAAGGAAATCCACCTTTTCCACATAGCGTTGCAATCCTTCACATGCAGTAGGCTCGTCATCGGTTATTACACATTTTACCTGTTTCATCCTATAATTCTATCACAAGTTTTACTCTAAACAAAGTATCTCCTCTATTTATGTCCAGCGTATGACGCTCCGGATATAGCAGCTCCAGCCTGCGCCTCAGATTTTCTATGCCGATTCCATGTTTTCCTTTCTGGTGCACTAATGGTTCCGGTATAGAATTTTCAATACTAAAACACAACTTGCCTTCTTTCAGACACATATCCATAGCTATAAAATAGTTCCCTCCCACATATTTGAAAGCATTCTCCACCAACGGTACAAACAACAATGGATAAATCTCAACCTGCGCCTCCATTTCATCGAAATGCACCTGCAACTGCAGCCGCTTCGTAGCACGAAGTTTACATAGGCTGATGTATTGTTTCAGATATTCCACTTCCACACGGACTTGCACTTTCTCCCCATCATTGTATAATTGGTAACGAAGCAAATCGGACAATTGCTCAAGAGTATGCCGCGGAGCCTCATTATTCTCATCTATCTGAAAATAAACCGTATTGAGTACATTAAAAAGAAAGTGTGGATGATATTGCGCTTTAAGGAATTTCAGTTCTGTCTGGAGCTGGTCATTTTTTATCTTCTCCAACTGCAGGCGTTGAGCTTCATTTTCCTTCTGTATCATCTGATTACGCAAGAATATATAAAAGAAGCCGCCAAGCAACATACTGACTATGGCCGGAACAGGCACATCGTATAAATCAAGACTTACCCCCATCAAAAAGCGGATGACCCACATCGTCAGAAGACACCAGACGGGAACCGTCAGGACAACTACCCCGTATTCCTGCCACCATACCAACTTCCGCTTCCGGCACAAACGAAGCCAATACTTCAATAGAAAAAAGATAGGATAAGACATGAAGAGTACCACAAGCATATCCTTCAGCATGAAATTCCACTCATTACTTTCCCAATAGTATTCATGTTTCGGAATATCATTCGCCACACGAATACACAGAAAAAGAATCACGGCAAATAATGCCGGCACCAGCCACTTGTTCCACAGTCTGCCCATAACAGTTACAAATTTACTCTTTTTGTTTCATCTATTTCTTTTTTCCTTCTGCTTTCTTTTGTCTCGCTGCCTTTTTGAAAACGCCAGGCGAAAGCAATACCCAGCACACGTTTGTTGTGCCGTTCGTCAACAAACGCCTGCACACCGGGAGATTGAATATCTACTTTTTGATAATTGGTGTTGAATACATCCTTGGCAAACAAGGTAACGGTGCATCTGTTACGGAACATCTTCTTTTGGATGCCGACATTCACTTCCAGCGCCGGATGTACTGTGGCTTGTCCGTAGGCCATTCGTCCATTATAATTTGCCGAAAGTTCGGCCGACCATACGGAAGTGAAAGCAAACTGGTTCATGCAGCCGAATATCGGGGTAAACATACGGTTTTTCATTTTCTGCCCTTGCTCCGTCCAACCATAATTATTATAAATACCGATAGCGGTCAGATTCACCTTCCAAAAAGAAACAGGTGAGAGGTTGGCGGCATGTACACGCATACCCGTCTGTACATAGGAAGACAGATTCTGGGGCATTACATAGATACGCCGCCCCTCCTGTTCGCGATAGCTCTTCATGATAGCATCATCTGTATGCGAGAAAAAGAGCACTGTCTGAAACCAGTCACGATACACATACCCCAACTCTATATTATCAGAGAAAGAAGGATGCAGCTTCGTATTTCCCCCTTCATGGGTATAGTCATCAAATATATAGGTAAAAGGATTCAAATCACCATAATTGGGGCGGGTAATACGCCTGCCATACGAAAGCTGAAACAGATGTTCCGAAGTCAAACCGTATTGCAAAGCAATAGTAGGAAACAATTGGAAGTAATTCGTTGTAAACGAAGAGTCTTTCTGTTGTGTATTTCCTCCAAAATCCCCGTGTACATGGGTATGTTCCAACCTTAGACCCGCTGAGATTTTCAAGCGGTCTTTCTCATAGCCGACTTGTAGATAAGAGGCATTGATATTCTCATCATATACGAATCGGGAACCAAGTGCCCCATCCGGCAGCCAGCCGGAAACCGACGGACGCATATAACCTGCCGTATTGTCTATCGTAACAAATGAGGTTTTGACTCCGGCCTGTAACTTCCAAACCTCACTCAATGGATAAACCGCATCTATCTGTCCGACATATAAGTCGGTATTTCCCTTCATATCCCCTTTCAATGTATCGGGCTTAAAACTATCCATCAACTGGTTTCCAACACGGTAGTAATGGAAATAATCAAAAGAAGCGCTGAGTTCTCCCCCTTCTCTTTTCAGCTTGTGCACCATACTGGTTCCGGCAGAAACATTATTCCGGTTTTGCTCCGCATGGCTGTAAGTATTTCCCGCAACTCCGGTTTCTCGGATTTCCGTAAACATGCCTGCATTTTCCCTTTGCCGGGAAAAGTTTCCACCCAATGAGACTCCCCAAACTGTCCGCTCATTGAGATAATAATCACATCCGGTACGAAAATAGTGCGAATAATTCCTACGCTTCCGGTAAGAGTCCTGCATCATCCTTCCTCCATCCCGTTCGAACGTACGGTCGATAAACAAGTCTATGACATCCTTCCCCTGATAATACGAATAGTTCAAATAAAGATTGAACTTATTCTCCCGGATATTCATGGAGGCACCTCCATAACCGCTACCCGTCCGTCCAAGACTGCCATTGCCGTTCAAGGCCAGATTCACACCGCGCAGTCTGATTTTTCTTGTACGGATATCAATCAACCCGGAGCTTCCCGCCGCATCGTGGCGTGCGGAAGGCTGGGTTATCAAGTCTATCTTATCAGCATTAGTTGCAGGAGTAGATTTCAACAGACTCATCAATTCATCTCCCGAAAGATAAGTAGGCTTGCCATCCATCAGAATCGTCGCACCGCTTTGTCCGTTCAGCAAGATATTACCATTGGAATCTATCACGACTCCCGGCAGGGAAGCAAGAACATCATAAAGACTTCCCGTACTTTGAGTGACTGACGCATCCATCCGGTAACTTGTTTTACCGGCAGATATTTCTACCAACGGGAGTTTAGCAGTTACCATAATTTCTTCCAAACGCTGGTCGGCAATCGTATCCTGCTGCGACCAAACCACCAAAGGCATACTCAATAAAATTGCCCCTAAAAAAACATTTCGATACATACTCTTCCTCATTTTTTATTTCAAAAGTAGGCAGGCTGTAGAAAGTGAACAAATTATAGTGACAAAGGAATGTTATCCAGTGACAACATGCAGTTTTACCCTATTCTTCTTTTGATATTACCAAATAACCCCTATCTTTGCAAAATCTATCAATCTGACAGTAATTGCGTAATTACACCAACAAAATTATTAGATAATGAATAAAATCATTAGCAAAGAACACTTTTCTGAAAAGGTCTTTAAGTTAGTCATTGAAGCACCATTGATTGCCAAATCACGTAAGGCAGGGCACTTTGTCATTGTACGTGTGGGCGAAAAAGGCGAACGTATGCCGCTTACCATTGCGGAAGCCGACCCGGTAAAGGGAACCATCACACTGGTGGTTCAGGAAGTCGGGCTCTCCTCTACCCGTCTTTGCGAACTGAACGAAGGCGATTACATTACGGATGTTGTCGGCCCGTTGGGACAAGCCACGCACATTGACAACTTCGGTACTGTGGTCTGTGCGGGAGGTGGTGTAGGCGTAGCTCCCATGCTCCCTATCGTGCAAGCGCTAAAAGCTGCCGGTAACCGCGTCATCACCGTGCTGGCTGGACGCACCAAGGAACTCATTATCCTTGAAAAGGAGATGCGCGAAAGCTCCGACGAAGTCATCATCATGACCGATGACGGCTCTTACGGACGCAAAGGACTGGTGACGGAAGGCGTGGAGGAAGTCATCAAGCGCGAGAAGGTAGACAAATGTTTCTGTATCGGCCCCGCCATCATGATGAAATTTGTTTGTTTGCTGACAAAGAAATACGAAATCCCCACGGATGTATCCCTGAATACGATTATGGTAGATGGTACCGGCATGTGTGGAGCTTGCCGAATCACCATCGGAGGAAAGACCAAATTCGTATGCGTGGATGGTCCTGAGTTTGATGGGCACCAAGTGGACTTCGACGAAATGCTGAAACGCATGGGTGCCTTCAAGAGCATCGAACGCGAAGAGATGCACAAACTGGAAGAACCTCAGACCTGCCAAGCCACCCATGAGAACGTGCAGGAAGCGGACGAGAAAAGCCGCAATGCCGCCTGGCGCCAAGAACTACGCAAGTCCATGAAAGCCAAAGAGCGTACCGCCATTCCACGTGTAGAGATGAACGAACTCGATGCGGAATATCGTTCGCACAGCCGCAAGGAGGAAGTCAATCAAGGCTTGACGGAAGAGCAGGCACTGACCGAAGCCAAGCGTTGCCTGGACTGTGCTAATCCGGGCTGCACGGAAGGCTGTCCCGTAGGTATCGACATCCCCCGCTTCATCAAGAACATTGAGCGCGGAGAATTCCTCGAAGCGGCCAAGACACTGAAAGAAACCAGTGCACTGCCTGCCGTCTGCGGTCGCGTCTGTCCGCAGGAAAAGCAGTGTGAATCCAAATGTATACACCTGAAGATGAACGAGAAGCCGGTAGCTATCGGTTATCTGGAACGCTTTGCCGCCGATTACGAACGGGAGAGCGGGCAAATCTCCGTACCGGAAATCAAGGAAAAGAACGGCATCAAAGTTGCCGTCATCGGTTCGGGTCCCGCCGGTCTGTCGTTTGCCGGAGATATGGCAAAGTATGGCTATGACGTTACCGTTTTCGAAGCACTGCATGAGATTGGCGGTGTATTGAAATACGGCATTCCGGAGTTCCGCCTGCCCAACAAAGTGGTGGATGTGGAGATTGACAACCTTGCCAAAATGGGAGTGGAATTCGTCAAGGACTGCATTATCGGTAAGACGCTCAGCGTGGAACAACTGGAAGAGGAAGGATTCAAGGGCATATTCGTAGCTTCCGGAGCAGGACTGCCCAACTTTATGAATATCCCCGGCGAGAACTCCATCAATATCCTCTCGTCCAATGAATACCTGACCCGTGTCAATCTGATGGATGCCGCCAGTGAAGACTCCGATACTCCGGTTCCTTTCGGCAAATGCGTAGCCGTGATAGGTGGTGGAAATACAGCTATGGACTCCGTACGTACCGCACGCCGTCTCGGTGCAGAGCGTGCCATGATTATCTACCGTCGTTCGGAAGAAGAAATGCCGGCACGTATCGAGGAGGTGAAACATGCCAAGGAAGAAGGTGTAGAATTCCTGACCCTCCACAACCCAATCGAATACATTGCCGACGAACAAGGAAAAGTAAAACAAGTGGTGCTTCAGAAAATGGAATTGGGTGAACCGGATGCCAGCGGACGCCGCAGTCCCGTACCCATCCCCGGAGCCACAGAAACCATCGACATCGACCTTGCCATCGTCAGCGTAGGTGTATCTCCCAACCCGATTGTCCCAAGCTCCATCAAGGGATTGGAATTAGGCCGGAAGGGAACGATTGCCGTCAATGATAACATGCAGTCGTCCATCCCGACCATCTTTGCCGGAGGCGACATTGTCCGCGGAGGTGCCACCGTAATCCTTGCCATGGGAGACGGACGAAAGGCAGCAGCAGCGATGAACGAGCAGCTAAAAAAATAAGAATCTGTCATGAAAGGTGGAGACATACGAACTCCACCTTTTTTATTCTACTACAACCTCTCCCTCTACTTGCCCCTTCTAGCATACAATTTAAATATTTCAAGAATATGAAACGTATTTATCTATCCCTCCTTCTCTGTTTGGCTTACCTATTGGCAAGCGCCCAAGAGCCCCTAAACGGGGATTCCCTTGCCTCAGACTTTCGGTATCTGGTAAAAGAACTGGCAGCAACCCATCCCGACCCTTACAGCGGCTTCGGAGGAAAAGTATTCTTCTACGAACAAGCTTTCCATCTGGAGAACGAGTTACGCCGGACTCCCGGTACGAAACAGACCTTTTTTGACAAGGTAAGCATTTTCCTATCCAATCTGCAAGACGGACATACCTACCTTTTACCTCCCACAGCCAATCAACAAGCAAATCAGCGTTACCTGGCACTGGAAGTACGCACCATCCCCGACGGCATTATACTTCAAGGAATCCCTGAAACGTACAAAGACTTGTTAGGTAGCCGTATCACAACCATCAACGGAGATTCTTTAGAAGAGGTACTGGCCCGCACTGCCGCTATCCAAGCCAGTGAAAACCTATATGACCGTTATGCCAATCTATGCAGGTCCATGCCTACGGAACATTTCTTGAGACAGCTTTTCCCTGAAATGAAAGACAACCTTCACCTCTCACTTCTTACTCCCGACGGCAAATCAAGAGGATTAACCCTTCCCTTATTGTCAAGGCAGGAAGTGCAAAACACACCCATGCAACACAATAACAGTTGGAAAGCTTATACAGACAAACAACTGGCCTATCAGTTCATAGACAACGACAAGCAAATAATGCTCATCAATATCAACAGTATCATGGCACGGGATAATTTTGAGTATATGCAAAAACAAGGGCTGAAAGATTTATACCGGCAAATAGGATTCTATTATCGGGATATCCTGAAACAAGATATGCCCGCCGATACCCTGCAAGCCATTCGGCAACTCCCGTCCCTTTCCGAAGTTTTCGCCCATATGCTGAAAGAGATGAAGAAGGAAGCCTCCTCCACCCTCATCATAGATTTGCGCAACAATAGCGGCGGCTGGACTCCAATTGTCCTACCCACACTTTACCAACTGTTCGGCGACCACTTCCTGCAAACGGATATGGATATAGAATTCTATCGTATCATCTCTCCCCTCTACATGCAAAAACTACAGACAAACTTACAGGATTTCAACCAAGCATACGGAACAGACTATGCCTACGGTGACTACACTTTTAGTACGGACGAAGCAGACACCACAAACATAGAACAGCGACGGACCGACTTCATCGAGAACTGCATGTCCAGTGTGCCGGAAGAACTGAGAAAGCAACAAGGAAAGGCGCTCTATACTCCGGAACACATTTACGTCATTACCAACGAACGTACCTTCAGTGCAGCTTTCCACTACACTTTCTATCTGTGGAAAATGGGTGCTACCCTTGTAGGAATACCCAGCGGACAAGCCCCCAATACCTACATGGAACAAACCTTATTCCGGCTACCCTATACCGGTATGCAAGGCTCTATCTCCAACTCCATACAAATATGCTTTCCGGGCAAAGACCGGTGTGCCCACACACTTTATCCAGACTTGATACCCACCTATCAAGATTACCAAAGATATAATTTTGATGTCCAAACTGAGATTCTGTATTTACTCGACAAGATTAAATCGGCTCCTCATTCTCATACGAACCCTGCGGAGAAGAATCAGAAGTAAAAACAAAGCCCCGTTTACAGATAAATTGCAAGCGGGGCTTTATTTCCATATTTCAATAAAGAGACTACTTCACCACCTTGTTCGTTGCCGGGTCGGGGAAAATCACCGTCGGCTTGAACGACTTGGCTTCTTCAAAGTCCATCAGCGCGTAGGACATGATAATAACGATGTCATCAGGTTGCACCTTACGGGCTGCCGCACCGTTCAGGCAAATTTTGCCAGAGCCACGCTCGCCCTTAATAATGTAGGTTTCAAAACGTTCACCGTTATTATTGTCGGCTATATACACCTTCTCGCCGGCAATCATGTTGGCGGCATCCATCAAATCTTCATCAATCGTAATGCTTCCCATATAGTTCAGGTTCGCTTCCGTGACGCGGGCACAATGGATTTTCGACTTCAACACTTCAATCATCATATCTTTATAAATTACGAATTACTAATTATAAATTACAAGGCAGCAGGCTCTTTGTACTTGATATTGTCAATCAGACGGACTTCCCCACAGAATACTGTGATGCAACCCACAGCATAAGAAGTTTCCTCCCAATCGGTAATCTTCTGTAAGGTATTGCCATCCACCAGCTCAAAGTATTCCAAACGCAATCCGGGGGCGGCTGCGATGGTGTCTTCCACAAACTTCTGTGTCTCAGCTACCGTATGTGAGGCTCCAAAGGTACGACTTTCAAATAAAGTCTGCGAAATTCTCAGTGCATTTTTGCGTTCTTCGGCAGATAAACGGGCATTGCGGCTGCTCAGAGCCAACCCGTCTTCCTCACGGACAATGGGACAGCCTACAATTTCCAAAGGATACTTCATCTGGCGGACCATCTCGCGAATAATTGCCAGCTGCTGGAAATCTTTCTCGCCGAAGTAGGCACGATCCGGCTGCACAGCATCAAACAGTTTGCTCACAATCTGGCAAACACCATTAAAATGTCCCGGACGGAATGCCCCTTCCATCACTGTGTCCAGCGGCGCATAGCTGAAACGGCGGGTATCCGGTTCCGGATACATCTCCTCCACCGAAGGAGCAAAGACAAATGCCGCTCCACACTCCTCCAGCAAACGGCAATCAGCCTCCGGTGTACGGGGATATTTCACTAAATCATTCTTGTCATTAAACTGGGTCGGATTTACAAAAACGCTTACTACGGCAGCGTCATTTTCTGCCACACAACGTTTCACCAATGAGGCATGACCGGCATGCAAGGCACCCATCGTAGGTACCAGACCTACCTTCTTTCCTTGGGCTCTCAAAGCCGAAAGTCCGGCCTGCAAGTCCTTGATAGTATGTACTATTTCCATTTTAATTGGTTATATAATAACTTGGTTGTTCGCAAAAGCGGTGCAAAATAAACCATTATTTAGCATATAAAGAAGAAATATCGCAAATTAATGCAAAACTCAGTACACTTTCCGGCAATTCCAGAAGCAGCTGTTTCGCTGAATAACAAGCAGTTAACAATTCATAAGGAATTATAGACGGGCTCCGTTTGCTTTATTGCCCGATTTTTTTTATATCTTTGCAGAATAATTGAGAACATTGTTATTATGACAAAGGCGAACAAGGTTTTATTTATAACCCAAGAAATTACCCCTTACGTTTCAGAATCCGAAATGTCCCTCGTAGGCAGAAACCTACCTCAGGCTATTCAAGAAAAAGGCAGAGAAATCAGAACGTTTATGCCCAAATGGGGAAATATCAACGAACGCAGAAACCAGCTGCATGAGGTGATACGACTCTCCGGCATGAACCTCATCATTGACGATACCGATCACCCGCTCATCATCAAGGTTGCCTCTATCCAGTCTGCACGTATGCAAGTATACTTCATCGACAACGATGACTACTTCCAGAACCGCTTGCAGGTAACAGACGAAAATGGTGAAGAGTATGAAGACAATGATGCCCGTGCCATCTTCTATGCCCGTGGCGTACTGGAAACGGTGAAGAAACTGCGTTGGTGTCCCGACATCATCCACTGCCACGGCTGGATGACCGCTTTAGCGCCTCTGTACATCAAGAAAGCCTATAAAGACGAACCTTCCTTCAGAGATGCCAAAGTCATATTTTCCCTTTATGAAGATGACTTCAAACAACCTTTCCACGCAGACTTCTCTAACAAGCTATTGTTGAAAGGCATCGCCAAGAAAGATATTGCAGGATTGAAGGAACCCATTGACTACACAGCACTTTGCAAACTGGCTGCTGACTTCTCCGACGGCATTATCCAGCAAAGCGAACACGTCAATGAGGAAGTACTGAACTATGCCCGCGAATCCGGAAAACCGGTATTGGAATATCAATCTCCCGAGAACTTTGCTGAAGCCTGCAATGACTTCTACGACAAGGTATGGGAAACAGAACAAAAATAAAATCGATTTAGACAGTTAAAACTATGAAAGTAAGATACCTGGGAACATTGCTTTTGGCAGTCCTGACTTTCTTTGGATGCGATGACAACACCGGTACATTAGGTCTGGGTATGTTGCCCGATTCTGACGGCATGTCAGCGCATACTACTACTTTTAATGTAACAACACGTTCATTTGCCGTTGATTCCGTATTTGCCAAAACGAGTACCGGCTATATAGGCAAGTTTTCCGACCCGGAATTCGGTTATTACGAAACAAGTTTCCTTACGGAGCTGAACTGTACAGAGAACTTCTCCCTTCCGGAAGTGTATAAAGAAACCGAATGGGACAGCGAAGGAAATCCGACAAAAGCTACTGGTATAATGGCAGGTGACTCGGTAGTCTCAGTACAACTGGCTGTCTATTATTCCAGTTGGTTCGGTGACTCCTTGAACGCATGCCGGATGAGTATTTATGAATTGGACAAAAAGCTGGATAAAAATCGCTATACCAACATCAATCCAGAAGAATACTACAATAAATACGACCCTAAATCCCTACTCGGGCGTAAGGCCTATTCAGCTTTCGACACGTCTGTTCCAGACTCTGTGAGATTTGAAAAGGACAATAACGGTTATTACACTTTCTATCCCAATGTAACATTCCCGCTGGATAGGAAGACTTTTGGTGAAGACAGAATATTAAAGGTATATCGGGAACATCCTGAATACTTCAAGAATTCAGACACCTTCATAGACAAGGTCTTTAAAGGAGTATACGTAAAGAGCGATTTGGGAGATGGAACTATCCTTTACGTGGACTACGTAGCTTTGGAAATGGAGCTTTGTACACACTACACAAACGACACAACCGGTGTAGCACTAAAAAAGAAAGACGGAACTGACTCCTTGAGATATATAACAAATACTATATTTGCTTCTACCAAAGAGGTTATCCAGGCAAACCAGTTCCTGAATTCAGATTTGATAAAGGAAAAGGCTGCCGAACCTCAGCACACTTACATTAAATCTCCTGCCGGTATCTTCACCGAAGCTATCATGCCATACGATTCAATATACAACAAACTGACCAATGACACCCTGAATGCCGTGAAACTGACTTTCACGAATTACAATATAAACAGTGACTACGAATATAGCATGAGTGCTCCTAATGACGTGCTGTTGATACGTAAGCAGGAGTTGAAGAGCTTCTTTGAAGAGAACAAAGTCAGGGATAATATTACCTCATTTACAACCACCCACAATGCATTTGCTACCAATCAATATGTATTCAGCAACATAGCCCGGTTGGTTACCACTTGCATCAACGAAAAACAAGCTGCCAAGAAAGCCGCCAAAGAAAAGGCCGGCAGTTCTTGGAATGAGACAGAGTGGGAAAAAACTTGGAACAAAGAAAATGAAGACTGGGATAAGGTATTGCTGATTCCGGTTTCCATTACCTATGACAGCAGTACAAGCAGCAGCGGCAACAAAACCATAACCGGTATCCAAAACGACCTCAAGCCGGGATATGCCAAACTAAAAGGCGGCCCGAAAGAGAATGCAAAAGGCGAAGTGGAATCTCCGCTGAAAATAGAAGTTACATACACCAGTTTCAACAAGTAACTGACAGATATTCCATAAAAAAGCCTTCCGCTCATTGTAGAGCGGAAGGCTTTTTTGATTGATGGGACAAGCTGCCGATATTATTCAGCAGCCTTTTTAGTTGTTTTCTTTGCGGCAGGCTTTTTGGCAGGAGCCTTGGTCTTTGCCGGTTTTTCTGCGGCAGATTTAGCTGTAGCCTTGCTCTCTTTCTTTTCTGCAGCCTTTATCTTCTCTAACTTGGCCTGTGCTTTCTCCAATTCCTTATGCAGTTCCTCTATCTCGGCACCTTGGTTCTGGATAGTGGTCAGCAATGCATTCAGCTCTTCATTATCTATATCCACCGGATAGAGAGAATCGACACGTTTGATAAAGTCACCAAGAATATTCATATAATTGGTAAAAGCATCAAAAGGAGATTCATAAATGCCACGGTTCAAACCGACACCGCTTTGCTTGGTAGTCATGAAACGGAAGTTGTTACTTGCCTGCAGATAATCCCAGTCTTGCTTGATACGGCGGTCATCACAGAGATGGACACGTTCGGCAACACTATACAGCTTGTTGAATGCTTCACGCTGCATCACATTACCCAGCCAACAGCTGGTATCTCTTTCTTCGTCCACCCAAGACATCGGGTATGGAACATCCAACTGGGAAACAGATTTCAGTTTGGTAACGATTTCCGTCGGTGTGGAGAAAGTAATCCCCTTTTCCTTGGCACAGTATGGAAGAGCCTTCAGGAATTCCAGAATATTGGAAGACAACGGCTGTGCCATACCCAGAGCAGAGAGTTCCATAAAGACATTGATGACCTGCTCTTCCTGCGGCAGAGCGTCAATCCAGTTGATGTACTTGTCGGCAAACAAAGGATACTCGTTCCACTCGGAGTTGGAGAAGCGCAGGCTGATGTCGTCAGACAGCTTAAAATCACGCAACAGTAACTTCAAGTTAGGATTCATAGAGCAATGGTATACATAGTGCGGACTCTTCCAACCCAGAACATGCTTGGCTCCTTCCGTCAGCATACCCTTGAATCCCAAAGCTGCCACCATCGCACCAATCTCATCATTATAAATCAGGCTGGAATTACGGAACACCTTCGGCGCCTTACCGAACATTTGCTTCATCTTAGCGCTCTGACGCATCACCTCTTCCTTGAAGCAATCCTCGTTGGCCAGAGAAGAAAGGCCATGGGAATAAGGCTCGGCAAGGAACTCACAGCAACCGGTATCATTCAGCTGGTGCAACAAGTCGATGACAGCCGGTGCATATATTTCCAACTGCTCCAGCGCAACCCCCGAGATGGAGAAAGCCACTTTAAACGCACCTCCGGAATTCTTCACCATTTCAATCAAGGTGTTCAATGCCGGGATATAAGAGCGTTCGGCTACATCATTGATACTGGTTTCATTGGCATAATCATCGTAGTAATAATGATCGGTACCTATATCAAAGAAACGGTAACGTTTCAGATGAATGATTTGATGTATTTCAAAATAAAGACAGATAGTTCTCATTTCTATTATTGTTTTTGTTATTTACCATAGTTTCTTAACACATCCTCGTAGAGGGCGCGGATTCTCAAGCCTACTTTTTCCCACGTGATTCCATCCACTTCTTTCCTGCCTTCCTCCTGCAGATATTGGAAGAGAGCGGGATTAGTGCAGAGGGAATAAATGGCATCGGCCATTGCATGAATGTCCCAATAATCGGTCTTAATGACCTTATCAAGAATTTCACCGCATCCCGACTGCTTGGAAATGATGGAAGGAGTCCCACACTGCATGGCTTCCAGCGGAGCGATACCGAAAGGCTCGGAAACGGAAGGCATAACGAATACATCACTGTTCTTGTAAACCTCATATACCTGCTTTCCCTTCATGAAGCCCGGGAAGTGGAACCGGTCGGCGATGCCCCGCTCGGCTGCCAGATTAATCATGGCATCCATCATATCTCCCGAACCGGCCATAACAAAGCGGATGTTGCGGGCACGCTGCAATACCAGCGAAGCTGCTTCCACAAAGTATTCCGGTCCCTTCTGCATGGTGATACGGCCCAGGAATGTCACAATCTTCTCTTTGGAATGGTCGGGACGTGGAATGTCCTGGTATTCCTGCGAGAGAGGATAGACGGCATTGTGCATGGCAAACACCTTCTTGGGGTTCTGATGGTACTGCTCAATAACCGTGCGGCGGGTCAGTTCGGACACGCACATGATGCAGTCGGCATAATCCATACCGTTCTTCTCCATAGAATAGACGGTAGGATTGACTTTTCCACGTGAACGGTCAAAGTCAGTAGCATGGACATGGATGCAGAGCGGCTTTCCGCTCACCATCTTGGCATGCACTCCGGCGGGATACGTCAGCCAGTCGTGGGCATGAATAATATCAAATTCCTGCTGGCGAGCCACTACTCCGGCAATCACCGAGAAGTTGTTTATCTCTTCGTGCAGGTTGCCGGGATAACCGCCGGCAAAGTCCATGCAGCCTATGTCATTGACGTGCATATAAGAGAAATCCGAATAGATATGGTCACGAAAAGAATAATAATCTTCCGGCGTCATGTTGCGCGTCAGCCTCGACTTCAAATAATTGTAATCGACATCACGCCACACGATAGGCACCTGGTTCATGCCCACTATCTTCAAGAAGTCCTCTTCTTCGCCCGTCGGCTTGGGCATGCAGAAAGTAGTTTCCACATCACCCTGCAAACTTAATCCCTTAGTTATTCCATAAGAAGCAACCGCAAGACCACCATATATTTTGGGAGGAAATTCCCATCCAAACATTAAAACTTTCATCTTCGTTCCTCCTATTATAAATTATACTTAGACAATAACTTCAAGATACGCAGGATTTCCGCCGTATTCATGGCAAATGACACCGCCCCTCTTCCAACAAACGGAGGATTACCATCGAAGAGTTCGGGCAATGCGCCAATACAGTGGGAAGTCATTTCATCTTCCATACCGATGAGGTATCTCTCTACAAACGACACGCCACTCACTTTATAGATACGCAGATATGCTTCCATGTAGAAACCCATCAGCCACGGCCATGCCGTACCCTGATGATAGGCATAATCTCTTTGAATCTGAGGACCTACATAATTCGGATTGTATCCGCCACTCTTGGGGCTCAGTGTACGCAAGCCCTTCGGAGTCAACAGTTCTTTCGTCACAATATCAAGCACCTGTTTCTTCTGGGCCCTATCCAACGGAGAATAGTCAAAGGCAACGGTAAATATCATGTTGGGACGTACGCTCCAGTCCATCATATAACCATCCACATAGTCGAACAGATAGCCATACTCATTGCGGAAGACGTCTACGAAAGACTTTCCGGTGATTTCTGCCTGAGCGTCCAGTGTATCGGCAAGAATTTCATTGCCCCCCTCCCGAACCATATCGGCTACAAAACGCAGGGCATTGTACCACAGTGCATTCACTTCTACAATGTAGCCCGTACGTGGAATAACCGGGCGGCCATTGGCGGTAGAGTTCATCCAGGTAACCGCTTTCTCGGTGCCATTGGTATACAACAGTCCGTTTTCGTGCAGGAAGAGATTGTCATGCCTGCGTTCATGGATATAGTCAACAATCTCCTCGAGAAGATTACCGTACATCTGCCGGCAATTTTCACGCGAAGTCTCCTTGGCATACTGCTGTAAAGCCCAGACAGCCCACAGCAGCACATCCGGATGCTCCATCTCGTATATCTTATAGGAGGAAGGTTCTCCATTGATAAACTCACGGATAGCCTTTTCGGCTGTTTTCATCACGTCTTCAAATTCATCTTGCTCGCCTAAGGCCAAAGTAAGACCCGGCAGGGAGATGAACAAGTCACGGGCGCGACACTTGAACCAAGGATAGCCTGCAAGCACATAATGCTCCTCCCCCTGCTTGTTGTGAAACTGGTGCGCCGAGTTTTTCAGACAGTGGTAAAAACTGTCACGCGGAGTGCGGTCGGCCACCTCGGACTCAAAAGTCTGCTTCAGCTTGCGGGGAGAAATCTCGGAGATACCGGCGGAGAAGACAACGCTTTCCCCTTTCTTTATATCCACTTCAAAATATCCCGGCACATAAAGGTCTTCGTTGAAGTCATATCCGCGTTCCTGTTCTTTGGGATACTCGATACCACGATACCAGTCAGGCTGGAAGTGGAACTCATTCTTTTTGTTGAGCTGCATGAACAACTCCGGATAACCGGGATACATGCAGGTTTTAATGCCATTCTCTACCAACTGGTAGTCGCGGCTTGCCTGCGCATTTTCGTGCGTGTACTCGCGCACACTGCGGAATGCCAGGAAAGGGCGGAAACGAAGTGTGGTTGCCGAATGGGCATCGACCAAGGTATAACGAATCAGAATCCGATTTTCATGGTGTACGAAAATCTTTTCCTTACGAAGGATGACGCCTCCTACACGATAGGTAGTTGTGGGGATATTTTCACAGTCAAACTCTCGGATATACTTGTGCCCGTTAGGACTGAAGTGGTTTCCTTGATACTTATGCAACCCCAGGTTGAACTCCGCACCGTGCTGAATTACAGTTTCATCCAAAGAAGACAGCAGCACATGGTTTTCATCATCGAGGTTGGGGACCGGTATCACCAACAGACCGTGATATTTGCGTGTGTTACAATCTACAATTGTTGTACAATGATAGGCTCCCGACCTATTCGTCCGCAATATCTCCCTTGGCAAAGATTCTTGCAGATTAATCATCAGGGTCTTGTCAAATCGTAAATAACTCATAGTTGTGCATTATTTAAAGGTTAATTATTTCGGTATATGCGCTACAAGCCATGTAGCGATGCCCAAAAATACGAATTAAAGCTTATAGGCAAAATAAAAAGTCAGTTTTTTTTCGGTTTTCGTCAAATATTCCGTAGTATTGTACAAAAATAGCAATCACTGTACGAAATATGAAGCATGATATACGCAGAATGGCATTGGCGGCGGTTATACCCCTATTCCTGCTATTCATTTTATACATTTTAAAGTTTTTGGAGACAGGCATGGATTGGAACTTCACACGACTGGGAGTATATCCGATGGAACAGCGGGGCGTGTTCGGAATTTTCGCACATCCACTGGTACACAGCAGTTTCAAGCATCTGTTCGCCAATACGATTCCACTCTTTTTCCTGATGTGGTGTCTGTTCTATTTCTACCGGCATATAGCCCCCTACATCTTCTTTGCCATTTGGATAGGATGCGGTGCGCTTACCTTTCTTATAGGGAAACCGGGATGGCATATCGGAGCCAGCGGCATCATATACGGACTGGCTTTTTTTCTGTTCTTCAGCGGCATTCTGCGCAAACATGTACCGCTTATCGCCATTTCACTGTTGATAACGTTCCTATATGGCGGCCTGGTATGGAATATGTTCCCACAATTTGCCAAAGCCACCACTTCCTGGGAAGGACACCTTAGCGGAGCCATAGCAGGCACGCTATGCGCCATAGGCTTTATGGAATACGGTCCCCAACGGCCCGATCCGTTTGCCGGAGAGGAAGACGAAGAGGAAGACGAAGATGAGGAAAACAATGAGGATGAGGACGATAAGAAGGAAGAGGAGAAGGATGAGGATTCGTCTACAAGGATTGAATAGCACGTTTAAGAAACAATAAAAAAAACAAAAAGAGGGGCAAAGAGTTTACAGTACACCTTGATAATATCTACTTTTGTTTCAAAACAAGAAGAAAAAGCATTATGAATACAATGTTTGATACATTACTGCAACTGCCACTCTTTCAAGGACTCGCACAAGAAGACTTTACCAATATCCTGGGGAAAGTCAAGCTGAGCTTTACAAAGCATAAAGCCGGCGAAGTTATCGTGAAAGCCGGTGACACATGCAGTCAACTGATATTCGTATTGAAAGGTGAAATCTCCTCATGTACTTCATCTGCGAATACATCATACAGCTCCACGGAATATTTTCAGGCACCTTATGTCATCGAGCCACAATCTCTGTTCGGGATGAGCACCTCCTACGTCTCGGCCTATACCGCCCAAACCGAGACCCACACAGTGAGCATCAGCAAGGCTTTCGTCATGAGCGAATTGTTCAAATATGACATATTCCGCCTGAATTACATGAATATCATCAGCAACCGCGCCCAAAGCCTAAACAGCCGTCTTTGGGCAGAAAGCACCGACAACCTTGAGAAACGTATCGGCAACTTTATCCTGACACATATCGAACGTCCGTCAGGCAGGAAAATACTGAAAATAAAAATGGAAGAATTGGCTCAGGTGGTCAATGATACCCGTATGGGAGTATCAAGAGCGTTGAACAGCATGCAGGAGAAAGGCCTGCTCGAACTGCACAGAGGCGAGATGATGATTCCCGACGCAGAAAAGCTCTTATAGGCCACCTGAACCGAGATTTCCTACAACACCTTGTCTATCGCTTTCTTTATCAAGGCTTCCATCACTTTATACCCTTCTAGAGTGGGGTGTACCCCATCCCGGGTATACGAGGAGTTCAGAGCCTTATTGTCGCCTTCCACCATCTCACTGTAATAGTCGACATAAGGAATCTTGTTTTCCTGGGCATACTTCCGGATTCTGGCATTCAGCTGCATTATCTTTTGCGGAGCATCCTTCACCGAAGGATTCCAGCCAAAGGCAGCGGCAGGCAACACAGACGTCAAAATCACCTTTATCTTATTGGCCCGTGCCAGCTCTACCATAGACACTATATTTCCAAAAGTGTATTCTTCATTATAAGCGCCTGCATTTTCCGCAATGTCATTGGTACCTGCATTTATCACGACCAGCGCCGGAGCAAGCTTGATGACATCTTCGCGAAAACGGAGCAGGAAATGGGAAGAAGTCTGCCCGCCTATACCACGGCCCACATAACCGTTGTCTTCAAAGAAAGCGGCATCGTTTGCCACCCATCCTTCCGTGATGGAGTTGCCCATAAAAACCACCCGGTCCTTCTGTTTTCCCTTCCGTACCAGTTCCTTGTTTGCCTCTGCATAGCGTTTCAAATTTCCCCAGTCCTGCTTCTGTGCGTCAGAGGCTACCCAGGGGATGCACAAAAAGACAGCAATCATACATAAAAGTTTCATTGTTCTATTCTTTGTTGTTTTGTTATAAAAAAAACAGCCCCACCGTTTTTAAGGTGAGGCTATCATTATCATTGGTCAATCTCACTCCCACTCGATAGTCGCATTGGGTTTCGGAGACATATCATAACAAACGCGATTGACGGTTTTCACTTCCTTGAGAATACGGTCGGTAATCTTCATTAGGATGGGCCAGTCCACCGGCTCAATGGTAGCGGTCATGGCATCCACTGTGTTGACGGCACGGATAATGACGGGCCAGTCGAACGAACGTGCATTGTCGCGTACACCCACAGATTTGAAATCGGGCACCACAGTGAAATACTGCCATACCTTCTTATCCAGGCCTGCCAGTTGGAATTCCTCACGCAGAATGGCATCCGACTCGCGTACAGCCTCCAAGCGGTCACGGGTAATGGCTCCCAGACAACGTACTCCCAATCCGGGACCGGGGAACGGCTGACGGTAAACCATCTCGTACGGCAATCCAAGCTCTACACCGCATGCACGTACTTCGTCCTTGAACAGCTGGCGCAACGGCTCCACCAATTCAAACTGCAAATCCTCGGGCAGACCGCCTACGTTGTGATGAGACTTCACCATCTTGGCTGTTTTTGTGCCACTCTCTACAATATCGGGATAGATGGTACCTTGTCCCAGGAAGTCGATACCGTCCAGCTTGCGGGCTTCTTCCTCAAAGACACGGATAAACTCTCCGCCGATAATCTTGCGCTTTTCTTCCGGGTCAGCCACGTTTTCCAGCTTGGAGAGGAAACGGTCTGTAGCATCCACGTATATCAAGTTAGCTTTCAGCTCCTTGCCAAAGATTTCCACCACGGCTTCCGATTCGCCCTTACGCATCAGTCCGTGGTTCACGTGTACGCAAACCAGCTTGTCTCCGATGGCTTTCAGCAGCAAAGCGGCCACCACGGAGCTATCCACACCACCGGACAGTGCCAGCAGCACCTTACGGTCGCCCACCTGACGACGTATCAACTCCACCTGGTCGTTGACGAAATTCGTCATGTTCCAGTTCGCCTCAGCCTTGCAAGTATCGAATACGAAAGATTTCACAGCCTCCTTGATGGCTTCCACATCATCCGTAAACTGCGGCAGCTTCACTTCGCACAGCGCCTTGTCGTGTCCGGCAGCCATTACGGGGAATCCCGCTTCGTAAATCTCGGGCAACACGTCGATGGACACCCCGTCAACCACATTGTTGGGGCCGCCGTTGATGATGATGCCTTTCACATTCGGCAAGGCCTTCAGTTCGGCGGCAGTAATGTCGTGCGGGTAGATTTCGCTATATACTCCCAACGCACGAATCGCCCGGGCAAGCACTGTGTTCTCATGGCTTCCCAAATCCAGAATCACAATCATATCCTGCTTCATTCTTCTATATTGTTTTTAAGTTAATAATTTCAGTAGGTCTTATTCCCATTCTATTGTGCTGGGTGGTTTTGAAGAGATGTCATAGGTCACGCGGTTCACACCTTTCACCTTATTTATAATGTCGTTGGACACCTTACCCAGGAATTCGTAGGGCAGATGCGCCCAGTCGGCTGTCATGGCATCGGTGGAAGTGACGGCACGCAAGGCCACTGCACGTTCATAGGTGCGTTCGTCGCCCATCACGCCCACACTCTGTACGGGCAGAAGAATGACGCCCGCCTGCCAGACCTGATGGTAGAGCGATGTCTCGTTGCCGTCGGCATCCTGCACTTTCCAGTCACGCAAGCCCTGAATGAAAATATCGTCGGCTTCCTGCAAAGTATGCACCTTCTCCGGTGTTATATCCCCCAGGATGCGGACAGCCAGTCCCGGACCGGGGAAAGGATGACGGGTAATCAAATGTTCGGGCATTCCCAATTCGCGTCCCACGCGGCGTACTTCGTCCTTGAACAGCCACTGCAACGGTTCGCACAGACGGAGGTTCATCTCCTCGGGCAGACCGCCCACGTTGTGATGGCTCTTGATGGTCTTGCCCGTAATGTTTAGGCTCTCGATGCGGTCGGGATAAATGGTGCCTTGTGCCAACCAACGGGCATCGGTTATCTTGTGCGCTTCGGCATCGAAGACCTCGATAAAATCGCGGCCGATGATTTTACGCTTTTGCTCAGGCTCGGTCACTCCCTCCAAATCCTTGAAGAACTTCTCGCTGGCATCCACGCCAATCACGTTCAGTCCCAGGCATTCGTAGTCGTGCATCACATTCTTGAACTCATTCTTGCGAAGCAGTCCGTGGTCCACAAAGATACAGGTCAAGTTCTTGCCAATGGCACGATGCAGCAACACGGCGGCTACCGAAGAATCCACACCGCCACTCAGTCCCAGGATAACTCGGTCGTTGCCAAGCTGCTCCTTCAGTTCGGCCACAGTAGTATCTACAAACGATGCGGCGCTCCAGCTCTGGCTGCAACCGCATACGTCCACCACGAAGTTGCGCAGCATCTGCGTACCGTCCTCGCTATGAAATACTTCCGGATGGAACTGCACTCCCCACATCTCCTCGCCGGACACCTGGTAAGCAGCAATCGCTACCTTGTCCGTAGAAGCTATAATCTTGAAGTTGTCGGGAATGGCTGTAATCGTGTCTCCATGGCTCATCCATACTTGGGTATTCTTCCTTACCCCTTTGAAAAGGACATTCTCCGAATCGAAAGAACCGAGATGGGCACGTCCGTACTCGCGGGTTCCTGCCGGCTCCACCCGTCCACCGTTGCTGTAGGAGATAAACTGCGCACCGTAGCAGATACCCAGAATGGGGTATTTCCCACGAATCCCGCTCAAATCTACCTTGAATGCACTCTTATCATAAACAGAAAAGGGGCTACCCGAAAGGATAACTCCTTTTACACTCTCATCTCCGTATGGAAATTTGTTGTAAGGTACAATCTCGCAATAGACATTCAATTCGCGCAGCCGGCGGCCGATGAGCTGCGTGGTTTGCGAACCGAAATCAAGAATAATAATCTTCTCTTGCATATAAATCCGTATAGACTTTAATAAATGATTTGCAAAAGTAGAAAAAGTAAAGGAATTATCAGGGATAATGTGACAGAAAAACGTTTTTTTACTAAAAACAGCTTTAATTTCAGGCTAGAACTATCCACAAGGATACTAAAAGCTATTCTTACTACAACCGTGCTGTTTTCTTACCACAGCTATGCAACTTGCTTACCACAGCAATGTTATTTTCTTACCACGGCTGTGGTAAGATTACTGCTTAGTATAAAAAGGGACAGTTTCCGGCGGTACCGGGGAGAGTTAAATGCATTAGGGAATGTATCAAAAGCCATGAACGCTTTCATCATGTTATAATATTAGGCGCGGAATTCTAAGACCTACGCAAGTTTCCTGTGCAAAAACTTGTGTAGGTCTTAGAATTCCGCGCCTAAAAAAAGCGTCAAGAGGGTTTTGACATCCCTATGAAGTTCCGCTTCGATATTACTTTTCTTTCAGCAAATCACGGATTTCGGTCAGCAGCACCTCTTCCTTGCTCGGGGCAGGGGGAGCCGGAGGAGCGGCAGGTGCCTCTTCTTTCTTCTTTTCAGTCAGCTTGGTCAACAACTTTATGAACATGAAGATAGAGAATGCTATAATCAGGAAGTCGAAGGTGACCTGCAAGAAATTACCGTAATTCAGGGTCACGGCAGCAATTTCTTTTCCGTCCACCATTTCGGCAGGTTTCAGCACCCACTTCAAGTCTGTAAAGTTGACACCGCCCACCAGCAGCCCGATAGGAGGCATAATCACATCTGCCACAATGGAGGAGACGATTTTTCCGAATGCCCCACCGATAATCACACCGACGGCCATGTCTATCACATTGCCCTTCATGGCAAAAGCCTTAAATTCCTGTAAAAATGAACTTTTTCCCATCTTTTCAATTATTTAATTATGATTTTGGTTACGAATATAAAAACATTTTCTTACTTTTGCACCGCAAATCAGAAAGAATTGCAATTAGTAAGCGAAAGTTTATTTTTAAACATTATAAAACCCTTAAAAGTTTAAACAAAATGATTAAAGTAGGTATTAATGGATTCGGACGTATCGGACGTTTCGTATTCCGCGCTGCAATGAAGAGAAACGATATTCAGATCGTAGGTATCAACGACCTTTGCCCGGTAGATTACTTGGCTTACATGCTGAAGTATGACACTATGCACGGCCAGTTCGACGGTACTATCGAAGCTGATGTTGAAAACAGCAAGCTGATCGTTAACGGTCAGGCTATCCGCATCACTGCAGAAAGAAACCCGGCTGACTTGAAATGGAACGAAGTAGAGGCAGAATACGTTGTTGAATCTACTGGCTTGTTCTTGAGCAAAGACAAAGCTCAAGCTCACATCGAAGCCGGCGCAAAATATGTTGTAATGTCTGCTCCTTCTAAGGACGACACTCCGATGTTCGTTTGCGGTGTTAACGAAAAGACTTACGTTAAGGGTACTCAATTCGTATCTAACGCTTCTTGTACTACCAACTGCTTGGCTCCTATCGCTAAGGTATTGAACGACAAATGGGGTATCACTGACGGTTTGATGACTACTGTTCACTCTACAACTGCTACTCAGAAGACAGTTGACGGTCCTTCTATGAAAGACTGGAGAGGTGGTCGTGCTGCTTCCGGCAACATTATCCCGTCTTCTACCGGTGCTGCTAAGGCTGTAGGTAAAGTTATCCCGGCATTGAACGGCAAACTGACTGGTATGTCTATGCGTGTTCCGACTTTGGACGTATCTGTAGTTGACTTGACAGTTAACTTGGCTAAGCCCGCTACTTACGCTGAAATCTGCGCTGCCATGAAGGAAGCTTCTGAAGGCGAATTGAAGGGTGTTCTGGGTTACACTGAAGATGCAGTTGTTTCTTCTGACTTCTTGGGTGACACTCGCACTTCTATCTTCGACGCTAAGGCTGGTATCGCTTTGACTGATACTTTCGTTAAGGTTGTATCTTGGTATGATAACGAAATCGGTTATTCTAACAAGGTTCTTGACTTGATTGCTCACATGGCATCAGTTAACTGCTAATATACAGTTAGAAAATAATAAAAAATAGGTGACTTCTGCAGAAGTCGCCTATTTTTTTTGCAATTTTGCAGCTAGTTCGTTTTTTATCAGACCCTTTAAACATGATGAAGATTATACTAACTCTAATATTGCTTTGCTTTATGAACACTATATCGTCTCAAAATCCTTTTTTTGAAACATACTCCACGCTGCACAGCACTGTCCCGTTCGACAAGATTAAGACCGGAGATTACGTACCCGCCATCCGCGAAGGCATCCGCCGCCAAAATGCGGAAATAGAGGCCATCATCCGCAATCCGGAAGTCCCGACATTTGCCAACACAGTGTTGGCCTACGAGAAGTCCGGTGAGATGCTCCACCGTGTCAGCACTGTATTCGGCAATCTGCTCAGTGCCGAAACGGACGATGACCTACAGGAACTGGCCAAAGAAATCATGCCGATGATGAGCGAGCATGAAAACAACATCAGCCTGAACGAAGAGCTGTTTGCACGTATCAAAGCTGTTTACAAACAGCAAGACAAAGAAACATTGAGCCCGGAACAGCACAAACTGCTGGAAGACATTTATAACGGCTTTGTACGCAACGGTGCCAACCTCCTGGGAGAAGATAAGGAGAAATACCGGGCTTTATGCAAAGAGCTCAGCCTGCTGACGCTGCAGTTCAGCGAAAACAACCTGAAAGAAACGAACGACTACAAGCTTGTCATCACCGACAAGTCACAACTGGCCGGGCTGCCCGAGAGCGCGGTAGAAGCCGCTGCAGAGACAGCCGGGGAAAAAGGCGTCGAAGGCTGGGTATTCACCCTGCAGGCTCCCAGCTATGGCCCTTTTCTGACCTACGCAGACAGCCGTGACCTGCGCCGTGAGCTATATATGGCCTACAATACGAAGTGTACGCATGACAACGCCAGCAATAACCTGGAAATTGTAAAGAAACTGGCCAATGTCCGTATGGAGATTGCCCAACTCCTAGGCTATGACAACTTCGCCGAATACAACCTCCAGGAGCGCATGGCACAAAACAGTGAGTCCGTGTATAAGCTGCTGGACCAACTGCTGGAGGCTTACACGCCTACCGCCAAACAAGAATATGCAGAAGTGCAAGCCCTGGCACGCCAAGCGGAAGGAGAAGACTTCGTCCTGATGCCGTGGGACTGGGCGTACTATTCCCATAAACTGAAAGACCGGAAGTTCAATATCGACGATGAGCTGCTCCGCCCTTACTTTGAGCTGAACAACGTGAAGCAAGGCGTATTCGGCCTGGCAACCAGGCTGTATGGCATCACCTTCAAGAAGAATCCGGATATTCCCGTTTATCATAAGGATGTGGATGCCTACGAAGTCTTCGACAAAGACGGGAAATTCCTTGCCGTGTTCTATACCGACTTCCACCCCAGAGCAGGCAAGCGCTCGGGAGCCTGGATGACCAGCTACAAGGAACAGTGGATTGACGAAAAGACCGGTGAGAACAGCCGTCCCCACATATCCATTGTGATGAACTTCACCAAACCGACACAGGACAAACCTGCTTTGTTGACCTTCGGCGAGGTAGAAACCTTCCTGCACGAATTCGGCCACAGCCTGCATGGTATGTTTGCCAATACCACCTACGGGAGCCTGAGCGGGACCAACGTGTATTGGGACTTTGTGGAACTCCCCTCCCAATTCATGGAGAACTTCGCCATCGAAAAGGAATTCCTGCATACGTTTGCCCGCCATTACCAGACCGGAGAGCTGATACCGGGCGAACTGGTGCAGCGCATTGTGGATTCGTCCAACTTCAACGCGGCATACGCCTGCCTCCGCCAGGTTAGCTTCGGCCTACTCGATATGGCTTGGTACACACGCAACACCCCGTTTGAAGGTGACGTGAAAGCCTATGAAAAGAAGGCTTGGGAAAAAGCACAAGTTCTTCCTTCTGTAGAAGAAGCCTGTATGAGTACACAGTTCTCCCATATCTTTGCCGGAGGATATTCTGCCGGATATTACAGTTATAAATGGGCAGAGGTGCTGGATGCAGATGCTTTCTCGCTATTCAAACAGACGGGCATCTTTAACCCGGAGACTGCCGCCTCCTTCCGAGAGAATATCCTTTCCAAAGGCGGAACGGAACATCCGATGACGCTCTATAAACGCTTCCGCGGACAAGAGCCTACAATCGACGCATTATTAATCAGAAATGGAATAAAGAAATGAAGAGACTTATAAGGAACATCTTTTGCATGTTGCTCATGTTTTCGCTGCTCCCCCTGCTAAGCGGTTGCGACAACGAGGACGATGTTATCGGAATATTCACCGGGAAGCCATGGAAACTAAGTCGGCTCGCGAATAAAGACAGCAACAGACAGTTCTATTCCGGTTTATGGAAAGACGAAGAGGCTGAAAGAAAAAGCAGAGACTTCCTTAAAATAGAAGGCAATTTCACTTTGAATTTTGAAGGTTCTGATGTGAATGGAGAATTGATGGGTACAACAGTCACAGGACACGGCATCCATTCAAACGCTGACGGAACTTGGAAAGCCGATGGCAAATCACAGTCACTAAGCCTCAATGTGAAAATCAACGGTTCGGAAAGCGACCCGTTAGGCAAGGCATTCATCTCCGGATTGCAAAACGTGTACAAGTATGAAGGGGATGCCAATTCACTGACCCTCTATTTTAAAGACGGACCGACAACCAGAGTCATGGGATTCACCCCGCAACGATAAAGCATAAATATGATGGACGATTCTACAAAAGACAAACAAGAAGCATTGGATAGGCGTTATATACGTATGGCAAGCATTTGGGCCGAAAATTCGTATTGCCAACGCCGCCAGGTCGGTGCACTGATTGTAAAAGACAAGATGATTATCTCTGACGGCTACAACGGTACCCCTTCCGGTTTTGAGAATGTATGCGAAGATGAGAATAACGTCACCAAACCATACGTGCTCCATGCCGAAGCAAACGCCATTACCAAAATAGCCCGTTCAAACAACAGCAGTAACGGTGCCACCATGTACGTCACTGCCTCCCCCTGCATAGAATGCTCCAAACTGATTATCCAGGCAGGCATCAAACGGGTAGTCTACTCCGAGAAATACCGCCTGGAAGATGGTATCGAACTTTTGAAACGGGCAGGCATCGAGGTAGTGTTTATTTCAATGGATAATGAAAAGTTGAAAATGGAAAGTTGAAAGTTGCATGCGCAGCCAAATAGTAAATTGTAAATAGTCTAATAGTAAATAAACATCATGAGTACAAAAAATACTTCCCGCTTTATGCCGCTCATCATCGCAATCAGCGTAGTCGCGGGAATCCTTATCGGAACGTTTTATGCCAGGCATTTTGCCGGTAATAAACTGGGAATCATCAATAGCTCGTCCAACAAGCTGAATGCCTTGCTGCGTGTTATTGATGACCAGTATGTGGATACCGTCAACATGACCGATTTGGTAGAGAAGGCCATGCCGCAGATATTGGCGGAACTCGACCCCCACTCCACCTACATCCCCGCACAGAAGCTGGAAGAGGTAAACTCCGAACTTGAAGGCAGCTTCAGCGGTATAGGTATCCAGTTCACCATTCAAGAAGACACGATACACGTAAACAGCGTGATTCCCGGCGGACCGTCCGAGAAAGTGGGCCTGATGGCAGGCGACCGCATTGTAATGGTCAACGACAGTCTGTTTGCAGGCAAAGGCCTGACAAACGAAAAGGCCATGCGCAACCTGAAAGGTCCGAAAGGAAGCCAAGTGAAGTTAGGCGTCAAGCGTGCCACGGAAAAGGAGTTGCTCGACTTCACCATCACACGCGGTGACATCCCACAAAACACCATTGATGCAGCCTATATGCTTGATGATGACTATGGCTATATACAAATCAGCAAATTCGGACGTACCACACACGTGGAGCTGCTGAATGCGATTGCCCAACTGAGCCACGAGAAGTGCAAAGGCCTGATTATCGACCTGCGCGACAATACCGGAGGATACATGGAAGCCGCCACACGCATGGTGAACGAATTCCTGCCGGAAGGGAAGTTGATTGTATATACCCACGGCCGCAAATATCCCCGCATGGAGGAATATGCCAACGGTACCGGCAGTTGCCAGAAGCTGCCGCTGGTAGTATTGGTGAACGAAGGTTCAGCTTCTGCCAGTGAAATCTTTGCAGGAGCCATTCAGGACAATGATCGCGGAACAATCGTAGGACGCCGTTCCTTCGGTAAGGGACTGGTACAGCAGCCTATCGATTTTAGTGACGGTTCTGCCATCCGCCTGACCATTGCCCGTTATTACACCCCATCGGGCCGTTGCATCCAGCGCCCCTACGAGAACGGCAAGGACAGCAAATACGAAATGGACTGGATTACCCGTTACGAACACGGCGAGTTCTTCTCCAAAGACAGCATCAAACTGGACGAAAACCTGCGTTACTCTACCGGTTTGGGCAGACCCGTATACGGCGGCGGTGGCATTATGCCGGACGTATTCGTTCCGCAAGACACAACCGGAGTATCTTCTTACCTGATAGAAGTAAGCAACAAGGGACTGATTCTGCAATTCAGCTTCCAGTATACCGACCGCAACCGTGCGAAATTGAGTGAATACGACAATGAAGAAGATTTGTTGAAGTACCTTCGCCACCAAGGTATCGTGGAGCAGTTTGTACGTTTTGCAGACTCCAAGGGAGTAAAGCGACGCAACCTGCTTATACACAAGTCTTACAAGCTACTGGAAAGAAGTCTTTACGGCAACATTATCTATAACATACTGGGAAGGGAGCAATACATCCGCTACATCAACCAGAGCGATACTACCGTCAAGAAGGCATTGGATATTCTGGAACGTGGCGAGGCATTCCCCAAAGCCCCGGAAGCGACACCAATCATAGAGGATACAAAAGATGATGGAAAGGAAAAAAGAACTGCGCAGGCAGGTAGCTTTGTTGAAGACCCGACACAGCTCTTCCACTACGCGTCAGTCTGCTGAAATACTTGCCGCCCTCGAGGCACATCCTGCTTTCAGGGCGGCAACAACCGTACTGCTTTACCACTCTCTCAAAGACGAAGTGGACACACACGAATTTATCCGGAAGTGGAGCCGCGAAAAGCGGATACTGCTTCCGGTAGTTGTAGGTGACGACCTGGAACTGCGGCTGTACACCAGACCCGAAGACTTGAAACCTGGCGCATACGGCATCGAAGAACCAACCGGCGAGCTATTTACCGACTATGCAGACATAGACTTCATAGCGGTTCCCGGCGTGGCATTCGACCGTAACGGCAACCGTCTGGGGCGCGGTAAAGGTTACTACGACCGACTTCTGCCCCGCATTCCATCAGCCTACAAAGCCGGCATCTGTTTCCCGTTTCAACTCGTAGAAGAAGTTCCTGCGGAACCGTTTGATATACGCATGGATGAAATCATAACGCAATGAAAACTAATTATCATACACACACCACACGCTGCATGCATGCCACCGGAAATGACGAAGACTATGTGCTCAGCGCCATCAAAGGCGGTTACCGGATACTCGGATTTTCGGATCACACTCCCTGGAAATACCGTACTGACTACGTAGCCGACATGCGGATGCTCCCCGAAGAGCTCCCCGGCTACGTGGAGAGTCTCAAGACGCTCCGTGAGAAATACCACGACCAGATAGACATCAGAATAGGACTTGAATGTGAATACTTCCCCCAATATATCCATTGGCTGAAAGAACAAATCAAGAAGTACCAACTGGACTATATCATCTTCGGAAACCATCACTACCACACCGATGAAAAGTTCCCCTACTTCGGCCATCATACGGACAGCCGCGACATGCTCGAACTTTACGAAGAGAGCGCTATCGAAGGTATGGAAAGCGGATTATTCTCCTGCCTAGCCCATCCGGACTTGTTCATGCGCTCCTATCCGAAGTTCGACCACCATTGCACTACCATAAGCCGGCACATCTGCCGTACTGCTGCACGCCTGAATGTCCCGTTGGAATACAATATAGGCTATGTAGCCTACAATGAAGCGCACGGCTTATCCACCTACCCGTGCCCGGAGTTCTGGCGAATCGCTGCCAATGAAGGCTGTACAGCTATCATCGGACTGGATGCGCATGACAACAAGGATTTGGAAACTCCGATGTATTATGACCGGGCAGTCCGGGAATTAAAGGAACTGAAGATTGAAAGAATAGATGAGCTGAGGATGCTCATCTGAATATGATATTCGTTATGACCTGGGCCCCCACATGACGATTCAAGTTGCGCACCAGCAACTCGCGCCCCATCATCAGTTCCTGGCGCAAAGCAGCAGAAGTGAGGTGCACATAAAGCACCTGGTTCTTTATATAAAGTTCACGGGTGTAGGAGGCAATGGTAGGCCCCAGCACTTCGGGCCACGCACTGATAAGCCGCCGTTCATTCAGCGGAGACTCCAGACTTTCCTGCCTGAGGTAATGACGGATAAGTTCACCTATCTGTTCGGCATTATTGCGCTTCATGCCTCTTCCTCCTTCATTTCGGCAACCGTTCCCTGCTCCACACGGAACATCTTATAATCACTGCCCACTTTATGCAGAATACGGTCCAGGTGTTCGCGGTTGGTATCGGTTATAAAAATCTGTCCAAAACTGTCGCCTGCCACCAACTTGATGATTTGCTCCACACGCGAGGCATCCAGCTTGTCAAAGATATCGTCCAACAACAACAAGGGAACAGTGGTCCCGGTACGTTTCAGGAAATCAAACTGTGCCAACTTCAACGCTACCAGATAAGTCTTGTTCTGTCCCTGCGACCCTTCACGCTTGATGGGGAAATCTCCCAAAAGCATATTCAGCTCGTCCTTGTGCACACCGCGCAACGAATAGCCCATAATCTGGTCGCGAGCACGGCTTTCCTTCAGCACTTCCAGCAAAGAGGCATCGCGGGCATGGGAGTCATAGCTTAATCCCACCTTCTCCCTATCTTGCGAAATGAATGAATAGAAAGACTGGAAAATAGGAATAAACTCACGGATAAAGGCCTCACGTTTACGGAACACCACTTCACCGGCTTGTGCCATCATCTCCTCCCAAACCAGAAAGAGCTCTTCCTCCACCGGCTGTTCACTCTTCAGTAAGGTATTCCGCTGCACCAAAGCTTTATTGTACCGTATCAAAGCATCCAGATACTCTTTGTCGTACTGCGAGATAACCACATCCATAAAACGTCGGCGTTCATCACTGCCTCCTGCTATCAACTCCGAATCGGCAGGCGAGACCATGACCAAAGGCAGGAAGCCGATATGGTCCGACAAACGCGTATACTCCTTCTTGTTTCGCTTGAACTGTTTCTTCTGGCGCCTCTTCATACCACAGTAGATTTCCTCAGGAGTCCCATCGGCAGCCTCATAAAACCCTTGAATAACAAAGAAGTCGGCATCATGGCAGATATTCTGGGAATCAATGGGATTACCGGCACTTTTACAGAAAGACAAAAAATACACCGCATCCAGCAGGTTCGTTTTCCCCATGCCGTTCTGTCCGAAAAAGCAGTTTAACTTGGGCGAGAATGAAAGCTCCACCTGCTCCAAGTTCTTATAATTGAGTATAGATATACGTTTCAGTATCATTATAGTAACGATGAGTTCGGTTACAAAGATAATGCAAAACCGAAAGCAGTACAAAATAAGCCTGCTTATTTTTAATACAGAGGTGAAGCCCGGCTTATTGAAAAGTAGAAATAATTTCGGTGTTTTCTGATACAAAACAAAAAAAGATGCCGCTAAATTTCGTTGATAGCTATAAAAAACTTACTTTTGCGGGTCGAAATAGATAAATAAGAATAATAACAAAAAGATTATATAAAAATGGCAGAACAAAAAAAGACGAATGAAGCCTTAAACGTGGAGGATGCACTGACACAATCGGAGGCCTTTTTCATTAAGAACAAAAAAGCAATCATCGGCACTGTAGTAGCAGTAATCATCATCATTGCCGGTGTAGTGATGTACAAGAACCTTTATGCAGACCCCCGTGAAGAAAAAGCACAAGCTGCCTTATTCAAAGGACAAGAATACTTCGAAGCAGACGCTTATGCACAAGCACTGAACGGTGATAGCATCGGTTTTGCCGGATTTGTAAAAGTGGCAGACGAATACAGCGGCACAAAAGCAGCCAATCTTGCAAAAGCCTATATGGGTCTCTGCTATGCACACCTCGGTAAATATGACGAAGCAGTGAAAGCATTGGACAGCTTTGACGGAGACGACCAAATGGTAGCTCCTGCCATGAAAGGTGCTATGGGTAACTGCTATGCGCAGCTCGGCCAACTGGACAAAGCCGCTTCCATGCTGCTGAAAGCCGCCAACGAAGCCGACAACAACTCCCTCAGCCCCATCTACCTGCTGCAAGCCGGAGAAATCCTGGTAAAGCAAGGTAAGTATGACGATGCAATCCAGGCGTATACCACTATCAAGGATAAATACTTCCGTTCATACCAGGCAATGGATATCGACAAGTATATCGAACAAGCCAAACTATTGAAGAAGTAATATACCTTATTATAAAAATATCTCAGGCACGGATTACACGGAAAACACGGAAAGACACAATAGCCGTGAATCCGTGTAGTCCGTGCCTCTTTTATCTCTCCTCTCCCTTTAATTTTCAATTATTAATTCTTAATTCCTTATTTATGGCAACAGCTTATCACAATCTTTCAGACTACGATTTCAGTTCTGTACCCAGCGCGGAAAAAATGAAATTCGGCATCGTTGTATCTGAGTGGAATTATAATATTACCGGCGCTCTCCTAAAAGGTGCCATAGACACCTTAAAAAAACATGGAGCCAAAGATGAAAATATTCTGGTAAAAACAGTACCCGGCAGTTTTGAACTGACTTTCGGCGCCAACCAACTTATCGAATACAGCGAAGTCGATGCAGTTATTGCAATTGGTTGTGTAGTCAGAGGAGATACTCCACATTTTGACTATGTTTGCATGGGTGCTACCCAAGGAATTACCCAATTAAACGCAAGTGGCGATGTACCAGTAATTTACGGATTAATTACTACCAATACTATGGAGCAAGCAGAAGACCGCGCCGGTGGCAAGCTGGGTAATAAAGGAGACGAATGTGCAATTACTGCAATAAAAATGATAGATTTTGCTTGGAGTTTACAAAAATAGTCGTATCTTTGCACCGCAATTGAGAAACAAACCTACTCAATGAGAGAATTGAGATAGAATCTTAAGTGCAAAAGGGCAAATACCAGAGTGGCCAAATGGGGCAGACTGTAAATCTGCTGGCTTACGCCTTCGGTGGTTCGAATCCATCTTTGCCCACAAAAAATTGCGGAAGTAGCTCAGTTGATAGAGCATTAGCCTTCCAAGCTGAGGGTCGCGGGTTTGAGCCCCGTCTTCCGCTCTTCTGAAAATCAGATAGTTATCGCAAGATTTCTATCTGATTTTTGTTTTTAGAGAATGCTGAATTTAGTGTGGTTTAACCGAGTGAGTTAAACCAGGAAGTCAACCGAATGACGCAAAGCACAAATTCATGGTTATTTAAATAAGATATTTCTGAGAATATCATCTAACCACGGCTCTTTCATCTTTTCCACAAAAACATCATTCTTTAGTTGAAAAGCCTTTTTGTAAACACTCTGCATTTTCAAATTATAGCGCACCGTATCATAGCGGACTACTGACTGGTAAAATCCGGTATCAACAGCGACAATTTCATTTTCTATTCTCAATGTATCCTCAGCTGTATCGGAAACTCTTCCAGTCTCCATCTGTGCGAATGAAATGCAGCTACCTCCGATTAGAGCCAATAATGTTACCAATATTTTATTCATACGCTACTGTTTTCTACAAAGATACAATATTCAAAGAACAAACATCTCTTTTACAAAAAAAATTCCATTATACCATAAACGCTTATAAGGCAACGCACACATTTGTATATCAAAGTTCAGTTTTAGTTAATAAAATTATGTAAGTTTGTAAACGAATAAAAAGCTCCCCTCCAATGAACAACATCATTCATAAAATCAGGCAGATTTATCCGGTTTCCGAAGAAGCTCTTCAGGCATTGCTGATGAATATGCAGGTAAGACACTACCCTAAAGGAACTTATATAGTACAAGCAGGAGTGACAGACCGTTTGGTTTATTTCATTGAGGAAGGGGTCACCCGTTCCGTATTTCATCACGACGGACAAGATACCACCACTTGGTTCAGCCAGGAAGGTGATGTAACCTTCGGAATGGATTCACTGTACTATCAGCAGCCGTCAGTAGAAAGCATTGAAACTCTTTCGGACTGCAAAATCTACGTCATCCACATAGACAAGTTAAATGCTCTCTACGAAACATATATTGATATAGCCAACTGGGGCAGAATACTGCATCAGAACGTAAACAAAGAGCTCAGTCATATGTTTGTGGAAAGGCTCCAACTGCCTCCCAAAGAGCGGTATGAACAATTTAACCGCCGTTACCCCAGACTGATAAATCGGGTGAAGCTAAAATATGTGGCAGCCTTCCTGGGTATTTCCATCTATACTCTCAGCCGGGTACGCGCAAAAAAATAGAAGATTGCCGTTCTTTTTTGCTTTTAAGCAAAAGAACTTCGCTTCGCATGGCGTATCTTTGAGATCCGAAAACATTAACCAAACAACAGAAAAAAAACAGATGTCGCACATTTCATCTTCTGCCTTTTCAGACACCAAAGCACATTATGACCTTCTCGACGGGCTCCGTGGCGTAGCAGCCTTGATGGTTATATGGTATCATATATTCGAAGGCTATGCTTTTGCCGGTGGTAGCATTATCGAAACCTTCAACCACGGCTATTTAGCTGTAGATTTCTTCTTTATACTATCGGGATTCGTTATCGGGTATGCTTATGACGACCGTTGGGGCAGGAACCTCACAATGAAAAACTTCTTTAAACGGCGCCTGATACGTCTCCATCCGATGGTCATTATGGGAGCTGTCCTGGGTGCCATTACTTTCTGTCTTCAAGGATGCGTACAATGGGACGGAACACATATTGCCCTCTCCATGATTATGCTGTCCCTTCTTTGCACTATATTTTTTATTCCCGCAATGCCAGGTGCAGGTTATGAAGTCCGTGGTAATGGCGAAATGTTTCCTTTGAATGGTCCATGCTGGTCCTTGTTTTTTGAATATTTAGGCAACATCCTTTATGCCTTGTTTATCCACCGCTTATCAAACAAAGCCCTTGCCGTACTGACAATATTGCTGGGAGTGGCATTGGCATCATTCGCCATTTTCGACATCTCCGGATACGGAAATATGGGGGTAGGCTGGACACTGGACGGAATAAACTTTGGCGGCGGATTGCTGAGGATGCTTTTTCCTTTCTCCATGGGCATGCTTTTGTCGCGCAACTTCAAGCCTATCAAGGTGAAAGGTGCTTTCTGGATATGTGCCATTGCATTGGTTACCTTGTTTTCAGTGCCCTACTTGGAAGGTGCAACACCGGTCTGTACAAATGGCATTTATGAAGCGTTCTGTGTAATCATCGCTTTTCCGGTTCTCGTCTGGTTAGGAGCTTCCGGTACCACAACGGATAAAAAATCGACCCAGATATGCAAGTTCCTGGGAGATATATCCTATCCAGTCTATGTGATACATTATCCATTTATGTACTTGTTCTATGCATGGCTCATCAAGAACCAGCTCTTCACGTTGGAGCAGACTTGGCAGGTTGCCTTGTGTGTTTACGCATGGAACATATTATTGGCTTATCTATGCTTAAAATTCTATGATGAACCGGTACGGAAATATCTGGCCAGACGCTTCTTGAGCAAAAAACAATAAACAGTCCGTCACGGAGATTATGCTGATTCGCACAGATACAAATTCCCGATATAAATTCAATCTGCGCAAATCAGTATGATCTTTGTGGCGAACTGTTATTCCAGATAAAGCGGTTCCACTACTTCCATCACATTCTCATGGAACCACTCATCCAATTTTGCCTCTACCTTATCCTTTATCTGTGGAGTGATGTATTTCTTCATTTTCTTATAAGCATAGATTGCAGCAAATCCCTTCCCTACCATAAAGACTTGTCCCAAGAGGTCTTCTATACCGGCAGGAAACACAATGGCCACCAAAGCAATCATGATATTTGTCCTTTCACTCTCTGGAGTAGAATCAGCAGTCAGGACATAATAAGCTGTCAGTACGGGACGACCAGCTGCCCGACTACCTTTCTTTATATACTCCTCTACTTTAAGACGAATCTCGTCCATAGAAAAATTCATTTTCATATTCATAATCTCCTCTTTTTATTTATTAGACGCAGAAAGATGAAGTTTGGTTGCAAAAATCTGCAAATAACATAAAAATAGTTCTGTGGAACAATCACAGCCCCACAGAACTCTCATAAAACCATCTAATCTATACATGTAAATCTTACAATACTACAAATTTCACAATTTGTATATAATCAAGAACCTTATCCAAACTATAATTGAATTTCCTTACCGGAAACGATACATTTCTGTACATCTATTACCCCATATTTCACATCTATAAACGGCTTTCCTTCCTTAAGTCCAACATTACCAAAACCCGTTTCCGTAGACAAGAATGAAGTGAAATCATCTCCAATCCGCGAATCTATATACAAAATTTTGTCTACTGCATCATAGCGTATTCCCGTAAGGCCTTCTAGCATAGCATAACTGGCCATTGCACGAGCATACCATGCTCCACACTCATATTCATTAAACGGATTACGAACACGACCATTATAACGATCACGGCAAGTTCTCACTATTTCAAGCCCTTTTTCCACTTCTCCTTCAAACATAAGATGAGCAGCCACTTGATATTCAATTCCAGTCCACACTTCGTTACTGTATACAAAAGGCAATTTTAGCTTACCACCTTTCGGCCAGGTACAAAGTAATAATCCCCCATCCTCTCCCAATGCAAAGGTGGAACGTTGAGGGTTGACATGGTTACTTAAGCTCTTTTTAAAGTTATACTTATGGACAGAAATCAAATGACTTTTTACTTTCAGACGATCGACCACCTCCGGCATTCCACATACCAATGTCATCCAAGAGCCCAATATTCCGTCAGACAAACAACCTTTACCATACTGATATTTCGGACCTTCTTCTTGTAGGATTTTTAAAGCTTCTGGCGTATAATGGGTCACAAACGATTGGGCATCAACTGGGTCTGGAGCGTCCAATCCAGTCCATTGAATGTTCTGAATAAAATACTCTCCATCAAAAAGTTTGCTCTCCAAATATGCTTTACTTTTATTCATCAATTCTTCATAACGGGAAATATCATCGCCTACCGTTTTACCCATCAAGCAAATAGCTTGTAATGCTCCTACATAAAAACTGGTAATCATCCCATTCGCGCCCCAAAACTCTATATCATACGTATTATGGTGAGGTTCTTCAACAGCTCCAACCTCTCTCGGATCCCAAGTACGGATACAATAATCCATACTTTTCTTCACAGCTGGATACATCATCTTCAGCCAATTTATATCACCCATAATTCTCCATTCACGATATACCTTCATTATACCTCCTAATTGCCCATCTGCCGCCGAATGAAAATCATGGACAGTAGGACTGATAGGCAGATTCGTACGGAACACTTGATGTCCCCTTTTATCCTGGCTCACAAAAAATTCTGTTTCACGTAATGTACGTTCTAATTTTGGGAAAAGATGAGATACAGCTTGCGCATAATTCCAAACATGCGTGCATGAACCATGACAAGAGCCCCAATTATCATGACTTCCCTCCCAATTCCACATACGCCCATCGTATTGGCGAAGTACTGTAGTAGATTTCAATATACTCAAATTAGCAGCAACAGCCTCCTTAACTTCAGGTGGAAGAGTAGAATCATAGAAAGCATCAGTGAACAACTGAGTATTCTTTTTCAATGCATCATAATTATCCAACCAGTAGTTTGCAACATCTTGTATACTGCCAAACCTACTGCTATACCAAGGGCGGTAATTCCCTTCAAAATTATTCTCATAAGTATAACAGTTACTCAATTCATCTGGACAAACTGGTGCATCAGGGATATCAGTATCTGTACGTGGGATTCCACCTATTCGTTCTTGTGAATAAGGGACATGCCAAGCCATGTACAACCTTATATTACGAGTCTCACCAGGTGCTAAAGTAAACGGCACATATAACGAAGCTCCCACTGCTCCTTCCAAGCCTGCTGGATTCTCTTCCATTCTGCCCTCTTCCAAGTTATCCCAACAAATGCTCAATGGGTCGAACCAACCTCCACGAAACCAGTTATGATTAACTACCGTCTGGGGATTGTCAGTATAAATCATAAAATCACCTTGACAGAAAGGTTCATTCTCTGTGCCTGTCTGTCTTAGAATGAATCCATTCTTTGCTGCATCTATATACGCTTTACCTCTACCCGGAGTTTGCATAAAATTCATACTATTATATGAAAAGACGGCTTGTACTTCCTCATTACTGGTATTATGAAACTCATATTCAAACCCAGCAACCGGTAGACTTGAATTATCTTCATCCGTTGGTATAAATGGATTCCAGGCAACCAGTTTCACATCTATAGGGACATTCTGATCTGCCAACTCTACCTCCGCAAAAGGGAAACGTGACTGGAAACTATACTCCTTAAACCGGGGCATTCCCCATGAGCCGCCGTCTCCACGGCTGGAATTAGGAGCACCAAATTTTTTCCATTCTGGAACCGGCCCTTCCAGAATGCGTGTACCATACTCATAACCTTTCACATGAATTGCAGCAAACATCGTTGGTTCATTGAAAACATTCGGTCTATGACGTATAGACATATTACTCAATGCTCCTGTTCCTTCAATACAGAACATGCCCGTGCCTATACCTCCTATAGGGAAAGCTATTTTACGCGTATATTCACCTATATACTTCTCATTATAGCCACGTTCAACCGCACTCTCATGATGCCAGCACCCTTGAAAAATCAGTGCACAAACTACCAGACATATTAATAAATATTTCGTCATAAATACTGTATTTATTATCATTTTTTTATTTTGTATCAGGAGCTACAACTGTATAAACAGCACTACTTCTACCGGAAGAAAGGCGGAGATAACATTTTATATTTACTCCACTGAAAGATAAAGGTAACTGCAATGTATCCGTATAGAGTTTTCCATATAAACGAGGATCGGTACCATCTGTGGTATAATATATATCAGCACCCTCTACTGACGGCTTCAAATCCACTATCGCGTTACCGCCTCTAACAATAGCTTTATCCCAACCAATCGGTTCGGGAATACGGAAAGTAACCCCTTGTCTATCCAGTTCAGCCAAACATCCCGCTAATCTTTCACGGAAATCTGCATAATTCTTCTTTTCCGCAGGTGACCAACCTATTTCTGAAAGGGCCATAGCCCGAGGATATGCCATATAGTTCACTTTATCAGGATGATGTATAAATTCTCCCCAAACATTAGCTTGTACCCCCATTATATAACCGCATTGCTCTTTTGTAAGCTTAGGCGTATAAGGTTCATAGCTGTAGATATGTTCCAACGTAACCAGTCCTCCTATATTTAAAGGCTCATTAGTATAATCCTCACTCTGATAATAATCAATATACATATAGTTATTGGGAGCCATCACCACTTTATGCCCCATTCCCGCTGCAGCAATTCCACCGTTTTCTCCTCTCCAGCTCATTACAGCAGCATTCGGTGCCAGACCACCTTCTAAGATTTCATCCCAACCAATGATTTTTCGCCCCTTCCCCGTTACAAATTCATCCAAATGATGGATGAAGTAACTTTGCAATTCATGTTCATCTTTCAATTTATTTTCCTTAATGCGTCGTTGACACTTCGGACATTCTTTCCAACGTCTTTTAGGTGCCTCATCACCGCCTATATGAATATACTCACCGGGAAACAAATCTATCACCTCAGATAAAACATCTTCTACAAACCGATAGGTTTTATCATTACCGAGACAAAGAACTTCCTCCTTAATACCCCAAGTTTCCGGTATCCGAAATGGTCCGCCCGTGCAAGACAGCTCCGGATATGTAGCTAAAACAGACATTGTATGTCCTGGTAAATCGATCTCCGGAACAATAGTGATGTACCTATCTGCCGCATATTGGATAATCTCCTTAATCTGCTCCTGAGTATAGAATCCTCCATGTGGAATACGATCTTGTTCTGTCGGATTATGCCCCCACTGAGTACTATTACGCCATGCCCCAATTTTGGTCAATTCTGGATACTTTTTTATTTCAATACGCCACCCGGCATCTTCTGTCAAATGCCAATGGAATCTATTTATTTTATAACGAGCCATTAAATCTATATACTCTTTTACATATTCCACTGAGTAAAAATAACGTGCAACATCCAACATCAAACCACGATAACCAAAACGGGGTTCATCATTTATCATAATATACGGAAGCTGTATGCATCCATTTCCCTTATCAACAAGTAACTGCTGCAATGTCTGAATTCCATAAAATATTCCAGCTTCACTTCCCTTGATTGTTACTCCCTTATCATCCACAACTAATGAATATGCCTCTAAAGGCATTTTCTTGTCTATCTGCAAATGAATGGCATTCTTTCCTTTCGATCCTTTCTTCAAAGTCACCCCAAACCGTCCATCTAAATAATTATTAAAGAGACTGACTGTTTTGGTAAGCGCATCATTACTGTAATTTATACGTGTATCGGCAGATACATCCCAAGAACCTTCTCCCATCACCATTTCTTTTGGCATAGGAATTACTGACTGTGCATTACAAGGTAACGTACCGAGAATAATACATATTACCAATATGTATTCCCATCTGATTTCGTGTTTAATCATGACTGTAATTCAATTTTATATCTATATCCTTTTGTTTATTCACCTTGATATTTACTGTCTCGAATCCTTTGGCAGAAACCGTTAGCACATCGTTTTCTACAGTCAGAATGGAATATCTTCCGCCTTCCTTACTTATAACCGTTCTACCAGAATAATTAGATTTGATTTCAATTCCACTTATAGGGGTTGCTTGTACATCTCTGACACAACCAGCAACCTTTATCTTTCTTCCTGGATTCTTCACAATTTCATCCATGCAGAAGTCGTTATGACCAAGACTATTACTAGTCACCGGCTGTCTGCCAACAAAGATTGTCCTTCGTAATCTGATATCATCTGAGGCTGTTCCTATCTGTATTTCATACTCCCCTTCTTCTACTACTTTTTTCATGCTCAAATCATATAAGGCCAATTCTTGTATTGGTAGCTTCAAAACAACTGTCTGCATTTCGCCTGGTTGTAAGAATGGTTTTGAGAATGCCTTCAGTTGCTTGACCGGAGTCACAACCGAACTGACCACATCTCGAACATAAAGCTGTACTACCTCCTTTCCCGCTACACTACCCGTATTCTTCAAAGATACACTGACAATCAAGGTATCAGATGGATGTAATAACTCTGCAGAATAATGAGCATTCAAATACTCAAATGTAGTATAACTCAATCCATGCCCAAAAGACCATAACGGAGCTGGTGAAGAAAAAACATAATCACGTCCAGGTTCATTTGGTCTACCAGGACGACGATAGAATCCTTTGTCCGTTGGCAAATGATTATAAAAAACCGGTAAATGTCCTACGCTCTGCGGAAACGAGAATGGAAGTTTGGCTGAAGGATTAATATTTCCCAATAACATATCAGCTATTGCATCTCCAGCTTTCTCACCACCGTACCATTGTACAACTATGGCTGGAATATGTTCTTTTATCCAAGAAATAGAAAAAGGCTTACCTGTAACCAATACAACTATAACAGGTTTTCCTATTGCATAGATTTCTTCCACCAATTCTTCTTGTACACCTGTCAGATCCAGAGAAGAGAGGTCAAACCCCTCCCCACATGTAGCATCTGAATAGTCACGTGCCAGTGAAGCACTAGAAGAACCAACAAATACAACAGCCATGTCACTCGCTTTTACAGCAGCTACAGCTTCATCAAATCCGGATTTATTATCTGTAATAAGATCACATCCTGCCGCATAATTTATTTTTATCTTATTTCCAACCCGTTTCTTTAGGCCTTCAAGTGGAGTAACCCCATCTTTATTACTCCGGCTCCATGTATAATCCCCGAACTGTACTTGATTAGCATTCGGCCCAATCACTGCTAATGATTTTATTTTATTCAAATTTAAGGGTAAAAGAGTATTTTCATTCTTCAATAAAACAATCGATTCATCAGCCACTCTGCGCGATAGCTCCACCGCTTCTTTAGTACGCATGGCTACTCCCGGCATGTCAGCGCCCTGATATGGATTCTCGAACAATCCTAATTCAAATTTAACACGTAAGATACGTCCAACAGCCAAATCCACATATTTTTCATCAAACCTGCCTTGCTCTATCAATTGCTCCAAAGCCCAATAGCAATTACTGGAAGCTTCCAAGTCCACCCCCGCAGTCAAGGCTTGGATAGCCGCTTCACTATCATCCTTAGCTGTATGCTGAAAATCCTTCAACATAGCCACTGCCCCCCAATCGGAATATACATATCCTTTGAATCCCCATTCATTGCGTAAAATATTCGTCAGTAAATAAGAAGAAGCAGAATTAGGGATGCCATTCCAAGAATTATAGGAGGTCATCACCGCCTTCACTTCCGTATTCCGAACAGCCATCTCATACGGCTTGATATGGATATTACGTATATCCCGTTCTCCACTCTCAACTGAAGCCAAGTTCAGCCCTCCCAAAGGAGCTCCTCCCGGTCCAAAAGGTTTCAACATTGGAGATATTCCTCCGTCAATATAACCTTTCACTTGTGCAATCCCCATCTGTCCCACTAGCCAAGGATCTTCACCAAACGATTCCTCAACACGCCCCCATCGCAAATCCCGAACAACATCCAATCCTGGTGAAAGAGTCTGAATTACCCCTTGGGACCTTAATTCTGTAGCAATTGCTTTAGTCATCTGATAAGCCAAATCTAAATTAAAAGTACTACCAACGGCTACAGATTGAGGAAAAATGGTAGAACCATCATGTACCGAGCCATGTAAAGACTCAGTTACTGTAAAAACTGGGATTCCCAAGCGTGTCTCTTCAACCATATATTTCTGAATTGCATGAAATGCTTTCCGCACATTTTCACCAGTAAGATTGAATCCCTCAATACAGCCGTAACTAATATCACCAGCTGCATCTCTTAATTTTTGGTAATCCACCTCTTGACCATTGTATAATTGATAACCATGCAAATGACTTAATTGTGCTATTTTTTCTCGTAATGTCATTCTGCCCAATAAATCTGTAACCCGTCGTTCAACAGACATACTAGAATCCTTGTACACCGGAATGCATTGAGCCATGGAATCTACGGCAATAAGAACCGACAATATAAAAGGTAATAACCATTTTTTCAAAATCCTATCTTCAAGTAACATATTTCAGTAATTCAAAAAGTAAATATAAATATCAATCTTATGGTATAGCTTGATGGTCTGTATCACGCATTCTATACCAATCAACCAACTTTTCTTTCTCTGGTAATTTGAACGCCAGAGGTACAGCTTTGTCTTGATACCAGAAAGCCGCCGAAGAGAATTTAAAGGGCCGGGTCTGCTCCGGTTTACGGGGATTTATAAAATCAAAAATAAAACTTTCATTGAAACAGATTGCATCTTGCTCATGATAACGATACATACTCACCATCGAACGGAGCGGATCCTTTATAGGAACTCCATGCAACTCTCCACAGAATTCACCTTCCCTAAAATACCAGCCACCATTAAAATAATCTTCAAGTCCAGAACCAACTATAGTCGGTACACTTTTGTCTTCCGTATCGATATAAATAAACTCGGGTGCTTCCAAATATCCCAAGTAGTTTGGAAGCCAACTCTGCATGGACAAGGAACAGCCAATAAAATGTCCATGTCCTTTAGTCTGCAATATGGTTAATGGTTCATAACCAGGATTGGTACCAGCATTATATAAACAATGGAATCGTCCCATACCCTCAGGTAAACTCTCCAATTGATCATAATTGGCATTTAAGAAAACGCTTGTAGTCAAACGGTGATGAAGATTTTCCACTTCTATCCTTACCTTTTTAAATGGCATCGGAAAATAACAATAGAAACCTCCACTGGACATACCTATATATTTGGACATATAATGCTTATATTCACAATGCCCTATACCAAAGAAGTCACCAATCGGACATTCTACAGAAGGATAGTCCTCACCATCCCAATAAATACGCAAAATCAGCATTTTCAAAATAGTAGGATCAGGCCACCGCTCCTTACTTAAATCCCAATTTTCCCAAAACCAACCATTAATAGTAAACCACATACGGGTAATTACACCAGGAGAAGTGTGATCTACCAGTACAGATTTCTCACCCGGTCCAACCAAATGGGCTTTAATCTTAGTATTCAAGTCAAAAGTCGTAAACTGACGAGATACAGCGTTACGCATAGTATGGATAGATGTAAAAGCAGAGGTTTGAATGTCTCTCCGTTCTTTCTTGATGGGATTCAATGCATGCCCTACACCAGGTAATGCTGCCAATCCTACGGCACCTGCCATAGTAGCCAATGCTTTACGACGAGACATCTTTTGAGGGCTGGAATCCATATTGCCCGGAATTTGTTTTCTCTTCATCATATTATGTATTAACAATTATCCTTGCGGTTCAATCTCTAAAATAGAGCCTTGTATATGTCTAGTACCTTTGGCTCTGTCAAAGTTTATATAGTATACCACCAATACCCTCTTCTCATCCAGCTGTACAGCCCATGTATATCCGACATCTCCATCATCCGCATCATCTCTTATGATAATCTCAGGAGCCGTGGCAAAATCTGTACATTCTGCATTAAGAATTCTGGCTCTAACTCCACAAGGTTCATGACGATAACCATATGTCAACAAAACTCTATTGTCTGGCAGCCTCATTGCCTGGAGAGGATGTCCTTTGAACCCCATACTTTTCCATTCACCAAATGTTTTCCCACCATCTATGGACCGTGCAATACAAGCTTGGTCACCAAACGCTTCCGAACGCATAAAAGCAATCAAATCCCCATTAGGCGTTTCATACATGGAAGTCTCATTAAACGAGACCTTTTTATCTTTAGCAATTTTCGTACCGTATTCCCATGTTTTTCCTTTATCTTTGGATATAAGCAAATAGACCGACGTATTTCTTAAAGCTTCTGTATCAGAAGCTACTACTGCCCAAAAAATACGTCCATCTTTTCCTTCATACAAAGCGCCACGATTATAAGCCGGCAATTTACCTCCCAATCCACTATAATTTATTTCAGACGGAACGCTACAAGGTATAATCAAATCATTCCAAGTTCTACCATCATCATAAGAACGGAGCAAATATCCTCCTGCAAAAACAGCGTCTGTATTCTGTACGAACGGTTTCTTAAGAACAGCTAAACCATCCGGACGAATAAATGTCCACAAATAACTAGCACATAGCAGTGTTCCATCTTTCAACTTCAACAAACATGGATCTTGTGAGCCTCCAAACGGATGGGCATAAAGCAGTTCCGGTTCCTTGGTCCAATGTTCGCCATCTTTGGATCTCACTACTACCAGATAACTATTCGGGTCCAAATGATTATTCTTCTTCTCCTTAAAGACTTTACGGTCTGGAGCTCTTCTGAACGATACCAGTATCTCTCCATTCGATAATTTTACAGCTGAAGGAAAAGCGGAGTAAAACATGGTATCCTTATATATTATTACATCCTTTATTTTCTTGACACCTGGTATCAAAACGTCATTCTGTTGAGCAAATAATGTTGTCGCAGAACACAAGTGGACAAGCAGACAATAAAAGAGAAATATAGACTTTTTCATATATAATTTTATTATGTTCGTTTATCAATCTTTCCAATATGCTGTAAAGTTACAACATATTGGAAAGATTTCAATAATATACTTTATTTATCCCAACCAGGATTTTGAGTAACTTTCGGCTCCACGCTTATTGTTGACAAAGGAATGGGGAACAGCATCATATAATCTTCCCCCTTATGCTCTCTCAAAGAAGGAACCAAATCAAAGGCTTTGTCAAAACGTACCAAATCCCACCACCTTTTACCTTCAAAAGCCAATTCTAAAAGTCTTTCTTTCAAGATAGCTGCATCATTCGCCTCTTTTGTGCTATTCACATAAATATGCTCTTCATACTTGTCTTTATATGCACGTTTCCTGACCTCATTAATTTCTGCAGAAGGATCTTGTCCCAAAGCATTTTTAGCCTCAGCCTTCATTAATAAAATATCAGCATAACGGTACAATATGATATCATCTGCAAAAATACGATCACCATCTCGCACCAAGCCTTTACCTTTTAATACTACACTAACATAAAATTTATTTTCTCCAGTTTCCTGATCTTTAGAATAAATCTCAAGAAAAGAAGCATTTTTTCGAGTATCATCTTCTGTATATTGCTTTCTATACTCGTCCGAAGCTACTATAATACCTTGTCCCGGCCCTATCGGATAAACTATATCCTTTACCTCTTGAGGAGCATCTCCAGGAACAGCACTCGCATGTATCCACATATATCTGAAATAGTTAATACCAGATTCCAAATCCTGAAATCTAACACTCATCAAGATTTCATCATTACCCTTATTATCATAAGCAAATACATCAGCAAAATCCGGCTGTAAACGAAGCTTATCCGTTTTAATTGAATTCAAAGCATTTAATGCAGTTTCAATATCACTGCTTCCACCATTCATTTTTTTTCCACTCCAAAGATATACTTCAGCTTTCAAAGCCAATGTTGCCGGTTTTGACCACATAGCTCTTTGATCACCGAAATTGTCATCCGGATATAAAGACAAAGCTTTCTCCAAATCATCTTTTATCAGTTGGAAAACTTCCGTTTGGGGTCTTCTTTCTTTATAAAGGACTTCTGAATTTGTGTTTTCAATAGGATCTGTATGGATTATCAAATCCCCCCATGTACGAGTCATCACAAAATACATGAAAGCCCTCATTGTATAAGCTTGAGCCAACATTTTATTGCGGGAAGTCTCGTTATTAAAAGTCACATTGGGAGCATACTTTAAAAGAAGATTGCATGAATTGACTATCTGATAATAACGTATCCAGGATATAGGCATATTAGCTTGTGTCAACGTATTATAATAATAAATATCATATCCGCCATATCCACCGATACCTACAGTCAGTATTTCGCTACGCGCTTCCCCCAATATATACAAATCATGTTCAGCAGCTCCTCGTAACTGGACATAAATACCATTTAACGCACCCTTCACGTCATCTTCTGTCTGCCAGAAAGATTCATTCGTTATAAAGCTTATTGGCTTAAGGTCTAGTGCATCACAAGAAGCAAATGTCAGGACCATAAACAAAGCTATTGTACTATTTATTATATTTCTAATTTTCATAACTTTACTTTATTAAAATGATACATTTGCACTAAAAATAATATTTCTCGGCATAGCATATCTACCATTATCCTGTCCACCTTCTTCTGGATTAAGACCAGAATATTTAGTAAAATAGTGCAGATTATTTCCCGTAACCGTAAACCGAAGTCCGCTTAAACGAATCTTTTGTATGATATTTGCAGGAACTGTATAACTTAAAGAAACTTCTCTAATGGCTAGAAAATCTCCTGATTCATGATACAAAGAGCTACCTCGGATAGCATTCTGCTGTCCACGATCACCATGCCAATAGAATCTCGGCATGTCCGCTTTGTCACCTTGTTCTTTCCAGGAGCGATTTACGACATCTTTCGTCATATTATTATCACCCTGCCAATTATAATCCAAAAAGCCTTTGGCAAAATTATATATGGTATGACCCAATGTAAAATCAAGTCTGCAATACAAATCGAACCCTTTATAAGATAGAGAAGTATTAATACCCCCAGTCCAATCCGGATAAATATTACCAACATATACACGGTCTTTACTGTCAATCACACCATTACCATCAGTATCTTGCCACTTTGCATCACCACCATATTTGGTTTTATCAGGGACTGTAATAACATTATCTATCGGCTCATTAGCATTCTGTGCTTCCTCATCAGTAGAATATACACCTATCATCTTATAGGCAAACAAATCTCCAATTCGTCCTCCTTCCTGTAAACCACCTTGCCAAGTATGTTTACCCAGTTTAGCATCCCAAATGTACTCACCACCAATCCGATTATTTTCAACCCCATTATCTGGCAGCTTCAATATTTTATTGGTCACCTTCGAGGCATTAAAACCTAATGACCATTGAATAGAACTGGATACCGGTAATATTCTTGCATTCATTTCCAACTCAATACCTCTATTTTGTAAACGCCCTAAATTAGTGAAAATAGAGCCAAAGCCTGTAGAATGAGGTAAAGTGCGATTTGTCAGCAAATTATCTGTGGTACGATTGAAATAATCAAAGATAAAGTTTAACCGATTATTAAAAAAGGAAATATCAGTACCGATATCAAATGTCTTAGACTCCTCCCAACTCAAGTCTTGATTTGCCATAGTTCCCATAGTGATACCTGCATTACCTAAATATTTAGATCCTACACTATAACTACCTTGAGCCGTATAATCCCCCAAGCCTGAAATATTACCATTTACTCCATAGCTGGCACGCAATTTCAGACGCATTAGATTCTCAGGCATAAATGACCAGAACTTTTCTTTATCCACATGCCACCCTAATGACACGCCAGGAAAAAATCCCCATTTGTTGTTCGTACCCAAATTGGAAGCACCGTCATATCTTGCAGATACAGAAATCAAATATTTATCCTTATAATCATACCCTATACGAGCAAAAATACCTTGCATAGATCGCTCTGTAATAGAACTACTCACACTTACAGGAACACTTGAGGCATTCAAAGTAGGAATCAAATCAGTAGAAGCACCTCTACCAGCAGCTGCTAAACGGGCCTCTTTCCTAAAATAATAAGCATAACCAGCTGTTACATTCAAATTGTGTTTTTCATTGAAAGATTTAACATAGTTGAATACAGCATCTGCCTGATATTGCCGCCATTTGTAAGTATCAGCATTTGCATTTCTTGTAGTTATATAATCTCTCGGTCCATTCCAAAAAGCATCCCAAAAAGTATAGTTATTACTGTTCACTTCAAATAAAGAAAGAGCTGGTTTGAAAGACAATCCTGGCAATATAGTCCAATCTGCATCTACTCCTATTGATAAATTCTGATAGTCATACTCTCTTTGTGCCTTGTTCATATGATATACAGCATTTCCCAGATACTGGGCAGCTCCTGGAGCCAGACTACCATCTTCAAATCTGAATTTAGTGGTAGGTGAGGCAGCCGGTGAACGATAGAATGTTGCATCTGCAGCTAATGGAGAACCATACGTAAACGAGTTTGAATAAGTAGTTCTAGCTGAAATTTTCAAATTATCCCGTGCTTGCAAAGAACCATTCAAACTAAAATTATACCGTTTATATGAAGTTGTAATAACAGTTCCTTCATTAGTCATATACCCTAATCCCATATTAAAGGTAGCCTTTTCCGTTCCACCTGAAACTTCAATATGGTGATTATGAGAAAAACCAGTACGATAAATTTTATCCTGAAAATCAGTATCTGAGTATAACAATGTCTTACTCGGATCTACTGGATCTGGCATTGATTTCCACCCTTGATCTAATTTATAGCGATTCTCATCAGTCAAGTATTGAGTAGAGAAGGCAGTATTATTAGTCAGATCATTTCCTGTTCCATAACCTAAATGTCCTATCAATCTTTGTTCGGTAGCTTTTCCAAATTTCGCTGGTGAAATCATACCTTTCCTCATAAGGGTCAAAAATTCTTCAGCATTGGCAAATTCATATTTTTTACCAATATCAGAAATTGTCAGATTATATCTATATTCAACTCTGGTTTTACCGGCCTTCCCCTTTTTAGTAGTAACAATTACAACACCATTTGAACCTTGGGCTCCATAAATAGAAGTAGCAGCAGCATCTTTCAGAATTTGGATAGATTCAATATCTTCCGAAGCTATATGAACCATATTCGCCCTCATAACACCATCAATAATATATAGTGGAGTAGCACCATTAGGATTATTAATGGAAGTACCACCACGGACTATAATACGAGGTTCTGCACCTGGTTGCCCTGAAATACTTTGCACACGTACACCAGACACTGTACCTTGTAAGGCTGAAGCTGCATTTGCATAGGGTACATTCTTCAAAGCCTCTTTATCAAGCTTGGTCACAGATGTCGTAATCTTCTCACGAGACTGAGAACCATACCCAATGACTACAACTTCCTCCATTTGGGTGGCATCCTCTACCATCACTATTTTATAGTTACTCTTATTGGCAGATACCTCTTGAGTTTTCATTCCCAAATAAGAAAATAACAAGGCACGACTATCAACTGGAATACTAAAACTAAAATTTCCATCCAAATCAGTAACAACACCTAATGAAGTTCCTTTAACTTGTACAGCTACCCCCACCAATGGTTGTCCATATTCATCCATCACATTTCCTTTTACTGTTTTCTTTTCTGATTGATTAGTGGATAATACAGACGGAGTATCTTCCGATGCATATACACTTCCCACACTCAAAACAGTAAAAAGGAAAATATAAAATGCCCAATGTAATATCCTGCTATTAGATTTAATGTCTATTGTTTTCATTTTTTTTGATTATTTGTGTTTCAAACTATTATTAGATTCACCACTGTATAATTACTTTCTTCTTATTTCCATTATTCCTCCTTTCTCTATCAATTAACAAAATCTGTTTCTATGTCAGAAACAAAGCACTTTTTCACATCAATCTTCCCATATTTCACCTCAATGAAAGGTTTACCATCTTTTAGACCAACATTACCAAAACCTGTTTCCGTCGACAAAAAAGACGTAAAATCATCACCTATCCTTGAATCAATATATAAAGTAGAATCCACTGCATCATACTGTATTCCAGTCAAAGCTTGGAGCATAGCATAACTAGACATTGCACGGGCATACCATGCCCCACATTCATATTCATTAAATGGGTTACGTACTCTTCCATCATACCGATCACGACAAGTACGGACAATATCAAGTCCTTTCTCAACCTCACCTTCAAACATCAAATGAGAAGCCACTTGATATTCAATACCTGTCCATACCTCATTGGAGTAAACAAAAGGAAGTTGTAACTTTCCTCCTTTGGGCCATGAACATAATAATAAGCCTCCTTCATCACCTAAAGCAAAAGTCGAGCGCTGAGGATTTACATGTTTTCTGAGATTCCTCTTTAAATTATATTTATGAACAGACAATAAATGACTTAATATTTTCTTTCTATCTATAGCCTCGTCCAGTCCACAGACCAAAGAAAGCCATGCTCCTACTACTCCATCAGATAAACAGCCTTTTCCGTATTGATATTTCGGCCCTTCCTTTTCCAATAAATCCAAACCCTCTTTCGAATAATTAGAATTGACAGACTGTACTTTCGTCGGATCAGAAGCCTGCAACTCCTTCCAACGAATATTTTGAATAAAATATTCACCGTCGTACAATTGATTTTCCATGTAGTCAATACTCTTATCTAGCAACTCTCTATATTCTGTCATATCTTTCTCCAAATGTTCACCCATAGCAACAAATGCTTGTAATGCGCCAGTATAGTAACTATTAATCATACCACTAGGCCCCCAAAATTCAATGTCATAAGTATTATGATGAGGTTCCTCTATAACACCTTTCCTTTTAGGATCCCACGTATTAATGCAATAATCAAGACTATTCTGTACGTATGAATAAATCAACTTCAACCATTCGTCATTACCATATATATGCCAATCACGGTATACTTTCATAATACCACCTAACTGCCCATCAGCTGCTGCATGAAAATTATGTCTGATGGGTCGGATAGGAAGTGCAGAGCGAAATGCTTGGTGCCCATTCTTAGCTTGACTAACAAAAAATTCCGTTTCCCTCAGTGTTCTTTCCATTTTAGGAAACAAATGAGGTATAGCTTGAGCATAATTCCAAACATGTGTACAAGAACCATAGCAAGAGCCATATTCATTACCGCAACCTTCCCAATTCCACATCCGACCATCGTATTGCCGAAAAATCGTAGGTGATTTTAATATAGTAAGATTAGCAGCAACAGCTTCAACAACTTCAGCAGGCAAAGTTGTAGCATAAAATGCATCAGTAAACAGCTCTGTTTTTTCTTTCAACGTATTATAATTTTTCATCCAATAGTCTGCGACTTCCTCTATATTTGCAAATCTACTGCTATACCAGGGACGGTATTTATCGGACAACTGAATGGAAGTATCAATATAGCCTGCGGGCTCTCCTCTTTCATTAACTACAGGTACGATAGGTACATCTACATCATCAATCGGTTCCAATCCCTCACGAACTAATGAGAAAGGAACGTACCATGCCATATATAAACGGATTGTCTTTGACTCTCCCGGTTGCAATCTAAACGGTACATACAAGGAAGCTCCGGGAGCATCCGCCATATTAGCAGGATTTTCTTTAATTACCCCACTGCTCATCTCATTCCAGCACATCGTGAATGAGTCAAAAGACCATCCTCTAAACCAACAATAATTAACCTTAGTTTCCGGTTCATCTGTAAAGATTGCAAAATCAGCCTGATGAAACGGCTGCGTTTCTGTTCCTTTCTGTGATATTATAAAACCATTTTCAATTGGCCTAATAGATGCTCCTCCATTACGAATATCTACAAAGTTCTTTGAATTATAAGAAAATATGGCTTCTACTTCTTTAGCATATTTATTTTTAAACGTATATTCAAAACCAGCAACTGGAAGCCCTGAGTTATTTTCATCTGTAGGAATAAATGGATTCCAAACCTTCATTGTCACGTCCATCTTCAGTTCATCGTCACTCATTCTCAATTTGGCAAAAGGGAATTTTACTTCAAAATCACAATCTTTAAATCGAGGTAATCCCCACGTGCCGCCGTATCCTTTTGTTGACTGTGGTTGGCCAAATTTTTTCCAATCCGGTACTTGTCCTTCCACAACAATACTACCATTATCTACCCCTTTCAAATATAATCCGGCAAACATTGTCGGTTCATTCAACATCTCAGTTTTATGCCTAATATTCATATTAGAAATTGCACCACTACCTTCTACACAAAACATTCCCGTCCCCAATCCCCCAATAGGGAAAGCAATCCTGCTCGTATACTCTCCCGTATATTTTTCATTATAATCACGTACTTCTTCCATACTGGAGCAAGAAGCCCATAAACACAAGCAGATACATAGACCTAAAAAATAAAATCCATTTTTCATATATCATTTTTTTAATGATTTATTCCTTCAACATTCTCTATTTTTTCTCCATTTCTGTTCAATCTCCTCCAATGATAACCCTTTTGTCTCCGGCAAGAATAAATACCCCCATACCAAACCCAACACGGCAATAAATCCATAAAGAAAAAATGCACCTGCCGGATTCTCAGAAGTCGTTTGTCCAACAACAATTTCGGTACCTGGTATAGAAAAAAAATCTATAATCTTAAAGAAAGTAAAGGAGACAATGCAATTAAATATCCATACAGCCAATGAACCTATCGAAGTCCCCAATCCCCGTACTTTCTGCGGAAATATCTCGGAAATGACCAACCATCCCAAAGGTCCAATACTAATTGCAAAAAATGCAACATATCCAAACATAAAAATGACCATTAACCACCTTCCGATTTCGCCCAACTGATTAGCATAAATAAAACAAGCACTAAGGCACAAAACAGAAAAGGCAATTCCTGACAGACCAATAAAATACAACTTTCGTCGTCCGATTCTATCCACTAAATAAAGAGAAATCACTGTAAATACAACATTTACAATTCCAATACCTACAGAAGCCCAAATAGCAGAGAGTGTACTTTCAAATCCTGCCATCAGGAAAATCTTCGGACTATAATAAATAACTGTGTTAATACCTACAAACTGTTGAAAAAACATAATACAAACAGCAATCATTAGAGGAGTTCTCAACCAAGGCTGCATCAAATATCGCCATCCTACCGCACTATTCCTATCTTTCTCTATTTCCACCTCCATTTGTCCAATTAAATCATTTACTGTATTTTCCGGTTCTATTTTCTGCAACACTTTCCTACATTCTTTCAACCGTCCTTTACTCAACAGCCACCGAGGTGTTTCAGGCACAAAACACATACCTACCAGTAATACCAAAGCCGGTACGACACCTGCCCAAAACATCCATCTCCAACAATCCAACTTGTTTTCATCAGCCCAAAAGGTATCTGACATGTATGAAAGTAAAATACCTATTGTAACCATTAACTGAAACATTGAAACCAGACGTCCCCTGGATTTAGCTGGAGCAATTTCTGCTATATACAATGGAACAGTAAATGATGCCACACCTATAGCTATACCAAGAAACAGACGAGAAAAAACCAAGCTCTTCAAATCCGTTGCCAGTCCTGACCATAACGCTCCCACTGCAAATATCACAGCAGAAACCAATATGATTTTTCTTCTTCCAAATATATCAGATAAACGCCCACAACATACAGCCCCCAACATAGCTCCCAACAAACCAGCCGCCGTAATCCATTCAACATCATTATTATCTATTCCCCAATCTGACTGAAGAAATGGAATCGCTCCTGAAATTACCCCAGTATCAAAGCCGAAAAGCAATCCTCCTGTTGCTACAACTGTAGCTATTAAAAATATTATATGTCTGTTTTTCATATTAAACTTATATTTTAGGGTTCAAAACTTATCCAAACTTCCTTTTTCACTGACGGATTCGGAACATATAAGAAAGTATCCGGAGCATCTTCAAAAATTTTATAAATGGATTTACCTTTCCCAATACCTAAATCATGATACTCTCTTGGAGCCTTTCTTACCAGTTCCGAAAAATGATAGTTTGTATTTCTGATCCACTTCAATCCATCACCCTCAAAAACAGGATACCATGCAATACCTTTATGACGACGAATCTCAGCATATTCAAAACCATATTCACGGTCACACCATGCACCAAACACAAGAGATTCATCTGCATTCGTACTAATGGTAGCATGTACCCAATATGGAGGGACCACCACCACATCGCCAGGCTGTGCATAAACAGCATAACACCTCCCCGGTTCATCTGTAGCCGACTCTTGCATGTAAATGACCGCCTCTCCATTCCATATCTCATAAACCTCTGGAGTGGACCATTGACTAAAAGGTGAGACCTTATGAATATGTCCCTGACTGCGAATGGGTTCCATTCCCAAACTTCCTTTGGCATAAGCCACTACTCCAAAAAGCAAATGCTGTTTTTGCAAAAGCGCTTTATGAACAGTCTTACCCACATCCATAGCTATAGAATAGACAATATCCGGTCCTTCACATTTCGGATCCAACAAACTAGACCGGATATCATCCAACCACCGGTTTTCTACTGTCGGGCCAAAAACGTCCTTACCATAAATAAAACCTAACGGATTTTCTGTTATCCCTATATCAATCCCCTTATCAAAATTATCTTTATGCATGATGTCTTACAAAAGCTTTAATTGTTCCACATTCCATTCCTTCAGACTCCCCATAAGGTTTTATTGTATATTCCTTTATGGCAGCAGGAATAATAAAAGTTTCCGCATAATGGACAACAAACGGAGAAAATTGTCCTATAGGACTTTCCACTATCACCGAACGTCCCTCAATCAGATTCAGAACATTAACACCCGACTCATTCTTATGCAAAACTTTGTCCGTGAACCAATGTCTTCTTGTTTCTATAAATTCCCATTCATGAAGTCCCGTCTTTTCTTCACGCCAAGAATCTCCTTCACCAATAACAGAGACCTTGTTTATCAGTTCTTCTTTCACCCAAGACTCCGTTCTATTCCATTGTATCACATTAGCCCCATGAGCTATATTAATCGGACGCGGTCTGCCATCCAGTCCCATCCGTCCCCAATCCCACAACTTAAATGTAAAGATGTATGGGGTTGCACTAATCTCAAGTACCATGCTATTCCTTCCCGAACAATGTACCGTACCAGCCGGAATTAAAAAATGATCATGCTTCTTTGCCGGATAAATACCTACATACTTCTCCACTTCAAATTCACCAGTCCTTTGCGATTTTTCCAATTCATCAAGCATCTCCTCCGGTTTAATATTATCCTTCAAACCCAAATATACAGTTGCCCCCTCCTTAGCATCCAAAATATAGTAGCTCTCATCCTGCGTATAATGCATCCCAAATTTCTGTTGTATATATTCAGTCAAAGGATGAACTTGTAAGCTTAGATTGCCGCCTTCTATCGTATCAAGAAAGTCAAACCGTATTGGAAACTCATCACCAAACCTGCCATACACAGCATCACCCAATAACTGTCGGGGATAAGCAAAAATCAAATCAATTGACGGTATTTCCACTTTCTCATCCCCAAAGGCCAACAACAGACTGTTTTCTTCAGGTACACAGTCAAAACACCAAGCATAATTAGGCATCGTCCGTTCTAAATCGCAAACATCTTTCATCCACTGTCCTCCCCAAGGCCCCGGATCAAAAAAGGGAACTACACGAAACGGACCATTTACCGCTTTCTCCAATCCCTCAAACATCGCTTTGCCTGTAATCATCTTAGGATGATTGCGCCGGTTCGTATCCAAAACATAATCCACCTTTGCCATCAGCATCTTTTTGTGCCTATCGCATATTCTCCAATCTACGAAAAAAGCTCTTTTATACTGCAAGGAGGTTCGTTCTTCTTTATTGTTGACACCTATATTTGATATTTCATTTTTACGGAATCTGGACTGTATCTCCCATCTTGCCATATCGGCATAAATCAACAAATCAGGATGTTCACAAAGATAGGCCGCACCAACCCCATAGACTATTACAATACCAGACTGCAAATCTTCTATCTGTTGCCGGATACCAGTAACTTTATCGAAATCAAAAAAACATTCCATTGTATACCGGGTCAGATAGCCGAATAATTCATCATCGGTAATATCAGGATAGAAAAAATCATTGATTTTCTCTTCCGGCAACATCGCACTATCTGTATGAACAAATAAAGCATTATTGAACCTACCGGCAAAAGCATTACGTATATCATTCTCAAACACTCCTTGATAGCACTCAATCACAACCACTTTCAACGGCTTCTCCAGTACCTTCAAACGTTCACTGATACTATCGGTAATGGCAAACCAACCGGAAATACAGTCATCCGAATTATAGGACACCTGCACAAAAGGATATTTATCGTAATTAGCAGAATACTTCATCTTTTATCTTTTTTCTTAAACAATATTCCAAACCATACAAAGCTGCATAATCTCCCAAGCTAGAAACTACCACAGATACTTTTGCACTCGGAGTCCAGGCAAACTTTGACACCCGTTCCTCGATATAAGGCACTATCACTTTATGGCTATTCATGATTCCCCCTCCAAGTATCACCACTTCAGGATCATAAGCATGAATAAAATTTATAACAGCAGCTCCCCATATTTCAATGCATTCATTTCGTACCAATAACGCGTCTCTATTTCCTTGTTCCGCCAATTGGAAGATTTCTTTAAAATCATAATTCTGAGATGACATTTTAAACGAAGGAGACAGGCAAGCATGATCCTTTATAATTTTATGAAGGAAGAATGAAGAGGACAAAGCCTCCACACACCCCTTGTTTCCACAAGAGCATAACCTTCCTTTGTAGTCTACTACAAAATGGCCACCCAACGAACCTGCTTGAAAGTGCTTTCCATACATTACCTCACCATTCATAATGACTCCCGATCCTATGCCCGTACCAATAGTCATCATAACAACGCTATCATATCCTCTGCCGCTCCCATATTGCCATTCTCCAATTGCTGCAAGCCGTGCGTCATTATCAATGTAAAAGGGGGCTCCCCAATGTTCATCCGCCCATCTATCCAAATCAAGCTCCACTCCATCATCATATTTTTCATTCGTAGATATAATAATGCTTTTTTTATTATTTACTAGCCCTGGAAAAGCTATACCCACTCCAAAGAGGCGCTTCACACCATTTGAATTTAGCAGGAAATCAATTGCATTTTCAATCTCCGGCAAACTTGCTGTCATATCCAAATCTTGACGAGAAGGCATTTTTACATAGTCTACCAGTTCTCCATTGCGTAAGAGACCGACTTTTGTAATGGTTCCTCCCAAATCTACAGCTATGATATACTTCATATTCATATTTCTATCAATTGGGGATTGCCATTCACACACTGTAAAGATGCAGAAAACCCGTTCTCCAAAATCACCTGATAATCATGTCCTGCGTCCGAAGGCCAACAAGCAGCGAATGACAGAACAGAATATCCTATATTTGCCACACGATGGGCCACCCCTCCAGGTATATAATGAAGACTACCCGGAAACATCCGCTCACTCCAAACCCTTCGGTTCTGATCCATCATAATCAATCTGCCTTCACCTTCCACTCCCCAATAGTACTCCCCACGATTCATATTGGCATGAAAATGTCCTTTGGTCATGAAATACTCATCACCAACCTTACCTGGATAAATTCTCGTGATTCCGAAATAGAGTCCCCCTGGCGTTCCTTCTTCAACCGGCAGATGACAAGTCACCTCATACAATAAAGTATCAGGAGACATCTGTTCATAAGCCTCACAATTATGAAAAACACCTCGTAAATCAGCCAAAGTCTTCAAACTCCTCTTCACATTTTCACCGATCAAAGAATCCTTTATAAAGAGCAAAGGCGACTCATTTGTTCTCTTATCATTCATCAGCATCATACTTTTAAAATCTTATATTGCAAAAGTACGCTGATATGGAACTCGCTCTTTCCTCTATATTTTCCGATAATTATGGTATTTTACCATTATTCGCAGCAAATGGATAAAACCTTGCAAAAAAAGTAGAAAACCAAGGCTCTAACCACCAAATATTCAATGATAAAATAGTAGAATCAAATGGCTTGTTTAGCCTTTACTCCAAACTGCTTTTGGAACTGCGACGGGGACATTCCTGTCACTTTTTTAAATTGGGATATAAAATTAGATAAGTTAGGGAATCCGACTTCCCCACTGATAGTAGAAATCTTCATTTTGTTTTCCAGTAATAGTTTTTTCGAATAACCGATACGCATTTCGTTCAGATATTCTACAAAGGTTTTCTTGGTCCTCTCCTTGAAATAACGGCAAAAAGCTGTCGGGGTCAATCCAACCAAAGTCGAAACTTCTTCCAACCTAATGGAAGTCGCAAAGTTCTTGACGAGAAACTTGTATACCTTATTAAATCTCTCAAAATCTTCTGAATTTACAGAATTCGTAAATCCCACTGAGGCCAGTAACTCATACTCAGTCGATGTGGCCATCAGCTCAAGAAGTGTTAAAAGATTCGTTACCTTCCGAACCCCTACATCATTCACCGAACTCCTTATAAACCGGGTTATCTCTAATTTCGATTTTCCGGTAAACTTCAGTCCACGCCGTGATCTCTCTATCAAATCACGAATATTATTCATTTCTGGTAATCTGATAAAATTCGGATCAAATATCTCACGTTTAAAGAACAGACAGATACACGTAGCACGCAAACCAGACTCCTTATCAAAATAAGCATCATCATTACGCCATTCATGAGGGAGATTAGGGCCAATCATACATACATCCCCCTCCTCATACTGTTCTATGCAATCCCCAACAAAACGGGTTCCTATACCTCTAGTTATATACATTATCTCTATGGCCGGATGATAATGCCAAGGTACAATGAAGTGCGGCAAGTCTTCTATATAATAATGTATATGACTGTCTATTGGGAATGGCAGATCTTGGTAAAGTGGTTTCATAGTCATCTAAGTCAATAATCACCGTTAATTATAAAAGCGAATATAGATAATTATTTTATCAAAGCAAGCTATTGTATGTTAAAACTCATAGTAACATCAAAATATAAATATCAATCTTATACTCAAACAAACAAATGATATCTTTTGTATCTTTGTCCCCGCATTTTCACAACCACATAAAATTATAATGAAAACAATAGTAAATGTTCCCTCCCGACAGAACACCATGCGCGAACTGCGGGATTATCTGATGATTGCCCTGGGTATGGTCTTATATGGTATCGGCTGGACAGTCTTCCTGCTTCCCAACGATATTACTACCGGTGGCGTACCGGGCATTGCATCCATCGTATATTTTGCCACTGGATTTCCCGTCCAATATACGTACTTCGCCATCAATTTTCTGCTTCTATTGCTTGCCCTACGTGTGTTGGGATGGAAGTTCAGCGTAAAGACAATCTTTGCCGTATTCACCCTGACCTTTTTCCTTTCCATTATCCAGAAACTGACCGAGGGTGTTGTCCTCCTGCACGACCAGCCTTTCATGGCTTGTGTCATCGGTGCCTCCTTCTGCGGTAGCGGCATCGGCATCGCCTTTTCCAACAACGGCAGTACTGGCGGCACGGACATCATTGCCGCCGTAATCAACAAGTACCGCGACATCACGCTGGGCAGAGTCATGTTGATATGTGACCTTATCATCATCTCGTCCAGTTACTTTGTTCTAAAAGATTGGGAAAAGGTGGTGTATGGCTACGTTACTCTATACATATGCAGCTTCGTGCTCGACCAAGTGGTGAACAGTGCCCGCCAGTCCGTACAATTCTTTATTATCAGCGATAAATATGAGGAGATAGCCAAGCACATCCAGGTATATCCTCACAGAGGTGCAACGGTCATCAACGCCTCGGGCTTCTATACGGGAAAAGAGATAAAAATGCTGTTCGTGCTGGCCAAGAAGCGGGAGTCCACCATCATTTTCCGGCTCATAAAAGACATAGACCCCAATGCCTTTGTATCACAAAGTGCAGTCATCGGAGTCTATGGAGAGGGATTCGACAGAATCAAAGTGAAGTAGAGGATTTCTCGAACTTCCCTTGATTCCAAGTATAAACAATAGGACGGCGGACAAACGGTTTCAGTTTCTCCGCCGCTTCTTTACCCATGTAATCGGTCGTGGTAAAAGTGAATGCCAACGTGGCATCCTTCGCAGAAAGGTCCGCTTTCATCAGCAGCATGTCGGCCTGGCGACGGGCATCCTGATACTCATAGACATCCACCGTATCCGCGGCCTCAGCGATAAAATCATCCAGAACGGGCAATGCCGGCAGGTAGGACGAAGCAACCAGCTCCTTCCAGTCTGTCGTATAGAACTTGACATGGCTGTCGCAAGCCGGAGCACAAACCGTAGCAACCACACAAATCACCTTCGTACTGTCGTTAATAGACAAGAGCTTCATCTGCCATGAACTCTGGGGCGTCATCTTCACATGTATATAGTCTGGAGAAAGTTCCGTCATTTCCGATTTACCACCAAAGCTGTTGGTCACCTCAGCTTTCATCTTACTTTCCAGAAAGTCTATAAAATCCGCACGGTTCACGGCGCTAAGCAACGGACATATAGAATCCGGCATATTCTTAAAACACGTCTTGGCTTCCTGGGCCTGCAAATACCCCCATCCGATGAAAGCCAAAATCAAAAAAGCACTCAGTTTTCTTATCATAACATTTTAATCATTTCTTCAAGGAAACGGGCATCTGTTTCATCAAAACCGCCCAAATCGTCACTGTCAATATCCAATACTCCCCACACTTCACCGTCCTCACGCTTCAGCGGAACCACGATCTCCGAACGCGACAGCGAGCTGCAGGCTATATGTCCGGGAAATGCATCCACATCGGGCACAACCAACGTCTCGGCTCTATCCCATGCCGTGCCGCAAACACCACGGCCTTTCCTGATGCGCGTACAAGCTATCGGTCCCTGGAAAGGTCCTAACACCAATTCTTCACCCTTCACCAAATAGAAGCCTACCCAAAAGAAATGGAAAGTCTCTTTCAGCGCCGCCGAAACATTCGCCAGATTGGCTATCAAGTCATCTTCACCTGCCAGCAGATTTTTCAGTTGAGGAAGCAAAGCGCGATATTTCTCTGTCTTGCTACCAGCATTTATATATAGGTCTTCTGCCATATATCTCTTGTTTATTTACTCCCCAAATATAGGAAGAACATTCCAATCAACACCAAAATGAGGTCGACAGCCTTGCTTTTTAAATTCTTTTCACGGAAGAAAAGCGCACCGAAAAGGAAGGAAACAACAACGCTTCCACGACGCACCATCGAAACGATGGAAATCATGGAGTCCTCATAGCTCAGGGCATAAAAATAGACAAAGTCTGCCGCACAAAGGAAAATGGAGATACAGATAATGGTCCAGTCCCAACGAAACGGGGTACTTTCTTTTCGCTTGGGGTACCACAACAGCAAGATAATGGGGCACATGATAAAGACTTGGTAGACATTATACCACGACTGCACCAGCATCGGATTGAGCTGCTTCATCAGATATTTGTCATACAGCCCACTGACAGCTCCAGCAACGGCAGCCAGCACGATGAAAAGAATCCATTTGTTATGCTTGAAGTCGATTCCCTCCTTCTTGCCCGAACGGCTCAGCATGAAAAAGGATACTATGGCAAGCATCACGCCAATCCATTGATAAAGGTTCAAGCGTTCGCCAAACACAAGCATGGCACCTACAAGCACCATCACGGGGCGCGTCGCATTAATCGGTCCCACGATGGTCAGCGGCAGATGCTTCATCCCGAAATAACCGAATATCCAGGAAGAGAGCACGATAAACGACTTGACAACAATAAACTTATGCACCTCCCACCCCACCACGGGAACATCAAACATCGTACCTCCCAACACCGACGGCGCAAAGGCAGATACCAGAATGAAAGGAAGAAATATCAGGCTCGAGAACAGCGTGTTCAGGAAAAGTACCGGCAGTACGGCATTGTCACGAAGCGACTTCTTCTTGAAGACATCGTAAAATCCCAATAAGGCAGCAGAGAGGAAAGCAAGCAATAACCACATAGAGTTAATTAAAAATTAAGAATTAAAAATTAAAAGGAGGGGGGTACGTTTTTGTAGTGCATCCCTCTTTTATTCTAAAAAAGTAGTTTCCGGATAGGCTACATCCACTAGAAACAATGCATTTCCGGGAACGGAGGTTCCTGCCTGACAACGGTCCTTCTGTTCGATGACGCGTCGGAAACTCTCAACAGAAAGTTTTCCGCGACCCACTTCGAGCAAAGTACCGACAATGGCGCGTACCATGTTCCGCAGGAACCGGTCGGCCTGGATGGTGAACACCCAGGTCACATCGTCTACCCGGGTCCAGGCGGCATGCATAATCTTGCAATTATTGGTTTTGACATCCGTATGAAGTTTGCTGAAGCTGGTAAAGTCCGTATAGTCAAACAAGGTTTGGGCAGCCTCATTCATCCGTTCAAAGTCCGGTGTTTGGAACAGACGGCAACGGTATTGACGATTGAAAGGCATCTTGGCAGTAGTGACGTAATACTTATACATCCGCGCCGTAGCATCAAAGCGGGCATGTGCATCGGGCTTCACGGCCCGCAAGCGGTATACGGAAATATCGGGAGGAAGCAGACGATTCAGCTTATCCGTCATAAAAACAGTGTCCAGAGGAGAATCACTGTCAAAGTGAGCTACCATCAGTGAGGCATGCACCCCGGCATCGGTACGCCCCGCTCCCACGACTTCCACCTCGCGACGCAGCAAGGTACTCAGCGCCTTCATCAAACACTCCTGCACACTCGCTCCATTCGGCTGGATTTGCCAGCCGTGATAAGCGGTGCCATCATAAGCCAGGTATATAAAATATCGTTGCACGGTCTTTTTTGTGTGCAAAGATAGTGCAAACTTAAGAAGGTTTGAATTATCTTTGCAAGGTTTTCACCACAGATTACACAGATTAACGCAGATTTTTCACAGACATAGTACATTTATAAGATGAGATATTCTTCCAGAATCCTACCTATACTGATAATTGTCGCAGCTGCCGCAACATTCACCTTTGCCGGCTGTAAGAAGAAGGACATGTCGCTCAAGTTGAACGAACCGCGCAACATTCGGGGTGTTGTCAGCTACAAGCGCTCGTTCGGAGACTTGAATGAGAAACATCTCAATGTAGCCCAAGCCATCGGCATACGTGTACTTTCATCCCGCGAGGAAGCAGAAAAGATGAGAGAGCAACTGCAACCTATCACGACAAACGAGCTCTATGCCGTGGATTCACTGACGCATTCCATCCCTTATCTCATTCCGGGCGCCGCCAGCCTGCTGGACACCATCGGACACAACTTCCTTGATTCACTGACCGCCAAGGGGCTGAATCCAAACAAGATAATTGTGACTTCCGTACTCCGCACCCAAGACGACGTAAAACGCCTGCGCCGCCGTAACGGCAATGCTTCTCCAAACTCGGCACATTTTTACGGAACGACATTCGATGTCAGTTGGAAGCGCTTTCAGAAAATAGAAGACGAGGATGGACGTCCTTTGCAGGATGTCAGCGCAGATACCTTAAAACTGGTTCTTTCGGAAGTGCTCCGTGACCTGCGGAAAGCCGATAAATGCTACATCAAGTACGAGTTGAAGCAAGGATGCTTCCACATTACGACAAGAGAGAAATAAGCGGAAAAGAATTAGCGTTAATAGTATTTTTCAATCCCGCCAAACCCTATTATTATTTTGTTCTCTTTCGTTTTACAGATAAAGTTATTTAATCGCCTTTCAAATTCTTCCGGTCGTTTCCTCGCCGCTTCAATGTATGCGATTCGGATACGTTTATAGGGGTCAGAGAAACTCTGATAATTCTTCCATATTCTTTCATCCTCTTTCAATCTGTCGATTATATCATTTGGAAAAACAAAAGGAACCGACAAGACAGTTCGTATTTTATCCTCAAATTCAAGATGTATCATTTTATGCTCCAGCAACCATTTCAACCTTTCTTTGTTGGCTTGCGAATAGGTACTTTTAGGATTCCTGGGCGTGAAACGCTGAATTTTATGTTCTTTGTCAAGTGACTTTATCGTGCTGTCAATCCACCCGAAACAAAGGGCCTCTTCAACAGCGTCATTATATACAATACTTTTCTCGCTTGAAGATTTAGTAGGAAACACAAACCAGACTCCATCGGCAGTATCAAAATTGTCAGCCAGCCACTTCCGCCAATCTTTTCTGTTTTCAAAATATCTTATTTCTGTTGACATGACAAGCCATCCAAATTACACTTCTCTCCTTATTCTTCCAGCATCTTCCACGCTAGCGGCAGGCAGGCAACTATATCCCCCACCGTCATCCCCACTGCCCCCTGCTTCTTGCAGGCAACATCTCCCGCCAGTCCGTGCACATACGTGGCCAGGCAGGCAGCCTTCTCCGGCTCATAGCCTTGGGCAAGCAAGGCAAGCACCACTCCCGTCAGCACATCACCGCTGCCTCCCGTTGCCATACCCGGATTGCCGGTAGGGTTGAAAAAACATTTCCCGGCAGGAGTGACAATGGCAGAATAAGCGCCTTTCAAGATGATATGCACTCCGGCGCTCTTCGCCAGCTCGCGAGCCTTCATCAGGCGTTCGTACGAATTCTGGCATTTGCCTACAAGACGCTCCAGTTCCTTGGGGTGCGGAGTCAGAATACTCCCTTTGGGCAGACGCCCTATATAGTTACGCTTCTCGCCCAGCAAGTTCAGGGCATCAGCATCCACCACCATCGGAGTCTGGCATATCTCTATCTGCTCCAGCAGAGCCGCCTCGGTCTCTGCCGCCTTTCCCAGTCCCGGACCTATCGCCACGGCCTGGTAATCGTCCGTATCAGTAGCGGCGGCAAAGCAGGTGTCGCTGATGTCCAGCTCCGTCATGGCTTCGGGCACGGAAGTCTGCACAATGAAGTTGTTGCAGAACGGCACATGCACCGTCAGCAGCCCCACCCCCGAACGCAGACAAGCACGCGCAGCCAGCACCGAAGCTCCCGCCATTCCCTGCGAACCGGCTATCAGCAGTGCACGGCCGAAGTTCCCCTTATGGGCAAACCGGCTGCGCGGCTTCAGCAGGGCAGACACATCTTCATGCTCCAGCAGGCAGAAGTCCGTTTCCATGTCATGGATGACATCCTCGCTGAGTCCGATGTCCAGTAACTGCCATTCGCCCACATACGGCTCGTTCTCGGCAAAGAGAAATGCCAGTTTCGGCAATTGCAGGCTCAGCGTCAGATGGGCACGGACGATATTCGTATGTACGTTGTAGGTATTGTCCTCACCCATCAGTCCCGATGGGATATCGATGGACACCACCGTGGCGGGCGAAGCGTTGATGTACTTCACTACGGCTGCAAAACCGCCGCTCAGAGCCTTGTTCAAACCGCTGCCGAAGAGACCGTCTATCACCACATGGTCTGCCGTCAGCACGGGAGGTACAAACTGGGTGGTCACTTCGTGGAAGTCCACACCCGGCACGTCGGCCAGCCGCTCCTTGTTCGTCTCGCAGTCCGGCGAAAGCGTCCCTTTCGTATTGAAGAGATACACCTCGAGCCGGTAGCCCTTCCCGGCCAGCAGTCGCGCCAGGGCAAGCGCATCGCCACCGTTGTTCCCCGGTCCGGCAAAAACGGTGAGCGGCGTGTCCGGCTCCCAACGCTCGGCAATGGCACGGGCCAATGCGCGTGAGGCACGTTCCATCAAGTCGATGGAGGCAATCGGTTCATTCTCTATGGTATCTGCATCCAGTTGCTTGATGCTTGTAGTAGGAAATATCTTCATAATAGGATTATCTTAAAATCGTAGAGCAAAGATAGGGCTTTGATTTCAACTGTACAAAGAGAAGACGTTTTTTATCAAGTTGCTTTGCCCCCCGGGAAAAAATATCTGCTCCGTAAGGAAAAGTTGTCTTCAATGCAAAGGATTCTTAGAACAAAGCCTTTATTCTTAGAAACAAAAGCTCTATTTCTATAAACAAAAGCTTTATTTACAGAAACAGAAATTCTGTTTTAAGTTTGCGTAGGCTTACGGATAAGTTTGCACAAGCTTGTCGGCAAGTTCCCGCAGGCTTGTCGGCAAGTTTCTAATTATACCCATTAACTTACGCAAAATAATGACTAATTTTGTACCCTCAACATATAATAAAAGCCAAAACAATAAAAGCATATTCAATGAGTACATCCCGACACCCGAAAGGTCTTTACCTTATCTTCGCCACCAGCACGGCAGAGCGTTTCAGCTACTACGGCATGCGTGCCATCTTCATTCTGTTCCTCACCCAGGCACTCCTTTTCGACAAGGAGCACGCCGCCTCCATCTACGGCAGCTACACCGGACTGGTGTACCTGACACCCTTAATCGGCGGCTACATCGCCGACAAATACTGGGGCATCCGCCGTTCCGTCTTCTGGGGGGCCATGATGATGGCAGTCGGCCAGTTCCTGATGTTTGCCAGTGCCTCGATGCTGGAGGCGCGTGAGCTTTCGCATTGGCTGATGTACGGCGGACTGACTTTCCTTATATTGGGCAACGGCTGCTTCAAGCCCACCGTCTCCTCCCTGGTGGGGCAGCTCTACGAGCCGGGTGACAAACGGCTGGATTCCGCCTACACCATCTTCTATATGGGTGTCAACGTGGGTTCCTTCCTCGCCCCGCTGGTCTGCGGCTATTTTGGCGAGACGGGCAACCCTCACGACTTCCGATGGGGCTTCCTCATTGCCGCCATCGTCACCGTGCTGACGGTCGTCCTCTTCGAAACCCAGAAGAACAAGTACCTCATCGGCCCCGACGGCAAGCCCCTCGGCATCATCCCCGACGCCCGCAAGGAACGGCCCCAGGCAGACAACACCGCCCGGAAGAGTGCCCATGCCAACGGACGGACCATGCGCAACTACCTGCTGCTCGCCCTGCTCGCCATCGCGCTTGCCGGTTTCTTCTACTGGTGCTTCGGGGACGATTGGATAAGCATCGGCATCTTCACCGCCTGCATCGTGTTTCCCGTCAGCATCCTGCTGGAAGGCTCACTCACCAAGACGGAGCGCGACCGCATCTTCGTCATCTACATCATCGCCTTCTTCGTCATTTTCTTCTGGGCGGCCTACGAGCAGGCAGGCGCCTCGCTCACGCTTTTCGCCTCCGAGCAGACCGACCGCGTCATCCTGGGGTGGGAAATGCCCGCCTCCTGGATTCAGTCCTTCAACCCCTTCTTTGTGGTGATACTTGCCGCCATCATGCCGGGCGTATGGGGCGCCCTGGGCAAGCGGGGCATGGAGCCCGCCTCGCCCACCAAGCAAGCCATCGGCCTGCTACTGCTTTCACTGGGCTATCTCGTCATCTGCTTTGGGGTGAAAGATGTTCAGCCGGGCATCAAGGTGAGTCTCATTTGGCTGACGGGGCTCTACTTCATCCATACCATGGGCGAAATCTGCCTCTCGCCCATCGGACTCTCCATGGTGAACAAGCTCACGCCCATCCGCTTCGCCTCGCTGATGATGGGGATATGGTACCTCTCCACCGCCACTGCCAATAAGTTTGCAGGCACGCTGAGCGGGCTCTACCCCGAAGCCGGAAAGGTAAAGACGCTACTGGGCTATCGCATTGAGACGATGTACGATTTCTTCATGGTGTTCGTCGTCATGTCTGCCACGGCATCGCTTATCCTCTTCCTGCTTTCAAAGAAATTACAGAAGATGATGCATGGAGTGGAATAAAAATCGTATTTTTGCGGCAACTTTCTAAAAACATCCCATCTATGGATACCATACAAATAAAAGACAAGATGTTCACAGTCTCCATCAAGGAGCAGGACATACTGAAAGAAGTAACCCGTGTAGCGAACGAAATCAACCGCGACCTGGCAGGAAAGAATCCTCTATTCCTCAGCGTACTGAACGGTTCGTTCATGTTTACCGCCGATTTGCTGAAACGAATCACGATTCCCTGCGAAATTTCGTTTGTCAAATTGGCATCTTATCAAGGAGTATCCTCTACCGGGGTAATTAAGGAAGTAATAGGCATCAATGAAGACCTCACAGACCGTACAGTGGTCATTGTAGAGGACATAGTAGATACGGGACTCACCATGCAACGCTTACTGGACACCCTCGGCACTCGCGGTCCCAGGGAGATTCATATTGCCTCCCTACTGGTGAAACCTGATAAGCTGAAAGTTGATTTAAACATAGAATATGTGGCCATGAATATTCCGAACGACTTCATCGTGGGCTACGGGTTGGATTATGACGGCTTCGGGCGCAACTATCCCGACATTTATACTGTAGTAGACTGATACAGACATAATATAGTAAATCATTAAATAATAACTAAGCAAATGTTGAACATTGTAATTTTTGGTGCTCCCGGTTCAGGTAAGGGAACACAAAGTGAAAAGATTGTAGAAAAGTATGGCATCAACCACATCTCTACCGGAGACGTGCTCCGTGCTGAAATGAAAAACGGTACAGAACTGGGCAAGACTGCTAAAGGTTATATCGACCAGGGCCAGTTGATCCCCGATGAGTTGATGATTGATATTCTGGCAAGCGTATTCGACAGCTTCAAGGATAGCAAAGGCGTGATTTTCGACGGCTTCCCCAGAACAATCGCCCAGGCTGAAGCATTAAAGAAGATGCTCGCCGAACGCGGACAGGAAGTCAGCGTGATGCTCGACCTCGACGTGCCCGAAGAAGAACTGATGAAGCGCCTCATCAAGCGCGGACAAGAATCAGGACGTGCAGACGACAATGAAGAGACAATCAAGAAGCGTCTGGTGGTTTACCACTCACAGACAGCTCCGCTGATTGACTGGTACAAGCAGGACGGCAAATACCAACACATCCAGGGCTTCGGCGTATTGGAAGAAATCTTTGCCGATGTTTGCAAGGCTATTGACGCAGTGAAATAACAATAAAACAGAATATGGCTGAATCGAATTTTGTTGACTACGTAAAAATATATTGCCGCTCCGGAAAGGGCGGACGAGGTTCTACGCATATGCGGCGTGAGAAATACATACCCAACGGAGGCCCCGACGGAGGTGACGGAGGACGAGGAGGCCATGTCATCCTGCGGGGTAACCGCAACTACTGGACGCTACTCCATCTGAAGTACGATCGCCACATCCTGGCAGGTCACGGAGAATCCGGTTCCAAAAACCGCAGTTTCGGAAAAGACGGAGCGGACAAGGTGATTGAAGTGCCCTGCGGCACGGTGGTGTACAACGCCGAAACGGGTGAATATATCTGCGACGTCACCGAGCACGAACAAGAAGTCATCTTGCTGAAAGGCGGACGCGGAGGTCTGGGTAACTGGCACTTCAAAACCGCCACACGCCAGGCTCCCCGCTTTGCACAACCGGGCGAACCGATGCAGGAGTTGACGGTAATCATGGAACTGAAGCTGCTGGCAGACGTCGGTCTGGTAGGTTTCCCCAATGCAGGAAAATCCACTTTACTGGCATCCGTTTCTGCGGCGAAGCCCAAAATCGCCAATTATCCGTTTACAACGCTGGAACCCAATCTGGGCATCGTGTCCTATCGCGACAGCAAATCGTTTGTGATGGCGGACATTCCCGGCATCATCGAAGGAGCCAGTGCCGGCAAAGGCTTAGGATTGCGTTTCCTGCGCCACATCGAGCGCAACTCATTGTTGCTGTTCATGGTGCCTGCCGACAGTGACGACATCCGTAAGGAATACGAAATCCTGTTGAACGAGCTTCGCACTTTCAACCCCGAAATGCTGGACAAACAGAGAGTGCTTGCCGTCACCAAATGCGACATGCTCGACCAGGAACTGATGGACGAGATAGAGCCGACACTGCCCGAAGGGATTCCGCATATATTCATCTCTGCTGTCTCCGGCATGGGCATCTCTACGCTGAAAGACATCCTTTGGGAAGAGCTGAACAAGGAAAGTAATAAGATAGAAGGCAAAGTGGACAGCATTGCCCATCGCGCCAAAGACCTCAGCCACCTGCAGGAAGAATTGAAAGAAGAGGGTGAGGACGAGGACCTCAGCTATGAATACGTCAATGACGACGAGGACATAGAGGACCTCGAGGACTTTGAATACGAAGAAGATTGGGAGGAAGATAAAAAATGATTCCTCTTACAGAAGATAGGAAAATGTTGGGATATGAGCTGCTTGCCTCATATCCCGGCATTTCTTGTTTTGTAACCACCCGCCACGGTGGATGCAGCCAAGGTAACTATGCCTCCCTCAACTGTACACCTTACACGGGAGACGAAGCCGAAGCTGTACGCCGCAACCAGGAAATAGTATGTTCTTCCCTGCCCCAACGCCCCCAAGAACTGGTCATCCCGTTTCAGACCCACGGGACAAAGGCACTTGTCATTAACGGAACTTATCTGCATGCAACAGCAGAAGAACGCCACTCCATGTTGCAGGGCATTGATGCACTGATAACCCGTGAACCGGGCTGCTGCATCTGCATCTCTACGGCAGACTGCATTCCCATCCTGCTCTACGACCGGAAGAATGCCGTGATAGCCGCTGTTCATGCCGGATGGCGCGGCACTGTGAATTACATCCTCGGCCACACACTCGACAAGATGCGTGCCCGCTATGGCACAGAGGGCAAAGAAGTGATAGCCTGCATCGGCCCCGGCATCTCCCTTTCCGCCTTCGAGGTAGGCGACGAAGTCTATGAAGCATTCCGCAAGAACGGTTTCCAGATGGATTACATCTCCGAATGGAAACCCGCCACCCACAAATACCATATCGACCTATGGGCTGCCAACCGACTGCAACTACTGGACTTCGGAGTACCTTCCGCACAAGTGGAGACAGCCAATATATGTACTTTTACCCAATATGAAGAGTTTTTCTCGGCACGCCGGATGGGTATCAAATCCGGAAGGATATTGTCGGGAATCATGTTAACCCATTCAAACGGATTGCATTAATGTATCATATCACACTTTCTAAAGAAATCAAGCAGAATTGCCCCGAATTCCGCGGTGCAGCCGTATTTGCCGAAGTGACAAATACCCCATATTGCGAAGGGTTGTGGCAAGAAATCGCAACTTTCACCCAAGAGCTAAGAGCCCGTGAAACCACGGACAGCATCAAGTACCAACCCGTCATTGCCGCCACCCGCGAAGCCTATAAACGTTGCGGCAAGGACCCCAGCCGCTACCGTCCCTCGGCCGAAGCACTGAGACGGCGACTGCTGCGCGGATTGGAACTCTATCAGATAGATACGTTGGTAGACCTTATCAACCTTGTCTCCCTACGTACGGGCCACTCTATCGGCGGATTTGATGCCGACGAGATACAAGGGACCGACCTTGAGCTGGGCATAGGACGTGCCGAGGAATTGTTCGAGGGTATAGGCCGCGGCATGCTGAACATAGAAGGGCTGCCCGTCTACCGCGACCGTATAGGCGGTATCGGTACCCCGACCAGCGACCACGAACGCACCAAGATGAAACTTGAAACCCGCCATATCCTTGCCATTGTCAACGGCTACAACGGGCAGGAAGGTCTGAAAGAAGCAGCCGAAATGATATTGGAACTGTTGGAGAAATATGCTTCCTCTACCAGTGGGACTATACAATATTTTGAATAAATGAGAATCCGTATTCTTGTCCCTCTCCTGCTCATAGCCCTTGGTGCCACGGCACAAGGGAAGAAAACGGTCTTTTCCACCATGGAAACCAACCATATCCGCGTTGCCACTCCGGGACTGTTTTCGCAAAGAGAACTGATAGAGCTACCTTTGGAGGACATTCCGGACACGGAATACTCCTTTCCCCTGCCTGGAGGAAAAGTCATCTCCCCTTACGGACGGGGGCGGGGACGCCACAGTGGCATAGACATCAAGACCTACGCCAAAGACACCATACGGAGTGCCTTCAACGGCGTAGTACGGATGTCCAAGCCTTATAGCGCCTACGGCAATGTCGTCGTCGTACGCCATGACTTCGGACTGGAAACGATATACAGCCACAACTTCAAAAACCTTGTACATTGTGGCGACACAGTCAAAGCCGGACAGCCCATCGCACTGACCGGACGCACCGGACGCGCCTCTACTGAGCATCTGCACTTCGAGACACGCGTCAACGGGCAGCACTTCGACCCCAATATTATCTTCAACATGAAGGAACAGACGCTGAACCGACAACGTATCGGATGCTCAAAAAAAGGAAACGGCATCGTCGTGCAACAATTACCGACAATCTACCCGAAGCCACTGCAAAAAAAATACCCAATGGAACTGTTTAAGTATCCAAACGTTTCACTACATTTGCAGAACGTTTCACTAAAAGAACGAATTGAACTTTAAAACATATCAATGATAGAAAAACTGATTGTTCTTGAAGATATTGACCCGGTAATATTTTATGGCGTAAACAACGCCAACATGCAGCTGATAAAGGCCTTGTATCCCAAGCTTCGCATCGTTGCCCGCGGCAATGTCATCAAAGTATTGGGTGATGAGGAGGAAATGTGTGCATTCGAGGAGAACATTACCAAGCTGGAGAAATACTGTGCCGAATACAACTCTTTGAAAGAAGAGGTCATTATAGACATCATCAAAGGCAATGCCCCGCAAGCGGAAAAATCGGGCAATGTCATTGTATTCAGCGTAACCGGAAAGCCGATTATCCCGCGCAGCGAGAACCAGCTGAAGCTGGTAGAGGCATTTGCCAAGAATGACATGCTGTTTGCCATCGGTCCCGCCGGTTCAGGAAAGACCTATACAGCCATCGCGCTTGCCGTGCGGGCACTAAAGAATAAGGAGATAAAGAAAATCATCCTCAGCCGCCCTGCCGTAGAAGCCGGAGAAAAGCTCGGTTTCCTGCCCGGCGACATGAAGGACAAGATAGACCCGTATCTGCAACCACTCTATGACGCCCTGCAGGACATGATACCTGCCGCCAAGCTGAAAGAGTATATGGAGCTGAACATCATCCAGATTGCCCCCCTCGCCTTTATGCGCGGACGCACACTGAACGATGCCGTCGTCATTCTGGATGAAGCGCAGAACACGACCACCCAGCAAATCAAGATGTTCCTCACCCGCATGGGAATGAACACCAAGATGATTGTCACGGGAGACATGACGCAGATTGACTTGCCTTCTTCCCAGACTTCCGGTCTGGTGCAGGCACTGAAGATTCTGAAAGGCGTAAAAGGCATCAGTTTCGTGGAGCTGAACAAGAAAGACATCGTACGCCATAAGTTGGTAACTCAGATTGTGGAGGCCTACGAGAAGTTCGACAAGGAAGCGAAAGCGGAACGTGAACGACGCAAAGCCGAACAAGCCGATAGTAAGATTGAACAGAAACAGTAAATTCTCAAAATCGTAAATATTACAAAGATGAAAGCATTAACAGCAACTGAATTTAACTTTCCCGGACAGAAAAGCGTGTACCACGGAAAAGTTCGTGATGTGTACAACATCAATGGTGAAAAGTTGGTCATGGTAGCTACCGACCGCATCTCAGCCTTTGACGTAGTATTGCCGAAAGGTATTCCCTTCAAAGGACAAATGTTGAACCAGATTGCAGCAAAATTCCTGGATGCCACAACCGACATCTGCCCCAACTGGAAAATGGCTACACCCGATCCGATGGTGACGGTAGGTGTGATGTGTGAAGGATTCCCCGTAGAAATGATTGTACGCGGTTACCTCTGTGGCAGCGCATGGCGTGCCTACAAGAGCGGTGTACGTGAAATCTGCGGCGTGAAGTTGCCCGAAGGGATGAAGGAAAACCAGAAATTCCCTGAACCCATCATCACCCCGACCACTAAAGCCGAGATTGGCGAACACGATGCCGACATCTCCAAAGAAGAAATCCTGGCACAAGGTCTTGCCACACCCGAAGAATATGCCGTATTGGAGCAATACACCATGGCCCTCTTCAAACGCGGTACCGAGATTGCAGCGGAACGCGGATTGATTCTGGTAGACACCAAATACGAATTCGGCAAGCACGACGGCAAGATTTACCTGATGGACGAAATCCATACGCCCGACTCCAGCCGCTACTTCTACTCCGAAGGCTACGAAGAACGTTTTGCCAACGGCGAACCGCAAAAGCAACTCTCCAAGGAGTTTGTACGAGAATGGCTGATGGACAACGGCTTCCAAGGCAAGGAAGGACAGCAAGTACCGGAAATGACCGACGAAATCGTTACTTCAATCAGCGAACGTTACATCGAACTGTACGAACACATCACCGGCGAGAAGTTTGTAAAGGAAGATACCAGCAACATTGCCGAACGCATTGAAAAGAATGTAACCGAATATTTAAAGTAAATGGACTATCCCCAAGAACACATCAAGCCCTACGGTAATGACGGCAAGAAGAGCGAACAAGTGGAAGAAATGTTCGACAACATCGCTCCTGCCTACGACAAGCTGAATCACACCCTATCCATGGGCATCGACCGCAGCTGGCGTAGGAAAGCAATCAAGTACCTACGTCCTTTCCGCCCCCGGCGTATTATGGACGTAGCTACCGGCACCGGCGATTTCGCCATCCTTGCATGCCGCGAACTGCAACCCGATAGCCTGATTGGCACCGACATCTCGGAAGGCATGATGAACGTGGGACGTGAAAAAGTAAAGCAGGCGCACCTCTCGAACAAGATTTCATTTGTCCGGGAGGACTGCACCTCCCTCTCGTTTGCCGACGAAAGCTTCGACGCCGTGACCGTAGCGTTCGGCATCCGCAACTTCGAAGGGCTGGACAAGGGACTGTCCGAGATGTGCCGCGTACTAAAGACCGGCGGACATCTCGTCATACTGGAGCTCTCCACACCAGACCGCTTCCCGATGAAACAGTTGTTCACCATCTACTCCAAAGTTGTCATCCCCCTGCTCGGTAAATGTATTTCGAAAGACAACAGCGCCTACACCTATCTACCGGAAAGTATTCGCGCCTTCCCGCAGGGAGAAGTGATGCAGGAGGTAATCCGCAAGGCAGGCTTCAGCGAAGTGCACTTCAAGCGGCTGACTTTCGGGATATGTACACTTTATGTGGCAACTAAATAAAAAGAAGAAACTTATATAAAAAAGAGACCTTATGAAAGCTACACACACCCTCTATTTATTATTTATTACCCTCCTTTGCGTTGCCGGTTTCACAGCTTGCGATGATTCGGGAAGTGATGATATGATATGGGATTTTGCTCCTATCGAACTGCATATCGCAGTACAAGATGCTCAAGGTAATGATTTGTTGAATCCTGAAACTCCCGGCAACATTGCCAAGCAAGGAATCAAGGCAATCTATAATGGAAAAATATATGAAAAGGACGTTCCAATAAGCCAAACCAAAGCTTACCTTGCACACTTCAACGGTCTGCAAACAATGAAATTTGAAACTGGCAAATACTTTCTCACTTTTGGAGAATTCAATGGCGACGATACATTCGATAACGAAAAAGTGATAATAGACTGGAACGATGGTACTCAAGACGTCATCACCTTCTCTAGCAAACTGATCTGGAAATCAAAAAATAAACCCGTATTCGACAGAAAGTTCTGTTTGAACGGAAAAGATAACGGATTGCAATTCGGAGGTTTTGTTATCATCAAAGAACCGGTAATCACCTCCTCAACTACTTCCGACCAATAATGTACTCCATAAACAAACGAATATAGTTCAATCAATAACTAAAATATTATGCAGAAATACGGTTTAATAGGTTACCCGTTGAAACATTCCTTTTCTATCGGATATTTCAATGAGAAATTCAAGGCAGAAAATATTGATGCAGAATATGTAAATTTCGAAATTCCACGTATCGAGGATTTCATGGAAGTTATCGAGGAAAATCCCAACCTCTGTGGACTGAATGTGACTATCCCTTACAAGGAGCAAGTCATCCCCTACCTGGACGAACTGGACAAAGACACAGCCAAGATAGGCGCCGTCAATGTCATTAAGATTATCCGCCTTTCCAAAGGCAAAGTGAAACTGGTTGGCTACAACTCCGACATCATAGGATTTACACAATCCATAGAACCACTTTTGCAACCACAACACAAGAAAGCCCTGATTTTGGGTACCGGCGGTGCATCGAAAGCCGTATATCGCGGGCTGGAGAACCTGGGTATAAAAAGTTCCTTCGTATCACGCGCCAAGAAAGAGGATAAATACCTCACATACGAAGAACTGACACCGGAAATCATGCAAGAGTACACAGTGATTGTCAACTGTACCCCAGTAGGCATGTATCCCAAAGTGGATTTCTGTCCCAATATTCCTTACGAACTACTGACTCCCAACCATTTGCTCTATGATTTGTTATATAATCCAAACGAAACCCTTTTCATGAAGAAAGGCCAGGCACAAGGAGCCGTCACTAAGAACGGTCTGGAAATGTTACTGCTGCAAGCCTTTGCTGCATGGGAAATTTGGAATAAATAATGAAGAAAACCATAAAATATTCGATTCTCGGTCTGGCTGCCCTCTGCACCGTAGTACTGTGCGGAGGGTACTATATGCTGGGGCATGCTCTGAAACCCGAAGGCCTTATCACACGCAGTCGCAACATTGCCGAATCCTACAACTTCATGTTCGAGCAATATCCCGAACTGCAACCGTGGGTAGACAGTTTGGTGACCGTAGGAGCATTGAAGGACTTCTACATTGAGAACGACCATGGAGAGACGCTACACGCACTCTACGTTGCCGCCACCCACCCCACCCCAAAAACAGCAGTCATCGTACACGGATATACAGATAATGCCGTGCGCATGCTGATGATAGGCTATCTGTACAACAAGGAGATGGACTTCAACATCTTGCTGCCCGACCTCTACGGGCACGGGATGAGCGAGGGAAACCATGCACAGATGGGCTGGAAAGACCGGCTTGACGTACTGCAATGGACCGAAACCGCCGACGAACTCTTCGGGCGCCGCCATACAGACAGCGTAGCATCCCGCAGCACAGAGATGGTAGTGCACGGTATCTCCATGGGAGCCGCCACCACCATGATGGTATCCGGCGAAGTGGAGCATGGTCAATACCAACAGCCTTTCATCAAGTGTTTCGTAGAAGACTGCGGCTACACAAGCGTATGGGACGAGTTTCGCGGAGAACTGAAAGCACAGTTCAACCTGCCCGCCTTCCCTCTTCTGCATACAGCAAACTGGCTCTGCCGGCAAGAGTACGGATGGGACTTCCTGGAAGCCTCTGCTTTGGAGCAAGTAAAGAAATGTACTTTGCCGATGCTCTTCATCCACGGCGATGCCGACACCTTTGTGCCGACGTGGATGGTCTATCCCCTCTACGAAGCCAAGCCCGAACCCAAAGAATTATGGATTGTGCCCGGTGCCACGCATGCTATGTCTTACAAGGATTATCCGCAGGAATACACCGAACATGTAAAGAAATTCGTAGGAAAATACATACATTGATGTGATTTTACCTATCTTCGCCGCAACAAATATTGGTAGTATGAGACGATTTATTTCCATAACATTCTTCTTATGCCTGCTCTTATCCTTGCAGGCACAAGAAGTCTACACCACTAAGAATATTCCTAAAGTACACCTTCAGGACAAGACACGCTATGTGTGCAACCCAGCCGGAATCCTATCCACGGAGGCATGTGACAATATAGACCGTATGCTCTATGCATTGGAGCAGCAAACTGGCATTGAAACGGTAGTTGCCGTTGTCCCGTCCATCGGACAAGAAGACTGTTTTGATTTCTCACACCAGCTGCTCAATGAATGGGGAGTAGGGAAAAAAGAAAAAAACAACGGTTTGGTCATTCTGCTGGTAACCGACCAACGCTGCATCCAGTTTTATACGGGATACGGTTTAGAAGGGGACCTTCCTGATGCCATCTGCAAACGTATACAGACCAAATACATGATTCCCTATCTGAAAGACGGTAATTGGGATGCTGGAATGGTAGCGGGTGTAAAGGCAGTCTGTTCACGTCTTGACGGCACTATGGTGAATGACACGGAAGAGGAGGATGACCTCTCCGTAGGAGGTATCCTACTGGGGCTTATCGGTTTCCTCGCAGTGGCATCTATTATAGGCATCCTTGCCCAACGCGCTGCCAACAAATGCCCCAACTGCGGACAACATAAATTGCAACGTAGCAGCAGCATACTCATCTCACGCCGCAATGGAGTGAAAACGGAAGATGTGACCTACACCTGCCGCAATTGCGGACATAAAGTAGTGCGCCGCCAGCAGTCATACGATGAAAATTACCGGGGAGGAGGCGGAGGTGGTCCGGTCATCTTCGGTGGTGGAGGTCTCTTCGGCGGAAGTGGCGGAGGAGGCTTCAGCGGTGGTAGCTTCGGAGGCGGTATGGGAGGTGGCGGTGGAGCCGGTTCCCGGTTCTAACGCCGAGGATGTGTCATCTGTGTGCCATCAACCGTTTTGACACACCTTCGAGGATACTGGAAGAAAATAAAACGTTTACATAGAATATAATTAAATGATTAATAACTGCCTTCCCCTCCTCCCCTCTCTCTATCGGAGAGGAATCGGAGGTGAGGCCTAAAAATGAAAAGTATGAAGAAATCAACCATTATCATTATCGTTGTTATAGCTCTTCTCGCCATTTGGGGTGTAACCGGCTATAACGGACTCGTAACCATGGACGAAAATGTCAGCGGACAATGGTCGAACGTAGAAACCCAATACCAACGCCGTGCCGACCTGATTCCGAACTTGGTGAATACCGTGAAAGGATATGCCACGCACGAGAAGGAAACACTGGAAGGTGTAGTAGAAGCCCGCAGCAAAGCCACTCAAATCAAAGTGGATGCGGCAGACCTTACTCCGGAAAAGCTGGCTGAATATCAGAAAGCACAAGGTGCGGTGACTTCCGCCCTCGGTAAATTGCTTGCCATCACAGAAAACTATCCGGACTTGAAAGCAAATCAGAATTTCCTGGAACTGCAGGCACAGCTGGAAGGTACGGAAAACCGTATCAACGTAGCACGTACCAACTTCAACAATGCAGCCAAGAACTTCAATACAGCCATTCGCCGTTTCCCCAAGAATATCCTTGCCGGTCTCTTCGGTTTTGAGAAACGAGCTTATTTCGAAGCGGCAGAAGGAGCGGAACAAGCTCCCCAGGTACAATTCTGATAAATACACAACTCTATAGCGAGGCACAAAGGCGAGAAACTTTGTGCCTCGCTTTGTGTTGTAGAAGATTAGATGTATCTTTGCACATTCAATTGAACAAACCTATTATCTCATGAGTAATCAACGATACATGATGCGAGGCGTCAGCGCATCAAAGGAAGATGTGCACAACGCCATCAAGAATATCGACAAAGGTATTTTCCCGCAGGCTTTCTGCAAAATTATCCCCGACATTTTGGGCGGTGACCCGGAGTATTGCAACATTATGCATGCCGATGGAGCAGGCACCAAGTCCAGTCTTGCCTATATGTACTGGAAGGAAACCGGCGACCTGGGTGTGTGGAAAGGCATTGCACAAGATGCACTGATTATGAACATCGACGACCTGCTTTGTGTGGGTGCGGTAGACAACATTCTGGTATCCTCTACCATCGGACGTAATAAACTGCTCATCCCCGGCGAAGTAATCTCAGCCATCATCAACGGTACGGATGAACTGCTTGCCGAACTCCGCGAAATGGGAGTAGGCGTTTATGCCACCGGTGGCGAAACAGCCGATGTGGGCGACCTTGTACGTACCATTATCGTAGACTCGACAGTGACCTGCCGCATGAAGCGCTCAGATGTTATAGACAATGCCAATATCCGTCCGGGCGATGTGATTGTAGGTCTGGCATCTTACGGAAAGGCTACTTATGAGAAAGAATACAATGGCGGTATGGGCAGTAACGGACTGACCAGCGCACGCCACGATGTATTCTCCAAATACCTGGCAGAGAAATACCCTGAAAGCTATGACAAGGCTGTACCCGAAGAACTGGTATACAGTGGCAAGCTAAAACTGACAGACAGTGTCGAAGACAGTCCGCTGGATGCAGGAAAGCTGGTACTTTCCCCCACCCGCACCTACGCACCGGTAGTTAAGAAACTGCTCGATGCGCTCCGTCCCCAAATCCACGGTATGGTACACTGCTCGGGCGGCGCACAAACCAAGGTACTGCACTTTGTGGGAGACAACTGCCGTGTCATCAAAGACAATCTCTTCCCCGTTCCACCGTTGTTCAAGACCATCAAGGAGCAGAGCGATACGGACTGGAGCGAAATGTACAAGGTGTTCAATATGGGGCATCGCCTGGAAGTGTACCTCTCTCCCGAACATGCAGAAGAGGTGATTGCTATTTCGAAGAGTTTCAACATCGATGCACAGATTGTAGGCCGCGTGGAAGAAAGCGACAAGAAAGAACTGATTATCAAGAGCGAATTCGGAGAGTTCAAGTATTAAATATATGGCAGACAACAATACCATACTCGAAAAGCTGGAAGGGCTTGTCGCCCGCTTCGAAGAAGTGTCGACCTTGATTACAGACCCGGCAGTGATTGCGGACCAGAAGCGTTACGTCAAGCTCACCAAAGAATATAAAGAACTGGGCGACCTGATGAATGCCCGCAAAGAGTACATGCAAGTACTGGGCGGCATAGAAGAAGCCAAAGAAATTATCGCCAACGAAACAGACCAGGAAATGCGGGAAATGGCACGCGAAGAGCTGGATGCCTGCCAAACCCGCCAACCGGAACTGGAAGAGCAGATAAAGCTGCTGCTCGTCCCCGCCGACCCGCAGGATGGCCGTAATGCCATCCTCGAAATTCGTGGCGGCACGGGTGGTGACGAAGCGGCAATCTTTGCCGGCGACCTCTTCCGCATGTACACCAAGTACTGCGAATCCAAGGGATGGAGAATGGAGATATCCAGCGCCAACGAAGGTGCAGCCGGCGGTTTCAAGGAAATTGTCTGCTCCGTGACGGGCGACAATGTATACGGCACACTGAAATATGAATCGGGCGTGCACCGCGTGCAGCGCGTACCGGCCACAGAAACGCAAGGACGGGTACACACCTCAGCTGCCAGCGTAGCCGTGCTTCCCGAAGCCGAAGAGTTCGACGTAGTTATCAACGAAGGTGAAATCAAGTGGGACACCTTCCGAAGCGGTGGTGCCGGCGGTCAGAACGTGAACAAGGTGGAATCCGGCGTGCGCCTGCGCTACAACTGGAAGAATCCCAACACAGGCATAGTCGAAGAAATCCTCATCGAATGTACCGAGACGCGCGACCAGCCCAAGAACAAGGAACGCGCCCTCTCGCGCTTGCGTACCTTCATCTACGACAAGGAACACCAGAAGTACATCGACGACATCGCCTCCAAGCGTAAGACGATGGTCAGCACTGGCGACCGCTCCGCCAAGATACGCACCTACAACTATCCGCAAGGACGCATCACGGACCACCGCATCAACTACACCATCTACAATCTCGCCGCCTTCATGGACGGAGACATCCAAGACTGCATCGACCACCTGATTGTGGCGGAAAATGCAGAAAGACTGAAAGAGAGCGAACTGTAAGGCAGTGATAAGTAACCCGTAACTAAAAAATAATATGAACAAACAGCAATTATTCGAGAACATCAAGCGCAAGAAGTCATTCCTTTGCGTAGGTCTTGACACCGACATCAAGAAAATACCCGAACATCTTCTGAAAGAGGAAGACCCTATATTCGCTTTCAACAAAGCCATCATCGACGCTACTGCCGACCTCTGCATCGCCTACAAGCCCAATCTGGCATTTTATGAGAGCATGGGCGTGAAAGGCTGGATAGCTTTCGAGAAAACCGTAAACTACATCAAGCAGAACTATCCCGACCAATTCATCATCGCCGACGCCAAACGCGGTGACATCGGGAACACCTCTGCCATGTATGCCCGTACCTTCTTCGAAGAGCTGGATATAGATTCCGTAACCGTAGCTCCCTACATGGGCGAAGACAGTGTGACCCCGTTCCTTACGTACGAAGGCAAATGGGTAATCCTGCTTGCGTTGACCAGCAACAAAGGCTCGCACGACTTCCAGCTGACGGAAGACACCAACGGCGAACGCCTCTTCGAAAAAGTGCTCCGCAAATCCCAGGAGTGGGCCAGTGACGAACAGATGATGTACGTAGTAGGCGCCACACAAGGCCGCGCCTTCGAAGATATCCGCAAGATTGTTCCCGAACACTTCCTATTGGTTCCCGGCGTAGGCGCACAAGGCGGCTCCCTGGAAGAAGTCTGCAAGTATGGCATGAACAAGACTTGCGGCCTGATTGTCAACTCCAGCCGTGGCATCATCTACGTGGACAAGACAGAGAACTTCGCCGCCGCCAGCCGAAAAGCAGCCCAAAAAGTGCAGGCACAGATGGCGGAAGAGTTGAAAAAAGTGATTAACGACTAACGCTTAATGTTCGAAAGAAAGATTATCAACGACCCTGTCTTCGGGTTCATCAACATACCAAAGGGGTTGTTGTACGATGTTGTACGACATCCTCTTTTGCAACGTCTAAACCGTATCAAGCAACTGGGGTTGTCCTCTGTCGTATATCCCGGTGCGCAGCATACACGGTTCCAACACTCTTTGGGAGCCTTCTACCTGATGAGTGAGGCCATCCAGCAACTTGCCACCAAAGGAAACTTTATCTTCGACAGCGAAGCCGAAGCTGTGGAAGCCGCTATCCTGATGCACGACATCGGCCACGGCCCCTTCTCCCACGTACTGGAAAATACCATCGTGCAGGGCGTCTCCCACGAAGACATCTCCTTGATGCTGATGGAACGTATCAACAAGGAAATGAACGGACAGTTGACACTCGCCATTCAAATTTTCAAGGATGAATACCCCAAGCGCTTCCTGCACCAACTGGTAAGCGGGCAACTGGATATGGACCGCCTGGACTACCTGCGCCGCGACAGCTTCTATACCGGAGTGACCGAAGGCAACATTGGCTCCGCCCGCATTATCAAGATGCTGGATGTAAAGGATGACCACCTGGTAGTAGAGTCCAAAGGCATCTATTCTATTGAGAACTTCCTCACCGCCCGCCGCCTGATGTACTGGCAAGTCTATCTGCACAAAACCTCCGTTGCCTACGAGAAAATGCTGATTAGCACCCTGCTCCGCGCCAAGGAACTGGCAAGCCGCGGCATAGACCTCTTTGCCTCACCCGCCTTGAAATTCTTTCTATACAACGACATCAGCCGGGAGGCATTCTACAACAATCCCGAATGTTTGGAGAATTTCATTCAGTTGGACGATAATGACATCTGGACTGCCCTCAAGGTATGGAGCCGCCATTCGGACAAGGTTTTGTCCACCCTGAGCGCCGGCATGATTAACCGAAACATCTTCAAAGTCGAGATTTCTACCGAACCTATTAGTGAGGAACGGAAAAAAGAACTAACTTTGCAAATCAGTGAACAACTGAACATCCCTCTCTCCGAAGCGAGATATTTCATCTCTACCCCCAGCATCGAGAAGAATATGTACGACGAGGCAGATGACAGTATTGACATCCTCTACAACGACGGCAGCATCAAGAATATTGCCGAAGCATCGGATATGCTCAATATCTCTCTTCTGGCCAAGAAAGTAAAAAAGTACTACTTATGCTACCAACGTTTGCATAGATAAGTATAAAATATTCACCTCAGGACAAGGAAATATAAAAAAAAAGTCCGTTATTTGCGTTTTGAAACCATCTAACAAGAATAAGACATGGAGTTCTCTGCTAAACAAATTGCAACATTTATCCAAGGAGAAATTGTTGGAGACGAGAATGCTACCGTTCACACCTTTGCGAAAATCGAAGAGGGAATACCGGGAGCCATCTCCTTTCTATCCAACCCCAAATATACCCCCTACATATACGAAACCCAATCAAGCATTGTTCTGGTAAACAAGGACTTTGTTCCGGAACAAGAAGTGAAAGCCACCCTGATTAAAGTGGACAATGCGTATGAAAGTCTTGCTAAATTGCTAAATCTTTATGAGCAAAGCAAGCCAAAGCGGGTGGGAATTGACTCTCTGGCCTTTGTTGCCGAGACAGCTAAAATTGGCAAGGATGTTTACATTGCGCCTTTTGCCTGCATTGGCGAATACGCAGAGGTGGGAGACAATACGGTCATTCATCCGCACGTCACGATTGGCAGCGGTGCCAAAGTGGGCAATGACTGTATTATTTACGCTAACTCCACCATCTACCACGATTGCCGGGTAGGAAACCACTGCATCCTGCACTCCGGTTGCGTTATCGGTGCAGACGGTTTCGGCTTCGCCCCCACTTCCGAGGGCTATGAAAAAATACCGCAAATAGGTATCACTATCCTGGAAGACCATGTGGAAATCGGTGCCAACACGTGTGTGGACCGTGCTACTATGGGAGCCACCATCGTACATAGCGGTGTGAAACTGGATAATTTGATTCAGGTGGCACACAATGATGAAATAGGCTCCCACACCGTAATGGCGGCGCAAGTAGGTGTAGCAGGTTCTACCAAGATAGGAGAATGGTGCATGTTCGGCGGGCAGGTAGGCATTGCAGGTCATATTCATATTGGCAACAAAGTGAACCTTGGCGCACAGTCTGGTGTTCCCAGTAGCATAAAGGACGGTAGCCAACTTATCGGTACCCCTCCTATGGAGCTGAAACAATATTTCAAGGCATCCATCGCACAAAGAAGTTTGCCGGAAATGCAAGTGGAACTGCGCCAGCTCCGCAAAGAATTGAATGAACTTAAACAACTATTAAATAAGTAACCAATGTTAAAACAAAAGACTCTAAAAGATAGCTTTTCGCTTAGTGGAAAAGGTCTTCATACGGGACTTGACCTAACCGTTACTTTCAATCCTGCTCCGGATAACCATGGATACAAAATCCAACGTATCGACTTGGAAGGACAGCCTACCTTCGATGCCGTTGCAGACAACGTATCCGAAACTACCCGTGGAACTGTAATCTCCAAAAACGGAGTAAAGGTGAGCACAGTGGAGCATGGTATGGCAGCCCTCTATGCATTGGGTATCGATAACTGCTTGATACAGGTAAACGGACCGGAATTTCCCATTCTGGACGGAAGCGCCCAATATTATGTCAACGAAATAGAGCGCGTAGGCACTGTAGAACAAAATGCCGTAAAAGATTTCTATATCATCAAGTCCAAAATTGAATTCCGTGACGAAACAACCGGCTCTTCCATCATCGTGTTGCCGGACGAGAACTTCAGCTTGAATGTATTGGTATCATACGATTCCAACATCCTCCCCAACCAGTTTGCAACGCTGGAGGACATGACGAAGTTCAAGGATGAAATCGCCGCAAGCCGTACTTTCGTGTTTGTACGCGAAATTGAGCCGTTGCTGCAAGCCGGTCTTATCAAGGGCGGCGACCTTGACAATGCGATTGTTATTTACGAACGCGAAATGTCCCAGGAGAACTATGACAAGCTGGCCGACGTGATGGGTGTTCCTCATATGGACGCCAAACAATTGGGATATATCAACCACAAACCTTTGGTGTGGCCCAATGAATGCGCCCGCCACAAGTTACTTGATGTCATCGGTGACCTGGCCTTGATAGGCAAGCCCATCAAGGGCCGTATCATCGCTACCCGCCCGGGACACACTATCAACAATAAGTTCGCCCGCCAGATGCGCAAGGAAATCCGTTTGCACGAAATACAAGCCCCTACCTACGACTGCAACCGCGAACCGATTATGGATGTAAACCGCATCCGCGAACTTCTGCCTCACCGTTACCCGATGCAATTGGTGGACAAAGTCATAGAAATAGGTGCCAACTACATTGTAGGTGTCAAGAACGTAACTTCCAACGAACCTTTCTTTCAGGGACACTTCCCGCAGGAACCCGTAATGCCCGGTGTGTTGCAGATAGAGGCAATGGCACAGACGGGAGGTTTGCTTGTTCTGAATTCAGTGGATGAACCGGAACGTTACTCCACCTACTTCATGAAGATTGACGGTGTGAAATTCCGCCAGAAAGTGGTACCTGGAGATACCCTCATCTTCCGTGTAGAGCTGATGGCCCCCATACGCCGCGGCATCTCTACCATGAAAGGCTATGTGTTTGTAGGCGAAAAAGTTGTCTGCGAAGCAGAGTTTATGGCGCAAATAGTTAAGAACAAATAATAAAATTTACGATTAGACTATTTACGATTTACGATTCAAATTATTCGTGAGAATTATCACATTCGGATAAAATCGTATATACAGTAAATCGCAAGTATTCTCAATCGTAAATCGTAAATAGCTAAATCGTAAATAATATGATAAGTCCCTTAGCGTATATTCATCCCGAAGCCAAAATCGGGGAAAACGTAGAGATTGCTCCTTTTGTTTTCATTGACAAGAATGTGGTAATCGGTGATAACAACAAGATTATGGCAAATGTCAACATTCTGTACGGTGCACGCATCGGCAATGGAAACACCATTTTCCCGGGAGCCGTTATCGGTGCTATTCCCCAGGATTTAAAGTTCAGAGGGGAGGAAAGCACTGCTGAAATCGGAGACAACAATATCATACGTGAAAACGTAACTGTCAACCGCGGTACAGCTGCCAAAGGCAGAACCATCGTCGGTAACAACAATCTCCTGATGGAAAGTGTACACGTGGCCCACGATGCTCTGATAGGCAACAGCTGTATCATTGGCAACTCTACAAAAATGGCGGGTGAAATTGTCATCGACGATTATTCCATCATCAGCGCCAATGTACTGATGCACCAATTCTGCCATGTGGGCGGTTATGGAATGATACAAGGCGGCTGCCGTTTCAGCAAGGACATCCCACCGTACATCATTGCCGGACGCGAGCCTATCTGCTATGCGGGAATCAATGTGGTAGGGTTACGCCGCCGTGGCTTCTCCAACGAGACCATTGAGAAAATCCATGATGCCTATCGTATTATCTATCAAGGCGGTCTGAACAATACGGATGCCTTGAAGAAAATCGAGGATGAAATGGAAATGACACCGGAAATAAGCTATATCGTAAACTTTATACGTGAATCAGCCCGCGGCATTATCCCCGCAGGAAAATGAAAAACGTATGATTTACACAAAGTCAGAAATCATAAATTATAAATCATCATGATCTACAGATTTACAATCATCTCTGATGAGGTGGACGATTTTGTCAGAGAAATACAGATAGACCCGGAAGCTACCTTTTATGACTTCCATGAAGCGATTCTAAAGTCGGCAGGCTACACTAACGACCAAATGACGTCTTTCTTCATTTGCGATGATGACTGGGAGAAAGAGAAAGAAATTACGCTGGAAGAAATGGATGACAATCCGGAAATGGACAGTTGGGTGATGAAAGAGACCCAGCTGAGCGAACTGGTTGAAGACGAGAAGCAGAAACTTCTCTATGTATTCGATTATATGACTGAGCGCTGCTTCTTCATCGAGCTTTCTGAAATCATTACCGGAAAGGAAATGAAAGGAGCCAAATGCACCAAGAAAGCAGGTGAAGCTCCCAAGCAGACCATTGATTTTGAAGAGATGGCAGCTGCTGGCGGTTCCCTTGATTTGGACGAAAACTTTTACGGCGACCAGGACTTCGATATGGAAGATTTCGACAAAGAGGGTTTCGGCGGTTTGGACGAAGCCGGAAACTCCTTTGAAGAAGAGAAATATTAAACAGACATACCATACAGATTTCTTTTAGGCACGGATTACACGGAAACACACGGTTGTTATTGAATATTCCGTGTAATCCGCGTAATCCGTGCCTATTTTTTTACCCGCATGCACACCCTAATCGTACTTATCGGTCCCACCGGAGTAGGCAAAACAGAGCTCAGCCTCCGATTGGCAGAACATTTCCATACTTGTATCGTCTCGGCCGATTCGAGACAACTCTATGCAGATTTAAAGATAGGCACGGCTGCCCCTACACCGGAGCAACTGCAACGGGTACAGCATCACTTCGTCGGTACCCTGAAGCTGACAGACTATTACAGTGCCGCCCAATACGAAGCGGAAGTGATGAAGCTGCTGGAAGACCTGTTTACAAAGCATAACACCGTACTGCTGACCGGAGGCTCAATGATGTATGTAGATGCAGTCTGTAAAGGAATTGACGACATTCCGACCGTAGATGCCGATACACGCCAGCTCATGCTGCACAAATACGAAACAGAAGGTCTGGAAAGACTTTGTGCGGAACTTAAGCTGTTGGATCCGGAATATTACAAAATAGTAGATTTGAAGAATCCCAAACGCGTAGTCCATGCTTTGGAAATCTGCTACATGACGGGAAAGGCCTACACTTCCTTCCGCACTCAACAAAAGAAAGAACGCCCCTTCCGTATCATCAAAATAGGATTAACACGTAACCGGGAAGAGCTTTATGAACGCATCAACTGCCGGGTGGACCAAATGGTGGAAGAGGGTTTAGTGGAAGAAGCGCGCATGGTCTACCCGCATAAAAGTCTAAATTCCCTAAATACAGTAGGCTACAAAGAAATATTCAAGTACCTGGATGGTGAATGGACATTACCCTTTGCCATCGAAAAGATAAAGCAGAACTCACGCATCTATTCCCGTAAGCAAATGACCTGGTTCAAACGAGACGAGGAAATCCACTGGTTCCACCCGGAGCAGGAAGGGGAAATACTGGAATACTGTCATTGTTCCATCAAAGGCGTATAAGCCTTTCGGACAAGTGCTTCCACATCTTGATAAAGCTTCTGCATTTCTTGAGAATCAATGCTTCCTTGCTGTCTCCAGCTGTCCAACAATAGGCATGTACGGCGAAACACCTCTGCCTCTACCGTAACAAGCTGCTGCATATAGCCATTATTCTCCATATTGTACAGTTTTTCCCAATTCAGATAACGATTGGTTCCCATCCCCTGATTATAACAAAAGACATTGTTGGAAAGCCGGAGTGACCAATCACTGAGCGGAGCGGCGGCACACGCCTTGTCCCAACATACCATCGGAGGCAGAAGTCTATCCGCATCCTTCACCCAAAGCGGCACGGCAATACCCGTAGGAGGATATCCCAGCATTGTCCACATCGTAGTAAGTTCCACCTTCTCACCCGGTTTTACGCCCTGCACCACAATGGAACAAGAAGTACTGTTACGGGGAATAAAATCCTGGTCGACAAACCAACCGGAACCTTGCGGGCGATTAAATTTCCCGTTCTTCAAATCAATATCAAGCATGCCATTGCGAAACGAACGTGAAAGATCATTGAATATACCCTGCGGTGTGATCCCTCCCGTTGCAGAAGCCCTCATCAGTACCCTGTCTGCCTCCATATAGCGTACATAACCTGCCCCCCGATTTGCTTCACCGGCAAAAGAGAAGTTGGTACGGGCAATGTAGCCGTAAGGAGCATCTTTGGGATTATTGGCATCATACATCGTATATTTATAATAATCCACCTCAAACATGGCGGCAGCGCCTTGAGCGTCGATTACGCCAAAATTGGCCTCTATCAAGCTGGGCTTGGAAATGGTATCGAGGAAATGGCAGAAATCCTCCACCGTGGCACAAACCTCCAAGGCACGGTAGATAATCCTCCCGTTGGCTGCCCCCCGTTCTTCCCCATCTTTCACTTCCACCAGATTGTAGGATTGGGTGTTCATCAAGGCAAAACCAACGGAGTTTGTACCCATCCATGCCTCTTTCTGTATATGAAAGTACGTATTTTTTATAAGTGATTGAGAATGAGATAAGTTTTTATCTCATAAAAAGAAGAGGTTACGAATTAGAAATAAACAGAATGTAGCATCCTGCTGTGATTTGCATAACCATCCAAAGAACTCTTTCGGTTGCAAAGGTACGATATTTAATCGGGGATAAAGAATGTTTTAAGATTTTTTATCCTCGATTTTTTGGATAAATCTGTTTTTATTATTAAACCATATTCTTCTCTATTCTTTGCTATTTCCATTTCAATCTATTCAAACTTATGTGGCAATGGTTTCTGTTTTTTGAATGGTCTATTTCGTTTGCATATTCTCATCCTTTCGTGTGTTTTGTATAAAAGTCAGCCGTCGTCGAAGAAAGACAGTCCTCGTACCTCAGACTAACTTCCTCCGACTATGGCACGGCAAGAAAAATCCTTGGCGGTATGCCTTGAAATACTTCAAGACTATACTGCCAAGGACTTTTCTTTGTTTGCCGTGCTGACAACGGCTGATTTTTATAGCCACAACTCGCAGTTCCATTTTTATCGCACAATCCAAACGACATGAAACAGTGGCACGCCACCCTTTCATGTCTTAGTAGTACGGCATGAGGAAAAGTGTTTCTTTTTGTCGGTTGCAGGCTAACCGATCAAAAGGAACACCATTCCTTGATTTGCCGTACCATTTTGTTTGCATACTCCACCGCAAGAAAGAAGTCTTTGATGTAAACCTCAACGACCACTTTCATGCTTGGCTGCACAGCCTTGGAGAAAACCCGATGCAAGAAGCATGGACAAGCCATACTCTTCTTTCATCGGAATTTCTCTGAAGGCTGTGCCATTCTTGTATGCGATTTCCATTTTCCTAAAAACATTTGCAAGACAGTAATTGTATCCATTTCTCAGAAATGAGTATGCGATAATCGTGCAGTCCAAAAACTTCCGTGAAGTTTCTATTTTTATTTGCCGCTCTGATTTTCTTTCCTCCACATGGTCTTTCCTTTTGGCATCAACCGTTATCGTGCAGGTGCAAAGGTATGGCAGCGGGCTTTGGAAATAAAAGGTCGAGCCTTCGGTTTTCGAAAAAATCTCCACACCGTTGGGTAGTATTTTTCCGAAAAACCTTGTATTTCCAGCCTCGCCGCCCTTGAAAGGCACCTGAAACGAAACGACCGATGCGACAGGAAGACGCAAAAAAAAATGTCGGAAAAGGGAGCGACAAAAAGGTGAAGAAACGAGAACTTCCCTTCAGTTCCTGGAACCGCAAATAAATTTAATTCAAGGCTATATGACAACAAACATCAACATAACACAGACTTGGTGGAGATTACTCTCCGCAGTCGGCTCAACCCTCATCACTTTGGTGGCTTGGTTGGGATATATGGCTCTCTGCATGGTCGGTGAAGTCATATTGGGAATTGTGAAGTTCATCTTCGGCATCATCATTTCCATTCTTTCTATGGTGGTACTGATTGGAACATTCATTTGGTTATTAACACTTTAAAGTACAAGCGATATGAACAGAAGCATTGAAGCGATACCTACATGGGCACTCTGCTACATCATCAATGGCGATGCAAGCGGACTGACTGACGAGGAAATCCGTATGGTGGACGAAGCCATACGCAAGAACAATATTGAGATAGTAAGTCCAAGATACAACGAGGACATGTGCACAGAACCTTACTTCAGCCGTTATCCGTTTTTCGGACTGCCTACAGAAGTTGAGGACTGCGACATCATCTATCACGAGTAACAACCCCTTTAACAACATCAGATATGAACACTACAGAATATTTCAAGAGAACCATACAAGCCTATTTGGAGGAGCGTGCTATGGAGGACGAACTCTTTGCAGCCAAGTATGACAACCCCGACAAGAACATAGACGATTGCGTCACCTATATCCTTAATTGGGTACAGAAGAGCGGTTGCAACGGCTTTTGCGATGACGAGATATATGGGCAAGCCATCCACTACTACGAGGAGAAGGACATCGAGGTAGGAAAACCATTGAACTGCCAAGTGTCTGTCAACCACCACATCGAACTCACAGAGGAGGAGAAGGCACAGGCAAGACAGGAAGCCATCCGCCAATATCAGCAAGAGCAGATGAACAAGATGCGTAACAGAGATACCGCCAAGCGCACCTCACAGAGAACGGAAACAGAAGTACACCAACCATCATTATTCGACACGTTATGAAACCAAGAACGAAATATCAGAAGCAAGTCGTAACCTCAAACAAGGGGTTACGACCTATCAAGGGAGCGCAAATGCAATGGGCATTCCGTGAATGTCTTGACCACTATGCCTTTCAGTTGAAGCACGGACAGACCACCTGCATGGACTGCGGACACACTTGGACTACGGACGAGGATGCGGACAAATGTGTCTGCCCGAAGTGTAAGGCAAAGTTGGAAGTGCAGCGCACCAAGCGACAGAAGGCAATGTCTTCTACTTATTTCAGCGTACTCACCGAACGTAAGGGACTGCAACTTATGCGAGCATATCAGATGAAAGCCTATTACCGCAAGGGACAAAAGGCAGACATCTGTTGTTGGGAGGTGGCACGCTATTGGATGAACGAAAAAGGCAAGGTGGAGGTTATGGCACGCAAGCGCACAATGGGTATCTATATGGACACGTTCTGCTATGACTCCGACATTGAACTGCGCAGGGACAACACCACCTATCAGCATATTGCTTCATTTCCGGTCTGCCCCGATATGAAAATCATTCCTCAGATATGGCGCAACGGCTTTGACGGAGCGTTTCACGGCATCGAACCGCTTACATTGTTCAAGGCGATGCTGACAGACCACCGCATCGAAACGATGATGAAACAATGTCGTTACGGACACGTCCGCCACTTCATAGACCACCCACGGCACTTGGAAACTTGTTGGAATGCCTACAAGATAGCCAACCGCAACCATTACCTTATTACAGACATCGGCAAATGGGCGGACTATATCTGTATGTTGGTGGAAATGGGCAAGGACATCAGAAGTCCACATTACATTTGTCCCGACAACCTTGAAGCCGGGCACGACAGAATATCCGAGAAAATCAGAGCCAAGAAAGAAAAGGAGCGTACCGAGGAGGAGATACGCAAGGCATTGAAGAACGAGGACAAATTCAAGGAAATGAAGAGCCGTTTCTTCGGTTTGATGTTCACGGACGGCAATATCGTGGTGAGAATGCTTGAAAGCGTCAGGGAGCACGTTCTTGAGGGCAAGGCGATGCACCATTGCGTAGGCAGCGGTACAAACTATTCACTCAATCCCGACTGCATCATCTTCTATGCAAGAATAGCCGAACAAAGAGTTGAAACAGTGGAGTTTTCACTCGAACAGATGAAAGTCGTACAATGCCACGGACTACAGAACAAGGACACCGAGCACCATGCCGACATCATCAACTTGGTGAACAGCAATGCAAGACTTATAGAGCAACGAATGGTTGCAACGACATAACACCACATTATTATAATTTAGGCAGAGCGATGAAAATTCGTTCCGCCACTTTCTTCATGAGCCGAGGAGCGGAAAGAAAGTGGCAAAGAACCGTTTTTTCCTTATCTGCGATACTTGCAGAATAACAAAGGACAGCCCAAATCAAAAGGACTGTCCTTTATTCATAAATCGTTTTTTCTGTTCCTTGGGAGATAGTCCCATCTGGCGATTGACACTTTTGCTTACTAATGCGGCATGATGCCGTCCTGTGGATTTAGTGGCAAGCTGAGATTTTAGCCGTAGTCTTTCTTTTTCATTGGCGTACTCTTAATTTATTGTCAGAGGCGATACGACTTGAGACCTTCATCGAATGCAGCCTTGATTTCGGCTGCATAGGCATTGAAGTGTTCGTTGATGATGTTATCCACATAACTTGCAATGGAAATCTTTCCCTTGCCTACGATACTGACAAATTTAGTCACACGCTCATGAATGTCCTCGCTGATGCCAACATGTCTGCCATATCTTGCGGTAAAACCTGCATTTGCCATGAACTTACCGACATACTGCTCAGTACGCTCTTTCTCCATTCTGTCGATTGGCTCAAATTCACCCACATCATAATTCTCATATGCTGCATCTTCATCAAAACACTCCTCCTTGTCGGAAATAGTTGACGATGTACGGTCTTGAAATGTCTCTTCAAGACAAGCGTCAATCTGTTTCCCAGCTTCCTCCATTGTCTCTTCATAATTTCTCATGAAAGCCTCATACAACTCCTTGGCATCTGTCGAAGTGAGTTGTCCTTTACCACAGTTTTTTGTTTTGTCTGCCATAATCATTCTTTTAATTGTTATACAAATTCTCTGCTATTGAAATACTTGTTGACTATTGAAAATCCAACCTCAACAGTTTTTGTCAGATACCTGACATATGCAATTCCATCAACGCATCTATTTTGCGTTTAATAATCTTTGAGCGTTCTGCGATTTCAGCTTGTAGCTTTTCGCTGTCCATTTCCGAGAATATTTTGCCCACATGTGCAAATCTATCCTTTGTTGCATTGTTTTCTTCTGTTCTTTCCATAATTCTCCTTATTAAATTGTTATACAAAGTCGAGGATATTGAAGTCCTCTATACTGTCTGGCACCTTAAACTCTTTCTTTGGCTTGGAAATCTCTACAATCTTATGAGTTTGCAAGTAGAAGGTGACGTAATCATGGATGTTCTTCTTGCACTCCTCGCTGTTCTCCATGAATTTCTCATAGAATTGGTTGCCATCCATCTCATGGAAAACCTTGCCTGCATGTCTTTTCTCCTTGTCCGTTGCTTTCGGTGCCTTGACGGTATTCACAGCTGCGTCAATGTCCTCAAAACTTGACCCTTTGGCTTGTGGCATATCGGCATCTTCCTTATTGTCAGAATATTTCACACCAATATCTTCTATGCGAACATTCGTAAACACGTCATCAAGCTGTTCGTCAGAAATCCGTGCCGTACTCTTTGGAGAATCGTCAAATGTCACGTCATTATCCGATACGGACATGGATTCTGTTTGTTTTTGTTCCGTTTCTTCTTTCTTCCGCAGTTGGGACAATTTGAAAAGACTTTTGCCTACAAGTGCCATCGGGTCGATAGGCGGTTTTTCCTCTTCTTCCTTATTGTTCGCAACTTCAAGGAGCAACTTGTTGTAAAAATAGATAGTCCAGACATTGAATGCAACCAAAACTATCATGAATATACTTTCCATTGTCATGCTTATTCCTTTTTATTTGTCATACATTCCAGTCATCTATCTCTTTTCTCAGCAAGCCGTTGATTTCTTCCTGGTTCTCTTCAAGATGTCTCTCAAGAATAAGGTCGATATAACCACCAACTGTTAACTCATGTTTTGCGAGCACACTGACAATCCTCGAAATTCTCTTATGTATCTCACGACTGATATAAACGCATTGACGAGTCTTTATCTCGTTTCGTTTGAGAAATGCAGCATCATAACTTTCAGAAGAAACCTTGGATGGCTTGCGTGGGGCTGCAGGCTTATCCATCTGTGAACGTGGATTTTTCTTTTCACCCTCTTCTTTCTCTTCGGTATCCTTCACTGGGTTTTGGGAAGTTCCGTCAAGAATGGATGCCGTTGTCGTGCCAATCTTGCTCTTGCCAATAGAGGCAATGAGCAGATTTTCATCTATTGCGTCAGTGTTGATTTTTCTGCTTACCATAGGCTCATGTCTTTATGATTTCACAAATCTCGTCGGACAACTCCTTGATGCCACTCCCTCGCAACAGGTTTGGGTCTGATGGAAAGATGGTGGAACGGAACACTGCCTTTCTGTTCTCCGACAGCTCTCTTCTGAAACGTTTGCTGTCTGGCAGTCGTGTGTTGAGAACCGAATAGTCGAGAGACTTGAACATACCTTCATATACATCATACAAACTCGTGCGTTCTCGTTTGTCAACCATTGTCCAAAAGAAAGCAAGTTTCTTGGTGACCGACCAACCCTGTGTCAAAAAGTTGTCGTGGAACAACTGCATGAAGCTCATTGCGCTTTCTACAACAAAGCGGTCTGCGCTGACGGGTACAAAGATGTAATCCATCTGAGACAAGGTCTTCATGACGCCCTCACTTTTGATAGTCCCAGGCATGTCAAAGAAGATGAAGTCAAGTTTAACCTCTGTTTCATTCAACACTGTCTCTGCGTCGTCAAGCGCATTGACAGCATTGCTTCTCGTTACGCTGAAGGACTTCTTGCCCAGTTTTTTGAAATGCTCACAGGCTTGCGCCTTGAAATAGTCGCTGCTTTTGATGAGTTCCAGTTCCTCGTCTCGCAGGTCTGCAAGGTTGTATTGTGGCTCGTCACAATCTATGACCGCCACATTGAAGCCCTTGACATTGTGAAAGTAGTTGGCTACAAGAGCCGTGATGGTGGACTTTCCTATTCCACCTTTCTGTGTCGCGAATGCAACAAATCTTGTTTTACTCATATCTTTAACTTTTTAAATTGTTGATAACTCACTTCTATAATATTCTGCCAATTTAACGATGTGGACACATAAGAGTCCATGTCTACAATTCATTGCTTCATTATGGAGACCTTGAACCATTGCAATGCTTCATCATTTCCATACGACAGTACGACAGTGAATCAGTAAGTCTGTACGTCAGTAGCGCATCATTGATGCAAGGCGATACTGCAATAATGACAGATTTATTCACTTCTACAAATGCTTGTTTCATCATATTTTCAAATCATTAGTTCGATGTTTACGGCTGCAAAGTAACAACGCTTTTTCCGAAAAACAATGGTTTTCAAATCCTGTGGCAGCATGTTGCCGATAGTTGCAGTGGTTGTCTGGGGTGCATCTGTTCCAAGGGTGCTATTATAGCCGTAATTTTGCACCCGAAAGGCAAAGCGATGGATGGCGCATCCATATCGTTCCGAAAAGAACTAAGGCTTGATGTTCCGCAAAGGACTGGATTTCCCGAACAGCTTCCATTCGGGATGGGGACAGCTTCTTACGAAGGCTAACTTCAATCCACCCTAAGCGGATTTTTATGTCCTCAAAGACATAGCAAGGTATGTTTTGAGTTACTCAAAACCTTTGGAGTTACTCTCCAAAGACCTTGCCCTGCCGGGTTGGTAGCCTCTCCGAAGTCGGGCTCCCCATGTTCCAATCTGACGATAGTTTGTGCAATTCCATTATTGCCGCATGTACCACTTAATCCATATTAATATGAACACAGAAAGAAAACGAGGGGGACGAATCCCCAAGCTGAACCCGAAGTCGCACCATGTGATGCTTCGGTTCGACGATGACGAGTGGATGAAATTCCTCGTCATGTATGAGCAGACTGATGTGAAGGCAAAGGCTGTCTTTGCCAAGGCACGCATCTTCGGCGAGCCGTTCAAGGTGCTGCGCGAGGACAAGACATTGGTGGAATACTACACCAAGCTTTCTTCTTTTCACTCGCAGTACCGAATGATTGGCAACAACTACAACCAGGTTGTCAAGGAACTCCGTTGTCATTTCTCAGAGAAAAAGGCGATGGCTTTGCTCTATAAGCTGGAGAACTGCACCAGGGAACTGGTCTCTCTTACCCGTGAGATTGTTGAACTGACCCGTAAGTTTGAGGAAAGATGGTCGCAAAGATAAGTTTCGGAAGTTCATTGTATGGCGCACTGGCATACAATGGTGAGAAGATTAACAAGGAAGAAGGAAAACTCTTGGCTACAAACAAGATCTTCGATGATTGTTCGGGAAAGACGAGCATCGCCAATGCCTTGCGTGATTTCCAGCGATACCTTTCTCCGCACATCAGAACAGAGAAGCCTGTCGTGCATATATCCTTGAATCCGCATCCAGATGATGTGCTGACGGATATGGACATGGAGAACATCGCCCGTGAATACTTGGAGCGCATGGGATATGGCAACCAGCCATACATGGTTTACAAGCATGAGGACATCGACCGTCATCACATGCACATCGTGACCATCCGAGTGGCTGAAAACGGCAAGTGCTTGGATAGCCGATACAACTACCATAGGAGCAAGGCTATCACCCGTGACTTGGAGGAGAAGTACAGTCTCCACAAGGCAGACCGCAAGCAACGCCAGGCAGACAATCCACTCCGCAAGGTGGATGTAAGCCAAGGCAATGTGAAGAAGCAGGTTGCCAACACAGTAAAATCTCTCTGCGCCACCTACAGGTTCCAGTCCTTGGGCGAGTACCGTGCACTTCTTTCCTTATATAATATATCCTTGGAGGAGGTCAGAGGCGAAGTTGGCGGTCGTGAGTATCATGGTTTTGTCTATTCTGCCACGGACAGACAGGGCAACAAGGTGGGAAATCCTTTCAAGGCTTCAAAGATTGACAGGTCTGTCGGTGCGGAGGCGATAGAAAAGCGGTTCGCTTATTCTGCCAAGAAGTTCAAGGAGGACAAGAAACTCTCCGAGATGACCCGTCATAGCGTGGAAGCTGTCTTGAAGCAGACGTACCATAAGGATAAGTTTGTTGAACTGCTGAAAGCAAAGGGCATTGATGTTGTTTTCCGCCATACAGCTGACGGCCGTATCTACGGAGCAACATTCATTGACCACCGCACTCAAAGCGTTTTCAATGGTTCAAGACTTGGAACGAATCTTTCTGCCAATGCCCTACAGGAGCACTTCACCTTGCCTTACGAGAACGAACAGCCGATACCGCTTGCCATTCCAAAAGAAGAAGGCTCTGGCTTGGAGCAGGAACTTCAAGGTTCTGGCTTGTTCGATGAGTACGGCAGCGGTCTTGGACTTATGGCAGGGAATGGTTCTTCCAACGAGGCACAGGAAGCTGCATTTGACAGAGAGTTACGCAGAAAGAAAAAGAAGCGAAAAGGGAGAAACCTTTAATCGTATTATCAAGGTATAACTTCAAAACAGAAAAACAATGGCACAAGAAGACGATTTGAGAGCATTGGGAAAAATAATGGATTTTCTCCGTGCCGTGAGTATAATACTCGCAATTATGAATGTATATTGGTATTGCTACGAGGCAATGCGCATGTGGGGAGTGACAATCGGGGTTGTTGACAGAATCCTAATCAACTTCAACCGTACAGGTGGAGTTTTTTTATGTGACAAGAGTAGTTTTCCAATGAAAAAGGATGGCAAGAGTATGAATCCTACCATCCTTTTCGATTGTGTACTGAGATTATATAATATCTCAACTTGACAAATTCATTATACTACGGCTAAGTGCAATAGGATGCCCATTACAAATTCTCTCAATGCAGCCCAAAGGTATTTTTGATATTTTTTTGACAAAAACAAAAGATTCTACAAGAAGAAATAGAAATGAATATATCAAAGCGAATGTGCCACTATTGGTAGAAAGCATAAATGAAGTTTATTGAGCTTGCAATAATTATAACGAAAAACACTTGACCTTAGTTCTTTATCTTAAAATTAGGCGATATATAGAAGAACGATTAAAGCATTTCTATTAATGAATTGAAATTCACTGGGTCATTATGTCCTGGATCATGTTTTTTAAGGATGGACATCGTTACCTCTATAATGTTGTCTAAATAGGGGATACTCCATGTTCCCAAATTTTGCCTTGCATAGTAGTTCGAATAGTAGACAGAATTCCTTATCTCTCTGCTATATTTATTTTTATATTCTTCAGCTTTATTCCTTACCTTTCTATCAGGGTCATTTTGAGCAGATTCGAGTAATGCCTTTAGTTGATTTGAATACTTTTCGTAGTTGCTCAGCAAATTGGGCAATTGTTTGAATTTCTCTTTCACTGATGCAGTTTTTATCTTGTTAAAGTCATCAATGCATCCTTGGATTCGTTTGGCATCATATTTGAAATACAAACGACCATTTGCATATTTAGCAGAAGTTTCATCCGCTGTTTTTTGCATTTCAGACATTGACAGGAGCGTTGTGGACATAGTCAAGCTATCTGCTTTATGCTGTTGTTGCATAGATGCAATCAGCGCATTCTTTTCTCCAATAATAGCTACTTTCTCCTCTATATCCTTTTTATTATTTCTTATAACATCATCCAAATACTCTTTCTCTTTCTGTAAATTCTGGATAATAGAATTAAGAGAAGTGCAGCTATCTGCTAAAGTTTTCGTGCTATCGGACAATAATTTTATGTCATCACGAAATTTGTCATACTTTGCAGCAGAAATCTTTACTTCATCCTTGTCCTTCTTGTTCTTTTGAGCATTTGCAGAAACTGCAAGAAGGCAAAGCAAAAGCGTATAGATAATCCTAAATGACTTTTCCATTTTCCTTGTTTGTTTATTCATTCCATGTATAGTTTTCTGCAGATCTATCGTAATAGTCCTGAGAATTCTTAAGAGATTGTGCATGTGCGGAAGTGCTAACTCCAAAAACTTTCGTTTTCTCGAACTCTTGGATTAAATCGTACACCTTGCTAGACTCATTATCATAAGCACTCTTTGTTCCGAAAGAGTACAAATTCTGCAAATTATCAATACGCCTTTTAAGCTGATAATAACAAGACAATTCGAGTTTTTGCCCCACAGAGTTTAATGCATTTACCAACCTGACGCAATTCTTTAGATATTCTTTCGTTGCCAAAGACTCTGCATTTTTGCGTTTAGAATATGCATCATTGTAGTTATTGAAAGATGTTTGCTTAGCAACATTCCAGGCATTACCATATTCACTGATAATGCTTTCTATCTTTGTAAGTACAGCAAGACTAGTAGATTCTAAAGCCTTTTTCGAACCTTGAGCAATCGTGACATTACGCAGCTTGTATATAATCTTTGTCATAACGACATGGTCACTATGACTCCATATGGATTGTTCAAATTTAGACATCGACCATTTTACGAATGCTGCGGAGAATTTTTCTGCAGAACTAGATATTGCATTGTCACATGACTTCTGGTCTATCAAAGAATCCTCTCTGTACAATGTAGCGCGGTCAGCTATAACATCAAACAATTTCTCTGCCTCTTTTAATTCCAATGTGTCTGGATTATAAGAATTAGAAAACTTTTGGATGTCGGCCGTATGCACATCTTCCGTTTTTATATTCTCAGGTGGACTTACTACTGTTTGGATAAAAAATAAGACACCACCTACTGCCACTGCTATTGCAATGGCAAGTATCAGCGATTTTATAAGAGATCTGTTCATTAGTTCAAATTATCTTGATTATTATTCCCTTTAGAACTTCCCTTGCTACCAGAGTTACTCTTGTTGGTAGTTTCATTGTCATTGGAATTTCCTTTGTTATTAGAATTTCCTTTGCTACCGGAATTACTCTTGTTGGTAGAGTTCCCTTTGCCGTTTGAATTTCCTTTGTTGTTGGATGGTCTATTATTTTTACTAGTAGTTTCAGAAACCACGGATGATGAATGATTTGAATCATAGTCTTCAACACCGTTAGAAGAATCGGATGGTATGTCGTTTTCTTTTGCGTCTGGCTTAGACGCAAAATCTGTGTTTAGATATTTCTCTACATCTATACTTCCATCAGTTGACCATACTCCCTTTTTATTATTATTCTCTTCAACAATCTTATACAGACGTTCCCATTCGTTGATATATTTCAGGTCAGAATGATCATCTATGAACTTCTTAAGTTCTTTGAATTGGAAATCCCGAATCATTGCGTACACTCCTTTTAAGTCGGGGAATTTCTCCATTTCTGACTCAATCCATTTTGTATTATTCTGTCGCAAATACTCTACCGTTGACTCCCAATCAGATGTAGAATCATTATACTCATCACTTGCGATTTCTGACTCCTGTGGTTTGTCAGATGGGGATATATACTGATATCCATAATAACAGCATACAATGATTAAAACAAATATCCCTGTGTATACTAGATACTTTAACCACGGGGTACCTTTTCCGTGGTGTTCTTTTGAGGAATTCCCTTTTCTTTCTTGACTTATATAATCTTCTCGTCTTACAGACATTGCATCTCTTCCGATAGGAGGCATCGCTGCTTGTTTATGAGCACCTTTAAGTCTATTTGTTCTTGTTTCAGACGGAGTCCCTTCGAATTGGAATCCGGGAATCTCTGAGCCTTTAAGCTTATATTGTGTTTTGATTACAAACTCGATGGTTCGAACGTCAGGAATCTTCGTTTCAATGCAGCATTTATATTCATGGTTCTCAGGTTGGAGTTCTATAACGAATTCTCCTTTCTCATTTGGTTGGGTAAGATCTAATGTGCCATTGAATGGCTCATAAGTTTGTAAATCAACACGACAAGATACACAGTTCAAGTCATCTTCTCTGAAGTAAAAGACAGTTGGGTTCTTACTATCATCCACCCAATATTTCCCAATAAATATGGGTCGTACTTTCAGAGTTTTCCCTGTAACTTTGTCAACAACTCGAAACAACTCAAGACGAAAGGAACGCTTCATGTCTGTTTTTTGTATCAATAAATCCTCACTACATCTTCCTTGCTTATCCACTGGGGCATAACCAGAGCGTGTCCATCTAACTCTCACCTGGGCACCTTCTGTTACCCTTAAGGAATCCGCTCCCCAATTATGCTTGAAACCGTAACGTTCCGAAGGAAGTTCTATCACAAAGCTTTTTTCAAGCTTTGTGTTAGACAAGTCTTGTGCATCAGAAACTTGCAGCCCGCTTTCTTTGTCTATTAAGAATACGGACTTATATTTGCAATACTCTGATTGATAGAGGTAATCTTCCAATATCGAACTCTGTGTGTACACAAGTTCTGTTCCTTTACCATAGTAGCGTACAGCATAGGTGTCCCCAGAGCTGACAGAATAGCTTGGGTTGTTGGTTGTTTGGTAAGGCTTTTCGAACAGATTGTCTAGTTCTGCCTTTTTGTCCTCAACATCGAAAGACAAGATTTCTTCAACCTTTTGTATTATTGAAGACAACTCTCCCTTGGGAAGAAGAATGTCTTTATGGATGAAAATCCATGCACTCTGATAATCATTTCTTCCTGCAATAGGTTGCATAATGCAATAGAAACATCCATTACTTTCGAATTGGATGAAATGAATTGGAACTGAAGCAGAATTGTTTGTCACCTTCTTCAATTCAGCCCCAGTATCACGCACTACCGAAGACCATTCATCATCATTAAAACGATAAATGGCTCTAAAACCGCTTGTGCGGTTATTAGCTTTTGTCGTATTAATAACAATACCTAACTTATTCTTTTCCATATTATTTACCAAACATTCTTGTTAATTTACCTAATCGGCCGGCTCTCTCTGCATAGGAGCGTTCCTTTATTTCTTCTATTATACGATGTGTCCACTCCTTGTCAAACATACACAGATTTTGGAAACAGACTTTTCCGATAGAAAACGGAAATCTTGATACCCGGCCACCATTTATCTCTTTCTTTTCGCATATATCAACAAGGCCTCCATAAAGACCTTTATAGTATGTTTCGATGTAATTCGCAAGATGTGTACCTAACTCTGACTCATCAACATTAGCTTTATCAACTTTAGTAACAATCATATAGACACCATCTGTAAATTCATCAAATATGTCCATTTCATTTATGTAGCTAATGGCTGCCTGAAGATAAGAGTCTTGACTCATGCTTCTAATCTTTTTGTCTTGTGCACCATATTCAACAACAAAGAAATGAATCTTACGATTGTTGGTTCTGTTTTTAACAAGGATGTTGTCAAGAGTATTTATAGCATCCGCCTGTTCTTGTCTCTCAAATGGCAAACCTGAGGCTTTGAGATGCATACATGTAAACAACTCACCAGACAAATCAATAAATGCTAACTTATGCTCACGACCATCTTCACCGACAAGAGTAAAACGCATCTCGTAGGTATCTTGTACGTCTGTACGGGGAGGTAAAACAGAAACGGCTTCTGGATCGAACAAATCTGCTAATTGCATCATATATGCCGCACCTTGACAATTTCCATCAGGATGCATTGCCTTAACATTGGTTCCATTCTTCGCCGCACTCATAATAGCACCCAAGGCACATGTCTTCCCTGATGATGGAATGCCCCAGAAATACACCTCGGTATAATCTTTTTTAATTTCCTCCAAAGGTTGCGCAGGTGGCAGGTCTGGAACATCACTTGACTGAAAATCTATCAATTTGTCAACAAAAACTGAGTCTATGCCGCTGATATTTTCCAAATCATCATACTCGATAATTCCTTCATTACACAGTGTCTGAACGATTTCTGCCTCCATAATATTATTGTCATCACCAATAACAGTTGCAATATCATGAGATGAAATTCTGTTGGAGTTAAGGTATGTTTTCAGCAACTCTGGTATCTTGAGGTCAGGACGGTTGCTATTATAGCCTTCTCTAATCGCCGAGATGACCAAACGTGTTCCGTTACCGCGCCTCTTTTCTCTTTGCAATTCGTTGATTTTTGCGCGTGCTTCTGTAACATGCGGACTCCTTGGATTCTCACGGATAAAAGTGCGCAATGCTTCTATGTCCGATTTGTCTAGAGAATCCCATTCATTTTCGATTTGGATTTTGTTGTCTTCTCTTATTAAATCGGAAATTCTGCCCCTAGCGGCATCAGTGAACTTACCAGAAGGATACTTTGAAAGATATTCTTGAAATGCCGATTTTGTACCAGCAGTAAGTGCCCTTTCCCAATCCTTGTCTTCTACTTGAGCAATTTGTGAAATTTGCTCCTCAATAGCTTTGCGTAATGACGGCGTAAGATCGCCTGTATCACGCATATCGTCCCAAGTAATCACGCCCTTGTCTACATACTCCGCAAGTTGACGTGGACTATACTCGGAAAGATTGTCTAATATGTTGTCTTTTGTATTCATAATCAAAATGAGTCGTATTTACTTCTATTAGTCCCTTGCTTTTTGTTTGCTTTATCTATAGAAACTGATTTGTGATAATTTCCCTTTCCAAAGAATGTCTCAATATTTCTTGAATGGCGTTCTTGTACGAAGTATGGGCACAAAAGCAGCAAGTAGCAAATAAGCAATGTCGTTATCGCTAATGCGTTTGGAGCCTTTGCTTCTTGATATAAGCTTTTCAAACTTGTTAGTCCGTTCAGTGCTTTCTCTTTATGTATGTTTGCTGTGGAAAATGGATCGACATCCGTTTCAGAAGAAATACACTTTTGAGAAATTGTGTTTAAGGATTCTGTCCATTGTTCTATTGCTCCCTCAATGGTGGAGATGTTTCCGAAAAGAAAAACATTCCATACAGAAGGAGAATCACTAACCTTATTAATCCAAATTTTTGCCTCATCAATGGATTTTCTTGTCGAACTTTTCAAGTATAGTGACAACTCAGTAATCCTATTATTTATGAGTTGGTCATCGTTAACTGTTGATGTTAAGGAAGACTTAAGTTGCTCTATTCTGGAATCCGAATACGAGTCATAATCTGAAAATATACCCAAAGAAGCCTTAATTGATTTGTCAAACTGCTGGATGATTTCATCTTCCGAACTTTGAACTGTCCAAAAATGTGAGAAAGGAACACCAACAATAATAATAATAAATGGAGAACATGCTACTAATATGCGTTCCCAAATAATACTCCTGTGAAACTTCTTATCCACACCCTTTAGAACTTGCGCCCCTAATACAGTAAGAACAATTAAAAGGACACAACATCCCATGGTAAATAAACCTGCGCAATAATTACCAACGGTGTAGTATGTCGCTCCCATGAAAACGACATACGCAATAAAAATCAGTGCGAGGAACGCCACAATGTGTCCCCACGAAAATCTAAGTTTTCTATTCATATCTATCTTTTTTGCGGAAGTAAACGTTCTAGTTCTTCTATCTTTTGTTTATACTCTGCTATCTTTCTGCGAATAGCATCATAGTCAGTTTCATTTCCTTGGGATGTAGGCGTATCAGTGTTTGCACTCGGAGGTGTGTCTACTATTGGTTGTTGCCTATTCGCCGCCGACTCATCTCCTTCACCTTCTGGTACAGGTTTTATTTTCCGTTCTGTCGGTTCACTGAAGTCACCATTTTTAACAGCCATCAAAGCCTTGTCAACCAAAACCATAGGGGGAATATATCCGTAAACATCAGCACCAGTTTTATAAAGTACATTCCGTGCTTGCGCTACAGTTATGTCCTTTTTAAGCGATTTCATCAAAGCTATAGTTCCAGTAACTATTGGCGCAGCCATGCTTGTTCCATCACATGATTGAAAGGTGTTAGAAGGAAATGAGCTATAGATACCTTTGCCTGGAGCTGAAATATCGGAACAAGGACCATAATTCGTGAACACTGTTGGATATAGCCTCTTATCAACTGCTGTTACAACTATAGAAGAAGCGTTGCGATTCTCTGGTGGAATACTTGTAAGAATGTCGTCATTTCCTGCAGCAAATACAAGAATTGTATTTTTCTTGGCTGCAAGCTTACAAACACGAGCCCATAAGAAAGCTACATTTTGGAATTGCGTCTTGGCAATTTCTGCTTGTTGTTCAACAGGCAGCACATTCAAACCTTTGAAAGAAGGACCGATGGATATGTTTACAACATCTGCATCATGGTGAAGTGCATACATTACTCCTGCAATGAGAGCCGACAAAGGACACTGCTTATTGTCAAATACCTGTATAGGCATTATCTGGCAGTTGGGAGCAACACCTGAAGCCCCCTTTGAAAAGTAATCTGCCGAACCTACTGCTAATCCTGCAGTATGTGTACCATGTCCTTCTCCAAGACTTAGAGCATTATTTTGGGTAAAGACATTGTATGCGTCAACAATTCTTCCCTTAAACATAGGGTGACTTGCTTGAATGCCATCATCTACAATGGCAACTTTTACATCTGAGCTACCTTTTGTATATGTCCATCCTTGCTTAAGATGTATCGCATTCAAATGCCAACCTGCATTTTCTGTCGAATTACTGATTTGACCATGCAGTTCATACACTTCCTCGTCAAAAACAATGAACTTATGATTAGGAATTTTACTGTTTATGGTCTTGCGAATTTGGTCACGTTCGTTTTCTGGAATCTGTATGACAAGCAATTTTACTTCCTTGTCATATCCAATAATGCTATACTTATCATCTGGATACGCTTGTTTTAAGTCACGTGCCAATGCATCTACATTGTCGTTCTCATTTTCCATATACAAAAACAGGCGATTGGCAATGATATTGGGTACACCAGGTTGCTTGACAATAGGCGGTTCTTCACCACCTTCGCCCATGACTGGAGCAACAACCGTATTGTCATCAGGCAACTTGCCGTCACTTCCGGTAATCGGTCTTACCGCTCCATTATCATCAACACGAGAACCATCCGCTCTCGTGATGGTATCAATAGGAACAACGCCGTTTACAGGCGAATGGTGGCCACAGCCTTTTAGTAGCCATGATAGCAACCAAATCAACAATATTATAAGAAGCAGCCATAACAACCATTTTAAGCAACCTTTGCCAGTCCACAATCCTGCAAACCACAGCCACCATCTTTTGTACCAAGGCAAAGTTTTCTCGTATTGGGCGAAAAACACTTTATCCTCATCTACGAGAATATTGTTTGGAGATATGTTCCATCCTGTAAACTTGTACCCTTTGTTAGGTGTAACTATAGGTATTTCTCCACTTGACAAAGTAGTGTTGGCAGCTTTTCTAAATGAAGACGAACCTTCAATAGAACCATGTCCACCTGCTTCAAAACGGCAATTGTAGAAAACATCTTCTGGTTCTGTCGTAGGTTCTTCTGTTGGAGAATCTAAAGGGATTGAAGGTTCTGGAGATATTGGAGGAATAGCAGGCGTTTCTGAAACGACCTCGTCATATTGGGCAGTAAAAGTCATGTTGGAGTTTACTCTCTGACCAATAGGCGAAGGTATCCACCCTGTAAAATTCCAGCCCTCACAAACATCCACTGTAGGTATATCCAATTTTGAAAGTATCGATCCTTCGGCACGACTGATGGTTTTGTCAAGTTTTGAAATTGTTCCATGTTCGCCAGCATCGAATGTAATCTTATATTTCTTGGTGTATTCAAAGTCGTGAATCACGGAGCCAACAACCTTATGCTGACGCACATCAGGAGTCATACCCCATGCTACAAGATACACCTTGTCATCTGTACAATATACCCTATCTTCACTGACATATTTAATTGCGCCTGCCATAATCTGCAAATCCTCTCCACTTAAATCCATAATAGAGGACTTGTATATTTTTATGGTGTCATCAAGTATTCCCTTATATCTGTCATACTCTGCTCCTGACAGTTCACTCAAACGGGTGGGATGCTGCTGCCATTTCTCTATATGCCAACAAATCTGATCTTCATCATCCATATATTCAGGAGTCGCAAGGAAATGTTGCAGATTTATAGGTATAACCCTTTTGACAACACTAAAAACACTGTCGTATCTCTTGTACATGGGGTCGTGACCGATACCTTGATAGTCGGTAAAATCAGACACCTCTGTATAGCAGAGTTTTTGTTTTCCAAAGAATGAATGTCCTGCCATTTATTTATCCTTTATATAAAATTTCACAAGCATCAATGATTGTTTTAATTTTAGCATTGGCTATTGGGTCAACATGAGAAATGTCACTTGCATATAGCAGACCAATTGTTACCAAATTCTCCCATCGTTGGAAGTTGTCCCAAAGTGGAAGTTTCATTAATGTTGATTTGTCAACAGTATCTATATCGGAGGCGGCATCAAATGCGCTCAAAGTTTGTAATAATGGTTGCGGTTTTCTAACTACATTCCATGCTGAAGAACTCAAATCAACTTTAATGTGACACTTATCTGCTTTCGCACGAATATTGTCAACGTCCTCATCGTTAATATATTTGCGCCCTACAGAACTTACAAAGTTGTTGAGTGTCAATGAAGCATAATCAGCTATAGCGTTTGGTTGCTCATTAAGACTGAACACTTTACAATAGCGGTCTATTCGTTCAGAAAGGATACGTTTCATCCCCAGCTTTTTCAGTAATGCTGATAACATAAAGACTACTTCATCTGAATGTGGAAGCATAGGCTCAAGAACCTTAACCTTGTTGTTGATATAGGCATTCCAATAATCAACAATGTGTTTGGTGACAACATCCGCCACTGTTGTCAAAGTTTCCGTTTCACTCGAAACCACCTCTGCAATGGTACAGCCACGTTCTTTTAACGCTTCTTCTAATCTCGCTTTTTCGCAGCCAAAGAAATCGCATAATTTTTGAATGTTCGTTTTCTTGTTGTCCGATGGATTAATGTCCGCTTGTTTGCGTATAAAGTTTATTATAGAAAAATCTTTGGGAGTATCGGTATGGCAGATGATAATATTATATGCAATGTCTCGCAAATCACCAACTGGCACCATGAGGTTGTCTATGATATGACCGAATATCTCTGGTCTCTCGCCAACACTTAAAATAAGGGACATTCTTATATCACTGGCTATCTGTTTTACCTTTTGATTCTTTGCCTCCTTATCTTCTGGCTCAAAATAAACAGAAAGTGCATTATACATCTCTGACTTTATTTTAGCTAATTGTGCAAGGTATTTCTTTTTTCTTGCATCTTCTAGTACACTTGCGATAGCGTCAAGATTACGAATGATGGCCTTTGAACCATCATTGTTGATGGTAGCAACATCATTCCAAGTCTGTTCGGGATTAGCAAAATGACGTTGCACAAAGGCATTCTTAAGAAAGCTTTGTTTCAGATTTTCGAAATAGTCAGGATAATCAGCATACGTGTGAACACTTTTCTCTTCTGACTTGACTGCACCATCACTATAGCCATCAAAAACACCATTCTTTCCAGACCAGTAGAAATCACGTAATGGATAAATGTTTTGGAAAGCAGCGGTTCGGAACAGTCCGCCTGTTTTCACCCAATTATCAAGCCACTTGTTAGGCTTAATAATTTCCGGAAATACGGTATCGAACCTGTTCCAATGTGTATCAAGTTTGTCTATGTTTGAGGAATTGTCTGTCTTTGTTCTCTCTAAATCGATATTGAATTTTGTTGCAACAAAGAACAATGGTGCAATACCATTTGTGTCATTGAGCATATTGGCTCGTTCCTCTGGTGTAGAACCAATATTGTCTTCAATCCAACTATTTATTGTTTCTCCAATGGTAGCTTCCGCCTTTTGGTCGTTATGATGACAGAATAACACACTACTGATTCTCAATGAGCGAGAGTACTTGTTGAATAAGTAGGCTACTTTTCCTCTTCTAAGAATCTTGGGAAGAACTGTATGAATGTCCTGCTCCTTGTATTTCTCACGAGAACGAGCACCTGGGAAATCGAGAAGATCAAGTTTATGTAAGAATTTCCTATCATCTGCAACCGAAGGCGGCAGTTCAAAGGTAAGTTCTGCAATCAGTGCCGAAAGATTTCCTTTATGAAAATCATGAGCAAGGATATTCCCATTTGAATCATATACATCTGTATAAATTTCATCATATCCAGTATCTATCTGTACACCGCAAACAGTGTCAAGCCATTCTATCTTCAACAATGTTCCTTTTTCACGGAGCACTGCAGCAAATGGTATATAAATATCTGTTTGAAAGTTAAGCTTCTTATATTCATTAATGAGGACACTGAACAAGTGACTCAATTCACTATTCCTGTTCCAAAGAAGACTGAATATATTAACCCATTTGTCATAGGAAACATATTGAATTACAGGAGCAACTATCTTACAAAAGTTTGATTGATTTACACCAGCCGCAGCATTCCCTATTACATCGTGGATGTAATCTGTAATATCCTTGACATCGTCTTCGTCAATTTCATTTTGTACAACAATCTTTGATGCCCAAAGACCATTCATATCTTCAAGAGCCTTGTTTATATCATCATAACGCAATACGCTATCTTGATTGATTTTAATGTCATTATAATACGAATCAGCCAAGAGAAGGATTATGTCCACAACAGACAAGTTGCGTACCTTTACAAAGTCACTCATTGTAGAACAACCTTGGCTAAGAGTAAAACGAGTGATAACACCAGTTGATTCTATCTTGGCATTGTTTCCACCACTTGGATTTATATCATCTATGAAACTATATGATTTTCCTGCATTAGTGATGACAAAAGGCGAGTTTGGAGAAGACAACAAACTACTCATCAAATAAGATTTACCTACCTGACTTTCGCCATAAGCCGCTGCAGAACAATTCTCTTCCAAGGCTGCATATATGCGCTTGAGTTTGCGGCGATATTCCTTAAAAACATCGTATGGAAAAGACTCCTTTCCAAACTCTTTGGCCCATGCAATAGAGCCGTCAACCAAATCTATATGTTGCTTTATATCTTGTAGCATAATTTCATTTTTAGAGATTAGAAATCAAACGCACCTGAGTCAAGCCAATATTGTTCGTCAACACCAAGGCTTTGGATGTGTATTTCAAGATTACCATCCATTATATCATTACCATTTTTATCCGTTATTGCTGAAATGGAAAGATTTTCCTTGTCATCCATGTCACGCTCAATTGTTATCTTAAATGGCATTCGTTTTTTCAAAACATCAATGGCTTCATTTACAAGTCCTATTACTTTTGCGTCAGTCGGACAGTCTTCGTCATTTATAATGGCCTTTTTCCGAATTTTGTCTGCCATCTTATGACGGTTAAAGTCTATTGAATACAAGGCACGACTTGGATATGAGTCCATCCCTATTTGACGAACATGGAGTGATTGGGGAATACTACTAATAGTCAAGTCACCTCGGTACTTGTCTGGTGTTATGAAGTATTCAATTGGTTGTCCTTCACGAGAAGCTTCAATATAATTCACAGTTGACTTCAAATTCTTTTTCAGCAAATCTAAATTGATGATAAACTTATTCAGATTTGAAAGTTCCGAGGCATAATGTCCTATTACACCACCCATAGCCACAATAGTCTTTGCATTCTTTATATAGCCAGTATTCTCTCCAAACGGATACCAATCCCCTACGTAATAATCGTTGAGAACAATGAGTCTATTTGGTGAAACTGAGTAATATTTAAGGAATATATCCCTTATCACAGGAAGTGAAGCAGGACGTCCTGAGAGTAATACGACATCGCAAGCATAGGAATACATGATGGTTGCAACCTTCTTAAGCAAAGGCTCAAATTCTTTACGAACAACTTCTGAAACCATCTCTTTGTTAAATTTCCAAGAAAGTGATGTGATGTCAATGTTCAATCTTTGTTTGAATTCCTCTATGATTGCCTCATTAGGTGGACACTCGGAAAACACATCTGAATATTTTACAATACAATCCTTGCAGCCTTGTTTCAACAACTCCAAGAAATGGCACATTAATGGTACAGAATATTGAATATTAAAGTCCTTTCTTAATATTCTATCAGCTATAGTTTGTCCATTATAATCCTCTCCAAAGAAATTCTTTATCTTTTGGCGATATTGTTGGGTTGTTAAGTCTTTTAATTCTGTCCTAAATGCACTGTTCTCATCAAGGAGCATAATATTCTTGATAAGGGCATAAAGCATATCATCTCCTGCGAAATAATAGCTATCGTAGAATTTCGGATCTGGCGTAATGGTCGTAACATCACCTTTTATATAAGTATATTTACTAATCATCAAGTCTGATGTTCCTGCACCAATGTCAATAGATCCAACAGTTATTGAAGGCTGGCTGTCACCATCTTCTATTTTTCCATAGAGATTGAAGAACTCACTGCAACATCCTTTGTATTTTTGTCCAACCTCTCCATACATATATACCAATTGGGAGCATGTCGCTTCGTCATAGTACCACAGTCCATCGTCATCTTTCATAGAGCGAACAGCAGGGACTACGTCTACCAGTTTCCCAGGATGTGGATTTTCTACAGGGCAATTATAATCGAAATTTTCCAATAAGATTACTGCATCTTTAGCACAATGTACAAGAGCCTCTCGCTCAACCCTTGACATTGCGGTAGGACAAGTTACAATAATTCTTCGTATTCTTCTTGGTATGGACGGCTTTCCAAACCCACTACGATTAGACCTGTATTCCTCGCTATTAATTTGTATACGAGCTTGCACTAACATTTCCAAGAAAGAGAATGTCATTAAAGACCGTCTGGAATAGTGGTACGAGCTGCCACTTTCTCCGGACAGATCTATACTTCCGTCACTTTTCAACTGATTTGTTATTCCACGAAGATTCAAAATGTGGTCGTCCTTTTCACCTTTGAGAACAAGAAATTTCCATTCTTCTTTATTTGGTCTCCAATCCCACAAATATCTCTTTGGACTTGAATAGGTTGACAAAGATTCCATATCATCTGCAGTGTTTGTGGCCAAATGGATAAGTGTGTTGGCTTCTTGTCCTAAACGAACCAAGCTCGGATGAACAAATTGTTTGCTGTCTTTAATGCCAAAACTTCCAAAGTCAACTTTACGAAAAGCCAAACGCATATCGAAAGGTTCGTTATGTTTGTTGATTACAAGTGAATTGTTCGTTTCGTTAACAAGATTTGTATAGTCAATAAGTTCAAGCTGCCTTACTTGATTAAAATTGGTATTATCTTCTATTAAAAGTGCTGTTGTACGTGAGTTTCCTATATCAACAACCATATCAACATCCTTTATTTCGACATCGGTATCCTTGTAAAGTTTAACCTTGGGGAATAGATCCTTTTGAGCAAGATAGTTGATTAAGAATATGTATGATGCGATATACGACATTTTTCTCACGTTCGCACCTCTTAATTGAGATACACGTTGAACGTTTGGATGAACCAAGTGCAACAAATAGTCATCAATATAACTCCAGTTATTTTTAGGAGAACAATAGTCCATCAAATAGAACTCATTACTACATAGTTCGAAATCCATTTCGCCTCTAAACGCATCGGGAAAAACGGGACATTCATCATATTCGTCACTCTCGTAACGAGCTCTTGTATCGAATGCAAGTACTACATTGTAACATTTTATTCCCTTTTCTTCTCTTATCGGGATTAACTTCATACGTACCCAATTTAATGGACCGAACTTAAAACGCTTGAGAGTGCGTTTAAAGAAATATGGGACTGGAAGCCAAGCATTTTCAAACTTGGAAAACTTGTTGTCTTTGTCGGAGAATGTAAGGCTAAATATATCGCCCCTTACACCTGGACAATTTTCATCTTCTATTCTCAATGGTAATATATCATCGCTTTTAAGCTCGTTGACATCAATTTCAATAGTAGGGTCACTTAAATAGCCACCTTTATGAAGTTTCTGTTTGTTATAATAATAGCACTCGTCATCTGTGCGAAGTTCGTACACAGGATCAAGTCGCCATTCCCCATTTTCAGTATCATACCATTCGTGATACCACATTTTGAACTTTTCTTGAGTATTTATCCTCAATGGAAACGTTATGATTTGAATACCAGAATTGGCTATTAAAGTATGCTCTTGCATAATAAAAATGATATTTATTCTATTGATTCTATAAATGCACTTGGTATATACGCCGTCACAACAGTCACCAAGTCGTCCACCACAACTCCTACTCTCTGTTGTCCTTGCCATCTTGCGACTCTGCCTATCACTCCCTTAAAAGCACCATCAATAACCCTTACCAATTGTCCTTTCTCGAACTTTGGCACTTCGATTAATGACACGATTGTGTTATCCGCATCGGCAGCACAGATGATTTTGAGACTTTCCATCTGATAGTCAGGAACTATCATAGGAATCTTCTCTATTCTGCGACCAACGTGGACGTGTCGATAATAAAAACGAAGGAATGGGAGGTTTACGTTGTCGTAAACAAAGGTTTTGAGTTGTTCTTCGGTACCGTAGGCGAAGAAGATGTTAGGTAAACGTGACTCGGTAACAATTTTGCGCTTACCTTTTATAAGTTTTACAGTATCTGTAGTAGGATAGAAAGCAGTGATGCCTTTGGCTGTCATGTAGTCGTATGCCTTTTTCTCTCTACCGTATGTGGTACGTAAGGCATACCAATGAGGGCTATCTTCCTCTTTTTGTGCTTTAGGCTTACTTGCTATATGGGCATTTCTGGTGGACACCCCTGTTTGTGAACTCTCGGCGGAAACTGTGCTTTGAGCTTCGGGGAGGGCGTTGGAGGTAAGTCCAGCGCAAGGAGGGTATTCACCACCCCCTGAGGTGTGTCCATCTTCTGATGTCCATTCATCGACTTTCATATCGGTGCTAACTTTTTTCTAGACAGAAATCCGTTAAATTGCGACAGAAAAAAAGAGCGTGGAATCGTCCTGTTGTCCATTCCACTTCCTGAGGCTCTTGCAATTGCCTATTGTTGTTGAACAGACAACGTCAGAGCCCACGCCGATATGAAAATCATGTCCGTAAAGAGACCTAATAACACATTAGACTGCGCCCGAAAGGACACAATCCATGCTTACAGGTCTCCACGGGATTGATATAATCACACCCGGGACATCTACCGTTGACTACGTTCAAGACAACAATTTACTGTGAATTTGCAAGATTACAGGAAGTCTTAAACACAGCGTCGATAAACGCCTTCCATTATGTCTGGATTGTCTTCCCGCCCAAAGCCCGCTTACGTATAGATATGTCATGGTTGACCTCACTACACTCAGCACGGCGTAGGCTGCCGACTCGGTTATCATGAAAGAACTCGTCTTACAGCGACAACTGCGGTCTGGCTATACAATCCGACTGCAAAAATACGAAAATTTATTGAGAAAAGACAAGAAATGGTAGGAAATATAAATACTGCAACACAAATTTAAGACTATTTAAGCCAATTCGCTTGAATATCTCGATTATTTTGTGTAAGAAAGCGCACCGTAATAGATGACAAACATTCTAAAATATGCAAACTGCGCTACAAATAGAAAGCAAAAAGCGCACAGAGTGATACAACCATTTGGTATTTCTTCTCTGTACGCTATTATATAACTAAGGTGTAATGCTTAACTGATACCTCTCGGCATCGTTCCATTCATCACGATAATCGTCGTTCGCCCCTGCTTTCCTGAAGTAGCTTGACATTCTTTGCGATTTCCTATCTTTTCAACAAGCCATCTTCTAAAAAGCAATGCTTGGTATGTATCCATTTGAAGTGCTATGTCGATAATCACTTCCATACCATAGACATGCGCAGAATATCCATTTTCAAGTTTGACGTATTGAGAATGCTGGAAATCTTTCAGCACACTTTGTTTCCAAATGCGCTTGATGGTATTCTTCACTGCTGTCCCTGTTACATTCAACAGTTCGGCAATCTCCCAAACAGTCATCCACACCTCACCATGATGTGGGGCGTAGATGACCATATCTTCTTGTATTGTTATCACTTGTCGTTTCATACTATGCCTTTTTTGTGTTCGTATTATCGCTGCAAATATTCCCGAATGTGAATTCCTCAATGTGATTGAGTTGTTGGGACAACTTTTCTACATCCTTGCTCAACTTTTCCTTGGTAATCTTGGCGTACACTTGCGTGGTCTTGATGTCTTTGTGACCAAGCATGGAACTTACTGTTTCTATTGGTACACCATTGGAGAGGCAAACCGAGGTTGCGAACGAGTGCCTTGAGACATGCCAGGAAAGTGGCTTGGTGATACCGCATTTCTTTCCCAATCTTTTGAGCGAACGCAGACAACTTCTATAAGGTGGTACAGGAAAGACTCTGCCATCCTTGCACAATCCACGATGTTTCTCCATTATCTGCTTGGGATAGTCAAGCAACTTGATGTCGGCTTCCGTTCCTGTCTTCTGTCGGTGGATAACAATCCACTCGCCATCGTCAAAAAATGTCTTGATGTTCTCTTCCTTCAAGTTGTACAGGTCAATGAATGCGAGACCTGTGAAACAGCAGAATAGATACAAGTCACGCACCAACCCCATATGCTTTCTGGTGATAGGAGTTTCCATCAACAGGTGAATTTCTTCTTTTGTCAGAATCTCCCTTGTTGTTTCCTCGTTCTTGTACTCGTATCGTCTGAAAGGGTCTTTGACGAGCCACTCGTTATCAATCGCCCGAAAAATCATGGCACGGAGATTACGGACAAACACCATTGCGGAATTTATCTTCAGTTGCTTGTCTATTCTAAGGAATGTCTCATAGTTCGTAATAAACGGCAGGGACAATTCTTTCAAGGCAATGTCCTTTACACGGTAATGCGACTGCAAAAACTCGCCCACGTAAGCACAACCGATTCTATATTTTGTGAATGTGCTCAAAGATTTCATGCCAGCCTTGTATTGTTTTTCCATTTCATCCCTGCTTTGCTCATAGACTTTCATCAAGGTATGGCAGCGATACTCCAATCCAAGAAAAGCGTTCTTAACCTTGTCGGCAGAGACAAAGTTGTCTCGATCTATTATCTCCTGATAATGCTTGCTGATACTCACACGCATTTTGTCCAGTTTGCGGTTCACCTCCAAGGCTTGCATACTTTTTCCAGTCATGCGTCCGCCCTTGGTGTCCCACAAATTGGGATTCACAGTCATCTTGCAACTGAACTGTGCCTGTGTTCCGTCCACTGTGATACGTCCCATAACTGGAACAGTACCGTCTTTCTTTACTACCTGTCTTTTGAGGTAGAAGATAATTGAAAATGTACTCTTCATAACGTCATTCTTTTTTGCGTTCAAAATTAATACATGAAGAGTCTTTTCTTGCTACGCATTTCACGGCAGAACACGGCAAATTTGGTTCGTAACCAAAAATCTTACGTTGCTCATTAGTAACTCACTATAAATCAGAGCATTCAAATTCAATTCGTAACCTTCCTTATTCTTCCGAACCTCAACATTCACCATTGGGGGTATAGGTTACGGATAGGTAACGTTCCTCTGTCTCATCTTGTCGTATTCCTGTCTTCGTCTGTCCTCGCCACTTTTAACCAAAATGAGGAAAGTAACTGATAACCAGTAAACTTTCCTCATTCTTCTCTCAAACACTTTTATATGCACTTTCAAGGCAGGAAAGTTAGCACTATTCACATCGGCAATGAAGTTATACTTCTCCCCTTTTATATAAGCAACATGATTTCGCAGATAGTCCGTATCACGGTTTTTCCATAGCAACGGACGGCCGTCAGGAGTAACCTTTCCAGAAACGACGGCAGATGTACAAGCCAGAACCGGCTCAGCAGTGAGTGCCGCAAGCAGTCCCCATATTAAAAAAAGATGTTTTATCATAACCTTGCCTTCCTTAGATTTATATTCGCAAAGGTATGATAATCTGTGAAAGGGCAAAAGAAATCCTCTGAAATCCTTATCCCCTATTCATCAGGAAAGAATTATTCGCTGACAAGTTTCTGCAACTTATCCTGCATATACCGAAGTTTCGCAGTTCCAGTACCTTGTTCTATATGACGGATAATGCCTTTCTTATCCACCAGTATAGTGACCGGCATACCACTCACATGAAAGGTCTCGAAGAAAAACAAGTCATCGGCTATCTGGGTAAAGAGGAAAGGACGGCTCTCTACAATTTTCTTTATTTGTGCAGCACTGTCAAAAGTCGTAGCAAGATAGGTTACATCAGGATAGACTTCTATCCATTTGTTCAGCTCCGGCATTTCACGGATACAAGGACCACAGCCGGTATACCAGAAGTTCAAGACCATAGGACGTCCCGTCACATCGGCCTTGCTCCACTCCTGTCCTTCTATGTCTTTCACTTTGAATTCCGGAAAAGCCTTTCCTATCCATTCTTCCTTCTTCAAAGTCTGTACGGCACCGCCTATCGGCAACTTCTTCCCCGTTCCTCCACGGTAACTCATCAAGAAAGCTTCCGCACCAGGCACCTCGTCGGCAGGAGTAGCATATTCTCTCACCTCCTCAGACAGCACAATGCCCTTGCGCAAGCGGAGTTCCGTAACCTCGTGTCTCGCGCCGTCCTCATGTATTATGAAAGCCGCCACGTTGTCCGAACCCACACCAGGCGGCATGCCTTCGAAGAAAAGCCCGCCCACCAAATAATATTTCTTACCGGCTGTCTGGGCAGAGCAAAGCCCTGCCCCCACAGCTACCAGAATCAGAAACAAAGAGAGAATTTTCCTTATCATAATTGTTAGAGACTATTCACTTTTCAGCGTAATCGTAAGCTTGGGCTGCACCTTCACTTTGCCGGTAGCCATACCTATATACGAAACAACCAATACAGCATCCTTAGAAGGTACAGAAAGGACAAAATTGCCATTGACATCGGTAACGCTTCCCGTAGTGGTACCTTCTATCAGAACAGCCGCACCGATAACAGGCTCACCCTGCTCATCCACCACTTTGCCTTCCACTTTCATATTGCCTTTGGCAATGGTCTTTTCTACAGCTTTAGTTTTTTTAGTAGTGATGTAAATCTCACCTTTTCCACCTGCCTCTTTCTTCACCTCAATACCCTCAATATTCTCGGCAGGTATTAAATCATCGATAGTTTTAGTACCCAAGTCAACCTTTTCTCCATCAATATAGACAGTCTTTATTAAATCAAGACTACTCTTATGCTGTACTTTAGCATTCTCTGCCACCTCATTACCCCGGCGGATAACCATACCCGGAGTTCCTTGTTTCAGGGTTATCAGAACAACGCCATTCTGTCCCTCTTCTCCATATAAATCCGTGGCAGATTTATCTTTCAAAACCGTTACACGTTCTATCTTATCAGGATTCAATGCACTCATGACAGATGGCGTCACCTCTTTTCCATCCACAATATACAATGGCTCTTTCCCATTACCTGCATATCCTTCAACTGTAATACCATTGGCAGAAGAAGTTTTTTCAAGTTTGTCGTCGTCCAGCCTGAACATCACCGGCACCGTAAATTTCACAGCCACCGGCTGCCCCTTCTGTCTCCCCGGCTTCCACTTCGGCATAGTGTTTATCAATCGCAGCGCCTCGGCATCCATATCCTTATCCACAGAACGGAGCACCTTGGAGTCCTTGATGCTTCCATCTTCATCCACCACAAACTGGACAGTGACCCGTCCCTGCGTACCGTTCTCTTTGGCAGATGCCGGATAACGCATATTCGTCTTGATATAATCCATGAAAGCACTCATTCCGCCGCCGGGAAATTCCGGCATCTCCTCTGCCACCTCGAAGACCAGAGTTCCCTTCAACCGCTTGCGGACTTCCGCCGGTACATACTTCACATCGGCAGGCTTCGTAGTGTCACCTGCACTTTCCGCCACTTTTGTTTCTACAATTGCAGCCAAATCGTTAACTTTGACGCTTGAAATCTTCTCCACTTTATCGGAGACTTCGGGACGGGCAAAAGCTGTCACTGCAATGGCAGCTACCGGAAGTACATAAAGATACTTCAAACGTGCCCACGGGCTTGATTTTTCTTTTAACATCATAGTGATACGTTTTTTAAGTTTACTGTGATTAAAGCTGTTGGCCATAGAGTAGAGCCTTGTGCCGACAGCTTTTTTTATTAATAATAGTTGATACTGTTTTGCATCCACACCCTCCTTTATCACCGTTTCATCCGCTTCAAACTCATGGATATTCTGCAATTCCTGCTTCAGGAGCCATGATGCCGGATTGAACCACTGAAAGAAAATGCAGACATCAGCCACCAGCAAGTCCCAGGAATGGCGGTTATGGATATGGGCAAGCTCGTGGATAAGGATTTCCCGTCCGTTCTCCTCCAAGTCTTTCCGTGAAATGACAATATATCCCATCCAACTGAACGGAGCGATGTCACAGTTGTGTACAATCAAAGTAACGCGCTCTTTCCTGCCCGGTAAGTAGCTGCCAATATCCTCTTTTTTACCCGATTTCAGCAACATCAGTAACCGTACCAACGAATATACGTTGCGGAAGGCAAAGAAAACGATTCCTGCCAGATAGACAAGCAGCGCCACTTGTATCCAGGTGACTGTTGCCGTTTCAGCCCTTGCTCCGGCCTCAGTGGCATTCACTGCATCTGCCATCATCAGCAACTGCTCCAATGTCAGCATCGTCTGGTGCACTTCCGTCTCCTGCTTCACACTTACCTCTACCAAAGGCAATAGGCAGGACAACAGCAAAATGCCCAACAATGAAAAACGGTTGAAACGATGAAACGTCTCGCGTGCCAGCAACAAGCGATAAAACAAATAGAATATCGCCAGGCAAACAGAAGATTTGAGTATATAAACAAAAAACAGACCCATGGAATTATTTACTATTTAGGGATTTACGATTTACTATTTACTATTTACAGTTACTTGGTCAGTTCATTCCGTAGCATCTCCACTCCGGGAAATCCGGTTGCTTTGTAGGAAATATCTCCTTCACGGTTCACGACGAAATAGGTCGGGATACCCGGATATTCGTACAGCTTTGCCAATGCCGTACTTTGCTCATTGCTAATGCGACAGTGAATACCGGGTATATCCGGTATCATTACTTTCCATTTTCCTTCAGGAGATGTTTCGTCGACAATATATAGATAAACCACCTCTTTCAGCTCCTCTTTCAACGGTTTCAGGCTTTTCATGGCCCGCATACAAGGACCACACCAGGTGTTCCACATATCCACCAGTACCATCTTGCCACGATAAGGACGAGTAATGACCTGCAACAAACTGTCTGCCGCTACCTCCTTTTCCACCTCAACAATCTTATATCCGGTCTTTCCCTTAGTAGCTTCCAACTCTGATTTCAGTTCGGCTTCAATCCTCCCGTTTCTCATCAGGAACAATTGCCTGAGGTCGGGAGAAGCGATGCTGTCCACCGTCCGACGCTCTTCCTCAGTCAAAGGCATGTACTTGCTCAGATTACGGGAAGCACGCCCGGCAAGAAGCATGTCCGGCCAAAGAGGGTCTTGCACAAACTTATCCCGGAAATTTCCGGTAGCGGTCTTCACAAAGTCCGTATAATAATTGTAATATTTCTGTTCGGGGGTATGCAGAATATCCAGTTGCAGTATTTCCTTGAAGTATGAGGTACTGTCCACCGTCATGTCCGCCCTTTTCACCCCCTTCCTGCCCGAAAGCATCGGGGCATAACTAAGGTTACTCTTGTAATTATAGATAAGGCTGAACAGATTCATATCCAGATTTGCCCGGATATAAGTACGGCAAGCCTGGCTCATATCCTTGTTTTTTACAAGTTTCTTTTGCATATCTTCATAATGCCTGAACAGATACTTTTTATATGCCTGCGGAGTCATCCCACAAATATCTGCATAAAAATCATCAGCTCCCGATAAGCTTTTCATTTCACCGAACCGCAGCAACTCGGTATTCAGACCGGCATAGTCTCCTTCAAACCAAACACAGTTGTCCGTTACACCATCCCTTTTCCGGCTTAAAAGACGGCTTTGCGAATAGAATATTTCAGGCAGATTGATTGTGACATCCAGTTCTCCACCCGGAACGAGAAACAATTCTATTTTCGAACGGGATATCCACAGCGTAGCACCGCTCGGCAACAGCACCTCTGTCTCATAACGGAACGTGCCATCCTCCGCTATCTTCAAGTCCTTACCGGTGAAATACATGAAGAACCAAGGCGAGTCATAGTAGCGTAACGTCACTCCATACTCCGGTTTATACCCCAATATCTGCCCCTTTATGACAGTCTTTCCCATATTCAATTCCGGTCCGGGCAATGGCAAAACCTCATCCGGTTTCTTATTCCGCAAACGTTCGGGAATATCCACCCGAGGTTTCTCTCCGTTGAGCTGTATACCATAAATTACCCATCCTTCATCACTGTCCGGTGTCTCTACAAAATCAAAGCTCTCAGTATCCATCGGAAGCGGACTAAACTTCAAAACAGCAGTCATTTCACCGGAAGCGGGAATATGCGTCCATTCATCCCTGGCAAAACCGGTATTTCCCAAATATCCGTAATCCTTTCCGGATGCCCGCAACACAGCTGTCGAATCAATCCTGACCCTATCGCCCTGCATGCCATAAAGCCTCACCGCCAGCCAGGTCGTATCTTTTCCAAGCGTCACTTGCTCCACTTCAATGCTACGCGTATTGCATGCCATGAAATAGGGTACCTTTACGATTTTCTTTGCCTGCAATCCGCAGCAAATACTTACCAGCAGCAAACAAACCAATCCGATGTTTTTCATAAGCCAGAGTTATTAGAGCCTCAACAATCTCAGTCCCTTCCCTTTTCCACGTCTTGTATCAACTGCTTCAGTTCTTCCAGGGATATATCCTCTTCCTTCACCAGAGACGACACTGCGCTGAGATAGGAATTATTGAAATATTTGCTGATAACGTTCTTCAGTGTCCGCTTGCGGAAATCCTCCTCGCTGACCACCGCATAATACTGATACGTGTTGCCGTACGTATGATGGCTCAGGAATCCCTTATCCTCCAATCCTCTCACAATGGTGGACAAAGTATTGAAATGTGGTTTCGGCTCTTCATAGAATGCCAGCATTTCCTTCACAAACAAGGGTCCCTTTTCCCAGAAAAAGCCCATGATTTCTTCTTCTTTTGCAGTCAATCCTTTCATAACATTCTTTGTTTTCCGCAAATAACTAAATTATTTAGTTCAAAAACTAATTTCTCTCGTTAAATAAAACTAAAGCTTTTAGTTTATTCGGCAAACACCAGTCTCCAACCGTCTCCCGACAAGCAAAATACCTACTAATAGTGATTGCAGTTCTCGGATAAAAGCCGTTACTTTGCGCACGAATCAGAGAATTAAAAACAATAACATACAATGAATAAGCAACATAAGTACCGCTCCACGGACAAGATGAGCGACCTCATCTGTGACAATTACTCCTTATTAATGGTGATGAGCCGCTTCGGACTGTCATTAGGATTCGGAGACAAGAGCGTGAAGGACGTCTGCGAAGCACAAGGCGTCGATTGCCCTACATTCCTCGCCGTAGCCAACTTTATCAGCGAAGAACAATACTCTTACAGCGGCAATGAAAGTGATTTTTCCATTCCCGCCCTTATGGATTATCTGAAGCGTGCCCACACATATTTCCTCGACTTCAACCTGCCGGCCATCCGCCGCAAACTCATCGAAGCCATCGATTGTTCCAGTACAAACGATGTAGCCTACCTCATCCTGAAGTTCTTCGATGAATATGCCAAGGAGGTACGCCGCCACATGGAATATGAAAACCAGGCCGTATTCACCTATGTAGAGCAATTACTCCAAGGCAACCTATCGGATGAATACAACATTGCCACTTTTGCCAGCAAACATAATCAGATAGATACCAAACTGAAAGAGCTGAAGAACATCATCATCAAATACTACCCGGAAAAGGAGAACAACAATCTCCTGAATGCGGTCTTGTTCGATATATTCAACTGCGAACAAGACCTTGCCACCCACTGCCAGGTAGAAGATTATATGTTTGTTCCCGCCGTAGCGCAAATAGAAAGGAAACTGAAAAATGAACAATAATACTTCTTTGAAGATTGTCATTGCAGAAACTTCGGTCATCATCCGGAGTGGCCTGACGGCTGTTTTGAAGCGTATTCCCAACTTGAATGCACACCCTATTGAGGTTTCTTCTCCGGAATCGCTGCAGAACTACATTCACATGCATCCGGCAGACATTATCATCATCAACCCCACTTTCGGTGGCTGGTTCGACCTGCCCGCCTTCAAGGCAGAACACGGAAAATCCGGTATCAAGTACATTGCTATGGTATGCTCCGTCATCGACAACAACATATTGAAGGAATATGACGAGAACTTCGCCATGTGCGATGACGTAGATGTCATCGCCTCCAAAATCAACCACTTGCTACACACCGAGGAGGAAGAGGAAAAAGACAGCGAACAAGAAACCCTGAGCCAGCGCGAAAAGGAAATCATCACCTGCGTTGTGAAGGGCATGACCAACAAAGCCATCGCCGACAAACTCTACCTCTCCATCCATACCGTCATTACCCATCGCCGTAACATTGCACGCAAACTGCAGATACATTCTCCGGCAGGGCTCACCATCTACGCTATTGTCAACAAGCTGGTAGAATTGAGCGACATCAAGGACTCTCTATAAGATTCTTCCGGCAACCGTTTCCCTACCCGCTGCGGCCTATAGGGAAAAACCGGATGAATCCCTTGCAAAAGTATGCTCCTCCATACGGGAAAAGCCCTCTGCCTATTGATTAAGGTTTATCTTGTGCTTGAAGACAAAGCTCATCCCCTATGTCATCCCTCCCCATCCTATGACTCTTTATGCCCCACAAGTATCCTTATCCAACCTTACCCACAGTATCCGTCACGCCATACACAAATCCCCGCTTCACGATATCACATCGGGAAGCGGGGATCCTTTTATCTTCATAAAAGTGGTTACGTAATTATGACTAACTAATTCATTCAAATCTGATGTTGCAAAGATAAGGCATCGGCAGACAGTACGCAATCACTTAAATTAGGTATAATAAAACAAGTCTGTCATCATAAATAGGTAGAACCACCCACAAATCAGGCATTGGCATAGCTGTGCATTCCTCCAAGGATGTAGTTCACCCCGAAATAGGTCATCAGGACTGTCAGAAAGGCAACAATCATATAGATATGGAAGAATAACGGACTGCGGAAAATGCGCAGGCTGCGCGCATGGAACGCCGCTCCATAAACCATAAAGGTAATCAGCGCCCATACTTCCTTCGGGTCCCAAGCCCAATAACGCCCCCAAGAAGCATTGGCCCAAACCGCACCCAGAAAAATGCCGGCTCCCAAAAAGAAAACGGCGGGATAAAGCAGCAATCGGCTGAGCAGCATCAACATCCGGGCTGAACGGCGAAGACACAATGCCAGTATGCCGTTCAGCATCATAAAGGCAAACAAAGCATAAGACATCATTATCAACGACACATGCGTACTGAGCCACGGAGAAACGAGCACGGGCATCAAGGGAGTGATTTGGGGATTCATCTGTCCCAAATAGGACACCAGTAAGGCAAAACCGGACAGCAAAAAACCGAAAGGCACCATAAACGGGAAGCGCCGCCGAAACAGACAAGCCAGGAACAGCGCACACAATGCCATGAACTGCATCGTTTCGTATCCATTACCCAACGGGATACGCCCGCCGATGTACCACCTCAGACCATACCCGAAGAGCTGAAAGAGAAACGCCGCATAAAGAGAAAACGGGAAAAAAGTATCTGCCAAACGCGAAGAGAAAGAGAGCGCTACAATCCTACCGGAAGAGTCTGACAATGCCGACGAACGGCGCAGGCCGCGATACAGCAGACGGAAGAAAGCCAGCATCCCCACCGTAAGGTTGAACATGAACAGCAATTTGCTGAAAGGAATACGGTTATACAGCAATTCGGCTTGTATTTTAGTATCGGAAACAGGCTCCACACTCCCGTCTTCCGGCAAAGGACGAATCAATGTACCATTTTGGAGCATCAAAATCAGTCCCACCTTTTCATCCGCCTCTACAATGGCCTTTTCCAGAGAAGTCATTTTCTGATGATGGTCTTGCTTCCCCTTCCAGAACTTCTGCAAGCGATACTTCTCACCGTCGAACAAATCAGCCAGACATGCATAGGGTGTCTCCAAATGAAGCAGACGACGGAGTGCCTCGTTTTTGATATAAATCATCGGCTCATTCTGCCAAACCTCCGGACGCAGAAGCCATCCGCCAATCACCTGCTCCGGCGTCATGCCTCCATAAGACGATTTTCCCGTCAGTTTCAGTACAAAATCGCGCGCAAGGGTATTGAAAGGAACCACACGGTCATTATAAATCACCTGCTTACGGGCAAGACTATCCGCCTGCTTGCGTGCCAGTGCCGGAAGGCTTCTCTTCTGCGCATGTACCCCACTTCCCAGACACAGCAACAATAGAACAAACATTCCTCCCTTCTTCAACAACGGATGCCTCAGCAGCCTGCGGAACTCTCCGCCCCGGCTGACCAGCATCCAGAGCATGGAGACACCTAACAAGAGGTATCCACTATAGGTAATCCCTATCCCCCACGGGTCATAATTCACTGTCAGCCAGCTCCCCTGCATATCCTCATCAAAGGAAGACTGATAAAAGCGAAACCCCTGCCGTGAAAGAATACGGTTCATGGAGACGGGCGTCTCACCGTGAATATAGCTGATATAATCTGCAGGAGCATCCGTACCCGGATAGTACTCAATCCGGAAACTGTCCAGACGTAAGGTGAACGGTAACTCTACAACCTGCCTGCCGTCTTGTTCCAAAAAGCAGTTCACCTCACTGCCGACAGTAAGATGCACATATCCTTTTCGGCCACAAAGAAACGTAGTCATGGCTCCCGCCAAAATCACGAGGAAGGAGCCATGCAACAACAACGTCGGGAGACGCCGCCACAACCGCTGTCTTACAAGCACAACAACAGTCATCGCAGCAAGGGCTCCCCACAAACAACAGAACCAAATCGTATGATAAACATGCTTTTCTACAAAATCCGTACTGTATGTCTGCTCTACAAACGTAGTTGCAGCAAGTAAGAGCAGCAAACAACCATAAACAGCTATGAGAAACTTTTTCAATTAAGAGCTATCAATTAAAAGTAAAAAATCAATATGGAGCAAACTCCTTGTTTTCTAAAGACTTGACTCCCATACATTCCATCTCTATCAGCCAACCCGGACGACATACGGGAGCATATACAAACACTCTCGGAGTATCCGGAAAACGCTCGTCATACATTCCTTTGACCACGGTATAGTCAGCAACATCCCGCAGATAAACAATCATCTGTCCTAAATCATCAAACGTACAGCCAGCCTCTTTCAACAAAGCCTCCACATTCTCCCACATACGTTCCGTCTGCTTGCGAATGTCCCCGGGATATACCACCTCACCTTTATTATTGATGCTCGCAGTACCCGAAATAAACACCTGGCGACGGTCGCCATAATCCACATACGTACCTCGCTCGAAACTCACACCGTATTCGTATGTGGGATTCAGATGTGTCGGTGCGTAAAGGTAGTGAATTTGTTCAGATTTCAAACCATCTACAGCATAAGTATCCATCTGAACCGTCACTTTTGGGTCGGCATGACGGCCACCGATACCGGTACTGGAAATATAATGAGTCTTCTCCGTCAAGTCCTGGGTAACAAACACCTCATTACGCGCCTTCACCACTCCGGTATAATTCACATCCACGTTCTGTACAAAGAACCAGGTACGTATGCAATTATCAGCCAGCTTGCAGCCCTGTTCCATCAGCTGCATCACATAGTCATTCAACAGCAGACGGGTCTGGTATTCCGAATTGGCGGCACGATTGAAAGAGCCGCCTCCCCAAAGGTGACGGTAGGCGCCATGTCTCACTTCGAACAATCCGTTATGAAGTACCTGTGTTTCCACACCTTTCTGCAGATAGACCCACAGTGCAATCTTTGTACCGTTCAACGGCGGCTGCTCTACCACGGAGAGTGCACAATCCGAACATTCTGCCGAAAGCGCCAGTAGCATATCTGCCTGATTGGCGGCGTCACTTAGAAAGTAGCGTTTAAAGATGGCAACAGCACCTTGTAGCTCACTTTCACGTAGTTGGCAGTAAGTGTCGACCACCGCATTCAGCTGTTCTTCATAAGTCGCTTCCGGTCTGGTGGCATGAATCATTACATGATATTCCGAAACACCCGCTTCTACCTCATATTTAAAGATTTCGGTTAAGGTATTCTCCAATTGATTAGTTTGTTGTTGTTTATTTTTCATATTAAATATCAATTAGTCGTTGTTGTTCAAAAAAGTACCGGTATTACCAGTAAGGCCCATCATTATTACGGCTGTGCACCATCGTCAATCCAGTTGCCAATCAAAGACTGCATATCAGATGAGGTTATCATCTGAGAATGGTCTATACGCCAATCCGAGCTGATGTCCGTACCCAATATGAGATGCAAGACACTTTCTGACGCATTGCCGGGCATAACCCTCATTTTACCGTCCACCGTCGTTGAAGCCCGGTTGACCAGATCAGCATGGCTATGTCCTTCCAGCAGATTCAAGCCACCACCCGGAGTGGTGCTAAGACCATGGCAAGCCGTACAAGTGGCATTGAATATTTTTTGTTGAATGGCATTGTACATACTTGCATCAACTGTTCCTGCATCCATAAGTATAGTATCAGCGATTTCAGTACATTCCATTGCCACCAAACTGACAATGCGCTTCCTCAACTTATTGATTACACATAGCTCGACAGTTGTCACCTCATCCGTTATGCCGGACATTGTCAACTGGATTTCATCATTATCCGATTCGGATGCCGGAACAACCTTTGAAACAATGGCATAATCGCTTTCATCATCAAATCCTGCCACTACCACACTATAGTCGCCCGACCACTTATCCACACCACTAATCCGGCCTGTCATCTTCACTGTGCGTCCTTCACCCGTGGCCACTACGGCATTCTCATAAATTCTCCCCTCATCGCATGCATGCAGACCTATAAGAAGCACGGGCAGAAAAAAGAAAAGAATGTATTTTTTCATAGACGAATCCTTTCCTGACTTCATTTAGAATGTATATTGAAGCATCACCGTGGCAGAGTGAGTGGCCAGACCTAAATTATCATTATCACGGTCGAGCTGCGTGTCGTGTCCCCAACGGGCTACATACTGATACATTGCCTGCAATTTCAGGTTGCATCCTCTGAAAAAGTAATTCATACCTACAGCAGGCATATTCAGGAAACCGTCGTCATCCGTACCGTTACGATTGAAGATATCGTAGCGTGCGGCAAGCTGTAGGCGGGGAGCGACAAAGTAACCACCTTGCACATAACCGCCTAAAAAGCTATACGATTCATTTATCTTTTGCCGTTTGGTGAAACCTACATTCATATAATAAGCTTCAGCCGCCAGATAGAGCTTGTTCTTCAACATGGCAAATTCCAACCCCACACGGGTATCATTGGTACTCTCATTTTCACTCTCCACATTGATAGAACCCGAAAGACCGAATAATATCTTATCCTCGTTCAAACGGTTAGGATTACCTTGTGTGGAAGGCATCACCCCCTTGGGCATATAAGTCAGACGTCCGGCATACAGCAATGAAGGGATATGCCAGTCATCACTCATCGTCTTTGAAGCTGTATTCACGGAAGCTCCGGTTCCATTGAACAAGCCGACTTCATAACCGAACTTATCTGCCACCAGACCGTGAATTTCAACACCCAGGTCAAATCCCGTACCGATATTAGGCGTCACGGCATTCAACGAATAAGGCAAAATTACAGAAGACGTCAGAGAAACCGGCAACTGGGGAAGCAGTGTTTCGCCAAGAGTTGTCAGATAGGCATGCGAAAATGGAGTCTTGAACTTTCCGACACGAATCGCAAATTGTTTTTTCAGCTGTACATCAAACCACGCCTGCTGTAACAGCGCTCCTCCACTTGCAGCAGCATTGATGGACAGATTGAAAGCTACTTTTCCAAAAGCCTTGCCAGTAAAGCCAAGTACGGCATAAGGAATGGAAAAACCCGAATTGGCAATATTATCTTGGTTATAAGCCTTATCCAAGCCTTCATCATCATACCAATTGAAATTAGCACTCGTTTGTACCAACAGATAAGGCTTGAAAACAAAATCACCTTTCTTTGTTTCAATGGTAAAACCTTCTCTTCCGGCCAATGACACTACACCATTCTCCGTATCTTCCTCATGTTGCGCCATAGCGGTCAAAGGCAAAACAGCCAGCATGGCGACATATAAAAATTTCTTCATAATTACTTTTTATATAAAGCTTATTAGTTCTAAAGTGAATTTAAAAATACAATCAGGGCATCACGGTCATCCTTACTCATGTTCTTAAAGAGATTTTTCGATGCTTCTCCCTCTCCCCCATGCCACATTATGGCTTCAACAAGATTGCGAGCACGACCATCGTGCAAGAAGTAGGTATGTCCGTTTACCTTTTCCTGAAGCCCGATACCCCAAAGCGGAGTAGTGCGCCATTCATTGCCACGCGCCAACCCACTTACATAGTTGTCATTCAGACCGACTCCCATAATTTCGGAGCCCATATCATGCAGCAAAAAATCCGAATAGGGGTGAATTGTCTGACTTCCCAACCATGGCAAACGGGTACCGTTCAACAGCACGGAGCCCCGAGGCTTGGTATGCAACGTGGTGACATGGCAAAGATGGCACTTGGCTTTATAGAAATTCTGTTCTCCCCTTATCACCTGCGGGTCATTCACATTACGCCGTGCAGGAACACCAAGACTCTGCATATACAAGTCAACATCTTCCATATCTTCTGTAGAAACATCCAACTGGGCATAAGAAAGCCCCATCATGCTGCCTTGATTCACCTGGGACTGCCCCTCGCATATCTCTTCCGGATAGCGGCTATTGGTAACACCCATATCACTTGAAAAACCAAGTTCAACAGTCAAATCCGCATGTTGAGCCTTATTTCCCGACAGCCCCAAGCTTCTCACACCACGTTCGGTAATGTAATTGCAACGGCCACTTATACCATACTCCGGATAATTACTTTTTGCAGCAAGCGCTTCAATCTCCGTAGGTTCCAAAGCCATCATTTGCCCCATACCGACATGTCTCAACGGGATACGCACCGTACAGAACATATCTTCAGGCTTTATACTGTCAGCATACCATTCGGATATGGAATAAGCCGGTCTGCAAAGTTCATACTTCTCTCCGTCGGGAAAGGTAAAAGTCTCATAAGTATACTCCACAGAAAGCTTCCCCTCCGGTTTCACTCCATAAATTGCCTGGTCATGGAGGACACGACCATAATCCTGAAAAAACGCACCATTCTTGCGGCTTATATAAACCAGCATCGAGGAAAACCCGTAACTACCCGATCCACCTTCACTCCACAGCGTCGGTTTGGTACGGCCGGCATTACGATGACAACTGCCACAAGAATACCCCGCATAGACCGGGCCAAGACCACCTCCCATGCCATTGCTACTCGTACGCACATCATCGTAAAGCCCGTCACCATCATTAAAGCGACTGTTGTAAACACCCGACACCCAGTCTGCCGGTGAATCATAGGCCTTAGATGAATTCATGAAGATTGTGGACGTTCCGGCAGACAGAGCGTATCCTTCAGGAATCTCTATATCCAACACGTCAATCCCATCATCATCACAAGCAGTCAAACCTGCCGACAAACAAAGGAGAAGACATGAATATCTCATTAAACGATTCATCATCTTTATCTACTTTTTAATAATGGCATATCCAAACATGCCAAAGAAGTAAAGGCAGGATTCTCCAAATCCTCCCCTTTACTTCTTGAGTATTGTTTATAAATAATTCTTATTTAACTGTACGAGGCTTGCCATCCTTGAAAAGCAGGAATTCCAAAGTATGGAATCCGCGTACATTTTGGGCAGATTCAACTTTTGCATCATCATCACCCTCGCTCCATTCCAAATCGCCCCATTTCTGGGAATTCAGAATCTGGACAATGGCGTTCTGGTCCAAAGGCCAACTATCCATATTCGGGTCAAGTCCCAGCTCATCCACCGGCCCAAATAGGAACGCCTCACTTTCCTCCCAAGGTTCACGGGCTGTTATCCAAGCATTGCATGCCGTCTCAAAAGCACTGTTAGAGGGATTGTTGGCAAGAGCCACCACAGCGTCATACAGCGTACTATTCTTCTCCTTCAAATCCTTATAGGTAGGCAAAACCACAACATTGACATAATTTTCAACAATCGGGTCAAGTGCTTCATTGCTGTTAATGGTGCTATTGTCCCTGATATAAGGTTTCAACTCCTTATCCAATACACTTTCCAGTTCTTCACAAGCCTTGATAGCCGCTACCGTTTCCTGACTGTTGATATTATTACGGAAAGGTTGGGGAATAGCCTGAATAGCCGATGCTGCCGTAGTGATAGCTGCCGACACTTTCATATCCAACTCCGCATTGACTCCAGCCACCAATTTTGAAATTGACTTGTCGCTCACCTTACCGTCCAAAGAGCCGTAATAGGCATTGCGGATTGAGTAAATATTATTGGTATAATCATCACGGGAATGCCAGCTATACCATGACTCAACAGCATAGAGGGCCTCTGTAACATTGTTTGCCATATATTTATTATATGGATCACCAATCTTCGTCTCACCTACCTCATTGGAGATTTCAACACAACCGTCGATAACCTGCTCTATACAGTTCCAGGCACTTGAAAAGTTATAGGCACCATTATGAGCTTTGAAGGAAGTTGCAAAACTTGCCCCACCCTTATAACTCGTATTCCAAGAATCATAAAGATTGGTGGCATCTGCCTTCAACAAAGCCGCCACATTTCTCATGTAGTTGTGCCAACTTGCCGCATTCTCCGAGTTATACTCAATGTCAGCAGGATTAACTGTACTGTTGTCATCATCATCGCTACAAGCAGTAGCCGTAAATGCCAGCCCTAATACCAAAGCTGCCGCATAAAAGAAATTTTTCCTCATCTGTATAAAATTAATTGATTACTATTCATCTACTTCTTGACAAACCAACCGATATAGGCAATACCAATCGAAAACTCATTTTCACTATTATACTTGCCAGTTCCAAAAACCTTGTTTGTTCCGATTTGGCGGGTAGTGTAGTCAGCCTTTACCACCAGATTAGGCAAGGCATACCAATTCAATCCAGCAGTCCACATGCTTACCTGACAACGTTTCTCCATTATCTGGCTGGCCTCTCCCTTTTCTTGCGGATTATAATATTCATAACGTGCAAAGGGGTAGATAACCGGAACTTTCCTGTTTCCTTTGAAGAAAGCGCTGATATTCAAACCGGCCTCGGCTGCATAACTGACTACATTCTTTGCAATGGGGGTTATACGGCTGTAAGGAGATTTATTCGACAATTTGGTATTTGCCTCACTAAGCTTCGCTGAATTACCCAAATTTCCGTATACCATATTGGCACGGGCAACCACATATTTATTACGGTATTGGGCATCTGCCGTATAAATTCTTACCGGAATCTTACCGGTAGACGAATAAGTATCCGCTTTGTCAGAATTGGAACCGGCATCAGCGCAGTAATAGAACGAAGCACCTATACGCAACCCCGGAACCCCCTTATAGTCCAGACGAGCCACATAGCCCGGTGAAGTAAAGTTGTCTTCTTCAAAGATGCCTTGTTTGCCACTTGCTATCCAGGTGTTACGGTCAAAGCCATTGGCATTCAGACCGGCCACTATCATGGCCTGATAATCAAAGCTGGCATATCCTTTTCCAAAAGAACCAAAAAACTCGAGTCCGTTTTCATGCCACGTAGAAGGAAGGATGGTTGTCTCTCCTTCCGGCCGATAAGTTCCAAAGAAATTGATTGGTTCATGATGGGCGTTGGTCAATCCTACCGGGACAATGATGTGACCGGCACGTATGTTGAATTGTGGAACAATTAAACGGGTAATGTGGAATTGCTCGATAGCCACTTCGCCACCCTTTTCCACCTCCGTTTCATACTCACCGTTTTCCGTATTCTCAAGTTCATAAGCAGTACCCGTACCACCGGATTCAAACTCGATTTCAGCACCGAGTATCCATTTGGAATTGAACTTGTAATCCAGAGCCAACACGAAACGGGGTATAGAAATTGTATTCCTATGTTTGTCTGGATTGCCTTCAGGCGCACCATAGAAACGGTTAATACCATAATCCTTAAAACTTGCAACCATTTCTCCGTATCCACCGAAACGGAATTTCTTGTAGTTGTCGCCATCATTCGCTACTTTTTCCTTTTTCTCTTTGTCTGTTGAAATCTCCGTACTCTCTGCTGCAGAAGTAACTTTTTCAGGTTCAGCAGCCTGCAAAGCATTGGCAGAAAGCAAAAAACATAAAACGAATAAGCCAGTTAATTTTCTCATCTTTTATCTTAATTTTTGTTGGGAGCAAAGGTAGAGGTAGTTAAAAAGGAGAACAATACCTAAAAATTGCGAAAAGAAGAGAAAGAGTAACCATTAGTAGGTAATGGCAGATTTATAACAACAAATAAAGATGAAAAAGGAGGATAAATGGTAAAAGAACTATTAAAATGCTAATTCACGTAACGAGCACGATAAGCAGGGCCGTACCTTCCAGAATACGGTCAAGCACAGTGGGTTGGAAACGGACATTAGGGCAATTCTTGCCGGAATAAGGACCAAGATTAATCATATTATCTACGATTTAGAATCTGTTATTACTAATCCTCCTTTGCTTTCTCTTCAGACGGAGGAGGATTCTTGGACTTCTTCATCCGCCCACTCTTCCGCAATGCTTCAGCGATAATCCACTGAAGCTGTCCATTGGTACTACGGAACTCGTCGGCTGCCCATTTTTCAATGGCATCCATCGTTGCAGCATCCACACGGAGGACAAAGCTTTTGGTTGAAGTTTCTTTTTTAGCCACTATTTATTTACTATTTAACAATTTACGATTTATGATTGAAGTTACTTTGATATAACCAAGTACCAATCAAAGAGTATTCTGCTTGCCCCGCACGAAGGAGGCAATGTCATCCATAACATATGCCGGGACGGGCGAAGCATGGCTATACTCAAACGGAGTCGCCTTGCCGCTGCCTTCCTGCAACAAGTGATTCAATTTCGGATAAGATTTGAAGTACGCATTCTTACAATGCAACAGACCGGAACGCCATAAACCGAAGTCTTCCATAGTCACTTGATAATCTCTCTCCCCTTGAAGAACAAATATGGGCAGCTTTAGTTTAGCGGCAACCTCCACTGGTTTGTAAGCGTTGGCAAACAGCCAATAGGAGCGGGGCTGCCCCAACGGTAAGGGAATTGCCTCATCGAACTCTTCGGTACCAAGCTTTTTGACATTCACCAACTGTTGTTTCAGTTCATCAAGTTGAGCCTTTACATTGACTGAAGAATCCGTCAAAGAAGAGGTATAATAAAACTGTTCCTCAAGAGCATCTTCAAGCGGTCTTGCCAGTCCGGCAAGGATAATGATACCTGCCAAACCTTTCGAACGCCCGGCAATACGGGGAGCCAATGTACCTCCCAGGCTGTGCCCCAACACATACACACTGTCAGGAGCCAGCTCGGGCAAAGCTCTTACCTGCTCCACTATGGCAACGGCATCGTCCACGGCCTCAGTATCATAATCGAGTTCGCGACCGGCAGGAACGCAAGCCGCACCATATGCTTTTGTCCGTTTTTCATAGCGGACGACGGCAATGCCGCGTTCCGCCAATCCCCAGGCCAGGTCACGGAAAGGCTTGTTGGGACCTATCGTCTCGTCACGGTCGTGAGGACCGGAACCATGTACCAGAATAACACAAGGAACCCTGCATACATCCGAACCGACTGCCCTCTTGGGCAAAGTCAACGTTCCGGGAAGCTTGTAGCCGTCGGCTCCCAGCGTAATATCCCTTTCATCCATTTTTGTCTTATCATAGGCTACCGGTTGGGCAGTGCTAACAGCAGGTGCAGGGACTAGCCGGATTGTATTCAGTGCCCCGTCAGCATCAAAAGCCACTAGAAAGCGGAGATTATAACGTTCAAATTCCACATCGGAATAATAGATAGTAATTCCCTGGGCAGAATCGGTCTTCCATTCTCCTTTTGATATGGATTTACCAAACATTTTCTCTGCTTGCCGGAAAGAATCATTGAAGAGTGCCGGAGCCAGTTTCTCCTGCAACTCCCGGTTCAATGCCGCATGGATGCTGTCACCTTGCCCTGCCACAAACAATTCATAAATGTGCTGCGCGCGCGCAGTATTCGCATCTTGTGCAAAGCCCCCATATACATTGCCCAGCAAGAGCAGTATAAGAGCCCACCGTCCTATGCCTCCCATCTCTTTCATCCGTATCCTTTATCAATGGTTCAACGTTCCCGTATTGACTACCGGTTGGGCAGCCTCGTCCGCACAAAGCACTACCAACAGATTGCTGACCATTGCTGCTTTCTTGTCTTCGTCCAGTTCAACAATTTCTTCTTCAGAAAGTTTATGGAGCGCCATTTTTACCATAGAGACTGCCCCTTCCACAATCTTCTCGCGTGCCGTAATAATGGCAGATGCTTGCTGGCGACGCAGCATCACAGCGGCAATTTCGGGCGCATATGCCAGATAGTTGATACGCGCTTCCACCACTTCCATACCTGCCATGGCCAGGCGTTCATTCAATTTCTGCTCCAGCTGTTCATTGATTTCCTCACCGCCCGAACGAAGTGTCAACTCTTCCGTATCAGCCTCATTATCATCATAGGCATACTGACCAGCAACCTGGCGAAGAGCGGCATCACTCTGTATCATGACGAAATTCTCGAACGCATTCATACGGTTGGCCACCGCATTGCCAAGACTGACCTGGTTCGCATTACCCGCTGTCGGAGCGGATGCAGCCATTGTTTGTGAATCAATCTCAAACATGGCTTTATAGGTGTCCTTCAGCTTCCACACCAATACCAGTCCTATAAGAATAGGATTACCAATCTTATCGTTCACCTTTATCGGCTCCACATCCAGGTTGCGTGCACGAAGCGAAAGCTTCTTCTTATTAAGGAAAGGGTTTACCCAGAAAAAGCCGGTCTCTTTGAATGTTCCCTTGTACTTGCCAAAGAACACCATGGCACGCGCCTCGTTCGGTTCCAGCTCCATATAGCCGGCAAACATAATGAACCATACCAGACACAGACACACCGAAAGGATCAAGGTAGGCACAGAAATGAGAAACCCAAAGATTATCACCGCCGTAAGCACTACCAAATGAAGGAACAAGGCCAGAAAGCCATTCATCTTGAAACCACTGAAACTACACTCTTTTGTTTCCATATTCTATAAATTTAATTGATATCATAACGATATCACAAATATATCAATTAAAATTAGAGAAGTACAAAGAAACAAGGGAGTTAACATATAGTATTAAGGATTATTAAGAACATGTATTCCCAGTATATAAAAATTCCGCTTGAGGGCCATAACTCACCCTCAAGCGGAAAACTTTTTTTGACTCTGTCAGTGATGTATCAAGGCTGAATGACAAAAGACCGGCGCAGCAAATCAGCAGTTTGCGAGCTACCGCCCACCATCAGTTCATAGCTGCCTTCGGAAACGCACATGGCATTGCTTTGCGGATTCCACCACACCAACTCTTTATCACCCAAATCAAACTCTACATCGACCGTCTTTCCTGCCGGGATATGTACCCGCTTGAAAGCACGCAATGCCTTGCTCGGTCCTTCTACATCATCGTTTTTCTTCAAATAGACCTGCACAACCTCTTCACCGTCACATTTGCCGGTATTGGTTACGGGGACACTCAATCTCAATTTCTCACCGGACTTTATATTATCCGAACCAAGCACCACAGCGCCATAGCTGAAAGAGGTATAGCTCAATCCATGACCGAAGGGGAAAAGCGGTTCCTGGGTCATGTAACGGTAAGTCCGGCCCGTCATATTATAATCCTCAAAATCTGGAAGCTGTGACACATTACGGTAGAAGGTTACCGGCAAGCGTCCTGCCGGATTGTAATCACCGAACAAGACTTCAGCTACAGCCGTACCACCTGCCTGACCGGGATACCATGCCTGCAGGATAGCTCCACACCTCCCGGTTTCCGGCTCCAAGCCGATAGGAGAACCTGAACAGTTCACCAACACCACCTTTTTACCGGCATGGTGCAAAGCGGCAATCAGTTCCCGCTGGACAGCAGGCAACTCAATATCAGTACGGTCGCCTCCTCTGAATCCGGGAAGCTCAACACCCATCTCCTCGCCTTCGAGGTTCGGAGAGACTCCTCCCACAAAGACCACGATATCAGCATCCTTTACACGCTCCACAGATTTTCTCACATCCACTTCATTCTTAAATCCGAGGTCGAAGTTCAGCTGTGCATCGCTACGGAAATATTCAAAATCCAATTCAACGTCATACGTTTTTCCTGCTTGTACCTGCAAAGTATAAGCACTCTTCTGCCCACCGTGCTGATTGGAGAATCCTCTCACTTCCTCCCCATTTATCCGCAATCTCCCTGAGCCATAAGCATAGATGTCAAAGACCACCTCTCCCGACTGGTCGGGAGTGAATACGCTGTTGTAGGTAGCCGAGAAGTCGGTAAGGTTCACACCCGGAGCAAAAACCGTGGCACCGGATGTACAAAAATGGAAAGGAGTGGTCACTTGGGCAGTAGTGACTGGCTCACCGTCACGAGTCACGTTATTCCAGTAGCGTGCAGTAAATCCGGGTTTCCCGTCGGCAGTCTTGCAACGGTTGAAGACGCTCTGTATCTGAGCTCTCTCCACCCATCCGCAGCCTTGTTCATAAATAAGCCGATCATCACTCCCCAAAGCTTTTCTAATTCCGTCCAGAATGGTAACTGTGTGCGGAGGCATACCGTTATAATTTCCCCACTGCATCACAGAATCATTGGCATTCGGACCCATCACGGCTATAGTCAGCCCTCCACGCTTCAACGGCAAGGTATTATCCTTGTTCATAAGCAGTGTCATTGACTTGCGCGCCATGTCGAGCGCCAGAGAATCGTGTCCGGCAGAAGCCACCACAGAAAAAGGAATGCCGGTCCAGGACACCTTCTCCGGCTCGTCCATTTCACCCAAGGCAAAGCGGGCCGTCAAAAGGCGCTTGACTGCTACATCCACTGCTTTTTCATCAATCTTTCCCTGCTTCACCGCTTCTACCAGGGCCTCGTAACTCGAACCGCATTCCAAGTCAGTCCCACTCAGCACCGCAGCCGCCGAAGCGGACTCTGCATCAGGATGCGTCTTATGACCATAATCTCTGTAAAAATCGGCAATAGCTCCACAGTCCGAAAGGACAATACCGTCAAATCCCCACTCATCGCGCAAAATCTGCATCAGCAGGCGGTCGCTACCGCAACAAGGATCGCCCTCAAAACGGTTGTAGGCACACATCACCTCCTTCACTTTTCCTTCTTTCACCAAAGCTTCGAAAGGAGGAAGATAAGTTTCATACAAATCACGGGGCTTGATATTTTCCGCATTAAACTCATGGCGGTTCCATTCCGGACCGGAGTGTACGGCAAAGTGCTTGGCACAAGCATGCAACTTGTCATATTTTCCATCGTTCGTCCCCTGCAAACCCTTTACAACCATCACACCCATACGGCTGGTCAGATAAGGGTCTTCCCCATAAGTCTCTATACCCCTTCCCCAGCGAGGGTCGCGGTAGATGTTCACCGTAGGCGTCCACATCGTCAACCCTTGATAGCGTTCATGGCTTTCCTGGGATGTATAGTAGGCATTCTTGGCACGGGCCTCATCAGAAACAGCAGTAAATACCTCGTATACAGTCTCCGGTGAGAAAGATGCCGCCATACCAATCGGTTGGGGAAACACTGTGGCCAACCCGGCACGCGCCACTCCATGCAACGCTTCATTCCACCAGTTATAGGGCTTGATGCCCAGGCGTTCCACTGGTTTGGAGCTGTCCATCATCAAGGACACCTTCTCTTCGAGCGTCAGTTCCTTCAGCAAAAGTCCGGCACGCTCTTCTGCCGGCAGAGATGCATTCTTGTAAGTAGCCTGTCCACATCCCGACAATAGGAAGAGTGGCAAAAGGTAAAGAAGTTTCTGTTTCATCATGGTTTTATATTAATCGTTGTTACAATCGCTTGTATCACAAAGATAAATATTTTCTTCCAATTGCCAACACGCAATAAACTTCTTATTATAGCCTCCTCTGAATATCCTCGTTACTGTTCCGCTGACCCTTACTACGTATATCACCACCGAAAGTATAGGATACACCGATACGGAAACTGGCAAAGGCAAACTGATTGTCGGCAATTATCTTCAACCCGTTGGACATGGTTTCCAATTTGGAATGGCTGACAAACAAATTGTTGACATTCAGGCTGAGGCTGAGCTTATTGTTCAACAACCGATAAAGCATACCTGCACTGACGCTGTAAGTGGGGCTCATCAGATAGATGCCCTGATACTGACGGGAAGAATAGGAACCGGACAACGTGGCCAGAAGAGTCTTCTTTTCATTGAAGAAGAAAGTGTTGCGCAGGCTGGCGTTATAAGCCCACCCTTTCTCCTCAGGAGAGGTGGTGGCAGCGCTGGAGGTGGTCCGGCGATAGCTCACTCCATGCTGGGCGTAAGTTTGTAGCCATTTGGTACGGAAAGTGTATGAATTGTTAAGCCCGAAAGCATGCGTCTGCATGAAATTCTCCCAGAGGAAAGAGGTCACATTCGTTTCAGCATCCAAGTCCACAACCTGGAAGAAGACATCGTCCGAATAAGAATAATAGGCAGAAACATTGAAGTTATTCTTCAACGTATATCCCAGTTCGGCATTGTAAGTATAACTGGGTTTCAAGTCTTCACGACCACAAGCGTAAGTGTACTTGTTCTGATAGAACGGAAAAGGATTGACCATATTCTGTGACGGACGGGAGATGCGGTTGGAGAAACTGAAGTTCAGCGCATGCCCGTCTGTAGGCGAATAAAGCAGATAGACAGTAGGGAACAAGCGCGTATAGTCGTGCTTGTCCTCCGTATCCTTCGCTTCAGAAATACCGGTAGTGCGGGTGTGCTCCATACGCAAGCCCAACTGCATGGAAAAACGTTCGGAAAATTCACGGCTATAATCAGCATATAAGGCATAGATTTGCTCCTTGTAACGGAAATAATCATCCTGCACCAGCGTAGGGTCCGATGTATCGTAATTGATACCGTTGCGAGTGTTGGTAAAGGAGACCTTGGCACCTGCCGTTATCTTGTACTTTTCAAAAGGAAGGATGAAATCAAGAGCGGAGGAGACTACATCTACCTTGCGATGTTGCAGATAGTTGTAATCGAAGTTTGTGCCCGGAATCTCCGTACCGTCAGGCAGGAGGGTTTTCGAGAGAAAGCCCATATTTTCGTCCCGGTTGTCACGCAGGTAATCCACATCCCAAGTCATTTTCTTGCCTTTGTCATCCCAGACCTTATCGGTATGAAAATTCAGATTGAGGCGGTCGGAACTGGTATCCTTGTCACTGTTGGAGTACAGCAAAGAATCCAATACGGCGGTAGAGGCATCGTAAACTTCCGTCCATGAAAGGGCGTTGCCCGGTTTGGGAGCACTGTGATTATAGATGGCCTGCATACCTACAGTCCAGTCCCGTTCCAACGATACGTCCACACCTCCCTGAAGGTAGAAGCTATTCATGTAATTGGTGTAGTCGGCACGGCTGTTCCAGGTGTTCTGCGGAAAATAGCGGTAATTCTTCTCACGCGTCTCATAGTTGCCCTGCGTAGTACCCCCGTTGAGGAAGGATGACACGCGCCCCTTGCTGAGGTTCAGGCTTACCCCGCCATATCCGTAATTGTCCTTTTCACCAGCGCTGTAGGAAGCGGAAGCCGTACCACCCACGTAATCTTTGGGACGTGACTTCAAGCGAATATTGATGATGCCTGCATTTCCGGCGGCATCGTACTTGGACGGAGGCGTGGTAATCACCTCCACCTTCAGTATCTGAGAGGCGTCATAGGAACGGAGGTAATCTATCAGTTCATCTCCCGACAGCTTCGTCTCACGGTCGTTGATATAAACCCTGATGCCCCCTTTACCTATAATACCAATGCTGTTTTGTCCAACCTGCAGACCGGGCACTTCACGCAGAAGGTCGAGTGCACTGCCACCGGCAGAGGCTATGGTATTATGTGCATCGAACACTACCCTATCCACCAGACGCTTGATAACAGGACGCGCGGCCGTAACGGTCACTTCGTCCAGCAAGGCGGAAGAAGATTTCAATGTCAATTCGCCAACGTTTTTGTTTCCTTGCAGCACAACGGGAACGTAGAGGTCTTCGCTGCCGATAAGGGTAATATGCAACAAGTATTCTCCCAGTGGCTGGTCAAAGGAAAAACAACCTTGCGTGTCGGTCAGCATACCGGTAATATAGGCACTGTCTTTTGCCTGCTTCAGCAGCACATTCGCCACCTCTACCGGTTGGCGGTTCTCGTCCTGCACACAACCGGAAAGCCGGTAAGTCTGGGCGGAAAGGAAAGTGGCCATACTTGCCAAGGCCATCCATACCATCACTTTTTTTCTAACGTTGTTCAGTAGATTTTCTTTCATTATGCGTTTGATTTCAATGTTTTACTCTTTGTATTTCGCTGAAACAAAGATAGGGGTAAAACATGCCTCAAACAGTCTATACCAAGGAATAAAAAGTCTATATCCTCGAACCACGAATCACTACATATCAACGTTTTAACCTTACAACACTCTATATTATACCTTTCCCGGTCTATATGCTCTTTATAAACTCTACGATGCCCTCTTTCTCCTCCATCCCCAGCTTCTTGCGGATATTCGTCTTTCGCTGGTAAATGGTGGGAATACTTTGTTGTGTCACCACACTAATCTCCTTCGTCGAGAAGTCCGCACAGAGCAGGCAGCAAAGCTGCTTTTCTTTGTCAATGAGCACATCGCCAAAACGGCTGTCCATCTTTGTGTAGAAGTTATCATACATCCGGTCTATGATAGGGTACAAGTCCTCCCATACCAGCAAACTCTCTACCGGCAGTTCATGGCTGGTAATACCCGAAATGCGGCGAAGCAGCTCCTGATTCTGCGAGGTAGGTTGTTTAGCCACCAGCCGTATCATGCCTAATTGCTGCAACAGTATTTTCCGGAAAAACTGTCCGTCTTCCTCCTTCGACTGGTTCTTGGTCGCATCTTCCAACAGCCGGGTCAGTGTTTCCGCCCGTTCTTCCGCTTCAATCAACCGGTTACTCCGGTTACGGACATAAAGGGACACACCGCCACCTGCAAGCACCAGTACCAACAGTGCCAGCAACAAATTCAACTGTGCCTGCTTCCGTTCCACCGTCAGAATCAAGTTGGCTTGCGAAAGCGTCTCCTTCGACTCGTCCTTACGCCGGACAGTACTCTGCAACGCAGTAAGAGCATTGGCTACAGAATCATTATAGCGCGCCACGTCCAGCACATCAAACGTACGGTGACGTGTATAATCTATCAATGCCCTATATACCGCCACCATATTCTCTTCCGTCAGAAACCGGTTCCGGCCCTCGCCACGTTTCCTCTCCTTATTCAAATAGTATTCCGCCGAATCAAGCAGCCCTTCTTTCAAGAACACTTCCACTTTCACCAGATCTCCCATACGCAACTGCACCGGGTCGATGACATACTGCTCCATACGACGAATAGTAGCTATTGCACCGGAAGGTTCATCAAAAGAGTAAGCCTGCATCTGGGCATAGTTACGCAAATAATGCACTATCTTACTGGTATCTCCTGCCTCCACTGCCAGTTCTATGCTGCGCTCCATGTAATAGGATGCAGAATCATTCTTGTTCAGCCCCATGGCAATTCCCATAGAGAAGAAGCTTCCGGCTCTTGCGTCCAAAGCTATGGCGGTACGGAAAGTTTCTATCGCTTTCTCATAATCTTTCCAGACATACACATACCAGTATGCCTTATCAATCAGCATATCAGCCATTCTTCCCGTGTCCTGCAGCGCCTTGGCCAAAGCTACGCCGCTGTCAATGGCAGCTATACACCGTTCGTGCTCTTTCAGCCAATACCAGTACCAGGCTTTCAACTGATAGGAAAACAGATTCTTCGCCGTGTCGTTGCGGAAGACGTAATAATCGGAAGCAGGCAATATCAAGGAATCTTCCGCCATCGAGTTGTGCCGCTTATAGTGCACATAAGCATTCAGCCATCCATACAACAGCCTCTCCTCATCCGAAAGTTGCGATGGCCTCTCTATCTGTACCAGCAAGGCATACACGCTGTCCACATTCATATTCACCTGCTTTTCTGCCAGATGTAACAGATGTGCCTCATTCATCTGCCGGCAGGCAACAAGGCACAGCAACGCAAACAATAGTCCAAGGAAAGGTAATCTATTCATAATATAGGAGATATAGTTTTTTCTATCATTTGTCTGCAACCGCAGTTTCCAGTTGCTTCAGCGCCTGCTCCAACACCGAACGCGGGCAGCCGATATTCAGCCGCATAAATCCCTTACCCGGTTCACCGAACATGGTGCCGTCATTCAGTGCCAGGTGTGCCTTGTCCACAAATAGTCTCACCAGTTCCTCCTGAGTCAGCCCCAATCCCCGGCAGTCCAGATAAATCAGGTAAGAAGCCTGCGGACGTATCATGCCGATGCCCGGAATATGCTCGCGCAGGTAGTTCTCCGTGAAATCGATATTGCCCTTTATATAGTCCAGCAGCTGTTCCAACCATTCCTCACCATGCATATAGGCAGCAGCCGCACCGATATAGGCCAACATGTGCCCTTCGCTGAACTCGCCCGCTTCCATGAACTCCTGAAAACGGTGGCGGATGTCCTCATTGAGGATAATGGCGTACGAACTTCCCAATCCCGGCATATTGAATGTTTTGCTGGGTGCCATGAAGGTGAGGGAATTCTGCGCGGCAGCCCCCGAAACAGTAGCAAAAGGATGGTGTTTGTAAGGTGGCAGAGTCAAGTCGGCATGAATTTCATCGGAAATGACAAACGTATGGTTTTCCGTACAAATATCAGCAATCCGGCGTAATTCGTCCACCGTCCATACACGCCCGCCCGGGTTATGGGGATTGCAGAGAATCAATACTTTGCATCCTTGTATATCCTTACGGAAACGCTCAAAGTCAATCTGATACTGTCCGTCTTTCAGGTCGAGCGGAGAGTAAACCACTTCGCGCTTCATGCGTTGCGTCACCAGGAAGAAGGGATGATAAACGGGAGTCATCACCATTACCCGGTCGCCGGGATTGGTGAAGCATTGCAATGCGAAGGCTTGACCGCGGACAATGCCGGGTACAAAAGTCAGCATCTCGCGAGTGACGTCCCAACCGTGGCGACGACTGAGCCAGCTACAAATGGAAGTATACCATTCCTCACACGCAGACGTATAGCCCAGCACTTCATGTTCAAGACGCTTCCGCAAGGCTTCCATCACAAACGGGGGCGTGCGGAAATCCATATCCGCCACCCACATGGGGAGGAGGTCATCGCGCCCCCATACACTCTTCACACCGTCCCATTTCACGGAGTCGGTACCACGGCGCTCTATTACTTCATCAAAATTGTAAGTCATATGCTTGCTTTTTTATAATTCAACGCATCAATTTGTTTTGTTTTTATACGACCCATTACCGCTGCCTTATTTTTGTAAACAATAATCATATCGGGAAAAATATAAATACCGCCACATCCCACACTGCATGAGACAAGATAATAGCGGCAAAGCGGTTCGGAAAGAAACGGTAAAGCGCGCCCCATGCCGCCCCCACCACCAGAGCCGCCATGACCAGCATGAAGTTGCAGGAACCGGCATGCACCAGTGCATAAATCAAAGTAGCCACCACAAAACCCGCATTCGGATTCCAGCGTTTGGAAAGCGTGCGTTGCACATAGCCGCGCCAGAAAATCTCTTCCGCCGGCCCTATCAGCAACAGTAGCAATGCCGCCAACAGCCAAGGAGACTCTCCCTCTTTCATCCCATAAATGGAGTCCACCTGCGGACGGGCAAAATCGAACATCCAAGATGACACCTTGTCTCCCAACCAGAAAACGCCCCACAAAGCAACAGCAATGCCAATTCCCAGCAAGACATTCGGCAAGCTCCACTTCACCTCCCGCCACCAGCCGGGATTGAACAAGGTGGCAAACACGGACAGCGTGAGCGCAGAACCGGTCATCATCCACCAGAAATTCACGAAAGGAGCCGTCCAAGGCGAAAACATGACCGTCCACAGCACGGCAGCCAGCAGAATGGTAAAAATCAGCTTCTTCATGACAGCAGACCGGCTACAACGAACGACAACGTGAACAGCAGACTGAACAACAACTGGAGTTTTGCAGTCATCTCATCCAGACCGGCTATGGCACTTTCTCCCTTTCCGGGAAAACGGGACACCACCCGTACATTGCCTATGGCAGGAACCAGTGCCGGCATCACCAGCAGGGTCCATAAAGGAAGAGTTCCCGCAGCTATCAAGCCGGCTATCCAGCCAAAAGGAAAAAGGACTTCGGCACAATAAACGTACATCGACGCCTTTCCTCCCAGCTTCATGGCCAGTGTCTGAATCTCTGCACGGGCATCGGTACGCATATCCCGTGTATTATTGGCATGCAGAATGGCCACCGTAATCAGTCCCACCGGCAGAGCTATCCACAAGACATTCCAGTCAACTACTCCCGTAGCCACATAGCAGGTGCCCAACGTCGGCAGCAAGGCATACGCCAAAAAGATGACGACATCGCCCAACGCACGATACTTGAGCGGTGGATAAAGCAACGAGCAAGCTGCACCGCCTATACCGATGTACAGCAACGGCAACCCCGTACGCCACAGCAGGCCGACACCCGCAACAAGGGCAACTGCCAGCAATGCCATCGACAAGCTATATATCTCGCGCGGAGCAAACATCCCGTCGGTCAAGGTCTTGGCGCCAAAGGTGTCCTTTGCATCGACCTTATGTTTGTAGTCAAAATAATCACTCCAGGTATTCCCGGCAGCGTGAAACACGACGATGTTCAGCAATGCCCAGATGCCGTTCACCCAGTTTATGTCCTGCTGCATCCAATACAGATATGCCAACGTCACCACCACCGGCATCGAAGAGGCGGGGAATGACCACGGACGCACCGCTATCATCCAATCTTTCAAAGAATGTTTCTTCATTTGTTATTTATCATTTATTTGTGCGCAAAAGTACGAAATATCTTCGCTTTTTTAAGTAATTTCGCGCACAAGATAAAAGAACCCCTTATGATAAAAGCTCTGTTTTTTGACATCGACGGAACCTTGGTCAGCTTCAAGACCCACGAAATTCCCGTTTCCACTATCGAAGCGTTGACTGCCGCCAAGGCCAAAGGCATACATATCTTCATTTCTACCGGACGTCCGCGCGTCATCATCAACAACTTGTCCGCCTTGCAGGAACGGAATCTGATAGACGGCTACATCACGATGAACGGCGCCTATTGCTTTGTAGAAGACACCGTTATCTACAAAAGCCCCATACCGACAGCGGAAGTGGATGCCTTGACAGCTTTCTGCCACGAACGCAACATCCCATGCATCCTGGTGGGAGAGCACGACATCTGCGTGAACCAGCCCGGCGAAGTAGTGGAGGAAATCTTCCATCGCCAACTGAAAGTGGACCCCATCGAAGCAAAGCCCTATACCGACAGCCATGCCGACAAAGCCTTCTTCCAGCTGACTCCCTTTATCAACGCCGAGGAAGAAGCAATCATCCTGCCCTCCGTCCCTCACTGCGAGATGGGCCGCTGGCATCCTGCCTTCGTAGACGTGACAGCCAAAGGAAACACCAAGCAAAACGGTATCGACCAGATTATCCGCCACTTCGGCATCAAGCTGGAAGAGACCATGGCCTTCGGCGACGGAGGAAATGACATCAGCATGTTGCGCCATGCCGGTATCGGTGTAGCCATGGGCAATGCCAATAACGACGTAAAAGCTGCCAGTAACTACACAACCACTTCTGTTGATGAAGACGGCATCGCCAACGCCCTGAAATATTTCGGCATAGTCGGGAATCCATCATAAATCTGAAATCTTTTGAGCTTCGTTCCCGATACACAAAACAAAGAGTTTCAAGATGCCTTGAACCTCATTCAGTATACCCGTCAGTCCGTATTCCTGACGGGCAAAGCAGGTACGGGCAAATCGACCTTCCTGAAATATATCTGCGCGAATACGAAGAAAAAGCATGTAGTGCTTGCCCCTACCGGCATAGCCGCCATCAATGCCGGAGGCAGTACCCTGCACAGCTTCTTCAAACTGCCCTTCTACCCCCTGCTGCCCGATGACCCGAACTTCAGTCTGCAACGGGGACGCATCCACGAATTTTTCAAATACACCAAACCCCACCGCAAACTACTGGAAGAACTGGAACTGGTCATCATCGACGAGATTTCCATGGTACGCGCCGACATCATCGACGCCGTAGACCGCATCCTGCGCGTCTATTCCCGCAACCTGCGCGAACCCTTCGGCGGCAAACAGATATTATTGGTGGGCGATGTGTTCCAGTTGGAACCCGTCGTCAAAGGAGATGAACGGGAGATACTGAACCGATTCTACCCTACCCCTTATTTCTTCTCTGCCAGGGTATTCGGCCAGATAGACCTTGTCTCCATCGAACTGCAGAAAGTATACCGGCAAACAGACAGCAAGTTCATCCATGTGCTGGACCACATCCGCAACAATACCGTCGGCTCTGCCGAACTTCAGCTGCTCAACACCCGCTATGGCACCCAAATAGAGCAATCGGAAGCCGACATGTACATCACCCTCGCCACCCGCCGTGACAATGTGGACTACATCAACGACAAAAAACTGGCGGAACTTCCCGGTGACCCGGTCACCTTCTACGGCGAAATCATGGGAGACTTTCCCGAAAGCAGCCTCCCCACCTCGCAGGAACTGGTACTGAAACCGGGCGCACAAATCATCTTCATCAAGAATGACTTCGACCGCCGCTGGGTGAACGGCACCATCGGCGTCATCAGCGGCTTCGACCCTATTGAAGAGACCCTCTACGTCATCACCGACGACGGCAAGGAATGTGACGTCAAACGAGAGTCGTGGCGAAACATCCGCTACAAATACAACGAAGAAAAGAAACAGATTGAAGAGGAAGAACTGGGAACCTTTACACAATATCCCGTGCGCCTGGCATGGGCCATCACCGTCCACAAGAGCCAAGGGCTGACCTTCAGCCGGGTAGTCATCGACTTTACCGGCGGCGTGTTTGCCGGTGGGCAGGCATACGTAGCCCTCAGCCGCTGCACCTCGCTGGAAGGCATCCAGCTGAAAAAGCCCATCAGCCGTGCCGATGTATTCGTGCGTCCGGAGATTGTCAGCTTCTCCGAACGCTTCAACAACCGCACCGCCATCGACCGTGCCTTGAAGCAAGCACAGGCAGACGTTCAATACGTTGCCGCCGCCAAAGCCTTCGACAAAGGGGACTTCGGCACTTTCCTGGATGAGTTTTTCAAAGCCATCCATTCCCGCTACGACATCGAGAAGCCCAACGTGCAGCGCCTCATCCGCCGGAAGCTGAACATCATCAACCGTCTGAAAGAGGAAAACCGTGCACTGAAGCAAGCAGCATTGGAGAAAGAGAAAGCCCTCGTGAAGTATGCCCGCGAATACATCCTTATGGGTGACGAATGCCTGAAGCATGACATGAAGGAGGCGGCCATGAAAAACTATGAGAAAGCCGTCACCCTCTGTCCCAAATTCAAAGAGGCCTGGAAGAAGATAAAGAAACTGGAGAAAGAGATGCTAAAAAGGTGAATTGCTTGTTTATAAGCCGATTATTATCTATTTTTGCATGTAATATAAAACTCAAATCCATTTCTGCCATGCTTCTGAAACTTTATGAAAAAAATAACAATCCCGCCGACCTGCAGCAGGTGGTCGACCTACTGAATGACGGAGGTATCCTTATCTACCCTACCGACACCATGTATGCCATCGGCTGCCACGGACTGAAGGAACGAGCCATCGAACGTATCTGCCGTCTTAAAAATATCGACCCCAAGAAGAACAATCTTTCCATCATCTGCTACGACTTGAGCAAGGTCAGCGAATACGCCAAAGTGGACAACAGCACCTTCAAGTTGATGAAGCGTAATCTGCCCGGAGCTTTCACCTTCATTCTGAACGGCACCACCCGCCTGCCCAAGATATTCCGTAACCGTAAGGAGGTCGGCATCCGTATGCCGGACAATTCCATCATTCAAGAAATAGCCCGCCTGCTGGATGCTCCCATCATGACAACTACATTGCCGCATGATGACAATGAGGACATTGAATACTGCACAGACCCGGAACTGATTGACGAGAAATTCGGTGATATTGTCGATTTGGTAATAGACGGCGGTATCGGCGGTACGGAAGGCTCTACCGTAGTGGATTGCACCAATGGGGAGCCGGAAATCATACGCCAGGGGTTAGGCTGGCTGGACGAAGGATAAATATTGAATTCCGGCCACAATTTCCAAACCTTTTCAACTTCTTTTATGTTTCTTTACTAAGAAATACAGGAACTTTATGAGCACAAAAGAACAATACTGGAAATATTCATTGATAGCTATCATTATCGGGCTGGGAATCATTCTTTTCAGACAAATAGCCCCATTCATGGGCGGTCTGCTGGGAGCCTTGACTATCTATATCCTGGTGAGAAAGCAGATGATGTATCTTTCCGACAAGCGGAAAATGAAGCGCAGCATAGCTGCCACCCTCATTACGGCAGAGGCAATTCTCTGCTTTCTGGTTCCGCTTGGGCTGGTGGTATGGCTGGCTGTGGTCAATCTTCAAAACATCAATCTGGACCCGCAAGCCATTATAGCTCCTTTCGAAGAAGCGGCCAACATCATTAAAGCCAAAACCGGCTACTATATCTTGGGGAAAGACACGGTGGCATACGTCATTTCAATTCTTCCCCGCATCGGGCAAGCCATCATGGGAGGTATCAGCAGTTTTGCCGTCAACATCTTCGTACTGGTCTTTGTACTCTACTTCATGCTGATAGGGGGCAAAAAGATGGAACAGTACGTCAACGACCTACTGCCGTTCAACGATGACAATACACAAAACGTCATCCACGAAATCAACATGATTGTCCGCTCCAATGCCATCGGCATCCCCTTACTCGCCGTCATACAAGGAGGAGTAGCCATGATAGGCTACTGGATTTTCGGTGCTCCCAACATCTTGTTCGCCGGTTTCCTGACCTGCTTCGCCAGCATCATCCCAATGGTAGGAACAGCGCTGGTATGGTTTCCGATAGCTGTCTACATGGCATTGATAGGCAACTGGGTTCAAGCTATCGGCCTGGCCATCTATGGCGGTGCAGTCATTTCACAGCTCGACAACCTGATACGCTTCATCATCCAGAAGAAAATGGCAGACATTCATCCGCTTATCACTGTCTTCGGAGTTGTAATCGGCTTGTCCCTTTTCGGATTCATGGGTGTCATCTTCGGGCCACTGCTCTTGTCACTATTCTTTCTGTTCGTGGATATGTTTAAAAGAGGGTATTTGGATGCAAGGGGGAAGACGACGGAATAAGTACTTAATAAAGCATGACCATAATAGGGTTACCTTCCTCTTCTATTCCCATTCTCCGTTGATTATCATCACTGAGTTCATCCGGTTGTAACAAAGCAAAAAAATGTCCATCCGAAGTGACTCCCCTGATTTGGATATGCTGATTATTCATTTTATCAAATAAGCTATCACCCTTTTGGCAAACAACAGTTTTCTTTTCCTTATGGTAAAATCCACAATATGACTGACTTTCTTCTAAATATAAGCTTGTATGAAAATGGAAATAGATGTACTCTGCATTCTCCAGAATATAGTCTATGGCTATTTTTTTATCACATCCTTCTACATCCAATTGCTGCTGCTCATTCCAGTGCCACTCACCCAGTTCAAAAACCAGATATGGAGTAAGTCCCTGCTCTGAAATAGTATAGATAGTATCATTAAAAGCTTGTTTCACTCGGATGGCATCCTTAGATTTCCATAACGAAGGGCTATTGATTGCCGTATAATATTTCCGGTCACCAACAAATTCTGCCATTGCCAAGTCACCTCCATAAGCAACATTGCCCCCCAACAAATTTGAAACCGACAAAACCTCATCCATGGGAAGCAGGGCTGAATTCCATGTAGCAATACCGGTCAATGACATCGTATTTCTATCCATATAAAAGACTGATGGCGTCTCCGGAGAGAGTTTCATTTTATTATGTCCCCAAATTCTGTCCGCATCCATCAAATAGTAATTTTGGGACAGAATACAATTGACTGTATCTTGCAATCGAATTCTATCCTTATATTTCCCATCAAATCCATATAGTAGGAAATCATTATTCCATCCCAATAGATAAACGGTTCTCCGAACCGCATCAGCCCAAAAGCTCACTTTCCCCCATGAATCCTTTGCATATCCTTCCGGATCAGCACCTACGTGTCCAATATCCCGAATATACTTCCCGTTAGTACGGTCAAAAAGCTTCAGATTCTGATGGACAGAAGATACCAATATCGCACTATCCATAATTATGCACTCCGGATATTTTCCTATAATAGCCTGCTCATTAGTCTCCAAAGGAATATAACTTATGCTGGAAAACAAATTTTGTACAGATTGTCCTTCTGACAATCTACTCATTGCTTCCGCAACATTAATTACATTGCCATCAATCTGCTTTTCGGAACACGAAGTTACAACCAACATCAATAATAAAAAGAATTTCCACATATATCTCATACCATTTCTATTCATTACTCTGAAAGTAGTAAAATATCACTTATCATCATTAATTACATTATTTAATCGATTCCGGCTCCATCACAAGGCGAAAACCTCCATACTCGTCACTATAATTCTCAATGTCGTAATCAATGTACGACACCCGACACCCCTTTGCTGTTCCTCCCCAACTTCCACCTCGCAATATTCGGCGGAAAAAAAGATAAGTACCCTCAAAAGGCCATCCCGGATGGATAGACTTACCACCTTGCTTGTATTCTTTAGTGTACAAATCACCACACCACTCCCAAACATTGCCACTCATATCATACAATCCCAATTCATTGCTTTTTTTCAGACCTACCGGACGGGTAGTTCCAGCTTCTCCATATTGTCCGCCAGAGGAATTCCCAACATACCAAGCCACCTCACTTACCTGATTGCTGCCACTGTATTTATAGTGCTTACTTTTGTGTCCACCACGCGCTGCGTATTCCCATTCGGCCTCAGTCGGAAGACGAAATGTTTTACCGGTCATAGCATTTAATCTACCGATAAACTCCTGCGCATTTTTCCAGCTTACATTTTCCATCGGGCAATCTTCGCATCCCCCATTAAACGGCAAAATGGAATCAGTATCCATAACCGCCCTCCACAGCCTTTGAGTAACTTCATATTTTCCTATGTAAAAATCAGATACCGACTCCTTACGTGCTGGTTTCTCGTTATCCTCACAGTCACATCCCTGCTCATCTGTACATCCCATCATAAATGTACCTCCTTTCACAAAAACCATCTCAATAGAATCCCCATTCACAACAACTACAAGTTGCTGAATAGGAGTTTCATTCGACTGACATCGAATAAAAACAGTTATAAGACATATTGCCAAAACAACAGTCAATGCTTTAACTCTTCTTTTCATACTTTCATTAAGAACATTCTCTTCCTTAGTATTTCATACTATATATACGAATAGCACAAACATACTAAAAACAAATGAATTACGAAATTTACATAGAACTATTTTTCATATTCCACCACTTTCCTCAACGGAGCCAACAACCTTTCCAATACATTCTTGTCAGCAAGGATAATGTCTGCCGTACCTTTCAACTCACGCGAAACAGGCAGCTGTTTGCCGTAGTTGGTCTGCATGCCGTCAGGCAAAGTTATTTCTACTATATACATTCCCTCTTCCGTTGGAGCAGGAGAGATACTTGCAACCTGCCCTTTTACATAGCCAAACTCCTGGTCGGGATAATTATTCAGACGTATATGCACCCGCTGTCCCACATGTACCTTACCCGAACCCTGCAAAGGAAGTAGAGCCTTACCTAACACCCTTGAACTGTCGGATGGCTGAATCGTGAAAACCGTCTCACCGGCTTTCACATTCTGGTTACGACTCCAAACCGTCATAAAAGTAACCTTCCCCCTGACCGGACTTTTCAATAAATAAGAGTGCTCCCATGCACTCAATTGCGCGGCTAACTGCCCTATGGCATTCTTTAAATCAGTCCGACGACTCTGTTCCTCATCGTATGCTTGCTTACGTATATCCAACATATTCTCCTCATGTTGCACCAACTGCATTTCTGCCTGAAGCAAACTCATACGTACCTCTTCTTTAGAACGCAAACTTTGCAAATATCTGCTTCCAGACTCCTCAAATTCCGCAGCAATCATCGCCTTGCGCACATATAAAATAGAATCACGGATATACATACTCTCGGCAAGCTTTATATCCTTATCAATCAACTCATATTCCCGCTCTGCCAACCGAAGATAGGAGCGTTGTCCACCCAGTTGTTTTTCCTGAAAACAAAGTTTCCGAGCGTAATAGTCCAACTCCATAAAACGTGCATATTCTGTAAGTGAAGTAATGAAAGCTGCAAAAGCCGATTGCAGTTCCCCCAACTGCCAGCGCCTGCCGATAAAAAGCTCCACTCCTTTCTGCCAATCATAATCCTGCGTTTCCCATGCCTTCATCCATTTCTTAAGGAGACGTACATCTTCAGAACATGCCGCATTACCAATCACACCCAAATCCGTATCTGCCTCCACCGAACTCCCGTTCTTCACATAAAGCGTATCGAGTTTCCCAGTAGCATGTGACAGCACAAAGGCGGGAGGTTCCTCCGTGGCCAGAGTCACCTCTGCCGCCAAGGTGTCCGGATACCTGAATATCCAACAACCAACCAGTACCATCAACAGAATCACTGCCAAGACAGTAATCCCACACCTCACCACCCAAGGAGAAATGTGGTTCATCACCTCCTGCACTTCTTCACTGCGAAGTTCTATATCCTTATATATCTTCTCTTCCTCCATTCATTAGCTACCCAATTCCAGCTGATTCTTAACCAGCCGATAATACATTCCTTTCCGCTCCGTCAGTTCCCGATGGGTACCTTCTTCCGCAATGCATCCCCTATCCAGCACCACAATCTTGTCGGCATCCTTCACCGTACTGAGCCTATGCGCCACTACCACTACGGTTTTCCCTTTATAGAATTCATGCAGATGTTCCATAATCTCTTTTTCATTATTTGCATCCAAGGCATTGGTGGCTTCGTCGAAGAAAAGAAATTCCGGATTTTTATACACAGCACGTGCTATCAGCAAACGTTGTTTCTGCCCTTGGCTGATACCATTCCCCTCCATACCGATTTTGGTGTTATATCCCAATGGAAGAGAATCTATAAAATCACGGATATTGGCCACCGTCACGGCGTGACGTAGCCGCTCCACATCAACCTGCTCCTCTCCCACAACAATATTCTGCGCAATGGTTTCCGAAAAGATAAAACCATCTTGCATCACGGCTCCCGTCTTGGCACGCCACAAGTGGGGATTTATGTTCTCTAACGAAGCATCACCCACCTTCACAGCCCCCTTATTGGGCGAATAGAAACCAAGCATCAGTTTCACCAGAGTAGTCTTTCCACTCCCGCTCGCACCTACAATAGCTGTCACTTTATGTTCGGGAATCACTAAAGAGACATTATCCAGCACATAGTCTCTATCCGCTCCATCGTAACTGAAGCACACATTTTCCATCTTTATATCCCGTCTCTCAGGCAAAACGGACAATTTGGAAGCAATATCCTGCTCCTCATCCGGTTTCCCATGTACCTCATTCAGCCGTTCCAGACTTATCTTGGCGTCCTGAAACTGCTGCGCAAATCCTATAAAAGAAGAGACCGGCGCACTGAGCTGACCGATGATATAAGTCAGAGACATCATCATACCCAGTGTCATCTCCCCTTCCACCACCGCCTTTGCCGCAATAAACGAGATTATAATATTCGTGGTCTGATTGAAAAATACAGAACCTACTTGTTGTACTTGCCCCAAAGCCAACCCTTTTACGCTGATTTTAAACAGTTTCACCTGAATACGCTCCCACTGCCAGCGCTTCTGTGTCTCGCAGTTATTCAACTTTATTTCCTGCATAGCGGTCACCATCTGCACAAGGTTACTCTGCTCTCCGGCTGCTTGTGCAAACCGACGGATATCCAATTCACGGCGATATTTCATAAAAGCAAGTATCCAGGCAATATACAAGCTGTTACCTAAAAGAAAGATTCCCAATACCACCAAATTGTAGTAAGCAAGTACAATAGCAAAGATGAAAAAACTGACAAAGGAAAAGAGCGTACTAATAGAAGAACCTGTCAGAAAATTCTTTATACGGTCATGGTCACCAATGCGCTGTATAATGTCTCCCACCATCTTCGTATCAAAAAAATGAAGCGGCAACTTCATCAACTTTGCCAAAAAGTCCGAAATAAGGGAGATGGATATACGCGTATTCACATGCAACAATATCCAGCTACGGATAAACTCTACCGATAGTTGTGATACCGAGATTATAATCTGCGCAACCAGCACTAAGGTAATAAAGCTCAAATTTCCGTCACTGATACCCACATCCACCAAGGCTTGCGTAAGAAAAGGTAGGATAAGCTGAAGTAAGCTCACCACCAACATGCCCAATATCAGCTGAAACAACTCTTTCCTATAGGGAGTCAGATAACGGAAGAAAAAACGCAACCCTCTTTCTTTCAGTTCCGGTTCTCCCTCACCATTATAAAAGTCAGGAGTGGGTTCCAGTGCAAGTGCAGTCCCCTTCTCTTCTCCGTCCGATTTGGTAGCTAACCAGCATCGCTTCAATTCCAGTTCATTATACGTAACCAACTGAGTTGCAGGGTCTGCTATTCTAAACGAGTATTGCCCTTTCTTTTTCTTAACATCATAGCAAACCACAAAATGACTCTGATTCCAATGCAAAATGCAAGGCAGAGGAACATCTTCCGCCAATTGTTCAAAAGAGACACGAACTCCGGACGTTCTGAAACCAATAGACTCAGCGGCATCGCTGATGCCTAACATGGAAACACCATTGCGAGAAATAAAAGAACGGGCACGCAAAGTCTGCAAAGAATAGCTCTTACCATAAAACTTAGCTATCATACGTAGGCAAGTAGGACCACAATCCATGGCATCAAGCTGACGATAATATGGGAATACGTCCACTTATTCAATTGGTATATTACATAAATTGTTTTTTCCTATCACCAGCTCATAATTAGAGATAGAGGGACATAAATCCCTATTAACACATTGGTTACAAGGTTTTTCATTGCCTCTAATTCTAAGCCAAGCATTTCCTTCTGTTATTTCTTTATAGAGAAGTTCCTTTAAAGATGAATCTTGTATATTTCCTAATACACTGCAATTCACATTGGCATAGACTTCTCCCGAAGGATAAATTGTTAACTTACCGAAAAAATTATCATTCAAAGTCCGATGCCTAAATATCGTTTTTCTATCAATAGGGGCAGCCAATATATCTTGCATATCCAAGTAGACATACTCTCTAAAGAAATCTTTATTTTCCGCTGTATAAAAAGGTTTTATTTGAACTACCGTTTCTGCAGGTATCTCCATTTTTTCTATACGTTCCATATCAGATTCATTGGATACTATCAAATTCCACTTCACTCTATCGTACGGGAACTTCTGCATATCTTCAGTCAGCTGATTACCAAAACCTTCAGCATGGACTAAAACTTCTAAAACACATTTGGTCTGTTGCACCAATTCTTCATATTCACTACACAAGAATGTATTATCCAAATACAAATGCACATCTACCTTTGATTTTTCCATGTCAGGAAGCAATTGCCTAACATAGCTATTTTTATTCGGATTTCCTCCTGCAAATATATTAATCCGTTTAATGCCATTCATCAAGAATTGGCGTATTAATCGACGATAATCGTCTGTTTTCAGTCCATCACCGGAGTGAACAGTACAGTGATTTATTTGATGGAAGTAAGAAGTACAAGCCGGACACTCCAACTCACACGTTGCCGGTAAATACAGATTTACTTCATTAAGGTTTTCCATAACACGATTTCCCAAAGAGGCTTTTTTTTCCTCATCTTTGACACGTATATCTGAATTCAAGAACAAAGTTGGCTGAAAGATATAAGGCTTAGGAAATTTCCCGTCATATTCTATACAATCACCCGAAAACAATTCTCTTACAGCCTCAACAAAATGTCTTACAACTTCGTTTTCCATCATTTCCTTATCCAACAAAACACTATACCCATTCGTCGGATTTTGCCACTGTTCAATAATCAACTGTACAATCGGATAATCAGGACAAATCAAATAAGTTGCATTCAGAGTATTATAAACTACTGTTTTGTCATTACTACGCAACAAAAACGCATAAGGCTCCAAATAAAATAAATAATTCATTGCATTTACTCCTTTTTCAATTAATCGACTACAATAGAAGATAACAACTCCTCATAATGATTCGGATAATTCTCAGCATACGTTAAAAAAATCCCAAACTCCTCTTTCAACTTAGCATCCGTTTGTATGCCGGGACATATCAATTGCCCATTCTTTTCCTTCAACAAAAACAAGCACTGACCGCAGCTCCTTTTTAAATAACAGTGTCGACAGCTTTTTACTACCTTTTCGTACATCGAACTATAATATTTAGCTACAGCTGCACAGTCCAAATTCAGTTTTCCATCCTTCAGATATCCAATAGCATGTTCTTGTCCAATCTTTTCGCATGGAAGAATTTTTCCACGAACTGTCAAAAATAATTTGCGTTCAAAAGGGCGACAAGTGCCTGTGGGAATGTATCGGTCTTCCCACCCCGTATCAAACAAATCCAAATAAGTAGCATAACGATTACCACCATATCGCATCAACATCGAATGATAGCTCACGGAACGGCTGCCATCCTTAATGAAAGTATACTTCAAATCCTCGTGTTGCACTGCTTCATCAAAGCTCCTCACTCTATCATTAAACATTTTAGAAAACTCTTCAACACGTTCCGGAATAAGCCCAGTAGTATTTAGCTGCGCCATACGAGGATTCTTCCCAAACAGTTCTTTGATGGAATAATAACATTCTGCAACAGAATTCAAGTTATGCAATACAGAGTTGAAATTTACTTTCTTTTCAAAATAATCCGGATAGGTTTCTTGCAGTTTCTTTACGTTTCTGACTACACGTGAGAAAGACGAATTTCCATGCTTATCTACCCGATAAGCAGATTGCACCTCATTCCCGTCCAAACTAATCAGAATACTAAAATTCTTTTCCACCAAATAGTCCATATACCGGTCCAGTAGCATAGCATTCGTGGTTGTATTGTAATTAAAAATCAAAGAAGGCAAATTCAAACTCTCAATATAGGCAATTGTTTCCTTCACCAGTTTCATATTCAGCAGAGGTTCTCCGCCATAAAATCCAATTGTAATCTCATTTTTATGAGAAACATTATAATCAGAACACCATAGTTTAGTCAAATAATCTACCAATAGTTTTACGTTTTCAAAAGACTGGTCACCTGTTTCTCGCCGGTCATAATTAGAATAAAATTCACCATAACCACAATACTTACATTCCAAATTACACCTATCAGTTACTTCAATCAATAATTGCCGCAACCCTGCAAGGTTTCGTTTTACCAATTCTTCACTATAATCTGTTTGAAATGTTACCTCTCTCTTTTCAAAAAAACAATGTTCTTTCAGATATTTCAGTTTACGTTCGTAATAATTTGTTCTATCAACAAGTGATGCATCCATATGTTCCATTACAGTTGCCATTTCTTCCGGCACATAAAGAAAATAGCACAAAGCATCCGAATATACATATTGATGCTGATTCCCAGTAGTTATCAAAAAAGACTTATCCATCATTTACTATTTTAATGTAGCAATTACCAATATCGGATTACTCTCTTCCTCTACATTCTCCAAAGTATGGATGAATTTTGCTTTTAGAGATTCATCCTTTACGTCAGAAGTTCTCATCTCGTCTATATCTATCCAGTTGTCTTCACTGTTCGGAATAAGTACATCTATCCAATACTTTCCTTGTGAACGATAATCTACATGGAACGACCCTCCACACAAATCATTATCCAAGATAAAGTACTTAGCACCTTCCAGCCTACGAAGGGTGTGATTACCCAGCATTCGTTCCGTAATCTCGGATTTTCGCTCTTTTACTTTCACTTTTCCAGTCTGTTTGCCATAACAATAAGTATAAATGGTTTCCCCCTTACTGCACAGCAGATAGATATTATCCTTACTCGGATAATAAGAATATATGGAAAAATAATCGAAAGCGCTTCTTTCCCTAAACCAAACATGAGTCGCCCCATAATCACCTTTTTCTTCATGGGTTGAAATGATATATTGAGGTACCAACTCATTCGCAGGGCTGTCATAACGATAAATCGTATCGGTATCCGGATATTTCAAGGTCAACTGATTGCCATAGGTATCTATACTGGTAAAAGGTTCTAACCAATAGTTAACAAACTGCTGGAAATTAATTCCGTTCTTCATAATTTCCTCTTCACGCCCGATATGTGCCGGATTTTTGAATATCTTTTTTTTCTGGTAAGTACTATCAACCCATGCAAAAGACCATACCGAATCTTTTGGTGTCGGTTTATTGATAAATGCCAGATTTTGAGCTATAAAGAACTTGTTATCATACAATGCAAATTGGAAATACATTGTCATAAATACATCATCCGGAGATGTTTTTGCAGCTGTCCGCTTATAATTGCCTTCATAATCATAGACTTTAACTCCAACTATTGTCGTCTGGATATATACTTCTTTGGTGTTCTCGTCCACGAAGAAATCAGCCATTCTGATATATTCTTCCGGTCCTTGTCCAACTTTGCCTACCTTATTCAAGAACTTTCCGGAACGTGAAAATCGGAGGACATGATTGTCTTTATAATGTTTCACCCAGATGTCAGAATCAGTCACCTTCATTTTAGTAATTTCTCCTATTAGAGATTCGTCCGTCACCTCCAACGAAACAATCTCCACTTTCGCAGCAGCTTCGCTCAATGGTAGTAAAGCAACCTTAGACACATTGTCTGATGATAGATTAATAACTGGAGTACCCTCTTCATCTTGCAAAGTATTCTCCTTTTTATTGCCACTACATCCTAATAAGAATGAAGCAATAGCTATCAGTAAAAAACAATTTTTCATAAATACAATCATCAATATACCTCATTCTGAAAGTAGTAGAAAACACACATATCATGCACTTCCACTACTTCCAAAATAACGGTACAAATTACTTACTTCACAATTCAAACAGTTGCAAAATACAATTTTTATTCTCCTATAAACAAGGAAAGAATAAAAAACATCAAACTTGTATTATTTACTACTATTCCTACATGCTATGTGATCCATGAGTACCGCCAGTCCACGATGGAGAGTACAGACTACCTGCAACATTTGCATTAAAGTTGTCAACCGGTCCAGACGGTCCAGCGCAAGCACACAAACAACAGTTTTCTCCTCCCAAAAGGCGATTCAACTCCTTTTCACTGAGTTCAGCTTTATTAAGCTGATCCAATTTAATCTTACCTAACTTTTTCATTGTCATCAAAATTTTAATTAAACATTCAATTTATGTATAGCATAAAACTATCTCTATTATTTATCCACAAATATTATTTCACGATATTTCCAACGCAAAGTATTCTTTGGGAAATTACAATGTAACAAAAACTCCATTTCAGGTAAAGCATATAACTTAGCTAATACATTTTTTACCGACTCACATATACAAACTTTCTCCACACACAGTAACCATTCACCTAAATCTCGCCAAACATCAACTGGAAATAAAAACAATGGTTCAACAGACCTCACTCTATACTCAAACTGACAGAAAAGCCGTTCAACACCTAATACTATTTGCTCCAACATCCAAGAAGTCCGAGAGCGAAACAAAGAATTCTCGTCATAGAAACGAAATAGAAAATAATCTCCTACCCACAATAAGAACTGAAATGTACCCATATAAGGCACTTTCATCTCTTGCCACAAAGCTATCAAGAATTCATCCACATCTGTAAGTTGTTCATCCACATCCATCTCTATCAAAGACTTTTGAGCTAAACATTCTATCAAACATCCCCATTTGGCAAGCCTAATCCCATTTTGTTCTGTAAACACTTTTTGTTGTATTTGCTCCAGCAAATTAAAGTTCTCTCCCTCCATTTGCTTTTTGCCTCCCACATAAGTATCACTCAAAAATCCGGAAAGGCAAAGTGTAAATTGTTTATCCAGCAATAAATCTAAATCCGGATATTGTATCTTATACTGATTCCAGACCAAAGAATTGTTAGGATAAAAGCACCACAAATCTTCTCCGAAAGGGAACTGTTTAGGATGGACTGACGGATTTTGATTCAAGAAAAGTAAAAAATGAGTATCGACCCTTTCCTGTATTTCAACCATATTCTCAATATCAAACGAAAAAGTGACTTTGATATGTTCTCCTTGTTGTTCAGAGAAATAAGCCACAAAATAATGAAACAAACTTTGGAACTCACGATAGAATGAGACAACCTCAGTCAAGAGGCTTCCCCACGCTTTTCGAGAATAAAAAACAGAAAAACAACACCACGCTTTTCCTCCCATCAACGTATAATTCTGTTTCATATTATGCCAAGAGTATTTTATTAGTATAATCAAAATTCCGATATACAATCCCTTGTCCGAACCCATTCGGATTTACCGTTTTACAATCATTATCCATTTTTTTCATCTTCAGATAGTTTATAGCCTCTGTTACACCCATGACAATTACCACTATCAGATTCGCATCTTTAACTTTATAATATTGATGATTAAAATCATACAAACAATTAGATTTGTTTCTAAGTATCATTTCCTCATCTTTAAAATTCAGTCGAATTCCGTTCTCCATCTCATCCCATATTCCTTCTTTCCATTCTCCTTTTATCACAAGTCGATATTTATCCCCTATACATTGTTTTAGCATGTCTGATTCATCCGGATGATTATAATTCATTGCAATATTGTTCTGTATCACTCCTATGCCAAAACGTTGTCCTTTATACAACATCAATACTCTCGTAGAGTAGGGATTTATATAATCCAGATAGACACTCTGCAACTTCTTCAACAAAAACTCTTGTGCTATCCGCTCTTCATCTGCATGCATCAAAACATTATAAAATTCCTTCTGATTAAAAATTTCCTGCACAAGCCCTCTACACAACAAACGATTGAAAAATTCAACATCTTCCAAACCATATCCTACAAACACTTCATTGTATCCTCTCGCCTCAACGAACTCCTTTCTTTCCAAGCAGACCCTTCCGAAAACATCACGATAACAAAGATTACTCGTATAAAATAGACGCTCTTTATTGTTAAATTCTTTTAACATAAACTCTGCAAACCCTCTACCTAAGTAATTATCTGCATCCAAATTGCATACTACTTCTCCTTCTGCCAATCTGAAAACCATATTCCTGCTATGGCTGCGTCGATAATAAGCTGGTTCAGTAGTCCTATAATAGACAAGAATACCCATCTCAATATATTTCATCATAGATTGAGCAATCCATTCTTCTAATCCATCTTGCGAATTATAATCCAGCACAACAAACTCGACCTCATCTACTAAGAAATTATCAAGAATATTCTTCTCCAAAGTTTCTTGTAAATGTTTAAGCCGATTCATACAAGTGATGCAAAATGAGATTTGTTTCATAGTGCTATATAGCCATTATTAATGAATAGTAAATCTACCGAATGCATAAGCTCCATCCAAACCTTTTATCTCAAGTAAAAAATCACCAACTAAGCCTTTCTGTAATTGTACTTTTCTCAATATTGGAGAGTCAATATTCTCAGTAGAAGAGTAAACAACATCCCCATTCTGAGAAATTACAATTTCAATCTCACCTATAGATTGATAGAACTCCAAGTCAATGGAGTGGTCATCATTCAAAAATGCTAAAAAAGGAGTCACTGGAGGAATAGAACGGTGACCATTCCCCGGACCATCCGGTAAATCAAAATCCTCATCCATGATGATTTCTACTCTTGAAGGAAAAGTTACTGACTTTCCATTCACTACATTTACCACAAAGAAGCAGTATAAACTTAACAAAATAAAAAATGATTTCATAGTATCTTTAGTTTTGAATGTAACAAAGATAGCCATTTAATCACTTCTTAGGGAAAGTACAAGTGGACAACACAAAAGAGAATAACAAACTATATATCAAGAAAATACTAAAAAAAAAGCTACTAAGTTAATGGACGAAAAGCAAGAAGTTCTTCTAATAAAGAGTTATAAATTCTTCCAATTTATCAGTAGTATCCAAATTTAAGCTCTCCCTCAATCTCCGTTTTTTCGTAAAAATAGAATTCATCTCGCAGTCAAAAGTAAACATCAACTCAGTGGTAGTGAAACCAACTTTAAGCAAAGCTATCAATATCAGGTTACCACTCGTTAATTTAAAATCTTTCTTTAACCGAGAAATCAAATTACCATATATCAAATCCATGTATTCAAGGAGCTGTTCTTTCTCTTGTTTGGTCATATTCTTCACAATCAGCTTTTCCTTCTTCAATTGATCCAAGAGATAAACACCATTTACACATACATTTTCACGTATTTTTTTATTCTCACTCTCCAACAGCAAAATCTTTTGATTCAATTTACCAACCTTCTCTCTATTTGTTTCCGCTGTTTCACCTGCTTTTTGTTTCAACACATCAAGTTCATAAACATATCGTTTAATCATGCACTCATTCTCCTTTATTACTTGCATATTTTTCCGGAACATCTCTTTGTATCTTTTTCTTAAAAGAAAATACAAAACAAGACATAATAGGATAATAAATAAAACGATTACCATCCCAAAATAAAACTGTATTTTCTTTTCGTGTTCAACTTGTTGCTTTTCTAAAAGAAGCTTTCCTTTTTCATATTTACGTTGCAAAGTCAAAATTTGAGATGCTTGTTTAGCATCCAGGTCAACGGACAACAACGAATCAGACTTCTCTTTGAAATAGAGAGCCATTGCATACTTTTTCTGCCTCTTTTCCAACAGATACAAATAGTGGTATGCCCCTGCCAGAGTACGAGGCCTTTCTGATTTCAAAGCTAAAGTAAAATATCTTTTTGCCTCATCCAACTTATTTTGATTTAAATAAATGTTCCCCAATGACATTGAACAGTGATGCATAGAATGCCTATCTTGTTCAGTCTCTACCGCAGTTTTCAACAAGATTATTGCATTTTCCAAATCTCCCTCATTTCTTTTTGCAATTCCTTTTACTTGTAACAAAGAAGGAGTTACTCGTTCAAAATCGATACATCCTTTCTTTTCTTCACACAAGGACAAAGCCCTATTGATGTAGTTATAAACACTGTCATATTGTTGTTCTACATAATAAATACGAGCAATATCCCGATAAGCATATATAACCCCTAAAGTATCGGCTGCCTTTTGAAAACAATATACCGAACTTTGATAATTATCAAGAGCATCTTTGTGTAGCTTTCTATCTGCATTCAAAATACCGATATACTCATATGCCAAGCCTTGTAGCTTATACTCTTCCGTTTTCTCCAATTTAGCCAAAGCATTCAAATAGGCTTGCATAGCCAGCGTATCATTCCCCTGCAAATCCATCACTTTGCCATAATAAAACAATGCCTTCCCCGCTTTCACGTTATCACCCCCATTCTTATAATAATCTACCGCCAACTTTATCAACGAATCCGACTGCATGCTATCCAGATAGTTCTTATCACGGGCTTGTGTCAACAGCAGCACATAGTCTGCCCGCTGCTTTCCACGAAGCTTCTCCGGATGAGGAATTTGCTCCAACAGCAGCAATGCACTGTCAGAATATACATCCATATACCTCTCTACCTTATCAAAAGCATTGAATACGTTCTTCTCTACGCAAGAACCTAACAGTACGCAAACGGACAAAAGTCCAAGATATAGCAGTTTTTTCATATGAACATGTTCTTTACCAGATTATCATTACGTATAACTCCTATGCCCACAGAATCCTTTTGGAGATAAATATTCACACCAGCCAACGGCAATCCTTTTTCCCCATCAGTCACAATGCCATTTGTCTGCGCATTAGAAACAACTGCACAGCAGAATGTTATGAACAGTACTATACATCGCTTCATAATTCATGTATATATAATTAAACTTTGGATGAGAACAAGCTTTTTACAGCCCCTCCCTTCAAAGATACAAAAAACCGCCTCAATAATGTACAAAAACAAGATAAATGTGGCAAACAAAACAAATAGCTCAGAGCTTGTTTCCCCTTACATAGGCTTCCTTTCCATTTTCTGTACGGAGTTATCAGCGCCTATCGGCCGTGATGCGCTCTGCCAACGGCCGTCAACCACTCGACTAACGACCGTCAACAAGGTGCTTCATAACCGTTGAACACCTATTATACTCATAGTTTCCCCATACTGTGCACCTATCTTATTCCTATTATGAGCCCAGCTGCAGTCTATCGGTAAACGGTCTTTTACGAAGTTAATACCGTGTTTACACGAAACGCTTATCGTGTAAACAAGATATTTGCAAAATGCTGCACATTCTATTAATACACTAACAAACAAGATATTAACTTACCTTCCGGCGTATTTCCGCTGTGGAAGCAAAAGTTGCTTCCACCTTTTTGAGTTGCTTCCACAGCACTTGTAATGCCGATGAATAAAGGGATGCAGGAAGTAGGTGGAAGTGTGGAAGCAGAAATGATAAAACTAAGCAGAGATAATTTTCCCTTAAAAGCAATAAAACTCCAGAATCTGCTGGAGCAAAGCATCCTGCTTTCCCGGACCTTTTTCCAACTCCACACTTTTCAGGTTATAGAGTTGTGCCAGCAAAGCTGACGACTGCTTCTCGCAAAGACGGGAATCATGTACCTGCTCCATCCAGCAGACGGTCTCTCCCCAAACATCTACCGAAAGATGTGACAAGACTTCTGTCGGGGCTCCCCCCTTCTCCACCTTACGGAAGATTTCGACCAAAGCACACAACAAGCTGGACATTATCTGTTTACAACGGGAATGGGAACGGGATTCCCGGTTTCTGAAACGTAGCAGGAAATAGTACCCCAGCCATAAATAAACGGTGGTGACTTCTGCATGGATTTTCTCTATCCTCTTCCAATGCGCAACCAAAGCAGCATCAATTTCTTCCAGAATCGCATCCGTATCATCTTCTATGTAGTATTTCTGCGCAAGACACTCTATCACGCACCCCCATTTCGCCATATCCACACACTCTTGCGTACGCCCCATCCATACATGGGCTTCCTCCAATATCCGGAATGCCTTTTCTCCACATTCCGGAGCATCATAAAACCGATACTGACGAAACAACAGAAGAGACTGACATAATAACTCATCCAAAGAGTACTCCGCACTTTCCATATTTAAAATTCAAGTATCCATTCAGGTAACAAAATCGAGCAAAAGTAATCATTTCCTAAGAAAATCACGCTGTTTCAGCACAAAAACCGGCAGGAAAAAGAAGATACCGATGACGGACATCACCAGTCCGCCAATGGTACCCGCCGCCAATGGAAACCAGAAAGCCTCCTTGTCCTCACCTATCATGAAAGGGATAAATCCCAGAATGGTAGAAACTACCGTGAGGAAAATAGGAACGACCTTCGCATTCCACGCCTTGACGTAGGCACGAAGAGCGGAAAGACGGGGGAAACGACGTCGGATGCTGTTGTACTCGTTCAGGATATAGATGCTGGCATTCACCGTGATGCCGCACAGCAGGACGAACGAGGCAAAACCGCCCTGGTCGAAGTTCAGCCGGAACCAATAGAAAGTAAGAAATACCCCGATATAAGAAACCGGAATCACAAAGATGATGGCAAGCGGCTGCTTCAGGGAGTTGAACAGAACGCTGGTCGTAAAGAAGATGATGGCTATCACCACCAGCAGAAGCAGGTATTGGCGGTTGTCCTTCTCGCCCCATGACCAACTGTTGCTGTCCGACTCGGCTGTATAACCCATCGGCAACAGTTTGTTGAACTCCTCCAGGTCACGTTTCTGTATCTTGTTGCCCATCTCATTGGAGCCGATATATTCGTATTGCAGGCAGAGGCGGTACTGCTGGTTTTCTTTGGCAATCTCCTGCGGCATCTGTCCCTTTTCCACAGTAGTCAGTTCGGAAAGCTTGTAATGCTTGCCGTTTCCTACTCCATAGGGAAAGAACTGCATCGCCCAGATGTCATATTCGGCAGACTGGCGGGAAGAGAGCTTGATTTTCTCCGTTCCCTGCTCGGCCGCTACCGAGCCAATCTCCAGATTCTTGCCGAAGATGGGGCGCACCGCAGAGAAAAGCACTTGCGCGTCGATGCCCTCTTGCGCCATGCGCTCCTTGTTCAGGTTGAAGTAGAATTCCTGATAGTCATCCTTCCACCAGGAGAACTCCGAATTGATGAGCACTTCCTTGATACGCCGGTGCGTCAGCAGCTTGGCCTTCAGCTTCTCCGCCCACTCATAGAGTTCGTCGTAGTTGTAGCCGTACATCCTGATGCGGTAGGAGCCGGCACTCTCGCGGACGTCATTACTGAACCCCTGGTCCTGCAATCCGTAGATGCCCCAGCTGCCGCCTCCCAGTTCCAGTGCCTTGCTTATCATATTGGCTTTCAGTGTATAGGGAAAACCGCTGTTCCGGGCTTCCTTCTTGAAATAAATCTGCATACTGGCACGCCGGGGGCTGTAGATGGAAGTATGAAACTGCCTGATTTCCTTGAACCGGCTGAGGTAGGTCTCCATACGTTTCATCAAAGTGTTCATCTGCTCGAGGGTGCTGCCATTGGGAAGGTTGGCGTTGGCATAGAGCACCACCTCCTCATTACGGGTGAAGTAACTGCCTTCGTACACCTTCTGTATGAAAAGCCGCAAGCTGCCGCCCAGCGCCTTGTCCACAACGGGTTTCACCGACTCCTTATAGGTATCCGAACCGAATACCTTATTGTAAGCAGCTTCCCATTTTCCCCCTCCTTCCAGTTTGTCGGGCAACAGAAAAACAGGCAGACCGAAACCCAACAGCAACAGCAGGCATACAGCCCAGCGCCAACGGCACAGAAAACGGATGAGAGCAGAGTAGCAGCAGGAGAAATAAACGGGGAAACGTCTGAAAATCCGTCCCAACCTTGTTTTGAATGTTTGCGTCAGCCCCGGCAAGACAAGACGCCTCTTCTTCCCCGTAATCCGCCTCACCAGTCCTATCTTCTCAATCATCGACGGAACAAAGAACAATGCCACCATCAAGGAAACAGCCAGATTGATGATCACTACCGCTGCAAAGTCCTGCAGGTTGAGCCGTATCCTCTCGTCAAGGAAGAAAATGATAACAAGCGCACCCATCGTAGTGAGGGTTGCCGCCAACACCGACAGGAAGGCCTTGAGATTACGCCGGTGCAGAATGTGGTCGGTCATGACAATGGTACTGTCTATCACCAGATTCAGCGAGACAGTGATACCCGCCAGCGAATAAAGCTGCATCTCAAGTCCGAAGAGGTAGTAGAAGATAAGTGCCACCGCTATATTTACAGCCAGGCTGGTAACTATCAGAAAAAGATATTTCAACTTACGAGTAATGAGCCATACGAATACAAGCAGGATGAGTACCGTCAAACCGGTACGGAAGTAAATCTTGTCCAGTTCTTCCCGTATGTACTCGGTCGCATCATAGCTGGTATGCACTTCATATCCGACAGGAAGTACCTGCCGAACAGCTTCCATCTCGTCCATCACGGCACGGTTCAGTTGCAACTGGTTGGCAGTTTCTTCCGCAGTAATGGATAGATAGACGGAATTCAGCCCATTGATGCGGTAATAGCTTTGCGGCTCCTCCTCCATACGGACAGCCGACACCAGTTCGTCCAAGCGGAGCAGTTTCCCGTCGGTAGCCGTCACGGTGATGGCAGCAGGATTAAAACCAAGGGAGTTGCTCTCCGGCACCAGTGCCAGGCGTATCCATTCCCGGCTACCGTTACCTGTATCCACATTGTGCGTACCCAGAAATTCCTTCCGGTAATGCCGCTGTACTGCCTCGCTGATGTCCGATAGGGTCACACCCAGCAAGCGCAACTGTTCACTGTCATATTCCAGTCTCCACTCCATGGGCGTGGCACCGCTGAGTTCCACCTTATAGATACCCGGAATATTTGCCAGCCGCGGCTTGATATGCTCCTCGGCATACTGCTGAATCAATATCGGAGTGGAAGGGGCATTCAGTGTGAAGGACATGAAAGGGCGTGAGGCGTTCTCGTCGGGCACTTTCATGTGAATGGTGGGATAGCTGACACCTTCGGGCAATTGGGGCCACGTCTGCCGGATGATGGTGGAAGCTTCGAAGCGGACTACCTCGACATCGGCATGCTTGTCCAGCTCCACAGTAATGTTGCCGTAGCCGTTGCCCGAGGTGGAGTTCAGCCGCTTCACTCCGCGGATACGCGCCAGCATGGATTCCAGCTTGCTGGTCACTTCCATCTCCACCACCCGCGACGAAGTGCCAGGCATGCTGAAACCCACCGTGAAGCCGGGCAGGCTGCGTGACGGATTCAGCTTGACGGGGAGCAGCGGTATCAACGCCACCCCTACCAAAGCAAGGCAGACAAACGCCACTATGACGGTGAAGGAAGAAACTCGTTTCATCAGTTATTATAATCAAATTTTTCCGACAGCGAAAATCCGCTGGCAAAGTCGTGCAACGTCAGTTTCCGTATCTTGTAATAATTCAGCCAGTAGTCCTGCAAGGCGGAGATGTAATTGCGTTGCGCTTCCTGCTGGCGGTTCAGCGAGAGGGTCAGGCTGTTGATGTCTGCCTTGCCGATAATGAAGCGCTGGCGGGTTTCGTTATACGCCAGGATGGCAAGGTCGAGGGCCTCTTCGGCACTGGCGACGAGGGCTTGCTGGACGTTGAAGTCGCTGACGGTCATGATAACCTCCTCCTCAATGCTGATTTCACTTTGCCTGGCAGAAGTCTTCACCACGTTCAGATTGTTCCTCGCCATGTTGTATTTGCCTTTCCTCACGCCCCAGTCCACCAGTGGAATGGAGACACTGACCGACACCATCTCCTGCTGCATGGGATGCCTGTATGCTTCACCGAATTTCTCCGCCACCTGGTTGAAGCCGACGCTGGCGTTGATGCTGGCATTGAAGCGCGATTCCTTCTTCGTCTTGTCTACTGTCTGCTCGGCTTCCAGCACTTCCTGACGAAGCCCCAGAAATTCCGGATTGTTGGCTTGAGCGGCCAGCAAAGCCTCATCAACCGGTATGGTCAGCGCCCTCGGACGTCCCGGAAGCGACACCCTGATATCCGTGTTCTTCTCCATATTCAGGAAAGATGCCAACGAAAACATGGCGCGCTTCAAGGCACTGGCGGCATTCTGCAAAGTATTGCGGGCGTTCACCACGTCGAGTTTCAGCGTCAGCAGGTCGGCACGGCTGATGGCGGCTATTTTCAAGCGCTGCATGCCGATGCGGTAGAGGGTATCGGTGGAGACGGCATTGTCCTTGGCCAAGTCATATTCCGCCTGTGCCATGGCAAGCGCAAAGAAATAGGTAGTGGCCTGCTCGGATACTCGCTCTGCATTGTAAATATACTCCTTCTTCACCTTTTCGTACTTCAGCGGCTCAATCCTGCGTTCCCAACGGAAAGGATTGTAACCGACCAGACTCTGCGAGTAGCCCAAACGAACCGGAACACTGGTGAACTGGGTATACTTGTTTCCACCGAAGCTCCGCATATAGCCCAGCTCCGTATCCAGATAGAACGTACCGCCCGTCAAGTCGAAATTCTGTCTGACGGCAAGATTGCCGTATGCATAGAAGGACTGCTGGCTGCGATAGATGTCAAGGTCCTGTTCGGAGTCGTAACGCTTGGTGATATCGCGGTTGTACTGTGCCGGAGTCATGTTCAGCGTCAGGCTGGGAAGGCGGTTTGCCTTATAGGTGCGGTATTCCCAATAACCGGCCAGATACATGTTCTTGGTGCGGAAGGCTTCCAGCGAACTGTCATTCGCCAGAGCAATGGTCTGCTGCAAATCGAGCGTTATCCGCTGTTGGGCAAAAGCGGAAAGGGCTCCCAGACTGAACAAAAGTATAAGACTTAATTTCTTCATGCTCTTTCTTTTCTATAAATAAACCAATATATCAACGGGATGATGAACAGACTGACCAGTGTCCCCACGAACATCGCCCCAATCATCGCTATGGAAAGCGGCTTCTGCAGCTCCGAGCCCATGTCGAACGAGAACAGCAGCGGAACCATAGCGAAAATGGTGGTGAGCGATGTCATGATGATGGGCCGGAGCCTTCTGCGCCCCGCCTCGTGGATGGCCTCGAGCAACGGCATACCAGCCCTCCGTAATTCATTAATGGCATCCAGCTTTAGGATGGAGTCGTTGATGATGATACCGCACGTCACTATCAGTCCGATGGCAGACATCAGGTTCAAGGTATGCCCGCATATCCACAACAGCAACAAGGCGAACGCCACATCTATCGGAATTTCCAGCAGCACGATGAGCGGCTGCACGAAGCTTTCGAACTGGGCGGCAAGAATGAAATACATCAGCAGGATAGAGATGAAAAGAATCACCACCAACTCGTCCAGCATCTGGCGGTTGGAGAAGAAACTGCCGGAGAAGGCCGTATCCCAGTCACCCGTGGCATCTGCCTCCCGCTTCACCTTTTCCATCAACTCCGGAGCATCGTCCACTTCATAGAAACGGAACGGTATATATTCACCGTTGCGTCCTGCCGTAATCGTTTTCAAATCCTCGGCCGGACGCACCTTTACCAGCTCCCGAAGCGGAATATGCTCCACTTCGCCCTTACTGTCCGGACGGGTCTGTATCAATGTCTGCTGCAGCACCTCATTCACTGTCCGCTCCTCGCCCACAATGCTGATAGGCAGGTATTGCTGGTAGGAATGGAGCATAGCTACGCTGTTCTCCTTGAATGCCGTCCGCAGCGTACGGTAAAGCTCGTCATACGAAACGTCATAGAGCAACAGCTTTTCCTGCAGGATGCTTATGTCAAGCTGGTTCTCGAAAGCGATACCTACGGGCGCTGTCCCCGTAAGCTCCGCAAACTGTTGTTCCAGTCCGCGCAATTCTTCCGCCGCCGGCGCCTTCTCCTTGTTACGGGCATAAAGTTCCGCCACCACATCGGCCTCCCCGGTCACGAAAAGCTTCTCGAACACGGTTTCGGGTGGAGAAAAGGAGACTGTCGCCAACGGATATTCCCGTGTCAGCCACTCGCCCGCCTGCTTCTGCAAGGGAGCAATCCCGTCAGGCGAGGAAGTCTTGAAATACAATTCTGCCTCCGAAGAAGAGAGAGCCTGCTCACGGTTCAGCAGATAGTCCTGCTGGCCTATGGCAGCCGTCTGTTCCACAGTCTTGTCCAACAACTGTCCGAACAGCACATTCACACGATGCCGGTTCTCGTCCACATGTATATTTTCGTTCCATTCCACATGGACTATCAGTTCATTCTGGTCTATCTGCGGCATACGCTCCTTGGCTATGGAATAGAACAGAAAGACACAAAGAGGAATAGAAACCACACAGAATATGATACTTACCGTCTTATGGGAAAATACCCAGTCGATGCCCGCATCATAAAAACGGTCCAGCGTATGTTCCTTCAACGGATTGTTGATGCGGATGCGGGAGAACCACGACCTGCCGCGCAACCCCGTCCGGTAGACCAGCATATAGAGGACCGGCAGCAGCATGATACCCGTGAAGTAGGAAACCAGCAGCCCCACCGTAACAGAGAATGCCTGGTCGTAGAACAACGCCCCTGCAATGCCGCTCATGAATATCAGCGGCACAAATACGGCAATAGTGGTCAGCGACGAACTCAGCATGGGCGTAATCACCTCACTCGTTCCCGTCACGCAAGCCCGCCGCAACGAATAGCCCCGTTCGCGATACTGCGAAATGTTCTCCGTCACAATGATGCTGCTGTCAATCATCATACCCAACGCCAGGATTAATCCCGACAAAGAAATGATATTGAGTGACATCTTGAACAAGTAGAAGAACAGGAAGCAGATGACAATAGATACCACCATACTCAACCCGATGATGAACGGCGACTTGACATCCCCCAAGAAGAGTACCGCCACAATGCAGATGAACAGGAAACCCAACGACAAATTTTGCTGAAGATTGGAGATGGTATAGTCCAGCAACTCCGTCTGGTTACGGCTGATGCTAAAATCAATGTCGGGATATACTTTCTTGAAGTAGTCCATCGTGCTGTTGATGGCAAGCTTCATGTCTTCCATATTCTCGTCCGCCTGCTTGATGACGGCAAGGGTAACGGCACGCTTGCCATTGCTCATGGAGACACCTTTCTCCTTGGCAGGAACAATCTCTACCCGGCAGAAGTCTCCCAAGCGGATGATACGTCCTTCCTTTCGCAGCAGGATGCCCTTCACGTCCTCCTCTGTCCGCAGCAGGGTGGAGAACTTAATGTTGTATTCGTAGTAGCCGTCGCGCACGGTCATGCTGCCCGGCTCCACGTTGTTTTGCGCCAGCACGTTTTCTATGTCTTCAATGGAGAACCCCAACACAGCAAGCTTATCCGGGTCGGGCACAATCTGTAACTGGCGTTCGACCAAACCCGTGACATCCACCATTGCCACTTCCGCCAACTGCTCGATGCGACGCTTTATGACATTTTCGGCAAACTCGCACAAATCAAGAAACGCGCGTTCGTCCACCTTGCCGTATGCACTGTCGCTTTTTAGGGTCAGATTGAGGTAGAAGACAGGAATGTCCGTCGCACTTGCCTTTATCACCTTCGGGCGTTCGGCATCCTTGGGCAGATAGTTCATGGCGGCGTCAATCTTCTCGTTCACTTCTATGAAGGCAAGGTCGGTATTCGTACCGAAGTCGAAGCCCAGGCGGATGATGCCTGCACCATCGCGCGTCTCGCTGTCCATGTCCTTCAGTTTCTCCACCTGGATGAGCTGCTGCCGCAGAGGTTTCACCACCGTATTCTCTAATTCACGCGCCGAGGTATTCTGCGCCGACACCTGCACTGTAATTTCCGGGATGGCAATATCGGGCAGCAAGGATACCGGCAAGGTGAAGTAAGTCACCAGCCCGACAATGAAGCATGCTGTAAATGCCATCAGTACGGCAATAGGCCGCTGTATCAAAAACTTTATCAATTGAACTATGAATTTTGAATTACCACTTATCACTCATTATCTATCAACCACCTTCACCGGTGCTTCATGTGCCAGATTCACATTTCCCGTCACAATGACCGTATCGCCCTCTTTCAGGGCATCGTCGGCCATACTATAGCTTTCCGCATTCTCCAGACCGGTCTGCACATAGTTCCACTGCGCCTTTCCGTCTTTCAGGGTAAACACCACCTGCTTGCCCGAACGCAACACCACGGCACTCTTCGGGATTACAAGCTGTCCGCCCAGAGAGCGGTGCACGTTCACCCTCACGTTCATCCCACTGAACAGCCGTCCCTTGCCATTGACGGTAGCCTTCACCTTAACCATCCCCTTGTCATCCACCAGAGGATTGATTTGGGTGATGCGCCCCTCCTGTCTGGAACCGGCATCCGAATAAGGGGTAACAATCACCTTGTCGCCACTCTTTATCAACGGCAGTTCGCTTTCCAGCACCGTGAAGTCCACCTCCATACCTTGAGTGCCGATAATGGAGCAGAAGGCTTCCGAGGTACTTGCCTCGTTGAACGGTTTGGAGAACAGGTTCGCCACTACCCCGTCAAAAGGCGCAACCAGCGTGGCGTGTTCCTCTTCATACGCGGCAAGCTCATACTGGGCGAGGCTCTGGTCGTAACCGCTCCTCACGCGGGCCAGCTTCATGATGTCAGCAGGTACTTTGGAGGCATCCCCCACCGGATAGCCTTGCCCTATCAATACATCCTGCAGCTCAAGTTCCGCTTTTTCCAAGGCATCCTTGGCCTGCGCGGTCTTGTTCTTCAGGCGGAACTTATCCAGTTCGGCAAGTTTCTGCCCTTTGCGCACCGGGTCACCGTTCTTCACGTAGATGTGTGCCACTACACCGGTGGTCTCAAAACGCAAATCCGCCATGGCACCGGCGGTTACTTTTCCGTTGCTCACCAGTTCATGCTCAAAGGTCGCCCGCTTCAGGACTTTCACGGTCACTTCATTGCTTTCACTTGGCAGGACGGTTGCCACCCCTTCCTCGGACTCTTTTCCCTTTCCGGCATCGGAGCAGGCGGCAAGCAGGGCAACGGCCATGCATAGCAGGTATCGATAGTTCTGTGTCTTCATATTCATACTCAATTATAAATTGATAAAATTAATCGTTTCAAAAAAACGAACCGATATTTGCATGTGGACACTTTTTTCATAGCACTTTAGCAATTAGTTCACTCATTATTAACACTTTCCGTTTTTATTCATCTTTTTTAATATGGACAAAAATAAGCTGAATCTTTTTTATTTCCTCCCTCATCTGTCGTATTGCCGTAGAATGCACTTTCGGCTCTTTCGTCAATACCATCCACTTCATTTTTTCAAACTTGTCCGGTTGCCTGAAGCTTGGTTCCGCATAAAGCTTCGCAAGCAGATAATAGGGATAAATACGTCCCGGCAAACGATGGGTGGAACGGATAAACCAGTCTTCCGCTGACAAGCAATCACCCATCTGCTGATAGTTCTTGCCTATCACATTCAGTATCATGGGGTCACAACTACGCTGTAAAGCTTCTTTCAAAATACGGTTGGATTTACTGAACTGCTGCTGCTTGTGCAATCCATGCCCATATTCGAACAAGAAAGATGCCCGGTCCCTCAACAGAGGATAAAGGCGCCCGTACTCTTTCTCTGCCGATTGATACGCACCTGCATTATACAGCACCCGCGCATTCATCCACTCCCGACAGGCCTGCTCCACTTGCAAGTCATTCTTCAGGCGAAAACCGCCAATGATGCCTACTGATACAGCCAGCCCCAACCATTGCCAACGGTCGGCACCGGACAAGCACGCCACAAGCAATCCTCCAAATGTAACGATAAATACCGGAAGTTGTAGCGGATAGGAGGAAAAAGAGAATATCATCAAAGAAAGAATAGCCCCACAGATACCATAACGTCCTTTACGGACTCCCCTATACAAACACAGCACGACCACAACCAATAGACATACCGCCAAAGGAATGCCCAGTTCGACCGCAGCCTGCAGATATTCATTGAATGCATATTCCGGACTTCCCGCCACACGTTCCTCCCACGGTTCATAATCACCTGCTGCAAAATAAGTTTCCTGCGCATTTCCATAGGCTGCTGCGAAATTATGAATCCCATATCCGGTCAACGGCTTTTCTGCAATGGCACGACAAGTTATCTTCCACATGAAAAGACGGCCACGTGCAGAATCGGGTTTCAAGACAAACAGTAAATAGCCCGCCAATAGCAAGACACAGAATCCACCGACCACTACCATCACCACACGCTGCCTTTGCTGCTGCCATAATAATCTGAACTTATCCGTCCAATCCATATGCCAAGCATATACACACAGACAGGAAACTCCTGCCGCCAACCATGCCGAACGGCTCATTCCTGCCGGAAGCACACAAAGGATAAGCAGCATCACACCACCAGTGACCATAGTTCCAGCCTTATCCATCACCTTTTCCCATCTTCTTCCATCATTCCGGTCAGAGCAGAGAATCTCCCCCCTCTTGGTCAGCCATTGATACAGACAGACCGGAAGTATCATGGCCAAATAGCCGGAATAAGGCCCCGGATTGAAGAAAGAACCTGTCAATACATACAAGGAATGGTTGGACACAGCATAACCATAAAGCTGACTCAATCCCCAAACAGCCTCAATGCCCCCCAGCATTACCAATACCCACGAAACCGGTATAAAAAGAAAATACCTTTTTTCCATCATCAATCCAGCCATCAACAGACATCCTGCAACTACCAATGCACTTTTATCGAAATAGAGCCATTGCCCTATAACATCAGCTACAGGAAGTCCGGAAGAAACGTTACATGCCAAAGACAATAAAACTATACAAGCAATGTAGACCAAACTTCCAGTCAATAGATTACGTACATTATTCATTCTATCTATCAAATATTCAATAGTATTCTATAATTCACCAAAAGATTTGTTTCCCGTCTTTATATTCAAAAATCCGTTCATCTTTACCGGCTGTGTGATTCTTCAGATAAAATAAAGCACCTTGAAACCCTGAATAGACAATAGAATCTGACACAGCCATTTGCCGCCCGACAGAATTCCATTTTCCTCCACCCCAATAAAACAATTCATACAAATTACCTTTATAAATAAAATTCACCTCATTACGAGGAGTATACACCACCTTCTCCACACGATGGGGACTTCCAAAGTCCATCCCGGTCCATCCTCCATCCGGATGTATATAATCAAATGAAGTATCCGGATTACCGTCAAATGCGTTCAAATATTCATGTGTATTGTCTTCAAAACTTCCCGGAGTACCTATGATTTCCCCATATAGAGGTATGGTATCTTCCGTATTCTCATAAAAAGCCAGTTCCGAGATATTACAGAAACATCCGTCAGCACCCTTATAGCGCATATACCGATACGGTTTATCAGACTTCAACCGGGCCACAGTATATAGCCGATACGGAGCCTCCTTTATCAAAAGTAGAGTATCCTTCCACCCAAAGTCTGCCCGGTCGCTTCCTTCCACTACTCCCCCAATCATCCGGTCATTGAAAAGAACACTCAAAGTAAGATGGCACTTCCTATACAAGACCAATTCCTGCTTTTCAGCTTCCGGAACAATGAACCGTATCTTTCCGGTTTCACGCTCCAGAAGAAAAGGAGAAGATACTGCAGCGTATTCCTTTCCGTTCCAGGCAGCCAGCGTAAAGACCGCCCCGCCTCCCACATCCTCAAAACGAGCCTCCCCCTTCTTAAAGAAAGTATATCCTATAGGTTGCCATTGTAGTCTGTTGGCAAGGCACAAATACACCATATCCCCCTCACGAAACTGTCCGGAAAGCAAAGAATCCGGAAGAGCTACAGTCCAATTCCTGCTACCGGTATAAAGTGCAGTGACATCGCGGAAGAACGGACGTCGGAATGCCGGGTAAACATCGGAATATTTCCCCAGTTTCCGTACCGCCTCCTTATCAATACTATAGGTTGCCCGGTACATTTTTCCCCTCGAAATGCTATATTCTTCCGCTTTGCTCCATACTTCTTCATAAGGAAGATTTGCAATGTATGTCTTTCCTTCCTTATCCAAAACAAAATTCCAGAAATGAGAGGCATTGTTGTCTCCTAATACCATCACCCTATCTACTCCGCACGGAATGCCCAATGCCCGCAACACATATATCATGGCATCCGTAAACTCTCGGCAACTGCCCGTATGCCATTTCAGTACATCCGGTCCCAAATGAGGCCCCACCGGAAAAAGAGCCGTATTCCGGTAGTTCGCTTTCCGCAACGTATCCATCAACAACTGGGCGGCAACCTTAGGATTATCAGCCTCATCTGTCTTCCTGAATTCATCCAAAATCGGGCTATAGCACTCATAAATTTCTTTGCGCCAGAGAGAAAGCGGCTCATCCCCTATTCTATAAGGCAATATATATTCGCAGAAAGTATCAAAATCAACATGCTTTCCCCAAGGTTGCTCCCGCCAGACTTTGAATGCCCATTCTATATGATTGACCAAAAAAGCGGAATCCACCGTCATAATGTCCCTCTTATAAGTCAATTGATTTATAGAAAATTCTCCATCTGCTCTTTTCAAGGAATCAATCAACTCTTGCACATGCCTGGAATAAGGAAATGAAACGTATTCACTGAAATACTTCCTGTAATTCTCCAAGGCCTTTCCCTCGTAAGCACCATGAAAAGGCATATTCTCTATCAGAAAACAAGCAGCACGATATTTGTCACCGTCCTCTTCCTTGTAACGGTCCAGTACCTTTTGCAACTCCGCACGGTTATCACCGGCAAGATTCAAAGCTGTGTCCAACCACTGATTTTCCGAAGAACAAGCCATAAACAGACCTGCTGTAAACCATACCCATACACACCAATGTTTCATATCACTATTCCATTTTTTTCTATTCCAATCTGAAAGACAATCCAATCAATCCTTACAATCCGATACAAATACCTGCTTACCATCTTCCATATGAAATATCAGTTCTTCTTCTCCACGGGTACTGTCATGCAAATAGAGCAAAGCTCCCGATGGTATCCCGTCATATGGCAGAAAAGGTTTTTCTGCCATTTTCTTCCCCAATGAGTTCCAACAGCCCTCTCCCCAATAGAAGAGTTCATAACAATCCCCTATCCTGACAAAGTTATCATCGTTACGGGGCATATACATAAAATTGTCTATAGTAACAACCTTTCCAAAATCCACCGTTACACTTGCACCGGGTTTTGATGAAATGAAATACGACAACGGTTCATTATCATAGACCTGATAGGCAAAAGTATTTGCTGTGGCTGGAGCATCTCCCCAACTGTCTATAGGGACAATCTCTTCCTCTCCTTTATAAAAATGCATTTCGGCAACTTCCGCATATCCCTCTGCCGAAGAACAAAAACGGGCATAGCGACCCCTTACCGGTTTCTCAAGAATAACGTGATTATAATTGATACCGGGCGTATCTTTCACAGTACACAACAACTCCGCATTTTTAAAATCCTTATCACAAGCCGCCTCAAAATGCCCGTCTTTTATCCCTCCCATATAGTTCCTGATACGTTCCGAAAGAGGGTATTTCCGATACAATTCAGCAGAATAGCACTTGGAGGTATCTGCAACATAAGGATGTATATCCTTGCCATCAAAATAAAAAGGATTTCCAATAGGGCGATACTGCCCGTTTGCGAATGCCAACAATATATAAACCTGCCTCGAAGCCAAATTCCTGAAAAGCGCTTTTCCACTTTCTACCTTAGTAAAATCTATTCCCCGCCACCCATAAGCACTGAACAACCCCACATAAACATAATTCCCGTCCATCCCTTCTACCGGCAGTTCCAGATTCGAATCAAAATAATTATCCGACACTTTTCTTGCAAACACATCCTTAAAAGCAGCCGGTACGGACCGGTTCCGCATAAAATCGCCATCCATGTCCCATTGTCTGCCAAAACACCGGCGGTAAACCACGCTCGGGCGCCGACTGTCAATATAGAAACTTCCCCGTTTCGGCTTCCGGGAAGGGAAAGTAAAAGGAAGGCAGACACCCGTTACATCCCTCACCACATTCCACACATGCCCTTTCCGTGTTTCCGCATTGAAAGTATAGAAATCATAGGCTACCGGGACGCCGATGGCCCGCATCACATAAATCATAAAATCACAAGCATCCTGACACTTGCCGATACGATTATGCAGCAGGTACTCTCCTCCCAAATGCGGATAGTTAAAGACCCATGTAAACCGGTAAGGGTCTTCCTTCTGCAAATACTCCCAAACTACGCTAATCGCCTCCACTACATCGATACCCGTATAAACCTCGTCCAGCAAAAAGGAATAACGGTCATGGTATATCTGCCGCCAGTTGTCCGGAGTCTCATTTCCGATACGATAGGGAAGCAGCCATTCACAGAAATCTGCAAAAGAAAGGGAAGCATTCCACGGACGCTTTTTCCAACCATCAAAAGCCAAATCAATGTTATTTATCAAGAATTCAGCCCTTATATTCAGTACATCCGGTTTTCTCTGCAATCCGGAAGGGGTATAATAATCCCAATCCGGTACGGCAGTATCCTTCAGCATCACCCCATAAGCATCTGCCGAAGCCAGCACTGTTTTCAAAGAATCCAGTTCTTCACCTTCAAGGGCATAGTGATAAGGCATATTTTCTATCAAGAAACAAGCGGCTTTATATTTTTCAGGCTCATCTTTATAATGTTCCAGTACCTTTTCCAGTTCGCCTTTGTTGGTTGCAGCACACTCCAGTGCGTACTCCAATCTGCCGGAAGCATTGCAAGCCTCCAATATCCCGGCAATCAATAATATCCAGAGCAATTTAAACAGAACTTTCATCTTAGTCTATTCTTTTAAAGATACGTTTCCATCTCATTTTTCCAGTATTCGGGCTGACGGACTTCCATACCAGCCATGCCCTTCCCACTATAAATGGTTCCGGCAGTAATCCCCAGTAGCGGGAATCTTTTGAATTCACCATCTTGTCACCCGAAACAAAATAATAGTTCTCACAGAAGCGGTAATTGTGTATCACACTGTCCCCCAGCAGAACCGAATCTCCATGCAATGTCAGTTTCTTTTTCTGTTCCCACTCTATCACGTTCCGATACAGCAACCGTGTTTCCGGATTCATTCCTACCACGCTGCCTTTGGCCGGTATATAAAGAGGCCCAAACTCGCTGATAGTCCACCCATTACAGCCACCATCGGGAAAGCTCTTAAGAACAAGGCCCCGTTCCTCCGTCATGCCCGAAGATATCAATTTACCTAATTCCTCCTGCGCCTGCACATTTCCTGCGATACCATCAAATCCGGACACACGATAATGTGTATTCCTTATCTCCAACGTATCACCCGGCACGGCGATACAGCGCTTCACGTAATACAACATCACGTCCAGCGCAATGTTGTCCCACCTGCCCGGATAAGGAAAATTGAACACTAGTACATCATTCCGCTGAAAATTTCTCCATCCGGACATACGGTGCATCCTCACCTCCTTTTTCTCCACGGCATCAAGCACATTGAATAGGCGTGCTCCACCCGAACATTTATCCACCAGAATACAATCACCCGCCAGCAACGACGGTTCCATCGAGTCCGACGGTATCTTGAAGGAGGTCACCACAAACACCTGCAATACTATCAGTATCACAACAAGCAGGCACAGACAGAATAATACGTTTGTTATTCCATTCAACCATTTTTTCAATTGCAGCCGCTCCTTCATCCCATCAATCAGTTATTTTGCATCCCCGCTAATCTTCAATACCAACGGAGAAGTTTCTGCATTGCAATATACCGTTATCGTCTTGTCAAAGTGCTCCGGATGTTCAGCTTTATAAACCACTTCCAAATCTATTTCCTTACCCGGTAATGCCGGTTCCTTTGAATAAGCTACGGTAGTACAACCACAAGAAGTAGCAACATCTTGTATAACCAATGGGTTATCTCCGATATTCTTCAAAGTAAAAATTGCCTTTTGTTCTTTCTGCCAATCAAAAACACCTAACAAGATGGAAACTTTGTCCGTGGCAACTTCTGTTTTAATATCCTTACTTTCATTCTCTATTGCTATACTCTCACCTCGAATTATCTTAACATACAACTCTCTTATTTTAGGATTATGAATAGGATTACCGATAGCAAGTACTTTATTATTCCGATTCAATAGAAAAGTTTGAAAAGTCATATCTGAAGGAAAATGATTTAGCTTATTAAAACTATCATTCTCATCCAAACAAATCGGATACTCAAAACTGTCACGTTGAAATATAAAACGTAGTTCAGACTTATCTTTAGGATAAAAGTAAAAAAGGAATGATACTTTATCATGGTTTAGAGAATCCATCTTAAGTATAAAATCTTTCCAATTTTGCAACTGCAATTTACAGCTCGTGCAACCTATAGAATCAATATAAGTTACTATTTTGTAATCACAGTTATCTCCTGAATGCTTTATAGTGTCTTTCCCTTGAATAGTAAACACAGAATTAGGAGGGAATTGTATTTCTTTTCCTTCCCACTCTCTCACTAATTGTATAACATGATTCTTTGTTTTGTTCTGACAAGAGGAGAACAGAATCAGTAATACCATAATATACATTGTAAATACAAACCCTTTTTTTCATCTCTATGGAAATTTATTTTTTCAGTTCATACACCATTGAAAGATTTATAATACATAACATATAATATTAAACCCACCCTCTTCATTTTTTACAACAGCAAACATCTTTTTATCTTTTTCATTAACTGCAATATGAAACACATCCATATCAAGTAGAAGTTCTTTTATGGGATTACCATCCCAATCAAAGACAAATACAGTTTTCGATTTTCTTTGAACTTCATATATTTTCCCAGCCGAATATAAAGCATACAGATACTTAGGTGTTGGGCACACTTCAATAAAACCATGAATACTTTCTTTGGTTAGACGTGTACTAAACAATTGCCCACCATCCTCTACTACAGATTCACATATAGGATTCCCTAAACGCATCGTTTTTTTAAGTTTAATTTTATTATCAACTATTTCAAAGAAATCCAAGTTAGACGAAAAATTAACAGAATAGGCAAACTCATTTTTATACGGATGCTTTGCCATACATCCTTGATTGGAAAGATATCTAGTTATAGCATTGAAACTACTATCAGCAGCATTATAAACATCTATACCATAATCTAACACACGATTGTTTGCATCAAATATTAAATGCTGATAACGCGCTTCATACATTCCTCCTACTACAAAAATAGAATCATTAATAGTAATAAGCCTCGATATTAGAGCATTCGATATTTTATGCTTCGTCAGACGTGTAGGAGCACCATCAACCACACCACTCCGCAAAGAATCAAGGCTATATTTCATCACTATTCTACTTTGGTCATTATATGTCACTAGACACTTTTTTTCTAAATAGCCACTACTACCAAACATTATTTCCAAAGGACCCTGCCCTATATTTCCAAAACGACCAATCTGTCTACCCGACTGTTGATCGAACAATGTAAAACATTGATTGGAACGTGTATCAAAAACAACCAGATTTTCCTCGTCACATGCAATACCTTCTACACGACCTAAGGAATCTTCACTGATTAGGCATTCTTTTCTTTGATTCAAGGAAAACGTTTCAGGAAATAATTCCCCAATTGTTTGAGGTGGTTTATTATTGCAAGCACTTAAAAACACGATGTACAATACTCCCCACAAGAATCTATTCATTTTATTCATATAGTTTATTTTTAATATATTAGTGTCTGAATTTTCAACCCCATGCCATCATTTAACTAAAGTATAATTATTCTTCAAGATTTTGTATATATCCCCAACTAAGTTAGAGACCCCCAAAAAGGCTCAAAGCACACTTATTGTATTGTAGCATCATGAATGACATGGGATTAGATTCCAGACAAATCCTCTACTATAGTTCTAATTTCAAAAGAATATATACTATAAAATCAGTATCTAACTAGTAGATTTAGAAGAGAAATTATAGGAAAATATATTTCTCTAATCGAACTTGTTTTTATTCTATTAACAAGGTAAAGGAAGTCTCAGTCCATGCACAATACCACCACCTACAATGCGATAACACTCGTAACTATATGGACTGCAGCAATAATACCCTCCACTTTCACCACCAGCCAATGCTTCCACATTAGCCAATGTTAAATCAGACAATGTCTCCGATTTCTGATTTGTATAAACACCATATCCTGCAATCGCTACAAATGCTGCAACAAAAGCTATCTTAATCATTTTCTTCATACTATTCTTCAATTTTATTAGTATAAGATTATTCTTTTTTATCATTTACCACAAGCATAATGCTTGCGTACCAGAATCAAGATATAAAAATCTTGGAGAACTCTTTTCTTGCCATACCTATCGAAATGGCAGAAAACACACTCTGTTTTCAATTCAAATTACTATCTTTGCCTCGACCTCCTTTCTTGGTGGGTTATGGAACGGACGGTACGAGATGCACCAACCAAACGTGAACCGTCCGTTCCTCTCCATCCATATTATAGTTTACTTTATTTCATACTATACTCTATTATCGGATCATCTTTATTCACATCCGTTGCCAAGATTATTCCTTTTTGTTCATCTACCGATATGCCATAAACATAATGATCTAACACATACCTGCAGAGAGGTTCGCCGGTCAGACTAAAAACATAGATATACCGTCCTCCATCCGGCAAATAGACACCTTGCTGTACATTTTGCGCAATTTCCTTAAAAGAGCGCCCATGAAAAACCGCATAGATAGCACTGTCTGCCACTTGGACATCGCTAAATCCCATGATACCCGTAGGAATACCATAACCCTGAGAAATCTTAAACTCCGGTTCACCGTGCGGACCAATGCGTACCACATGCGTACTATCTTTCAAATTAAAGACTTCAAGTACTTCGCCCAACTGGGTAACTGCTGCCAGCACTCCATTTCGGGGATTATAGTCGATGAAGCTACGCCATGCCTGAGCCAATGCAGGACGGGCATTCTGTAAAGCCTCCGCATTGGCTGACGGTATTTGACCGGTTCTGCGCAATAATTTCCCTTGATAGTTTACCCAGCAAAAGCGGCTACTGCCAGATCCGTCCGGAACAATGAAGGTAAAGTCGTCAACCATCACAAAGTCTAAAACGCGAAGCATGTCAGCATCCATATTTATCACTTTCTGAGGAACGATTGAGCAACCCGACGAAGTAAAATCATACTTGGTTAATACGGACTTACCAGCATCAAGTCCCCACAGAGATTGACCATGCCATCGGATATTTTCAGCAGAAAGCATCTCTTCGGGAGCCTCGCCCCGCTTGCCGAACGAAGCAAAATAGCGGAAACCCGGATAGTGGAAAACATGGCAAAAGTAGTCCGTGCCATGCAAATCCATTACCACAGCCTTATCACCCTGCACCCGAACGCGGAACGGATAACGGAACAAAGCGGTGTCCAATGGCTGCACCCTCGCTTTCAGCTCGATTGTTTGCGGAAAATCCATGTAGGCAACAGAAGTTGCTACTTTTTTCTGCGTACAAGAGGAAAAGGACAGTGCGGATAGGCTAATGAGGCAGGCTATAATAAATTTGCACATGAGCTACTCCTTGATTTGTTAAAGGACAAACTATTGAACCACTCCCAAAACATTTGCTATCATCCCCACTCTCACCAGCAGCCAATGCCTCTATATTTTCCAATAGCAAATCATCCAGCTTTTCCGAATGACTAATTTGAACATAGCTTAAAACCGAAATGGCACTAATTGCCAAAGCTCCTAATAACTTCACCTTGCTTTTCATAGTGTTTTTGTTTTTTGTTACACAAGCAAAGATAAAAGGATTATTTTGGCTTTTGCCAGTCTTTATTTGGAAAACGCCCAAAGTTGGGGCGTGAAAAAAAGTTCACACCCGACACACCAATATGGGTTAACATTTCATCTACTTGGAGATAACAATTTGATACCCCTTCCTTTCCGGCAGAAGAAGAATCTGAACGGAATCGTCCGCCTCAAAGAGTTTACCCAATAAGCTTATTGCTTTTCTGCGGCGGCTGCCTAAATTCAAATCACTCAATGGCCAACCGCAAATTTCCGCTATTTCATCGTTCGTCAGGAAAAGTTCGGACGACTTGGCAAAACCAAGTAATAACTTCGCGGCTTGTGGCGTACAAGATACTTTTTCACCTTCATAAGTCAGTGTATGGTTGACGGAATCAAATATATACTTCCCGAACCGATAAGTGCTCTTTGTCAACGTATCAGCCGTTTTTCTCTTTCTATACTGTTGACCCCCTACATAAATCGCCAGTCCCAATAACAGAATGCACAAAATGCAGGATAGTATCTGCAGTACATGGTCTGCCCAATCCACACAGTGCCAAAAATCAGGCAGCATATAAGCTGTCAACCTCATTGTGTACATACCGTTCAAATAGTAAGTACCTAAATCATTCTGTGAAGCAATTATAGTTTCATCTCCAGTAGATGATTCTTGCACAATGCCCTTTCCCATCGGATTAACCTTCAGAAAAAGAGCACACATGGCTCCGCCATACCGATCATTCATCTCAGCTTTCCACTCAAGACAAATCTCTTCCAATGGAAATTTTCCATAATAATTCAACATATCGGCTTTAAACCCTACGACATCCAACGGAAATAGTCCTTGTGCCTCTTTCAATGAATCTATTATCACTTCAAATTCACCATCTTCTGATATCGCTTTCCTTTTGGTATGCTTCTTACCACCATCAGACCCAGATGCATAGAACATCCCCAGCCCATCAAATTCCCGATTCACGACCCGTTCCGCAACCTTCCGCAGAGTTTCTACAGCAACCTCCTTAGCCACATCTTGTCCCTGGTTGGCATTATCATATAATGCTACTATCACAGACACTGCCACCACTACAATGGCACATATCCATATCATAAGAATCTTCTTATAGCGTTTCATCTACTCCTTCCTTTCTGTTGCCTATTCATTTCTACCCATGCACTCGAAGAGGCATCCGCTTAATAGCGCCAAAGTTAAACAATAATATAAAGAAAAAAGGAAAATGACTTGAGAAAGAAGGATATAAAATCAAAACAGTTTCTTCTTCTAATCTGCTTTAGCTATTTTCCACCCGCCAATCGTCCGCGTGGAACTGTCAAAATTCACGCCAATCTTGACCACACGCCTGCCGTCCGCCCGGTAAGGGATGGCATACTGCTTGCTGTCAATCTGAGCCAACGCCTCTTCCGGGGTACCGTCGTATTTGAACTCGAAGACATAAACGACATCCTGCAACTGCACCACCACATCCGCACGGCCTACGGAACTCTTCACTTCCGACTCCACATATTGCCCCATCAACCGGAACAGCAAATAGAAAATGGTCTGATAATGCTTTTCGGTCTTGTTCTCCAAATCATTGGGAATGGAGGCAAAGAAGGAACGGGTACGCTCCAGGCAGCTCTCCACATCACCCTTCATCAAGTCGCGAAGGAAAGAGACGACGTAGAAGGTGTTGTTCTGGGCAGGCAAGTGCACGTAAGAGGGAAGCAGGGATTCAATGAACCCTTTACGGACCTCACCGTTGGGATAGGCCAAACGATAGATTTGGAAATTACGGTCATAGCCCTTAATGGTCAGATAACCGCTCTGGTAGAGCACCGGGATGGGACTCGTTATCTGTTCCGTAGGCGCATCAAACTGCTCATCGGTAGCCTCAACACCTTCCAGCGCACGCACATCGAAGTCTGCATGGCGCAGAATATCTATCAGGAAAGTAGGCGTGCCCGTGGAGAACCAATAGTTCTTGTATTCTTTGGAATTGAAAGCATTGAACAGGCTGAACGGGTTGTAAATATCCGCACAAGCCTTACTGAAATGATAACCGTCATATTGCCGCTTCAAATGCAAGCATGCCTCCTCGTAAGTCTCATCATTAGCCTCGGCCATCCGCTCAATATCGGGTTTCAACTGCGTCAGCAGTTCCTCCTCGGTGATGCCGCAGAGGGCACTGAAGTCATCGCGCATACTGATATTTTGCAAATTGTTCAGTTCGCTGAAGATGCTCAGCTGGCTGAACTTGCTGATACCCGTGATAAAAAGAAAACGGAGATATTGCCCCAGCCCCTTGAGAGGACTGAAGAACTTGCGCATCTCGTTGCGAAGCTGTTGTTGCAAAAGGGCATCGGAATTACTGTCAAGCAGAGGAGCATCGTACTCGTCAATCAGCACTACAACCGGCTTTCCGGTCTTGGCGTAGGCACGCAGGATGATGCCTTGCAGACGCTCTGCCGCCCCCTCTTCCTCTTCCTTTTTTCCGTAAATTTCTTCCCAACGAGATAAAAACAAATTCAATTGCCCCGTCAAGTCACGCAGCTCAGTATATTTCGTCAAGCTGAAATCAACGTGCAGCACCGGGCAAACCTCCCATTCCTGCTCCAGACGTTCCATAGCCAGCCCTTCGAAAAGTTCCTTTTTCCCCTGGAAATAGGCCTCCAGCGTAGACACGAGCAAGCTTTTGCCAAACCGACGGGGGCGGCTGAAGAAATAAATTTGGTCTGTATTCACCAATTTGTACACCAGCTCCGTCTTATCCACATACACACAATTCCGCGTACGCAGTTGCTCAAAATTCTGTATCCCTATCGGATAGCGTCTGCCACTCAATTCCATAGCTGCTACTGTTTAAATTACAAGTATGACAAAGATAGCACATATTCCGCAAAAAAGAAAGCACGCCCATGGCTTTTTCATCACAAGCCCTCACTGCAAACCTACTGCACATCTTTTGCAGTAACACTGCAAAGGCGTTGCAGTAGCACTGCAAAACAGTTGCAGTGGCACTGCATCTATGTTGCAGCGGCACTGCAAAAACGATGCACTGGTTTTGCAGTGAGTATTTGGTATCTTTAACATTGGCACCCAAAGCCTTACAGCGGAGCAGAGCCCGTTTTCATCACATAACGCCCTGTCCTGAAAACAGTCAACCAAAATCAGGAGAACAAAAAGGGTGAGGGCAAAATTTGCCCTCACCCTTTTAAATTGCTCTCACTCACCCCTGAAACACCGATGAACAAGCAGATGCAGACAAGCGGTGAGGGTGGTGAGGGTGGAATTGCAAAACTTTTATTAGTTTGCTTATTTCAGCAAGCTTTCCGCATCCAGGTGCTCTGCCTCAATATCCTTGAAGTAGCGGTAAGTACCCACCTTCAATTCTTCGGTGGCCGCATCGTCACAAACGATGATACCCTTTTCGTGCATCTGCAAGGCGCTGATAGTCCACATCTGCATCACGGGACCCTCGACTGCATGATAGAGGGCACGTGCCTTGTTGTGTCCGTTTACGATAATCATTACCTCGCGGGCGCTAAGCACAGTACCCACACCGACGGTCAGGGCAGTCTTGGGCACCTTGTTCACGTCGTTGTCAAAGAAACGGGAGTTGGCAATGATGGTATCGGTAGTCAATGTCTTCTGGCGGGTGCGTGACGAAAGGGAAGAACCCGGCTCGTTGAAAGCGATATGTCCGTCGGGACCGATACCGCCCATGAAGAGGTCGATGCCGCCGTAGGACTTGATTTTTTCTTCATAGCGTGCACACTCGGCATCCAGGTCGGCAGCGTTGCCGTTCAGGATATTGGTGTTCTCCGGCTTGATGTCTATATGGCTGAAGAAGTTGTTCCACATAAAGGAATAGTAGCTTTCGGGATGTTCCTTGGGCAAACCTACATACTCGTCCATATTGAAAGTCACTACGTTCTGGAAAGACACGATGCCTTTCTTGTTCAGGTCGATAAGTTCCTTGTACATGCCCAACGGAGAAGAACCGGTGGGGCATCCCAATACAAACGGTTTTTCAGGTGTCGGATGAGCGGCCTTGATCTTGGCAGCCACATAATGTGCCGCCCACTTTGATACGGATTGATAATCCGGTTGAATGATTAGTCTCATTGTGATTGTTTTATTAGGTTAATAAATTAGGGGTAATTTTCAACTTCAATTCTTAATTCTTTAATTCTTAATTTTCAACTACTTCCTATCCTTCTTCAAACGCTCTGCCATGGCACGTGCCAGGTTTTCGCATTGTTCGTAAGTAATGTCCTTCATGGCCTGCTTCATCTCTACCGGGTCGCCCACAATCTCGAACTTGCTCTTTTCGGCAAACTCGCCCATGCGCTTCACGGCAGCACCTGCCCAGCAGAAGGATCCGAAGTATCCCAGATAACGTCCCTTCACTTCGCGTACCAGAATCTTGGAGAGCAAGGATTCTATCTCAGGATAAATCTGGTTGCTGTAGGTGGGGCTGCCGATGATAAGTCCGCGATACTTGAATATGTCGGCAATGATATAAGAAGGATTGCTCTTGCTCACATTGTGCATCACGATGTTCTTGATGCCTTGTGCAGAAAGTTCCGCCGCAATGGCTTCCGCCATCTGCTCCGTGTTGCCGTACATGGAACCATAGGCAATGACCACACCTTCGTCAGCGGCGTAGCGGCTCAACTTGTCGTAGATGCCGATAACCTTGGCTATGTTTTCCGTCCACACCGGCCCGTGCGTGGAGCAGATGGTGGAAATGGGCAGACCGCCCAGCTTGGCAAGTGCCTTCTGCACCGGAGAGCCGTACTTGCCCACGATGTTGGAATAGTAGCGCACCATCTCGTCCCAGTATCTGTCCAGATTGATGCGGGTATCCAGGAACCCTCCGTCCAACGTGCCGAAACAGCCGAAACCGTCACCGGCGAAAAGGACTCCTTCCGTTTCGTCAAAAGTCATCATCGTCTCGGGCCAGTGCACCATCGGGGTCATATAGAAGCGGAGCTTATGATGTCCCAAAGCCAGAAAATCCTCGTCCTTCACCATGTACTGTTCGCCCGTCACGCCATAAAAGCCCTCTATCATGCCGAAGGTCTGCTTGTTGCCCACGATGATGATGTCGGGATAATGCTGCTTTATCAGGCGGATAGAGCCCGAATGGTCCGGCTCCATATGGTTGATGATGAGATACTGGATGGGGCGCTCGCCGATAATGCTCTTTATCTTGCGCAGATACACCTCGAAATAGCAGATGTCTACCGTATCGACCAAAGCGACCGTCTCATCATCTATCAGGTAAGAGTTGTAGGAAACCCCGTACGGCAACGGCCACATGCCTTCAAACAAATGCTTATTGCGGTCATTCACTCCCACGTAGTGGATTTTTCCTTTTATCACTGTTTTTGGGTTCATAACTGTATCTTTATTTAGATTGATTCCACATTTAAAGTTGCGGCAAAAATAATTCTTTTTTCTCACATTTCATACTTCTTTCCCTGATATGCACCGAGTTCTTTCATTCTTTTTTGAACCCGATGATTAAATTCATAATTTTTCAGTCCCCAGTCGGGTGCAATGAGCAGTTCCTTAGGAGACTGGGAGACAAAACGCTCCAGCACCAAATCCGGCCGCAGATGCTCGATATAGTCTATCACGAGGCCGATATATTCCTCCACATCAAACAGATGAAAATCTTCAGGATGCTGCCGGTACTCCAGAGCCATGCGGGTACCCCTTATCAGTTGCAACTGGTGCATCTTCAAGGTAGTGAGTGGCAGGCGGGACAATACACCGGCTTGTGCCACGATGCTTTCGTGCGTCTCGCCCGGCAGTCCGAGTATGACATGCCCACCGGTCAGGATTCCGCGTGAAGCGGTTCTTTCCACCGCATCGGCGGCGGCATGAAAAGTATGCCCGCGGTTGATGCGGCAAAGTGTCTTGTCGTCGGTACTCTCTATGCCGTACTCCACTAAGAGGAATGTATGCCGGTTCATCTCCTCCAGATAGTCCAGCAGGCTGTCGGGCATACAGTCAGGACGGGTGCCGATGACCAGGCCCACCACCCCGTCTGCCGACAAGGCTTCCTCGTATTTCCGCTTCAGGTCTTCCAGTTCGCCATACGTATTGGTATAGGCCTGGAAATAGGCGAGATACTTCATCTCCGGATATTTGTGTGCAAAGAACTGCTTGCCCTCTTCCAGCTGGCGGGTAATGGATTTCTCCGTACGGCAATAATCGGGGTTGAAGGTCTGGTTGTTACAATAGGTGCAACCGCCGACTCCTTTGTTTCCATCCCGGTTGGGGCACGTAAAACCGGCATTCAGCGATATTTTCTGTACCTTATAGGAAAAATATCGCTTCAGAAAAAGAGGGAACTCATTATAGAGCGTAGATTTGGTTTCCATACATATTCCTTATGTAAGTGGCAAATATAGGATTTTTCCGTGGGATGAACCTGCAAAAACAAGAATACTTTCCACCCGATTTGTTAACGAACATAAAACAAAGAATTTCCACCTGCACTAAAAAATGTTTCATCCACTGATATATAACTAATTAATTGAGAAAGAGTACATCCAAGTGCAATTACATTAAACACAATTTAGTGATTAGACACTCTTTTTACACACAATTTCCTCAGTTTATACACCTCAAGAATGAAATAAATTCATAGCTTTGCATACAACCTTAATGAATCAACCTATAAATACTATAACACCATGGCAACAATCGCATTGGACATAGGCGGCACAAAAATAGCCAGCGCCATTTTCTTTCCGGACGGAAGCATGATGTTTAACCGCAAACGGCTCCTGAAAGGAAGAACCGGACACGAAGTGGGCAAGCTCGCCGCGGATATCCTCGCCAAACTTCTTACCGTAGCACGCAGAAGCCGTATACACGTCGACGGAATAGGTGTCTGCATCCCCGGTATCGTTTACTCCCAAACCAACCGGGTATGGGCCCCCAACATACCGGGCTGGGACAACTACCCCCTCTATGAGGAGCTGCGCAGTGTAACGCCTCCGGGCATCGAGATATACATCGACAGCGACCGTACCTGCTATATGTATGGAGAGATGTGGCAAGGTGCCGCCAAAGAATGTCACAGTGCCATATTCATTGCCGTGGGAACCGGTATCGGTGCCGGCATCATCATCGACGGGCACGTGTTGCACGGAGCCAACGACATTATCGGCGCCACCGGCTGGATGGCCCTGCAACCTCCCTACCGGGAAGAGTATGACGCATGCGGATGTTTCGAATATTACGCTTCCGGCAATGGTATCGGGGCACGGGTACGCGATGCCGTACGCGCCAACAAGGCATACAAAGGAAAACTGCGCCAGAAACCCATCTGCCGCATATCGGCCTATGATGTGTTCAGTGCCTATAATGAAAAAGACCCTATCGCAATCTCCGTATTGCACAAAGCCGTCGAGATGTGGGGCATGGCTTCCGCAAATCTGGTCAGCCTGCTCAACCCGCAGAAGATAATTTGGGGCGGAGGCGTCTTCGGCCCTGCCGGTATCTTTATAGATGACATTTACAAGGAAGCCTGCAAATGGGCGCAGCCGCTCAGCATCAAGCAGGTGGAATTTGTACCTTCTCAGTTGTCCGGTAATGCCGGACTGATAGGAGCAGCGTTTCTTGCCATCAAAAATCACTTGTATGAGTAACAGTTATCACAAGAATCTCGTATTCACGGCAGCGTGCATCGGGATGTGTTTCTTCGGAGTCTCCATGATTACATTGGGAGCAGTGCTGCCATCCCTCATAGCCAAGCTGAATCTGAGCGGGTTGCAGACAACCTCACTGGTCACTTTCCTGCCTCTGGGCATGCTGGCCGGTTCCCTGATTTTCGGTCCCATCGTAGACCGGTTCGGACATAAAGCCCTGCTGGTGCCCAGCTGCATCATCGTACTGCTGGGGATGGAAGGACTTGCCTTCTTTGAAAGCGTGCCACTGCTGCAAGCTTCCATCGTCGGCATCGGCCTGGGCGGAGGCATCCTCAACGGAGAAACCAATGCATTGGTATCCGACATCTCAGGAGAATCCGAAAAAGGCTCACGCCTCAGTTTTCTGGGCATGTTCTACGGACTGGGCGCATTGGGCATACCAATGTTGCTGGGCTCCCTTTCCAGGCATTATTCATTCGAAACCATCTTACTGGGAATTGGCGTAGTGATGCTTGCGGGCATTATATTCTGTATCCCCGTACGCTTCCCCGCCCCTAAGCAGGCGCAAGGTTTCCCGGTAAAAGAGGGATTGGGACTGCTGAAAGAAAGCAGCTTACTGCTACTCAGCTTCATTCTTTTTTTCCAAAGCGGCATCGAGGGTGTCTGCAACAACTGGTCCACGAGTTACTTTGGGCAGATGACGGATATTCCGGCCAATCAGGCATTGATTGCACTGACCTGCATGGTAGCGGGACTGACCGTGGCACGTATGGTGCAGGTTGCGATATTCAAGAAGATAAAACCGGAAACCGTGCTGCCCTACAGCCTTGCACTCACTGCCATAGGCTTCTGTTTCCTTATGTTCTCGCCGGGGTTTGCACGCGCGGCAGTCGGCATGGTGCTGGTAGGTATGGGGCTGTCGGCCACGTATCCCGTGATACTCAGCATTCTTGGAAGCCGGTACCCGTCCTTATCGGGAACAGCATTCAGCGTGGCGCTTGCCATAGCCCTCGTCGGCCAGACTGCAATGAACGGCCTGATGGGAATGGTTTCCCAATACACCAATGGCATCGGGCTTTATCCTTATCTGATGATTGCCTCACTTGCCGTCATGCTCCTTTTGTATAAACGCTCACTCAAATAAATTTATTAACTTCTTAAAAAACAAAAAAAGTTATGTTAGCACTCGAATGGTTAAAGAATGCCCATGGCATTATGGAAAAACTGGAGGCTACCCAGTTGGAAAACATCAAAAAAGCAGCCACTGTTATGGCAGATTCCATCGAAGCCGGTCGTTGGGTCCACACGTTTGGTTGCGGCCACGCAACAATTCCCGTAGAAGAAATGTATCCGCGTATCGGCAGCTTTGTAGGATTCCACCCGCTTTGCGAATTGCCTCTGACATTCTTCACGCAGATTATCGGCCAGATGGGTATTCACCAGTTCCTCTTCCTGGAACGGGCAGAAGGCTACGGCCAGGAAATCATGAAGAACTATGATTTTGATTCCAAAGACTGTATGTGGATTTTCTCACATACCGGTATCAATGCCGTCAATATAGACATGGCATTGGAAGCCAAGAAGCGCGGCATGAAAGTTATCGTATACGGTTCGGCCAGCGAAACGGGCGACAAGGCCAGCCGTCACTCCAGCGGAAAGAACCTCTTCCAGTTGGCAGATATCGTAGTGGATTCCTGCGTTCCCCTGGTAGACGCCTCCGTACCTTTGAAGAACCACTTCGACAAGGTAGGTCCGTTGTCTACATTGAGTTTCGTCACCATGGTATGGATGACCATCACTACCGTTGCCGAAATCCTTGCCGACCGTGGCGTACACTTGTACATCCATCCGTCGCACAACGTTCCGGGTGACACAACCGCCCACGAACGACTGGATGCAGCCATTGCAGAATATCAAAGAAAAGTCAAGTGCTTGTAACGAAAGATATTCCAATCATCATCTCATCCAATCATCATCTATGAGTGACGGAGGCCCGTCCCTGCTTCGCCCCCAAGAAGCAGGACGGGCTTTTTCTGTTCAAAAAGAATAAAATCGGCCCACTGCTTCGATAAATCTTCCCTTTGTTGTATATTTGTTCCCCAGAAAAAATAGGGAAACAGATAAGCATAAAAGATAGATATGAAACAGATAAGTATCGCACTTCTCCTCTGCCTCTGTACGCTGGCAGGTTTCGCCCAAAGTGGCAAGGCGCTCGATTTGAAAGAAATCGTATCGGGCAAGTTCACTCCGAAGAATATTTCCGGCGTTATCCCCATCCCGGGAGACGGGGAACATTATTCGCAGATGAATGCGGACAGGACACAAATCATCAAGTACTCCTTCAAAACGGGAAAACCCGTGGAAGTGCTGTTTGATGCCGCTACCGCACGCGAATGCACGTTCAAGACATTCGACAGCTACAGCTTTGCTCCGGACGGCAGCAAGCTGCTCATTGCCACCGAAACAACTCCCATCTACCGTCATTCCTATACGGCTGTGCATTACATCTACAGCCTGAAGCGCAACCTGGACGGTAAAATCAACAATATCGTGGAAAAGCTTTCGGACGGCGGCCCGCAGCAGGTGCCCGTATTTTCACCGGACGGCAACCAGGTGGCTTTTGTACGCGACAACAACATCTTCCTTGTAAAACTGCTCTACGGCAACAGCGAAAGCCAGGTGACGGAAGACGGGAAACAGAACGAGGTGCTGAACGGCATCCCCGACTGGGTTTACGAAGAGGAGTTCTCCTTCAACCGTGCGCTGGAATTCAGTGCCGACAGCCAGATGCTGGCTTTCATCCGCTTCGACGAGAAAGATGTTCCCTCCTACTCTTTCCCTCTTTTTGCCGGACAAGCCCCCCACTTCACCCCTTTCGAGAAGTATCCGGGAGAGTATACTTACAAATATCCTAAAACGGGAGAAGTAAATTCCAAAGTGTCCGTACACACCTTCGACATCAAGTCGAAAGTGACCCGCAAGATAAACGTGCCGGTAGATGCAGACGGCTATATTCCCCGCATCCGCTTTACCCAAGACCCCAACAAACTTGCCGTCATGACACTGAACCGCCATCAGAACCGGTTCGACCTATACTTTGCCGACCCTCGCAGCACGGTAGCCAAACTGGCTCTGCGTGATGAAAGCGATACCTATATCCGCGAGAATGTATTCGACAACATCATCTTCTATCCGGAAAATTTCAGTTTTGTCAGCGAAAAGAGCGGATACAACCATCTGTACTGGTATAGCATAGGCGGCAATCTGCTGAAACAAGTGACAGCCGGACAATATGAAGTGCAGGAGTTCCTGGGTTATGACCCCGAAGAAGGAAGCTTCTACTTCAGCAGCAACGAGGAAAGCCCCATGCGCAGTGCCATCTACAAGATTGACCGGAAAGGTAAAAAGACCAGACTATCGTCACAAGCCGGAACAAACAGTGCGCAGTTCAGTGCGAACATGAAGTACTATATGAACCGTTATTCCAATCTGGACACTCCGACCGTCATTACGCTGAACGACAATACCGGCAAGACTCTTGCCACCCTGATGGACAATGCGGCATTGAAGCAGGAAATCAGCGGCTATGACATGCCACGGAAGGAATTCTTCACTTTCCAGACTTCCGACGGAACCACATTGAATGGCTGGATGATGAAACCTGCCGACTTCTCTGCCGGCAAGAAATACCCGGTACTGATGTACCAGTACAGCGGCCCCGGTTCACAGCAAGTGCTTGACAAGTTCAGTGTAAGCTGGGAAACCTACATGGCATCACAAGGCTATATCGTGGTTTGCGTAGACGGGCGTGGCACCGGAGGACGGGGTGCCGAATTCGCCAAATGCACCTATCTGAACCTGGGTATCAAGGAAGCCAAAGACCAGGTGGAAACCGCCCTCTACATGGGCAACCAGCCTTATGTGGACAAAAACCGCATCGGAATCTGGGGATGGAGTTACGGTGGATACATGACCATTATGAGTATGAGTGAAGGAACACCGGTATTCAAGGCCGGAGTAGCCGTAGCTGCCGTTACCGACTGGAACTACTACGACACCGTTTATGGCGAACGCTTTATGCGCACACCGAAAGAAAACGCCGAAGGCTATAAGGCCAGTTCCACCTTTACCCGTGCCGACAAGCTTCACGGCAACCTGCTGCTGGTACACGGCATGGCAGACGACAATGTACACTTCCAGAACTGTGCCGAATATGCCGAACAACTGGTACAACTCGGCAAACAGTTCGATATGCAGGTTTACACCAACCGCAACCACAGTATCTACGGAGGAAATACCCGGTTACACCTATACACGCGGTTGACCAACTTCTTCAACAAAGAATTGAAATAATGCCCGAAAGAGTACGTAAGCCTGAGTGGCTCAAAATAAGCATCGGTGCCAACGAGCGCTATACCGAGACCAAACGCATTGTCGAATCGCATTGCCTACATACCATCTGTAGCAGCGGCCGTTGCCCCAATATGGGGGAATGTTGGGGGAAAGGCACCGCAACCTTCATGATTGGGGGAAATATCTGCACCCGGTGCTGTAAGTTCTGCAACACGGCAAGCGGGAAGCCCTTGCCACTGGATGCCGATGAGCCTACACATGTGGCAGAGTCCATTGCCTTGATGAAACTCTCCCATGCAGTCGTCACCTCCGTAGACCGTGACGACCTGCCCGACTTAGGCGCGTCACACTGGGTACGTACCATCCGGGAAATCAAGCGGCTCAACCCTGACACCACCGTCGAAGTGCTGATTCCCGACTTCCAGGGAAGAAAGGAACTCGTGGCACAAGTCATCGATGCACAACCGGAAATCATTTCGCACAACATGGAGACTGTCCGTCGCATCAGCCCCCTCGTACGCAGTGCCGCCAAGTATGAAACAAGCCTGGAAGTGTTGCGGCAAATTGCAGAAAGCAATACTACCACCAAGTCCGGCATTATGGTGGGATTGGGCGAGACTCCGGAAGAAGTGGAAGAACTGATGGACGACCTCCGCCGGGTGGACTGCCACATACTGACTATAGGCCAATACCTTCAACCCACACACAAGCATTATCCGGTAGCAGCATATATTACTCCCGAACAATTTGCACTCTACAGAGAGAAAGGATTGAAAAAAGGGTTTCAGCAAGTGGAAAGCGCTCCATTGGTACGCTCCTCTTATCATGCGGAAAAACAGATCCATTTTATACAAAAAAGAAGTAAAATAGGAAACATTTAAATTTCCCAGTTGTTATGATGTAAACGACAAAATCATAATACGGATAATGAGCCATCAAAGAATTTTATCATCAAGATTCAATATGTCGCTGGGATTCATCCCCGTTATAATATCCATCATATTATGCGAGTTTATAACGCAGGACATGTCCATCTACATCGGTGCAGGTGTAGGACTCTTGTTTAGCATCTATTCGGTGAGGCATAGAGGAACGCATGTTCCGCAAATCATACTTTACTGTACTACCGGAATGTTACTGCTGTTATCGGTAACAACCCTATTCCTCGTAAACTACTGTCCCCGTTTCATGCTTCCGTTCACGCTGGAAATCAGTGCCATCATTCCCCCATTCGTCATCTACCTCAATAGGAGAAAATTTCTGGACTACCACATGTCTCAGACACAGAAATGCTGCAAGCAGCTTTTTGCACAAGGGGCAGAAGCCGCCATCGTATCCTCACGCGTAATCCTTATCATAAGCCTGCTGCATTTTCTGATTATCTTCTTGGCGGTTCTGGTCAGTTACCCTTTGGGAGACACTACCCGCCACATTCTGTTTTATGTGGCGCCTCCCCTCGTCTTTATATCAGGCATTCTGTTCAATCAGTTCGGCATTTTCTATTTCAATATAGTGATGAACCACACGGTTTTCGTACCGATAGTCAATACCAAAGGAGATGTCATGGGGAAAGCCATCGCCTCAGAAGCCATCAACCGGAAAAACGACTATATCAATCCGGTCATCCGGATTGCCGTTGCCTCACACGGCATGCTGTTTCTCCTCCCCCGCCCCAAATGCAACGTTTTCGAGAAAGATAAAATCGACTTGCTGATGGAGGGTTACCTGATATATGGAGAAACATTGGAACAAGGCGCACACAGAATTTTACGACAAACGCTTCCCACCGCCCCATTAGACCATTTGCACTTCAACTTCATGTATCATTTTGAGAATGAAGCCACCAACCGCCTGGTCTATCTCTTCACACTAGACCTGGACGATGACTCCATCCTATGCAATAAGAATTTCAAGGGGGGAAAGCTATGGACATTCCAGCAAATGGAACACAACCTGGGACGGAACTTCTTCAGCAGTTGCCTGGAATATGAATTCGAGCACCTGGAAGCTATTATTTATACAAGAGAAAAATACAAGGAATCTTAGAAAGGTCGGGAGTCTTGCCCTGCCACTCCCTCACGGTCTTGGTTTTGATATACTCCCCTTCACAAGTAATGTTCGCCGCAATGCAGAGCTTGGTCTGCGGACGGCAGTTATGAAGAATATCCTCTATCATCTTATTATTGCGATAAGGCGTTTCAATGAAAAGCTGAGTCTGATGTTCATTATAGACGCGTTGTTCCAGCATTTTCAGCTTTTTGGCACGCTCTGCCGGTTCAATGGGAAGATAACCATGGAAGGCAAAGCTCTGACCGTTGAAGCCGGAACCCATGACGGAGAGGATAATGGAAGAGGGCCCCACCAAGGGGACCACTCTCAAGTTTTTCCGTTGTGCAATAGCCACTACGTCCGCTCCCGGGTCGGCCACAGCCGGACAACCGGCTTCGGAGATCACGCCCATCGGATGCCCCTCCACCAGCGGCTTCAGATAGCCGGAGATGTCTTCGGGCGACGTATGCTTGTTCAACGTATAGAATGTCAGCGCATCAATATCTATTCCCTTGTCCACCTTTTTCAAAAAACGGCGTGCCGAGCGCACATCCTCCACGATGAAATAGCGGATTCCCAGTATTATCTCCTTATTATAAGGAGGCAACACCGTTTCAATAGGCGTATCGCCCAGCGTGACTGGCAAAAGATAAAGTGCGAGTTCCATTAGCCGTAAATGATATTTCCGTTTTCGTCCTTATACTCATCCAGTCCCTTCTCGTAAGTAGCCATGGCGCGAAGGCTCATACCTACGCTGGAGAAACCTCCATCGTGGAACAAGTTCTGCATAGTGACCTTGCGGGTGAGGTCGGAAAACATCACGATACAGTAGTCCGCACACTCATCGGCAGAAGCATTACCCAGAGGAGACATGCGGTTGGCGAAGTCGAACAGTTTGTCCATACCCTTCACACCGGAACCGGCAGTGGTCATCGTGGGAGACTGGGAAATGGTGTTGACACGTACATGGTGTTCACGTCCGTAGATGTAACCGAAGCTGCGGGCAATGGATTCCAGCAGTGCCTTGGCATCTGCCATATCGTTGTAACCGTAGAACGTACGTTGCGCAGCCACATAACTCAAAGCCAGAATTGAACCGTAGTCGGCAATGGCGTTGAGTTTCTTGGCAGCTTGTATCATCTTGTGGAAAGAGACAGCGGAGATGTCCAGCGTCTTTTCCAACATATCGTAATCCAAATCATCATATGTACGTTTCTTACGCACATTGGGAGACATACCAATGGAGTGCAGCACGAAGTCAACCGGGCCACCCAATACTTCCATAGAGCGTTTGAATACATTTTCCAAATCTTCTACACTTGTAGCATCTGCGGGAATCACCTCGCAGTTCAGTTTCTCCGAAAGAGCGGACACTTCGCCCATACGGACAGCAACCGGTGTATTCGATAAAGTGATGGTTGCACCTTCTTTTACTGCTTTTTCTGCTACTTTCCAGGCAATGGACTGCTCATTCAGAGCACCGAAAATAATGCCTCTTTTTCCTTTCAACAAATTGTAACTCATACCTATTTTTAGTAAAATTCGGCTGCAAAGATAGGAAGTTTTTGCATAAAAAGCCCGAAAGTGTGCAAAGAAAAGGGAAGAACGGCAAAAAATATACCGATCACCCACTGCAAAACTACTGCAACGCTTGTGCAGTACCACTGCAATACAGTTGCAGTATCACTGCAAACATATTTGCAGTAACGCTGCACTCCATCTGCAGTACTACTGCAAAACGCATGCAGCAGGAATGCAGTAATAACGCACTGATTATCAGCCCAGGGCTTCCTATTCTGCAAATACCTGATGAAACCCGAGACAGCATTTGAACATGAGCGCAAAAAGCCCTATATTTGCAGCAAACTAAAAAATAGAGAAGGCAATGAAGAAGTTGATTATATTTGACCTGGACGGAACTTTACTGAATACAATAGCCGATTTGGCACAAAGTACAAACCATGCCCTGCAAGCGCTTGGCTATCCCACTCACCCGGAATCGGCCTATAACTTCATGGTTGGCAACGGAATCAACAAACTGTTCGAGCGCGCCCTCCCGGAAGGGGAAAAGAGCGAAGAAAACGTCCTGCGCGTCCGCAAGGAGTTTGTGCCTTATTATGACGTGCACAATGCTGATAAAAGCCGCCCTTACCCCGGCATCCCCGAACTACTGGAACAGTTGCAGGAGAAAGGGATGATATTGGCAGTGGCTTCCAACAAATATCAATCGGCTACCGTGAAACTGATTTCACATTATTTCCCCAACATACGTTTTACCGCCGTCTTCGGACAACGGGAAGGGGTCAACGTGAAGCCCGACCCAACAGTGGTGCATGACATTCTGGACATCACCCGGATATCCCGTGAAGACGTGCTATATGTGGGAGACTCCGGAGTGGATATGCAGACGGCCGCCAATGCCGGAGTCACCGCCTGCGGAGTCACCTGGGGATTCCGTCCCCGCACAGAACTGGAAGAGTTTCATCCGGCACATATCGTAGACAATGCTACGGACATTGCCGTTATCGCCGCTCTTTGAGAAGGCACTCCCTCCCCCCCAGCTATCCGAGAGTGCATATTTACATTATGATATTTTTTAGGCGCGGATTACGCGAAAAACACGGAGTTTTTCTTTGTCTCTCCGTGAAATCCACGTACTTCCACGCCTAAAAAATAATCAGAAAGAGAACAGCCTCAGAACAATTTTCGCATCGCTCCTTTATCTCCCACCACAAGATAGGTATTCCCGTCAATCAGTAAAGCGCGCCCACGTTTCTTCTTTCGGTTTTCCTCGTTATCCACATTCACTCCAATCACCCGTCCATCATAGAAAGTGGAAATATCCTTAAAGATAGTATGCCCCACAATGATATGTTCGACGTCATAACGTTTCAACATCAGTTGCAGGGAGTCTTGTGCCAATGGATGGTATTTTGCATCCGTCCGTACCAATCCACGATACCAGATAGGTCCGCTATTACCATATAGGAAAGCCGTGAGAGGCGATAAGGCCTTACGTTCCTTCTTGCTCATGAACAATGCACGGCTCATTTCCTCATTCACTGTGGGAATATTCAAGTCACGGTCATAAAACTCCTTTCCCAAACCTGCGTGCACATACAGATTAGGTCCGATGGTCTGCATCGTATTACGGGTACCAAGCCATTTGCCAAGTTCTGTGTCCGGACCGAACAATGCCGGATAATCCATACCCAGTTTTCGGGCCAATGTCTTGTACTTTTCTTTGGTATAACGCAAATCATTTGCCGTCACAAGTGGTTCATGGTTACCCAACAGAAACGAAACATGACCACCTGCATCTGCCGCCTCCTTCTCCAATTTATAGAACAGCCAAAATATCTGCGGCACATCTTTGCCACGGTCAAATATATCACCGATAACCACCAGATGGTTGGTTCCAAAACTCCAATGGTAGTCTTTATCAATGACATTGTTGCCTCGCAGCAAGCTCATCACGCAATTCAACTTGCCATGGGGGTCAGACATCACAAACACTTTATCCGGTTGTCTGTATTGCCATTCCGGACGTTTGACCGGATGCAGCTTCACATCAAACGGATAACGCCCTTTGTGGTCCGTGACATGAAGGGTGAAATCCTGAGGAAGCACCGTATAAGTCGTATCTTCTATCTGCCCTTGGGCTGTAACACTTATGACGCACACCTTGCCGTCCGGTTCATAAATCACATAAGGTCCGTCTGCCGACAATTCCTCCTTCTTCTCCTTATCCTTCTTCTTACCGTCTAAACCAAGAGTTCCGGCACTTAGGCCGGAACTGATGAAAGTTAGAATAAATACAGTAAAAAAAGACTTTACAATAGTAGTCTGATACTTCATATTCTCGCTTTTTTGGAATTAATCACCATAAGTCGGATTCTGCTGCATATTCGGATTGGAATTCATCTCCGCCTTAGGAATGGGCAATACTACACGATAATAGTTCCAATCAAAAGATACGCTCTCATCCACCATCTTCAGATGTGAAGTCTCGGCTATTTCCGGGAATTCCTTGGTCGACTCCTTGCGCACGATAGTCTGATGATTACGAAGGGCGTCGAAGAAACGGTGTCCTTCACCGAACAACTCTTTACGGCGTTCCAACAGAACATCATCCAACGTCACCGTCTTACCCTGCACGGTCTTTTCCGGATTGGCACGGCTGACAATAGCATCCAGATACTTTACAGCCTTGTCATTGTTATTGAGCTTTACAGCCGCTTCGGCAGCAATCAGATAAAGTTCGGACAGACGAAGTACTGGAATATTGGAATCTTCCACAGCCTTGCCGCTCTGCGGCTGATACTTGGCTATGTAAGCTCTCTTTGTCTTAGGAACAACCGTATATGCCTGATTCCTGACATCATCCGGATCTTCCTGCATCAGTTCATAGAAAGAACTGGTCAGGCAATAATCATCATAACCCGCCTGCCAACAAAGGTAAGCCACACTTTCTTTGCCAACGCCGTCCACTGTCAGATTCACCAACTCAAACAAGACTTCTCCCGGATCGGAAGAGGCAAAATCAGTTCCCCATATCGTGCCATACTCATCATTGGTCCACAAACGGTACTTATTCTTTTCCGCTCCCGCAATGGCAGCTTCAGCCGTAATCAAGGCATTCTGATTATCTTCCATATACAAATAGGCTCTACTCAGCAACAGCATTGCCGCCCACTTATTAATCTTACCCTTGTTGAATTCTTCATCCAGCAGGTCAGCACCTTCCTTCAAATCCTTGATGATTGCCTCATAACACTGGGCAACGGTATTGCGCGACGGCTTGTTTTCCGTATTGGATACTTCGGTCACAATAGGCACTCCCAAAGAAGCTCCTCCATCCTTGGCATACGGATAGCCGAAGAAACGGGTCAGGTCGAACAAGGCAAATCCACGGAGAGCCAAGGTCTGGCCTTTCAGGTCGTTGAAGTATTCCGTATCATCCTCACTGACATCCAATCCGTCTATTTGAGACAAAATGATATTACAATTCTGGATAATCTTATAGGCATAAGACCAGTGGGAAGACGGACCGGAATCCTTTGTATAGTCCAGCATATAGTAGCTGGTGGTACGCTTTCCGGTCTTTATGGACTGCGCATCGTCACCCGTCACGTCTCCGTAATAAATCATACGGCCCGAGTAATAGTTGGTACTGCGCATCACGTCGTAGATACCGTTCAAGCTATATTCCACATCATCCAGATTCTGTATGGCGGTTTCAGTCGGAATCTTTGTACTGGATTCAACATCAAGCCAGTCATTGCCACAGGAGGCGGTCAGGCTGACCAACATCCCCATCATCATATATTTTAATGCTTTCATTGTGTTTCTTTATTATGAGGTTAGAAATTCAAATTAAGACCGAAAGTTACTGTTTTCAAAGGAGGTGTTCCCCAGCCGGCTGTACCTGCACTGACTGATTCCGGATCATAGAAATCGTAAGCGGCCCAAGTCCACAAGTTGTTGGCAGATGCGTAAAGGCGCAGGCTGTTTACGCCGATTTTCCGGGTCCATGTTTTAGGAACGGTCACACCGAAAGTCAACGTTTTCAGACGGATAAAGTCCGTGCTGTGCAAGCGGCGGGTAGTGGTAACGCCATTCATGGCTACCGCCGGCTTCTCTATAAACACTTCATATTTACTGATATCTCCCGGTTGCTTCCAATTGTCACGATAATAGGCCGGAATATTAAGAGTAAAGTCCTTGCCGCCATGTTCTGTTTTCTGTGCCCAGTTATCATATCCATAAGCACCGAACTGATAAGAGAACATGAAGCTCAAATCGAACCACTTGTAACGCAAAGTATTAGAGAGACCACCGGTCACATTGGGCTCGGCATGTTTCTTCAGAGGAATGGCTTTGGCATCCTTGTTATTCTCTGTGATTTCCTTGATATAGTTTCCATTCTCGTCCACGTCGTTGGTATAGAACTGAGGTGCACCGGTCTCGGGGTTGATTCCGGCAAATTCTATCATGTAGAATGTACGGTAGGACTTGCCAATCATGTGAATCTGCGAGCCGCTGATAATCTGGGTCTGTTCGCCGTCCAGTTTCACAATCTTATTCTTGTTGTGCGAAAGGGTGAAAGAGGTAGACCAGTCAAAGTCTTTGGACACAATGTTCTTGGAATTGATTTCCAATTCCACACCCTGGTTCTTCACCTCACCGATATTCATCAGATAGGAACTGAAACCGGTAGTCATAGATACGGGACAGTCCATCAAAAGGTTCTTAGTAGTACGGGTATAGTACTCCAAAGTGAAGTTCAAACGGTTGAAGAAGCCGAAGTCCAGACCGATATTCAAGTTGTAATTCGTTTCCCATTCCAAATCCCTATTTTCAATCTGCGACTGAATCAATGCAGGATTCTCCATATAGCCGCCACTAAGGCTCGTCAAGCCCATATAGCCGTATAAGTCGGAGGGCAACGTACCATTCACACCGTAGGATGCACGGAGTTTCAAATCGGTCAGCCATTTGGACGTGGGTTTCATGAAATCCTCTTCGATAATACGCCATGCTCCTGAAACAGACCAGAAACTTCCCCAGCGATTATCTCTGTGCAAACGTGAACTGCCATCCATACGATAGCTCCCACCCAGATAATACTTGTTCTTGTAGTCATAGTTGAGACGGGTGATGTAAGAAACCATTCTTGACCTCTTGGAAGAACCATCTATGCTCTCTAAAGTCTGCCCGTTGGCAATGTCATTCTTTATCGGAGTCAGGAAGTTAGTAGCATATCCCGACAAGAAATCATTGTACTTGGAATCGATTTCATATCCGACAAGGGCATCCAAATTGTGGTCCTTTTGGATAGTAGTCTTGTAAGTCAACTGGTTTGACCACACCAACTTGTTATATTCACTATATGCCTTTTCGGCTCCACCATTATTCTTCTCACCGTCGGAGGTACGGGAGTCTTTCCATTCTTTACCCTTACTGATGTTATAGTCATAGCTCAAAATAGACTTTAACTTCAAGTCCTTGATAAATTCATATTCGGCATTAATCGTATTGAACATACGGGTAACATACTCACGCTGGTAATTGTACTCCTGGGCAAGAACGGGATTTCTTCTTGACAACGAAATCAAGTCCTGGTTATAGCTTCCATCTTCATTGTAAACCGGATCTGAAGGCGTCAATTTGCTTACGCTGGAGTAGAAAGGAGCAGTATAACCGGTTCCTTCACTATATACATCCTGATTCAGATTGGTAAACATGATGTTGGCACCGAATTTCAATTTATCCGTAGCCTGAAAATCAACATTCAAACGTCCGGTAATTCTTTCCAGCCCCGATGTTTTTACAATACCTTCTTGGTTGAGATAGGACAATGAAGAATAGTATTTGAATTTGTCAGTTCCTCCGGATATGGAAGCCTCATAACTGGAATGGCTTCCTTTCTTGAACAGATAATCTCCCCAATCCGTATAGCCGCACCAGGGAACCGGAGCATATTTGTCGATATTCTTATCAGCATAAGCTATGGCATCCGCATCCGATTTGCCGCTGCGCTGTTGTCCAAGCACCATACCATTGTATATGTATTCGCGACGTTCTGCTCCGCTCAAAGTAGGACGATAATCCATAGCAAAGTCACTGAATCCCCAATCGGCTTTCAAACTGATAGAAGCCTTACCGGTTTTACCTTTCTTCGTCGTAATCAGAACCACACCATTCGCAGCGCGCGAACCGTAGAGTGATGCAGCAGCGGCATCCTTGATAATCGTAATATTCTCAATATCCGAAGTGTTGACGGTTGACATGGCATCCAGACCACCATCCGAACTGATGGAGTTTATCGAACCGGAAGTAACGGGCACTCCATCAATAACATACAGCGGAGAGTTGGAGGCATTGAAAGAGCCCATACCACGAATACTCAAAGAAGCTGAAGAACCCGGCTGGCCGGAAGCAGAAGTAAACTGTACACCCGTAGCATTTCCCTGCAACAAATCCTGGAAAGAAACGGAAGGCACATCGGCAATCTTTTCATTCTTCACACTGGCAGCCGAACCCGCATAAGCAGATTTCTTGAATGTACCGTAACCAGTTACAACCACCTCTTCCATCATATTTGCATCCGGCACCAATACAATCTTCAATATCTTACCCGAAGTAGCTTTCACTTCCTGACGAACATAGCCGACATAAGAGACAAGCAAGGTAGCCGATGCATGCTCCACCTTGATAGAGAAACCTCCATTCAAATCGGTAATCTGACCGTTTGTAGTACCTTTGACCAAAACATTGGCTCCAATGACGGGCTCACCGGTCTCATCCACCACTGTTCCGGAAATAACATTAGCTTGTTCTACTGCCTTCACAGCATTCACTTCATTGGCTGGACGGATAGCAATGGCCCCGTCTTTTACGACATAAGCCAATCCGCTATTCTTAAGACATTCATCCAGCACTGCTGCGATTTTTCCATTCGTGACCCTCAAATTACGTACCTTGACATTCTTTACGTCATTTGTACTATAAATGAAAGTAAAATCCGTCTGGCGTTGAATTTCCCATAACACGTCACTTAAAGTGGCGTCCTGCACATTTACAGTAACTGTTGTCTGGGCAAACGCCGTATTGGCAGCCTGCACAAAGCCAATCATAATAAAACTGAAAAACAGGAATGTAATCCACATACGTTTACTACCTTCCCAAAACCTGGTGTAGCTCTGTTCCTTAGTCATAATTAAATTATTAAATGGTTATTTATAGAATATAATAGTTTTACCGTTGATTTTGACATGTATGTTTTCCGTCGCTTCCAGTAGCTCAAGGAAAGGAGCTATTTCCTCATAACGGTTCACATAGCAACCGAAACGCAGGTTCTTTAACGCTTCGTCTGAATAGTCCACTTCAATATTATACCACCTTGAAAGGATTCTCATAATATCTTCCAGCCGTTGATCTTTAAAATTGATTTTTCCCTTCACCCATGATGTATAGAAGGCAGTATCTACTGTACGCACTTGTATATTCCCGCTCCCGGGAATTAATGATGCCTGCTGTGAAGGTTTTAAGACAAGACTCTGTCCCTCCCCGGTGTCCACCTTAACAGAACCACTGACAAGAGTCGCCTGATATTCTTCACCCGGATAGGCCGAAATATTGAAAGTTGTTCCCAACACCTCAATCTGCATACCTTGAGTCGATACAATGAAGGGATGACCGGTCTTATTTACTTCAAAATAAGCTTCTCCCGCCAATTCCACTTCCCGCTTCCCTGCTTCGAAAGCAAGCGGAAAACGTAGACTGCTCATTGAATTCAGATGTACTTTTGTACCATCATTCAGAACAAGTGTATACTCACCGCCTCGAGGCACTTCAACTTTATTATATGCCAAAGCTGACAGCACAACCTGCCCGTCTGCAGCGCTGTAGTTCAAGGTCGTCGAATCTATCTGTATTTGTTTACCAGCCAACTGCAACTGCCGCCCATCGGCATTCTCATCCAGATAAACCGTTTCCCCATTATCCAATGTAAGAATAGCTTTGGCTCCACCCGGCAGTATTTGCTGGGCAGCCAATAATTGATTGCCATCCATGACATGGGGTACAGAAATATCCTGAAATGCAAAAACCAATATCAGCACCGGTGCAATAAAAAGAGCAACGTACCGTAACAGTTTCAAATGTCTCCTTCTGAGCTCCATCCTCTTGATACGTGTTTCGACACCTTTCCATCCAGCCTGCGAATCAAACTCCATTTTACGAATTTCGTGCTGTGCATAATGTTCATCACTACAAATCTTTTGGAAAAGCTGCTCATGGCTTTTGCTCTCTTTGCGCCATTTATCCAAAAAACGGCTCTCTTCCGGTGTTACTTCACCGGATAGGTGCCTGGAAATAAGATGAGCTATATGAAAGTACTCTTTTATCATAATTTGGCATGTTTTAGTCTATCTTTAATGATAATACAAGCCAAAATGAAAACATGGTGAATCGATAAAGACTTTTTTTTGAAAAAATAGAAAAAAATGTGCTTTTAGATAAATAACAGAAGGCAATAATAATAATCGGTAAGGAATGCACGAAGCTTTTTATAAGCCACTTTTTTAAGAGTATGTACCGTTTCGGGAGAGACATTGAGACGCTCTGCTATTTCTGCATTCTTTTTACCTTCCAGAGCCAACTGCATGATGGCTCTCATTTGGGTAGGAAGTTTCTCTATAGCTTCTGACAGAATCCGGAAAGTCTCTTCTTCCACAATCGCATCACGAAAAAAAGCATCTGCTTTTTTGGCTATAATCTTTTGCTCGTATTCATGAGCTACCTTCGAATGCTCAAGTTCGTTCAAGGCATGGTTACGTACGGCCGTATAAAGAAAAGCTTTCACCTGATGAAGATAAAAGAAATCGTCTCTTATCTGCCACAACTTGGCAAATACGTCTTGTACTATATCTGCTGACATATCCGCATCCTCCATGTATTGGAACGCGAAAGAACAAAGCGCCGCATAATATTCCTTAAAAATATTATGAAACTCTTGCTCATCCAGCTTAATGCTTACAACAGAGTGGGATTTATCCTTTTTTATCAGATTTAGCGCCATATTTATGCTTTTCGGGCGCTAATATAGTTAAATTTTCAGAATATAACCAATATAACTATCAATCCTCTAAATCTTTTCCCCATAAATCAATATCGGATGGAGCTTTCCATAAGCTCCATCCGACCAATAGTCCTATTGCCAATAAAAAAATCAAATATATCATTATAGTCCGGTTTGTTTCAATGTCTTATAATAACACAGTAAACTGGATTAAAGTTCACTCCACCCAAAATTGTTGTTTTTCCTATGTATACTTTTCAATGCAGAGAGTGTATTATTTGGTTTTCGTGTACGAAAACGAGCAATTTTGTGCACGATAACGACCAATTTCGTTCAAAATTGTCCCATTTACTAAATAATTATGCTTTTCGAGTTTGATTAATTGAGAAAAGGTCTTATTTTTGACCCGGTTTTTAATTCATACTATTGCAAAAACAAACTCAATTACCTAATTAAATCACAAGAGAATGGAACAAGTTTTCGGCTATATCATCGGCTTAGGAGCAGCAGTGATGATGCCTATAATCTTTACAATTTTGGGAGTATGCATCGGCATCAAATTCAGTAAGGCGCTAAAGAGTGGTCTGCTGGTAGGTGTCGGTTTCGTAGGTCTGTCAGTTGTCACTGCGCTGTTGACCAGCAGCCTCGGTCCTGCTCTGAGCCAAGTCGTTGAAATTTACGGTCTTCAGTTGAAAGTATTCGATATGGGATGGCCTGCAGCTGCGGCTGTAGCCTATAACACATCGGTGGGTGCATTCATCATTCCGGTATGTTTGGGAGTAAATCTTCTGATGTTATTAACGAAAACGACCCGTACGGTCAATATCGACCTTTGGAACTACTGGCATTTCGCATTTATCGGCGCAGTCGTTTATTTTGCCAGCGACAATATCTGGTGGGGTTTCTTCGCCGCTATTATCTGCTACATCATTACCCTGATTATGGCCGACTATACCGCCGACAAATTCCAGGGATTCTACGACAAGATGGAGGGTATCTCCATTCCCCAGCCTTTCTGCGCAGGTTTCGTTCCATTTGCCGTAGTCATCAATAAAGCATTGGACAAAATCCCCGGTTTTGACAAATTGAACATTGATGCGGAAGGCATGAAGAAGAAATTCGGTTTGCTGGGTGAGCCTCTGTTCCTGGGTATTCTGGTCGGTTGCGGTATCGGTGCTTTGTCTTGCAAGAACGGTCAGGAACTGGTAGACAAGATACCTTATATATTAGGTTTGGGTATCAAGATGGGCGCCGTAATGGAGCTGATTCCGCGTATCACCGCTTTGTTCATCGAAGGCTTGAAGCCTATTTCTGATGCTACCCGCGAGCTGATTGCCAAGAAGTTCAAAGGTGCTGTCGGCCTGAACATCGGTATGAGCCCCGCATTGGTTATCGGCCATCCTGCAACGCTGGTGGTTTCCCTGCTGCTGATTCCCGTAACCATACTGCTGGCTGTCATCCTGCCGGGTAACCAGTTCCTGCCTCTGGCATCGCTGGCCGGAATGTTCTACCTCTTCCCACTGGTACTGCCCATCACGAAAGGAAATGTAGTAAAGACGTTCATCATCGGACTCGTTGTACTGACCATCGGTCTTTATTTCGTAACAGACCTCGCCCCCTATTTCACACAAGCAGCCCACGATGTATACGAGAAGACACAAGATGCTGCCGTGAATATCCCCGCCGGCTTTGAAGGCGGCGCACTGGATTTTGCATCCAGCCCCTTTGCTTGGGTCATTTTCCACCTGACCTACTCGTTGAAATGGATAGGCTCCGGTATCCTTGTATTATGCACATTGTTCCTGATGATTATGAACCGTCGTGCTATCATCAAATACCAGAAATCAATCAAAAATTAAAAGTTAAAAATTAAATAGTAACGGATTATGAAAAAGTTAGTACTTGCATTTATGATGGGAGCAGCTGCCATGGCAGCCAATGCCCAAGTGAATTACAAAGTGCAGACCGCCTGCCATCCGCAGGACGTGAAGCATTATGACACGGAACTTCTGCGCAGCAGATTCATGATGGACAAAGTGATGGCTCCGGATGAAATCAACGTAACCTACACCCTCTACGACCGATTGATTTACGGTGGCGCCATGCCGGTGAACAAGACATTGAAGTTGGAAGTGTTCCGTGAACTGGGTCCGGAAATCACTTACTTCCTCGAACGCCGCGAACTGGGTGTCATCAATACCGGCGGTGACGGAGTGGTTACTGTAGACGGTAAGGAATACCCCATGAAGTATAAGGAAGCCCTTTACGTAGGCTGCGGAAATAAGGAAGTAACCTTCAAGAGCAACGACGCTACCAATCCCGCCAAGTTCTACATCAACTCGGCCCCGGCCTACAAACCCTATGTTACTCAGCTGATTACCACCGATGCCAAGCTTCAGAAAGCCAACCCCAAGAAATATGCACTGGGCATCTCCGACCATTATGGAAAAATGGAAGACAGCAACGACCGTATCGTAAACCAGCTGATTGTGAAAGATGTACTGGAAAGAGTGAAAGACGGCGGTACCAACCAGTTGCAGATGGGACTCACGGAACTGGCTCCCGGCTCTGTATGGAATACCATGCCTGCCCACACGCACACTCGCCGCATGGAAGCTTACTACTACTTCAACCTGAAACCCGGCAACGCTATCTGTCACCTGATGGGCGAACCGCAGGAAGAACGTTTGATATGGCTGCACAACGAACAAGCCATCACTTCTCCCGAATGGTCCATCCACGCTGCTGCCGGAACCAGCAACTATACTTTCATCTGGGGTATGGGCGGTGAAAACCTGAAATACAGCGACAAAGACGAAATCAAATACATCGATATGAAATAAAGTTGCCCTGCAACGTCCGATAGGCATGGACTTAAATAATCCATGCCTATTTTTGTCATTTTCTACATCCTTTTTACTCAATATTACACCTCGAACAACACACAAACCCCTACATTTGCATCAAAATATAAATCTATTATCATGAGTACATTTCAAAACACCGCAGGGCGGATGACCAATTACCGTTGGATTATCTGCGCCATGCTATTCTTCGCGACAACCGTCAATTACCTCGACCGCCAGGTTCTTTCATTGACCTGGAAAGATTTCATCTCCCCCGAATTCCACTGGACCGATACACACTACGGCTACATCACAGCTATCTTTTCCATCGTCTATGCCTTAGGCAATCTGTTTGCCGGACGTTTCATCGACTGGATGGGAACGAAAAAAGGGTATTTATGGGCCATTGCCGTATGGTCTATCGGTGCTTGTATGCACGCCCTCTGCGGACTTGCCACAGAAATGACCCTCGGCATTGAAAATGCCGCCAACATGATTAGCGCTACCGGTGCATTGGCCTCTACCATAGCCATCACCAGCGTTTACTACTTCATTGCCGCCCGTATCATACTGGGCATCGGTGAAGCAGGAAACTTTCCTGCCGCCATCAAGGTGACTGCCGAATATTTTCCAAAGAAAGACCGTGCCTTCTCCACTTCCATATTCAATGCCGGCTCTACCATCGGAGCACTGATAGCCCCATTGTGTATCCCTACCCTGGCCCGCTACTTCCAACGCATGGGCGTGGGCAACGGCTGGGAAATGGCTTTTATCGTTATCGGCGGATTGGGTTTCATCTGGATGGGACTGTGGATATTCATGTACAAGAAACCTGATGAAAATCCACACGTAAACGCAGCTGAGCTGGCATATATAGAACAAGACAAAGACAATGAGAAGGATAAAAAGGCGACTACTCCGACAACCAAGGATGAAAAGAGCATTTCTTTCCTGCAATGTTTCAAATATCCGCAAACCTGGGCTGTATTTTTCGGCAAATTCATGACTGACGGTGTATGGTGGTTCTTCCTCTTCTGGGCACCCGCATACATTTCGGACGTTTACGGATTCTCCTCAGATACTCCCACGGCACAGATGCTTATCTTTGTGCTCTATGCCATCACGATGTTGTCCGTCTATGGCGGGAAATTGCCCACCATCATTATCAACAAAACCGGTAAGAACCCCTACGCCGCACGCATGCAGGCCATGTTCATCTTTGCACTGTTCCCGCTATTGGCATTGTTTGCACAGCCATTGGGCAACAAGGAAGTATTTGGCGAACAAGCCTATTGGTTCCCGATTATCATCATAGGTATTGCAGGCGCTGCCCATCAGTCCTGGTCGGCCAACATCTATTCTGTGGTAGGTGATATGTTTCCCAAGAGCACCATTGCCACCATTGTGGGAATCGGAGGTATGGCGGGCGGTATCAGCTCATTCCTTATCAACATGAGTTCCGGTTTGCTGTTCGACTATGCCGACAAGACACAAATGGTATTTCTTGGATTCCAGGGCAAGCCTGCCGGATATTTCATCATCTTCTGTGTATGTGCAGTGTCCTACCTGATAGGCTGGTGCATCATGAAGGCACTGGTTCCGAAGTACAAACCGATTATAGTGGACTAATCAGAAGTCTCTATATAGATATTCAGAATCATGCGGAGTTTGCAAACTGCATTACATGCCTTGCAAACTCCGCACAAAAAAAGCCTTTTCTCACGAAATGGCTTTTCTTCGTTCAATTACAGTCAAAAACAAAAAACTGTAAATGGAACACAATTTAAGATGAAAAAAAGGGAAGTCTCACGACTTCCACAATTCTTCTAACCTTAAATCTAAATCTCTATGAAAAAAACGTGATGCAAAGATAATGGTTTATCTCACACAGCGTTATTAATAAACTCTATAAAGAAGCAGAAAATATTTAAGATTTACTAAATAAGACGGTTACGAATGGCAAACTACAGACAAGAGCTCGGCATAAATAGGATTAAGTTTCAATAGTTGCGGCACTCCTGTCATAAACATCTGCTTGCGGGCACGAGTAAGGGCTACATTCAATTTCCGGTCAATCCGAGTACCGTTTTCCTCCGTCATATTTGCCAGAAACTTCAACTGATAAGCCCGGTTCACACAGAAAGAGTAGATAATGACATCCCGTTCGCTACCTTGGAAGCGTTCCACGGTGTCTACCAATATATCCTCCAAAGGAGCAATACCCAAAGCGGCAATCTCTTTCTTAATCAAGGCTATCTGACTGCGATAAGGAGTGATGACACCTAAAGTGACAGCCGGGTTAAAACCGGAAACAGCTGCATACTGCCGATAGATAGCCGCTGCCAACCGTGCCACAATCCGCGCCTCCGAATGGTTCATCTTGGCCGACTGTGCCGGCGGTTCGACTGCGGCAGGCAGAAAAGCGACACGACGAGTCAGCAAGCCGGCAAACTCACAATCACACAGCTCAGGAGCAAGAGTCAGCTCTCCCTGCTGGTGCGGCAGACCAACCGGTTCCAACAGACCACCGTAAAAAGCCCGGTTAGGAAACAAAGCTACCTCGATATTCATACGACCCTGACGGCAGAGCATGTCGTAGGAGGGATGAGGGATAAAAGATGAAGAATGAGAGGTTGATGCCTGGCGATTGGCACTTTCCTTGGAGAGATTCCTATAAAGGCGTTCGAAAAGGGAATCTTTCAAATTATACAATCCGATGGCCTGCAAAGCTTCGTCACACACTTCCGACTGCTCGGACGACTGCAAGACCACTGCGGGTAGCTGCTTATGGTCACCTATCAAAATAAATTTGCCGATGGCATCCGCGCCTGCGGGATTGCGGGTACAGAGTAACCCCAGCAGTTGTGGTTCCAAAATTTGGGTAGCCTCATCCACAATCGCTACATCAAAAGTCTTCAACCGGAAAAGTTCGGTCTTGGATGAGAGCGTGGCAACCGTACCGACAAAAACACGGCAACGGGCAATGCGCTCCTGCACCTGCCGCCGAGTGGCACAAGGTTCCAACACATTCTCAATCAGATACGGGCGGAATGAGTCATCGCAAGACAACTCACTGCCTAAACGGATAAAGTCTATTTCAGGCTCAATGGAAGCCAGCGCCTTACTGATTTCATCTACAGCACGATTGGTATACGAAAGCAGTAGAATCTGTTTCCCCTCCCGGTAAAAGGCTTCTACCATGCCCCGCAGCGCGCGAGAGGTCTTGCCAGTACCCGGCGGACCGATTAAAAGGAAATAGTCGCGAGCAGCCTGCGCTTTCAGAATAATCCGCGAAAAATCATCCGGAGCGGTCGTAATAGCGGCATCCAAAGAAGTATCGAATTCGGGAGAGCGCTGCCCCAACAACAAGTCACGCCGTCTTTGGGTGGCAGAAAGGAAAGCGGAAAGTCCCAGATACATGCTACGAAAGGAGGTGTCCATATAGTCGTGCTCTATGGCATAGAGGCTAGCAACAGGCAATACACCCGCATTCTGCTGGGTGGCACGAAGACGGATACAAACCTCGTCATCGGATATGCACTCTATATTACCTTTAAACACCATCTTGTTGGTAACGTTGTCGGTATCCGTATTCCGTTCGTAAAGAACCACCGCATCACCCTGGCGGAAATTGGGCAGAACCCGCTCCTGCCGGGAAGCAACCATTTGCTTCGTTCTGAGGGACAAATACGGTTTATGCGCATCTGCCGCATGATTCTCGCAAATAGCCAAATCGTACAGAATTTCACCTGCCTCACATTTCTCAGCCAGTGTGGAAAGCCAGAGGGCGGCAGCGCCGGTACGTCCTTCATAATCCACATCTCCAGATTTGGAGGTATAGAGTTCCTTGGTTATAAAATTATAGAGCGTATAAAAATAGCTTTGTTCCAACGACGAAAGCGAACGGATGCGTTGCGCTACGGCATCGATGGAAGGGTAAAGGAAACGTTTCCACAAGGTATTGTCCAAACCGCGCTCGTTCAAGGTGTCCGGATGAATGTCTTTCAGGCGCTCTGCCGTATACTGCGGGCTGTTCCGTAACTGGATGCCATATTCATTGGCTACAATCCGGTTACGCACATCCATCACACGGCGCACCATTGCCCACGAAGGACGTGCCGGATAAAGCAACGGATAACGGGTATAGAGCAGGTAGGCCTTTACACGTCGATGGTCCATTCCCATAGAATACTCCAACACAGCCTGATAGAGCAACATCTGTACCTTATTGTTTTCTTTAGGCTCCACCTTACCACGGATGGAATACTCGTCCGCCTTACCGGACTTCATTTCAATGAACGAGGTCATATCCCGCTGCATGTAGTCCAGACGCCCTTGCAAACCCAATGCTTCACAGATGTAAGAGGGTTCCAGCACGGCATCAGTCCTATCGAGTTCATAGCCGGATGCACGGAATGTTTCTGTCACCGTCCGGCGGATATTGTCGAAATGGCGCTTGCAATCGGAAAAGAATTCGGCTTCCTTCTCCCGGTCGCGCAGGTCGGCACATGCTGCCAGCTCAATGGGATAAGAACGGAAGGCCTTCTTCATGCATGCCAAATAATCGGGTGCCTCCTTGGCATGAATCCACTCGTCCAGAAAGAGGTTGGCAATATTACCCAACAGTAACGGACGGGTATTGTCCGGCGACTGGAGCCGTGCCAGGATATAGTTGGCAGGATGATGTCCGTAATCCTTAAAGCATTCGGCAAGCGAACTGATGTCTATCAAGTAATCGGGCTCAAGTACAATAAAGGAAGGAGTAAGTATGCCGGCTTCGTCCACCGTAACATCCAGCAGATTGACCTGGGCATGCCGCCACAGAATCCGGCAGGTTTCTGCAAACTCTTCATTAATCTGAGGTACATTGTAACGGACACGTAACGGCTCATCGGCCACAGTGTCTACTGGCAGTACATATAAGTAAGTATCATCGGCATACTGAAAACAGACGCGCATGCGCTTTATCTGCTCTTTGGCGGGCGGCGCCACTATATAGGTGGCATCCGCACGGGGCAGCAGGCGATAAAGCCCGGCAGGTATCTCCTCCCCTGTCAAGCGCTTGACAAAGAATGCCAGTGTCTTGGCATCACGCAACAACTGTTCACGTTGCGGTTCCGTCTGGCGGTTCAGAATAGCATTGGAGGTCAGCCGGAAGGTATGCAGACGGTTCTGTTCCACGGTGGAAAGTCCGGCCTTCGAAGCCACGAAACTGATACGTGCAGAAAGGTCCGTCATCTGCAAGCTTCCGTCGGGCATCTGTGTACGGCACAAACGCTCCAGCAATTCGCGCAATTGCCGATAGGCCACATCCAGGGAGCTTTCCTCAACGTGGCAGGCTTCCTGCAATATACTAAAATATTCTTTTACTTCACAATCCGTCATTCCTCTGTCTCCACTTCTTCCGCTTCATCATCAGTTTTTTTATCCTTTATCATCAGGATACTCAACTCATAGAGCAGATAAAGCGGCACCGCCACTACTGTCAAGGTAAACGGGTCACCGGTCGGAGTAATGATGGCCGAGGCAATAACAATGATGACAACAGCATGACGGCGGTATTTCCGCAAAAAGGTCTTGTGCACCAGTCCCAGCAGGGAAAGCAGCCATGTCACCAGCGGCAGTTCGAATGCCAGCCCCATGCAAAGCACCAGCATCATGAAATTGTCAATGTACGAGTTCAGGGAAATTTGATTCTCGATGGCTGCACTCAATTGATAAGTAGAAAGGAAACGCAAAGTCAGTGGATAGACCATAAAATACCCCAGCGACACACCGATGAAAAACATCACCGTACCTATACCCAGCGCTTTCCTCACCCCTTTACGCTCGTTTGGATAAAGGGCAGGGCTTACAAAGCGCCAGATTTCATAGAATATATAAGGAGCAGCCGTAACCACCGACATCCAGAAAGCGGTAGACATGTGGACAAAGAACGGTGCGGCAAGATTGATATTGATGAGTTTCACATGAAACTCTTGAGTAAAGAATTCATCCTTCAAATCCAATTTCTGCCCTATCCAACGGAGCAGGTCATAGAAAACAAAGTCGTTATGGCAAGGAGCCAGTATCACGTTGTCAAACAGATAAGGCATGGCAATAAAATAACCGATAGCCAATACAAACCACACACCAAGCACACGAAACAGTACCCGGCGCAACTCGTCCAAGTGATCCCAAAAGGTTAGCTCTTTTTCTGCCATAAACACCAATGCATTTACTATTTTACGATTTACTATTTGGGCTACGCAGTGGAATGAAAGATAACAAGTCTACCCATACTTCTGCAATTTGCAGAGTATCAAATAGTAAATCGTAAATAGTCAAATAGTAAATCCTTTTATTTCTTTTCAGCTGGTTTATCCAAATCTTCCTGAGCCTTGTTTATCTCTTCTTTGGCTTCATTCACACCATCCTTGAAGCTCTTCACTCCTTTGCCCAAACCACGCATCAATTCGGGAATTTTCTTACCGCCAAACAATAGTAAGATGACCAATGCAATAATTATCCATTCGGAGCCGCTGGGCAGAAAGCCTAATAAAAGTAAGTTTGTCATAGTTATATCTGATTAATTATAATGCAAAGATAGAAAAATTAAGGATTAGGGATTAAGGATTAAGGATTAATTTTATTGTAATCTCCATCCCCTAATCCCTGCCCCCTATCTTCAGTCTTGATAATAAACACGTTTTACCCGCGTAGAAACGCTTGTCAACACCTCATAAGGAATAGTTGCAAGCGCATCGGAAAGAACGGTTATAGGCAGATGATTACCAAAAATTTCCACACTGTCACCCTCCTTGCAATCGATGTCCGTTACATCAATCATACAGACATCCATGCAGATATTCCCTACATAGACAGCCCGTTGGCCGTTTACAAGACAATAGGCATGTCCGTTTCCAAGATGGCGATTCAGACCGTCGGCATAACCAATGGGAAGAGCCGCTATACGTGACGGACGGGTGAGATGCCCTTTCCGGCTATACCCAACCGTATCCTCTTCAGGAACATCACGTATTTGGAGGATGGTAGTCTTTAACGTGCTCACATTATTCATAATGGAATTGTCTATGGGATTGACACCATAAAGACCGATACCCAGACGCACCATATCGAATTGCGCCCCCGGGAAACGCTCGATACCTGCAGAATTGCAGATATGGCGAAGTATCTTATGCGGAAAAGCTCCCTGCAATTCCATGGACGCTTTTTCGAACATTTCTATCTGCCGGCGTGTAAAACTGTCGAATTGCTGCGAATCGCTCCCTACCAAATGTGAGAAGACGGAACGGGCAATCACGGCATTCTGTCCCTTCAGCCGTTCTATCAGCCGGGGCATATCCTCCAGAGCAAACCCCAGGCGGTGCATACCGGTATCCAGCTTTATGTGGATGGGGAAGTTTGTGATACCTTCCTTTTCCGCTTCTTTAATCAAAGCGTCCAGCAGATGGAAGCTATATACTTCGGGCTCCAGCTTGTAATCGAACATGGTCTTGAAAGCAGTCATCTCAGGATTCATGATAATGATGTTCGCTGTGATACCCGCTTTGCGGAGTTCGGAGCCTTCGTCGGCAACTGCCACAGCAAGATAATCGACATGATGTTCCTGCAAAGTCTTGGCTATCTCATAAGAACCTGCACCGTAAGCGGAGGCTTTCACCATGCAGACCATCTTTGTTTCCGGCTTCAACTTGCCACGATAATAGTTCAGATTGGCAATCATCGCTCCAAGATTAACCTCCAGGATAGTTTCGTGCACCTTCTTCTCCAATACTTCCGTCAAGGAGTCAAAACCGAACTTACGTGCACCCTTAATCAGAATAATTTCGTTTTCAAGGCGCAGTTCCCCACGCTGGATAGTGCGTATCAAAGCTGCCGTATCCGGATAAAAGGTCTTCTCTATATTAAAGCGTGCAGCGCAGGAAGAGATTTCATTTCCTACACCTATGATGCGTTCAATGCCGCGGCTGTTTACCAGCTGTGCCACTTGTCGGTAAAGTGTCGGCGTATTCTGACCGGTCTCCAATATATCCGAAAGAATCAAGGTCCGCCTCAATCCCTTACTTTGCGAACGGCGGTAAAGAAAATCGAGTGCAATATCCAATGAGCCAAGGTCAGAATTATAACTGTCGTTAATCAACAGACAGTTGTTTTTTCCCTCCTTGACTTCCAAACGCATGGCGATGGGTTCCAGCTTTGCCATACGTTCCGTAATCCGTTCGGCAGGAAGCATCAGATAGAGGCATGCGGCCAGACAGTTCAGCGAGTTCTCGATGGAAGCATCATCTATGAACGGCAAGGTAAACGTATTGTCCATATCCAGATAACGATAGGAAATGACAGTACAGTCATCCTGTTTCTCCACTTTACTTATATATAAAGGACGTTCCATATCCTTCCGGCTCCACGCAATCTCACGTGCAGAAAGCATGGACTTCGCCACACAGTTGCTGACGAACTCATCGTCACCATTATAAATCACTACATCACAATTCTTGAAAAGCATCAACTTCTCCATACACTTCTCCTGTAACGAGAAGAAATTTTCCTGGTGAGCCCCTCCTATATTGGTCAGGATGCCTATGGTAGGCTTAATGATGTTCTGCAAAGCGCGCATTTCCCCCGGTTCGGAAATACCGGCTTCAAAAATAGCAAGTTCAGACTGTTCGTTCATCTGCCACACAGACAAAGGTACTCCAATCTGGGAGTTATAACTACGGGGAGAACGGATAATGGCACGTTCCGGACTGAGCAACTGGTGCAGCCATTCCTTCACAACTGTCTTTCCGTTGCTTCCCGTAATACCGATGACTGGTATCTGGAACCGGTTCCTATGCTGTTCTGCCAGTTTTTGCAGGGCTTTCAGCGGATTGGAAACAATAAGGTAGTTGACAGTGGAAGATTGAAAATGGATAGCGGGTTGCTGCGCATCATTATCAATTTTCAATTCTCCATGCTCAATTAATCTAAAGCTTTCTTCGCTAAGCACAAAATTACGTACTCCACGGGCATATAAATCTGCGATATAGCGCGCACCGTCATTCCTCTTGGTGGTCAAGGCAAAGAATAATGTTTCCTCAGGAAAATTCAGGGAACGGCTGTCTGTGAGCAGCCAGTCTATGGTAGCCGGCACGTTTCCCACACGCCGTGCGCCAATACTTTCGGTTATGCTTTCAATCGAATACGACATATTTCTCTCTCTTTTTGGAAATCTAAGTACGGGTATTTTCCGTTAAGTTGGTCTATTTTTAACACAATTTGTCCTAAAAAACGCTTATACTCTTCTGAAGCAGGATAAAATGGCTTATGCGACAACATCTTACGGATATTTTCACTTTCTTCCATAATCCGTAACGCATCGGCAGAGATGCACGACCGAATAAACCTTTCCCAGATATAGCGAATGGCTATTTCAGAAGGATGCACCATGTCTCCTGCATAGAAGCGATAGTCACGAAGCTCGTCGAGCAACAGCTCGTATGCCGGAAAATAGAAAACATGTTTTGGGAAAGTGGCTTGCAACTGATTCACGGCAAGCAGCAAGGTAGCTTTACTGAGCTGGTTGGCATGCATTCCGTCACGCACGTGGCGGATGGGGCTGACGGTAAACAATATTTTCAGCCGGGGAATCCGCGCCAGCAAACCGGAAAGCAAAGAGGTGTAGTCAGACACTATTTCACTGACGGAAAGCATGTGACGAGTAAAGCAAGACTCAGGTTGCTTATGGCAGTTGGCAACTATAGTTCCCGTCTTTTTATTTTCATATACCCAAGCAGAGCCGAAAGTCAGTAGCAGACAATCCAACCGATCCAATCTTTCATGGGCGCTTTTCAAACGTCCGTTAATACCTGCCAATGTTTCCTCTGCAGAGACTGAGGAGAAGCTACCATGATGCATGGCACTGTGCCAAAGTCCATGAAAGAGGAAAATGTCGTTTTCATTGTAGCATTTGCCCGCAATGATTTCACGCAATGCCACAGAAATGGAAAAAGGATTATAAAGCACACCATAAGGATTGACGTCACAACAGAACTTGGCATCCGCCAGCCTTTGTCCCATCTCGGATGCAAAACAAGAACCCATCAGCAACAGATTATTCTCTTGCGAAAGAAGGGGCATACCGGAAACTACTTCTACAGGCGTATAAAGATTCATAAGCTCGGAATAAAAAAACATTCACATTCGGGAAAAAGGATGTACCAACCTACTTGCTACGCCACAAAGATAGTAAATTTCAATATATAACGGTCGAAACATAAAAAAGGCAGGTAATATAACCTTCCATTATATCACCTACCTTAAATACTATATATTCCATTAATACCAATTAACCGTAGGATCAGCCACCCAATTTGCAAAATCTGGATATTTATTATTAATAGCCTGACGCTCAGAAGTCCAGTCATATCTTGTCTCTACACGTATCTTCTGCGGAGCTTTGCCTACCTCCGCTTTCAGTGTATATACTTCAGCATTTTGACCTTCCACTTTGATATTTACGGCACCAGTACCGTTAACTCTATACATCACCGGAGCCTTAGTTGCTCCAGCACCCGTATTTATCATTGTAGTACTAGAAACACTAAAGATCTCATGAACTTCACGACTATCACCGCCTACCTCAATATACAAAGGCAAAGTACCACCCGCAGCCTGCAGGGTAATGATAGTTGTTCCTCCATTGGTCGCTACATCAAACACGACATCGTTGAAATCAAAATCGTCACTGTCTCCAAGGTCTTCCGCTATGATTCTGTACGCATTTGTATATACGGCCGGAGAGATCTTTACAATCCAATCACTATAATACCCATCTGCAGCTACTTGTTGATTTGGGTTCTGGCCGGTAGCTTCAAAGTCAAATCCCACATAATAAGCACCCTCAATATATTGTATAGTATAATTATAGTGCATTTTACTATCCAGAGAAGCCCTATAGCCAAAAGAAGACGTCCCACTATTCTGCATTAGCATTATAGCTCCCTCAGCAGCATTAAAATTATTGATATGATCATCTGATGCCGCAACCAAAAAATCCATATCAGAGCGTGAGCCACTTACATGTTGAACAAAAAAGTCGGTCCAATCCACACCAATGGATTGTGGATTCTGATGTGTTTCAAACCATTTCGTAACCACTTCTTTTTCTATAGCCGTAACACTCCCCGGTACTTCCGCAAAATCTCTCCATTGATTGCTATTAGTGTTAGCAACACGCGTTGTCGGTGTTACCCCAAATCCCCAATCCTGATTAACTGCAATTTTTCCATACTTCCGCACGAAAGCCGATGCATACTGTGCCTCTTTCTTAGCCACCGCCTTTTCCGGGTCGAACAGATCGCTATCAGAACCGCAAGCGGAAAAAAACACTACGCTCACAATAGCCAAAATTCCAAAGTTAAACTTTTTCTTCATATCATTCATTGTTTATTCATTTAGCAATTCGTGGTTACGCCCCATTCCGGCACATATTACAACTAAGAATGCCATCATGTACAATTCATAATCGTATAACATATTGATAAATAGGACATATTCTACTTTGCAAATATAGATAATATTATATTAACAACAGTCCAAGCTCCTAAAAAAGTTGCAATAAATAGTTTGCAAAGTTGCATTTTTCAACAAGTGTTAAGTTTAAAGCATCTCTTATCATAGATGCACACATACGAGAGTACAAGTCAATCTTTGAAAGGATTAATATCTTTGCTTGCCAAAACTAAATCATTCCTATATGGAGAAAAAATCGTTCCACCATGGTGGAACGATTTTTCTACCAGTATGGAACAATATTTTCTCCATGGAGGAACGATTTACCATCAGGCATCTTTTTCCTTAATTATAGGCAGAACAAGAAATGCAATTTATACAGAGAAAGTAAAAACCGAAGTGAACAAAAGAGGCTTTTTTTCCTTCTAAAACTTCCCGTCATCCGTTTTCTTTTGCTATTTTTGCATTTTGTAATCTTCAGATTAGAAATGAGAACAGAACCAACAACATATAACTTGCTTAGCACCATTACATTTCCCGAGGATTTACGCCAACTCAGCGTAGAAGAGCTTCCTGAAGTCTGTAAAGAATTGAGGCAAGACATTATAAAGGAGGTTTCGTGTAACCCCGGACATTTCGCAGCCAGTCTGGGCACGGTAGAGCTGACCGTTGCCTTGCACTACGTATTCAATACTCCGTACGACCGCATAGTCTGGGATGTAGGCCATCAGGCATACGGGCACAAGATACTGACCGGACGCCGTGAAGCATTCTCCACCAACCGTAAATTCAAGGGAGTTCGTCCTTTTCCCTCACCAGAGGAAAGCGATTATGACACATTCACCTGCGGACATGCGTCAAATTCAATCTCCGCCGCCCTTGGCATGGCTGTTGCCGCTGCCGAAAAAGGCGAGAAGGACCGCCATGTAGTGGCCATCATCGGCGACGGAAGCATGAGCGGCGGCTTAGCTTTTGAAGGACTGAACAACGCTTCGTCCACCCCAAACAACCTTCTTATCATTCTCAACGACAATGATATGTCGATAGACAGAAGTGTAGGTGGCATGAAGCAGTATCTTTTCAACCTAACTACCAGCAACCGCTATAACCAGCTGCGCTTCAAAACTTCCAGACTGCTATTCAAAATGGGACTTTTGAACGAGGACCGCCGCAAAGCGCTGATTCGCTTTGCCAACAGTCTGAAATCAATGGCCGCCCAGCAGCAGAATATCTTTGAAGGGATGAACATCCGCTACTTCGGTCCTATCAATGGACACGATGTGAAAAACATAGCCCGTGTCCTGCGGGACATCAAAGATATGCAGGGACCGAAAATACTGCATCTGCACACTGTAAAAGGAAAAGGATTCGAACCTGCCGAGAAGAATCCCGATATCTGGCATGCACCGGGCAAGTTCGATCCGAAAACCGGAAAACGCCTCAAGGCAGATACCAGCAACCTGCCTCCGCTTTACCAGGACGTGTTTGGGGAAACACTGGTAGAACTGGCAAAGGAAAATCCGAGAATCGTCGGAGTAACCCCCGCCATGCCCACTGGCTGCTCTATGAACAAGCTGATGGACACCATGCCCGACCGTGCCTTCGATGTGGGTATTGCCGAAGGACATGCAGCCACTTTCTCGGGCGGTATGGCAAAAGAAGGAATGCAACCTTTCTGCAACATCTACTCCTCCTTCATGCAGCGGGCATACGATAATGTCATCCATGACATCGCCCTGCTCCGCCTCCCCGTCGTACTTTGTCTGGACCGCGCCGGACTGGTGGGAGAAGACGGACCGACCCACCACGGAGTTTTCGACCTGGCCTATTTCCGTCCGATTCCCAACCTGACCATATCTTCACCGATGGACGAACATGAATTGCGCCGCCTGATGTACACGGCACAATTGTCAGACAAAGGTCCGTTCGTCATCCGCTATCCCCGCGGACGCGGCGTATTACTGGACTGGAAATGTCCGCTGGAAGAAATCCCCGTAGGTAAAGGGCGTAAACTGAAGGAAGGTAAAGACCTGGCAGTCATCACCCTCGGTCCCATAGGCAACGTAGCCGCACGTGCCATAGAGCGCGCAGAGAAAGACAAAGGGATCTCCATAGCCCATTACGACCTGCGTTTTCTCAAACCGCTCGACGAAGCCTTGCTGCACGAGGTAGGACTCAACTTCCAGCATGTCGTCACCATAGAAGACGGTGTCAAAAAAGGAGGAATGGGCAGTGCCATACTGGAGTTCATGGCAGACAATGACTATATCCCCCATATCAGACGTATCGGTGTACCCGATGCCTTCATAGAGCACGGCACCATACAAGAGTTGCATCATCTTTGCGGAATGGACGAAGAAGGAATCTATAATCAATTGATAATTGATAGTTGAAAATTGACCGTTTAAGTATCTACCCCATATGTCAACTATTAATTATCAACTATCAACTAATTAAAAGTGAAAATAATTATTGCAGGTGCCGGCGCAGTAGGCACACACTTGGCTAAATTGCTGTCCCGCGAGAAGCAGGACATCATTCTGATGGACGACAACGAAGAAAAGTTGAGCACCCTAAACTCCAACTTTGACTTAATGACGGCTACGGCCTCCCCTACATCCATAAAAGGCTTGAAAGAAGTGGGAGTGAGAGAAGCCGACTTGTTCATAGCCGTCACCCCTGATGAAAGCCGGAACATGACCGCATGCATGCTGGCAAACAATCTGGGAGCACAGAAGACCGTAGCCCGCATTGACAACTACGAATACCTGCTGCCCAAAAACAAGGAATTTTTCCAGAAGCTGGGTGTCGATTCACTCATCTACCCGGAAATGCTTGCCGCCAAAGAGATCGTATCCTCCATCCGCATGAGCTGGGTACGCCAATGGTGGGAATTCTGCGGAGGCGCCTTGATACTGATAGGCACCAAAATACGCGAAAAAGCCGAGATACTGGACATCCCTCTCCACAAACTGGGCGGACCGGAGCTGCCCTATCACGTGGTAGCCATCAAACGGGGAAGCGAGACACTGATTCCCCGCGGTGACGATACCATCAAGCTACATGACATCGTATACTTTACCACCATCAGGAAATACGTCCCCTACATCCGCAAAATAGCTGGCAAGGAAGATTATGCTGATGTGCGCAACGTAATGATTATGGGTGGAAGCCGAATTGCCGTACGCACCGCCCAATACGTCCCGGACTACATGCAGGTGAAAATCGTGGACAACGACTTGAACCGCTGCAACCGTCTGACCGAGTTGCTTGACGACCGCACCATGATTATCAATGGCGACGGGCGGGATATGGACTTACTTGTGGAAGAGGGACTGAAAAACACGGAAGCCTTCGTTGCCTTGACCGGCAATTCGGAGACCAATATTCTAGCCTGCCTTGCCGCCAAACGCATGGGAGTCAGCAAAACCGTAGCAGAAGTGGAGAATATAGACTACATAGGCATGGCTGAAAGCCTTGACATCGGCACTGTCATCAACAAAAAGATGATTGCCGCCAGCCACATTTATCAGATGATGCTGGATGCGGACGTCAGCAATGTGAAATGCCTGACCTTTGCCAATGCCGATGTAGCGGAATTTACCGTTAAGGCCGGCTCAAAGATTACCAAACATCCGGTAAAAGACCTCGGCCTCCCGAAAGGAACCACCATCGGCGGACTTATCCGTCAGGGGGAAGGCGTCGTGGTTATGGGTAATACCTTGATACAACCGGGTGACCATGTGGTGGTATTCTGTCTAAACATGATGATTAAGAAAATCGAAAAATACTTTAACTAATAGAGAATGAGTCGTTGGTAAATGATTAACTTCAAGACAATCATACGGATTATCGGTATTCTGCTATTGCTGGAAACAGTCATGTTTCTGGTCTGTTCGAGCGTGTCTTTCTACTACAGAGAAAGCGATATGCTCGATTTCTGGAAAGCAGGAGGTATCACAGCAGGGATAGGCTTATTGCTGGCAGCTCTCGGTAAAGGAGGTGAACGGCAACTGACGCGCCGTGACGGATATGTACTGGTCAGCTTTGCCTGGGTGGCATTCTCTCTTTTCGGAATGCTGCCTTTCTATATAGGCGGATACATACCCGACATTGCCGATGCATTCTTCGAGACCATGTCCGGTTTCAGCAGTACGGGTGCCACTATTTTGGACGACATCGAGTCACTTCCTCATGGAATACTGTTCTGGCGCAGCATGACACAGTGGATTGGCGGCTTGGGAATCATCATGTTCACCATTGCAGTGCTTCCTATCTTCGGAGTCAGTGGTCTGCAGGTATTCGCAGCCGAAGCAAGCGGCCCCACACATGACAAGGTTCATCCGCGTATCGGTATCACCGCCAAGTGGATTTGGAGCATCTATACCGGCATAACCACTTTACTTGTCTGCCTGCTGATGCTTGGAGGCATGGACTGGTTCGACAGCATCTGCCATGCATTTGCCACTACCGGCACCGGTGGATTCTCTACCAAGCAGGCCAGCGTTGCCTACTATAATTCTCCTTATATAGAATATGTCATCTCCATCTTCATGTTTATCTCCGGTATCAACTTCACTTTAGTATTATTGTTCGTCAACCGGAAATTCAAGAAGTTCATCGGCAATGCCGAGCTGAAATTCTATTTCGGTTCAGTTGTGCTCTTCACTGCCGTCATAGCCATCGTGCTTTACTATACCAGTCCCATGGGGATGGAAGAATCCTTCCGCAAATCCTTGTTCCAGGTAATCTCCCTCCAGACCTCCACCGGTTTTGCGACAGATGACTATATGCAATGGACACCCGTCTTGTGGGGGCTGCTTACCATCATCATGCTGATGGGAGCGTGTGCAGGCAGTACCACCGGAGGCTTGAAGTGTATACGTATGGTAATTCTTACCAAAGTCTCACGAAACGAGTTCAAACACATCCTACACCCCAATGCCATACTTCCGGTACGGATAAACAAGCAGGTAATCTCTCCCTCCATTGTCTCCACCGTACTGGCTTTTTGTTTTATTTATATCTCCATTATAGTCATCGGCACACTGCTCATGATGGCTATGGGTGTCGGGGCTGAAGAATCAATGGGCTGCGTCATTTCCAGTATCGGTAATATGGGACCCGGATTGGGTGAAACCGGACCTGCCTATTCGTGGAATGCCCTGCCCGATGCAGCTAAATGGCTGTTATCCTTTTTAATGCTTCTGGGTCGTCTTGAGTTATTTACCGTACTGCTGCTTTTCACACCGGATTTCTGGAAACGGAATTGATTTAGGATAAAAAGTGTAAAAATAATCATTTTTTGTTATGCGGGGATAGCAAATTGAACAATACTTATTATATCTTTGCGTCCTTGAAAGAGAGAATTGTGGTATGAAGCAATGCATTAAATACTGTTTAATCATAATCTTTGCAGCCCTATTGCACGACAGTGCAACCGGAGCTGCAGATATTTTGTGCGTTCCTGCCACCCGACAAGCAGAATGCTGTACGCTGTCACAAGCTCCTACCACCCAACAAGCAGTCCAGAAGTTCTACGACTTGTTTTCACCAAACTCCCTCTGCATAGAACATGTGGACCATACGCAAGTACCAACCAACAAAAGCGTACTCCTGCGCATGTACATCTACAAGATGCAGCAGCATGCCTATGCACCGGAATGCGACCGTTTGTTGAATCTGTCTCCTCATCCCGTACCCGACGCGAATTATTACGTGTTCGGGCTAAGAAAGATTATCATTTAGAAGGCCTGCAAGCGCAGACGCTTGCCCCTGACTCGCCGGACAACAATTCAGAGGTTTTGTCCTCCGGTGCGATGTATCTATTATTATATATCTAAAATCTTATCAGGTTTATGAACTTTACTTTGTTAGTGGTCGTCTTATTGACGGCAATCGCTTTCGTGGGTATCGTCATCGCGCTCTCCAATGCGATAGCACCCCGTTCGTACAATGCACAGAAGATGGAGCCGTACGAGTGTGGTATCCCTACCCGCGGTAAATCGTGGATGCAATTCCGGGTAGGTTACTATCTGTTTGCCATCTTGTTCCTGATGTTCGAAGTGGAAACGGTATTTCTGTTTCCTTGGGCAGTCATCACCCGCGAACTTGGCGTGGCAGGACTTTTCAGTGTTTTATTTTTCCTGATTATATTGATTCTGGGCCTTGCTTATGCCTGGAGGAAAGGAGCTTTGGAATGGAAGTAACAAAGAAGCCGAAAATTAAATCTATCCCTTATGAGGAGTTTACAGACAACGAAACGTTGGAGAAACTGGTTCGGGAACTTAATGCCGGAGGCGCCAATGTCGCCCTTGGCGTACTGGACGATTTCGTCAACTGGGGACGCAGCAACTCACTGTGGCCTCTTACGTTTGCAACCAGCTGTTGCGGTATCGAATTCATGGCCCTCGGCGCAGCCCGCTACGATATGGCGCGCTTCGGGTTCGAGGTAGCCCGTGCCAGTCCGCGCCAGGCAGACATGATTATGGTTTGCGGAACAATAACCAACAAGATGGCTCCCGTTCTGAAACGTCTTTACGACCAGATGGCCGATCCGAAATATGTAGTAGCCGTAGGCGGCTGTGCCGTCAGCGGAGGCCCGTTCAAGAAATCCTATCACGTGGTGAACGGTGTGGACAAGATTCTGCCGGTGGATGTCTACATTCCCGGTTGCCCTCCGCGTCCGGAAGCATTCTACTACGGCATGATGCAATTGCAGCGTAAAGTGAAAATAGAGAAATACTTCGGTGGAGTAAACAGAAAAGAAGAGAACCACTAATCAGTACTTAAAAATATGGAAATAAAATACATAGAGCCCTCAGTCCTGCACGACGAAATGCTGCGTCTGCGGAAAGAGAAACAAATGGACTTCCTGGAATGCCTCAGCGGTATGGATTGGGGAATACCCGACGAGAAAGACGCACCGGACACCCCCCGCGGACTCGGTGTAGTCTATCTGTTGGAATCTACTATTACCGGCGAACGGATAGCGGTACGCACCGCCACTCTAAACCGGGAACATCCCGAACTTCCTTCCGTCAGCGATATCTGGAAAGCTGCGGATTTCAACGAGCGCGAAGTCTACGACTTTTACGGCATCGTTTTCATCGGTCATCCAGATATGCGCCGACTCTATCTGCGCAATGACTGGGTAGGCTATCCCATGCGTAAAGACAATGAGCCGGAAAAAGATAATCCGTTGCGTATGGACAACGAAGAAACGGTGGACACTACCATGGAATTGGAGCTGAATCCCGACGGTAGCATCAAGAATAAGGAGATGCAACTTTTCGGTGATGAGGAATATGTGGTGAACATCGGTCCCCAACATCCGGCCACCCACGGCGTAATGCGCTTCCGTGTATCATTGGAGGGTGAAATCATCGACAAGATTGATGCCAACTGCGGCTACATCCACCGGGGTATCGAGAAGATGTGCGAAAGCCTGACCTATCCGCAGACCTTGGCTCTGACCGACCGTCTGGACTACCTGGGCGCACACCAGAACCGCCATGCCTTGTGCATGTGTATCGAAAAGGCAATGGGCGTGGAAGTAAGCGAACGCGTGCAGTACATACGTACCATCATGGACGAGTTGCAGCGAATAGACTCTCACCTGCTGTTCTATTCTTGTCTTGCTATGGACCTGGGTGCATTAACGGCCTTCTTCTACGGTTTCCGCGACCGCGAAAAGATACTCGACATCTTTGAGGAAACTTGCGGCGGACGCCTCATCATGAACTACAACACCATCGGTGGCGTGCAGGCAGACATTGCTCCCGGCTTCGTAAAGAAAGTGAAGGAGTTTATCCCCTACCTCCGCGGTATCCTACACGAATATCACGACGTATTCACCGGGAACATCATTGCCCAGCAACGTCTGAAAGGTGTGGGTATACTCTCACGGGAAGATGCCATCGCCTTTGGAGCTACCGGAGGCACCGGACGCGCCAGCGGATGGGCCTGCGACGTGCGTAAGCGTATGCCATATGCCGTATATGACAAGGTGGACTTTAAAGAAGTCATCCGCACCGAAGGCGATTCATGGGCACGCTACCTTATCCGTATGGATGAAATTCTGGAGAGCCTGAAGATTATCGAGCAACTGATAGACAACATCCCGGAAGGAGCCTACCAGGAAAAGATGAAACCTATTATCCGCGTACCGGAAGGCACTTATTATGCAGCCGTAGAAGGTAGCCGCGGTGAGTTCGGCGTCTTCCTCGAAAGCCACGGCGACAAGATGCCTTACCGCCTGCATTTCCGCAGTACGGGCTTGCCATTGGTATCGACCGTAAATACGATTTGCCGCGGAGCTAAAATCGCCGACCTTATTGCCATTGGCGGAACATTGGATTATGTAGTACCAGATATTGACAGATAAAAGGATTTACGATTTGACAATTTACAATTTACCATGCGGAATTACAGCGCAGCCAAATTGTAAATTGTACATTGTGAATTGTAAATCAAAAAGCGCCTCGTAAATTGTAAATAGTAAATTGTAAATAGTAAATGAACAACGTGTTTGACTTTAGTATAGTAACCAACTGGATACACCAGATGCTGACTTCCCTGATGCCGGAAGGTCTGGCAATATTCCTCGAATGCGTGGTGATTGGCGTATGCATCATTTTGATGTATGCCGTGCTTGCCATCATCCTGATTTACATGGAGCGTAAGATATGCGCCTTCTTCCAATGCCGCCTCGGTCCGATGCGCGTGGGGAAATGGGGATTGCTCCAAGTGCCCTGCGACGTCATCAAGATGTTGACAAAGGAAATCATTGATTTGAAATTCTCTGACCGGTTCCTCTACAATCTGGCACCGTTCATGGTAATCATCGCTTCTTTCCTGACATTTGCCTGCCTGCCCATCAACAAGGGATTGGAGGTATTGGACTTCAATGTAGGAGTGTTCTTCCTGCTGGCTGCATCGAGTATCGGCGTAGTGGGTATCCTGCTGGCAGGCTGGAGTTCCAACAATAAATTCTCGCTGATTGGAGCCATGCGAAGCGGTGCGCAGATTATCAGCTACGAGTTGTCCTGCGGATTGAGCATACTGACAATGGTAGTGTTGATGGGAACCATGCAGTTCTCCGAAATAGTAGAAGGACAAGCTGACGGCTGGTTCATCTTCAAGGGACATATCCCTGCATTGATAGCCTTCATCATCTACCTCATTGCCGGAAATGCGGAAACCAACCGCGGTCCCTTCGACTTGCCCGAAGCCGAAAGCGAGTTGACTGCCGGATACCATACGGAATACAGCGGTATGGGCTTCGGATTCTTCTATCTGGCAGAATATTTGAATCTGTTTATCGTAGCCTCCGTGGCAGCCACCATCTTCCTGGGAGGCTGGATGCCGCTACACATCGTAGGCCTGGACGGCTTCAACGCAGTGATGGATTACATTCCGGGATTTGTATGGTTCTTCGGAAAGGCCTTCTTCGTAGTCTTCCTGCTGATGTGGATAAAGTGGACCTTCCCCCGCCTGCGTATTGACCAGATTCTGAATCTGGAGTGGAAGTACCTGGTACCCATCTCTATGGTGAACTTGATTTTGATGGTATTAATTGTAGTATTTAAATTGCATTTCTAACCGGCGTAGCGCCGGAGCAAGATTTCCTTGCGGATAATTTTAATAAAGGCAAAAGTAATGAAAGAAAAGAACTCTTATATCGGCGGACTCATACACGGCGTCACTTCTCTGCTGACAGGTATGAAAACAACCATGACCGTATTCTGCCGACGAAAGACTACCGAACAATATCCGGAAAACCGCTCGACATTGAAACTCTCCGACCGTTTCCGTGGCACGCTGACCATGCCCCATAATGATAAAAATGAACATCGGTGTGTAGCTTGCGGTTTGTGCCAGATGGCTTGTCCCAACGACACCATCAAGGTGACCGGCGAGATGGTTGAAACGGAAGACGGCAAGAAAAAGAAGATATTGGTTAAGTACGAATACGACCTCGGTTCGTGCATGTTCTGCCAACTCTGTGTGAATGCCTGCCCTCACGATGCCATCACGTTCGACCAGGATTTTGAGCATGCAGTGTTTGACCGCACGAAACTGGTCATGACGCTGAACCGTCCGGGCAGCCATGTAGAAGAAAAAAAGAAACCCACTGCTCCCAAAGAAGAGACAACAAAGTAATTCGTTAATAGTAACTTGTAATTAAACAACATGGAAATAACTCTTGAAACAGTAGTATTCTACTTCCTTGCGGCCTTTATCACCGTATTTTCCATCTTGACGGTAACGACCCATCGCATGGTGCGCTCGGCCACCTACCTGCTGTTCGTGCTTTTCGGTACGGCAGGCATCTACTTTCTGCTGGGTTACACCTTCCTCGGTTCCGTGCAGATTATGGTCTATGCCGGCGGTATCGTAGTGCTCTACGTCTTCTCCATACTGCTTACCAGTGGCGAAGGCGATGTCATCGAGAAGTTAAAGCGTAGCAGGTTCCTTGCCGGACTGGGTGCCACCGTGGGCGGTGCCATCATCGTAGTATTCATCACTTTGAAGCATAAGTTCATTGCCACCACCGACGTGGAACCTTTGGAGGTCAACATCAAGACCATCGGTCACCACATGCTGAGCGGTGACAAGTATGGTTATCTGCTTCCCTTCGAAGCAGTCAGCATCTTGTTATTGGCATGTATCGTAGGTGGATTATTAATAGCACGTAAAAGATAAGAATTATGATACACATGGAATATTATCTGATAGTTTCGGCTATCATGTTTTTCGCAGGCATCTATGGGTTCTTCACCCGCCGCAACACACTGGCGATACTTATCAGCATCGAGCTGATTCTGAATGCCACGGACATCAACTTTGCGGTGTTCAACCGTTTCCTATTCCCCGGAGGACTGGAAGGATATTTCTTCTCTTTATTCTCCATCGCCATCTCGGCGGCCGAAACGGCTGTAGCCATTGCCATCATGATTAACATCTACCGTAACATCCGCAGTATCCAGGTGAACAAACTGGATGAGATGAAGTGGTAAGAGCAAGAATCGCCAAGCGATGTTTCTTGAATAGTAATAATTGATAAACATAGTATATATGGAATATACAATATTAATCCTTCTACTCCCTTTCCTCTCTTTCCTCGCTCTGGGACTTGGAGGTAAATGGATGTCACACCGCACTGCCGGCCTTATCGGAACTGCGGCACTGGGTGTGGTCGCAGTGCTTTCCTATCTCACCGCAGGAATGTACTTCAGCGCTCCCCGCCTTGCCGATGGTACGTACGAGGCGCTGATGCCCTATAACTTCAAATGGCTGCCTTTCACAGAAAGCCTCAGTATCGACATGGGTATCCTACTCGACCCGATTTCGGTTATGATGCTCGTGGTCATCAGTACCGTTTCGCTGCTGGTACACATATACTCTTTCGGCTACATGAAGGGCGAACGCGGTTTCCAGCGTTACTACGCCTTCCTGTCGCTCTTCACCATGTCCATGCTCGGACTGGTAGTGGCTACGAATATCTTCCAGATGTATCTTTTCTGGGAGTTGGTGGGCGTGTCCTCCTATCTGCTGATTGGTTTCTACTATACGAAACCCGCAGCTATTGCTGCTTCGAAGAAAGCATTTATCGTTACCCGTTTTGCTGACCTAGGTTTCCTTATAGGTATCCTTGTCTATGGATATTATGCCGGCACATACACCTTCAGCCCCAATGAGATGGCGCTGGCAAAGGGCGGTGCGGCCATGATTCCGCTTGCCTTGGGACTGATGTTCATCGGTGGCGCCGGAAAGAGTGCCATGTTCCCGTTGCACATCTGGCTGCCCGATGCCATGGAAGGTCCTACGCCAGTCAGTGCACTGATTCATGCCGCCACGATGGTGGTTGCAGGGGTCTATCTGGTGGCACGCATGTTCCCGTTGTTCATAGAGTATGCTCCCAGCGTGCTGCACATCGTGGCATACGTAGGAGCTTTCACGGCATTCTATGCCGCCAGTGTGGCATGTGTGCAGAGTGATATCAAACGTGTACTGGCATTCTCCACCATCTCCCAAATCGGTTTCATGATGGTGGCGCTGGGTGTATGTACATCAGCCGACCCGCACGAAGGGGGACTGGGCTACATGGCAGGCATGTTCCACTTGTTCACACATGCCATGTTCAAGGCATTGCTGTTCCTCGGAGCGGGTAGCATCATCCATGCCGTACACAGTAACGAGATGTCTGCCATGGGCGGACTGCGGAAGTATATGCCCATTACGCATATCACGTTCCTCATCGCATGTCTCGCCATTGCTGGTATCCCGCCGTTCTCCGGATTCTTCTCCAAAGATGAAATCCTGACGGCATGCTTCCTGTTCAGCCCCACTATGGGATGGATTATGACAGTGATTGCAGGTATGACAGCATTCTATATGTTCCGTCTTTATTATGGTATCTTTTGGGCCGGCTCAGAGCCGGGACAAAAGTCGACAAGTGATGGGGGCGACAGCCACGTGCCTCACCCCCACGAGAGTCCTCTGGCGATGACCCTGCCCCTGATGCTCCTTGCTGTGGTTACGATAGTTGCCGGTTTCATTCCTTTCGGACACTTCATCAGTTCCAACGGTGAAGCATATAACATCCATCTGGACTGGAGTGTGGCAGGTACAAGTATCGCCGTAGCGGTGGTTTCCATAGCCATTGCCACCTACATCTATGCAGGTAGCCGACAGCCCGTTGCCGATACATTGGCACACCGTTTCAAAGGCTTGTGGACAGCAGCTTACCACCGCTTCTATCTGGACGAGGTCTACCAGTTCATCACCCACCGCATCATCTTCGGCTGCATCTGCCGCCCCATCGCCTGGTGGGACCGCCATGTAGTGGACGGCTTCTTCAACTTCCTTGCCTGGAGTGCCGAGGCTACCAGTGACGAGATACGCGGTCTGCAGAGCGGACGCATCCAGCAATATACATTTGTATTCCTGCTGGGCACGCTGGCACTGATACTGCTACTATTGCTATAACCCGAGATTTTTCAATCGTAAATCGTAAATCGTTAAATCGTAAATATAAAGATGAACTTTTTATCATTATTCGTACTCATCCCCTTGCTGATGTTGCTGGGTCTTTGGCTCAGCCGCAACATCGCACAAATACGCGCGGTGATGGTGACCGGTGCATCGGCTCTGCTGGTTCTTTCTGCAGCATTGACCGTGATGTACCTCAATGCACGCCACGCTGGTGCCACGGATGAAATGCTGTTCCGTGCCGACATGGTCTGGTATCCTGCACTCAACATCCACTATTCGGTAGGAGTAGACGGTATTTCGGTAGCCATGCTGCTGCTTTCGGCCATCATTGTCTTTACCGGAACATTCGCCTCCTGGAGGCTGCAACCGCTGACTAAAGAATATTTCCTTTGGTTCACCTTCCTCTCCATCGGTGTGTTCGGGTTCTTCATCTCGATAGACCTGTTCACCATGTTCATGTTCTACGAGGTTGCCCTCATTCCCATGTATCTGCTTATCGGTGTATGGGGGTCGGGACGCAAGGAGTACTCCGCCATGAAGCTGACACTGATGCTGATGGGCGGCTCCGCCTTCCTGCTTATCGGTATCCTGGGTATCTACTACGGTGCCGGAGCCACCTCTATGAACCTATTGGAAATAGCACAGATGCACAATATTCCCATCGAACAGCAACGTATCTGGTTCCCGCTCACCTTCCTCGGTTTCGGTGTGCTGGGCGCTCTGTTCCCGTTCCACACATGGAGCCCCGACGGTCACGCCTCCGCACCGACTGCCGTATCCATGCTCCATGCCGGTGTATTGATGAAACTGGGAGGTTACGGATGTTTCCGCATAGCCATGTACCTGATGCCCGAAGCTGCACAAGAACTGGGATGGATATTCCTGATTCTTACCGGAATCTCCGTGGTATACGGTGCATTCTCCGCTTGTGTACAAACCGACTTGAAGTATATCAATGCCTACTCTTCCGTCAGCCATTGCGGCCTGGTGTTGTTCGCCATCCTGATGATGAACCAGACAGCTTGCACGGGTGCTGTTCTGCAGATGCTCTCTCACGGACTGATGACAGCCTTGTTCTTCGCCCTTATCGGTATGATATACGGACGTACCCATACGCGTGACGTCCGCGAACTCTCCGGTCTGATGAAGATTATGCCTTTTCTGGCTGTCTGCTATGTAATCGCCGGTCTTGCCAATCTGGGACTGCCCGGACTCAGCGGTTTCATTGCCGAAATGACCATCTTCACCGGTTCGTTCCAGCATCCCGATACGTTCCACCGCGTGTGGACGGTCATTGCATGCAGCTCCATCGTGATTACGGCAGTCTATATCCTGCGACTGGTAGGAAAGATTCTCTACGGCACCTGCACCAACAAGCATCACCTCACCTTGAGCGACGCCACTTGGGACGAACGCACAGCGGTCATTATCCTCATCGCATGCGTTGCCGCCCTCGGTATGGCACCATGGTGGATTAGCGGCATGATTGGAGACAGCGTGCTGCCAATAACTGATTTATTTACGATTTGACGATTTACGATTGATAAATGACTTGTAAATCCCAAGAGTAACCTCAATCGTAAATCATAAAATCGTAAATCCCAAGAGTAATTTCAATCGTAAATCGTAAATCGTAAAATCGTAAATAGATATGGATTATTCCCAATTCCTCCTGCTCAAAGAAGAGCTTTCGCTGATATTGGTCATCGTCATCCTTTTTGTCGCCGACCTCTTCATGAGTCCGGATGCACACAAGAATGACGGCAAACCGGTGCTGAACACAATGCTGCCCGTTGCTCTGCTGACCATACACACACTTATCACCATCGTTCCCGGTCCTGTGGCAGATGCTTTCGGCGGCATGTATCACAATCAGCCGATACAGAGCATCGTGAAATCCATCCTCAGTATAGGTACACTGATTGTATTCCTGATGGCGCACGAATGGATGCGCCGTCCAGACACTGCCATCAAACAAGGTGAGTTCTACATTCTGACACTTTCCACCCTGCTGGGTATGTACTTCATGATTTCTGCCGGACACTTCCTGATGTTCTTCATCGGACTGGAGACGGCAAGCATCCCGATGGCAGCCCTGGTTGCCTTCGACAAATACCGCCACCACTCTGCCGAGGCAGGTGCCAAATATATTCTCACGGCATTGTTCTCCAGCGGATTGCTGCTATACGGATTATCTTTAATTTACGGTACGGTAGGCACTCTCTACTTTGCCGACATACCGGCACGCCTCACCGGCGACCCGTTGCAGATTATGGCATTCGTATTCTTCTTCTCCGGCATGGGATTCAAAATATCACTGGTGCCTTTCCATCTTTGGACAGCAGACGTTTACGAAGGCGCTCCAAGTACGGTAACCGCTTATTTAAGCGTTATCTCCAAAGGCTCTGCCGCTTTCGTGCTGATGACTATCCTCATCAAGGTATTCGCCCCGATGGTAGCTCAATGGCAAGAAGTGCTCTACTGGATCATCATCGCCTCTATCACGCTTGCCAATCTCTTCGCCTTGCGTCAGCAGAACTTGAAACGATTGATGGCTTTTTCCAGTATCTCGCAGGCAGGTTATATCATGCTGGGTATTATCAGCGGCACTTCACAAGGTATGACTTCATTGGTCTTTTATGTATTGATTTACATGTTTGCCAACCTCAGCGTATTTACAGTCATCACGATTGTAGCCCTGCGTGCCCATAAATTCACGCTCGACGACTACAACGGGCTGTACAATACCAATCCAAAGCTCGCTTTCCTGATGACCTTAGCCTTGTTCTCTCTGGCAGGCATCCCGCCGTTTGCGGGCTTCTTCTCGAAGTTCTTCATCTTTGCGGCAGCTTTCGAAGGCGGCTTCCATCTGCTGGTATTCATTGCCCTTATCAATACAATCATCTCGCTTTATTACTATCTGAAGATTGTAAAGGCAATGTACATCAACAAGAGCGACGAGCCGATTGCAGCATTCCGCAGTGACAACTATACACGTGCCAGCCTGGCCATTTGCACGCTGGGTATTGTGGTACTGAGTATTGCAAGTGTGGTATATCAATCCATCGATAAGTTCTCATTCGGATTATAACCGGAGGGTATCATCACTTACCACAAATTACACAGATTGGCACAAATTATCTTTAGAAGTTCTGATAATCAAGAGCTTTGACTTGTGTTAATCTGCATAATTTGTGGTGAGTGTGTATTTTAGCACATTTCCATACTATACAATCGGCAGCACAAACCAAAAGCATGAGCCTTTCCCCGGTTCACTGTCCACACCGATTGTGCCACCCAACTGCTCTATAATGCTCTTGCTGATAGAAAGCCCCAGGCCGGTGCCATGCACAAACGTATTCAGCTTTATAAAACGGTCGAATATCTGAGCCTGCATTTCCGGCTCAATGCCAAGGCCCGTATCGGCCACATAAAAACGCAAATGAGTTTCATCCACCTTATTATATCCTACACGTATACTTCCCGCAGTGGTGAACTTGATGGCATTGTTGACAAAGTTGGCTATGACCTGATTCAAACGGTTACGGTCACTGACAATCCGGCATTCCGGCAGATGACGGTCGAAGAGAACTTCCACACCCGGTTTAGCCTTCATCTTCATGAAGCGCACGATGTCCTCACACAGCATGTTCACGTCCAGCTCTTTTTCCACAAAGTCAAATGTCCCGGCCTCTATCTTGGACAAATCCAGTATGTCGGAAATCAGCTGCAACAGCAGGTCATTGTTTTCTTCGATAATCGCCATATACTGCCTTTTTTCCTCCATGTCCCCGGTCTCTCCCATCAGACTGGAGAAACCGACAATCGCATTCAGGGGCGTACGTATCTCATGGCTCATATTGGCAAGGAAGGCACTCTTCAGACGGTCGGCGGTTTCTGCCTTCTCCTTGGCTTCAATCAGCATAGCCTCCGTCTCCTTCAATTCCGTAATGTCATAGTTGACGCCTATCAGCTCTATTTGTCCGTTCTCCGGTTCAAACAGATTGACAACCACATTGGTACGTACCCAGTTCCATTTTCCCTTTTCGCCCGGACGCTCAATGCGCATCTCTCCCTGGAAATGTTTGGCTTCGCCCACACGGGCCTTACTGAAGAAATCAAGCATCCTCCTGCGGTCACTGGGGTACATCTTGCTGTATATTCCCACGACATCCGCCAATTGGGTATTCTCGTCCTCTCCCATATTCTTATACCATTGCTTGATGGCATAGCCTTTCCGGTCGAGCAGGTTCAGCTTGGCATAACCTACCTTCGCATAATCCGATATAAGCAGGAAGAAATTCTCGAAATCACAGATACGGCTCATGGCATCAATCCGTTCCGTATTGTCGATGTTAATCATGGCATAGCCGGTAAAGTTACCTTTACTGTCATACACCTTGCTCACTTTCGTATAAAGATGTATCACATCCTTCGGCTGTTTGGAAGTGGAGTAATACCCTTCAGTCCGGTCGAAAGCATAATTCAGGCGGAAGTCGACCATATCCTCGGTCTGTATACGTTCTGCCAATTGGGCGGACACATTCGGGTTCTCGAATAAGTTCACTCCAATGACATCCTGTTTGTCACGGACCCCGAATATCTCCATATCCTTATTGTTGATGTCTACCAGGAATCCGTCTTTGTCATAGATTTCCACTCCGGCCGGTATATTGGCAAAGATATTCTTGAACAGTTTTTCGCTATGGTCCAAAGCCAGATGAGTCTGTACCGAGTCTGTCGTATCGAGGAATAACGCCACCACTTCATTCTTTTCCGGAGAGTATATCACCACGTGGCAGTGCTTGTTGGTGAGCTCAAAACACATGTCCATTTCCTTATGTGTCCCGGTGTTCACTATATCAAGCAGATATTCCAGTCTGGGGGCCGCCTCCCTTGAAAAAGACGAGGCAGTCTTGCCGATAAACGTCGACGCGGGTTTTCCTAGAAAATCGGCAAAGATAGAATTCGCATCTGTCACATAATACCCGTAGGGATTGTCCTTTTCATCACAGACAATGGACATCCGCACATACCCCAAAGGCATATAGCGGAACAAGTTGCTGAGGAAAGTACGTTCGCGCACAGCCTCATCCTTCGTTTTGCGCAACTCTATGCAAATGCTGATGACATTTGCCAACGAACTAAACCATTGGTAATCCTCGTTGGTCCACATTCGGGTACGGTCCACCAAATCAATGCCCATATATCCCCACACCTGGTCATTGGCAACCAGCGGAGTTACCATCAAGGACTTTATATTCTGTCTCGCCAGAATTTCATATTCGGCGTAAGCGTGCTCCGGCAGTTGCCCCAGCGTTTCCAGCAGAACGGGCTTTTGTGCCATAATCTGTGACGTCCACCACGGCAGGCTGTCAGCCTGAACTCCTTGAAGCATTTCTTTCTCAGGAGCCACTCCCGGAGCCACCACCTCGTATGTGCAGCTCTGGTACCGGCACTTCTCATCATATTGGAATATATAGACACGTCCGCCGCGAAAGAAATCAAGAATATCTTTCAGTATGTCGTAAATGCCCGCACTTATATCCTCGTCTTTCAGGAAGCGGAATAGGGAATGGGATATTGAGGTCTGCCGATAAAGTAAATCGTTCACTCTTTGCAAAGCCTGCTTCGCAGCCTCCTCCTTCGGCATCTCTACGCGCTGCAACACTCCGAAAGCCTTCAATGTACCATCCGGCAAATGCTCCTTATACCCCACGCGCGAGTAGACCCAGACCACTCCTTCAGTAGAATAGATAGGAAACGTCTGTTCATAGACCTCCATATTCTGAATGGCAAGGAACTCCCGGCTGATACGCGTCCGATAGTCTTCGCGTATCATTTTACCGAAATCCTCAAAGCTCAGGTATTCCCCTTCCAAGCCTAACAACTTACAGACATATTCGGAGCAGAGATACTGCCTTGAAGAAAAATCAGCCTCCCACCAACCTATCCGGCCAAGAATGGAAAGGCGCCGGAAACGTTCACTATCGTCACGATGAACAGCCATATATTTATCAATATTGGTTTGAGATACAAAAATAGCCATAAAACTCTAATAAGCAACCATTAGAAACCTTTTTCGTCCCAAGCAGCCTATATATAAGGATAACAAACAATCCGGAAGAATGTGCGGTAACCAAATCGTAATAGATTTGAAAATGAAACGTATGCTCCATGTATCACCGGTGTAATGTCATTGCCTCATCTTTGCAGCGGATTAAAAAACGTACAAAGAAAAGAGATGAGCATGAAATTAGACTTGGGAAAGATTTTCTTCCTTATTTTATTCCTCACACTTTCCGTCATGGCTGCCACGGCGGGAACCGTCAAAGGGACAATCACCGACCGACAAACCAAAGAGCCGCTGACGGGAGCCACCGTGCAAGTAAGCGGAACAGCACAAGGCGCCGTCGCCGATTTGGATGGTAACTATACACTGGAGCTGAAAAACGGAACCTATACCCTCACCGTCCGTTACATCGGCTACAAAGACATGACGATAAATGCCGTAGAGATAAAGGGCGAAACCGTGCTGAACTTCGACATGGAGCCGGACACGCAAACCCTGGGCGAAGTGCAGGTCACCGCCAAGAAGAACCTTGAGGGCGAACGCGCCTTGCAGATGGAACGGCAAAAAGCGACCCTCGCCATCGAGAACCTCGGTTCCAAAGAGATGTCCCTCAAAGGCATCGGCAATGTGGAAGAAGGAGTAAAGAAAATAACGGGCATCTCCATCGCCAGCGCCGGACAACTTATCGTCCGCGGACTGGGCGACCGCTACAGCACCACCACGCTGAACGGACTGCCCATCGCCTCGCCCAACCCGGACAACAAGCTGGTGCCGCTCGACCTGTTCCCCTCGTCCACCGTACAGAACATCACCGTCAGCAAGGTGTATGACGCAGCCGCCTTTGCCGACTACAGCGGTGCGCACATCAACATCAGCACCAAAGAAAACATACCGCAAGATTTCTTCCAACTGAGCCTCAACACGGGCGGGAAGTTCAACACCTTAGGCAAAGACCGCTATCAGATGGACCGCAGCGGCTCGCTCCTGAAGACACCCGGCGTAGACGCGGCCGCCCTCGACATGCCCTTGATGGAGTTTGACAAATACGTGAAGACCCACAATATCTTCGATACCTCCTTTGCCGCCAGCAAGAAGAGTTCGTTGCCCGAACTGGGCGGAAACCTCGGTTTCGGCAAGAACTTCGGTATAGGCAACCAGACACTCAGCCTGCTTGCCTCCTTCAGCGCCAGCAACGGCTACCAGAACATGGAAGATGCCTTCTACAAGACACTCGAGGCCACCGGCACCGTGCAGGACGACTTCTCCTACGACAGCTTTGCGCAGGAACTGAAGCTCGCCGCCCTCGGCTACCTGGGCTACACCCTGCGCCGGAGCGACCGCATAGGCTACACTTTCTTCTACGCCCGCAATGCCATCGACACCTACCAACGCCGCGAAGGTACTGATGCCGAAGGACACGAGCTGACCGGCAGCAACAACATCATGCACATATACACCCTGCAAAACCATCAACTGAACGGAATCCATAACTTCGGCGAGGGCGACAGGTGGCAACTGACCTGGGGAGGCTCATACAGCAAGACCGGCAGCGAAGAGCCCGACCGACGGCAAGTGATGTACGTCAAAGACAACGACGGCAGCCTCAGGCTCTTCAAGCTGAACCGCCAAGAGACCATGCGCTACTTCGGCAGCCTGGACGAAGAAGAGTGGAACGCCAACCTCGCCATGCGCTGGAAGTGGAACGACACCAGCCACCTCAAGCTCGGCTTCAACTACAAGGACAAGAACCGCGACTACAGCGCTACCCGCTTCTACTACAACCTGAACAAACTGAACCCCGTCATCACCGACATCTACAACACCGACGGCTTCCTCAACCAGCAGAACATTGCCGACGGACAAATCGTGGTACAGCGTGTGATGCAGCCCAAAGACAGCTACCGCGCCGGAAACGAAATCTACTCCGCCTACCTGCTGACCGACTTCTATCCCACCGAAGCCCTCTTGGTGAACCTCGGCCTGCGCTACGAAATGAGCAAGCAATGGGTGCGCTACGCCAGCGACGGCGGCGACTGGTACTCCCGTCGGCGCAATTTAGACAAGAACGACCTCTTCCCCGCCCTGAACCTGAAATATGCGGTGAACCCCACCAACAGCATCCGCTTCTCTGCCTCGCGCACCGTCACCCGTCCCTCGTTCATCGAGATGGCACCCTTCCTCTATCAAGAGTCCTACGGTTCGGCACAAATCCGCGGTAACGAAGAGTTGCAGAACGGCTACAACTACAACTTCGACCTACGTTACGAACGCTTCGGCAAGGACGGCGACATGCTCTCCGTGACCGGCTACTTCAAATACCTAGACAGCCCTATCGAACGCATCCAAGACCTGCAGGGCGGCGCCACGCTGCACAGCTTCAAGAATGCCGACAACGGCATGGCTGCCGGCGTGGAGCTGGAGATGCGCAAACGGCTCGTCAAAGACCTGCGCCTGGGTACCAACATCAGCTACATGTACACCAACGTGAAGCTGCCCCAAAGCGGTGCCTACACCAACAAGGAACGTTCGCTGCAAGGCGCATCGCCCATACTTGCCAATGCCGACCTCACCTACTCGCCCCGCTTCGGCGAAGACAGGCAGCTCAACCTCGCCCTGCTCTACAACCTGCAAGGCAGCCGCATCCATGCGGTAGGCGTGTCGGGCCTGGGCGATGTCACGCAACAGACGCTGCACACGTTGAACTTCAGCGCCGGATATAGCCTGAACAAGCACTTCAACCTGAAGCTGCAAGTGAACGACCTGCTGAACCGCGATGTCATCTTCAAGCAAGATGTGCCCACCACGGGGCAGGAAATGGAAGTGGAACGCTACCACAAGGGAACGAACTTTGAGGTGGGAATAAGCTACAACCTATAAAGCCCCCGCCCTCCCCCTGAAGGGAACGGAGAACACTCTTTGACAAACAAGCAGATTTAAGAGAATCAATCTGAATGACAGACAGATAAATTGGATATAACAACTAAAACAATTGAATTATGAAAACAATGAAATGGAAATTCTACTCTCTGGCCTTTGTAGCCGGAATGTCTATCCTCACCGCTTGCAGCAGCGACGACAACAACGACAATGACGGTAACGGCGGCAACGGAAACGGCAATGAAATCGAAAACGGTACGATATTGAAAGGTACCATCACCTCCGACGTGACCCTGGCTGCCGGAAACACCTACAAGCTGAGCGGCGAATACATCGTAGAAGAAGGTGCCACGCTCCACATAGAGGAAGGCGTGAAGATTATCGCCGTCTACGATGACATCGCAGACTACATCCTCGTGAAGCAGGGCGGTAAAATCAACGCCGTAGGCACGCCGGACAAACCCATCGTAATGACCAGCGAAAAAGAAGAGCCGGGCGCATGGGGAGGCATCCACATCTGCGGACGCGCCCACACCAATGCCGAAGGTGGCAAGGGAAGTTCTGAAATAGGCGGTGCCGTTTACGGCGGCAACGATGATGCCGACAACTCGGGCACGCTGCAATACATTCGTCTGGAATACACCGGCTTTGCCTTCGATGAAGAGCACGAAGCCAACGGTATCTCTTTCTACGGCGTAGGCAACGGTACCATCGTGGACCACTGCCAAGCCTACAAAGGTTCCGACGATGGCTTTGAGTTCTTCGGCGGCTCGGTAAACGTGAGCAACCTCGTAGCCGTAAGCTGTAGCGACGACTCCTTCGACTGGACCGAAGGCTGGAACGGCAAAGGCACCAACCTCGTGGCTTACCAAGAAGCCGAATCCACACTGGGCTACGACTGCGACTGCCTGATGGAGTGCGACAACAACGGCAGCAACAACGCCGCCACTCCCGTTGCCCACCCCGTATTGAAGAACCTCATCCTCGTCGGCAACGGCGGCAGCAAGCAAGGCATCCGTCTGCGTGCCGGCACGGAAGTGGAAATAGACAACGCCAAGGTCTGCGGCAAAGGCCAACCCCTGACCGTGGAAACCGCCCTTACCGAAAACGCCCTGAAGAACGGCACCTCCAAGCTGACCAACATCACCCTCACCTCCGAGCTGAGCAGCAAAGAAGGCATCTACACCCATGCCGACTTCATCGCCGTGACAAGCAACAAGGTGGACGCCAACCTGAGCTACAGCTCTTTCGAGGACATCAGGAAAGAATGCAGCTGGATGAACGGAAGCTGGGTGAAGTAAAAAAAAGAAGCACTCGCAAGGCTATAAAAAAACACACAACTTCTTCAACAGCGTGCCCCTCGAATGCCTTCCGGCTTCAAGGGGTACGCGCTGTTTCAAGAAAGAAACTAAAAGTACCGTTTACTTCTTCTTCAGCTCCTTCTTCAATTCCTGAACCTGAAAGCTGAACAAGTCCAGATGACGGCAAACGCGCTGCATGAAACTGCCTGCCGCCCTGAAGCAGATACGCGAAATGCGCACTTTATCTGCCGTACAGTCCTCTATCCGTTCCACCGGTTCGCTGGTGATGGAGGGAAAAAAGTTTCCAAGTCCCTTGATGTTCACCGTGCGTCCACTGGCCAGATAGTCCGCTATAATATCCGGCAGTTGCACCAGCACGGACTGGGCATCGCCCACCTGCAGGGAGCTGACAAAAGCCAGCCTCTTGGCCAGTTCGTCATTGCTCACCGGTTCCGGCTGAAGCACTTTTGACGCCGCGTAGTAGCGCACCACTTCCTTGTCTCCACTCTTGTCCACCTTCTTGCGGACCACATAATTCATTGACATACCAATCTTTCTTTATAATTAGGTTCGTAAAAAACGAAAGATATTCCCGCCCGACGCGAGGCACACCTACAACTTGCATACACAAAGCCTATACCTTACGGTAAAGACTCCGTGACCGAATACCTTTCACTATATGACTGAATACCTAAAACACCCGGATGTATTGCCCCAAAACATGGGGATGTTTTCACCCAAAACACCCGGATGTAATACCCCAAAACATGGGGATGTTTTGGGAGAAAAGATGGGGATGTTCTGACCTTTCAGTATAGGGTTCAAAGGTAATGACTCCCTATGAGAAATACAATAGATATAGGCCTTTTTGATGGTCGGAATCAAGCTCCTTTTTCTTCGGAAGCAGCAGGCAGTACCCGCTGGAAATCTCTGCCGGACGGAGACTGGAATACCTGCAAATCGAATTCGGGGATGATTGCCAGCACATGGTCGAATACATCCGCCTGCACCCCTTCATAGGGCACCCAATCCTTCAGCGCACAGAAGAAATAAAGTTCTATCGGGATACCGCGGTCGGTAGGCTGGAGTTGGCGCACCATGCAGGTCAGTTCCTGATTTACGTCGGGAAGACTTTTCAAATAAGCCGTCAGATACGCCCGGAACACACCCAGATTGGTCTGGCGGCGTCCGTTGACGAGGATGGAGTTATCGATGCCGTTTTCCACATTGTACTTTTCAATCACTTCCTCCGTTTGCTCCACATAATCTTTCAGTAGCTGTATCTTGCGATATTTTGCCAGCATCTCCGGGGTGCAGAAACGGACGCTGGTCATGTCGATATTGATACTGCGCTTCACTCGCCGCCCACCGCTCTCGCGCATGCCGCGCCAGTTCTGGAAGGAGTCGCTGACAAGCAGGTAAGGAGGGATGGTGGTAATGGTATTGTCCCAGTTGCGCACTTTTACGGTGTTCAACGTTACCTCTATCACCGTACCGTTGGCACCGTACTTGGGCATCTCAATCCAGTCGCCCACCTTCAGCATGTCGTTGGCCGAAAGCTGCACACCGGAGACAAAGCCCATAATGGAATCCTTGAATACCAGCATCAGGATGGCTGCCGAGGCACCCAATCCGGCAAGCAGCGAAAGCGGGTCGCGGCCTATCAGTTCGCCCACGACCACAATGCCACCCACCAGCCACAGAATGACCTGCATGGTCTGCAACATCCCCTTCAAAGGGCGGTCGCGGAACTGCTCCCTCTCGCTGTATACGCTATAAACAGCCTTCAGGAACGAGTTAACGAAACTCAGGAAAGTAATGATGATGTAAATAAGGCAGATACGCCGGATGAAATCCATTGCCGATGAACCGACTTCGACAAATGCCAATGGAACAAACAGATAGATGATAACGGGAGCCACCATGCGGCTGAGGTGCACCATCACTTTACGGTCGAATACGATGTCGTCCCACGTAGCCTTGGTCTTCTTCACCAGTTGTGCCACTACCTTCAGCAGGATTTTCCGGCATAGGGCATCCGCCAGGAAAGCAACGGCAAGTATCAGTGCAAAGGCAATGAATTGGTCGAGCATATCAGCCCGGGAAGGGGATATGCCCCACCCGATTAAAAGGTCGTCTATCTTCTTCAATATCTCCATAATCGTATGTTTATCATAACGGCAATCTTATCTACGCGACTGTTCCTCCCGCTCGAGGAACTCCATAATGTCTTCTTTCAACCACTGATAAAGATAAAGGTTCTTGTAGCCGCTGTTTTTTTTCAGCATCACGGATACATTGACCTGACTGTTCTCATACCCCGTCAGTTCGTTGCGGAACTGTTCGTTATGCTCTGCCAGGCGCTTTATCTCCTGCTCGCGTTCACGACGCAGCACCGTACATACCGGGATAAGGATTTTCAGCACTACACAATCCATGATATGGTGTCCTTGGATATAAAGATAGGTATTGTCCGGAGTCAGTCCCAAACGTTCCAACTCCGTGCCCAGCTGCTCCACCCGGTCGATGTAGCGGGGGAAACGGGCTTGCAGTTCGGACAGCTTGGCCGACACCGTCTTTTGCATCTCGTCCAGACTACGGTAAGGATGACGCAGGTTTATCTCTTGCAAACGCACGCAGGCGTTGAAGTCGTACATCGGGAAAGTGTGTGTGTCGTGCTGGCGGTAGAACCAGACATTCCACAGAAACAGCGGATAGGCAATCTGCGAATAACGCTTCAGAAAAGCGGGGAAGTCCAGGATATGCCGGTCGTTCAGCGTGGCCTGCACACAGACTTCATGCAGACTGTCGGCAAAGCAGTGGAAGTTCTCGATGGCATAGCCATAAGTCTGGAAGATATAGGGATTCTTGTTTATCTTATGCGACACCTTGGTGGCACCTTGCAGCAGGAAGTCGTAGTCGCTGTCTACACAAGCTATCAGGCTGCGGCCCAGCTCCGATGTGTTCAACGTATTCATCAGCACCATCTTCTTGCCCTTTGCCAGGGAGGTGGCAGACGGAAGCATCACCTGGAAATAACGCTCCTCATTCTCGAACTCGGACAGCAGCGTCCGCCAGAAAGCGATGTCGTCATAGCTCTCCACATACGCCACTATGCGCCTGCGTGCTCTCTTGGGAGACAACTTGCGGGCGGCATCCAGATAGGCGGAAGTAAGGTTATGTTTTAAAGAAGTGGACACTTGGGTAGGGATTAAGGATTAGGGATTAGGGAGGAGATTTCGCTGACTTCGGTGACGGCATCCAGCCAGCCTTCCATGATGACGGCGGGCGAATGGGTGGTGAGGATAAGCTGCACATTGGGATTCAGGCTGCGTATCATGCCGATGAGCTTCTGCTGCCATTCGATGTGCAGGGAGGCTTCCGGCTCGTCCATGAAGAGTACGCAGTGGTCATCGTCACGCACCAGCACGGTCAGCAGGATGACCAGCATCTGCTTCTCGCCCGAAGACAGTTTGTAGGGCAGCAGGCGCTCGCCGTTCTGATAGAAAACGATGTCGTTGCTTTTGCGGTCTATCGTCTTATGGGTATAGCTGAAAAGCTCGTCAATCATATCCTGGAACTTCCGCTTGGGGAGGGAAAGGGAGGGAGCCAGGCTGCGCTGCTCTTCGTCACCGCTGAGCAGCTCTATCATCTTGTTGCCGATGTTCACCTGGTAGTCCAGATAACGGCGCTGGAGCAGATAGAGCTGCCAGTCCAGTTCCGACTTCACGTTGGCATCGGCCATGCGTGCCGTAAAGTCGCCCATGATAAGGGGGCGGTCGTAGCTGCGGATTACATCATAGGGGATAAAGGTGGCTGCGGGGTTGTCGAAGTAGACGTGTACGCCGTTCTTCTCGTCACTCTTCACTTCACCCGATGTCTGTTCCAGATAGTTGACCGAACGGTTCAGGATAGTGGTCTTCCCCACTCCGTTGATGCCGGAAAGTATATTGACGTCAGGACGCAGGTCCCAGGCAATATCGTACCGATGCCACAATCCGTGTATTTCGATACGCTTGATGTAATTGGCTTGTACTTCCATGGTTTCTTGCTTTTAATTAGAAGCAAATATACACGATAATCTCTTATTTCTACGCCCATGAACCAGAAAAATCATATAATGAAAGATTTTCTCTTTTCAGAAAATAGTTGTTCTTTTGCACCCGCAAAGAACAAAAGAGTATGGACAAGAACATTCAAGGGCATCTGTTCGCCCTTACCGCAAATATCTTATGGGGGCTGATGGCACCTATCGGCAAGTCGGCTCTGGTGGAGTTTTCCGCGTTGTCAGTAACCACATTCCGCATGGTAGGCGCAGCTGCCTGCTTCTGGCTCCTCTCCTTGTTCTGCAAGCGCGAGCAGGTGGACCACCGGGACATGCTGAAGATATTCTTCGCCGCACTCTTCGCACTGGTATTCAATCAGGGTGTCTATATCTTCGGACTCTCCATGACTTCGCCCATAGACGCCTCCATCGTTACAACCACGCTGCCCATCGTCACCATGATAGTGGCTGCAATCTATCTGAAAGAACCGGTCACCAACAAGAAAGTGCTGGGCATCTTTGTAGGGGCTATGGGAGCATTCATACTCATCATGAGCAGCCAGACCACCGGTGCCGGCAATGGCAGCCTCATCGGAGACCTTCTCTGCCTGCTCGCCCAAATCAGCTTCTCCATTTATCTGACCGTATTCAAGGGGTTGTCGCAGAAATACTCTCCCATCACCCTGAACAAATGGATGTTTGTCTATGCCTCCATGTGCTACATCCCGTTCTCTTACCACGACGTGGCTGCCATACAGTGGAGCGAAATATCTACAGCCGCCCTGCTGCAAGTGGGATATGTGGTTGTGGGAGGAAGCTTCCTTGCCTATATCTTCATAATGAGTGCGCAGAGGCTGTTGCGCCCCACTGTGGTGAGCATGTACAACTACATGCAGCCCATCGTGGCCTCAACCGTTGCCATCATCTTAGGATTGGGAGTGTTCAATTTGGAAAAGGGAATAGCCATAGCCTTGGTATTCCTGGGAGTGTACATCGTGACACAAAGCAAGTCACGCAAGGATTTCGAGAAAGAAGGGAAAGCCGTATAAAACAGCCGTTCCACCGTCACAGTACTCCGGCACGTACCCGGCTCAGAGACTCGGGAGTCATTAACAGATAAGATGCTATGTGGTTGACTGAGGCACGCCGGGCTATCTCCGGATAATCCCTGACGAAGCGCGCATACCGCTCGCGTGAGGTTTCGAAACGCCAAGAGTCTGCTTTATATTGGGAAAGCATTAAAGACCCCTCCAATAAATGGCGAAGCAGACGGGCTATATGCAGATAACGCTCAGAGAGTTCGACCAGTCCTGCATACGAAATGCTCCAGATGACGCCTTCCTCCAGGGATTCCAGCTGAAGGCAATTACGGCGTCCGGTGAAAAGGCTGACGATACACATAGCGCCGTCACCGTCGCAGGCAAAGTTCTCTGTAATGTCCCGGCCTTCTTTGAAATAGAACTGGCGAAGCAGTCCTTTCTCTACGAAAACAATATCCCTGGCTATATCTTTCTCACTAATCAACAGTTCTCCTTTGTGCACCTCACGGCGTACAAACAAACCGGCAATGAGCTCCAGCTCCTCAGAAGGGAGTTCATGAAGGCGGCGGGTAAACCGCCGCGCCACTTCCATGTTGTTTTCCTTAGTCATCGATATAGGGAAAGGGATATGCCCCTATTTCTTCAGTTCTGCAAAATAGGTGTCCAGCAAGTTCTTGGCAGCCACAAAAGAAGTCAAGTTGCCCTGTAGCACTTGTTTTTCCTTGCCAGTCAGCATCGCTTCAATCTGCGGATTGTGGTAGAAGCTGTCGCGCAGCTGTTCGTTAATGGTCTCGTACATCCAGTATTTGCTTTGCTCATTGCGGCGGTATTCAAAATAGCCGTTATCTTTCACAAAGTCAATGTATTTGTAGACCATATCCCACACTTCTTTTACACCAAGATTATAGAAACCGGAATAAGTCAGCACTTGGGGTGTCCAACCGCTCTCCGGAGCCGGGAAGAGGTGCAGCGCATTACGGAACTGCGTTGCTGCCAGTCTGGCCCGCTCCAGGTTGTCGCCATCAGCCTTATTAATAACAATGCCATCGGCCATTTCCATGATGCCGCGTTTGATGCCTTGCAACTCATCGCCCGTACCCGCCAGCTGTATCAGCAGGAAGAAGTCTACCATAGAATGTACGGCAGTCTCACTCTGCCCCACCCCTACCGTCTCTACAAATATCTTGTCGAAACCGGCAGCCTCACAAAGCACAATCGTTTCACGCGTCTTGCGTGCCACGCCACCCAGCGAACCGGCAGAGGGACTGGGACGTATAAAGGATTTGGGATGAACGGAGAGTTTCTCCATACGCGTCTTGTCACCGAGAATACTGCCTTTGCTGCGTTCGCTGCTCGGATCAATGGCAAGGACAGCCAACTTGCCACCGTGTTCCTCCAGTACATGCAAGCCAAATACATCAATAGAGGTACTTTTACCGGCACCGGGCACACCACTGATACCCACACGGACGGAGTTGCCCGAATAGGGCAAACACTTCTCTATCACCTCCTGCGCCACAGCCTGGTGCTCCGGTTTCACACTTTCCACCAGTGTTACAGCCTGGCTGAGTACCGTAACATCACCTTTCACTATACCCTCCACATAGTCTGATACGGAAAGCTCGCGTTTCTTCCGCCTGGGACGGTTCTTCAAGTAAGGATTGACCGATGAAGGTTGCTCAATGCCTGCATTGACAACCAAGCCTTTATATGCTTCATTATTTTCGGGATGTTCCATGGCTATTTGTGAGTTATAAGTTATGAGTTATGAAGGACTTTACGACTTCTTATTGTTTTGCTTTAATGTTGATTTCAACTTTCGGCTGCATCGGGTCATTGGTAATCATCAGCAGACGCAGATGACGGCGCTTCTTGCCTATATTCTTCTTCACTACCGTTACCCGCAGGCGAGTGCTTTCACCGGGTTGCAATACACTCTTCTTGAGGTTAACTCCCACTGCCGGGTGGAATACCTGGAGCTTGTTTATCTGTAAAGGAGAACGCCCGGTATTGGTAATGGTAATATCCTGACGTGCTTTTGACTTCTTTGCCAATATCGCACTCATATCAACTTCTTTGGTAGAAAGGCTGATGGCAGGAGCATTTGCCTTCTCCACTTCCGTCATTCCGGAGAAATCCGGTAAAAGAATGGCAGAAACGGGAATCTCGTTTTCATCGCCCACCTTGTCACCGGAGAAGCGAGAAAGATAGACCGACGTTTGAGTCAGTCCGAGGCCAGTCAGTCTTTCCGAATTCAATGTAAGTGTAATCACTCCTTTTTCTCCCTTTTGCAAGACATTGGGCTCTACTTTTGTCTGCAAATAAGGAGGCAGATGCATCAGTACCGGTTCATAAGGACGGTCGGAAAGATTGACCACGCCGATATGAATCACCGGCTGCTCACCATGCTGAATATCGGGAAAGTCGAGGCTGTTCTTGTCAATACGTATCTGACCGATAAGATAAGGGTGCGTCTTGGTAAAGTCCTTGATTTCCTGTACTACTTCACCATTGAACTTCAAATAGACCAGATTGGGTTGCGCATTGCTGTAAATAGCCACGGATTTCTGGAAATGTCCCAATGCCTTGGCGTCAAAAGTCACATTTACTGTTCCTTTTGCCCCCGGAGCAATAGGCGTTTTTGTCCACTGGGCCACAGAGCAGGCGCAATCCGGCTCTACTTCTGTAAGCACTAAAGGCTGGTCACCCGTATTGGTGATGGTATATTGCACAGTCACGGGATGCTTCCATTCTATCTGGCCGAAACTGTACATCTCTGTATTCGAGGTAAAACGAGCTTGCGCTACAGCAGTCAATACCACACTTGCAAGCACATATAAAGTTATCAATATCCGCTTCATCTATTTTTCTTAATATCAAGATTTCCTAATTCTGCCACTCTCATTCAATATTAGTCGGACAAAAATAGGTGTTTTTAGCGAGAGTACCTAAAATAGCGGAGCGCAATTTGTACAAATTGCGCTCCGCTCCATACTCTATTGTTACTTTATTACAATTATCCCTCCCGCCGAATGCGAAGCATACTCCGGAGCATACGCACACTGTATCGTGGCCAGCCCCGTTTCGTATGTTCCGCCACGGGCTATGCGATAACTGTGCTCTAAGACATAAACGCCTTTGCCCAAATGGTCGAAGAAGAAATTGGTTGCGGCATCTTCCACTTCTGCATAATAACCGAGGCCATTACTCCAACGATAACCGGAAAGCGAGCCTATAGGTTCAAAGCAGGCACCCCGCTGGTCTTTCAACTGAACAAAATCCATAGTACGGTCCAAGCGGATAGTCAAACGGGCCACTATTTTATCACCGACGGATAATACGGTCCCTTCCGTAACCGGTTGCAAGGACTTGCTACCACCGGCCGATATACGCTCTACATAAAGTTTCTTCTCTACATTCAATTCACCCCCCTGCTGCTTTACATCAGATATGGGTGACAGATACTGGGCATAAACAGCTCCCCAGGCAATGCCTGCATCCCGTTTCTCTACGGTGACGGTTTTAGCTTTCAGCTCCGGACTTCCTTGAGCGAAGGTTTCCTTGACATAACCCAAACCCGGGATTATGGTCTTTGTAGGCGACAATGTTTCCAAAACTTTGTTACCTAACGTGATACGTACGTCTCCCCGACTTTCCAGCAGATTAGTACCTTGACAAAGCAATGCATAAACAGCATCAGCCGTTGCAACCGGAGAATTCCAACTGGTAGTCTGCTTCTGTTTCAGCAGCCAGAGTTTCATTTCCTCCACCAAAGCATCGTTGCCACCTGCCATACGCAGGGCTTCCATTACTTCCACATGGGCAGGGATGGGCAGCATACCCCAGTTATACGGATTTGCTTGGAAAGCAAAGTATGCACCCAGTTCATCCGTCTGTACCAGATGTTCCTTGAGGGAAGCGATGAATTCATTCGCCTCGGCTGTACGCCCTACTGCTTTCAGGATGATGGCAGACTGCGCCTTGCTGCTCATGGTTCCATCTTTAAGATTGGCACCTACTTTTGATAGGAAATAGCGGTAAGCCGCTTGATTGTCTGCCGGCACTTGTTCGCCGCTAAGGGCTATCAGATACAGATATGTCATTGCCGATTCGGAGTTGACAGTAATTCTAGCGCCATTTTTCTCAGCTTTACGGATATTGCGATATTCTTCCAAAGCCTGCAGATTCAAATAGCCGAAAGCTTTCTGCCGCATGGCGGCAACTTCTTCAGGCAGTTCATTTTTCGTCAGCAGAGGAAGACGAACAAGTAATTCTGTAATATAGCCAGTTATATAGCGGCTACCGGACATTCCCTTATACCAGCTCCATCCACCGTCTTCACCCTGCAATTCTTTCAATTTGGTAAAAGCGGAAAGATTGCGGTTATTCAGTTGGTTGATATCAAACAGCGTGGCAATACGTGCCTGCTGTTCGGCTTCAGTAGTAGCTTCCAGTACCCACGGAGACTCGCTGAGCAGGATATTCTTCACATCCTGATTCTTCTCCAACTGGCTGAGGAAGGTTTCTTTCGTGCCACCGGCAGCCTTCCAACTGTCAAATACAGTCTTAATGCGGGGCTGGCTGTTGGCAATGAAGCCTGCCAGACTATTGGCATACCAAGCTGTAGCCCAAGAAATGGCATTATCATTGGCAGGCAGGCTCAATGCCGGCAACGCTTGTACAGCATACCAAGCCGGATTCCCGGTAAATTCTACAGTCAGACGACGGTCTGTCGCTGTACGGCTATTACGGTTGAAAAGGCTGTCTAATGAGAACGTACGGGTCTCCTCGCCACGGATAGGCATAGCAAGCGTTTCCGTAATATACTCCTTATTACTTAATACGGGCAACAGATGCTGCTCGCCATCGCTAAACGTACCTCCATCGGCAACCATACGAATACCAAGCAAATCATAGCGGTCGGACACTTCGAAATGGAAGTTGACAGCAGTATTTCTTCCTGCTTCTACCAAGAATTTCTGACGTTGAGTAGCAATAACTTTCTCCGTCATAGGGTCGAACAGTGTGAATACTGCTGTTCCTTTCACCGCTTTACCCGTCAGATTGGCTATTGTTCCGGCTATCTGTATTTTATCTCCAACGCGGACAAACCGAGGCATATTCGGAGTCAGCATAAACTCCTTGGCAGTTACAACGGAAGCATCCAATATCCCAGTCAGCATATCCTTAGTATGTGAGTAACCACGGAAATTCCAACGAGTCAAGCTCTGCGGCATCGTAAAAGAAAACGCAAGCTCCCCTTGTTCGTTTGTACGAAGTTGAGGATAAAAAAAGGCTGTTTCGGCAAAGTTGGTGCGAAGCCCCTCAATAGGTTGCAAGGCCTCGCCAACCGGTATCGTTTCCGATTCAAAAACAACATCTTCCACCGCGTCTTCCGCTACTTGTGCAGGAACATATTTCACTTCAACGGCATTCCCGGATTCTGCTTTGGAAGCAAGCATCGGCTGGTTGGCACCACGTATTCTAAGATTACCGGTCAAAGAGCTATTCCGGGTAGTCCCATACCCCACAACACTTACTTCTTCCAAAAGCGCATTGTCTTCTACCATCACTATCCGCATCCTTCCATCCATATAAGGAGAACAGAAGTAGTCAAACGACCACACCGGAACCCTCCAAGCCTTCAACGGGAAATAAACGGAGAAGTAATTGCTATTATAACGGCTCGCACCACGGAATGCCCCATACAGATTATCCGGATAGAAAACCCGTAGTATCTGGTTACTCTTATAAATCTTATCCAGTGAAGCGTCGTACATCGTAGCCAACATCTCAGCCGCAGCAGGCATACCTTGAGGCGTCTTTATGACGAGCTTCCACTCTTCTTCCTGTCCGGGACGCAAACGGTCACGGAACACTTCCCATTTCATGTCGAGAGCACGTTCCGGCTCCCGCTTCTTCAGTTCAACCTGATGACTGTACATCTCGCCAGCTTTCACAAAACTGAAAAGAATGGTGATTCCCTTGCCATATGCTTCCTTATAAGAGAATTCCATACGAATAATAGTATCATTCAACTGCAACACACGGCTTTCAATGCGTTTTCTGTCACAAAAGACATCCATCAGCACATATGCATCCCGATAAGAAGTCCCCAAAAGAAAAGCGGCAGGGTACTGTACATCAAATTCCTCATTTTCTTTATAATAAAAGAAATCTGTAAACGCAGCCGGACGCTTGTCACTCTTTGAAAAGAGCATGAAACTGTCACTGCCATATGCCCCGTTATTCTCTTCACGTCCCAAACTATCACGTACAGAAAGTTTCAAGCGATAGTTACCTGAAGGAAGCTTGTTCCAAGCCGAAAAATCCTGGAGCCGATTGGCTGTGAAGGTACCCTCCAATACAACATCATCCAAGGGTTCAGAACCTGCAATATTCCTTGCCCCATTTTGTTCTGCAAATGGATAAAGGCAATAGGAACCTTCAATGTGCTGAGGAATATTCATTACATTATTCACTCCAAAAGTGAAAAGCATACTATCTTCCTTACAAACATATTGAGGCAAGCGAATATCAAAGGAATAAGCCTTAGGACCTGCCAACAAGTTATACGAAGCGGATTGCGTTTCACCGGCCTCATCCGTCACCACCGCCTCCACATGATAAGTATACACACTCCCATACCCGTCTGTATCTACAGCCGGAGCTTCCAAAGTCAAGGGTATGGAAAAATCCCCGTTGGTATCCAATTGTATGGTGTCAGACAATAATGGTTTATCAGCATTGCTCCAATAACCAGGTCTCGGATTCCGGCGAGTCACCGTATATGCCAATGGCACATCCTGCACCATCATGCCATTGAAGGCCTTGACATTTCCTTTCAACACAACCTTGTCACCCAGCCGATAAGCTTCCGAAACCGGAGTGAAGGCAATCTCGAACGTAGGTCGCTTGTACTCCTCTACCCTAAAAGTGACGGTAGATTGAGTCTCTTTGGTTCGTATGCTGAACATGCCATTCAGGCAAGCTGCCGGAAGTACAAACTCCGTAGCAAAAGAGCCGAAATCATTGGTCCGCCCCTTCCTGGTGGCAAGTTCCTTGCGGTTGGCATCCAACAAGACAAGCTCATAATCAACTCCTTGTAGTACCTGGGCGCTATCACTATTCTGCTTGTAAGCTATCCCTTTTACATGAACGGTCTGCCCGGGACGATAAAGCGAACGGTCTGTCAGCAATGCCATCTGCCTCCAATCTGTATCCTTAATACCGTAATAAGGATGATTCATATAAACGTTCTGCGGCATCATGGCTGTGTCTCTGCCTTTACGCGCCACATAACTTCGGATTTCACTCTGCCAGGGTAATACAGCTTTCCCCCCGGCATCAGTCAGTACCTCTGCCATCGCTTTTCTATTCTTCTCATCATAAGAAGAGTAGAAACTCACCTTGGCACCAGCAATCGGCTGTCCACTACGGGCATCCAATGTAGCCACTTCCATACGGTTGTCACCCAAATCCAATGTCAGCACCTTGAAGCGGGTAGATACCAGAAATTTATCATCTGTACGGGCCGTTTCAGTATCAGGTACTATTTGAAGAATATAGACTCCCGTTTCCCGAGGAATCATGAACTTAAATACAGTGTCCGAGGCAAGATAAGGGACATCTTCAGGCAATTTATCCTTGCCTGGCAACGGCTTTAAGCCAAAATGCGTGGAAGAAAACTTCCGGGCATACTTTCTATAAGTATCTTTATTTATACCATGGTCCATCCAAGGTACTTCACTTAAAGTAGTGGTATATAAGTTGAGAGTAAAGCCCTCGACATTACGATAATGCAGCCTCATATTCACCGAATCGCCGGGATAACCGCTTTCATTCATAGTCAAAATGAGTTCAGGCTGTAAAATCTGTTCACGGATATTTTTCAACTCATTGATACGCTTATACGCAGGATAGCGCTTCAAGCCTTCTTCACAGACTTTTAGAGCCTCATCAGCGCGTTTCGGTTCCAAACGGCGCAGGTGGTTGGCTTTATGAATGTAAACCTCGGCACAAACCTCTCGTGAACCGTATTCCTTTATCAATTTATTCAAAACCTCAAGATATTCCCGATTAGCCTTTTCCTGACGCATTCGGAAAGTAGGATAAGGCTGCTGGCTGATACCACCGGTCAACTTCCAGTTCCAATAATCAAGAGAACAGAGCAACATAGCATCTTCCGAACCGGCACGACGGCGATAAGCATTCATCATATCCAGATAAATCCTTTCGATACGGGTCTGTACCAAAGAATCCACGCTGAAACCATCCAGCTGCCGATAAGCATCAACAGCACGGCTTACCAATAGATGGTACATATCGTGCCCATAGAACCGGCTACCGTCTTCCAACACCACAAAAGGCACATATTGTTCTGCAGATGTATTGAGCAAGCGGATGGAATCCTGCAAGGATGCACGGTTACACCTATCTATTTTATCCACAAACTGGCTGATACTCCACTCACGGATATCTTCTGGAACCTCGTCAACAGTCAGTAAAGTACGTGACAGCAAGACACGGCGATTCTTCCGCATCAAGTCAGCATATTCATATGCCAACAAAGAATGTAGAATAGCCTTGTTCACCGGATTCCTCTCCGATTGTGCCCAAGATTCCATATATTTCAGACTGGAGTAAAGGCTGTCCGGAGTCAGCCCCTCTTGATAAGTCTCCCTACAAATGTAGGCTTTCAACATTTGCGGAGCATTCTGCTCTTGCCGACCTTTCCGATAGATTTCATCAGCCAGTTTTATCACTGTTTGAGGCAGGCTTTTCTTTTGAGCCTGCTCCACCTGCTTCCACAACTTATCGTACGTCTGCGCATACAATGCCGAAGCCCCAAATGTAACCAGCAGCAACAATATGCTACAAATTCTTTGAATTACTCTCATAATTATTCGTTTGTTAGTCTTTGTATTAATAACAAAGGAAGTGAATAAAGTTCAAACAAATGTACTTTTGGACATAAAAAATCTTATTCTACTCCTACAAAAAAACAAGGGATATGTTTGCAAACATATCCCTTGTGCTATACTTAAATGTTAGTGTACTCACATTTGGAGGCTATAATATCTCATTGCCTCCATCCAATTCTTACCAGCTGCGGTAAAAATGTGCTTAAATGAATTTGCAATCTTCTTTTTCATAATCTTAAAAAATTAAACTAATACCTGAAAACTAAAATTCAATACTTCACGAAAGGGGGGGGGAATGCTTAAAGCATTACGTAACCCCAAATGTTCTTATCGGCTTCGCCGACATGCTTAAAAAAACTCTTTAACATTTTCATTTTGTTATCCTCCTAAAATCAATCTTGTTATCCTTAAAAAATCTACTAGTTTTCTATTGTTTTCATGTTTTACAACACAAAAATAGAGCCTTTGTTCAAGATAACAAGCAAAAAACGGATAGAAAACATGTTTTATAACACATTTCTTGACTTAGGTCAATTTTTAGGGAGAAAGTGCAAGGATATTGACATACCATTGTAATAAGTCTGGGACATTCTGGCAGAAAGAGGACAAACTGTCACAGACAAAAAAGGCAGGATACTTAATAAAGCACCCTGCCCCTATTCATAACATAAAGTATTCTCTACTTTTCAGGAGTCTGCTCCAATGTAGCCACCAAGAAATCATAGAACTTGGAAACAGTAGGAATTAACGCACGCTCGTCCGGTGAATGCGGAGAACGCAAAGTGGGACCGAAAGAAATCATATCGAGTCCTGGACAATTGGCACCAATAATACCGCATTCCAGACCTGCGTGAATAACCTTCACGGCAGGTTCCACACCAAACTGCTGCTTATAGGACAGCTTCATGGCATGCAGTATAGGAGAATCCACATTAGGCTGCCATCCAGAATAGCCACCACTCAATTCCACCTTCATACCTGCCATAGCGAAACAAGCTGTCAGGCTGTCTGCCAGGAAATCCTTCATCGTATCGCAAGAACTACGCGCCAAAATACGAACTTCGGCCTTACCGTCTGCAATGATTACGATAGCCAAATTGGAGGAAGTTTCTACAGTATCGGGAACAGTAGGAATCATACGCATCACACCATTCTGGCAAGCCATCAACACGTTAATCATATTATCCTGGATTTCTGAAGGAACAACGGCAGTGGGTAGAGTTACCTCTTCTATACTCAGGGTAATACCACTTTCAATCGGAGCATATTCGTCATTCAGTTGTGCCTCGTATTCCTTCATATAATCTTCCAAACCGTCCATATCCTCAAGATTGAACACCAATACTGCATGTGCTTCGCGAGGGATAGCATTACGCATATTACCACCTTCAAAACTTGCCAGCTGGGAGTCAAACTCAATCAGCAAATCATGTACGATGCGTGCCAGCAATTTATTGGCATTACCGCGCCCTTCACTGATTTCCAAACCGGAGTGACCGCCACGCAAACCTTTCAGCGTAATCTTACGAGCAACGAAATCGGCCATAGGCGTCTCCTCCTTATATTCCAAAGTAGCAGTAATATCAAGACCACCGGCACAGCCGATATAGAGTTCGCCTTCGTCCTCAGAATCAAGGTTCAGCAGAATTTCCCCTTGCATAGTTCCGGGTTTCAAACCGAATGCACCATACATTCCCGTTTCTTCATCCTTGGTTATCAGAGCTTCCAATGGGCCATGCTTCAAGTTATTATCTTCGAGCACCGCCATAATGGCAGCTACTCCCAAACCATTATCTGCTCCCAGCGTGGTTCCTTTGGCTTTCACCCAATCACCCTCAACATAGGTTTCAATGGGATCTGTTGTAAAATCGTGAATAGTATCGTTGTTCTTCTGAGGCACCATGTCCATATGCGCCTGAAGGATGATGCCTTTGCGATTTTCCATACCCGGAGTGGCAGGCTTACGAATAATAACATTGCCGACCTCGTCGACAAATGATTCCAACCCCAAGCCTTTTCCAAAATCAATAAGGAATTTGGTAATCTTCTCCATATGTCCTGACGGACGGGGAATCTGGGTCAGTGAATAAAAGTGCTTCCATACATTCTGTGGAGCTAACTGTAAGATTGTACTCATAATTCTAAAAAGTTAGTTTTCGCAAATATAACGGTTTATTCCCGGAAAGTACAATAAACCGGGATTTTTCTAAAGTACTAAATCATCAGCTATCTTAAACATGGCTTTTACATCTTCACATATTGCGATAGAACATCTGCACCTAATATAGCTACCATATTTAGGAATTTCTCCCACTTCTATATCCAAGCAACAATATCGTTTAAAGAAACCAATCTTCCAACAACCTTTAGGCTTCAGTACTTATAAGGAAGTACTGAAGTACTTGCAAAGAAGTATTACAGTACTTTTAAAGGAGTACTCTCTATAAGTACTGTCTCTGTCCTCTAACACAAGAAGTGACAATATAGGAACCCACCACAAGAAACGTCTATTTCTTTGCCCTATTCGCCAATGCCAGGTGCAACGACCCGTAGATGCCTAACACTATCACCAGCAACGTCTGTATGCCATGCACTATCAGAGCAAATATACCCGCATCCGTAGCATTTACCCCATAAAGCATCATCATAGTGATGACAGCAAAGTGCCAGGGTCCTGCCCCGTTGGGCGTGGGAACAATGACTGCAAACGTTCCGCCGACAAACATCACCAGCCCGGCAAGGAAACTAAGGTGCTCCGTAAACTGGAAGCAATAGAAAGTTATATAGAAATGATAGAAATAGCATAGCCAAATAAGTAAAGTGTAAAGAACAAACAAAGGCACATTCTTCACATTCTTAAGCGACATCACACCTTCCCATATATTCAAGACTACTCCCTTTACCTTTTCAAAAAAAGAAAGCATACGCAACAGAAAATAGAGAAGTACCAAAACACCAATAATAGAAAAAAGAGCCACATAAAACCAAGGGGAAGTCACAAGATGCACCAGCGAAGGAATCTTGGTGCCCGTCTCCTCGAAAAAACGGAAAAAGACAGGCATCTGCGCCAAAAAAGTAATCCCCGTAATCAGCAGAATGCAAAGCGTATCTACCAACCGCTCCGTCACCACCGTCCCCAGGGACTTTGCAAAGGAAACATTATCATATTTGGCAAGTACTCCACAACGCGAAACCTCTCCCACACGGGGCAGTACCAGATTGGTGGCATAAGATACAAAAATGGCATCAACGCAATCGCTTGTTTTGGGATGAGCATCCAGCGGCTCCAAAGTCTGCTTCCAACGCCAGCCTCGTAACACATGGCTCATCACACCGAAGAACAAGGACAACAACATCCACCACCAGTTCGTCTGATGAAGGAGAACTTCTTCTGCCTTTGAAAAGTCAAAATCACGATATACCCAATAGAGGATAAAACCACCCAATAAAATGGGTAAGATGATTTTCAACGTCTTTTTTAGCAGCTTATTCATACGATATTCCCAAATTCTTCATTCTTCATTCTTCATTCTTCATTGAAAAGAACTACCTTTGCTCCGTGTAAAGATAGGTTGTTGTTCACACTACAGCCTACGTTTACGGAGCAAAAGTAATGATTTAGTTGATACATGAGAGTAGTTAAACCTAAAAAGTTTCTCGGGCAACACTTCCTGAAAGACCTGAAAGTGGCACAAGACATTGCCGACACGGTAGATGTCTGTCCCGAAATTCCCATCCTCGAAGTTGGTCCGGGAATGGGAGTACTGACCCAGTTTCTTCTGCCCAAAGAACGCAACGTCAAAGTAGTAGAACTGGACTACGAGTCAGTGGCCTACCTACGGGAAGCCTATCCGCAACTGGAAGACAACATTATTGAGGACGACTTCCTCAAAATGAACCTGCAACGGTTGTTTGGCGGGCAACCTTTTGTGCTGACGGGAAACTATCCTTATAATATCTCCAGCCAGATATTCTTCAAAATGCTGGAATATAAGGATCTGATTCCCTGCTGTACGGGTATGATACAAAAGGAAGTAGCCGAGCGCATAGCCGCCGGGCCGGGCAGCAAGACATACGGAATCCTAAGTGTACTGATACAAGCATGGTACAAAGTGGAGTACTTGTTTACGGTACACGAACATGTCTTCAACCCGCCCCCAAAAGTTAAAAGTGCCGTCATCTGCATGATGCGCAATGAAACGCACGATTTAGGCTGCGACGAGAAATTGTTCAAGCAAGTAGTGAAAACCACGTTCAACCAACGACGCAAGACTCTGCGGAACTCCATAAAACCGATACTCGGCAAAGACTGTCCACTGACGGAGGACGTATTATTTAATAAACGCCCGGAACAACTGTCCGTACAGGAATTTATTCAGCTGACCAACCAAGTGGAACAGGCATTGAGAACGATTAATGATTAATGGCTAGTGATTAAACACGAACAATCATGGAAATAGACGAAGAATACATAGACAAAGTCAAAAGCCTGATAGAACAGAAAGACGCGGAAAACGTCAAAACACTTTTGACCGATCTTCACCCGGCGGATATTGCAGAACTGTGCAATGACCTCGGCTTGGAGGAAGCCCGCTTCGTTTACCGCCTCCTTGACAACGAAACGGCAGCGGACGTACTGGTTGAAATGGACGAAGACATCCGGAAAGAATTCCTGGAACTTCTTCCTTCGGAGACCATTGCCAAGCGTTTCGTGGATTATATGGACACGGACGATGCCGTAGACCTGATGCGCGAACTTGATGAAGACAAGCAGGAGGAAGTACTTTCGCACATCGAAGATATAGAACAAGCCGGTGACATCGTTGACCTGCTGAAATATGATGAAGACACTGCCGGTGGTTTGATGGGTACGGAAATGGTGACTGTCAATGAAAACTGGAGTATGCCGGAGTGCCTGAAGGAAATGCGCCTGCAAGCTGAAAAGCTGGATGAAATTTACTACGTATACGTCATCGACGACGAAGACCGTCTGCAAGGGGTATTCCCATTGAAGAAAATGATAACTTCCCCTTCTGTCTCCAAGGTAAAGCATGTGATGCGGAAAGATCCTATCTCCGTCCATGTAGATACCCCCATTGACGAAGTGGTACAAATCATCGAAAAGTATGACTTGGTGGCAGCTCCTGTTGTAGACAGTATCGGGCGTCTGGTAGGCCAGATTACCGTAGACGACGTCATGGACGAAGTCCGCGAACAGTCGGAACGTGATTACCAGTTGGCATCCGGTTTGTCCCAAGATGTAGAAACGGACGATAATGTCATGCGCCAGACTTCTGCCCGCCTTCCATGGTTACTTATCGGTATGTTAGGTGGTATAGGCAACTCCATGATATTGGGTAACTTCGACACGACTTTCGCCGCCCATCCGGAAATGGCCCTTTATATTCCGTTGATTGGTGGTACGGGGGGAAACGTGGGAACCCAGTCGTCTGCCATCATCGTGCAAGGCCTTGCCAACAGCTCACTGGATGCCAAAGACACCTTCAAGCAGGTAGCCAAGGAAGCAGTAGTGGCGGTCATCAATGCCACCATCATCTCCCTGCTGGTATACATCTATAATTTTATCCGGTTCGGAGCTACGGCTACGGTCACTTATTCCGTCTCCATCAGCCTCTTTGCAGTCGTCATGTTCGCCTCCATCTTCGGAACGCTAGTCCCCATGACTTTAGAGAAACTGAAGGTTGACCCGGCCATTGCCACCGGCCCGTTTATCTCCATTACCAATGACATTATAGGCATGATGCTGTACATGGGTATCACTGTCTTACTGTCATAAAAACAAGAAAATAGAAAAAAATCAAGGCAAATTGTATGAAGTAATCATTTTATTTCATTAATTTGTAGCCTAATGTAACCCGAACGGGAGGAACCCGTTTCTAAAAAAGTAAATACAATGACGGACACTCATGACACTAATCTCCCCGAAAAGCCGGTGGAATTAGAAGAAGAAAAGAAGGCAGCAGAGGTTTCTGAACCGGCAACAACAGAAACTCCCGCTGAAGAAATCGTTTCGGAAAAGCCGGTAGAGCCAGTTCAGAAGCTCACGAAAGAGGAAATACTTGCCAAACTCAAAGAGGTGGTTGCAGACGTGGAGAACGTGGCAAAACCTGAAATAGACGGTTTGAAGCAATCTTTCTACAAGCTGCACAATGCTGAGCAGGATGCGGCCAGAAAACTGTTCATTGAAAACGGAGGCGCCGCGGAGAACTTTGTTCCACAAACAGACTGTGTGGAGGAAGAGTTCAAGAATATCATGTCCGTCATCAAAGAAAAAAGAAGTGCACTCACAGCCGAACTGGAGAAGCAAAAGGAAATGAACCTGCAGGTAAAGCTTTCCATCATCGAAGAGCTGAAGGAGCTGGTTGAATCTCCAGATGACGCCAACAAGAGCTATACGGAGTTCAAGAAACTACAGCAGCAATGGAACGAAGTTAAACTCGTTCCGCAAGCTAAGGTCAACGAGCTTTGGAAAAACTACCAATTGTATGTTGAGAAATTCTATGACCTTCTGAAACTGAACAATGAATTCCGCGAATACGATTTCAAGAAGAATTTGGAAATCAAGACACATCTCTGTGAAGCTGCCGAAAAGCTGGCGGATGAAGCGGATGTAGTTTCAGCTTTCCATCAGTTACAGAAGCTACATCAAGAATTTCGTGATACAGGGCCGGTAGCCAAGGAACTACGCGACGAAATCTGGGCACGTTTCAAAGCAGCCTCTACAACCGTAAACCGACGTCACCAGCAACATTTCGAAGCATTGAAGGAAGTGGAACAACACAATCTTGACCAAAAGACTGTAATTTGCGAAATCATAGAAGCCATTGACTACAAAGAACTGACAAACTTTGCTTCTTGGGAGAGCAAGACGCAAGAAGTCATCGCACTTCAAAACAAATGGAAAACCATCGGTTTCGCTCCGCAAAAAATGAACGTGAAGATTTTCGAACGTTTCCGCAAAGCGTGCGACGAGTTCTTCCGTAAAAAGGGAGAGTTCTTCAAGAGCCTGAAGGAAGGTATGAACGAAAACTTGGAAAAGAAGCGTGCCTTGTGCGAAAAAGCAGAAGCTCTGAAGGACAGTACCGACTGGAAAGCAACCGCCGATGAACTGACCAAACTTCAGAAAGAATGGAAAACCATCGGCCCAGTAGCAAAGAAATATTCGGATGCCGTATGGAAACGTTTCATCTCCGCTTGTGACTACTTCTTCGAACAAAAGAACAAAGCCACTTCTTCACAGCGCAGCGTAGAGCAAGAAAATCTGGAACAGAAAAAAGCCATCATCGAGAAACTGAATGCTATCGATGACCAAATGGATACGGAGGAAGCTACCCAACTGGTACGCGACCTCATGAAAGAGTGGAACGGCATAGGACATGTACCTTTCAAAGAGAAAGACCGAATCTATAAGCAATACCACAGCCAGGTAGACAAATTGTTTGAACGCTTCAACATCAGCGCCTCCAACAAGAAGCTAAGCAACTTCAAGTCGACTATCAGCTCCATTCAAGAAGGTAGTCCACAAGCCCTTTACCGGGAACGTGAGAAGCTGGTACGTGCCTTCGACAATATGAAGAACGAGCTCCAGACATATGAAAACAATCTCGGCTTCCTAACCACTTCTTCCAAGAAGGGAAACAGTCTGCTGACAGAAATCAACCGCAAGGTGGAAAAGCTGAAAGCAGACATCGAACTTGTAAAAGAAAAGATAAAAGTGGTGGACGAGAACATCAAAAACCAAGGATAACGTAACAAGATAAGACTTAATAAAAAAGGAACCCGCCCCTACAGCTATGCAGCCGTGGGGGCGGGTCTACTTTTTATACACCTTATCAATGATGGAACAGACGGATACCCGTGAACGACATGGCAATGCCATATTTATCGCAAGTTTCAATCACATGGTCATCGCGTACAGAACCACCCGCTTGGGCAATGTAATCTACTCCACTCTTATGGGCACGCTCAATATTGTCTCCAAAAGGGAAGAATGCATCCGAACCCAAAGAAACACCTTTCAATGTATCCAACCAAGCCCGTTTTTCTTCACGGGTCAGCACTTCAGGTTTCTCCGTAAAGAACTGCTGCCAAACACCGTTAGCCAGCACATCGTCATGGTCTTCACTGATATAGACATCAATCGTATTATCACGGTCGGCACGGCGGATTTTCTCTACCCATGGCAAATTCAACACCTTCGGATGCTGGCGTAAATACCAAATGTCGGCCTTGTTGCCCGCCAAGCGAGTACAGTGGATACGGCTCTGCTGGCCGGCACCAATACCGATAGCCTGACCGTCCTTCACATAGCATACAGAATTCGACTGCGTATATTTCAAAGTGATAAGGGCTATCATCAAATCACGTTTCGCTGCTTCCGGGAAATTCTTATTCCGAGTAGGAATATTCGCAAAGAGTTCATCTCCATTCAGCTTTATCTCATTACGTCCCTGCTCAAACGTGATACCAAAGACATCCTTATGTTCAATCGGGGCAGGCTTATAGCCGGGACTTATCTGAATCACATTGTAAGTTCCTTTACGCTTTTCCCTCAAGATAGCCAGTGCTTCGTCCGTATACCCCGGAGCAATAACGCCATCCGAGACCTCGCGGTTAATAAAACGTGCAGTAGCCTCGTCGCACACATCACTCAAAGCGATAAAGTCACCATAGGAAGACATACGGTCGGCACCGCGGGCACGCACATATGCGCAAGCAAGCGGAGAGAGCGGAAGATTATCCACAAAATAAATCTTCTTCATTGTCTCGTTGAGTTCCAAGCCGATGGCGGCACCCGCCGGACTGACGTGCTTGAATGAAGTTGCAGCAGGCATACCGGTCGCCTCTTTCAGTTCCTTTACCAACTGCCATCCATTCAAGGCATCCATAAAATTAATATACCCCGGACGTCCATTCAAAACCTCAATAGGTAACTCCCCCTCCTGCATGAAAATGCGAGCCGGCTTCTGGTTAGGGTTACAGCCGTACTTCAGTGCTAATTCTTTTGCCATAAAATTCTGCTTTAATGTTGAAATGCTACAAATTTACAGAATATTTCCGGCTTACAGAAGCCTTGTCACTGAATTTGCCACCGAATACCTACACTGAAATTTTCGTACATGGTCGAAAAGCAACAAAAAAACCACTAAAACTTGCGATTTTAGTGGTTTTTTGACTTAAATAAGGTAAGTTCGTTGGGCTACCTGGATTCGAACCAGGAATGACAGGACCAGAATCTGTAGTGTTACCATTACACCATAGCCCAATTGTTATTATTTCCGTTTTGCGGTTGCAAAGATACAAAGATTTCTATAAATCAAAACAAAAACGAGTATTTTTTTCGCAAAAAACTGATAAGATACCGTAATCCAAAGGATTATATAACTAAAAAAAATCAAAAATTGAAAGAGTTTTCCTCTTTTGCGTGTTTGATATGAGAAATCAACGTATATTTGTCAACTGTTTTAATATAATAATGTATAATGAACGAAACGAAGAAACTGATTCAACAGATAACAGAAGGTATTCAAGATAAAAAAGGAAAAAAAATCGTCATCGCAGATCTGACAAAAATCGACGATACAATATGCAATTATTTCGTCATCTGCCAAGGAAACTCTCCCAGCCAAGTGACAGCCATTGTAGAATCCATCAGGGACTTCACACGCAAGGGTGCCGATACCAAGCCCTTTGCCGTAGACGGGCTGCGCAATGCCGAATGGGTAGCTATGGACTACTCGGACATATTGGTGCATGTCTTCCTGCCTGAAACAAGGGAATTCTACAATCTGGAGCACCTATGGGCAGACGCCAAATTAACTCAAATTCCTGACCTCGATTAATCAAAACGTATGGACAATAATACCAACAAGAAACCCAATAAAGTGAATATGCCCAAGTTCAACCTGAACTGGCTGTATATGATTATAGCGATGATGTTGCTGGGGTTGTACCTGACCAATGAAAGTGGTACGGCAACTAAAAACATCTCTTATGATGAATTCCAGCAATATGTACGAGACGGTTATATAAGCAAAGTCATCGGCTACGACGACAATTCCGTCGAAGCATACGTCAAACCCCAGCACGTAGGAAACGTATTTCGTCAGGACTCCAGCCGCGTAGGCAAGAATCCGCTTATTACGACCGAGGCCCCCTCACGCGAGAGCCTAGGTAATTTCCTGCAAAAGGAAAGAGACGACGCCCACTTTGACGGCTCCATTAACTACGAAAAAAAGCGGAACTACTTCGGTGCCATTTTGTGGCAGATTCTCCCCTTTGCATTCCTTATCGGTTTCTGGATTTTCATGTCCCGCCGCATGAGCGGTGGTGGAGGCATGGGCGGAGGTGGAGGCATCTTCAGCGTAGGAAAGTCCAAGGCCCAATTGTTTGAAAAAGGTTCCCCCATCAAGATTACATTCAAGGATGTGGCAGGACTTGCTGAAGCCAAGCAAGAGGTAGAAGAAATTGTCGAGTTCTTGAAAGAGCCCCAGAAATATACCGATTTGGGAGGTAAGATACCCAAGGGCGCCTTGCTGGTAGGCCCTCCGGGAACCGGAAAAACCCTGCTTGCAAAGGCCGTGGCCGGAGAAGCCAACGTACCTTTCTTCTCTTTGGCAGGTTCCGACTTTGTGGAAATGTTTGTCGGCGTGGGAGCTTCCCGTGTCCGCGATTTGTTCCGCCAAGCAAAGGAAAAAGCGCCTTGTATCGTGTTCATCGACGAGATTGACGCTGTAGGGCGTGCCCGTGCCAAAGCAGCCGCTATGGGTGGCAACGACGAGCGCGAGAACACATTGAACCAGTTACTGACCGAGATGGACGGTTTCGGCTCCAATAGTGGTGTTATCATCTTAGCCGCCACCAACCGTGTGGACGTTTTGGATAAGGCATTGCTGCGCGCCGGACGTTTTGACCGCCAGATACATGTAGACCTACCCGACCTTAATGAGCGTAAGGAAGTATTCGGTGTACACCTGCGCCCCATCAAGATAGACAATAGTGTGGATGTAGACCTTCTGGCACGCCAGACTCCCGGATTCTCGGGGGCAGACATTGCCAATGTATGTAACGAAGCAGCCCTGATAGCCGCCCGCCACGGCAAGAAGTTCGTCGGAAAGCAAGACTTCCTGGATGCCGTAGACCGCATCGTGGGTGGATTGGAAAAGAAAACCAAAATCACTACCGAGGCCGAACGTCGTTCCATTGCCATACACGAAGCCGGCCATGCCAGCATCTCCTGGTTACTGGAATACGCCAATCCGCTGATTAAAGTAACCATTGTACCCCGTGGACGCGCTTTGGGCGCGGCTTGGTATCTGCCGGAAGAACGGCAAATCACCACTAAGGAACAGATGCTCGATGAGATGTGTGCCACCTTGGGAGGACGTGCCGCCGAAGACCTATTCTTAGGTAGAATATCCACCGGAGCCATGAATGACTTGGAACGCGTGACAAAGCAGGCGTACGGTATGATTGCCTATCTGGGTATGAGCGAAAAACTACCCAACCTCTGCTATTATAATAATGAGGAATATTCCTTCAACCGCCCGTATAGCGAAAAGACTGCGGAATTGATTGACGAAGAAGTGAAGCAGATGGTTAATGAACAGTACGAACGTGCCAAGAAAATATTGTCCGAAAACCAAGAAGGGCACAACCGGCTGGCACAACTGCTGATTGACAAAGAAGTAATCTTTGCCGAAGACGTTGAACACATCTTTGGGAAACGTCCATGGGCTTCCCGTTCGGAAGAAATCAGTGCAAACAAGACTGCTGCCGAGCTGAAAAAAGCGGAGCAAGAAGAAGAGCAAAAAGCCATAGAAGCAGAAAAGGAAGTTAAGGAAGAAGAAAAGCATGAAAAATAACTTTATCCAACGTGCCGTTACCGGCGTGTTATTCGTCATAGTATTGGTGGGCTGTATTCTTTACAGCCCCCTTTCGTTCGGTATACTGTTCACCATTATCAGCGCACTGAGCGTACATGAGTTTGCCCAATTAGTCAGCAAGAGCGGCGAAGTAAGCATAAACAAGACCATCACTGCATTGGGGGGAGCCTACCTTTTCCTTGCATTGATGAGTTTCTGTACCCAGCAGTCTGTAGGAGCACGAGTATTCCTTCCTTATTTGGGACTATTGCTCTACATGATGATTACGGAACTTTACCTCAAGAAAAAGAATCCGACGGGTAACTGGGCCTACTCCATGCTAAGCCAATTGTACGTGGCACTCCCCTTTGCCCTGCTGAACGTACTTGCTTTTCAGAATTCCCCGGAAACGAGCAGTGTGACCTACAACCCTATTCTACCGCTTTCCATTTTCGTATTTATCTGGTTGAGCGATACAGGTGCCTATTGCGTAGGTTCGCTGATAGGCAAACACCGTCTGTTCGAACGTATCTCACCTAAAAAATCCTGGGAGGGCAGCATCGGCGGCGGAATATTCTCCATCGCTTCCTCTCTTGGCTTTGCACATTTCTTTCCTTTTATGCCAGGATGGCAATGGGTAGGTCTGGCAATCGTTGTCGTCATTTTCGGCACTTGGGGCGATCTGACCGAATCACTCATGAAACGCCAATTGGGCATCAAGGATTCCGGTAACATTCTGCCGGGGCATGGAGGGATGCTCGACCGTTTCGACAGTGCCCTGATGGCAATTCCTGCAGCAGTTGTTTATCTATATGCCTTGACGATGTTCTAACGACGGCTCACATGACCAAACTTACATAAAACAGATATAAAAAGAGCACCCGGGCAAGATGAATGACATCAAAATCACGGGTGCTCTTTCTAACTATATACTCTCGCAAACTCTTTCTTACTTCAACTGCATATTGGACAAATCCACATTAGTAGTCAGCTTTTCATTACTCCCCACAGTTTTCAAATCAAAGGTTACTTCCACCTCTCCATTCTCTTCTGAATTGAGTTTCAACTTGATGCCTTTGGTTTCAGAGGGGATGTCCAGACTGTTCAAGTTATAGGAGACAGCACCAGGACTACGACGTCCCGTCAGGTCATCATAGTCGTTATAGCGGAGTTCCAAATGGACGTATCCATCTTCGCCATACAAAGTATCATCTTCTTGCGGACGCACCAGGCTGATACGGTGTTTATTATCAGTCGAAGATGGCAGGTTCTGCATGAAAAAAATGTTCATATAGCCACCACTGATGGTAATATCACCTTTATATATACGCACGGGGTCATTACCGAATTCCTCTTCGGTTTCGGGAGTCAGCGTCTCCACCTCTTTCGTCAAAACGTTCTGCAGACGCAGCAGCTTCACAGCATGATCATATCCTGCATAGTCGTCCCACAAAGGATTGAACACGGTAATCACACGCTGCCCATCCACGGCATCATACCACCCTATGTCCGTATTCACCGGCCAGAGCGTCCCCCAAACATCGCAGTTTAAATAAAAGGCATTTCCCGTAACACGCACAGTGGCCCACAAAGGCGGGGTAAAATCACCCAAAGAATATCCGTCGTTATCATCACATGATTGCAAAGCGGGCATCACTGCCAAACATATTGCCATAAATAACCAATGTAGCTTTTTCATAATCAAAGTCCTTTTCATTTGTTTCTGTATAGAAAATACAAAAGCCGGGCATTTACTGCACCGGCTTTTCCCATTTTAACAAATTCTTAATTTTTCGATTATTCTTCCCTCCTCCTCAGTAATGCCACCATCTCGCGGGCAGCATGTTTGGGTGCCCCTGCCTCTCCCAGACAGGATGCCATATACTCATATCCCTCGAGCATCTGACGGCGGTATTCCTTATCGTACAAAATGCGGTTCAGCTCCGAGCGTACCTGCTCTACCGTCATGGTATCTGCAACCAGCTCTTTCACCACCTCCCGGTTGGCTATGAGATTGACCAGGGAAATGTACTTCACTTTCAGTATATGCCGTTTCAGGAAAGCGATAACCTTCCCTATCGGAGTATGGTAACATACCGCTTGCGGCACACGAAACAGAGCTGTTTCCAGCGTTGCCGTCCCCGAAGTGACCAGTGCAGCCTCTGCCTGCCTCAACAAAGGGAATGTCTTGTTGAAGATAATCTTCACGTCCACCCCACCCACATAACGTTTGTAATACTCGGGGGAAATACCCGGAGCACCGGCCAGCACCAGTTGATAATCGGGAAAAGAAGCTGCCGCACGAAGCATGTCGGGCAGATTGTCCTTGATTTCCTGCTTGCGGCTACCAGCCAGCAGAGCAATAACGGGTTTGGCCGAAAGTCCGTTTGCCCGGACAAAGTCGTCGAATGTCTCTGAGCTGGAAGCAAGAAAAGCCGTCACTTCATCCACTGTCGGATTGCCGACATAATGTATCGGATACCCGTGCTTCCCTTCAAAAAATTCCACCTCGAACGGTAGGATGGAGAACAGCTCATCCACATCCCGTTTAATATTCTTGATGCGGTATTCCTTCCATGCCCAAATCTTGGGAGAAATATAATAAAAGACAGGAATCCTTGTGTTGGCATGGACAAACTTGGCTATATCCAGATTAAAGCCCGGATAGTCCACCAAAATCAGCACATCCGGCTGCCACGCAACAATATCCTCCTTGCAGCGCTTCATATTGGCAAAGATGGTGCGCAGATGCAGCAATACGGGAATGAACCCCATATACGCCAACTCTTTGTAATGCTTCACCATCACACCGCCCACTGCAGCCATGAGGTCGCCTCCGAAGAAACGGAACTCCGCTTGCGAGTCCTCCTCCTTCAATGCAGCCATCAGATGGGAGGCATGCAGGTCGCCGGAAGCTTCACCGACAATCAAGTAATACTTCATATCAATTGATAATTGTCAATTAATTCAGAACCATGCTTTCAGTTCATCAATCAAGCCGTATGCCGTTGCATCCACCGTGGTCGGGGTGATTGCCACATAACCGTTATCAAGCGCCCAATGGTCATTCTTCTCATTTTCGGCATCGTTGTTCTCAAACTCGCCGGTCAGCCAGTAGTAATGGGCATCTCCTCTATGGGCAAAGTTTTCCCATTCATTGGTCCATTGCCCCTTGGTTTGTTCGCAAATCTTCACACCCTTCAATTCTTTGGTATCGGGGAAGTTGACATTGAGGCATGTCAACGGAGGGAGTCCTTTCTCCAATACCAGCCGGGCTATCTCGCGGATGTAAGGACCTGCAGGTTCAAAATCAGCGTTCGGCTCATGGTTGCAAAGGGAGAATCCGATGGAAGGCACTCCTTTCAGGCATCCCTCTATCACAACGCCCATCGTACCGGAATAATGCAGGTTTACAGAAGAATTGTCGCCGTGGTTGATGCCGCCTACCACCAAGTCGGGCTTGCGGTCGAGCACCGTATGAAAAGCCAGCTTCACACAATCGGTCGGCGTACCGGAACACTTGTATACCGTCAGCCCAACATCCTTACGGACCAACTGGTAGTGGATAGGTTCCGTTACAGTCAGCGCACACGCACTTCCAGAGCGGGGTGCATCCGGCGCCATTACCACAATCTCGCCCAGCGGACGGAGGAATTTGATTAACTCGCTAATACCTTTCGCAATGATGCCGTCATCATTGGAAATCAATATCAAAGGTCTCTGATTTTCCATAACTTTCTTTTTTATTATCGTGCAAAAGTAGCTAAAAAGGCTTTAAACAGAATACTACAAAGATAATAATTCTTTTGTATTCAAAGATATTTTCAGAAAAGGCTAACTTTGTACCGACAATAGTTGGAATATAATCATTCATAAAATCCATGCTATAATGAACACTTTTTGCCATTCTACCATTGCTGCACGCATCGAGACGGCAGCTGCCGCAATTATTCTGTTTCTAACAACCCTGACAAGCTGTGGCAGGAGCAGTTCTCCCGAGCCACTTGACCAATGGAATGACGGGACATCTACGCTTCACACGGCAGACCCGGTCATTGCAGAAGGCCGGAAGCTCTTCAACGACAAAGAATACCAAAATTTCCGGCTCACCGGAGAAGCCCTCACACAACCCGGCTCCGAAGCAGGCCTCCTCTTTCATACGGACGGCGAGTCCGGTTATGAAGTGATATTCCGTAACGGAGACATCGACGGCACACGCAAGAGCGGCTCACTCGCCTCGGTGCGCAACCTCTATCGCTCACTCGCAAAAGATGGAGAATGGTTTGACTTCGAGATAACCGTACGCGGACAAAACATCATTGTCTGCATTAACGGAACCGAAGTTGTTTGCTATACCGAACCCGGACACCCATATCGCACAGAGGAGCACGCCCGGCAACTGCTGAGTCAAGGTTCCATTGCCCTGCAAGGCATACACGGCGAAGTGTCATTCCGGAATCTCGCCATCGAACGGCTTGCCAAGGAAGCACGCAACGAAGCCGACACGCTTGCTCCGGTAGACGAGCGCACGGATGAGATAATCAGGCTACAGCAGCACGATTTCCCAGTTATAGACTATCACGTTCACTTGAAAGGAGGGCTGACGAAGGAAATGGCACACGCCATGTCCATGAATTACGGTATCAACTATGGTGTCGCCCCCAATGCCGGAGAAGGAGGCGTAGGACGTATGCTGGCCGATGACAAAGAAGTGTACGACTATTTTAATGAAGTAAAAGGGATGCCATTCCTGTGCGGTGTACAAGGTGAGGGACGCAAATGGACGGCAACTTTCTCGCAGGAAGCCTTGGGGATTTTCGATTACCTGTTTACCGACGCCATGACCATCATAGACCACAAGGGACGTAACTCGCGCATCTACCGGGCCGAAGAAGCACTCTTTGATGACATTACGCTTGAACAGTATATGGACCACCTTGTCGACCAAACAGTCCTGATTCTGACCAACGAGCCTGCCGACATTTATGCCAACCCTACCTTCTTGCCCGATACTATGGCGCATGATTACGACAAGTACTGGACGGACGGACGCATTGAACGCGTATTGGATGTATTGCAACAACATGGAATCGCTCTGGAAATCAATGCACGCTACCGGATTCCCAGTTTCGAGATTATCCGTCGCGCCAAAGCACGTGGAATCAAATTCACATTCGGTACAAACAATGTCGATGCCGACTTCGGACGACTGGAATACTGCGCCGAAGCCATCAAGCAATGCGGCCTCACAGCCGACGATATATGGTTCCCGCCGATGAGCACACGCCGCTCCCGCCCCATTGTCATATACAACCGATTCGAGTAGCAGGGAACAACCGCTGTCATCTTCACCAACAGAAACGATACACCTATGGACATTCTTCTCATCATCTTGGGCATCCTCTGCCTGATTGTCGGATTGGCAGGTTGCATCCTGCCTATGATTCCGGGACCGCCCGTAGCCTATGCAGGCTTGTTGCTTCTACATTTCACGGACAAGGCGCAGTTTTCCACCACGCAGTTACTTTTATGGCTGGCAGCAGTCGTCCTTGTACAGATACTGGATTATTTCGTCCCGATGCTGGGCAGCAAATACAGCGGAGGCAGTCGGTGGGGAACGCGCGGCTGCCTCATAGGCACCATCGTAGGGTTGTTCTTCATGCCTTGGGGCATCATCCTCGGCCCCTTTCTCGGAGCCTTTGCCGGCGAACTGATGGGAGGCAGCAAGACAGACCAGGCCTTGAAATCGGGGCTGGGCTCGCTGCTTGGATTCTTGCTGGGCACAGTAGTGAAATGTGTGATGTGTGCGTACTTCTGCTGGGAGTTCGTCAAAGCCTTGGTCTGACACCAGCCCCTTTCCTTCCGCCCGGGAACAACTTATCCCCCGACCATCTTCCACACGGTAGTCCATCTGCATGAGATGTACATCTCGAGCAACATGAGATGCACGTTTCAAACAACACGAGATGTACATCTCATGCAAGTAGAGAGAATAGTCCAAGCCAATGTCTTCCATTGGTTTACAAATCTTAATCTTCTGCAAGCGAGACAAAAAATCAGCTTCATTTCAAGATAAATACGTATATTTGCCCACTAAACAGAGAAAGAACGCTTTACGCGCAATTTACAAGAAGAAAAACAGCGGTAAACGTCTGTGAGTTATTAACAAAACAGCCGACTTATCAACCGTTTTTGCAATCTTTCTCCAAATTTGTAGGCGCTATCCGGAATTATCACTTATTTCGCTGCCAATAAATATTGAGATTATGGGAAAAATAATTGCTATGGCTAACCAAAAGGGTGGTGTAGGCAAGACTACGACGACAATCAACCTCGCAGCCTCACTCGCCACGCTTGAAAAGAAAGTGCTCGTTGTAGATGCCGACCCGCAGGCCAATGCCTCCTCAGGATTGGGTGTGGACATCAAGCAGTCGGAATGTACCATCTACGAGTGCATTATTGACCGTGTAGACGTACGCGAGGCCCTTCATGACACGGAGATAGACACACTGAAGGTAATCTCCTCCCACATCAATCTGGTAGGTGCCGAAATAGAGATGCTCAATCTGAAAAACCGCGAAAAGATACTGAAAGAAGTACTCGCTCCGCTGAAGAATGAGTTTGATTATATCTTGATAGACTGTTCCCCGTCTTTGGGTCTGATTACGGTCAACGCACTGACTGCCGCCGATTCGGTAATCATCCCCGTACAAGCGGAATATTTTGCACTGGAAGGCATCAGCAAATTGCTGAATACCATTAAAATCATCAAGTCCAAGCTGAACCCTGCCCTCGAAATCGAAGGCTTCCTGCTGACGATGTACGACTCGCGTCTGCGCCAGGCCAACCAGATTTACGATGAAGTGAAACGCCACTTCCAGGAATTGGTATTCAACACCGTCATCCAGCGCAATGTGAAACTGAGCGAAGCTCCCAGCTACGGCCTGCCCACCATTCTCTATGACGCAGACTCAACCGGAGCCAAAAACCACATGGCACTTGCCAAGGAATTGATAAGCAGAAACGAAAAGAAGTGATTATAGTGGTTAGTGATTAATGATTAGTGATAAATACCATATTTACAATGCACAAACAAATCATCCCGTATGGTTAAATTGTAAATCGTCAAATAGTAAATAAACAGATGGCACAAAGAAATGCATTAGGACGCGGGCTGGACGCCCTCTTCTCCATGGATGAAGTAAAGACCGAAGGCTCCTCCTCTATCAATGAGATAGAGCTGTCGAAGATTACGGTCAATCCCAACCAGCCCCGTCATGAATTCGATCCGGTTGCGTTGCAGGAGTTAGCCGATTCCATCTCCGAAATCGGCATCATACAGCCCATCACCCTGCGCAAGCTTAGCGACGACGAATACCAGATTATCGCCGGCGAGCGTCGTTTCCGTGCTTCGCAGCTTGCCGGACTGACAAGCATCCCTGCCTATATCCGCACTGCAGATGACGAGAACGTCATGGAAATGGCGCTCATCGAAAACATACAGCGCGAAGACTTGAACTCCGTAGAAATAGCCCTCGCTTACCAGCATCTGTTGGAACAATACGGACTGACGCAGGAACGCCTCAGCGAACGCGTAGGTAAGAAGCGTACCACCATTGCCAACTACCTGCGCCTGCTCAAACTGCCCGCCCCCGTCCAGATGGGACTGCAGAACAAGCAGATAGACATGGGACATGCCCGCGCTTTGGTAACGCTTGGCGATCCCAAACTGCAAGTGAAGATTTTCGAAGAAATCCTGGAGCACGGGTATTCCGTACGCAAAGTGGAAGAAATCGTAAAGTCACTGAGTGAAGGCGAAAGCGTGAAGAGCGGTGGTCGTAAGATTGCCCCCAAGCGCGCCAAACTGCCCGAAGAATTCAATATGCTGAAACAACAGCTCTCGGGCTTTTTCAGTACCAAGGTGCAGCTAACCTGCTCGGAGAAAGGAAAAGGTAAAATCAGTATCCCGTTCAATAACGAAGAAGAATTGGAACGTATCATCGGCATTCTTGATACGCTGAAGAAATAAATGAGGAAAAAAGGAAGAATATATCAGTTAGCCATTGCCCTGCTGCTCTGTTTTTTACAGATGGCAGGGATTGCTATGTATGGTCAGGACCGTCCACGTGCCGCTTCCAAGCGTGCGCAGCGGCATCAGACCGATACACTCAACACCGTGGTGAACCGGGACAGCCTCACTGTTGCCGACAGTCTTGCAGCCGAAAACAAGCGGAAGATGCTGGAAATGACTGCCAGCCCCGACCTGAAGGAACAGCCCGTGCCTACAGACAGTCTGCAAAAGGCCATCGACCCCAAAAGGTGGGTACCTAATCCCACAAAAGCCACCTGGCTTGCCCTCGTCATTCCCGGCGGTGGACAAATTTACAACCGCAAGTATTGGAAACTGCCCATCTTCTATGGAGGATTTGCCGGTTGTGCCTATGCCCTTACGTGGAACAGCAAGATGTATAAGGACTATTCGGCCGCCTACAAGGATGCCGTAAATGGTAATTTCAACTCCAGTACCATTACCGACCTGCTGCCTCCCAACTATAACTATACCGAAAGCCAGCTGACGGAGACACTACGGAAGCGTAAGGATACCTTCCGACGATACCGCGACTTGAGCATCTTCGCCTTTATCGGTGTATACCTGCTGTCCGTTGTCGACGCATACGTAGACGCAGAGCTGTCCAACTTTGACATCACCCCCGACCTCAGCATGAAAGTGGAACCTGCCATAATCAACAGCCAGATGACTGGTTCCTCTAATAAGAACGTCGGCGTGCAATGCAGTTTCCGATTCTAGAAACGAAAATTAAAGCATAAATTATTACCTAATGACACACAAGGCCATATATATGAAAAGAATTATTCTCGGTTCCTCGCTTCTGTTTTGCGCCCTCTTCACCGCTCCGGCCATGCATGCGCAAGAAAGCGTGGAAGTGCTTATCCGCGAAAACGGCACGGAACGCCAGGAATCCATCGAGCTGCCCAAAAGCATGACCTATCCGCTGGACAGCCTGCTCAATGACTGGAAAGCCAAGAATTACATAGACTTGGGAAAAGACTGCAGCACCTCTACCGTAAACCCGATGTTCAGTGACTCTGTATACATAGACCGGTTGTCGCGCATGCCGACCGTCATGGAAATGCCATACAACGAGATTGTGCGCAAGTTCATCGACATGTATGCCGGACGTCTGCGCAACCAGGTTGCCTTCATGCTGAGCGCCTGCAACTTCTATATGCCCATCTTCGAAGAAGCGCTGGATGCCTACGGCCTGCCGCTCGAGCTGAAATACCTGCCCATCATAGAATCCGCTCTCAACCCTTCTGCCGTATCCCGCGCGGGAGCCTGCGGACTATGGCAGTTTATGCTCGCCACCGGAAAGATATACGGACTGGAAAGCAACAGCCTCGTAGACGAACGCCGTGACCCGATAAAGGCGACCTGGGCGGCAGCACGCTACCTGAAGGACATGTATGACATTTACAAAGACTGGAACCTGGTGATTGCCGCCTACAACTGCGGTCCGGGCACCATCAACAAAGCCATCCGCCGCTCGGGAGGGAAAACCGATTATTGGGAAATCTACAACTATCTGCCCAAAGAGACACGCGGCTACGTGCCCGCCTTCATTGCCGCCAACTACGTAATGACCTACTACTGCAAGCACAACATCTGCCCCATGGAAACCGACATTCCGGAAGCAACCGATACGGTGCAAGTAAGCCGTAACCTTCATTTCGAGCAGATTTCCGACCTATGCGGCATCAGCCTGGACCAGATAAAGAGCCTAAATCCCCAATTCAAGAAAAGCATCATCCCCGGAGAGAGCAAGCCGCAGACGCTACGCCTCCCCATCAACTACATCAGTGCCTTCATTGACAAGCAAGACACCATCTATGCCCACCGCAGTAACGAGCTGTTCAAGAACCGCAGAGTCGTGGCCGTTTCCAATACACGCTCGACGGCACGTAGCAGCAAAGGCAGTACCGCTACGGGGAATGTCACCTACCACAAGATACGCAGTGGCGAGAATCTCGGCAGCATTGCACGGAAATACGGCGTCACTGTCAATCAGTTAAAAAGTTGGAATGGATTGCGCAGTACCAGAATCTCCGCAGGAAAGCGCTTGAAGATTTATAAATAAAGACATAAACGCTTGCCCGGTGTTGAAAATTGCTTATTTTTGCAAAAAGTGAAGTGAAGAAAGGAGAAAGCAGTATATGGAAGAAAATATAAGTCAGAAGGAAAAGGAAAAAGCCGAAGAGGAAATGATCGAACAGGCATTCCAAGAACTGTTGAACGACTATTTGGCCACCAAGCACCGCAAGCGCGTCGAAATAATAACCAAAGCATTCAACTTTGCCAACCAGGCGCATAAGGGCATTAAGCGTCGTTCCGGCGAGCCCTACATCATGCACCCCATTGCTGTGGCAAAGATTGTCTGTAATGAGATAGGACTGGGGTCTACTTCCATATGCTCGGCATTGCTGCATGATGTGGTGGAGGACACCGACTACACCGTAGAGGATATTGAAAACATCTTCGGTCCCAAAATCGCCCAGATTGTAGACGGGCTGACAAAGATTTCCGGCGGTATCTTCGGCGACCGTGCCTCGGCGCAGGCAGAGAACTTCAAGAAGCTGCTGCTCACCATGTCCGACGATATCCGGGTTATCCTCATCAAGATAGCCGACCGTCTGCATAACATGCGTACACTCGGCTCCATGCTGCCCAACAAGCAGTTCAAGATTGCAGGCGAAACACTCTATATTTATGCCCCGCTCGCCAACCGCCTCGGCTTGTACAAAATCAAGACAGAACTGGAAAACCTGAGCTTCAAGTACGAACATCCGGAAGAGTACCACGAGATAGAAGAGAAACTGGAAGCCACCGCCGTGGAGCGCGACAAGGTATTCAATGAGTTCACCGCTCCGATACGGGCGCAACTGGACAAAATGGGACTGAAATACCGTATCCTTGCCCGTGTAAAGTCCATCTACTCCATCTGGAACAAAATGCAGACCAAGCATGTCCCCTTCGAGGAAATCTATGATTTGCTTGCTGTCCGCATCATCTTCGAGCCCCGCAATATAGAGGAAGAGCTAAACGACTGCTTCGACATTTACGTCTCCATATCCAAGATATACAAGCCCCACCCCGACCGCCTGCGCGACTGGGTGAGCCATCCCAAAGCCAACGGCTACCAAGCCCTGCACGTCACCCTTATGGGTAACAACGGGCAATGGATTGAAGTACAAATCCGCAGTGAACGCATGAATGACGTTGCCGAACAAGGCTTTGCCGCCCACTGGAAATACAAAGAAGGCGGAGGCAGCGAAGATGAAGGCGAACTGGAGAAATGGTTGCGTACCATCAAGGAAATTCTGGACGACCCACAACCGGACGCCATCGATTTTCTCGATACCATCAAACTGAACTTGTTTGCATCGGAAATTTTCGTCTTCACCCCGAAAGGCGACCTCAAGACCATGCCGCAGAACTCTACGGCACTGGACTTTGCCTTCTCCTTGCATACCGACATCGGCAGCCACTGCATCGGCGCCAAGGTAAACCACAAACTGGTTCCCCTAAGCCACAAACTGCAAAGCGGTGACCAGGTAGAGATATTGACCTCCAAATCGCAACGCGTGCAGCCGGAGTGGGAAGTGTATGCCACCACCGCCCGCGCCCGCGCCAAGATTGCCGCCATCCTGCGCAAAGAGGCGAAAGCCTATCAGAAAGAAGGTGAAACCATACTGAACGAATTCTTCAAAAACGAGGATATACGTATGGATGATGCTGCTCTGGACAAGCTGACCAGGCTGCACGGCTTCCACACCCGCGACGAGCTGCTCGTTGCCATCGGCAACAAACGGGTTGTGCTGGGCGATGCCGACAAGAACGTGTTCAAGGAAAAGCAGAACAGCAACTGGAAGAAGTTCCTGACCTTCTCCTTCGGTAACAAGGACAACAAGGATGCCAAAGAACAACCGGAAGAGAAAACACCGCAAGAGAAAATCAACACTAAGCAGATTCTGAAGCTGACGGAAGAGACCATCTCAAAGAACTATATTATGGCCGACTGTTGCCATCCCATTCCGGGTGACGACGTACTGGGATACATCGACGAGCAAAACCGTGTTGTCATCCACAAGCGCCAATGCCCCGTTGCCACCCGCCTTAAGAGTAGCTACGGAAACCGTATCATCGCCACCGAGTGGGACACTCACAAGGATTTGTCGTTCCTCGTCACCATATATATAAAAGGTATAGACAGCATGGGATTGCTGAACGAAGTAACTCAAGTCATCTCCCGCCAGCTCAACGTGAATATCCGTAAACTGACCATCGAAACCAACGACGGTATCTTCGAAGGAAAGATACAACTCTATGTACACGATGTGGACGACGTGCGCACTATCTGCAATAACCTGAAGCAGATACAGAATATAAAACAAGTGACGAGAGTAGAGGAATAAACGGAGTGGTATTTATTCTACTTCAGTCCTTGAATATTTTCCTTCAAGCTCTCCACATCCTCGTAAGTAAACTCATCCAATGCCAGTTTCATGCCTACCAGTTCTTCGCGGATAGCTCTCAGGCGATCTACGATTTCAAAGTTGCGTATCGTAGCTTCTTTATTGTCTTTCATCCGTTGGCGGGCGCCGGGCAAGGTCATTCCGCGCTCCTTCACCAGATGATAGATAAGTTTCACTGTCTCAATGTCCTCCTTACGGTACTGGCGTATTCCCCGCCCCCCCTTCTTCGGATTGAGTTGCGGAAACTCCTTTTCCCAGAAACGGAGCAGTGATTCGTTGACATCGAACATGGCAGCCACCTCGCTGATGGAGTAATATAACTTTAAATTCTTATCTGTATTCAGCATGATGTAATCCTTTCTCTATAAATCATCCGTCAATCAAGCACCTTACCATGGTTCGCCGCAATCTGTATCATGCGGTCATAATCCTCGGCACTGAGATCCATGAAGTAGTAGTTGACGGGATTCACAACTTTTCCCTTAACGTGTACTTCGTAGTGCAAGTGCGGACCAGTACTCTTGCCCGTACTGCCTACCCCGCCAATGACCTCACCACGTACCACTTTCTTGCCCAACTTCGTCCGGAAATCGCGCAAGTGTGCATACACCGTCTGATAACCGAAGCCGTGGTCTATCACAATTCTGTTGCCATAGCCCGATTGCCAGCCCATCTGCACCACGGTGCCATCTCCCGTGGCATAGACATCCGTGCCCTGGGGAGCCGAAAAGTCCATACCCTCATGGAACTTGCTGGTACCATAAATGGGGTCGATACGCGTACCGTAACCCGAAGCGGTCTTACGGAGGTCTTTATTGGAAACCGGCTGTATGGCAGGAATGCAGCGCAGCATTTCATCATGATTCTTGCACATCTCCACCACATCGTCAAAGGAGCGGGACTGGATATAGAGTTGCTTGCTAATCATATCCATTTTCTGCGTGGTATTGATAACCAAGTCGGAGTTAGCCATATCCATCAGATGCTCATAGCGGTTGGTACCGCCGTATCCAGCCTGACGGATGGCAGAAGGAATAGGGTCGGCCATGAAAATCACCCGGTACAGATTGTCATCACGCTGCTGTATGTCTTGCAGCACTCCCATAGCCTCGTCCAGCCGGCGGGAGAGGACGTTGTACTGCGCCTGCAGTTTGCTGTTCTCCTTTCGCAACTCCTTCTCCGACGGAGAGCCGAAGATAAGCAGCAATACGATGAAACTGCCCGCACCCAGCCCCATACCGATGAACAAACGGCGGAGAATGCTCAGCGCCCGCTGCCTCACGGTAGGATAAATACGGTCGTACGTCTGCGTCTGGGGATTATAAATGTAGTAAACTTTGCGCATCTTAGGAAATATTTCGCTTGTCAATGCGACAAAAGTAATAAAAACAAGCTATCTTTGCACAGTTTTTTCAAGAATATTAAGACTAAGTAGCAAGTAGTTAGTAGTAAGAAACGGGCAAAAAACGACAAGAGAAGGTAAATCAAATTAGAATCAGATAAATCAATAGAGAGTATGTTGACTGCAAACGAAATCAGAGACTCTTTCAAGAGTTTCTTCGAAAGTAAAGGTCACCAGATAGTGCCTTCGGCCCCGATGGTGATTAAGGATGACCCCACGTTGATGTTCACCAATGCGGGAATGAACCAGTTTAAAGATATTATTTTGGGCAACCACCCGGCGAAATACAAAAGAGTTGCTGACTCGCAGAAATGCCTTCGCGTAAGCGGAAAGCACAACGACCTGGAGGAAGTGGGTCACGATACCTACCACCACACCATGTTCGAGATGCTGGGCAACTGGTCGTTTGGCGACTACTTCAAGAAGGAAGCCATCTCCTGGGCATGGGAGTATCTGGTGGATGTATTGAAACTCGACCCCAAAGACCTCTACGCCACCGTATTCGAAGGTAGCGCCGAAGAAGGACTGGAACGCGACAACGAAGCCGCTTCTTACTGGGAGCAGTTCTTGCCGAAAGACCACATTCTGAATGGCAACAAACACGATAACTTCTGGGAAATGGGTGATACGGGACCGTGCGGTCCGTGTTCGGAAATCCATGTGGACTCCCGTTCGGAAGAAGAGAAGGCCAAAGTACCCGGCAGCCAGCTGGTGAACAAAGACCACCCGCAGGTGATTGAAATCTGGAACCTCGTGTTCATGCAGTTCAACCGCAAGGCGGACGGCAGCCTGGAAGGACTTCCCGCCAAGGTTATCGACACCGGCATGGGCTTCGAGCGACTGGTGCGCACACTGCAAGGAAAGACCTCCAACTACGACACCGACGTATTCCAACCGATACTGAAAGCCATCGGAGACATGGCAGGCAAGAAGTATGGCGAAGATGAGAAGTCGGACATCGCCATGCGTGTAATTGCCGACCACATCCGCACCATCGCCTTCTCCATCACCGACGGACAGCTTCCGAGCAATGCCAAGGCAGGTTACGTCATCCGTCGTATCCTCCGCCGTGCCGTGCGCTACGGTTACACGTTCCTCGGACAGAAGCAGGCATTCATGTACAAGCTCCTCCCCGTACTCATCGAGAACATGGGCGCCGCTTATCCCGAACTGGATGCACAGAAGGAACTGATTGCCAAAGTTATCAAGGAAGAAGAAGACTCCTTCCTCCGCACTTTGGAGACAGGTATCCGCCTGCTGGAAAAGACCATGGCAGACGCCAAAGCCGCCGGCAAGAACGAAATCAGCGGAAAGGATGCCTTTACCTTATATGATACCTTCGGTTTCCCGCTCGACTTGACGGAACTGATTCTCCGCGAAAACGGCATGACTGCCGACATCAAGGAGTTTGACGCCGAAATGCAGCAGCAGAAACAGCGTGCCCGCAATGCCGCCGCCATAGAGACCGGTGACTGGATTACGCTAAAGGAGGGTACTACCGAATTCGTAGGATATGACTATACGGAATACGAAACATCCATTCTGCGCTACCGACAAGTGAAGCAGAAGAACCAAACCTTGTATCAGATTGTACTGGACAAGACTCCGTTCTATGCCGAAAGCGGCGGTCAGGTAGGTGACACCGGTGTATTGGTGAACGAGTTTGAGACCATCGAAGTGGTAGACACCAAGAAGGAGAACAACCTGCCTATCCACATCACCAAGAAGCTGCCCGAACACATGGAAGCTCCGATGATGGCATGCGTGGATACCGACAAGCGTGCCGCTTGTGCCGCCAACCACTCTGCTACCCACTTGCTGGATGCTGCGCTGCGCGAAGTATTGGGCGAGCATGTAGAGCAGAAGGGCTCTTTGGTTACACCGGACTCCCTGCGTTTCGACTTCTCACACTTCCAGAAGGTGACGGACGAGGAAATCCGCAAGGTGGAACACATCGTTAATGCAAAGATTCGCGCCAACATACCTTTGAAAGAATACCGCAACATTCCTATCGAAGAAGCCAAAGAACTGGGCGCCATCGCTCTGTTCGGCGAGAAGTACGGCGACCATGTACGCGTTATCCAGTTCGGTTCTTCCGTAGAATTCTGTGGTGGTACGCACGTGGCTGCAACCGGAAACATCGGTATGGTGAAGATTATCTCCGAAAGCTCCGTGGCTGCCGGTGTGCGCCGTATCGAAGCCTACACGGGTGCACGCGTGGAGGAACTGATGAACACCATCGAGGACACGCTGCACGACTTGAAGGCGCTCTTCAACAACGCACCCGACCTTGCCGGAACCATCCGTAAGTATATTGACGAAAACGCCGGACTGAAGAAGCAGGTAGAGGACTTCATGAAAGAGAAAGAAGCACAGCTGAAAGAAAGACTGCTGAAGAACGTGCAGGAAGTCAATGGCGTTAAAGTCATCAAGTTCTGTGCTCCCCTGCCGGCAGAAACAGTGAAGAACATCGCCTTCCAGTTGCGTGGCCAGATTACGGAAAACCTGTTCTTCGTAGCGGGAACAGAAGCCGAAGGCAAGCCGATGCTGACCGTCATGCTGAGCGACAACCTCGTGGCAGGCGGACTGAAAGCCGGTAACCTGGTGAAAGAAGCTGCCAAACTTATCCAAGGCGGTGGCGGTGGCCAGCCCCACTTTGCAACTGCCGGCGGTAAGAATGCTGACGGACTGAACGCTGCCATTGACAAAGTTTTGGAATTGGCAGGATTATAATTGAAAATAATTGGCGAAACACTTGACATCGCCTCTGTGATGTTGTATATTTGTAATGTCATTTTTTAGATATTTCAAAATTAAACTACCGGGAAAGGAGGAGCATTGCTTCTCCTTTTCTTTTTATCCTCCACGGTATTCCATTTGAAATGCCACATGCCGGCTCCCCAAACTCCACACCTTACCATCCTAAATGCCACACCTTAGCAAGTGAAATGGCTGGCATTTACCCTCCAAAGCCCTGGGGTTTCCGTGAAAAACCCTAAGGTTTGGGACAGTGAAGTGGAGGGAACGGATGATTAGTCCAGAACAAACAGACAATGCATTCGAAGCAAACGAATGATGCATACAGAACAGACAGATGATGCGCAACAGAAACAAAAACGGGAAGCCTAAGCCTCCCGTCTGTTAATCTTTCGTAAATCTGCTCTTGACAAGATTTCCACTAAAACCTTATTCCATCCGAAGTATAAACATTTCGCGATAAACCACCAGTGCACCTTCGGGCAGCAAACTGGAAGGACAGAAAGGAGTTACATTTTCCGCAAGTACACATTTACCATTTCCCGAGACCGTCCGCGTAAAGAGCCTCTTCTCTCCATTATAAGTAAACTGCCACAATGCATATGTATCTCCGTTCTCATCTTCCACTGGAACTGTCTCGTATATCCCCATTAGCGGTTCCTCCTCTTTTCCCGTCGGATAGATTTCCAATACACCTTTCCACATACTATTGGAGAAATCTTCGGGCACCAACACATAATACCCGCCATCCTTCACCCAAGGACGCTCGGCAAGTGCCTTAGAAACATCACCCAGCAGTTCCGTCGGTGCACCACTACTGATACCATACTCGAAGCCCATTTTCGTCAACGTATATTGCCTACGACCTTTCACCGTGATGCGCAGTTGTGTTTCCTCACCGGAACCATCCATCACCTTCACAATCGTCTCCCCCTCTGCCAGCGGATGAATCTTGATACGCTGATACCCGTTGACATCATCGGTAAAAGTCACGGAAGCCACCGACTCGTGCTCGTTAATCACATTATAGGAACCGTCGCCGCCGTCAATGCCCAGCACTGTATCTTCGTTTGTTTCAGAAAGATAATAAGAAAGATTGGACACCAGATTGTCACATGTCCCAATCTGGTAGATAGGCTCCACACCTTCGAAAAGTACCATGCTTCGGTAATCGTCCTCGCAACCGGAAGCGGTAAACAGCAGTGCTATCAAGGCAAAGAGAGAGTATAGCTTCTTCATACTTGTTCAGTTATAGTTGTTCTATCTACAAAAATACAAAAAATGCCGGAATACTGCATCGGTACCCCTCTCTTTTTCAAACTATTTGTTCTTCCGGATAGTTCACCAAGTAGAGCGTTCCCGTGGCACGGGTAAAGGCGGTGTAGAGCCAACGGAAATAATCGGGTGTCAGGTATTCATCCGTCATATACCCCTGGTCCAGAAAGACATTCTTCCATTGCCCGCCCTGCGCCTTGTGGCAAGTCACGGCATAGGCATACTTCACTTGCAAGGCGTTGTAGTACGGGTCTGCCTTCATCTTCTTCATCCGCTCGCGCTTCACGGTGATGTCGGCATAATCTTCGAGGACGGAGTAGAAAAGCCGGTCGTTTTCTGCCTTGGGCAGCGCAGGCGAGTCGGTATGCAGCGTATCAAGCAGCATGTTCACTTCCAGTTCAAAGTCGTTATAGTCGGGAAAGACCAGCGTCACGTCTGCAAAGCGGAAGCCATACAGCTCTCGCGTACGGCGCACGCGGCGCACCACGGCAGTCTCACCGTTGGCAATGAAATCCATCTCCTTCTCCTTTTCCGTCCAGAAGTAGTTATTTTTCGCCACCATCAACAAATCACCGGTGTTTAATTCATCCTCACGCCAGAGAATCTGCGCACGGATGCCTTTGTTGTAGATGTTCGCCCTCTTGTTGGAGCGGCACACCACGATAGTTTCATCCAACCCGTCATGGTCGTAGCAAGAGTTCAGCGTTTCTATCAGCTCATTTCCGGGCAGAACTTTAATGTCGGCAAACCCCGAAACCTTTATCTTCGGCAGGCTGTAGCAATCGTCTTCCGCTATCAACTGCCTCAGGCGGGTGGCATTCCACAAAATGCCCGACTGTTGCTCCTGACGCACCACCTGCGTCAAGTCCACCTCCACCACTTCCAGCCCGTAGCCTTTCAAGGCATCGGCAAAGAGGGCAGGGCTCTGCTCCTCCCCCACCGGCGGCAGCTGTGCCGTATCGCCCATCAGCAGCAGGCGGCATCCCTGGCCGGAATAGACAAACTGCACCAGGTCGTCCAGCAACCTGCCCGTGCCGAACATGGAACCGGACAGTCCCTCATTGGAAATCATTGAGGCCTCATCCACTATATATAAAGTGTGAGTTGTCAAATTATCGTTCACAGAAAAATTGCTCAGCTCATTGGAGAAAGATTGCTGTCTATAAATTTTTTTATGAATTGTAAACGCCGGATGCCCCGCATACGCCGAGAAAACTTTTGCCGCCCGTCCGGTCGGTGCCAGCAATACCGACTTTTGTTGCAACTTATCCAACGTCCGCACCAAGGCACCGACCAACGATGTTTTACCCGTCCCCGCATAACCACGAAGCATAAAAACCACCTCGCTACGGGGTGACAGAAGGAACTCCGATAAAGATTTTACAGCAATTTCTTGCTCAGGAGTTGGTTGGTAAGGAAAATTTTCCTTAATTTGCCTTTCTAAATAGTTATTTATCATTTTTGTAACAGAAAAAAGTAAAGGGAACTATCGTTTTTAAATTAATTTCTTTTATTTTTGCGGTGCGAATATAACAACTAAAAAACATATTTATCATGAAAACAGTATTTAATGTCATTTTAGGCTTATGTGCTTTGGTGCTAATTTATATTTGTTACACCAGCATTATGGGTCCTATCAACTTTGAAAAAGCAAAGAAGCACAGAGACGCAGCCGTCATTGCACGTCTGATTGACATCCGTAAAGCACAATTGGAATATCGTACTTTACATGACCAGCAATATACTGCAAGCTTCGACTCTCTGATTGACTTTGTTAAAAACCAGAAACTTCCGTTCATCTTCAAGCAAGGAGAACTGAACGATAAGCAGCTGGAAGACGGTCTGACTGAAAAGAAAGCCATCAACATCATCAATAAGGCAAAGAAGACAGGTAACTATGCTGACGTCAAGAAATGGGGATTGGAAAACTTCAAGCGTGACACTATGTGGGTAGCCGTATTGGATACTATCTTCCCGAAAGGTTTCAACCCCGATTCTATGAGATATGTTCCCTTCGGAAACGGTGCACAGTTCGAAATGGCCATCAAGAACGATACAGCTAAATCCGGTGCTCCTTTCTGTCTGCTCGAAGTGAAGACTCCGTACGAAGTTTATTTGAACGGTCTGGATGCACAAGAAATTGCCAACATCAAGGACGTACAAACCAAACTTGGCAAGTACTGCGGTCTGATGATTGGTAGCTTGGAAACAGCTAACAACAACGCCGGTAACTGGGAATAATCTCACCCCGACAAACGTATGATAGAAACGACTGATTTTAATAAATCGGAACAGTATACATTATCCATCCGTCTCAGTACGGATGGATTTTCTTTTTCTGTGTTCAACCCTCTGGGCGACGGCGAGTTCTCTTACTACGACCGTGCAGTGGACGAGTCCTTCTCCCTCACTGCCAATCTGAAACAGACCTTCCGCGAACTGGCATGGCTGGAACGCCCCTTCCGCCGTGTCAATGTGCTCATGGCAGACAAACGCTTCACGTTCATTCCCCTGGAGTTCTTCGAGGACGAACAAACGGAAATCATTTTCTATCACAACCATCCTAAACGGGAAAACGAAACCGTACAATACAACATACTGCATAAGAGCAGCACTGTCGTACTGTTCGGCATGGATAAGAGTGCCTGCTCCTTCCTTCGCGAACAGTATCCCGATGTCAAGTTCTATTCCCAAGCCAGCCCCTTCATTGAGTTCTTCTCCTCAAAGAGCCGCTTGGGCAACAACCGGAAGATGTATGCACACTTGCGAAAAGATGCCGTAGACGTATACGGCTACGAACGCGGACGCCTCCTTCTTGCCAATTCCTTTGAATGCAGAAGCACACCCGACCGTGTCTACTACCTATTATATATATGGAAACAACTCGGCTTCGAGCAGGAACGCGATGAGCTGCACCTGACCGGTGACCTAAACGACAAAGAACTGCTACTGCCCGAACTGCGAAAATTCATCCGGCAGGTATTCATCATGAATCCCGCCACTAATCTTGACCTGCAAGCCATAACCCTATGCGAGTAATCAGCGGAATATACAAAAGAAGACGTTTCGACGTGCCCCACTCCTTCAAGGCACGCCCCACCACAGACTTTGCCAAAGAGAATCTGTTCAATGTGCTCTCCAACTACATGGACTTTGAGGACGGCATCCGTGCCCTCGACCTATTTGCCGGTACGGGCAGCATCAGCATCGAGCTTGTGTCCAGAGGCTGCGACCAAGTAATCAGCGTGGAAAAAGACCGCGACCACTATGCCTTCATCTGCAAAATTATGCAGGAATTAAAGACGGACAAGTGCCTACCCATACGCGGTGACGTATTCAAATACCTCAAAAGCGGACGCGAGCAGTTCGACTTTATCTTTGCCGACCCTCCCTACGAGCTTGCCGGGCTGGAAACCTTGCCCGATCTCATCTTCGAGAACAACTTGCTGAAAGAAGACGGACTCTTCGTCTTGGAACACGGGAAGAAAAACAGTTTCGAGGAACATCCGCACTTTGTGGAGAGAAGGGTATACGGGAGCGTGAACTTCACGATATTTAAATGATGAATGAAGAATGGTACGATATGAATACACTTCAAGAAATTCTTCATTCATCATTCTTCATTATAACAGCGGCGCCATCAGCCGCACCACACTCTCTGCGGCCTTACGATACCAGGGGCGCTTCACCCAGTTCTTCAGGAATACTTGTACGCAGTCGCGCTGGTCTTGAAGGAAGATTTCGCGCATCTGAAGCGCTGTTTCTGTGTCATAGATGAAGGCATTCACCTCAAAGTTATGTTCAAAACTGCGGAAATCCACATTCGTAGAGCCTACCGTGGACAACTCATCATCCGAAACCATCAGTTTGGAGTGCAAGAAGCCTTTCTTATAGAAATAGACCTTGACTCCCGAATAGAGCACATCTGCCAGATAAGAGCAGGAACCCAGATGCGTCAAGCGGTTATCAGCACGCATGGGCAACATCAGACGCACATCGACACCTGACAAGGCGGCTGTCTGCATAGCAACAAGTACGGCTTCGGTGGGCAGGAAGTAGGGAGTCTGGATATAGAAATATTTCTTTGCGCTGGAAATGGATATGACAAGTCCCTGCATAATGTCTTTCCATGGGCCTACGGGCTCACTCGTTACAATCTGCGCCAAGGAAGTACCGCAGTTTTCTATTTTCGGGAAATAGCGGGTAGACGTAATCAGTGTACGGTCCACAAAGTACCAATCGAGTAGGAAGGCGGTCTGCAATCCGTGAACAGCCTTGCCCTCCAGCAGCAGATGTGTGTCCCGCCAGATGCCCCATGAGAATCCGCGCATATAGCGTTCGGCAAGATTCATCCCCCCCACAAAGCCGATGCGCCCGTCAATGACAACTATTTTCCGATGATTACGATAGTTCACCTTACTGGTGAAAAGCGGAAAACGTACCTTCAGAAAGCTGCGTACCTCGATACCGGCCTCGCGCATCTCTTCAAAAAAACGGTTGGGAACATGCCAACAACCCACATCATCATAAATCACACGTACCTCTACCCCGGCACGCGCCTTTTCCATCAGGACATCACGTACCAAGCGCCCAATGGCATCGTCCTCAAAGATATAGAATTCCATGTGGATATGCTTCGTTGCTTTCCCCAGTTCGCGCAGCAGGGATTGCAGCATGGAGAGCCCCAGGGTATAGGCTTCCACCCGGTTTCCATCGAAGGGGAAAGCCTGGTTGGTATTACGGAACAAGGATATGAGACGACTGTAATTGATGGGAAGCGCACATGAGTCCTGCGCCAGATATTCTGCCATAGGTTTCTTCAACAAACGGCTGTAACTCTTCTTCCCTATCATGCGCACACGGCGCTGACTACGCCCGAAGAAGAAGTAAAACACCAGCCCCACGATGGGAAGGAACATCAGTATCAGTATCCATGCCATGGTTTTCACCGGATTGCGGTTGTCGAGGATAATGACGACAATCGTTCCGATGATGGCACCGAAATAAACAATGTCGAAGGCTATCGTAGCAATCTGGCTGGCAATGAAGTTCCAATCAAGCATGTTCACAGACAATTAAGTGTGAAACAAATGTAGGAAAAACACAGAAACTTTCACCGAAGATTACAGAGATTAACATAAAAGTCCCTCTTCCCCCAACTTGTCTGAAAACTTATACTTGCTATCGCTTTGACGCGGATGACGCAGATGACGCAGATTTTTAATATTCTTATCTGCGTCATCCGCGTCTGAAAAATAATCAAAAAGAAACCTGCCACAGAATTGAGAGTGTATCAGAATGACAAGCTGATTAGGGGGGTGATCCCCTCCGCTTTAGAACGGCCTGCGTCCTCCGAAACCGCCAGGACCATGCCCCGGACCGAAGCCCGGACCGCCGAAGCCGCGTCTGCCCTGCATCTTATCGCGGGCGGCCTTGCTGCCGAAAATATTCAGACGATAGATGAAGTGAAGCATGCAATAGCTGTTCACGCCGTTATATTCGTACACCGAGCGGCCGCTTGCAGTCAGCGAACGGCTGATGTTACTCTGCTTCTTCAGAATGTCGTACATCTCGAAGCTGACGGTGGCATTCCCTTTCAGGAAAGTCTGCGACAACTGTGCATTCCAGATAAGCTCGTTACGGTTCATACTGCTGTCCGTATATCCTCGACGGCTCTGGTTGGCAATGTTGGTAGAGAGCGTCATGTTCCACGGCATGGAAATCTGCGTATTGGCACCGTAGGAGAAGGTATAGGGCTCCTGATTATTGTCAGGCGTCAGTTTATCCTTCTCTATTGAATAGGAGATGCTTCCGTTCAAGCCGAATTCAAACCAGTCATTACGATAGGCGGCATTCAGACGTTCGCCCAGCGTCAGGTTGGTGGTTGTATTCTTCCGTTCCACGGCATCTGCTCCCTTACCGGACGTCAGATAAGCCACATTGTTCTGATAGTTGGCATTGGAGAAGGAGTTGATGGTATACTTCTTATTGGGCAGTGCCGTATTGAAGCCAAACATGCCGAACGCATTCCAATTACCGTTGATATTTTTCGGAGTTGTAGTCCATCCACCAGTCTCCGAATTGTACACACGGCTATTGCTGATGCTATTCTGCGTTGCCGAGAAGTTGACGTGTGACATAATACCGCGCTGCTTTTCGGCATTATACGTATTATAGAAGAATCGCATGTTGTGCGTGAAGGAAGGCTTCAAGCCCGGATTACCGATACGTACATTCTGCGGATTGGAGTTGTCCACAATCGGCAACAGATTCTCCATACTCGGTTGGCTGCTACGCCCGCGATATGTCATACGCAACTGGCTCACCTTGGAGAAACGGATGCGCAAGTCCAGGTTCGGAGCGAAGTTGAACACATTGCGGGTGGTATCAATCATATAGTCGCCGCGCTTATAGGACAATACAGAATGCTGCGGCTGGAACGACATACCTGCGCTCAACTGATACTTCTCGCGGATAAAGCGCAAAGACACGGATGCATCGTGGTTGTAGTAGCGGTATTCCGCATACTTACCCAGACTATCCACCGCATGCTCTTCATATCCCGTGGGAAGCTGGGTTGACAATCCCCAATCCGGAAAACCCTGCAAATCATACGTCGTCTTGTCGCTCTCGCTATACTTGTACTGGAACTGATAGCTGAATTGCAAGAAAGTGGCGCGGGCTATCGGTTCGCTGTAAGTCAGCTGTGCACTGTAATTGTAGTTCTTGGTAGGAGTAGTGATGTACTGGTTACGAACCAAGATGGAGTCTCCTCCCAAAGCATTCAGTAACTGGAAGTAATGTGTTTCCGACTCCGTATACTGGTTGTTGTCATTATTGGTATAACCGAATCTTCCACGGAACGTGACATTGCGTCCTTTGTCATTCAGCTTTCTGTTCAACTGCAAGGTTGCATCCATAGACACACTCTTGTTGTCGTTCAGCGAACCGCTGTTGATAGCATTTATACGGATACTCCTCAACGGGTCATCGTCCGGATTAAGAATCTTCTCCAGATTCAGCCAGTTATTGGGGTCACTCACCAGACTGTAAGGGTCGGAATTGAACGTACCGCTCTCAGAATTGGAGAGATTGTCCGTTTTGCCGTACGAGAAGTTGGGACGGAAAATGATATTCGTCATCGAGTCCGGCTTCCACTCCATACGGAAATCGGCATTGAAATTCTTGGCTTTGTTACGTTGCCTGCTGTTCGAGTTGGAGTAAGAGTTGCCGTCCGGCAGAAAGTCCTCGGTAGAACCGATACTTGCAATATCCCCATCCTGATAGTTGTAGCGTGCACTACCGCCCAGTTCCAGCTTATCGGTTTGGGTAGCGAAGTTCACACCCAGCATTTTCGTTGCAGTAAGTCCGTTGTTCCTGCGCCAGCGCGGAGGACCGCCACCACCCGAAAAGCCCTGGTCGTTCACGTTATTGGCAGAACCCACTACCGACACCTGGGTTTTGTCCACGAAGCGGTTCAGCATAAAGCGGCCCATATAGCGGTCTTCCGTCCCTCCGGCCACGTCGGCATTACCGAACCAACCCTGGTTCATGCCTTTCTTTACGGTCAGGTCGAGCACCGTCTCCTCCTCACCGTCGTCAATACCGGTGATACGTGCCAAATCGGACTTCTTATCGTAGGTTTTCAGCTTCTCTATCATATCTACCGGCAGGTTCTTCAAACCGGTCTTTACGTCTCCACCGAAGAACTCCTTGCCGTCGACCATAATCTTCGACAAGTCCTTACCGTTGATTTTCACATTACCCTCGTCGTCAATCTCCGCACCGGGCAGCTTCTTCACCAACTCCTCGAGCATGGCTCCCTCGGGGGTACGATAGGCAGATGAAGTATATACCAGTGTATCTTCCACCACCTGCACTTGCGGCGCTTCTGCCGTAACCACAGCCTCGGCCAGCATCACCGCATCCGTTTCCAATGTCAGTGTACCCACGTTCTTGGCAGTTGTCGTAGCATAAAGGTGTAAAGGGATGTACTGGCTCTTGAATCCGATGTAGGAAACCTTCAGCACGTATTTACCCGCACTGACTTTGGGAAGAGTGAAATAACCTTGTGCCGTAGTGGCCGTACCCGATGCCTGAACACTGTCTGGCAACAAAAGCAACTGCACGGTAGCTTGTATCGCAGGCTCCTTGGTGTCCTCCACGACACGGCCCGATACCGTAATGTTTTTGGTCTGTGAAAATGCAGACAGCGTTGTTACCAACAGCAACGCCATCCCCGTGATAATTTTCTTCATGTGTCTATTCTTTGTCTATTCTAAATGAACAATGCCTTTTATTCACTGTTTCATTTGACAGACTTCCGGGCAAAAGGTTTAATGCCCCACATGACGATTTGCTTTATTTATCGACTATTCCGCTTAAATAATCTATCAACTGTCGCTTTCTTTATACCAAATTCCAAGCAAAGCACATTCAATATAAGAAATATGAGAAAAGAAGAAGAATCGACCGAAAGGAGGTCACCCTGCGCCACCCGGTAGAGCATACCGCCGAAGATAAAAAGAACGGTCAGAAAGATGGCATTGCGCGTGGACTTGTTGCGCACCTGCTCTATCTCCTTATTCTCGTTCTTCGTCAAGGCAAAGATTATCATCAGTGCCCCCATCATCATCAGGAGTTTGGAGCATTCCTTGTAAAACAGCAAGTTGGCATCTGTCACTTTTCCCCACAATAGGAATATGAAAGGAAGGAACAACGCCAGAGCTATGATGAAATAACCCAACGGACGGCAATAAACGGGAAGTAATGCTCTCATTTCTATCAATCAATTACAAATTACTAATTACAAATAGCGGGAGGCAGATGACGGAAACACCTTGCCACCCATAGAATTTCGCGGGACAAAGATAACGTTTTATTGCCAAAAGAGCTATCTTTGTGCCACAATATAATGAAGAAGGCTCCCTTTCCTTCATAATCCGTAACATCAGTAATTGGTAATTCGTAATTTGTAATTAACAAGATGAGTAAACAAGAAGTAATCCTTTGCGAAGGACTGGCAAACAGCCTGACGCATGCCATAGCGAAGTGTCCCCATGACAAGCTTTTCATCCTTACCGACGAGCATACCCACCGCCTCTGCCGCCCGCATCTGGACGGTATCCCCGCCCTGGAAGAAGCGGAAGAGATTATTATCGGGGCAGAAGATGTGCACAAGAATATGGAAACGCTGGCTGCCGTATGGCAAGCCCTGAGTGAGAAAGGGGCCAGCCGCCACTCCCTGCTCATCAATCTGGGCGGTGGCATGGTGACCGACCTTGGCGGTTTTGCCGCTTCCACCTTCAAGCGGGGCATCGCCTACATCAACGTTCCCACTACGCTGCTCGCCATGGTCGACGCTTCCGTGGGAGGCAAGACGGGCATCAACTTCAACGGTCTGAAGAATGAAATCGGCGTCTTTGCTCCTGCCGCCTGCGTGCTGCTGGAAACCGAGTTCCTGCGCAGCCTCGATGCCCATAACTTCTTCTCCGGCTATGCGGAGATGCTGAAGCACGGCCTCATCAGTACCCCGGAACATCTGGCGGAACTGCTGGCCTTCGATACGGAGAAGATAGATTATGCCTTGCTGAAGTCCATGGTAGGACGTTCCGTGCAGGTAAAGGAACGCATCGTAGAAGAGGACCCACTGGAACATGGCATCCGCAAAGCCTTGAACCTGGGGCACACCGTGGGACACGCCTTCGAAAGCCTCGCCCTTGCCGAAAGGCGTCCGGTGCTGCACGGCTATGCAGTGGCATGGGGGCTGGTCTGCGAACTCTACCTTTCTTATATAAAGACCGGATTCCCGAAGGACAAGATGCGCCAGACCATCCAATTCGTCAAAGAGAATTATGGCAGCTTCACCTTCAACTGCAAACAGTACGACCAGCTGTACGAACTGATGAAGCATGACAAGAAGAATACCGCCGGAGTCATCAACTTCACCCTATTGAAAGAAGTGGGTGACATCTGTCTCAACCAGACGGCAGACAAGGAGACTATCTTCGAAATGTTCGACTTTTATAGGGAGTGCATGGGGGTATAACGCTCCCGCTCCCTCTTCGGCAGGCTCTCCACAACCAGCCGATAGGAGCGTGCCACCAGTTCTCGGATAATGCTGTCCGGTACATCCTGATTAAAATACACACTGTTCCAATACTTCTTGTTCATGTGCCACCCCGGCTTCACCCCCTCGTACCTTGCCCGCAGCTCCGTTGATTCCTCCGGGCGGCACTTGATGCAGCAGAAGTCGAACACTTCGATATTGACAAAGCAGAACCACTTGTCGCCCACATAAAAGCAAAGCACATCGCGGCTGTATCTGTCGGCCACATTAGGAAAAGGCATCTTCTCGCTCACTCCCGGCAAGGAGAGACAGTATTCTCTGAATTCTTCCACATTCATCGCTCACTCCTCCCCCGAAAAGTCCTCCGTATCATTTTCCATCCCAACTGGGTCTTCATCCGGAATTCCCGTCTTTCCCTCGGCCCGCTCCTTTCGCAGCGTTTCCGGTCGCAACATATCGTGAGGGAAATATCGGCTAAGCGGATAACGGTAGAAATCCATCCCGCTGTTCAGCCTCGCCACCAGCGACTTATCCGGACGAAAATAGACACGGGATAAGCGTACCTTGCCCGGCATCACATCGTCGGGATGCTCAAACCCGTCACTCGTCACCGCCACATGGAAGGAACCCAGCCCCTTAATGGTCACCGACTCTCCCTCCATCAGCGCTTCCTCTATAAACTTCGGCAAATCTATCAATACACTCTGCACGTCTCCCGAACTCATCCCTTTTCTGGATGCCATACGCTGCGCCAGCAGCTCTGCCGTCACACCTCCACGCCGCTGTAACACACGCTGCACAGCATAATAGAGTTGCTTCACCCCTTCTGCCGTGCGGAAAACCTTCTTTCGAACCAAATAGACTATACTCATACTCTTTTCACAATGAACATAATGTTTCTTACTGCAACCAGACTGCTGACACCCCACCCGAAGGTTACTTCCCCTAAACAGAAAGCCAGTTTCCATACGGCCGGACAGCTATTCCCCAACATGCACGAGATGCACATCTCATGCAGTTCGAGACATACATCTCAACACACGCGAGATGTGCATCTCATACAGCAAAGGTAATCATATTCCACCTGATATACAAATATCTTTCATGTATCGGGGAATAATATTCCGCACCAGCTTACTCCGGCTCTTATCATTAATTAACAATGCTGCATGCAGGGTTTTCGCAAATATGCTATTTCTATAAAAGCAAGACCTATTCCAAATGTTTAATTTAAAAGAGTACACTATGAAAATGAAGTCAATCTTTAACAAGAAAATTTTAATCGCTATTGCAACCATCAGCTCCTTAAGCCTCCAATCGTGCCTGGACGACGATGATAATTATGCCATGAGATTCCCCAATGCCCTGGTAACGGTAAAGACCGATGCAGACCAGACAGTCTTTCTGCAATTGGATGACAAGACCACTCTGCTGCCTACCAACATGACGAAATCTCCCTACGGCGAGAAGGAAGTCCGCGCTTTAGTAAACTACAAGGAAGTGGACGAGCCCAGCGATATCTACACCCAAGCTGTACATATAAACTGGATAGACAGTATCCTTACCAAACCCATCGCCCCGGATTTGGGTGAAGAGAACGATACCGTATACGGCACCGACCCGGTGGAAATAGTGAACGATTGGGTAACCATCGCAGAAGACGGTTATCTGACCCTTCGCTTTAGAACTCAGCAAGGAGACTATCAAACAAAGCACTTTGTCAATCTGCTGCTGAGCGAGAATCCGGAAAACCCGTATGAAGTAGAATTCCGCCACAATGCCAAGGGCGACATTTACGGCAGGTATGCGGACGGACTGGTTGCTTTCAAGTTGGATGCCCTGCCTGATACAGAAGGCAAGACCGTTAAATTGAAACTGAAGTGGAAATCATTTAGCGGCGAAAAATCTGCGGAATTCGATTATTGTACCCGGAAATCCGTAACGCCCGAAAGTCCGGCTATCACTTCCGTAAGAAACAGCCTAAACCTGCAATAACTTCATTCAAAGTATGCCTGCCCGCTCAAAGCCATTGCCTTGCGAAGCAGGCATACAAGTAAAAAGAGAGCAGGACACGTTGACCGAAAGCCTTGAAACTGCAAAATATAGGTTCATTCAATAAAAAAAGCACTATAAATATTTGCTATTTTAAAATAAAGCCGTACATTTGCACCCGCAATTCGGGATGTAGCTCAGCCCGGTAGAGTACGCGTCTGGGGGAAACAAAGAGCTAATTTTCAAGAACTTAATATTACTTTCAGATATAGAAGGAGTTAGAACAATCTGTTCATCTCCTTTTTCTTTTTTATATACAACTTTTCTAAAATAATCATTACAAATTAATGAAAATCGATACAAATCAACTCCGAAACAAACCATAATATCATTTATTTTAGTACACTATAAAGTTCGGACATTCTTTAACCGCGGACAACAAAAAATGCTCTCCAATTCCCTATCAATTCCCCATAAGCAATCCCTATTTTACCAACACTTATAAATAGTATCTATTCTTACAATAGCATTCAAAACAAAAAAAATGCCATTCAATATTTTCATTAAACGGCATTCTATTATATACATGAATTATAATTAGACTAATCTACCCCTCCTCCTTACCTTCATCTTCTCTTTCATTGTCAGCAAATTTCTTTATATTCTTAATTAGATTGTCAACCATTTCATCAGTTGCTTTTTTCCTCTCTTCTTCAGTAGGAGTATGAATAATACTCATTGTACTGCAGTCATTCCACCGAGAACTAACTAATTGTTTTTCTTCTTTGCTATTCATTTCTTTTTCCAGTTTACCATGTGTAACATTCCCACTTTTAATAGAAGAATTCAACAGCTCCCAATGATTTTTATATCCTTCAATATCCTTTTTAAAGATATTATAACGTTCTCCACCAGCTTTCAATTCATATTCTTTCCTGTTTTCTACCACATATGAACTAGGAACTATATAAAAATCAGGCAGTGTAGGAGTACCTTCAATTTCAAATTTTTTATTATATATCACAAATATAACATAGTGGTTATCTTTTGCCTCCACATTACCTACGGGAATAGAATCATATTCACGAACAGATTTCACATCAATCGAGACAGCAGTTTTATCATCCCTCATTATCCAAATATCAACACTTTTCTTATTTCCCATTGTTATATAAGCCTCATAATTCAACCGATACAACATGGACAACACCAAATACTCACTAGCAATTCCAGTATTAAAGCCGTTCTTTTTAGTCGCCATAATCCTAATATTTGTTCATATTAATACTCAATGCACTATACTAACACACTGTATATAGCACATTTATACCTTATGAAGAACAAATATATTTAATTATTTTTGACTATCCAAATATTTATTACATAATCTTTTATAAAGTAGTGAAAGCGTAACAACACAATGAACACCAATATAAATAAAGTACACAGACAACATGTTCATCCTATTCCAGCATTTATATAAACTTTACTTCCCCACGTCTTTTCTGTACCAATAGGGGATGATTTCTTAGCTTTCTCTATAATTTCGTCCATAAATTGTTGTTCAATATTTAGATTTGTTGTATCTTTAGGAACTAAAAGAGAGCTTTCAGAGCTAAAAACAGTTAATGACTGACCCTTGTCTGTTTCAGAATTACCAGGAAGTGTGTAATCGAAGCTCTTTTTTAATTTATCTTCTTGGTTAATTATACTTGGAAAATCCAGTGTAAGCTGCCCCCTAAAACCAAGCGATTCTGCCCCCTTAAAACATTCAACAATGCCCCCTTAAAAAGTCTTGACCGATGGGGTTATTATTATTTTAGTTTATTTCCCTCTGTATGCAGCCATTTTACGGACACTTTCTCCTGTCAGCTCAATCCGGTGCGCCGTATGTATAATACGATCCATAATGGCATCTGCTACTGTAGGGTCTCCGATTGCATCATACCAATTGTCCGTTGGCAGTTGCGAGGTGATGATGATGGACTTGCGCCCATGTCGGTCCTCTATTATATCGAGCAGGATGGGTCGTTCCTTGGCATCAAGGTTCACAAGGAAGAGGTCATCCAATATGAGCAGCGTGCTCCGTTCGATTCTCTTGAGTTCCGATTCCAGTGTGCCTTTTACTTTTGCCACCTTAAGCGTACCCATAAGTTTCGGAGCATTCGCATAATATGTCCGTATGCCCTTCTTGCAGGCTTCATACCCCATTGCTGTGGCAAGGAAGCTCTTCCCGGTACCGGATGACCCTGTGATGAAGAGGTTCTGTCCCTTGCGGATGAACTCCAGCGATGCAAGCCGCTCCATCTGATTGCGGTCAAGGCCACGCGGGATTGCATAGTCTATCTGCTCGAGGCAGGCCTTGTAGCGGAACGCCGCCCCGCGTATAAGGCGTTGGATGGCTGCATTGGCACGGTAGTCCCATTCCCTGGCAAGTAACATGTGCAGGAAAGAGTCGATTGTCATTGTTTCTGCCATAGTGGAGGTTAGGCTTTCAGTGAAGGCGGCGGCCATGCCGTGCAGCTTCATACGGTTCATCAGTTCGATTGTCAACGTGTTGCGGTCTTTTTCGACAGCTATCGGTGCGGTAAGATTATTTGTTTCCATTGTTGTCTCTATTTAAATGTTTTAATTGTGCGAAGTAGGCTGCTCCGCGGATGTTTTTGTGGATAGATGTTACGGGGACCTCATCGTCAATGTCGTCTTTTGACAGGAAGTCTGCATCATCCCCGCGTTCAAGGATCCGCCTTATCTCCTGATATCCGTATAGGCGCAGTTGCGTGGCGCATGCGCTTGCCGCCACCAACCGTTCCAGCCCGAAGGTCTTCTCCAACGCCATGATGCCTCTGCATGAACGGAACGCCGCGGGAGGATACTTCTTGAGTTCCGCCACCTTGCGCAGATACAGCAGCAGGACGTTATCTGTCTGGCCGGCCCGTTCGTAAATCTGTTCCAGATCCTTTTCATAACTTCCATGACGTCCGGGCAGTCCGTGGGCATCCTTGGTCGTATAGGAGTATGGCGTGTCATCGCGCTGGTGTGTGGTCACCAGACGCAGGCCATGATATATTTCCAGCGTGTCCGCATCATAGACAATCTCGACACGTTTGCCTATATACTCTTTCGGTACGCTGTAATGGTGAAGCCTGAAGGTGACATAGCCGTTACGCATTACTGTTGCGGAGCGTCGCTCTTTCATCTGATGGCGTATGGCGGGAAGCGGGCGGAGGCAGTCGGACTCAATCTGCTCGAACTGTTCCCGTCTGGACTGGGGACGCCCGCTCATCCTGCGTCCGTTGAAGGCCGAGAGCGATTCGGATATGGCCGCATTCAGAGACTCCAGCGAGTGGAATACAAGACCCTCGATGTCAGCGTAGACGGATCGGTAAAGTAGCTTCACGGCATTCTCCACCAAGGCCTTGTCCTTTGGATGACGTACCCGTGTGGGGTATACGGTACATCCGTAGTGTTCGGCAAATGCCGCAAACTCCTCGTTGATTACCGGCTCGTTACGGTCGCTGCGGGTTACCGCCGATTTGAGGTTGTCTGGTACGATCGCCATCGGAACCCCGCCGTAAAAATGAAGCGCGTTCTCACACGCCTTAATCAAGTCCTGTCTTGACTGGGACCAGACCGCCTCACAATAGGTATAGTGGCTGCACGGAAGTATGGCCACGAACACTTCAACGCTGCGACATTCACCGCTTTCACTGTCAACGACTTCCAGTTTGTCACCGGCGAAGTCGATATACATCTGGTCTCCGGCATAATGCTCGACATGGCCTACGACATGTGTCACCATACGGTAACGCATGAGATAGTTGCCGAAACTGGCATGTCTGTATCCGTCAGGATGGGTCTCGCGGTACTCTTCGTACAGGGTTTTCACTGTTACGCCTCGGCGGCTAAGCCGGGCAGCATACTCAGGAAGGAGTGCCTCAAGCTCAAGCTGGCGTTGTGACGGTTCCCTGTTACGGCCAACACCTTCAGAGAACATTTCCTGGATGCGAGCGGAAGGCATGGCGGCCAACTCCTTTATCGGTATACCACACTCTTGAAACAGGCGCACATATCTGCGCACCGTGTTGCGGGAAAGCTCAAAGCTCCTGCTTATCTGCTTTATCCCCATCCCCAATGCGTAACATTGGAGGATGTTTGCTATCTTTGTTGTCATAGTAGAAATGATTTTATCCCACCGGTCAAGACGGGAATCAAATCTACGAAAAATCCCCTGCCGGGCATTGCCAAGCAGGGGTATTTTTATATTGGAATCAAGGGGGTAGGATTATTTTAGCACAAGGGGGCAGAATCGCTTGGTTTTAGGGGGCAGCTTACACTGGATTTTCCAACATACTTGATGTCTATCTCTTGAAAATAACGTGTGGACAGCTTCTTGTCGAACAATTTCATATTACAGATGACCTTTTCCCACACTTTTGCATTACCGATATGTCCCGTTTCTTTCATATCCTTAATACACAACAATGCGAAATCCAAGAACTTTCCCTTCTTATCCTTATATAGGAAAGCATCCTCGAATTGATTCAGCGTCCAATCAATCCTATCAAACTCAAAATGGCGCTCGACTTCTTGAGCGCGTGCCAGCAGTTGAACTATTCGCGCATTGAATTCCTTATAATTAGGACAGACACGCTTATCACATCTGAAACGTTCACCAATAACGTCCCATTCCTCCTTCTTGGAGTAAAGCCCCAGTGAAATATACTTGGCTTTCATGTTCTTTATGATTCTCAATGAAACCGGATAGGTTCCATCCTTCCTCCTATTAGAGGAATGCAAAAGCACTTTAAATGTTGCCATATTATAAATATTAAAGTGCAGCAAAAATATAGGGTTATTTCTCAAAAGAAGAAAAATAGGTTTATAAAAATATCGCCTATTTAATACTGATTAACAGAAGAAAATATATACCTAATTTCTGCCACGTTTTCTCCCTAAAACTTTCCTAAAATATTAAAGTAGACTGTATATAAACAAATACAAACAACAATCAACATCACAGCAGCTGATAATCAACTACAAAACAACAAGTTACGCATATCAAAAGAAAAAAACTCATTATTAATACAAAAAAAGAGGAAGAAAATTTGCAGAATCCCCATAAATACGTACCTTTGCACCGCAATTCAAAGAAAGACGGGATGTAGCTCAGCCCGGTAGAGTACGCGTCTGGGGGGCGTGTGGTCGCAAGTTCGAATCTTGTCATCCCGACTGAGTAAAGTGCTGGTAATCCAATGATTATCGGCACTTTTTCTTTTTATACATTTCCTGATTTTAGCAGTAGAAATGGGACAAAATCAAGGTTAGTGTAAACCATAGTGTAAACCGCTGCACAACCTTTAAAGCAATGAGTATCAAGGTTTCAGTGATTTGTTTTAAGAGTAAAGTGTTATCAAACGGAGAGCACCCTCTCATGTTACGTATTACAGAGAGCAAAAAAAGAGTAATGAAAAGTTTGGGAATATCCGTAATATGACATGGTTACCAAAATTTTATTGGCTTATACCCATATATTCTTAACCCAAACTCATACCACTATGTATAAATCTTGATTGGAATCAGTCATAAATAAACATAAACCCAACCTTGACCAATAGTAAAATTAAAATCAGAACTGGGATAGTCGTTGATATAATTTACAACTTCTTTATTTCAGCCCATGAGAGGGTGGTGGACAATCGATACCCCACATCTTATTTTGTCTGTTTCCCATTTTCAAGATCAATACACCTTCATTTATCAAATCCTCATGTGCAAACCAGGCATGATTCAATTCTTTGCCATTGAGAGTGGCCGACTGGATGTATTTATTTTCATCTGACACCCCCTCTGCTATAATTGTGAAAAACTTGTTGTTATGTAACTTGATACGGACCTCACTGAACATCGGACTGCCAATGGTATAAATAGGCAGTCCCGGAGTGACAGGATAAAAACCGAGAGAAGAAAAGACAACAAAGGCTGACATGCCCCCTCCATCTTCATCCCCAGGAATGCCCATCAAATCATTGCGAAACCACATCTTTAACAACTGGCGGATACGCTTCTGAGTTTTCCAAGGCTGACCAGCATAACAATAAAGATAAGGAATATGCAGAGACGGCTCATTCGCCATGGAGAATTGTCCCACATTGCCAGTATGATCGGGTAATTGAGAATAGAAATCAAATTTACTTTTTCCCAAAGACTCATTGAACATCTGATCCAAATTGGCAACAAACTGTTCCTTGCCATTCATCAGTTCAATAAGGTCGGCAATATTATGCGGCACATCCCAACGATACACCCAACCATTATTTTCTCCATAATACTCACGGGCACCCTGACCACCAGAAAAGCGGTAATCAAATGGGCTAATCCACTTGCCATTTTTATCCTTTGGATGGAAAAAGCACGTTTCCTTGTTGTAAATATGGCGATAATTAAACGAACGACAACGATAGTAGGCAGCTTCTTCATCCTTATTTAGCATTTCAGCGATGCGTGACAGACACCATTCGTCATACGCCGTTCCGAGTGTCACGGCTACAGATTGACGTTTTTCGAAGGAATGTACATTCGGATCAGTTTCCTTTTCATCAGGCTGCAAAGCAGGGATATACCCCTTTTCTTTATAAAACAGATCAATCCAGCCACAGGTTGCTGCTGACCAAGGAGCCAATGTCTTCTCTTCAATAGCACGTTTGCACACATTGTATGCTTTGGTTAAATCAAACTTGATTCCTTTGGCAGCCGCATCTGCAATCGTAGCCACTCCATGATTAGAATTCATTCGTCGAGAATCTCCTGTAATTTCCGGGAAAGTAGGCATCCACATCGTTCCCATCTGTTCTGCCATACGCAAATAGGACCGAATGATGTCCAACTCCGTATTTTGATCGATAAGTACACGTAATGGATGGGCTGCACGATATGTGTCCCATATCCAATCATCTGTATAGAAAGGCAAACCATAATCATTATGTACCCGATGATCGAACGCGCTGAAATAGCGCCCGTCTTCGCTGATACAGACTGGGCGTTCAAATACCCTGTACAAAGAAGTATAAAATACCCGCTTACTGTCAGTATCTCCTCCCTTAACGTCTATCTTGCCCAAGGAAGCATTCCAGATATTCCGCCCTTTATCAGCCAGTGCCACCACATCATAACCGGACAATTCACGTTCCATGTTTTTGCGAGCTTGTTCTTCACTGATAAATGAAATACCGTATCTTACACGCACATACTCAGTTTGTTTTGCAAAGGCCAACACCGCACACGCATTGTGACCTTCTGCAGTCGTCGTACGGCTCAATTTCCCATCCACCAGCATGTCTGATTGTACTGGCATCTGCTCAGTTTCCAAATACAGATAGACTCGAGTGTTGTTATCCAAATGCTGGTAACCACTGATATGGTTTTCCGCTACCTGAACTTTTCCGTGCCGGGAATTCACAATGAGATAAGCCGGTTTGTCCGTTTGGGTAAAGCGGAGTTGGTATAAAGCCGATTGACGTGAAGGCGCATACTTGACCTCAATTTGTTCTTCATCCAAAAACACTTCGTAATAGTAGGGCTTGACGTTCTCATGGTCATAGCTATAGTTTACGACCGGCTGTAACGGCTCTCCTTGGCAAGGACTAAGGTTAAAGGCCGAAGTGCCCCGATGGCTGGTAATGATGAGCGGCAATCCATGTAATTGACTACCTGTATAATCACTCCGTTCGGGATATACACGCAACATGCTGTTGGGCAAATGAATCGTAGGATAAGTGGGTACTAGTAAATGGCTGATGTTGCCCATATAAGGGTTGACATAGTCAACGGGAGTCAAGTTATGTTCTTTATTCGATCCCTGAGAGAGGGCGTACCCTGCGAATAAAAAAACAAACACAACACACAAAAAGTATAAATGTTTCATTTTCTTACAGAACTAAGGATTGTATTTGGGCTACAAAAACAGCAGCCATACGGTTTTGAATATAACAGTCTTTACCCCGGTTGGGATGCCATCCATACTCAACCCCATCAATACACTCTGTGTCATCGGCAAAGAGAGTGCTCGTTTGTCGGTGTGTTTCTGGATGCTCAACGGTCTTTGAAAAGCCAATCTGTTCATCAAATTTTACCAGTGGAAAGCCCCATTTGTCGGAGAGTTTCCTGATAGATTCATTATACACCACGCGTGCATCGTGCCAATGGGTACAAAGCAGAATCACAGCCGGCTTCCCCCCTTTCACACCGTAATACTTCGAACCTTTGTCAAATTGAAGTTGATAACAATCGGATATGTATTTCTTGATTACATAATCAAAAGCGGCCGCATAGTTCCCACGGGTAAAAGGCAAGGCATATTCGTGATAGTCCTTTTTCAGCTCATTCGGGGCATACACATCCCGGTTGTGTACCTGCATAATCACGAAGACATCCACCTCGTCCAATTCCTCACGGGAATACAAATCGCCACGTGACATTCGGTTCGCCACATCCGCAATGGCTTCTCCTCCGATGGCCCGGTTGATTCCCTTCGCACGCAACGCCTCACACCCCAACTCAAACCAACCGTTATCCACGGATGCAAAAGAAGCGCCTGACAAGAGAACGGTCAGCTTCTTCTTCTCATCAGACATTGATAAATAACCTTCTCGTACCGGAGAACATATATCCTGTGCCGGTAAAAACGAGACCCAGCAGTATAGGAGTAGTATTATAATATAAATCCTTTTCATCATAATTCATTTAAAAGATGTAACTTTCCGTCTCTAATAATCTTAAGAACCAATTCACCAAACAAGGAATTTTGCCAGGCAAACCACGAACGTGTGAACTTTTCAGGCTGATCTTTGTGAAAAGACTCATGCATAAAGCCTGTATTAGCATCCGTAGCCAACAGCATGGCAACGCACAATTTGATTTCCTCATCGTTCTCCGACGTCATGGCACGTATGATTATGCTCATGGGCCACACCATGTCCATTCCTATGTGAGGGCCACCGATGCCTTCGGCATATTTGCCCTTGAAAAAATACGGATTGTCCAGACTCAACAGATATTTTCGCGTATTCTGATAAATCCTATCCGAGGGCTTCACATCGCAGATGTAGGGCAAAGCCAGCAGACTGGGAATATTAGCATCATCCATGCAGAGCTGATTGCCGTATCCGTCCACTTCAAAAGCATAAATCTTTCCATAGGTAGGATGCTTGTGTATGGCATGTTTTTTCAACGCTTCGCCCACTTCCATATACAACACATTGCACGCACGAGCCATTGCTTTGTTTTTGTTCACCTTCAATAGGATCTCCTCCATCTGACGCAAGCTGGTCACAGCAAAAAAGTTGGAAGGAATCAGGAACGGATAAACAGTCGCGTCATCCGAAGGGCGAAAAGAAGAGGCAATCAGTCCGTTGGCACGGACCGGATTTCCATATCCATCGTTGGATAACGTGTCATACTGCCGGTCCGTCACACGTAAAAACGAATAATTACCCCGATTCTCCTTCCGTTGCTGGTCTTTGAAAACTGTCAGGATAGATTCAACCACCTGCATCCATTCCGCTGTAAAAACGCTGTCATCACCGGTTACTTTCCAATAATGATAAGCCAGACGAACAACATAACACAGCGAGTCGATTTCCCACTTTCTTTCGTGAATTCCCCCTCTCATTGGTGTCCTGTCATTTTGCCACTCCCCTTTTCCAGAGAGATCACGGTAGAACGCATTCGCATACGGATCCAGCAGAACTAATCTGAACTGTCGTAGAATCACCCCCCGAATCATTTTCCTCAACCGCTCGTCCTCATTGGCGTACATCAGATAAGGCCACACCTGGGCGGAAGAATCCCTAAGCCACATTGCCGGAATATCCCCCGTTACCACAAAAGTGTCGTCCTCCGGTTCCGATTCATAAAACACCGTCGTGTCCAATGTGTTGGGAAAACAGTTGGCAAACATCCATTTGAGCTTCTCATTTTTCAGTAGAGTGACCGTCTCCTCAATAACCCGTTCGACGACTTCTGACCGGAAAAGTCTTTTTTCCACCGGTGGACGTTTAGACGTATACATTTCAACATGATCGATCCATTGCATTTCTTGTCCCGAAGAACAAGGATGTGCAAAAAGTAGAGAACAGACCCATAAAGAGCCTATAGTGAGTAATTGTCTCTTCATCTTACAAAGCTAGTCTTACTGCAGGAACGTAATTGAATTTCGCACCGCCAATGTTAATTCTTGCGCCAATTCTAAAGTAATATTGCGTGCCGGATTTTATATTTTCATGTTTTAAGTCCAATTCCAATGTAAACTCATTGCCAAGGTACGAGTTATCCACACCTTGCTTTACCACAAACTCCTTGAGTGGTTCGCCAACATTCGGTTCACGGTGACCGTAAAGAGCCACTTCCGCCACCTCTTGGTCAACCGTCTTTTCTAGACGGAACTTAGCCACAACCTTGCTACCATTTTTTTGAATGGAAGCATTTTTAATACGGATGTAAGGCTGCACTCTGAAGTCATATACCGTATTACCTTTCACCACAACTTCTTGATCTTTGACAGACACAAAGTTACCACGCATCAGACTCATCGTATACGAACCTGCAAACATCACGTTGTTTCGATACGTACCATTGTTCTTAATTACCATGTATTGCGTTTCAGGATTCTCAAACCCATGTTCGATAAATTCGATTTGTGCCCCGTCAATAATATCCTGTTCAACCAGTTCGCCAGTTTCAATGTCTAAGATTTTGCCTTCAATGGTAGCATTCGGACCATCATAGTTGTCTATTTCCAACAAGTCGCAGGAAGTGACTGCAAACAATGTCAGCAAAGCGAAAGCCATATTTTTAATGTTACGTTTCATAGTTGCTATTGTTAAATTAGTGTTTTGGATTCTGAGTTAAACCATTGGTAGAAGTTCCAGGAATATGTCTGTAATAATGATGCGTTTGGAAAGTACAAGAGTTTGCACCCGGTACAAACTTACGCACAAAAATATACTGAGGCTTTTCCCCTCGTAAATCAATCATAGGCACCAACGCCATTTTACGGCGGTTATCGAATTCCGAATGGAAATCCCTGCGTCTAATCAAATCCCAGTAACCCTTATTTTCAAAAGCCAACTCAATTCTCCTTTCGCGCAACACATTATCAAGAGTCAAGTCAACCTCTGTAGTATGAGCTGCTCTCTTACGCAAGTCATTCAGTCCCTTCTTGGCCATATCCAGCAAATTACCATCCGTTTCACCCTTTTCAACAACCGCTTCCGCAAAGTTCAGCAAGATTTCGGCGTATCTGAAATCCATAAAGTCGGTAGTCGACTGCAACTCCTTGGTCACGGTCAGGTTCTCATTTAAGAATTTGCGCATCAAGAACCCCGTACGCGTACAGTTCGGTGTACCGTCAAAACCCGAATAATCCTTCGAGAATTGAGCACCGAATGTATAATACGTCTTACCATTATGTTCACAAGCACCCGGTGAACTCATCAAGTCACCATTCGGTTTAATCACCCCCCCCTGGATTACAATCTTCTTCCCTTTCCACACACTGTTCGGATACGTGATGCAAGCAAAAAAGCGGGCATCCTTATGCTTGAAGATTTCCTCCGGCGAATCAAAATGGCGATAAGCAACATACGGACGATAGCCTTCATTATCGCTCACCTTTCCATCTTCCGTAGTGATGATCGGAGCAGCATGCCCCGGATTGGTATAATCCTCATACAAGTCAATCAACTCAAGAATTGGATTGGTTCTACCTCTGTGAGGGAATCCTTCCGCATTCTGATTCGGATTGTTCCAGGCATCATAATCATGTGCAATCCGAGTACCCGGAGCTCCATAGCCTTTGATAAAAATAGCCTCTTCACCAGCCACATTCGGATCTGTGAAAAGCGCTCTGTAGTTAGCAATCGCTTCTTGCACACTACCTGGATGCGCCTTATACAACCCAAACCTATTGGAAGCGATGATAGCTTTAGAAGCATCTATGCAAGCCTGATAATAACGGCTGGCATCTGACTTGTCCAAACCAACAAAATTCTTATCCACCGCTTCCCCTTCCAACGGAGCCTTGTCCCAATATTTAGCTACAGAAGCTGCATGTAATGCTGCCCTTGACTTCAGAGCATACGCCGTCCACTTCGTCGCCCTGCGCTTCTCTTCACTCGGATTGTTTCTGGTTTCCGGCAACAGACGAATCGCCCTGTCACATTCCTCCATCACAAAATCCCACGTTTCTTTTTCTGTGCTACGAGGTACCTTCAAGTTATCCGTATTCGGCTCAAACTCCTGATACTTCGTAATGATGGATACCCCCCCATAACGCTTCGCCAAACCAAAATAAGTATACGCCCTTAAGAAATGGGCTTCCCCCATCAACGCATCCTTTTCCTCTACCGAAATATCCAAATTGGGAATATACGTCATCAGCAGATTGATATTTCTGTTCAAAAAATACCCCTTATTCCACCAGTCATTGGCAAATTGGTTCCAGTTGGGCCATTCCGAATGGATGGCTTCCAGCGCATATTGCGCCAACGTCAAAGAACCAGTATTCCCTCTGGCGTTAAATCCGGCAGCAGGCATATATACAAAATCTTCAATCGGTGAACCATAATAGAGATCAGCTAGAAACGACTTGATACCATTGGGATCCGACAAGACACTTTCACCCGGTATTTTATTTTTTGGTTCTAAATCCAGAAAATCAGAACAAGCTCCACATAACACGAGCAAGAACCCCACAATTACATATTTAAAATTTAACATCTTTTTCATACGTATAATATTTAGAATGAAACACTTAAGCCTACATTAAAACTCTTTGTCAAAGGATAGTTGTATCCGGCACCATAGTCACCCTCCGTCTTTTCAGGGTCAAACTGTTTCAAGAACGAGTCGGTGAATGTAAAGAGATTGTATGCATTGAAATAGAGTCTCAAATTTTCAACACCATATTTTTTAGTAAATGTTCTAGGCAATATATAACCCACTTCAAAGCTCTTCAGGCGTAAATAAGACGCTTTCATGTTCCATGCCTGACTATCGCGGTAAGAAGAACCCATTTCCTGAGAGAAACGATTAGCAGGCCATTTACCAGGCACCCAATTGGTGTTGTCAGGATCATAGGAATCCTCCAAATGCCATCTGTCAAAGAAATAAGCAGGTAAATTACCATTGTTGAAGAACATTTGGCTGAATACCTCATTGAAACGGATGTTGTACATACCAGCACCTTGGAACACCATTGTCAAATCCATATTTTTCCATTGTGCATTCAACGTAAAACCATAAAAGAGTTTCGGTGTCTTGTTTCTGAATATCGGTTTGGTATCATAACCATTGATCACACCATCACCGTTATAATCATCATAGATATAATCACCCGGCAACAACTGCGTATTTCCTCTATTGTCGCAATGAATAGCCCCATGTAAAATCTCTTCATAATTTTGGAACTGTCCGACTTTGTCGAATCCCCAAACCAAGTCATTCCAACGGTTTGTATATCCATTCTTCCAACGGTCGTAACTGCTTCGTGCAGCCGGTTTATCCACTGTGCGATGCATGGTTCTGGCAATATTCATGTTGAAAGAAGCGCTGTAAGAGAAATCATTGATGCGATTTTTGTGAGAAATGGTCAAGTCAAAACCCTGTGTACGTTCACTTTCCACATTCTCCACCGGCATTGATCCACCAAACGTATTCGGCAAGTTGCCTTCTCTGATTTTCAACTTTCCGCTCTTGTGTTTCTTATAGAAGTCAAGTTCAAAATTCAGTTTGTTTCTTAGCACAGAAAACTCGACCCCCACATTATACATCTCCGAACGCACCCACGTAAAGTCCCGATTGATCACACCCGGAGCTGCCATCGTACCCAGGAACTTGCCATCTTCAAACTCATAACCAATATTCACATTAGGTGTGAAACCCATCACGTGTTGGAATGGCTCTCCTACATTTTCACCAATGACGCCATAAGAACCACGGATTTTCAAATTATCAATAAACGAAAAATTATCTTTGATAAAGCTTTCTTCAGAGATTCTCCAGCCGGCTGATAAAGAAGGAGAGAACGCCCATCTTTTGCCGGGTGCATAACGGTAAGAGCCGTCATAACGGCAAGCATATTCAAATAAATACTTACCCATGTAGTCATAGTTAAATTTACCGATGTATGCCATAGTTGTCTCTTCATGTTCCGTACCGCTATTCGTCTGTACCCCCGATGCATAATCCATCACATCTGTCGTGTAAAAATCATATTCACGTTTCAAGTAAGAGTGTTTCTTCTCATATTTCTTCTGTTCGTAAGCAACTAATGCCGAAACATGATGTTTGTCCAGGAAGGTTCTGTCGAATGTCACCTGCGCCTGCAACACAATGCGGTCTGCATCTTCCACATTATTGGCAATACGCGGCTTGTTTTTCAACTGATAATTCAAATCGGACGAATAAATGCGATAACTCTTCCATAAATTTTTATTGAATACACTATAGCTGTCATAGGCAATGGTGCCTTTCGCCTGCAGTCCCTTCAAGAAAGGCGCATCATAAGTCAGCGAAACAGCCGACTGAAGCGATTTGTTCTTGTCCACCGTATACCCTGCATGCTTTTTCTGTGACATCACCACCGGATTTTCCTGATTGTAGATATTCGCCGGATAAGCCGGGTCATCGTTAATATACGGACGTTCGTTCGGATGACTGATGATGGTACCTTTGTACATCCATATAAAGCCATCACCACCCGGGAAATCCCTCATGCCATAACGGCCCGAAACCATCACATCCGTTGTCAGATAACGGTTCAATTTGGCAGAAACATTGCTTCTGAACGTATAGCGGTCATAACCCATATCCCCACTCTTGAAAATACCGTCTTCATCATAGTAGCTGAAACTGAGGAAGTATTTCATAATCTTATTGCCACCCTCAATAGACAAGTTATGATTATGTCTCAAACTGGCTTTTTTCATGGTTTCATTGTACCAGTCCGTGCTTTCATAACCCGGTCCGCCAGCTCTCCACTTATTTAGTTCTTCATTGGTAATACTATGCACCCCGTCTCTATAAAAAATCGCATCATCGTACATTTCCAGATATTGGGCCGCATTGGCCATGAGGGGACGGTCAGTAACCTTCTGCCAGCCCACATTACCCGAATACGTAAACTGAGGACGGTGGGATTCCCCTCTCTTCGTAGTCACCACAATCACACCATTACTGGCATTCATGCCATATACTGCAGCGGAAGCGTCCTTCAACACCGAAACACTTTCGATGTCACTAGGATTCAATTGTTGGAATTCAACGCTACCATCGCGTACAATACCATCGATGACATACAAAGGTTCTCCATAGCCGCGGATGTTAATCATAGAATTAAAAGTACCCGGCTCACCATTCTGCTGTCTTATCTGCAATCCCGGCATCTTACCCTGTAAAGATTGCGCCAGGCTGGAGCTCACAGTCGTATTGATCTCCTTGGTCTTTAACGAAGCAATACTTCCCGTCAAGTTACCTCTCTTCTGCGTACCATACCCCACAACTACCACTTCATCAACTAGATTGGCATCCTCTTCCAGCGTAATTTCGTAATAATCCTTCTTCACTCTCAGTTCCTTCTTGCCGAAACCGATGTACGAAATCGTCAGCAAGTCGTTTTCGTGCGCATTCAAAGAGAATTTACCATTCAAATCAGAAATGGTACCACCGGCACCGTTTTCCACAGCAATGGAAGCGCCGATGATAGGAACACCAGAGAGGTCTCGGATAATCCCCGAAATCCTTTTGGCACTCCTCTGCTGTCCTTTCGACACTTTGGAATCAATTTTATACAACACCACATTCTTTCCCTTAATTTTATAGCCGATATTTTCCCCTTTGAAAACCACCTTCAAGATTTCCTCAATCTTTTTATTTTTTAAAGACACCGAAATCTTTCGCTTGGGATTGAACAGATTGTAATCATAAGTAAAAAACAGATTGTTCTTTTTTTCAATGATTGATAGCACCTCCGTGATGCTTTTGTTTTTCACATCCAGTGAAATGGTAACATTTTGAGCATGCAATGCAAGTACTCCGTTAAATAGGAATAAAAATGTTAACAAAAGCACAAAACTGCAAGAGTTCCTATTCCATCTACTAAAAAAAGTTACGCATTCTTTTAGATAGAAATAACTGGTTGGATTTTTCATAAATTTGTAACTGAGTAATTGATTTAATCTTTAATTAATTTATTCGACGACAAGGATTGTGAATTGCTGCAACAATTTGCAATCCTTTTTCTTTTTCTTCTTTTTCTGTTAATTGTCCTCCTTTCTTATTATAAATATATGTTCTTTTTCCAGATACGTCAATTGCCCACTTTCCTGCAACAGGTCCAAGACCTCCGTCAAGGTCGATTCCCTATGCACGTGGCAGAAGAACCGTTTTTTTTCAAGCGAAGGATCTTCAATGACAATTTCCCTGTCGAATTTCCGTTTCAATTCCAACACAATGGTCTTCAGTGTTTCCCCGGGGAACATCAGTTCCCCCGTCCGCCACGTACCAGCCGTAGAAGCATCCATTTCACGAATCGAACTCAGACCCGTTTCGAGAGAGACTGTCAGCATTTGATTGGGCTTTATCCGTATATTTTTATTCTTATCAGTATACACTTCCACCTGCCCTTCTTTTAAGAGAACTGTTGGATCCTCACCGGAATACGATTTCACATTAAATGTAGTACCCAGTACACGTACTTTCAACCTCTCCGTTTCCACCAAAAACGGCTTGTGTTCATCACGGTTCACTTGAAACAAAGCCTCACCTGCCAGTTTGACCGTACGGTAACCCCTAGCAAATTTGGTGGGATAAGTAAACCGGCTACCTGAGTTCAACCAGATGTGTGTACCATCCTCCAATACCAAATTGGCTGTCTGCGAGTTGGGGACAATTACCGTATTAAATCCAACCGGTCGTGTAACCTCCATGTAATATAACGTTCCCAACCCTACTGACAATACAATTGCTATTGATGCAGTTATTTTTAGGAAGAGTGATGATTTAGGTTTATGGATATCGTTTTTTTGTGTTGTATTGTATGTCTCCTGTTCCTTAATTTTGGATTCAGATCTACTCATCATCTTCTCTATCATCTTTTGGTAAGATGCATTCAGATGTATCTTTGTTGCATAGTTGGCTTCTTCTTTTTTCGACCAGATTTCCTCCAACGAGAACAAAAAAGTCGAGTTAGCAGGTTCTTCCCTTCTCCATTTGTTGATCTTTTTGTAATCCTCCTCCGAAGCGGAATGATTTAAAAAACGCTTTAATACATTTAAATCCATATTACAGTAATATATAATTCAACATTAGAGCAATCCAAATTCCGACATGCCTCAAGGACTTGCGCAATTCCGCGATGGCTTGGGCAAGGTGTGTCTGTACCGTACGTAAGGACACATGCATCTGATTGGCTATGTCCTTTTGTGACTTCCCTTCGAAGTAGAATAAGTTTAAAGCTTCCGCACGTCTGGGAGGCAATTGCCTGATTGCATTTTCCAGCAACTTATAGTTCAACTCCTCATTCGTTTCAGACATCGAAACAGTCGATTCAATTTTCTGGTTGTAATATTCACAACGATCAATGGCCAGTTGCCACTGTTCCCGGTAGTTCTCCACTACCTTTTGGTGCTTCAGATAGTTTAGACAACTGTTTTGCGTGGCTTTGAATAGAAAGGCGGCCAGCCTACTGGAAACAATCATATGATGTTGTTCCCAGTAAGCGACAAATACATCATGTACTATATCTTCAGCAACCTCTTCATCAACAAATTTACATGCATGAACCATCAATTTAGGATACAGTTCATCATAAACTTGTCTAAAATGACTGATAGAATCCCCCCCCTTTTCTTGCATTCCATTTGAATATTGAGAGTCCATAATAACGGTTTGTATCTGTGGCTATTTGATGGCAGACAATACGATTTTTTCCATAACCTCATATCCTTTATCTGTAGGGTGGACACCATCATACGTATATTCATCAATCATGCCTCCGTTCTCTTTGCTCATTTCACTGAAGTAATCAATGTAGTGTACATGTTTTGCTTTGGCAAGTTGCCGGATCCGCACATTCAGCTCATAAATCTGTTTCACTGCATCCGTAATGTCTTTTCTCCAAGGATACACATCAACCGGAAGAACCGAAGAAAGATACACTTTGATTTTATGTGATTTGGCTAACTCTACCATTGATTTGATGTTACTCACCGTATATTCGATGCTGTACTTACCAGTATTTTCGGCTATGTCGTTCGTACCGATGTTGATGACAACAGCTTTTGGTTTAAGGTCAATCACATCTTTTTGGAAGCGGAGCAGGAGTTGCGGACTGGTTTGACCGCTGATGCCACGACCTAAAAATTGATGACCTGTAAAAAAAACGGGGCGTTTGCTAGCCCATCCGTCGGTAATGGAATTTCCGATAAAAATCACTTTCGGATAAGTTTTGTTTTGAATGATGCGTTCATTATCCTTTTGATATCTTTCAAAATCAGGATACTCGCTCAGTGTTTGGGCCGTTGCCACTGTTGCGAAAAAGTACAGAAGAGCAAAGAATAAGTGTTTCATATTTAGTATTATTTAGTAATGATTGTTAGCAATATCTTATATTAAGACAACTACACTATCAAAAGTACGTATTCTAATAGTTAAAAGAAAAAGATTTTTATCTACTATGATATTACGTTTTATGCCTTTTGCTTTTTATTCCCGTCAACACCGTTCAAGGAAGCATTGTTCCCCTTTGACATTTTGATTGTCCACGATACTATTTACAATTGGTCCCATGCTATGTTTCACACGTATATCTTCACGTAATTTCTCTAACAATAAGCCCAACTCCGACAAAGAACCTCATTTACGATAGTGGTGATAAAACAACTGTCACTTTGGGAATTCGAAAAGAGGCATATGCCATTGACAACTAGTCTTAACTAAAAAATACAGCATTACAAATCATATTTTACTCTTCCTGCAAATTTAACACTTTTGTTATATACGCCATTCGGTCTCCGTTAGATCAGCCTGGTACATTTTTCGTTTGGCACCGCAAAGAAACTATTCGGCCGCGGAAACGTCAGTAAAAAAAATCAGCTGTTTTTAAAACATATATAGTCCTCATCATTATTTCTACAGCCCGAACATCTTTTTCAATCTCTAGACCGTACTAACACTCACTCCCTCGGTTCTGGCTATCATCTTCATCTGATAACTTTACCGGAAAGTCTTGACATACCGAAACGATTGCCGGACAAATCCATCGGACCATCATCCGCATATTCTCCCACTTCAACTTACACACATAAAAAACTGCCGTCTGACAAAACCCCGAAATCCTTACATGTGTGATTTTAAAAAAATGTTCAATTTCAAAAATGAAAGAAACATGAAAACAGAAACAAAAAGAATTTTGGAAAAGGCCCAGGCAGGTGATGCAGAGGCTCAGTATCTAACCGGTCTGTATTATGAGGATAAGGGAAATGCCGACGAGGCTTTCCTATGGTATGACCGTTCGGCTACACAGGGATTCGTATATGGAATCAACGCCGTTGCCATATATTACCTGAAAGGGATGGCTGTAAAGCATGATACCGGCAAGGCAATCGCTCTTCTAGAGAGTATTGCAGATAAATTCCCCACAGCCAAAGCCAATCTGGGCCATATATACCTGGAAGGGCAGGGGATGTCCGCAGGATATAGGGAAAGGTATCGGGTTACTCGGACAGGCTGCGGATTCAGGTGACGGACTGTCGGCTTTCACAATGGGGCATATACGCCTCAAAGGGCTGTTTGGGACTCCCGTAATGTACAAGGAAGCGACAGGATGGTTCGAGAAGGCCTATGAACTGGGGATATATGACAGTGTGGACTTCCTCTGTGACCTGTATGAAGGTCTGTATTCACGGGGCATGAGGGACATCAGGAAATACAGGTTATGGTCGGATGTCAGAAAAAGCCTTGAAAAAGGAGGTTCCCGTACCGGTCTGGCAATGCCATCATCCGCAAATGGAGGCAATGTACCGGTATTCGGGGAGGCAAACGGCAGACAGTACATCATCATCGGCGGGGAGAAGGCTTATGTCGATCTCCTCGTTGCTGAGACATTCCTGGTCAATCCTGATCCGAAGGCCTATACGGAAGTGGAGCATATTGACGGCGACATGTCCAACAATGCGGCTGATAATCTCAGATGGATAAAAAAGCAATAAAGTCTATGGTAAAGAATATGAAAACGACATTGACAGAAAAGATTAATTGGACAAAGTACAACCTGGCTTATCCTGAGTTAGGAGATGTTATACAGATGATTCGCACGGGAGACATGCAATTGCATGACAATGAGTTTGGAGACTATACATTGAAGCAGGCAATAGAGCATATCAGAAGTGTAGCTCCAGGTGACATGCGGAAATGGAAAGCCAGACTCCTGCCCGCTGTTGCCTATAACGGTACATTCAGGGAACTTAACGGTGCGGGGCTGATTGAATACTCGCGTGTGACGGCATTGGATTTTGACCATATAGCAACACCGGATGAAATGATCCGGTTACGGAACAAGCTGATGATAACCGAATGTGTCCTGAGTGTTTTTGTTACACCCAGTGGAAATGGACTGAAGGCTCTGGTTTTGCATGACAATACAGATCCGGCCAGACATGAAGATTTGTATGGACAGCTACTGGATAAATTCTATGTGGCAAACAGAAATGATGCAAGCTGTAAAGACCTGGCACGCAGAAATTATCTGAGTTACGATCCTGACATCTGGACCAATCCAAATCCTGAACCGTACCCTTATGTCCCCACCATAAAGCCACAGGTACAGATGCCACAATCATCCGGGACAAGAACAGTGTCGGACAAAAGCATCATCAGCATCATGAACTCCCACTGGAAAAGGAACAATCCTGAATATTGGAAAAAAGGCAACAGGGGAAACTGCATCTTCAGGTTAGCCTGCTGGATGTGCAAATGGGGTGTTGACGAGGAATTGGCTACTGAGTATTTCATTGATGGCTGGGAAGATGACACAATGGATGAAAAGGAAATCAGAAGCCATGTGGGCAACGCCTATAAGACCGAAGAGAAGAACTTCGGAACATTGATATTTACAATACACTGATTTAATCACCCCTTTAAAAAAACAATTATGGCACTGACAAAAAGCCGGGGTAACATGTATCCTTTTGTTACCCACACGTGGAATGCAATAAAAGGAATATGTTTTCATGACTGCCCCTATTGTTACATGAAAAAATTCGATGGTCTGCTTCCTATACGGTTTGACCCCAAGGAACTGGAAGTAAACCTGGGTAACGGCAATTTTATTTTCGTTGGTAGCGGAACGGACGCATGGGCTTTCGACGTACCTTCGGACTGGATTGCCCGGGTTCTGGATTATTGTGACAAGTTTGATAATAACTATCTTTTCCAATCCAAGGACCCCATACGTTTCTTGGAGTTCATAGGGCATCCGGTAATGAAGAAATCGGTTTTGTGCACGACCATTGAAACCAATGTCTTTTATCCGGACATCGTAAGGAATGCTCCAGGTACCCGGAAACGTGCCAAAGCCATGCAAAAACTGGCGAGCCTTGGAATGAGAACCTATGTGACCTGTGAACCTCTGATAAAATTCGACTTGCCCGAAATGGTTGAACTTGTCAGCATGTGTTCTCCTGTACAAGTCAATATCGGCAGGAACTCACGACAGGACATTACCCTTCCCGAACCGACAAGGAATGAAGTGCAGGCATTGATAACCGAACTTCAGAAATTTACCAAAGTGGTAGTCAAATCCAATGCCAAGTGCTGGACTTGAGAATGTACTGACTGATTGGAAAGATAAAGGAGATGCTGCATAAGCTCTCCTTTAAAATTTCGTCAAAGCCAATAAAGAATCCATATGTCAAGGATACAGGTGAAAAATATTGCAAAATAACACCTTGTGAGTTAACCGGAGGCAAGTTTATTATACATATACTGCATATTTTATTATAATACCCACTCAGGCGGCGTGAGCCTACAACAAACGAAAGAAGAAAGATATACAATAGTTTCATGCAACTTTTTTTGTCAAAATGAGAGATTTTACTTAAAAGAAATAGATTGCATAAGGAAAAATATTGATGCGTTCCGTTTACTCATCGAAGTGTAAAAAGGGTATATAAAAACATTGCAAACCTTTATATATGAAATGAGTATAAACAAAAATAAAACAATTATGGATAATAATATAAATAATATGATATCAATTAGTATGCCGAAAGGTTGCAGGTATATGAGTGATTATGAAAATCTCTTGAATGGGGAATTGCCATTGGATGGTAAGTTTATCCTGAACAAGACTGTAACCGGTTGTGGTGGTACATCCCTGTTTCTCGATTCGAACTTTCCTGTGGTAATAATTTCGCCACGACTTCAGGTGTTGAAAGAGAAGCACAGACAATATCCCGACAGTTTTCACTTCCATGTCCCATTCAGTGGTAATAGAGGACAAGCAATAATCCAAATGATGCGTGATCTTGATTCGTACCTGGACTGTCATCATGGAAGCACACCATTTACCCCCTTGCCAATGAGACCTGCCAAGATACTGGTTACACTGGATTCATCGGACAAGGTTCTTGGTGTCCTTAGAGGAAATAATATGCTGGATTCATGCCTCTTTGTGGTCGATGAGTTCCAATGTCTTATGGGCGATGCGACGTTCAAGGGCAGTACGGACATGAATTTTCTCATCCGGCTTGACAGTGAAGTGAAACGTATCTGTTACTTGTCCGCTACACCTGTCCCTGACATCTACCTTGACTACATACCTCAATTCGCCAACATTCCCTACTATAAACTGGAATGGGATCCTGATGTGATTGTGGAGCCGACATTGAAGGAGAGGCAGATGAGGAACGGTGAGACTGCGGAGAAACTGTGTGGGGAACTGATACAACGTTACAGAAGGGACGGATATTTTGAAAGGAAAATAGTGGATGGAAATATAGTCTGTTCCCGTGAAGCCTGCATATTTCTCAATGAGGTCAAGTCGATCATAAGGATAATCGGGCAAAACAGTCTGAAGCCGGATGAGGTGACTATCCAGATTTGAACACACACGAACCCTCCACCCGATAAAGATCTTGAATTTCTCGGGTGATTTTCGGGCGTATAAGTTTTCCTCGTTCAGGCTTCTTACACCTCCGATACATAAATGTACTTCCTCGCCGTTCATCATTCTGCTCATGGAACGGATATGAAAACAGAAAGCCATACGTTGATAATAGATGGTCTCGTCCTCCGGTCTAAGCTCTTCTTTCCTTTTTGTCAATGCTCCCGGAACCCTGCCCAGGATTTTATGTGATACTCTGATTTCCGTGTTACCAAAGTTCTCTCCGGTAAAATATACTTTCGCGGCATCCTCTACCTGGTGGATAAATTTCTGGTGGCTGATTGTAAGCTGGTTATCCCCAAAACTAGGGACAATACAGTTCCTTTCAAGTTCTTCAAGTGTAATACCCGAAGTGTTACTCTCAATAAAATTAGGATGCTCTTTCTGTTCTTCTTCAGATACGATTACAGCATCTTCGATATTAACTGCATCCATCATTCTTGTTACCATTCCGATTGTTCTTGGAATGACAGTAAGTTCATTAGTCATTGTTTCCATACTCTTGTTATTTTTTAGTCGGTTAATAAAATGCGATGAAAAAACAAAAAGCCAAGAGGTGTCATTTCTTTGCTTTTATGAATATACCTCTTAGCTTCTTTATTCCTTTGAGTATTGAAATTGCTACCTCCAATACGGTTATTATTACGTCCGCTTTCTTGTCATAATCCATTCATCAGACGTACTATCAGTTTTCAGTCGCAGCATCAACGGCCTTGACTTCACCCGTGGCAATCTTCTTTTTTCCGAATTTGCCACAATACTTTTCTGCAAGCTCGATTACTACGGAACCTGCCACGATAATCTCGGCCACATAAGCTGCGACCTTCAATCCTTTAATTAAATTTCCCATGTCTCTTAGTTTTAAATTGTTAGTAATTATGTTTCTATTCTCTATTTCTCTTATATACTTTTCTCATATATAAGGCTTTGAAGGGAAATCAAGGAAGGGGAGAAGAAAAAAATAGACCAATCTTTCGACTGGTTGTGATAGTTGAACCGTTGTAAATAGCTCCTCGCATTTACTTGGCCTATCATGCGGCATACATTCTTTCGTGGGGAACTTTATGTCTTGTCCACATACTGAAATTGCTACGCATCATCGAATCTACATGCTTATCCATCTTCTGAAAATAAGTGTGACCCGGTAATTGTTTTTATCATTAATGCTTGAAGCCGTACGCACTCTTCATTGCAGTGCTGAATAATGCTCCAAGCTATCTTATCATATATAAGAGTTTGAGGGGATTTGAAAAGGAAAACTGACTATAAAAATTACTCGATAGAAGGCACAGATTAATAATAAAAGTATTATTTTTGCAAATGAGAATTAGACATATAGGAATTAACTAATTAGCAATAATTCCAAATAAAGATTTAGTATTAACAAGCAGCATTATACTATAGGTAAACCATAGTGTAAACCGAAAGAGATGCAATAGAGTATATACAATTGATAATCAGCCGTTATCAGTTTATCTCTCGCGAAGTCTGGGGGGCGTGTGGTCGCAAGTTCGAATCTTGTCATCCCGACTGTTGAGCATTAAGGAGTTAAGTCTAAGACTTAACTCCTTAATTTTTATAGTATTTCTTAATGACAGACTTGCTGCCATAAATATGCTGAATATGTACAAAAAGAAGACGGTGCCTATTCGCTTCAGCGGGAATAGCTCATCAAATTACTGGAATTCTCGTAAGAAATCTCTATTTTTGCACTTTAAACAAGAAAAATTATGGGAGCAGCTAAATGGATAGGCGGCATCATCGGCTTCATGGCCGGAGGACCGCTGGGAGCCTTGGCAGGTTTTGTATTCGGTTCACTGTTCGACACCGATTCAAGTGACGCAGGCAGTTATTATGGAGAAGAACCAACGCACGGCACTACCTATACCGGGCAACGGAACAGTTTCCTCTTCTCCATGCTCGTGATGGCTTCGTACATTATCCGTGCAGACGGGCGCATCATGCATAGTGAAATGGAATTCGTCCGCCGCTTTCTGAGAAGCACATTCGGTGAGGCTGCCGTGGGCGAGGGAGAACGGATACTGCTCAACCTCTTCGAACAGCGCAAGCAGATGGACAGACAAAACCCACTGGCATTTAAAAACACCATCCGTGACTGTGGAACGCAGATTGCCGCCAACCTGACATACGAGGAACGCTTGCAACTGCTGGTATTCTTGGTAGAAATTGCCAAAAGCGACGGACACGTCTGCAACGAGGAGATAGAAGCCTTGAAAGAAGTGGCCATGTACATGGGACTATCGGTCAAGGAAGTGGAATCCATGCTTAACCTAGGCGGTAGCTCACTGAACGAGGCCTACAAAGTACTTGAAATTGAACCCACTGCCACCAATGACGAAGTGCGTGCTGCTTACCGCCGCCTAGCCTTGAAACACCATCCCGACCGGGTGGCAACGCTGGGCGAAGACATCAAGAAAGCCGCAGAAGAGAAGTTCCAAAGCATCAACAATGCCAAAGAACAGATATACAAGGCACGAGGTATGAAATGACGTACCTCGCTCCTTGCCTTGTGGACAGCATCATGACGTTTATAAACATTCTATATTAACATCAACCCACACACTTATGAAAAAAACCCTTGCAATCCTTGCACTAGGCCTTACTGCCATTGCCGGACATGCCGCCACGCCGCTCTGGATGCGCGATGTGCAAATCTCTCCCGACGGTACGGAAATCGCATTCTGCTACAAAGGAGACATCTACAAGGTGCCGGCCAAAGGTGGAACCGCCACACAGCTTACTACCCAAGAGAGCTACGAATGTACCCCCATATGGTCGCCGGACGGCAAACAAATAGCCTTTGCCAGCGACAGATACGGCAACTTCGACGTATTCGTGATGCCGGCAGACGGCGGAACCGCCCAACGGCTCACTACCCACTCCACCGGTGAGATACCCTCCACATTCACTCCGGACGGAAAGTATATCTTGTTTTCCGCATCCATCCAGGACCCGGCAAGCAGCGCTCTTTTCCCCACTTCGGCCATGACCGAGCTTTACAAAGTACCTGCAACGGGAGGGCGTACGGAGCAAGTGCTGGGCACCCCTGCCGAAGCGGTCTGCTTCGACAAGGCGGGCCATCAGTTCCTCTACCAAGACCGCAAGGGATTTGAAGATGAATGGAGAAAGCACCACACCTCCTCCATCACCCGCGACATCTGGCTGTATGATGCAAAGACGGGTATCCATACCAACCTCACCGACCGCGCGGGCGAAGACCGCAACCCGGTGTTGTCACCCGATGGAAGAACGGTTTACTTTTTGAGTGAGAGAAACGGCGGCTCATTCAACGTGTATGCCTTCCCGCTGGCACAGCCCCGAGAGGTGAAGCCCATCACCAGCTTCAAGACACATCCCGTGCGCTTCCTCTCCATGAGTGACGGCGAGACGTTGTGCTACAGTTACGACGGCGAAATCTATACCCAGCAGCCGGATGCCACCCCGAAGAAAGTCGCCATAGAACTGGTGCGCGATGACCGGCCGCAATTCGCCAACCTGCAGTCTTCCGACGGAGCCACCTCTGCCGTTGTGTCCCCGGACGGAAAACAGATTGCCTTCACGCTGCGCGGAGAAGTCTTTGTCACTTCGGCAGACTATGCCACTACCAAGCAGGTGACGCACACACCGGCACGCGAAGCGGGCCTCTCCTTTGCGACGGACAACCGCACCCTGGCCTACGCCAGCGAGCGAGGCGGCAACTGGCAGCTCTACCTTGCCAAGATAGCCCGCAAGGAAGACCCTAACTTCCCGAACGCCACGCTGATTGAAGAAGAAGTGCTGCTGCCCTCCACCACCGTGGAACGTGCCTATCCGCAATTCTCGCCCGACGGCAAGGAACTCGCCTTCATCGAAGACCGCATCCGGCTGATGGTGCTCAATCTGGAGACGAAGAAGGTGCGCCAGATTACGGACGGCTCCACCTGGTACAGCACCGGCGGAGGATTTGACTACGCATGGTCGCCGGACGGTAAATGGTTTACACTTGAGTTCACGGGTAACAAGCACGACCCCTACTCCGACATCGGCCTGGTCAGCGCAGAGGGAGGCAAAGACATCATCAACCTCACCAATAGCGGCTACATGAGCGGCTATCCCCACTTTGCGCTGGACGGCAACGCCATCCTTTTCACCACCGAACGCTACGGCATGCGTGCCCATGCCTCATGGGGCTCGCTGAACGACGCCATGCTCGTCTTCCTCAACCAAGACGCCTACGACAAATACTGCCTGAGCAAAGAAGACTACGAACTGCGCAAGGAGCTGGAGAAGGAACAAAAGAAGTCTGCCGGAAAAGACACCCCCCAAGACAAAAACAAGGATAAAAAGAAGAAAGACGACAAGAAAGACAGCAATGCTGACGAAAAAGATGACCAGCCGAAAGACATCGTCGTAGAGCTGAAAGGCATCGAAGACCGTGTGGTGCGCCTCACCCCGAATTCTTCCGACATGGGCAGCACCATCATCTCCAAGGATGGCGAGACACTCTACTACCTGGCAGCCTTCGAAGGCGGCTACGACCTCTGGAAGATGAATCTGCGCAAGAAAGAGACCCGCCTGCTGCACAAGATGGATGCCGGATGGGCGGACATGCAGCTGGACAAGGACGGCAAAAGCCTCTTCCTGCTGGGCAGCCACAAGATGCAGAAAATGGACACTTCATCCGACGCGCTGACCCCCATCACCTTCCAGGTAGATGCCAAGATGGACCTGGCTGCGGAGCGCGAATACATGTTCGACCACGTGTACCGCCAGCAGCAGAAGCGATTCTACAACACCTCGATGCACGGAGTGGACTGGGACAAGATGACCGCCGCCTATCGCCGCTTCCTGCCCCATATCGACAATAACTATGACTTTGCCGAGCTGCTGAGCGAATGGCTGGGCGAACTGAACGTATCTCACACCGGTGGCCGTTTCTATCCCAAAGGGCAGTCCGAGCCTACTGCCAGTCTGGGACTATTCTTCGACTGGAACTACACGGGCCGGGGCATGCTCATTGCCGAAGTGGTGGAGAAAGGCCCCTTCGACACAGCCAACACCCGGGTGAAAGCCGGCACAGTCATCGAGAAGATAGACGGCGTGGAAATCACCCCCGATGCAGACTACTACACGCTGCTCAACAACAAGGCACGGAAGAAGACACTTGTTTCCCTCTTCGACCCACAGACCAAGGAACGCTGGGAAGAGGTCGTTATCCCCATCACGAACGGTGCGTTCAGTGATTTGCTCTACAGCCGCTGGGTGAAACAGCGTGCGGCAGACGTTGACCGATGGTCGGGTGGCCGATTGGGTTACGTGCACATCGAGTCTATGGGAGACGACAGTTTCCGTTCCGTCTACTCGGACATCCTGGGAAAATACAACAACCGCGAAGGCATCGTCATCGACACCCGTTTCAATGGCGGTGGACGCTTGCACGAGGATATAGAAATACTTTTCAGTGGACAAAAATACTTCACCCAAGTGGTGCGCGGTCGCGAGACGTGCGACATGCCCAGCCGCCGCTGGAACAAACCCTCCATCATGGTGATGTGCGAGGCCAACTACTCCAATGCGCACGGCACGCCGTGGGTTTACAGCCACCGCGGACTGGGCAAGCTGGTAGGCATGCCCGTGCCGGGAACCATGACCAGCGTGTCGTGGGAACGCCTGCAAGACCCGTCATTGGTATTCGGCATCCCCGTCGTGGGCTACCGCCTGTCGGACGGCAGCTATCTGGAGAACTCGCAGCTGGAGCCGGACATCAAAGTAGCCAATTCACCCGAGACCATCGTGAAGGGAGAAGACACACAGCTGAAAGCTGCCGTAGAGGAACTGCTGAAGGAACTCGAAAAATAAGTACCGCCCTGCCCCACGCAGGAATACCGGTCATATAGGCCGATATATATATTAAGATGATGTGTCAAAACGGTTGATGGCACATCATCTTTTTTTATATGCCACAAGGAAGCAATACTTTTTCTATCTCACTTTTTTGCACTATCTTTGTGACATAAATTCCTAACTCTTTAACTGATTATGTTTGCTGACTTGTTAAACTCCTCCTATTTCGCGCTCTTTCTCATTGTGGCTTTAGGCTTCATGTTGGGAAGAATCAAGATTAAAGGGCTTTCGCTCGACGTCTCCGCCGTCATCTTCATTGCCCTGCTGTTCGGACACTTCGGTGTCATCATCCCCAAAGAATTAGGAAACTTCGGACTGGTGCTCTTCATCTTCACCATCGGCATCCAGGCCGGTCCCGGATTTTTCGACTCCTTCCGGAGCAAGGGCAAGACGCTTATCATCATCACCCTGCTCATCATCTGCTCCGCCGCCCTGACGGCAGTAGGACTGAAATATGCCTTCGACATCGATACTCCCAGTGTCGTGGGACTGATAGCCGGTGCCCTGACCAGTACGCCGGGACTCGCCGTTGCCATTGACAGCACCCATTCCCCACTGGCATCCATCGCTTACGGTATTGCCTATCCTTTCGGCGTTATCGGCGTGATTCTCTTCGTTAAGCTGCTGCCCCGTATCATGCGCATCGACCTCGACAAGGAGGCGCGCCGGTTGGAGAAGGAACGCCGCAGCCAGTTCCCGGAACTGACAACCTGTCTGTTCCGCGTAACCAACCCCGCCGTCTTCGACCGGAGCCTGATGCAAATCAATGCGCGCGCCATGACCGGAGCCGTCATCTCACGCCACAAGCACAACGAGCAGATAGCCATCCCCACCGCCCAGACCATCCTGCACGAGGGAGACTACATACAAGCCGTGGGTAGCGAAGAGGCCTTAAACCAGCTCGCCGTCCTCGTGGGCGAACGCGAAGAAGGCGAACTGCCACTCGTAGACATGCAGGAGATTGAATCCCTGCTGCTCACCAAGAAGGATATGATAAACAAGCAGCTGGGCGACCTCAACCTGATGAAGAACTTCGGCTGCACCGTCACCCGCATCCGCCGAAGCGGCATCGACCTCTCCCCCTCGCCCGACCTGGCCCTAAAATTCGGCGACAAACTGATGGTGGTGGGCGAGAAGGACGGCATCAAGGGAGTGGCACGCCTGCTGGGCAACGACACCAAGCAACTGTCCGACACCGACTTCTTCCCCATCGCCCTGGGCATCGTGCTGGGCGTGCTCTTCGGCAAGCTCAACATCTCCTTCTCGGACAGTCTGTCGTTCTCTCCGGGACTGACGGGAGGCATCCTGATGGTCGCCTTGTTCCTGAGCGCCATCGGAAAGACCGGCCCCATTCTGTGGTCCATGTCCGGCCCTGCCAACCAACTGCTGCGCCAGCTGGGACTGCTGCTCTTCCTTGCCGAAGTAGGGACATCGGCAGGACGGAATCTGATGGCCACGTTCCAGGAAAGCGGCTGGCTCTTGTTCGGCGTAGGCGCCGCCATCACGCTGGTGCCCATGCTGGTGGCAGTATGCGTAGGCCTGTTCGTGTTCAAGATAAACATTCTCGACCTGCTGGGCACCATCACCGGCGGCATGACCAGTACGCCCGGCCTTGCCGCCGCCGACTCCATGACGGACAGCAACATACCGAGCGTGGCCTATGCCACGGTATATCCCATTGCCATGGTGTTCCTCATTCTGATAATCCAGGTGATAGCCTCCGCAGTCTATTGACGCATGAAGACGTACAGCCGGACAGAAACCATCGCCCGCATGAACGCACTGGCCGGAGCCAATGTGCCCTTCCTCTTCATCGTAGACTACGCGCAAGAGCAGTCGCACATTGAGCCCCTCGACCGGATAGACCCCGCCACCTGCCTTTTCCAATTCCCGAAGGCAGGCAACACGGAGACGGCTGCAACAGCCCTTGCCAGAAGCACAGCCGCCCGATGCGCCGGCCCTATCCAGTGGGACATCACTCCCCCTTCCCCCGCCGCATACAGACATTCGTTCGACCTCGTGAAGCAAAACCTGCTGGCAGGCAACAGCTACCTGACGAACCTCACTTGCCGGGTACCCGTCACCACCAATCTGACACTGGAAGAAATATTCCTCCACTCCGAAGCCTTGTACAAGCTGTGGCTGAAAGACCGGTTCGTCTGCTTCTCCCCCGAAATCTTTGTCCGCATAGAGAAGGGCAAGATAAAGTCCTTCCCCATGAAAGGCACCATCGACGCTACCCTGCCCGATGCGGAACAGCTCTTGATGCAGGACACCAAAGAGGCAGCCGAGCACGCCACCATCGTCGACCTGATACGCAACGACCTCAGCATGGTTTCGGAACACGTCGAAGTGACCTCCTACCGATATATAGACCGCCTGCAAACCAATAAGGGCCCCATCCTCCAGACCAGCTCCGAGATATGCGGCACCCTGCCCGAAGACTACACCGCACACCTGGGCGACATCATCTTCCGCCTGCTTCCTGCCGGCTCCATCACCGGTGCCCCCAAGCCCAAAACCGTAGAAATCATCGCCCAGGCCGAGGACTACCGCCGGGGCTTCTACACCGGCATCATGGGGCATTATGCCGACGGACAGCTGGACAGCGCTGTCATGATACGCTTCATCGAGCAGGAAAACGGCCAGCTCCACTTCAAGGCAGGAGGCGGCATCACCGCCAAAAGCCGGTGGGAAAGCGAATACAACGAAGTAATACAGAAAATATATGTGCCTATTTATTGAAACCATACGCATCGACCACGGAAGGGTCTGCAACCTTTCCCGCCACAACCGGAGGCTGAACGATACCCGCGCCCACTTCTGGCCGGAAAGCACACCGCTGCAACTGTCCGATTATCTGTCGTCTCCCGGCTGTGGAGCAGGCATCACCGGGGCGGGCATCGTCAAGGCACGCGTAGTGTATGGTGAAAAAGGTATTGAAGACCTCAGCTACTCCCCCTACGCCGTGCGGCACGTGCATTCGCTGGCACTGATGCAGGCCGATACCATCGACTACACCTACAAAAGCGCCGGACGCGAACCGCTGAACTGCCTCTTTGCCCTGCGCGGCGCATGCGACGACATTCTGATTGTGAAACAAGGCCTGCTGACAGACACCTCCATCGCCAACATCGCCCTTTCCGACGGTACCCACTGGTACACGCCGGCACATCCCCTGCTGAAAGGGACCAAACGGGCAGCCTTGCTGGAAGAAGGAATCTTGCAGGAAAAAGATATCAGACCGGAAGACTTGCCTTCATTCTCTACTGTCAGGCTGTTCAATGCCATGATTGACTGGGGAGAACTGGAACTCCCCGTACGGAACATCATCCCGTAGAGCCTCTACTCGTGCATATCGTTGAGATGTATCTCCAAAGACTTCACCGATATATATATTTCGTACACCGATATGGCCAGCGAAATAATCAGCAATATCAGCGCCAAACCGAAGATATAGGCCGAAAGCAGATGGAGACGGATATAGACAAAGAACATGCTGACCACGCACAGCAGCAGGCTGCCGATGCCCGCCACCTGCATGGCACGCGTCAGGTAGAGCCGCTTCCTCAGGTTGGCAATCTGCGCCGCCTTCACCGAAGACGGGTTCTCCATGTACTGTTCCTTCAAGGTGCGCACCAGTTGGGCATAGGACAAGAAACGGTTGGTATAGGCCAGCATAATCAGCGATATGGCCGAAAACAGCAAGGCGGGGGTGGTTAAATCTATTTCCATAAGAATGATGCTTAATTATATCTATCCGTCCCGATAGCAGGACTTACCTCCGCAAAGATAAACGAAAGATTGAAACCACAGAAACAAGTTTCCTTTTTTCCATTTCCCAAAGATTTATCCTACTTTTGCAGTGACAATAAAAAAACTCCTTACCACCGTAACTTAACAAATACGACCATGCGATATACCGTTTCCGCTCCTGCCTCACTGCACGCAGCCATACAGCTCCCGGCATCCAAAAGTATCAGTAACCGGGCACTCATCCTCCACTCCCTTGCCCACGGCAATATCCTGCCCCGCAATCTGAGCGATTGTGACGACACCATAGTGATGACTCGCGCCCTCGACGGAAATCCCGGACATATAGATATCCTTGCCGCCGGCACCGCCATGCGTTTCCTCACCGCCTACCTCAGCGTAACTCCTGGCACCCGAATCATCACCGGTACGCAACGCATGCAGCAACGCCCCATCCGCATACTGGTAGACGCCCTGCGAGAGCTCGGCGCCCGCATAGAATACGTCGGAAACGAAGGGTTCCCTCCCTTGCGCATCACCGGAACAGAACTGACCGGCAGCGAAATATCCCTCGCCGGCAATGTCAGCTCACAATACATATCCGCCCTGCTGATGATTGGTACCGTCCTTCCCAAAGGCCTGCGCCTGCACTTGACGGGTGACATCATCTCCCGCCCCTACATCAACCTGACCCTGCAACTGATGCGCGACTTCGGCGCCCAAGCCGACTGGGTCTCCGAAGATTGCATCACCGTCAGCCCCGGCGGATACACGGATACCCCTTTCACCGTAGAAAGCGATTGGAGCGCCGCCTCTTACTGGTATCAGATGATGGCAATAGAAGGAATTAAAAATGAAAAAATAAAAGGGGGAGACAGAAGTAGCGCAAAAGAAAGTGAAGACAGCACGAAGGAAGAAGCGCACACGGCAGAAATCGAACTGCTCGGTCTCTTCGCCCACAGCTATCAAGGCGACAGCCGCGGCGCGGAAGTCTTTACCCGCCTCGGCGTCCATACCGAATATACAGACCGGGGAGTAAAACTGACCCGGAAGGGTACTCCCGCCACCCGTCTCGACGAAGACATGGTGGACATCCCGGACCTGGCGCAGACCTTTGTCGTCACCTGCTGCTTGATGGACATCCCTTTCCGCTTCACCGGACTGCAAAGCCTCAAAATAAAGGAGACCGACCGTATCACCGCCCTCATTACGGAACTGCGCAAACTGGGTTACGTCGTGCGCTCCGAGCAAGACAGCATCTTGTTGTGGGATGGCGAACGCTGCCCGGCAGACGCTGACCCCGTCATCGCCACCTACGAAGACCACCGTATGGCCATGGCATTTGCCCCCGCCTGCCTTGTACTGCCCCAAATACGGATAAATGAACCACAGGTCGTTACCAAATCTTACCCTGCTTACTGGGAAGACTTGCAAAAGGCGGGATTTAAAGTCTGCCAAGATGCAATGCAATCTTAGAATAAAGCTTTTATTCTTAGAAATACAGCCTTTATTCTTAAGAATATAACCTTTATTCTTAGGAATAAAGGATACATTCTAAGATTAGGATGCATCCAAAGTAGTTTTATACTGCGTTCCAGGCAAGTAATGCCTGCGTCGGGTGGAAGTAATCTGCCTACCTGCAATCTGACTCATTATTTTGTCGTGTACAAAACAATGTGTATCTTTGTCCGTTCTATTAATGGAACATGTTTTTCAAGAAAAGGAAGCCCATGTGGATATTGATTATTAGCCTGATTGTCCTTGCCCTCGTGGCAGCCACAGCCGGAATTATACGCAACCGGAAACTGCAGAAGAAGATAGACCGCGGCGAACTGGACGCCATGCCCGAAGTGCAGGAAGTGAATTCCGAATGCTGCGGACAGCATGAAATCTGCGAACGTGACAGCTTACTGGCAGCCGTCAGCAAACAAATTGAATATTACGATGACGAGGAACTGGACAAATACATCGGCACCGCTCCCGATGCCTATACTCCCGAGCAGGAAGACGAGTTCCGCGACGTGTTCTACACCATGCAAGACACGGACGTAGCCGGATGGGTACGCAGCCTGCAACTGCGTGGCATAGCCTTGCCGGACAACATCAAGGATGAAGTGTTCCTCATCATCGGCGAACGCCGTCTCACCCCCCATTCCTAACACTCCACATCCAACTTTTAATTTTTAATTCTTAATTTTTAATTGAATAAATGGAGCTACTGCAATACACTTTTTTCCAACATGCCCTCATCGGCAGTCTGCTGGCAAGCATTGCTTGCGGGCTGATAGGCACGTACATCGTTACCCGGAGACTAGTGTTCATCAGCGGCGGATTGACGCATGCATCTTTTGGCGGTATCGGTCTGGGATTGTATACCGGCATTTCCCCCATTCTGTCGGCAGCCTTGTTTGCAGTCTTGTCCGCTTTCGGTGTAGAGTGGCTCAGCAAACGGAAGGATATGCGGGAAGACTCTGCCATTGCCGTATTCTGGACATTGGGCATGGCACTGGGCATCATGTTCACTTTCCTCTCGCCGGGATTCGCCCCCGACTTGTCCGCCTATCTCTTCGGCAACATTCTCACGATTACCTGGAGCGACATCGCTCTATTGGGAGGGCTCGCCGTCCTGCTGATACTGTTTTTCGCGCTGTATCTCCATCCCATCATCTACGTGGCTTTCGACCGGGAGTTTGCTCGCTCGCAAGGTATTCCGGTGCAGGTATTCGAATATGTACTGATGATGTTCATTGCGCTGACCATCGTGGCATGCCTGCGCATGGTGGGCATCGTGCTGGTTATTTCACTGCTCACCGTTCCGCAGATGACCGCCAACTTGTTCTCGCACCGGTTCCACCGCATCATCTGGCTTTCCATCGGCATCGGTTACCTCAGTTGCCTGGGCGGGCTGATGATTTCTTTCTACTTGAATGTCCCCTCGGGTGCATCCATTATATTCTTTTCCATCATTATCTATGCCATTTGCAAGACGGGAAAAAGTTTTTGGCTATATTTGCAACGCTAAATCAAAAGACACAATGGAAATCAAAATTCAGTCATTAGACCAGATTCACGAAGCCGCCCGCCAGTTCATCGCTGAAATGGGTGACAATACCGTCTTCGCCCTCTATGGAAAAATGGGGGCGGGCAAGACGACTTTCATCAAAGCCGTTTGCGAGGAATTGGGCGTTTCCGACGTCATCACCTCCCCTACCTTCGCCATTGTTAACGAATACCGTTCCGACACTGCCGGCGAACTGATTTACCATTTTGACTTCTACCGCATCAAGAAGCTGGAAGAAGTGTATGACATGGGGTACGAAGATTACTTCTACAGCGGCGCCCTCTGCTTCATAGAATGGCCGGAGCTGGTAGAGGAGCTTCTGCCGGGTAATACCATCAAAGTGACCATTGAGGAAATAGAGAACGGAGAGCGGAAAGTCACCCTGGAAGACTTTGAATAACCCCTCCCCCCTCTTTTTAATTTTTAATTTATAATTTTTAGTTCTCCATGAGCCAATACATCGTTCAAGGGATTTTTGCCGTCGCAGGCATCATCGCCTTGCTGGCAGCCATATTGGACTGGAACTGGTTCTTTACTGCCCGAAACACCCAGTTTATCGTACAAAATGTAGGGCGGCGACAAGCCCGCCTGTTCTACGGCGTATTGGGTGTCATCCTCATCGGCACGTCCATCTTCTTTTTTCTGAATACGCCACCGGCTACATAAAAACAAAAAATCGCGGATGAAGCCATGCTCATCCGCGATTTTCCTATACTTTTGATACAGACTATTCTTCGTCCAAAGATTCCGTATATTCCATCTCACCTTGTACGATGAAAAGGATTTCTTCCGGATCATAGTCACCCATCTCATCCTTATGGGCTTCCTTGACAATATAGTCCACGATTTTCCCCAAATCAATCTCGATGTACCCATCCGCATCCGGCTGCGCATCAAGGATGCCGCTCTCGGAATAGTACTCGTCAATCAAATCGAGAAAATAATAGAACTCGTCGTCAGAGAACTTCTCTTTCAACTCCTGCGGCAAATAATTCTTGATGTACTCGATGGTCTTTTCATCATCGACATCATTCTGCAAAAAATCGTCTTCCATTCCCATACTTACTATTGCTTAAAGGGTTAATGTTATTGACTATTTGACGATTTACTATTTACTATTTAGCTGCGCCATGATGCCGAAAGGGTAAATCGTAAATCGTCAAATAGTACCTTATAATATCGCTTCTATCTTGGCCACGTAAGCAGATTTCGGAGCAGAACCTACCTGCTTGTCCACCAGCTCTCCATTCTTGAAGAACAAGACTGTAGGGATGTTGCGTATACCATATTCGGCAGCCACATCACCGTTCTCATCCACGTCACATTTGCCAATAATCACCTTTCCTTCATATTCAGTAGCCAATTCATCGATGATTGGTCCCACCATCTTACAAGGGCCGCACCAAGGTGCCCAGAAATCCATAACGACCGGCTTTCCCTCTGCCAGGATTTCTTGAAAATTGCTGTCTGTAATTTCTAAAGCCATTTCTTTTAATATTAAATGTCAACTATAATTATTAATTTACTGTCAATTGCGTTTTATCAACCTTCGCTTTCAAAGCAAAGATAGTGCAAACCGAATGCAAAACAAAATGAACTTGTTCATTTTTTATGCCGAGGTGCAGCCTATCTTCGTTTTCCAACAAAGATAACTAATTAATCCTGAACTCAAGGTCCGGACGCTCTTTTAAATAAGTAATCAGTTCACGCCCCACGGAAAGCTTCACGGGACGGGAAATCAAATCGACCGTCATCTTGCTATCCTCATCTCTGACTTTGAAATAAAGCTCCGTACTGCCCGGACGTTCCTTGGTCAGTTCTGCCAGTTCAGTTATCAAAGCCTTGTTCAGCACACTCAGCGGAATGAGAATGGTTATCTTCTCAATCAGTTTCTCCTTGACGTCAGGCAACAGTTCCATGGAGGTTATCTTCAGCTCCAACTCATCCTGCCGCCATTGCTTGGGCTGGCAACGGGCTTTGATGAACAAGAAGGTACGTTCACCCAGATACCCCTGATAGGTCACCCAATCATTTCCGAAGAAAGGAAGCTCTGCCGAACCGGAATAGTCTTCAATCTTGGCTATGCCGTAAGGATTTCCATTTTTGCTGATACCGCGACGCACGGCGGTCACGATGCCACCCATTGTTATTTCGCGTCCCACAAGTGCCGTCTTATCTTCCAGCTCTGTCATGTGAGTGTTGCAAACATGCTCCAGAACTACGGAATACTCATCCAACGGGTGTGCGGACAGATAGATACCTACCAAATCGCGCTCCCGGTTCAAACGGTCGAGGTCGCTCCAACGTTCCGCTACCGGTATTTCCGGAGTGGCGATATCCACCACATTCTCACCGCCGAACAAGGAGTTTGCAGCCGCAGCCTGGTCGGCCTGGTAACGGTTACCATACCGCACCAAGGTTTCGAGGAAGACCTCGTTCTTGGAATTTACGGCAAAATACTGCTCTCGCTTCAGCTCCGGGAAGCTGTCGAACCCGCCCGCCAAAGCAAGACATTCCAGATTCTTCTTGTTGCAGGCTGTCAGATTGACACGCTGCACAAAATCAAATATACCCTTGAAAGGACCATTCTTCTCGCGTTCCTCCATGATGCTCTGCACAGCACCCTCGCCTACCCCTTTCACCGCGCCAAGACCAAAACGGATATTGCCTTCCTTGTTCACGGTGAACTTCAGGTTACTTTCATTCACATCCGGCCCCAATGTATTGATGCCCATTGCCTTGCATTCATCCATCAGTTTGGTTATATCGGTAATATTCGCCAAACTTCGGCTCATGACCGCCGCCATGTATTCGGCCGGATAGTTGGCCTTGAGGAAAGCCGTCTGATAGGCCACCCACGAATAGCAAGTGGCATGTGACTTGTTGAAGGCATAGGACGCAAACTTTTCCCAGTCGGCCCAGATTTTCTCAAGCACTTTCGGGTCGTGGCCGTTCTTTTGTCCACCCGAAATGAATTTCGGCTTCATGTGGTCCAGCTTGTCACGCAGTTTCTTACCCATCGCCTTACGCAAGGCATCGGACTCACCACGGGTGAAGTCCGCCAGCAAACGCGACAGAAGCATGACCTGCTCCTGGTAGACCGTAATGCCGTAGGTATCCTTCAGATACTTCTCCATGATGGGGATGTCATACTCGATGGGCTTGCGTCCCCACTTACGGTCGATGAAGTCGGGGATATAATCCATAGGACCCGGACGGTAGAGGGCATTCATGGCAATCAAATCCTCGAAAGTGCTCGGTTGCAACTCACGCAGATATTTCTGCATACCGGCCGATTCAAACTGGAACGTACCGATGGTGCGGCCGTCGCAATAGAGTTTATAGGTAGCAGGGTCGGAAATGGATATCTTGTCGATGTCGAGTTCCAAGCCGCGGTGCAGACGTACATTGGCAACGGCTTCCTTAATGATGGACAAGGTTTTCAGTCCGAGGAAGTCCATCTTGATAAGTCCCGTATCTTCGATGACGGAACCTTCGTATTGGGTAACGAGCATCTTCTCGCCCGTCTCCTTATCATCCGCCGTGCTGACGGGTACCCAATCCGTGATGTCGTCACGGCAAATAATAGTACCGCAGGCATGCACACCCGTACCGCGTACATTACCTTCCAGCATCTTGGCATATTTCATCGTATCGCGCACCAGGGGATCGGGCGAAGCCTCCGCAGCCTGCAATTCGGGCACGTAGGCAATGGCATTGGGCAGGTTGAGTTTCTTGTCGGGAATCTTATCCGGCACGAGCTTGCACAGACGGTCCGATTCGCTCAAAGGCAGTTTCTGCACGCGCGCCACGTCCTTGATGGCCATCTTGGTCGCCATCGTGCCATATGTAATGATGTGCGCCACCTTCTCTTGCCCGTACTTCTCCGTCACCCAGCGGAGCACTTCTCCACGCCCGTCATCATCGAAGTCCACATCGATATCAGGCAAAGAGATACGGTCGGGATTCAAGAAACGCTCGAACAGAAGGTCGTATTGAATCGGGTCTATTTTCGTGATGCCCAAGCAATAGGCCACCGCCGAGCCGGCAGCCGAACCACGTCCCGGTCCTACCGAAACGCCCAGCTGTGTGCGGGCGGCATTGATAAAGTCCTGCACAATCAAGAAGTATCCCGGGAAACCCATCGTCTTCATGATGTACAGCTCAAAGACCAGACGTTCCTTCACCTCGTCGGACAAGGGATCACCGTACAGTTTTTTAGCACCGTCGAATGCCAATTTTGCCAGATAGTCGGCTTCCAGCTTGATACGGTACAGCTTGTCGTAGCCCCCCAGACGCTTTATCTTGGCATTGGCGGCATCCTCATCCAGCACCACCTTGCCGTTTTCATCCTGGGTAAACTCATCAAATAAGTCCTTTTCGGTATATTTCTGCCGATAGCCCTCTTCCGTTCCGAAATCTTCCGGAATAGCAAACGTAGGCATAATAGGAGCGTGGTCGATGGAATAATATTCCACCTTGTCCAAAATCTCCAAGGTATTGGACAAGGCTTCGGGAACATCCTCAAACAAGGCGTTCATCTCAGCCTTTGTCTTCATCCATTCCTGCTTGGTATAAAGCATTCGGGTAGGGTCATCCAGATCTTTACCCGTGCTCAGACAAATCAGGCGGTCGTGCGCTTCTGCATTCTCTTCATCCACAAAGTGGACGTCATTGGAGCAGATAACCTTAATGTCATATTTCCGGGCAAGCTCCAGCAACTTGGCATTCGCCTTCTGCTGAAGCGGATAGGCTTCGTGGTTGGCACGGGGAACAGTGGCTTTATGGCGCTGAAGCTCCAGATAGTAATCATCGCCAAACAGATTCTTATACCAGCGTACAGCTTCTTCTGCCTCTTCCAGCTGGTCATTGATAATCTTCTTAGGAACCTCGCCACCGATACAAGCCGAGCAGACAATCAGCCCCTCATGGTACTTTTCCAGTTCACTGCGGTCTGTACGCGGACGCATATAGTATCCCCTTGTCCAGGCATGCGATACAAGTTTTATCAGATTGTGATACCCCTTCTCATTCTTTGCCAGCACAATCAGGTGATAGCCACTCTGGTCCGGCTTCCCCTCCTTCTTATCCATGGTTCGGCGGGCCACATACATTTCACAGCCTACAATCGGCTTGAACAGCTTGCTTTCCGCTTCTGCCATCTTGGCACGACAATCGGCAATCTCCGCTTCCTTGTCTTCACACTCTATCTCACCGCTTTCAATACCGGCAATCCTTTTCTTGAGGTCCTTTATCTCCCCCTTTGGCCCGCTGTTCTTCTTGTTGACATAGTTGGTGAACTCCTTGATACCGAACATATTTCCATGGTCGGTCACGGCAATGCCTTTCATACCATCCTTCATGGCCTTGTCAACCAGCCTGCTGACACTTGCCTGACCATCCAGAAGAGAGTATTGGGTATGGACATGTAAATGAACAAAATCTTGCATATATATCCTTTCTATTGAGAGCCTAAAATTACAACCTCTATCACAGCTAACAAAAATATTTCCCAAAAAGTTATCAACATGCACATTTCTCTCTCCAAATCCTTGTTAGATTTTCAAAATAAGCCTATTTTTGCAGATAATTTCTATCTAAATTAGCAAATACGATATACATGGGTCGATTAAAAAGATTAAAAAAGATACGCATACACCGTGAAGGAACACATACATTGGCAGGCAGCCTGGTTCTGATTCTGGCTGTCAACACTGCCCTTTACTTCGGATTGGAATGCAAAGTTCCTTTTTACGTAGTAGCGGTCATCAGCCTCATAGTATATGGCATACTCGTGAACTTCTTCCGCTGCCCCATCCGTTTGTTCGGACAAGAAACGGAGAAAGTCGTGGTAGCTCCTGCCGACGGTAAAATCGTAGTGGTGGAAGAAGTGGAGGAAAACGAATACTTCCACGACCGCCGTATCATGGTATCTATATTCATGAGTCTGGTTAATGTACACGCCAACTGGTATCCGGTAGATGGTACGGTAAAGAAGGTATGGCACAAAAACGGGAAGTTCATGAAAGCCTGGCTGCCCAAAGCCAGCACCGACAACGAGCGTTCCACCGTAGTAATAGAAACTCCGGAAGGCGTGGAGATTATGGCACGACAGATAGCCGGAGCCATGGCGCGCCGCATCGTGACCTATGCCGAACCGGGCGAGGAATGCTATATTGACGAACATATGGGTTTCATCAAATTCGGATCCCGCGTGGATGTCTTTCTACCGTTGGGCACCGAAGTATTCGTTAAACTAGGACAACTGACTACCGGCAATCAGACTGTGATAGCCAAACTTAAATAATAAAAGAACAACAATGGCAAACTGCATTACCCGCCATATTCCAAATACTCTGACCTGCCTGAACCTATTCTCCGGGTGTATTGCTTGTGTCATGGCATTCGAAGCCAGATATGAATGGGCACTCGCTTTCATTATCTTCAGTGCCGTATTCGATTTCTTCGATGGCATGATGGCACGTGCACTGGACGCACACTCCATTATCGGCAAGGATTTGGATTCTCTGGCAGATGATGTCAGTTTCGGAGTGGCCCCTTCCCTGATTGTATTTTCCTTGTTCAAGGAAATGGACTATTCGGGCGCAATGGAAAGCTTGGCCGGCGTTTTCCCCTATCTCGCATTTCTTTTGTCCGTATTCTCTGCACTGCGGCTTGCCAAGTTCAACAACGATACCCGCCAGACGAGCTCTTTCGTAGGACTTCCCGTCCCGGCAAACGCCTTGTTCTGGGCTTCATTGGTGACGGGCGCTCACGACTGGCTGGTGAGCAGCAATTTCCATCCGGTTTATCTGTTGCTGCTGGTCTGCCTTTTCTCATGGCTGCTTGTATCGGAGATTCCAATGTTCTCACTCAAATTCAAGAATCTGTCATGGAAAGACAATAAAACAAGCTTCATTTTCCTGCTTGTCTGCATTCCGTTCCTCATCTTCTTGGGAATCTGCAGCTTTTCTGCAATCATCGTCTGGTATATACTGCTTTCGCTTATTACAAGGAAAAGTAAATAAACAAATCTTTGGCACGGTTGTTGTATTGAAGTTCGCAGAAAACGAACACATAAAAAGACATTAGCCCATGTTTCATATTTTAGGATTTTTATTCATCATCATAATTGCCATTCTGCTCATTGGCCTCAGCATTATCGGTACTGTCATCCGGAACATATTCGGATTGGGCGGACGCCGTACTTCCTCCAACTCCGGTCCCTACCAAAAAGGAAATGGTAATTACCAGCCGGGAGGGTATTCCTACAATGATAATAGACAATCGTCTGAGGAGGCACAAACTGAAGAAGGTGAAATACGCCCCCGCCACAAGAAACTGTTCTCCAAAGACGAGGGAGAGTATGTGGATTTTGAAGAAATCAAAGAGTAGAGATTAGGGATAAAGGATTAGAGATTATTTGCGCTTGGCGGCAAAGAACTCTTTCATCAGGGCGGCACATTCATCTGCCAGAATTCCTTTTACTACTTGTGTTTTGGGATGCAATGCCTGCGAGGCATAGCGCTGATACCCTCTTTTCTCATCTTCAGCACCAAACACCAGACGTCCCATCTGCGCCCAGGCAATGGCACCAGCACACATCACGCAGGGTTCCACTGTGACATAGAGAGTACATTCATTCAGATATTTGCCGCCAAGAGTTGCAGCGGCAGCGGTAATGGCTTGCATCTCGGCATGGGCGGTGACATCCGTCAAAGTCTCCGTCAAATTATGGGCACGAGCTATGATACGGTCCTTGCACACCACAACTGCACCTACGGGAACTTCTCCCCGTTCACCGGCCTTATGGGCTTCCAAAAGCGCCTGCTTCATATAATAGCTATCGTCCAACGCCACCCCCTTTAATTTTTAATTTTCACCTCCTCATGTCGTGCTCACCGAACAAAGTAGGATAATCCTCTTCCATATTCTTATGGATAAACATGAGAATAGTCTCCCGCAGCCAACGCGACTTGTTCGTTATCTTGTATTTCTCCAGATAACGGTCCACAATCCGCTGCTCTTCCTCGCTCATCAGGCATACCATGCGCTGCTCGCGTTTCGGTTCTTCGGGCGTTGCTTTCGCACACGTTTTATCTCTCTTTCTCATATTTCCTGCAAAATTACTTTTACTTCTGTAAAAACAAAACGAACCTACGTAATTTTTATATCGGAAACACTTAAATAGCACTGAAATATTTTTTTGACCGGTAAACTTAAAGTATTTCTTAAAAACATTTTAATTTAGTAATTAAAAACGTATTTTTGGAGAGTTCTAAATTTAAAAGGTATGAAACATGTAAATTATCTTAGTTTCTTTCTACTCACATTGTTCAGTATAAGTTTTATCTCATGTAGTGACGATGACGATAATAAACTTAATACCGGCATAACCAATCAGAGTTGGACAGAGGGAAAATCCCTGGAGATCAGCCAGGATAATGAGTTGTCTGTAAGCTTCAATGCTGCAGCCAAATGGGTAGCTTCCGTCACCTCAGGAGCGGATTGGTGCAAACTGAATACGACCTCGGGTACAAAAGGACAAAGCACCTTGAAATTATCTGTAAGTACAAGTTCCACCACCGACCGGACAGCCAGAATTTCCATTAATATAGACGGCTATTCTCCTGCAAGTTTTGAAGTTACACAAAAGGGGACCAGTGTTCCCCAAACCACTGAAGATATGGAGATTAACGCAAAAGTTGATGAATATCTGAGGGAAATGTATCTCTGGAACGATGAATACAAAACGTTGAATCTTGACCATAACAAAGGCTATGAAGACTTCTTCTATGATGCATTGGGAAGTATGACTACCAATACATTGGATAAAAAAACATATGTCGGTAGCGACGGCAAGACATATTATAATCTTTTCTCTTATATCCAGCTATTGCCCAATATTAGTTCAACCCGTACCACCAAAATTGTAAACAAGGAACTGGCATATAGTTTCGGTATCACCGGTATAACCCCCATAAGCATTGGCACACAAGCAGAAAATACCATTTATTTCTGCCTCCAAGGTGTATATCCCGATTCACCGGCCTCCGAAGCTGGACTCAAACGAGGAGCAATGATAAGCCTGATAAATGGAAAGAAGATAAATAATAACAATATTAATAACTTCTATTACGACATATTGTCACCAGATGCAACTATCAACTATACTTTGACAGAAGATGTCGTAGAAGGAGGCACCATTACCGGGCAAAAGGAATACACCATAACTTCCAAAGCCACATACAACAACCCCGTCATCTTCAGTAATGTCAAGGAAGATATAGAAGGACATAGAATCGGTTACCTCGTTTATTCTGGGTTCGAGGCAGGCTTTGACCAAGAATTATTCAATGTTTTCAAAGATTTTAAAAACAAGAACGTCACAGATTTGATTCTGGACTTGCGGTACAATGGTGGTGGGCATACCATGTCGGCTAATCTGATAGCAACTTGTATTGCCGGTACTGCCTCTCAAGGTAAAGTATTCAGCAGTTTACGATACAATGATGAAAGAATGGCAAAACTCAATAACAAACGGGAAGATGAATTATTTGCATACTCCAGTTATCCCAACTTGGGTACTTCCTTATCAGCCGGAAGCCTCAACCTTCCCCGCGTCTACTGCCTTGTCGGAAATGGAACGGCCTCTGCCAGTGAACTCGTCATTAATTCCTTAGAAGGAATAGATTTGGACGTAATACTTATAGGTGAAAAGACCACTGGTAAGAACGTAGGTATGGAATATGAGGAGTACACTGTCCGGAATAACACATATCGTGTTGTTCCTATCACCATCCAAAGCTATAACGCCAAAGGATTCGGGGAGTATGAAAAAGGATTTGAACCCGATATATTGATGGATGAAACCAATCCTTATAACGAACAAGGTGTATTCTATATTCATAAAGATTATGGAAACAATGAAGAACCTCTGTATGCCAAGGCCATTGAACTGATTACCGGTACAAATCCAGCCCCCCAAACGCGCAGTGCAGTGGTCAATACATTGGATGGTAAAACTTATAAGTTGCCCGCTATCTTCCGTCCTGGACACGACGGTATGCTGATGCCTGCCAGACACGCAGAATAATGAGTGCACACAATATTCTTGGAAAAGCCGGTGAAGACGCCGCTGCCAAATACTTGGAACAGAACGGTTACACCATACGTGACCGTAACTGGCGGAAGAATCACCTTGAGCTGGATATTGTAGCCGACAAAGATAAGGAACTGATTATTGTGGAAGTGAAAACCCGTAGCAATACGGATTACATTGAGCCGCAGGATGCCGTGAACTGGCAGAAAATACGACGTATTGTCGTAGCGGCCGATGCCTATATCAAGCACTTCTGCTTGGATGCACCCGTCCGCTTCGACATCATAACGGCTGTAGGCGAACCGGGTGCATTCAGGATAGAGCATCTCAAAGAAGCCTTCTATCCGCCGATGTTCTGAGAGTTGAAAATTGACAAGCAAGAGTTATTTCAATCGTAAATTGTAAACCGTAAAACCGTAAATACCATCATGGACATCGAAACCGCCCGCGAATATTGCCTCAGCAAAAAAGCCGTCACGGAATGCTTTCCGTTTGACGAATACTCGCTCGTGATGAAAGTCATGAATAAAATGTTTGCACTTATCGACCTGGAAAGCGCCAACAAGATTTGTCTGAAATGCGACCCCGAATATGCACTCGAACTGCGGGAGCACTATGTTGCCATCGAAGGTGCCTATCACTTCAACAAAAAGTACTGGAACCAGGTGTTCCTTGACGGTGACGTCGACGACAAACTGTTGAAGCAACTGATAGACCACTCCGTGGAAGAAGTATTGAAGAAGTTCACCAAAAAAATGCGTACCGAATATGAAGCCCTGCCCTGACACATTCCCGTTCCCGCTGGTGGCATTGGACGAGACGGCATCGACCAACCAATACCTCAGCCAGCTTTGCAACCAGTTGCAAGAATCCGTTGCCGAACTAACAACCGTGACTGCCGAGTTCCAAACTGCCGGTAAAGGCCAGCGCGGCAACACCTGGGAAGCTGAAGAAGGCAAGAACCTGCTTTTCAGCTTTGTACTCTACCCTTCTTTTCTGGAAGCCCGCCGGCAGTTCATCCTTTCACAAATCGTTTCCCTCGCCATTAAGGAAGAGCTGAGCAGATGGTCTGATGAAATCACCATCAAATGGCCGAACGACATTTATTGGAAAGACAAGAAAATCTGCGGCATACTGATAGAGAACGACCTTTCCGGACATCATATCAGGCGCAGCATTGCCGGAATCGGTATCAACATCAACCAGGAAGTCTTCAACAGTGATGCTCCCAACCCCGTCTCACTGAAACAAATCACCGGAAAGGAGCACGACCGTTATGAAATCCTTGCCCATATCCTAAGACGTGTACAAATCTACTACAACAGCCTCCAAATGGAGGACTTCGCCGTCTACTCCGACGAGATATCCACACGGTATGCCCGCTCCCTTTTCCGTCGCCGGGGATTGCACCCTTATGAAGATACCAACGGCAAGTTCCTTGCCCGGTTGCTGCGTATAGAGCAAGACGGACGGTTCGTGCTGGAGGATGAAGGAGGAAGTGAACGGGAATATCTGTTCAAGGAAGTGCAATACATTCTGTAAGAAATGCACAACCCGTGCCATCGCATTGGCAAAGTTGTGCCACCATACTGGCACAGCCTTGCCATCGTACTGGCACGACTGTGCCAATACGATGGCACAAACATAAGTCCATAGTAGTGTACTACTGCCCTACTTCAAACTTTACTTCAGTTCCTTTCAGAAGGGGGGAAGCAAACTTTACTTTAACCGGTCCCTCTCCTCCGGTAGTCTGTATATAGGCCAGCAAACGCCCGTGGTATACGCGGTGACGGTTATCGGTATAATCACTCATGTCACTGTTGTCAGAGCCTTCGAGCCCAAGCAGACGCGCCGCTCCTTCAACTGTACACGTAATTTCATTGTCGCCAAGTTTCACAACAGTACCTTCTTCGTCAACCACCTCTACGGTGATGTGCGCAGTGGCGCGGTCGCCGGACAAAATAGTGCGATCCGCCGTGGCACGGATGGCATAAGGACGTCCGGATGTCCGGATGGAATAGCTCGACAAGGCATTTCCTTCCTTATCGCAGCCCTCAGTACGAAGCTCACCAGCCCGGAAAGGAATATCCCAGTAGATGATGCCGGTCTTTTCATCATAAGGTTTCATCTCGCCTACCACCCTGCCGTTGAGCAGCAAACGCGCCTGCGGAGCATTGGTATAACACACCACACGTATGTTCTGCCCCTCGTCATAGTTCCAGATGTCCCATGCATCAGGCGAAAGGAATACATGCTCGGGATGCTTGGGATGGGCATATACCGGATATGTTCCTGCATACGTGACCGGATTCTCGCACCACAACGAAGCCCGGAAATGTCCGCGTGGCTTGGGGAAACTTCCGAAATCGAGCAAACCCGTGTACAAACCGCGGGACGGCCATCTGCCCGATTCACCCAGATAATCCGTACCGGTCCAGATGAACTGCCCGAAGATGAAATCCTTGTCGCGGACGGCATACCAGGCATCAAGCCCCGAACCCGTCTCGCTTCCATAGATAATGCGGTCCGGATAAGTGGCATGGTCTTGGTCGTAGCGGTTTTCCGTATAGTTATACCCCACCACATCCACAGCATCGGGATACTCCGTCTCGTTCGACATCACGACACCCGCCAAAGCTCCGGTCACGGGACGGGAAGTGTCCACGGCACGTACACAGGCAGCCAGACGCTTTGCTATGGTTCCGATGCGCATGGCATCGGGAGCATCCGGCTTATAGCCCCCGAACATAGGCTGGTTGATTTTAGCTCCATCAAGAACGGGATGCGAATAAGGGTCGTTCGGATAATCCACTTCATTGCCGATACTCCACAAGAAAATACAGGTATGATTGCGGTCACGACGTACCATATCGGTTACGTCCCGTTCTATCCACTCCTCGAAGAAGTCGAAAGTACCGTCATAACTCGGAGTACCCACATTCCAGCCTTGTACCCATTTGCGTTTCGGAAACTCCCATTCGTCAGAGACTTCATCCATTACAAGAAATCCCAGGCGGTCACACAGTTCATAAAGAACGGGGGCTTGTGGGTTATGGCTCATGCGGATGGCATTTACGCCAATCCCTTTCAAGTTATTCAGGCGGCGTTCCCATACCTCCGGCGGCACTACTGCACCCAGCACTCCTGCATCATGATGCAGGCATACACCTTTTACCTTCATCCAGTTGCCGTTGAGGGCAAAACCTTTGTTGGCATCAAATTCCAGCGTACGCAGTCCCACTTTGGTCTCACTGCCGTCAATGCGTTTGCCATTGGCAAGCAATTCGGTTTTCAATGTATACAGATACGGATTATCCAGATTCCAACGATGGGGTTTGGACACTTTCAAGTCAAGACTTTGCTTGGCAATGCCCTCTTTTCCATCGGCAACACGCACACGGCGTTGTGCCACCTTCTTTCCGGCAGTATCGTACAGTGAAGCCTTCAGTTCCAGTTTGTCGGAAGTTGCCTTGTGCTTCTCCACCTCTACATCGACCGCAACGACGGCTTGCTTGTCTGTCAGCGAAGCGGCATGCCAGCCCACACCCCATTGCGCAATATGTGTATCGGGAGCAGCCACCAGCCATACATCGCGATAGATGCCCGACCCCGTATACCAACGTGAATCGGCATAACGGCTATGGTCTACACGGACAGCCAGCACATTGTCGCCTTCCTTCAGGTAAGGGGTCATGTCGTAAAGAAACGATACATAGCCGTTGGGGCGCCTGCCAAGCAGATGCCCGTTCAGGTAAACCTCGCTCCGGTTATATACCCCTTCGAAATAGATATAATGACGTGTTGCGTTGTCTTCAACCCTGAAGTGTTTGCGATACCAGCCTATCCCACCCGGCAGGTACCCGGTGCAACTGGCCAGTGTGGGCGACAATTGCCCCTCTATGGACCAATCGTGTGGCAAAGAAAGCTTCCGCCATTCGCTGTCGTCATAGTCAGTCCGGACAATAGCCGAGTCGTCCGTCAGCCGGAACAGCCATCCGTCATTGAATTTTGCGGCATCGCCAAATGCCACCTGCGCCTTTATCGGAGCAACGACCAGCATTGCCAGCAAAAAGATAAGAGCAGTCCTGTTATTCTTAAAATACATTTTCATATAGATTTTCTTTGAAGTTAAACTAATTCCTTACTTCAGGCTATACACCACGGTTGTCACACTCTTGGCTTCCAGAATCACCTGCTTGCCTGCCGCCACCGTTCCTTCCACCAGATTCTTGCTACCGGTAGTTGTATAAGTAGCTATTGACTTCGCTTCATTGCTCCATCCCACATGCGTTTCACCTAAGCGAACCGCCTTATCAGACATGTTTGTATAGACGGCCACTACCTTATCCCCCTCGGGAGAAAGCCAGGCGGAACCGAAAAAAGTACGCGATTCGTTCAAGTCGAGGGCAATACGGCGGTATCCCGGACGGATAAAGCGGCTGTAATTGCCCAGTACCCAAAGAGTGGCAGTAGCCTGATAGCTTCCCTCCTGCTCTATATCACCATACTCGCCACCGGCAGGTACCAGCGAAATCAAGAGAAAACGGTTCTTATGCCCCCAACGGGAAACATCCATCGATGTCCAGTAACTCCAGGAAGACACCCCAGCCACAGTGAGGTCATTGTGGATGACCTTCGACATGTAGAAAGCGATATCCATCTCAGAAGCCTGCTCGTAGCCCACGAATTCGGAACTGCTGTAATTATCGCCCAGCATACTCCATTCACTCTGCCAAACATCCAGATTATACTGACCGGCAGCCTGGGCCACTTGCTTGCGCACGTTGCGCATACCGTCCCATGTGCCGTCAGTCCAATAGCTGTGTCCGCAAATGAGATTCTTCACGTGTGCCAAGTCACCCACGTAGGCGGAAGAGCCGGGTGTAAAGAAAGCTGAGAATATATTACTGCGGTTGGCATCGCCTTTCACTTTATACAGATACTCCCAATCACCGGATTCGCCCAAGAGAATGTCTGTGGAAAGCCCCCGGTCATCCAACGACATATCCAACTCGCGTGCCAGTGCAGCCACTTCGTCATTGGTCCAGCCACTGCCCTCCTGACCGCTGTCCCAGTTGTACTGCGGCTCGTTGACGGGCGAGATATGGCTTATGTGATAGCCTTCACCGGTATAACGGGCCGCTACATCGGCCATATATCCTGCAAAGTCACCATAATGCTCCGGTTTCAGATTGGAAAGTCCCCCTCTGGCGGAAAATCCTTTTCCATTATAGGTGTACTGCACGGGAGGTGTATTGCTGAAAAGAACGAAATTGTTACATCCCAGCTCCTTGGCACGGTCCATGAAGTAACGTTGTCCCTCGCAACGGGTCCAGTCGTACGTCAAGTCATCCGTAAGATAGGATTCCGCACGACGGGATTTATCCTCGATGCCGCTGGCTTCACCTTGCGCGGCACTGCCGCCACCAAGATTCACCCGCCATTGGGAAAGGCCGATTCCTTTCGGCTTGCCGCCCACAATCTCTGAAGAAAAAAGCAGTTCCGTAATCCCCGCACGGTGCGAAGTCCATGACTTGCCCACAAAGGCAGGCGACCAACAGTCCGAAGCGCCAAAGCCGGCTATTGTCTGGAAAGTCTGTCCGGCATCGATGCTCACCAGTTTCTCTACGCTGTTTGTAATGTCCGGACCCTCAGGAGTGTCTGGAGTATCCGGCGTAACGGGAGAATCGTCGCTGCAAGCCATTGCAGCAAGCAGTGCCGGAAGAATAAAAATGTGTCTCAAATTCATGATATTGTTTCGGATTAAAAAAACTGCCGCGGATAATCCATTGCAAACTATCCGCGACAGAATATAAAGACCTATTGAATAATCAGTTCCTGCAACAATCTGTTTTCATCAGAATGTGTTTAATTCCAACCCGGGTTCTGGGTAATGGAACCGTTGGACATCGTGATTTCGTACAAAGGAATGGGGAACACCATGTCGCGGTTTTCATTGAAAGTGATGCCTTTGTCACTTGCTTCACCTTGATTTTCCCACTCAAGAGCGTCACGGGTAGCCTCTTCAGTGTTCCACTTCACAAAGGAACCGTTCGGTCCCAGGATATTGCTAATCACCTTTTTACCATTTGTATCAGTCCAGCGGCGGATATCATACAGACGGTTCTGCTCGAAAGCCAATTCCAAACGGCGCTCCAGGCGAATGGCACTTTGCAATGCCTTTCCACTTGCCGTAACGTCATCCAACTTGGCACGTCTGCGCACCTGATTGAGAGCATCACGGGCAGAAGCGTCATCACCCAGTTCATTGCAAGCCTCAGCATACATTAAAAGGACATCGGCATAACGCAGAATACGGTGATTCAAAGGACTCTTGTCCGTGGCGTAAGCCGTTGCATCGCCTTGAGCACGATATTTCATCGGCAGGAAATACTTGCGGATGATACGCGCAGACTTATGGTCAGCGGGATTGATAATATAGCAATTGGGGTCCCAACCATATTTATCAAGATATTCCTGATACTTATTCAACGCTTTGCTTGCGTCAATGAAATCTTCGAATTGGTCTTCGCCGGCAATTTCTGTACAGCCCGACTTGATTATTGTCCATTTCAAACGTTCCGTATCACCGGCCTCAATATAAGCTTGCTCCAAATTTGCCGTAGGCTGACACCAGCTCCAACCATCACCAGGACCATTACGGGCACCGGTTACCGTAGCAAGCGCCCCTCCTAAGCCCAAAGTGGGATGATATTCATACTGGATTTCCAGAAGGCTCTCCGCACTGTTGTCATAGTCGACATTCCATACCTGCCCGAAATCGGGAAGCAATTGGTATTCGCCTTCATCTATCACAGTCTTCAACACATCATGGGCAGCCTGCCATTTCTCCTGATAGAGGTACACTTTACCCAATAATCCTAAAGCGGCGCCACGGGTAGCATGCCCTACTTGCGCAGTACTGCGTTGCGGCAGTATTTCGGCAGCTGCCATCAGGTCATCCTCTATGAATTTGTACACGGCTTCTGCCGTAGCACGTTCTGTTCCCTCCACTTCTTCCGGCATTTGGAAACTGGTCATCAAGGGCACCCCGCCAAAATTTCTCACCAGTTCGAAGTAATAGTAGCCACGCAGGAAACGGGCTTCTGCCACCAGACGGTCTCTGGTTTCTGTCTCTTGGGTTTCGAGAGCCGCAATGCGATCTATGGCTATGTTACAACGTAAAATACCTTTGTAACGGTACTGCCAAAAATTGGAGATAGGACCATTGCTGGCACCGTTTCCCTGATAATGTGCCAATGAGATATAATCACTCTGAGACTGAGAGGTATTCCCCATCCAGGCATCATCTCCACACATTTCGGAAAGTAACCACACGGTGTTGATTTGCCACCATCCTCCATATGTCATGGCCTGATAACAGCTCGTGACTGCGGATTCACACTCTTCTATGGACTTATAATAAGTGTCCACGTTCAATTGCCCGCGTACGTCTTCGGTCAGGAAGTCCTCGCAAGAGGTAAACACCAGCGAAGCAATCAGAACTACTATTGTAAATATTCGTTTCATGGATAATCAAGAATTAAAATTTGAAGTCAATGCCAAACAAGAATGTTCTCGGATTAGGATAAGCCACGTTGTCAATACCGGTATTGATGGCACTGCCAGAGCTGTCGGTAGTACCGTCAACCATCGGGCGTTCGGGGTCCATTCCCGAATAACCGGTAATGGTAAACGGATTCTGTGCAGAGAAGGAAAGACGCAAGTCAGCACCTCCAACCCATTTCTTAGGAAGCGTATAGCCTATCTGTAACAGCTTGCAACGCAAGTAGGAACCATCTTCCACATAGAAACTGGAAACACGGTTATAGTTCAGGTTCAAGTCATTGCTCGACAAACGGGGAATATCATTGCCGGTACCCTCTCCATGCCATGCTTTCTCCAGTGTACCTGCCCAAACATTCTGTCCGCCTGAACCGGAGTACCGTCCTTTGGTGACATTGTAAATATCATTACCGAACGTACCATAGAAATTGGCTGCAAAATCAATGTTCTTATAACGCATACCAATATTCAGACCCATCATTAAATCAGGATAAGGATTACCGATATAATCTTTGTCATTGGCATCGAGCACTCCGTTATGGTCCCGGTCCTTGAAGCGGATGTCTCCCGGTTTTGCATTGGGCTGAATCAGTGTTCCGTGTTCGTCAGTGTGCGCATACACCTCTTCCCAATTCTGGAACAAGCCATCGGCCACGTAACCGTAGAAACGGGAGATAAAACCACCATCTTCGTTACGGATAATCTGGTCGCTATTGAATCCACCGACATTGATAGGACCGTCGCCCGAGAACTTGATGGCCTTGTTGCGCACGGCAGAAAGGTTCAGACCAAGATCGTAAGAGAAATCCTTGCCGATTTCATCGCGCCAGGTAAGTCCCACTTCCCAACCGCGGGCCTGCATACTACCGATGTTCATCCAAATCTGGCTGTTCCAGTTATCATATCCCAAAGAGAGGATGTTCTGTTTCTGGTAGAGCATGTCAATGGACTTTTTCTGGAAATATTCGAATGTTACACCCAAACGTGAATCAAGGAATGACATATCCACGCCTACGTTCCAATCTTCCACAGTCTCCCACTTCAACTGGTTGTTACCTACTGTAGACACGAAGTAACCATTTGCCAACGTATTGCCATAATAGTATTGGGTTTCGCTCAACAAAGTAAGGGTAGCATTATTGTTGATATTCTGATTACCTACACGGCCCCAGCCTCCACGAAACTTCAGGTCACTGAAGATGTCCTGGTCCTGCATAAATGCCTCACTGATGACACGCCAGGAAGCGGAAACAGACGGGAAGAGGGCATACTTGCTGCCCTTCGGGAAACGGGAGGAACCGTCGGCACGGAGAGATGCCGAAATGTAGTAACGGTTATCGTAGTTGTACATGACACGGCCCAGGAAAGAAACCAGTGTATTGTAAGTGGTTTCACCGTTGGCCTCGTCCGTACCCTGCTGTCCGGCATTCACTTCCTGCATCTGGTCCAGATTATTGGGAACATTATCACGCCGTGCCTGAGTATTGTACCATGCAAAACGTTCGGCAGTAAAGCCAGCCATTACATTCAAGTTGTGCTTTTCAGCGAAAGTGTCCATGTAAGTGGCTGTATTCGTCCAGTTCCAGTCAAACCACTCCTGATTGCGGCGGGTGATTTCGTTCAAGTCTTGTTTCTCCAACGGATCCATATTGAACTTCGGAACGAATGAATCAGAACGGCGATAGTGTGCATTGGCACCGAACTGGGTGCGCAACGTCAGCTTTTCTATCGGGGTTACCTGCAGATAGGTATTCAGAATGGCACCCAACTCGCGAGAATGAGCATTGCTACGGGCAATTGAACCGGCGGGATTCCACTCCTGGTTGTTGTAAGAGCGTTGATAGTTGTTGTACTCATTATCCTCCCATTGGTCCTGCGGACGGAATACCGGAGTTGTCGGGTCCATAGCCATGGCTGCCGAGAACTGGTTTGGGGTATCATCCCATGATTCGACACGTGGAGCAATATCAACTCCCAATTTTACATACTTATTAAATGTATATTCAGTATTCAGACGGATATTTATCTTATCCCAATAACCTACATCAAACTGTGAGTTGTTACGATAATAGCCCACGCTAAAGTTATAAACAAACTGTTCTGAGCCACCGGCAACACTAAGTGAATGGTTCTGCACCAAAGCTGTTTTATTGACTACAGTATCCCACCAGTCTGTACCACCGGGATTGGTCGTAGCACCCGTATCGTTCCAGATAGAAGAAAGGCCATCATTCGTATAACGGGTATTGAACACTTCTTTATATTCAGCCGCACCGGCAATATTAGGTTTGGCCACGGTCTGGAAACCAACAGAAGAATTCCAATTGATGCGGGCTTTACCAGTTTTACCTTTCTTTGTAGTAATCAGGATGACACCGTTTGATGCACGTGTACCATAGATAGCGGCAGCCGAAGCATCTTTCAATACTTCCATGGAAGCAATATCGTTACTATTCAGAAAGTTGATATTGTCACCTACCGGCATACCATCCACTACATACAACGGATTCGTACCGTTTACGGTAGTTACACCACGAATCAGCACCTTCGGAGTAGCTCCAGGGCCACCACCACTGGTGACTTGTACACCATTTACCTTACCCTGCAAAGCATCCATAGCATTACCGGTCACGGTTTCAGTGATTTCATCGCCTTTTACTGTAGCAATAGAACTGGTCAAATCGCTCTTTTTCACAGCACCATAACCGATAACCACCACTTCATCCAGTAATTCCGCAGCCTCCTTCAGTACCACGTTAATCGTAGTACGTCCACCTACAGCTATTTCCTGAGACTCAAAACCAATAGAAGAGAATACCAACACTGCATTCTTGTCTACATTGGGTAATGTATAATCACCGTCGATACCGGTAATTGTACCCGTACCGGTACCTTTCACTTGAACTGTAGTTCCAATCAACGGCTGCTGGTCGGTGGCCGAAGTCACCACACCCTTAACCGTTATCTGCTGCGCATAACCGCAAAGGCTTATCAGCGCAAGACATAATAATAGAATTTGCTTTTTCATATCTTAAATCTAATGTTACTTTTTAATTAGCAGGAACAATCTTGCCGCGACCCAAATGCGCGTCAAACTCAAAGCGGTAGTTGCCGGTCACCGTAACCGTAGGCTTCATCCAGTTGTCACCTACCATCGAGCCGTCTTCCCAACGCTGATTGGTGCCTTCCCAATTAGGATTCACATCCCCTTTCTTACTGAAGTAACCAAACTTCTCTACATTCTGAGAGTCGTCACACCGCCATTCCACATGATCCCACCATCCGTCGGGATGATAATTGGATATGATGAAGTTCATTTCTTCACCGGCTTCCAGCGTCCAAGTTCCATTTTCCGGATAATAGAAAAGATGAGGATTATTTTTATCCTGGGCAAACAACTGATTTCCCGCATCCTGAGGAGAACCTCCCCAACCGATATAGAAATCAATGAACGATTCCCCATTCTCCCAACGGTCAAAACAAGGCTTTCCATATTCATATTTCATCGGATTTGTAGCCTCTGTCACCGAGTACGTGCGCATACTATAAGTAGACTCTTTCACATTGATGTCTATTTCATAATAAACACCAGCCTCATCCAAGACAATAGGTTTAGCCGTTTCCGGGTCATCCGGCAATTTTGTATTATCCTCCGGATCAAGGCCAAAACAGATAGGAGTAAAGTCTGTCTTTTGCGGTAAGAAGAAAATTTCCGTACCGGCAGCTTTATTATAATAACGTGCACGATATTGGTACTCGCCCGTATGGTTAATCACCATCGGTACACCGAAAATATCACTGTTCAATTCCTCTACGGTTGCCACATCGGCCAGATACATTTTGGGGAAGTCAGGCATTTCAGATACACTGATGGTACTATTGGTCACTGTCTGATTGCCTCTGGCATCCACAGCCGTCAAAGTCACATCGTAACTTTTCACCTCATTAGGCAGAATAATCTTCTCCGTAAAGCTCAAAGTAGATTGCCCGCCAGCCTCTATACGGCGGCTTTCAAAACCTTCTACCCCAGGAATCTCAATGAGTACATAATCCAGTATGCGGTCATCTTTCACCGTGAAATTCAGGTTGAACTTTGTTTCATCCTTTATCAGTACGGTAACCTCCTTACCAGGGGCAATTGTAAATGTAGGATTCTCAAAGTCCCCATCCATCGTTATCAACACATCCTGCGACACTTCACGCCCGCCCGCATCTGTTACGGTCACTTTCACGGTGAAGCGTTCACCGATTTCATCACGCTTGAGGTCATAAGAATAGCTCAACTCATACTCCGTTTGGGGAGCTCCATAGATTTCGACCAAATCAATCGTCTTGTTCAGATAAAGATCGGCACATTGCAGATTGACGGATACAATTCCATCCTGGTCAGCCAACGAACCCTCAATGGTAAAACGATGGCCGGCACCGGATTCAATATGATCCGTCACCAATGTCATTGTCGGAATCTGCCCGTCTACATCAGAGTATCCGTCATCGTCACTACATCCAGTAGTCCATAAAGCCAGCGATAACAACGCCCAGAAAGTGGCGTTAAAGAAATGCTTCTTCATAAATATTATTATTAAAGTTAAACAAAAAAGTACATTTTGTTCCGATTTATAATAATCGGCAATGCAAACATATGCCAATTTTCGATTCAACAGCTGTATAAATCTTGCAGAGAAGGCATATAAATCTGTCAATGCACGATTTGTGCACATCATCTAAAGATTTTATTTGTACTTTTGACTCATGCAATGAAAAACGACCCGTTATGAAGAAGATTCTACTTTCCATTTTCCTATGCCTGCCATTCCTGCTATCCGCGCAGCCATATACCATAAAACATCTGAGTATCCGTGAAGGGCTGTCCAACAACCATGTGGTAAGCATAGCCCAAGACAAACGGGGCTCTCTATGGTTTGCCACAGAAGAGGGTTTAAATAAATTCGACGGAATACGCTTCCTTACCTATTATAAAGAAGAAACAACCGGCAAGCAAAGCATCACCGGCAACGAACTGAACTGTCTGCTGGACGATCCCGTCGACTCCATCTTATGGATAGGAACCCAGCGTGCCGGAATCAATGCATACAATTATGCCAACGATTCATTCATCACTTACAGACACAACGAAAACAACCCTAAAAGCCTGGTTACGGACGACATTACCAAAATCATTGCCGCCTCCGACGGTAACCTATGGATTTGCACCTATTGGAAAGGCGTGGACTATTTTGACAAGCAAACCGGGCAATTCACCCATTACAATACCGAAACCGTACCGGGTTTTGCAAGCAACCATATCTGGTCTGCCATAGACGGTGGTAACGGACTACTCTATATCGGGCATGTGGACCGGGGATTCAGTATACTTTCCATAAAAGACAAGACAGTCAAGAACTTCACACACGAGCCGCAAAACCCCAACAGCCTGCCCGGCAACGAAGTGACATGTGTCTACAAAGACAAAAGCGGAAACATATGGATAGGAACCGATAGAGGAGTGGTACTGTTTAACCCGGAAGCGGAAAGTTTCATCCCCTTCGACGACAAAACCAACTGCATATCGCACCGTGTATATGATATACACCAACTGGATGACAACAGACTTTGGATAGCCATGGAATTCGGCGGCATTGCCGTAGTGGATTTGTCCCAACAGCTTTTCCGTTCGTCGGACCAGATTCATGCGCTTTCTATCCGGGAGGGAGACGATGAATACGGCTTGTCCAACTCCAGTATCCGTTGCCTGCTCCAAGATTCCTTCGGTAATGTATGGGCAGGTTCCTGGGGAGGCGGCATCAACTTCATAAAACGCGAGCCGTCACTCTTCAGCACTTATAAATATTCTCCTTTTCCATCCACCAACAACAGCCTGAACAGTAAAATAGCCTCCGGTGTCTGTATGGACAAAGCCGGTAACCTCTGGATAGGAACCGATGGAGGAGGAATCAACGTATTCAACAAGGGAAGACGAATAGCCATATACAATGCTGACAACAAGAAATTCAGAAGCAATACGGTGCAGGCAGCCTTGTGCGACTCGAAGGGAGGATTATGGTTCGGACTTTTTTATGGAGGAATAGCCTACTACAACCCCAAGAGCCAAAGCTTCCGGCAGATTTTCTCCGAAGACAAGTCACGCACTGACGTACGTTCCTTTCATGAAGACAAGCAGGGAAACATTTGGGTCGGAACCAGCGAAGGCGTCTATCTTATAGATTGTGACAGCAAGACAATCAAGGCACACTACAATCTGGAGAACAATCTGGCCCGCTGTGTGCTGAAGGATTCCGAAGACCAAGTATGGGTAGGATTCTTCGGAGGAGGCCTGGGCCTCTATGACCCTCAACTCCAAAGCATCCAGCTCTTCAACGTCCTGGCCAAATTCCCCTCCAATACCATCAATGCTCTCTACGAAGACAGCAGAAAGCGGTTGTGGGTGGCCACGGGTGAAGGTTTGGTATGCTTCCCCTCCCTGACAGACAGAAACTACAAAGTATACCAACGTGAAAGCGGACTGGCTAACACCCACATACAAGCCATCGGTGAGGACAAGGCAGGAAATATTTGGGTGAGCACCAACAAAGGTATCAGCTGTCTTGTGGACAGTAAAGACATTTTCTCCCGGAAGTTGTATTGCAGGAACGCAAATCACCACCCGCATTCATCACCAACATTGAAATTACCGACCCGCTGAACAAACCGGAAAACGGACAGAGCACCATTGCCTTAAACGGACAGAAGAACGTGCAACTGAAATATACACAGAATAGTTTCAGTATCCGGTTCAACATCCAGAACTATGCCCTGGTCAACCAAGTGGAATATGCCTATATGCTGAAAGGACTCGAGAACTCCTGGTATACGCTTACAGACCCCAATAATGTCACCTTTCGTAATCTTCCTCCCGGGAAATACCAGTTCCAAGTGAAAACGCGCATGCGCAACCAAGCATGGTCGGACGCAACCACCTCATTGAACATCCGCATCGCCCCACCCCTTTGGCTTACTTGGTGGGCAAAGTCATTCTATATCCTGCTGTCCCTTATCATCCTTTTCTCTATACTCTATGCCTACAAGAAAAGACTGGATGCTGAAGCACTGTACCAACTGGAGAAGCAGAGCCACGAACACGAGCAGGAACTGAACAACGAACGCCTGCGCTTCTACACCAACATCACCCATGAACTGCGCACCCCGCTTACGCTGATACTGGGTCCGCTGGAAGACATACAGAAAAGTGATACACTATCCACCAAAGACGCACAGAAGATATCCGTCATTCACCAAAGTGCCATCCGGCTACTGAACCTCATCAACCAGATATTGGAGTTCAGAAAGACCGAGACCCAGAACAAGAAACTCTGCGTGAGCCGGGACAACCTCGTACCCCTTATCCGCGAGATAGGCCTGAAGTACAAGGAACTGAACCGGAAGCCAGCCGTCGATATCCGGCTGGTGGTGGAGAAAGAGCATATGCCTATATACTTCGACAAGGAAATTATCCAGACCATCCTGGACAATCTGATATCCAATGCCCTAAAGTACACGGAAAAGGGTAGCATCAGCATCGGTATCCGACAGGTGGAACGTGCCGAAGTGAACTATACGGAAATCCGGGTCAGCGACACGGGATACGGTATCAAGCCGGAGGCACTACCCCACATATTCGACCGTTATTACCAGGAAGGCGGCAAACACCAGGCTTCGGGTACCGGTATCGGACTTTCTCTGGTGAAAAACCTCGTAGCCCTACACGAAGGGGAAATCCGCGTAGAGAGTGCTCCCAATCAAGGTAGTACCTTCTACGTCAGCCTGCTTACCGACAACAGTTACCCGCAGGCACTGCATGCCGATTCGCAGGAAAAGGAAAGCAACGTCCAGCATATAGAAGAGGCACAAGTAAATCAAGTTTCATCCAGCGACAAACCCATATTGCTGGTAGTGGAAGACAATCCGGACATCTGCGACTATATAGCCGAATCCTTCTCCGACCACTTTGAAGTAAAGACTGCCGCCAACGGAAAGCTGGGCAAGGAAAGCGCCCTGAAAGAAATACCTGACATCATCGTCAGTGACATTATGATGCCGGTAATGGACGGAAACGAGATGTGCCGTGAGCTGAAAAAAGACGTGCGCACCAGCCACATACCCATTATACTGCTGACAGCCAAAGACTCGCTGCGCGACAAAGAGGAAGGCTACCAGGTAGGTGCCGACTCCTACCTCACCAAACCGTTCAGCGCCAGCCTGCTGCATAGCCGTATAGAAAACCTGCTCCAGTCGCGGCGCAACCTGGCAAACCATTTCAGCGCCAATGCCGCCATAAGCAATAAAGCGGCTGTCATTACAGAATCGCTCAACAAGCTGGACAACGAGTTTATCCACAAGATAAACCAGCTGATAGAGGAACGGCTTTCTTCAGACAAAATAGACATCAGCTATCTTTCGGATAAAATGTGCATGAGCAATTCCACCCTCTACCGCAAGATGAAAGCGCTTACCGGACTTTCCACCAACGAATATGTCCGCAAGATAAGGATGAAACACGCCGAGCAATACCTGCTGGAAGGCAAATACAACATTTCGGAAATAGCATTCAAGGTAGGTATAAACAATCTGTTCTACTTCCGGCAATGCTTCAAGGAAGAATTCGGCTACATACCTTCGGAATATCTGAAGAGATTAAAAGAGACCGGAGAGAAATAAGAGACAAACAGCCCCTTCCTATTAGTCGGAATGCGGACAGCTATTTCAGCTCCAGCTCCATCTTCTTTATCTTTTCCAGCGTATTGCCTGCTTCCATGGAGGGGAATACCTGAAGCACGCGTTGCAGGTATGCCTTAGCCTTGCCGTAGCTATTGGTGAACACGTCTGACAATCCGTTGCGATAGCGTGCATACTGCATCCTTGTGGGGGAAGTTATCTTTTTATAGTCTTCTTCGAGCTTCTTCTTATCCTTCTCGGCTTGGAGATAATAATAATTCCCCAAGAAGATATTGGCTTGGAGATTGTCGGCATCCAGCATCAATACCTTTTCATAGGTTTTTAAGGCATCTTTCTCCTTTCCCCGCATCATCTCCATTTCAGCACAAGAGACAAGTGCAGGTACGTCTTCGGGATGACGCTGCAAGAACTCCTTATAGAAGAGGTAGGCTTTATCGTAATTCCGCATTTCCTTGTAGTGCACAGCCAGCACATCCGCAAGACGAGGAGCCACCTCACTGCTCTTGTCCACATTGGTCCAGTAGAACATTTCCGTCCTATCCTCACCGGCATTTGCCGCCTGGCGAAACAAACTCACCGCATAGTCATCTTTACCCTCGGAAAGTGCATCGGACACTTTCGAAAGCAACTCATCTGCCGACTGTCCCCAGACAGACAGCGGACACATCAAGAACAAGGAGAAAAGCAACGTTAAGGTTTTCATTTTTAGTGTATATATATAGTTTAACAGCCCAATCAGTCTCATAGAAATCTACCTACAAAACTACGCATTTTTACGGTAACCATCAATAGTTGAAAGTAGAAAAATAGTTAACTTTGCCGACCTTAATGAATTAAATAATATAAATGAAGCCCAGAGACAGACAAATACTGCAAATAGCCTTACCTTCCATCGTATCGAACATCACCGTGCCGCTGCTCGGCCTGATTGATGTAGCCATCGTCGGCCATCTGGGTTCGCCCGCCTACATAGGCGCCATTGCCGTAGGTGGCATGCTGTTCAACATTATCTACTGGATATTCGGTTTTCTGAGGATGGGTACCAGCGGAATGACCTCGCAAGCATTCGGCAAGCGGGATTTACCGGAGGTGGTCCGCCTGCTGTTGCGTTCCGTGAGCATAGGCCTGGCAGTCGCGTTCTGCCTCATCCTGCTGCAAACGCCTATCAGGCAGGGAGCCTTCCTTCTCATCCATCCTACGGACGAAGTCAGAGAGATGGCAACGCTTTATTTCCATATCTGCATCTGGGGTGCCCCTGCCATGCTGGGGCTATACGGACTGACGGGATGGTTCATCGGCATGCAGAATTCGCGTATCCCCATGTATATAGCCATCACACAGAATGTGGTCAATATCATTGCCAGCCTCGGACTGGTTTATCTGTGTGGGATGAAAGTAGAAGGAGTAGCTTTGGGGACGTTGATTGCCCAGTATGCTGGCTTCCTGATGGGCATTGTCCTTTGGATGCACAACTACGGCAGGCTGAAAAGATTCTGGGAAATTAAAAATTATAAATTAAAAATTAAAGGGGGAGAAGGGGCAGGTATCTGGGAGAAAGGGGCGATGTTCCGGTTCTTCCAAGTGAATAGGGACATTTTTCTGCGTACCCTTTGCCTGGTGGCAGTCACGTTGTTCTTCACTTCGGCGGGAGCTTCGCAGGGAGAGATTATTCTGGCGGTCAACACGCTGCTGATGCAGCTCTTCACCTTATTCTCGTATGTAATGGACGGCCTTGCCTACGCTGGCGAAGCCTTAAGCGGCAGATACATAGGCGCACGCAACCGGGAAGCCTTTACAGACACCGTCCGGCACCTCTTCGGATGGGGAGCGGTGATAGCGGTTCTCTTTACATTGGTTTATGCGCTGGGAGGCAATGCCTTCCTCGGACTATTGACGGATGACAAAGAAGTGATAGCTGTTGCCGACACCTATTTTTATTGGGCGCTTGCCGTGCCCGCCGTCGGGATAGCCGCCTTCATCTGGGACGGCATCTTTATCGGTGCCACCGCCACGCGAGGAATGCTCCTCTCCATGGCAGCGGCAGCTGTCAGCTTTTTTATCTTATATTATGGGCTGCATCCCGTCCTGGCAAACCATGCTCTATGGCTTGCCTTCCTCACTTACCTGCTGATGCGGGGAGTGGTGCAGACAGGCTTGAGCCGGGAAGTCATCCGACGGGCATTTCCCAGCAAGAAGGAACCTGCTTGGCGTGAGGGGTAGGCTATGAACAATTTCAAGGGAAAAAGCATTATCTTTGTATCGCTATGACTGATATAAAATATGGATTCCACCCTCCAGAACAAGGCGTCAGGTAGCCAGTATACGGTGCCAAACAAGTTTCAACTTTTGGCACCATCGGTTTCAATGCGAGAAACCGACGGTTTCAAGTAGTGAAACCAACGGTATCTCGGAATGAGACTGACGGTATTTGCATTTGGAACCAAGTCACTCATAGCAAGAGTAATGACTTATACAAAATTGTTATGGCAGAAAAGAATATAGTTCAAGAGACATTTCCCGTATTGGGAATGAGTTGCGCCTCATGCTCCGCACGGGTAGAAAAGACGCTGAACCATCAGTCAGGTGTCAAGAAAGCGGTCGTAAACTACGCTTCGGCAACGGCAACCGTGGAATATGACCCTACGAGCTGTTCTTCCGAGACTTTGCAGCAGGCTGTGCAGGCGGCCGGATATGACTTGTTGATAAACCAGGACGGCAACACGCTCGAAGAGGCGGAAGAGGCCCACAACAAGAAATTCAGCGCATTGAAATTCCGCACAACCTGGGCCATCATCTTGTCTATGCCCGTTGTCATCATAGGCATGTTCTTCATGGATATGCCCCATGCCAATCCCATCATGTGGGCGTTGTCCACTCCCGTCGTATTCTGGCTGGGGCGGGGATTCTTCACCAGCGCCTGGAAACAATTGCAGCATGGCAGCGCCAATATGGACACACTGGTAGCCATCAGTACGGGGACCGCCTATCTGTTCAGCCTGTTCAACATGCTATTTCCGGACTTCTGGCTATCCAGAGGCATCCATCCGCATGTATATTTTGAGGCGGCAAGTGTCATCATAGCCTTTATCCTGCTGGGCCGCCTGCTGGAAGAAAAAGCGAAAGGAAACACCTCAACCGCCATCAAGAAACTGATGGGGCTCCAACCCAAGACTGTGACCATCATTGTGGATGAAGGACACGCTGTCCCTCACTCTTCCTTTGAGCGCGTTATCCCTATCGAGCAGATTCGCCCCGGAGACATCGTCCTGGTGAAGCCCGGAGAACGGATTGCCGTGGATGGCATCGTGACGGAAGGTAGCTCCTACGTAGACGAAAGTATGCTGAGCGGCGAACCGGTAGCAGTATCCAAGCACAAAGACGCCAAGGTCTTTGCAGGTACCATCAATCAGAAGGGAAGTTTCCGCTTCCGGGCAGAGAAAATCGGCACGGATACACTGCTGGCGAAGATTATACACATGGTGCAGGACGCGCAAGGAAGCAAGGCACCGGTGCAGCAGCTGGTGGACAAGATAGCCGGGATATTCGTGCCTACCATTATAGGCATCGCAGTGCTTGCCTTCATCGCATGGATGCTACTGGACGGAACCGGCGGATTCACCCACGGATTGCTGGCATTTGTCACGGTGGTCATCATCGCCTGCCCGTGTGCACTGGGACTGGCTACTCCTACCGCCATCATGGTAGGCATCGGCAAGGGCGCCGAAAGGGGCATTCTGATAAAAGATGCCGAAAGCCTGGAGATTGCCAAGAAGATAGACACCGTGGTACTCGACAAGACCGGAACGGTGACTGAAGGAAAACCGGTAGTCAGCAAGCTGATATGGAATACGCAGGCAATGACGCCCGGTACTGGCGCCACTGCAGGCAATGCGCTGTCGGACATTTTCTATAGTCTGGAGAAGCTCTCGGAACATCCGTTGGCAGAAGCCGTGGTGAACCACCTCAAGGAGTCGGCCTCCATAGACATTCAAGACTTTGAAAGCATCACCGGAAAAGGCGTGAAAGGACGGGCACAAGGCCGGACCTACCTCGCCGGGAACCGGAAACTGCTGGAAGAAAACCATATCGCCATCCCCCCCTCCCTGCAGGAAGAGGCAACCCGACTGACATCGGAAGCACAGACCGTCATCTGGTTTGCCGATGAAGAAAACGTGCTGGCAATAGCCGGAATTACAGACCGGATAAAGGAAACTTCCATCCGTGCCGTCAGCGAGCTGCACGCCGCCGGCATCGAAGTCCACATGCTGACCGGAGACAATGAGGCCACCGCCCGTGAGATTGCCCGCAAAGCAGGCATCGCCCACTACCAGGCCAGTGTATTGCCGCAGGACAAGGCTGCCTTCGTCAGCCGGTTGCAGGCAGAAGGCCGGAAGGTTGCCATGGTGGGCGACGGCATCAACGACAGCGCCGCCCTTGCCCAAGCCGACTTAAGCATCGCCATGGGTGGAGGCAGCGACATCGCCATGGATGTAGCCAAAATGACCATCATCTCTTCCGACCTGACCAAGATACCGGAAGCTCTCTGTCTGTCGCGTCTCACCGTCCGGACCATCCGGCAGAATCTCTTCTGGGCATTTATATATAATATAATAGGTGTACCCATTGCGGCCGGAATACTCTATCCCATCAACGGCTTCCTGCTGAATCCGATGATAGCCGGTGCGGCCATGGCATTCAGCAGTGTCAGTGTGGTGAGCAACAGCCTGCTGCTGAAACGGAAAAGAATACATGAAGGAGAAGAAAACAAAGAAGTTGAACCGCCAACAGAAACAATCATGAAGAAAGAATTCAAAGTAGAAGGCATGATGTGCAACCATTGCCGCATGCATGTAGAGAAAGCATTGAACAGTATGGAAGGCATACACGCCACCGTAACCCTGAACCCTCCGGTAGCCACCGTAGAGTTTTCGGACGGTGAAAAGACGCTCGAAGAACTGCAGAAAGTAGTGACGAAAGAAGCCGGCGACTACACACTGAAGGCATAAGTGTAGAATTCATACGGTTTTCATACAGAAAAGAAGGAGGAAATCAAAGTAAATATCTACCTTTGCGCGCTAATTTACAGATAAAGATATGAACGCAAAAGCCAAAGGATATATTTTAGGTTCCATCGCCGCAGCCTCCTACGGCATGAATCCACTGTTTGCCCTCCCGTTGTACAAGGCCGGCATGGACCCGGACTCGGTACTTTTTTTCAGATACCTCTTCGCCATCCCGTTGCTGGGCATTATGATAAAGGCGAGAGGGCGGTCATTCAAGATACAGCGGAAAGAAACATTTCCGCTCATCATCATGGGATTGCTCGTGGCCCTCTCCTCACTGACGCTTTTCCTGAGCTATAACTACATGGCCGCCGGCATAGCGTCTACACTGCTGTTCGTCTATCCCATCATGGTGGCGCTTATTATGGCCATGGTTTTCAAAGAGAAGCTGGCACTGCAAACCATCGTCTGCATGCTGCTTGCACTGGGAGGTATCGGACTGCTCTACAAGAGCGAGGACGGCAGCACACTGAGCCTGATAGGGACACTGCTGGTTTTCGCGTCTTCCCTTTCCTATGCCATATACATCGTGGGCATCAACCAGACATCGTTGAAAAATGTGGCTACGCTTAAAGTCACCTTCTATGTCCTTCTCTTCGGCCTATCGCTTTTTGTGGCACGCCTGCTCTATTCCGGCGTACTGAACACACCGGACCAGTGGTATCTGTGGGCCAATCTGCTTGCATTGGCTGTCTTCCCCACCGCCATATCCTTCCTCTGCACTACCGGTGCCATCCAATATATCGGCTCCACCCCGACCGCCATTCTCGGCGCATTGGAGCCCGTGACAGCCATCTTCTTCGGAATAGCCGTCTTTGGAGAAAGCCTGACAGTCAGAGAAAGCTTCGGACTGGTGATGATTATCGTAGCCGTAACGTTCGTCATCGCAGGAGGCAATATTACAAGCCAACTGGTCCGTTTCAGGAAACTGTTCCCAAGACTCCCGATAAGAAGCAAGAAAAGAAACTAATCCTATAAAACCATCACCAACCATGAAGAAAAGTCTCTACCTGCTTTTACTGCTGTTGTTTCCTATCGGGCTGCAGGCTCAGTCCGAGGTTATAGTACTCCACCCGGATGAAGGCAAAGCCGAAGTGAACGAAGCCGAATACACCAGAATTTTCCTGGCAGGCACCATCGACATGGGCAAAAGCATAGACTGGCAAAAGGCAACCTGCGACTGGTTCCGCGCACGCCCCCAAGGTAAATACATCCTATACAATCCCCGAAGGGACAAGGGACTCAGCGGCGAAATGTCCGACTTTGAACATCAAGTGAACTGGGAACTGGAACATCTGGAAAAAGCCGACCTGATAATCATGAATATCCTGGCAAGCAGCAAGTCCCCCATCACCCTGCTGGAGATGGGGCTGCACATGCGTTCGGGCAAATTGCACGTTATCTGTGAACCCGGTTTCTACCGCTACGACAATGTGCGGATTACTTGCAACCGCTATGGCGTTCCGCTATATCACAGCATGGACGAGTTCCTAAAGACTGTGCGTTAGGCAACTATCCTACCACATTCTGCTGCACTTTTCAGTTTAATTCTTTATCTTTGCTGCAAAGCAATATAACAAAACTATATATTATGGCAACCTATAAAAGAATCTTATTGAAACTCAGCGGCGAGAGCCTGATGGGTGAAAAGCAATACGGCATCGACGAGAAACGCCTTGCCGAGTACGCAGCTCAAATCAAAGAAATCCACGAATTGGGAGTACAAATAGGCATCGTGATAGGCGGTGGAAACATTTTCCGCGGATTGAGCGGTGCCAACAAAGGGTTCGACCGTGTGAAAGGCGACCAGATGGGAATGCTGGCAACCGTCATCAACAGCCTTGCACTCAGTTCGGCTCTGGTAGCTGCCGGCGTGAAGGTCCGCGTGCTGACTGCCGTACGTATGGAACCCATCGGTGAATTCTACAATAAATGGCGTGCCATCGAATGTATGGAAGCAGGCGAAGTAGTCATCATGTCCGCCGGTACAGGCAATCCGTTCTTCACTACCGATACCGGTTCCAGTCTGCGCGGCATCGAGATTGAGGCGGATGTCATGCTGAAAGGTACCCGTGTGGACGGCATCTACACCGCCGACCCGGAGAAGGACCCGACAGCCACGAAGTTCCACGACATCACCTACGACGAAGTGCTGAAGCGCGGTCTGAAAGTGATGGACCTCACTGCCACCTGCATGTGCAAAGAGAATAACCTGCCCATCATCGTTTTTGACATGGACACAGTGGGTAATCTGAAAAAAGTGATGCAAGGAGAAGAAATCGGTACACTGGTGCACAATTGAATGGAAAATGGAGAATAAAAAATGAATGTTATTTAATTCTTAATTCTCAATTTTCAATTTAATAATTATATTTGCAAAGTTTCAAATCAAAGCTATTTCAAAACGAAAATAATATGAGAGACGTAAAAGACATCTTAGACGAAGCGCAAGAAAGTATGGACATGGCCATCATGTATCTGGACGAGGCACTGGCTCATATCCGCGCCGGAAAAGCCGATATCCGTTTGCTGGACGGTATCCGTGTGGATTCTTATGGAAGTATGGTTCCTATCAACAATGTGGCAGCCGTAACCACTCCGGACGCACGCAGCATTGCCATCAAGCCATGGGATAAGAGCATGTTCCGCGTCATTGAAAAGGCCATCATTGACTCCAGTCTCGGCATCATGCCCGAAAACAATGGTGAGATTATCCGTATCGGCATCCCGCCACTGACGGAAGAACGCCGTAAACAACTTGCCAAACAGTGTAAGGGAGAAGGAGAAACTGCCAAGGTAAGTGTACGTAATGCACGCCGTGATGCCATCGACGCCTTGAAGAAATCCGTAAAGGACGGACTGGCCGAAGACGCCCAGAAAGGCGGTGAAGAAAAGCTGCAGAAGATTCACGACAAGTTCATCAAGCAGATTGATGACATGCTGGCTGCAAAGGATAAAGAAATCATGACCGTTTAATTAAGTTGAAAACGGAAAATGGAAAGTTGAAAATAAACCGATATACCAAGTATAGAAGCCTTTCAACCTTCCATTTTCAACTTTCAACTTTCAACTTTCAATTATTTTGAGGGGACTCGTTATAAAAAACACCGGAAGTTGGTACTTGGTACGGACTGACGACGGAAGGGAGATTGAATGTAAAATCAAAGGGAACTTCCGGCTGAAAGGCATACGAAGCACTAATCCCGTGGCTGTAGGCGATTATGTGAACATCATACTGAACCAAGAAGGTACGGCCTTTATCAGCGAGATAGAGGACCGGAAGAATTACATCATCCGCCGCGCCTCCAACCTTTCCAAGCAATCGCACATTCTTGCTGCCAACCTCGACCAGTGCATGCTCATAGTGACGGTGAACTATCCCGAGACCTCCACTACCTTTATAGACCGTTTTCTCGCCTCTGCCGAGGCATACCGTGTTCCCGTCAAGATTATATTCAACAAAGTGGATGCCTACAATGAAGAGGAACTGCACTATCTGGACAGTCTCATCAACCTTTACACCACCATCGGCTATCCTTGTTTCAAGGTTTCTGCCAGAAAAGGGGAAGGCATCGACACTATCGAGAAAGAACTCAAAGGACGCATAACCCTCTTTTCCGGACATTCCGGAGTAGGGAAATCGACACTCATCAAGGCAATACTGCCCGATATAGAGATTAAAACCGGAGAGATATCCACCTATCATAATAAAGGTATGCACACCACTACCTTCTCAGAAATGTTCCCGGTTCCGGGCAACGGATATATCATTGACACTCCGGGCATCAAAGGTTTCGGAACATTCGATATGGAAGAAGAAGAGATAGGCCACTACTTCCCGGAAATATTCAAGGTATCTGCCGACTGCCGTTACGGCAACTGTACCCACCGCCACGAACCCGGATGCGCTGTACGCGAGGCTGTCGAGAAGCACTATATCAGCGAATCCCGTTACGCTTCTTATCTGAACATGCTGGAGGACAAGGAGGAGGGAAAATACCGGGCTGCTTACTGATTTGTCATTTTATCACCTTTCCAATCCATATTCTTACACTTTTTAACTCTTTATCTTTTAAACTATTCTCTTTTCCCGTAGTCTAATCTAAGGCTGATTTTATTACTACTAATACTACAACATGAATAAGAGAGTTAAATGGGGCATCATTATCGTGATTGGTGCCGGACTGATTGGAGGAGGAATCTACTCCCAATTACCTAAAGAGAATGAAGAATTAGCCGCTGCAGACAAGGTGATGACCGGTCAACGTAGCGGTAAGAAAATTCTAAACGTAAACGCAAAAATAATCAAACCGCAACTGCTGAAGGATGAAATACAAATCAGCGGCAGCCTGCTGCCGGATGAGGAAGTGGACCTTTCTTTCGAGACATCCGGCAAAATCATAGAGATAAATTTTGAAGAAGGCAGCTTCGTCAAGAAAGGACAATTACTTGCCAAAGTTAATGACCGGCCGCTGCAAGCACAATTGCAACGCCTCGTCTCCCAATTAAAGTTGGCAGAAGACCGCGTGTTTCGCCAGAACGCCCTGCTGGAAAGGGATGCGGTCAGTAAAGAAGCCTACGAACAAGTAAAGACCGAGCTGGCCACCCTGAATGCCGACATTGACCTGATAGAATCGAACATCGCACAAACTGAGCTGCGTGCTCCTTTCGACGGTGTCATCGGTCTGCGCCAAGTCAGTGTGGGTACTTACGCTTCCCCTACAACCATTGTAGCCAAACTCACCAAGATTTCGCCGTTGAAGGTGGAATTTGCCGTACCCGAGCGGTATGCCAATGACGTAAAGACCGGCGCCGGACTGGACTTCACTCTCGAAGGAAAGCTAAATACCTTCCACGCCACGGTTTATGCACGCGAATCAAAGATAGACCCTACTACCCATACCCTGACAATCCGTGCACTTTATCCCAATGCCAACGGAGCTGTGCTTCCGGGCCGCTATGCCAGCATCAAGCTGAACAAGGATGAAATTCAGGACGCCCTTGCCGTACCGTCCGAAGCCATTGTGCCGGAAATGGGAAAAGACAAGATATTCCTCTATAAGTCGGGAAAAGCCCAGCCGGTAGAGATTACTACGGGAATCCGTACGGAAGCGGAAGTACAAGTATTGCAAGGCTTGCAGGCAGGAGATACCATCATCACCTCGGGAACCCTGCAACTCCGTACCGGACTACCGGTAACACTGGACAATATCAATTGACAACTGTCAATTATCAACCGTTAATTATCAATTGTAAAGAATGAATATATCCGAATTAAGTATACGGCGACCGGTACTCTCGACAGTACTTACCCTGATAATCCTGCTGTTTGGCTTCATCGGCTACAATTATCTGGGTGTACGCGAGTACCCATCTGTAGACAATCCCATCATATCAGTATCCTGCTCCTATCCGGGTGCCAACGCCGATGTCATCGAGAACCAGATAACGGAGCCTCTGGAGCAGAACATCAACGGTATTCCCGGCATACGCTCCCTCTCCAGTGTCAGCCAGCAAGGCTCATCACGCATTACAGTAGAGTTTGAGCTTTCCGTTGACCTGGAAACCGCCGCCAACGACGTACGTGATAAAGTGTCGCGTGCACAACGCTATCTGCCTCGTGACTGTGACCCGCCTACCGTATCAAAAGCCGATGCGGACGCCACCCCTATCCTGATGGTTGCCCTCCAAAGTGACAAACGTTCCCTACTGGAGCTCAGTGAAATAGCCGACCTGACTGTCAAGGAGCAGCTTCAGACTATTTCAGATGTAAGTAGTGTAAGTATCTGGGGAGAAAAGCGCTATTCCATGCGGCTTTGGCTGGACCCCATCAAGATGTCCGGCTATGGAATCACTCCTCTGGATGTAAAGAATGCGGTGGACAACGAAAACGTAGAGCTCCCTTCCGGAAGTATCGAAGGAAACACTACCGAGCTCACCATCCGTACGTTGGGTCTGATGCATACAGCCGAAGAGTTCAACAATCTTATCCTGAAGGAAGACGGTAACCGTATTGTCCGCTTCAGCGACATTGGACGTGCCGAACTGGGACCAGCCGACATCAAAAGTTATATGAAGATGAACGGTGTGCCCATGGTAGGTGTCGTAGTAATTCCGCAGCCGGGTGCCAACCACATTGAAATAGCCAACGCCGTATATGACCGCATGGAGAAGATGAAGAAAGACCTTCCCGAAGATGTTCATTACAACTACGGTTTTGACAATACCAAGTTTATCCGCGCTTCTATCGACGAGGTGAAGCAGACGGTGTATGAGGCCTTTGTACTGGTTATCATCATCATTTTCCTCTTCTTGCGCGATTGGCGTGTGACGCTTGTGCCATGTATTGTAATCCCCGTTTCGCTGATTGGAGCTTTCTTCATCATGTATCTGGCCGGTTTCTCCATCAATGTGCTCTCCATGCTTGCCGTGGTGCTTGCCGTGGGCTTGGTGGTGGACGACGCCATCGTGATGACGGAGAACATTTATGTCCGCATCGAGAAAGGGATGCCCCCGAAAGAAGCCGGCATAGAAGGAGCCAAGGAGATTTTCTTTGCCGTCATCTCCACTACCATTACGCTGGTGGCGGTATTCTTCCCTATTGTATTCATGGACGGTACGACAGGACGACTGTTCCGCGAATTCAGTATCGTGGTCTCCGGTTCGGTGATTATCTCCTCCTTCGCCGCATTGACTTTTACGCCGATGCTTGCCACCAAACTTTTAATCAAAAGGGAACAGCAGAGCTGGTTCTATCGCAAGACCGAACCTTTCTTCGAAGGGATGAACCGGGTATACAGCCAGTCACTGGCCGCCTTCCTGAAACGGCGCTGGATTGCCCTGCCCTTCACCATCGTCACCATCCTGCTTATCGGAGTCCTTTGGAATACTATCCCGGCTGAAATGGCGCCATTGGAGGACCGTTCGCAAATCAGTATCAATACAATGGGTGCCGAAGGAGTGACTTACGAATATATCCGCGACTATACCGAAGACATCAATCATCTGGTGGACTCCATTATCCCGGATGCAGAAGCGGTAACAGCGCGTGTATCCAGTGGTAGCGGTAACGTACGTATCACACTGAAAGACATGAAAGACCGTGACTATACCCAGATGGAGGTTGCCGAAAAGTTGTCGAAGGCAGTGCAGAAAAAGACCATGGCACGCTCTTTCGTACAGCAGTCCTCCTCATTCGGAGGACGGCGCGGCGGTATGCCCGTGCAGTATGTATTGCAGGCAACTAATATCGAGAAATTGCAGGAGGTGCTCCCCAAGTTCATGACGAAGGTCTACGAAAATCCGGTATTCCAGATGGCAGACGTAAACCTGAAGTTCAGCAAGCCTGAAGCGCGCATCAACATCAACCGTGACAAGGCGAGTATCATGGGCGTAAGCACCAAGAACATTGCCCAAACTCTGCAATACGGCTTGAGCGGACAGCGTATGGGCTACTTCTACATGAACGGAAAGCAATACGAGATATTGGGCGAAATCAACCGCCAGCAACGCAACAAGCCCGCCGACCTGAAAGGTATCTATATCCGAAGCGACAACGGGAACATGGTGCAGCTGGACAACCTGATAGAGCTGACCGGCGGTATCGCCCCTCCGAAACTGTACCGTTACAACCGTTTCGTGTCCGCCACCATCTCCGCGGGGCTTGCCGACGGGAAGACCATCGGGCAAGGACTGGACGAAATGGACAAGATTGCCAAGGAGACACTGGACGAGACCTTCCGTACCGCACTGACCGGAGACTCCAAGGAGTATCGCGAAAGCTCCTCCAGTCTGATGTTCGCCTTCATCCTTGCCATCGTGCTGATTTACCTGATTCTGGCCGCCCAGTTCGAGAGCTTCAAAGACCCGCTGATTATCATGCTGACGGTGCCTCTCGCCATTGCCGGCGCGCTGGTATTCATGTATTTCGGAGACATCACGATGAATATATTCAGCCAGATTGGCATCATCATGCTGATTGGTCTGGTAGCAAAGAACGGTATCCTGATTGTGGAGTTCGCCAATCAGAAGCAGGAAGCGGGTGAAGACAAGATGCGAGCCATCAAGGACGCCTCCCTGCAACGTCTGCGCCCCATCCTGATGACGAGTGCCTCCACCATCCTGGGATTGATACCGCTTGCCTACGCCACCGGCGAAGGCTGCAACCAGCGCATCGCCATGGGTACTGCCGTCGTAGGCGGCATGCTCATCTCCACACTGCTGACGATGTACATCGTGCCTGCCATATATAGTTATGTATCAACGAACCGAAGTAAACTGAAGACCGAATGAAACGCATTGTTTTAATTTTCATAGCCACTGCCTGCACAGCGCTGGGCCTTTATGCACAGCCTGCGCCTACCTACACCTTGAAGTCCTGCCTGGAGCAGGGATTGCTGAACAACTACTCCCTGCGCATTGTCCGCAATGAAGAGCAGGTCAGCAAGAACAACGCCACATTGGGCAATGCGGGCTACCTGCCCACACTGGACCTCTCCGCCGGCTACAAGGGAACCATAGACAATACCGAGACCAAAGCCCGAGCCACCGGAGAGACAACCAAGGACAACGGAGTATTTGACCAAACTCTCGATGCAGGCATCAACCTGAACTGGACCATCTTCGACGGTTTCAACATTACCGCCAACTACCAACGGCTCAAGGAGCTGGAACGCCAAGGCGAGACCAATACGCGCATCGCCATCGAGGACCTGATAGCCAACATAGCCGCCGAATACTATAACTATGTTCAGCAAAAAATCCGCTTGAAGAACTTCCGTTATGCCGTATCGCTATCCAAAGAGCGCCTGCGCATTGTGGAAGAGCGTTACCACATCGGTAACTTCTCGCGCCTGGACTACCAGCAGGCCAAAGTGGACTTCAATGCCGACAGTGCCCAATACATGAAACAGCAGGAACTGCTGCACACCTCACGTATCCAGCTGAACGAACTCATGGCAAACAAAGATGTAGACCAGCCGTTTATCATACAAGACAGCCTCATCAACGTGACCGCCTCCCTGAACTTCGAGGAGCTGTGGAACGCCACCCTCACCATCAACGCCTCACTGCTACGTGCCGAACAGAACAATACCCTGGCCCGTCTGGACTACAAGAAAGTCTGCTCGCGCGACTACCCATACGTGAAGATGAACGGCGGATACGGCTACACCCTCAACAAGTATGACATCTCTGCCAACAGCCGCCGCAGCAACCTCGGTCTGAACTTCGGCGTCACGGTCGGCTTCAATCTGTTCGACGGCAACCGGCGCCGCGAACGCAAGAATGCCCGCATTGCCGTGCAGAACGCTCGCCTGGAACGGGAGCAACTGGAGCAAGCCCTGCGCGCCGACCTCAGCAACCTATGGCAGGCCTACCAAAACAACCTGCAAATGCTGAACCTGGAACGCCAGAACCTTGTGGCTGCCAAGGAGAACCACGAGATTGCCATGGAACGATATATGCTGGGCAACCTCTCGGGAATCGAGATGCGCGAAGCCCAAAAGAGTCTGCTGGATGCAGAAGAACGTATTCTCTCCGCAGAATATGATACCAAATTATGTGAAATCTCCCTACTGCAAATCAGTGGAAAAGTAGCGCGCTATATGGAATAAGCAATATAATCCGTACCTTTGCGCCCGATTTATCAGAATTGAAGCATAATGGGATTATTCATCAGAAAGCCATTCGAGGCACTGCAAGCGGAGGCTAATGCCTCCGGAAAGAAAACATTGAAACGTGTACTTGGTCCGTGGAGCCTTGTTGCCCTGGGCGTGGGAGTCATCATCGGAGCGGGTCTATTCTCCATCACCGGAACGGTGGCGGCAGGCTATACGGGACCGGCCATCACACTGTCCTTTGCCATTGCCGCACTGGGATGCTGCTTCGCCGGACTGTGTTATGCGGAATTTGCGTCCATGATACCCGTAGCCGGCAGCGCATACACCTACTCGTATGCCACGATGGGCGAACTCATCGCCTGGATTATCGGGTGGGACCTGGTACTGGAATACACCGTAGCCGCAACCACGGTAAGCATCAGTTGGAGCCGCTATCTGGTCGTCTTTCTCGAGGGACTGGACATACATCTACCGCAAGCCCTCACCGCCTGTCCCTGGGATGGCGGAGTCGTAAATATCCCCGCCTTCCTTATCGTCGTGCTGATGAGCCTCTTCCTGATACGGGGTACGGAAGGCAGCTCCATCTTCAACGGCTTCATTGTATTCCTGAAGGTTTCCGTCATACTGATTTTTGTCATACTCGGCTGGAAATACATCAATACCGACAACTATACACCTTACATCCCTGCCAATACGGGCGTGCTGGGCGAATATGGCTTCTCCGGCATCCTGCGAGGGGCGGCCATCGTATTCTTCGCCTTCCTCGGGTTCGACGCCGTGAGCACAGCTGCCCAAGAGACGAAGAACCCGAAGCGGAACATGCCTATCGGCATTCTGGTCTCCCTGCTGGTATGCACCGTGCTCTATATGGTTTTTGCCCACGTCATGACGGGAGTGGCACACTACACCGCCTTCAGCGGACAGCAAGGCATTGCTCCCGTTGCCATAGCCATAGAGCACATGGGGCAGGCTGATGCGGCAGGTATCATCCAGCCGGACTATCCCTGGCTGAACCGTGCCATCGTGCTGTCCATTCTGTTCGGATATTGCTCCGTCATCATGGTGACGCTGCTGGGACAGAGCCGCGTATTCCTGAGCATGAGCCACGACGGGCTGCTGCCTCCTTTCTTCTCGCATATCAACGAAAAGTTCCGTACTCCGGCACGCAGCAACCTGCTCTTCATGGTACTTGTGGGCCTGCTGGCAGCTTTTGTACCCGCACGGCTGGCCGGAGAGATGACAAGCATCGGCACGCTGATGGCCTTCACGCTGGTCTGTGCCGCTGTACTGGTAGTACGCAGAACCATGCCTGACGTGCCCCGTTCCTTTAAAACCCCACTTGTTCCACTTATCCCCATACTGGGTATTCTTACTTGCCTTTGCATGATGTTGTTCCTTCCTGCCGATACATGGATACGCCTGGTGCTGTGGATGCTCATCGGTCTGGACATCTACGTGGGCTACGGCATGAAGCACAGTAAGCTGGAGCATGGAGGCGACACCCGCCACGGGCAGGTTGCCTTGAACATGATTGGACTTATCCTTGCCGTTCTTTGCGTCATCACCGGACTGTGGCACCAACAGACTGTGGGATGGGGAGAAAACAAAGTGCTGCTGATTATCTCGTTTGTTTTCGCATTCACGCACTGCGCTTACTATATGTGGAGAATCTGGAGGAAATAATAAGCCCTAAATCTCCTCCTTTAAAGATAAACAATCTTTCATCCAAACTACCCCAGCACCCACTTGGTCTGCTTCCCGAAACAACGGTATGCCATTGCCACCAGAAACCAGGAAGTACAGAAAGCGACGACTGCGGCACAAGGTATCTGAAGATAGATAGGAACATGGATAGCACGCATCAGGACTACGCTCGGTCCGGTAAAGAAATAGTGTATCATATAGACTCCAAAACCACAGAGCGTCAAGTTTGCCAATGCTTTCTTGATGCGCTCCGAACGGAAATTGGCCCGCTTGCAAAGCATAAACACGGGGATGGTCATCATTACTACATTCAGCGAACAGTAGGTGAAAAAGAGTTCGAGCATCTCATCCGTAAAATCCGGCAAGGAGGTCATACGACGGAAACCAAGGAATGTCACGGCATAGCCAATGGCAAACATGGGAATGCCGATGCCACAGAGTTGCCGGCCCGTCCAGTTATGGTTCCTCAGATAATGGCCCAACAATAGGTAGCCGTTAAAACCGGCAAAGTAATACAGCATACCGAACGAGTTCCACGAGCAAGTCCCCCAAAGGTACGGAGCGGCAAACTCGGTATAATAAGGCAGCAGCAGTGTCACTCCCCATGCTGCAAGAAACCATAGTTTGGCACGTTCCGAGGCCTTCTCCACCCATGCCGAGAATATCGGAAGATAGAGATAAAGCCCTATCAGCAGATAGATATACCACATGTGTACATCCAATAGAGAGAAATTAAAAGGCATTTCTGCAATATATCCCAGGCTCACTGCCAGAGACTGGCGCATCACTTCCTCACCCGAATAAGGGAAGAAATCCAGAATCACTTTCGGCTCCACTCCCAGCAGTCCCGTTATCCAGGGGAACAGATTGTAAATCACAGACCAGATGAGGAAAGGAAAGAATACGCGGGGGATACGTTTCTTGTAGAATGCCGAGGCGTCACCCCGTACCGGCAACAGCAATGCACCGGTAATCATTACAAAAAGCGGTACGCAAGGACGGAGCGCCGCACCGTAGACAGCTCCCCAGAACTTGATGTCAACAATGTCGGGCGATGTGCCCGGATAGAAGTTAAAAGGGTCTGTGCAATGGCAGCAAACTACTGTAAACATTGCAACAAGGCGTACCACATCCAGCCATACGATGTGTTGTGCCGGAGTTTGTCGTGTAAGAGTTGGTTCCATGTTTTATTAAATTGGTTGTTTGGAGGGCTAAAGATAAAGAAGTTAACCGAGAAATGAAAAGGAGAATGTAACAAAAATACGACAACAAACGAGTTTCAGTTTTATTCTCCTATAGAAAACAATCTGTTTTATCAAGGCAGAACAGAGTGTTCCAATAGGGAAGAACACTTTGTTCCAACATGAAAGAACAGTTTGTTTCTTCCTATTGAAACAATTTGTTTCAACATAAAGGAACAGTTTGTTTTGCTTGATGAAACAGAGTGTTCTATGCCGCGAAACACTTTGTTTTCCTCTACAAAACAAAAAAGCCGTAACAAGATTTTCTCCGTTACGGCTTTCCTTATATTATGCCTTTCTAAAAGGCTTCTGTTTTACTTGCTGCAATTCCAGGGCTTCAGTTGCTTGAAGAAGTCGTTGCCCTTATCGTCCACCAAGATGAATGCAGGGAAGTTCTCCACCTCAATCTTCCAGATAGCTTCCATACCGAGTTCGGGATATTCCACGCACTCAATGCTCTTGATGTTGTTCTGTGCCAAGATAGCGGCAGGACCACCGATAGAGCCCAAGTAGAAACCGCCATACTTTTGGCAGGCATCTGTCACTTGCTGGCTGCGGTTACCTTTGGCAAGCATAATCATGCTGCCGCCGTGGCTTTGGAAGAGGTCTACATACGGGTCCATACGTCCGGCAGTAGTCGGGCCCATGGAGCCGCAAGCCATGCCTTGAGGAGTCTTGGCAGGACCGGCGTAGTAGATGGGATGGTCTTTGATGTACTGCGGCAGGTCTTCGCCACGGTCCAGACGTTCTTTCAGCTTGGCGTGTGCGATGTCACGGCCTACGATGATGGTTCCATTCAGAGACAAACGGGTGGAAACCGGATACTTGGTCAGTTCCTTCAGAATATCGGCCATCGGCTGGTTCAAGTCAATCTTCACCACATCGCCTTCACCGGCCTTACGGAGTTCTTCGGGAATCAGTTCACCCGGGTTGCTGTCGAGCTTTTCAATCCAGATACCTTCTTTATTGATTTTACACTTGATGTTGCGGTCGGCAGAGCAGGAAACGCCCAGACCCACGGGGCAGGAAGCACCGTGACGCGGCAGGCGGATGATGCGTATGTCGTGAGCCAGATACTTGCCGCCGAACTGGGCACCGAGGCCAATCTTATGAGCTTCTTCCAGTACCAGCTTCTCCAGTTCCACATCGCGGAAAGCGCGGCCGAACTCATTGCCGGTAGTGGGTAGGTTATCGTAGAAGTGGGTGGAAGCCAGTTTCACAGTCAGCAAGTTCTTTTCGGCAGAGGTACCGCCGATAACGAATGCGATGTGATAGGGAGGACAAGCTGCCGTACCCAAAGTCTTGATTTTTGAGATAAGGAAGGGAACCAATGTTTCGGGGTTGAGGATAGCCTTTGTCTCCTGGTAGAGATAAGTCTTGTTGGCAGAGCCACCACCCTTGGTTACGCAGAGGAACTCGTACTCCATACCTTCCGTAGCTTCGATGTCAATCTGTGCGGGAAGGTTGCACTTCGTATTCACCTCATCGTACATGGTGAGGGGAGCATTCTGCGAATAGCGCAGGTTCTCTTCGGTATAAGTCTTGTAAACACCCAGTGAGAGGGCTTCTTCGTCACAGTATCCGGTCCATACCTGCTGTCCCTTCTCACCGTGGATGATTGCCGTACCCGTATCCTGGCAGAAAGGAAGTACCCCTTTGGACGCTACCTCTGCATTGCGCAGGAAGGTGAGTGCCACGTATTTATCGTTATCGCTTGCTTCGGGGTCACTCAGAATCTTAGCAACCTGCTCGTTGTGCGAACGACGCAACATGAACGATACATCACGGAAAGCCGCATTGGCCATTGCCGTCAAACCTTCTTTTTCAATCTTCAGGATAGGTTTTCCTTCAAACTCGCTTACTGACACGTAATCTTTCGTAAGCAGATAATACTCAGTAGTATCTTTTCCCTTCTCGAACATGGGCTGATACTTGAACGGAGGTGTTGTTGCCATAATTACTCGTATATTTAATGTTTAAAAGTGATTCGGGTAGCAAAGGCAGCCTGAAAACCGCCTTTACAGAGCAAAGGTAAAAACTATTATTGAAATAATTCTTTAATTAGAGTAAAAAGGCGGCAAATCATAATTAATTTTCTGATACCCGCTGCATCCGCCCTATCAGTTCATCGCCCAGCGCCGTCTTCACCTCAATGTGTTTCAACACAGCCATTACAAACGGATTGCTTTCAAAGTCGCCGCGTACCTGCTCAAAATCAAGTTCCTTTTCCAAGCGTGAGCCGTCAGCTCCAAAGCCCGTCATGGAAGCCAGTGAAAATTCTTTCTTAGCATCCTCATACACCATGCGGTCGAGGCCAACTACTGCTTCTTTCCATTTTTCGACAATATGTATGACGTCTTCTGCCGTCATACCTTCCGGCTTGATACCATAGAACTCTTCCAACTTCTCATACGCCCAGGTCCATTCGTAGGTATAGTAGTTGCTGTGCATCTTCTCAAACTCGGCATTGATAGACTTCAAGCGATTGACTTTGCCGGACTCAATACCGTCTATCAGCGCATCTATCTCACTCTTTGGGGCTATCAATCCGGAAATATCCACCCATTCGCCGCTGCCAATGGCAGTATCGGGCTTCAAACGGGCACGTATTTCTTCATTGCTCCGGAAGTCAATGCCTTCCAAGCGCTTGATGACAGAGTTTCCGAGGAACTTATGAATGGCTATTTCATAGAAGCGGATACCTTTCACCAAAGCCGAGTTACGTATCTTCGCACTATGGAAAGAATAGATATCCGAAAGCTCGCCACTGGCATGACGCAGATTCTGCAACGTTTCCCGTCCCTTGAACATTTTCTGCACCGTGTAGGGGCTGAGAAGATTATAGTTGATGTAATCCAGTTTGTTCGGGTCGGTACGCCCGTCACGTTTCGGCCACTTCTGGGCATCACGGATGGTACCCACACTACGCAGGTTGACACCGGGTACAAGGTAGGTGGTATTATTCTGCTCTATCAAGTAAGAGAACGGCAGGTTCGAAGTATCAGAATGGTTGACATGGCGCCCCATTACCAAAGAGAATGCCCCTACCCTTGCAGGCCATAGGATGTACGAATCGGAAGTCGTCTTGGCACCACGTTCCAAAGTGCCTTGATGGATAGGTCCTAACTTATACATATGGTTACTCTGATTGGACCCCGAACCGGCATTCATAAAGGAAAACATACCGGCAATCAGCAACGTAGACTTATGGTGGGTTACCGTATAGGGTCCGGCAAAAATAGCGCACGCCTCCCCGTTCTCTCCCTGGCAGTTGCTGAAAAACAAAGAATCCGAGGCAGAGTAGTTGTGTCCCAACTTGCATGCCTGCCCCACGAAGCAGCGGCTCAGCATAGCTCCGTCATCTACATGAGACCCGGTAGAGATGATGAAATCATCACAAATCACCCCATGCCCGATGTGTACCGGCGCCACCTCGTTGCTGTTGATGCTTCCGTTATACAGACGGCATGTACCACAGATGCGGCAATAATCACCGATGCGCACATTCTTTATGGAACCGGTGTTCAATATCATTACATGGTTCCCGATGCTTCCTACAGCAGAAGCATGTTTGTTGGAATAAAAATCCGTGATTTCCTTCATCCGTGCAATCAGCTCCGGGCGATGGCGGTAAAGCGCCAGAATATAGGCTTGGTGTGCGGAGAGTTTATCATTAATCAGCACCTCACGGCCTCCCGTCTCATTCAGGACAGACACTTCTACCCCGTTACCGAACTTCGACACACCGTCTACCAGAATAATATCCACATTCTCAATGAAGGTGTCATGCCCTATTTCATAATTGGCAATGTAGTTCTGGATATTCTCAATGCAACAGTTATCTCCCACCGTTACATTATGCAGCGTCACATGCCGCAAACCGGAATGCTTCCTGATTCCTCCCGGCAACATAAATTCTGAATGGAACACTCCCAAACACACCTCACCCGAAAAACGGGTATGATGCACAAATTCCGTTGAGAACTCTTCTGCAACGGTTACTTTCCCCCAATCATCAGCCAGACATGACTGGCTCTTCAACCGGAGAATTTCATCTTCGGTCAGTCTTCTGTAATTCATCCTTATAACGAGTTATGAGTTATGAGTTATAAGTTATTGCCTTTGCCGGCACTACCGATTCAAACCGCTGCCAGCAAATAACTCATAACTTATAACTCATAACTAAAATTAAACTTCTTCTTCGTAGGTCTGATAAAGAAAGTCATTATAGGGGTACTTCTGCACGTGCAATTCCTTCACACGCTGATAAACTACACTCTTCAGTTCCTCCATATTGATTTTTTCGCGGGCAGAAATAAAGAGGCAGTTATCCTCCATCTTAGCCATCCACGTCTTCATCAGTTCTTCGAGTGTCAAGTTTTCCTTGGTTCTGGGGGTAAGGTCGTCAGCCGCTTTCTCTATATAAGTATAAGCGTCTATCTTATTGAATACAAGAATCATGGGCTTACCGGCGGCACCGATATCTGCCAACGTCTTGTTCACAACTTCTATCTGTTCTTCAAAATCCGGATGAGAGATGTCTACGATATGCAACAGCAAGTCCGCCTCGCGTACCTCATCCAGAGTAGACTTGAAGGAGTCTACCAAATCCGTCGGCAATTTACGGATAAAGCCCACCGTATCGGATAGCAGGAACGGCAGGTTCTCAATAATCACCTTACGCACCGTAGTATCCAACGTGGCAAACAGCTTATTCTCTGCAAAGACTTCACTTTTCGAAAGCAAAGTCATCAATGTGGATTTTCCTACATTGGTATATCCCACCAATGCCACACGAATCAAGCGTCCGCGGTTCTTCCGCTGGGTAGACTTCTGCTTGTCAATCTCAGCCAAACGCTCCTTCAACAATGACATACGGTTCAAGATGATACGGCGGTCCATTTCCAGCTGCGTTTCACCCGGACCGCGAAGTCCCACGGAACCTTTACCTCCACCGGCACCGGAGCCACCACCCTGGCGTTCCAAGTGGGTCCACAAACGTTGCAGACGGGGGAGCATGTACTTATACTGCGCCAGCTCCACCTGCGTTTTTGCATTGGCAGTCTGGGCACGCATGGCAAAGATATCGAGAATCAAGGACGTACGGTCCAGTATCTTGATTTTGAGTTCAGCTTCTATATTGCGTATCTGCTTGGCGGAGAGTTCATCATCAAAAATCACCATGCCGATTTCGCGTTCGGCTTCTTCTTCATTCCGGATATACTCTTTAATTTCTTCCAGCTTGCCCTTGCCGACATAAGTCACGGAATGCGCTGCATCCAGCTTTTGGGTAAACCGCTTCACTACTTCCGCCCCGGCTGTCTCAGCCAAGAATGCAAGCTCGTCCAGGTATTCATTGGTCTTACGCTCATCCTGAGTCTTCGTGACAAGACCTACCAATACCGCTGTTTCTGCCTGCGCTTCGGAGATTACAAATTCTTTCATAGTTTCTATACCTTATTATATATACGTATTGTTGGTTCGGGCAGCAAATATAAATAATTTTGGCGGAAGCGCCTTAAAAAGGGGAATAAAATAAAAACAGATACAATAGAAAAATGGCATGTAAAATGAAGTCGAACTTCATCTTACATGCCATTTCAAATTACATGTTATCTAATTGCCAGGATAATCAGAACCCTTCCGGCATCTCCAACGTTTCCGTGAATCCCTGATACAGTACTCCCCATTTACCACCGTCAAGTATTACTAAGCCCTGCATCGGGAAAGACAACACGTTCCCTTTACGCTCCATACCTGCAGCTGCAAAATATAGCATACCATAATCCGTCTTGTCATAACCAGTAGGTTGAGGATCCCAACCTATCAGTTCTTGATTGTCATCGCTTAGCGTAAACATGATGGGATATCCTTTCGTAATGCAATCTTCCAGCTTATAGATATTAGCCTCTTTAGCCTTCAGTACAGGTTGATCCCAACCCTCGCCAAATAATTGAGATGCATAGTAGCCTATACCTATATTGAGCCAAGTATAGTCACGCTTTATTTTTATCGTCACCTTGGGTGAACCATAAACATAGGAATCTTCTTCAGGAATGGTAATTGTATAAGATGCAGTAGTACCCACAGCTATGTCAAACGCAATCTTTACTTCTTTGAGTGCTTCACCGGCAGCAAAATCAACCGTTGTCGGCACTGTTACGTTCTCCGCATCTGTAGTCAAGCGAATAGATGCAGCCGCATCTGTTTTCTGACGGCCGATTTTGACCACAAAAACCTGTTCATCATTCGGATAATAAGTCAAATCAGTGTTATCAGCATAAATATAAGCTTGTACACCCTCGGTAGGAACCGGAGAAGGCTCCCACTCCACACCGTCTGAACAAGCCGTCATAGCCAAACCGCATACGGCCAAGCCCAAAAACAATTTATTGAATATCTTATTCATATACAAATTCTATTAAAAGTTAGTTCATTGGTTAATTGTTACCCGGTGCAAACTCCCCTATCGGAGTAGGACGTTTAGCAATAGCACCGGACGGGTCCGGATTGTTCATTCCCTGAAGGGCAGTATTTGAATCGACCTCGGTCTTAGGAATCATCAATGTCCAGTTGGGCTTCACACCTTTACAGTTTATCTTGAAGATATCTTCTATAAAGTTGGTACCCTCATAATTCTGAATGACATCCGGTTTCAGACGTTTAGCCGTGGGGAATGCGATTCCCTCACCCCAGAACTCGATACGCATCTGTTTCAACACCTCAAGTTGGAAATTACGCAAATCACCCGTACTGAAATTGTAATTGCTCTGGCGGTACTGCTTCATAAAGTTATTCAACAACTGTACGCCTGCTGCCACATTCTGGCTGGCACCTACTGCTTCAGCCTCTATGAGATACATCTCTTCCACACGCATCACGGGAATATCTGCAGCCGCACCCACAGAATAAGTGTTATAGTCACCACCCACGGGGCGGAACTTCAATGACATATAATCCGGTTGTTCATCCAGCCATGCATTGCCTCTCACTGACTGGTAAGCGTAAGTACTTCTGTCCGGGTCAAGGTAAGAATATTTGCGGAAATCGGTAGCAGGAATCGCGTCATAAAGTGAACGTGCCATCTGGAGCTTAGACAAAGAAGCATATCCCCAATCCGCTTCATTGGAAATGTGACCAATGAAATTAGCAAGATTACCCATATTGGAAGCCGTGGGGTGAAGGTACCACATCCATGCAGAAGTAGCCGTATTGAAACCGGTAGTGGGATTATGCCACTGTGATTCGCTCATAGGTGTTGCTCCCGACTTATCAATAGCCTTGCGGGCATACTCGGCAGCTTTAGCAAACTGACCATCCCACATATATACTTTGGCCTTCAGACCATATACGACCGCCAAGTCAGGGAAGTTCTTACTGACAGGTGTATAAGACTCCAGACCTATCTCTGCCTTGTCAAGGTCGGCAAGAATGAAATTCACCAATTCTTCGTGGGTTGCACGCGGATTGCTCTTCGCAATGTCGTTAGTTGTTGCCTCAGTCACGATGGGCACCGTCAGCCCCAGTACCTTGCTACAATCGGTATAGATGTTTTCTACCGGTTCGAAAAGTACCATCAGCGTATAATAGTCCAATGCACGGAAAGCATGGGCTATACTTCCAAGCCCACGCATTTCATCGGTAATTGTGGGATCAGTCACATCAACGGCCGCAATCACGTCATTGGCCGATTTAACGAACTTATATAGGGTGAAGTAAGGCAAATATGAATAATAGCCGGTGTCGTTCATACCATTATTGGCATTGAAGCGCCACCACCAGTCATATCCGTAATCCGTAGCCACGACATCACCCAGCAGTTCTGTCTGGGCCAACATCAATGAGGGATAAGCAAGGTCGGTCTCATGTGTTTGCTTACCGTACACTAGATAGCCTTGTACCATTTGCGATGGCAAGCCATTAAGCGAAGCCTCAATCGCTGTTGCCGATGCACCAATCTGATCGGAGGTCGCTGTAGAATCTTCGGGAAAAACCTCTTCTATACAGCCGGTCAATACCGTGGCCGATACGACCATAACCGAAAATAGTTTGAATATATTCTTCTTCATAATCATTGTAATCTATATATTAGGTTTAGAACTCAAATGACACACCACCAGAGATGGTACGCATCGGTGAATAGAAAGTAGCATTGGTTGTCTCGTCGTATGACTGACGTGGGTCGAACCCTTTACGTTTAGACCAATAGAAAACATTTTCTGCCGACATATACACACGCAATGAGTTGATGGCCAACTTTCTTGTCCACTTGGAAGGCAACGTGTAGCCCACATTAATATTCTGGATATTCAAGAAGCTTGCATTTGTCAAGAAGCGCGTAGACATTGCCCCTGAATATTGGTCGTTCATCTGGAAACGAGGGATATTAGTATTTGTGTTCTCAGGAGTCCATGAGTTCAGCAAATCCTTATGGTAGTTGTAACCAGCCGTACCATAAGGTGACGACATAAAGTAAGCATACGTACCATCATATTGCTTACCACCAATCTGGTAAGTGAAGTTTATGCCAAAGTCCACGCCATAGACTTTCAGTTTGGTACCGAAACCACCATACACTTTAGGTATTGAGCTTTCCTCTGTGATGTAATAGTCAGCCTGAGCATGATTCGTAGTCGTTTCACGTCCGGTGATATTGCCGGCCTCGTCCTTGACATTCTTATAGAACAAAGACTCACCCTTTTCATTCACTCCGGCATACTCCTTCAAGCGCCATGTAAACATAGACAAATCTTCACCAATGAAGAAGCTTCCGTTAGAATAGCCCTTATATCCTTTTCCATCAGCTGTATACTCAGTAGTAATCAACTTATCAGGATCAAGCATCGTAATACGGTTCTTCAAGGTTGAAATGTTCACATTCACATCCCACGTAAAGTTACGTGTATCGAAGATATTCACATTGAAGTCCATTTCCACACCACTATTGACCATGTTACCAACGTTGTCCATATAGGAAGCATAACCCAATGATGGAGCCACGGTAAATGAGAACAACATATCCGAAGTCTTACGTCTGTAGTACTCGATGCTACCGGTTACACGGTTCCACAACTGGAACTCTGCACCGATATTGAAGTTAGTGTTGGTTTCCCAAGTGATGTCTTTAGTGCCCTTAGATTTAAATGAAGTACCAAGGCTGTTGTTAGAGTTGATAATGTTAAATCTATCCGTATAGAGGAAGTCACCGATATTGTCATTACCTTGTGAACCAATAGAAGCCTTCAGCTTCAGTTCCTGCACCCATGAAGCATCAAACCAGCTTTCTTTGTTGATAAGCCACGCACCGCCTACCGACCAGAATGTACCCCAGCGATGGTCCGGATGGAAACGGCTGGAAGCATCACGACGCAAAGAAGCCGAGCCGAAGATGCGTTCGTCATAATTGTATTGCAAACGGCCGAAGAAACCTTCATTGTTACGACGCTCTTTATAGGAAGAAGCACCTTGTCCGTCGATAATGGCACCATCCAATTCCTTATTGCCTTGAGAGAACATCTGCGACTTGCTGGCCCCAAGTTCATAGTAGCGATAATCATAATATTCGTGACCTAAAAGAATATCGAAGTTATTGTCGCCAAACGAACGGGCATAAGAAACAAGTTGTTGCAGGTTGTAATCGTAAGTACGTGTATGATACTTACTCACTGTACCGCCAGTGGAGTCGAACTGCCCGTAGTAAGGATTGTAAACGTAACTATGACGTGTCTCATCCAAGTTGAAAGCACCATTGAATGTCACCTTTAGGCCTTCTATAGGAGTTATATCTACAAAGGCGTTGCCGTTAATGGCATTTCCTTCAGAGTTTCTGGTATTTAGTTTATTGTCTAGAATAGGGTTGGCATCAGCAATGAAAGGACGCTGCATACCTGCATTGATACCACTACCGTAGTCCATCATTCCAATACCATTATTATCCACCATGATGCTGCCGTCAGCATTGCGCACGTAGGCGGGATAGATGGGAGCCATTTGGGTAACAAACGCCCATATATTACCGGTAGACGAACTGGTACCATTGTTACTCAACGAGTTAGAATCAAAACGTGCATATCCCATATTACCACCAATCTTCAACCACTTCTTTGCCTGATAGTCGGCTTTCAAACGGCCTGTCAAACGTTTCAGGTCAGAGCCTTCAGTGATACCCTCATTTCCAAGATAACCTAAAGAAACATAGAAAGAGGACTTTTCATTGGCTGCGCTCACCGAGAAGTTGTATTCCTGACGCAGACCGGTACGCATTCCTACATCTTCCCAATCATCCGGAGTCAGCAGATAATCACGTCCTTTATAGTTCGTCACTCTACCCAATGTAGCGTTGGGGTTGAGCTTACCGTTCTGGCCGATGAGGAATTGCCCATCGGGAACCGTATATACATTGTATCCCAATCCACCGTTGGAGCCAAACAAATTCTTGTTTGCCTCAAGCCATGCAGCCTGGTCATTCATTCCCGTTGACTTATAATAATTGTTCATGGCACGATAATGCATCTCGTAGTACATGCCAGGATTGTCAATCACTTCATATTTCTGCAACGCTCGAGTGTTAGCACCCCACTTAGCATCAAAAGTCACCTTAGCCTCTCCCGACATGTTGGCTCTTTTGGTAGTGATGATAATTACACCATTAGCACCACGAGCACCGTAAAGTGCATTCGAAGCTGCATCCTTCAATACTGTCATTGACTCAACGTCGTTAGGATTGATATTATTAATATCACCGCTATAAGGAGCGCCGTCCACAATAATCAGAGGGTCATTCTTTGCATTGATAGAACTAAAACCACGAATCTTGATGGATGATTTTGCACCTGGAGCACCGTCATTGGAAGTCAATGTCACACCCGGCACAGCACCTGCCAAAGCATCGGTAACATTCGTCACTTGCGACTGCTCCAGCTTTTCGGTACCAACCACCTTAGCCGAACCCGTAAATGCAGACTTCTTTGCTGTACCGAAAGCGACCACCATTACCTCATCAAGCATCTCAGTATCAGACTTCATCACCACTTTTACGCTGGATTTTATTGCCACCTCCTGGGTCTGCATACCAATATACGAAATTACCAGAGTTTTCGCGGAACTACAATATATGTATATTGCTGAAAATTAATAATTTACAATCATTATAAAACAAGGCTTACTCTATTATATATTCTATATAAAGGTATATGGCGAAGGGAGGTAAGTGGTTTGAAGTACCCATTTCATACCATTTTGAATAATTAAAAGCTGATAATAAGCACGTTATTATTAAATTTCATTCTACCCTTTTAATTTGTGATGTACTAATTAACCCAACAAATGTTTTTTATTCAAGAATAACGATAAATTATATAGAGGAATTTATCTTGAAATATAGATTTTATCCATAAAAGTCCCAAAATTCTTTTTTGTTGAGAAATATTTAGTTTACATATATTATTTATAATGTATGAATGTGGAATATACATGGAAATATTCAATTATAATTGAAATATTTTATATCTTTTCATATAAACTAAATCATGTTTGAATATGAAAAATTATATCTCCCGTCCTTTATACATAAAGAGAATTGAACCGTTTATTGATAAAAGTATAATAAAAGTAATAACCGGCCAACGTAGGATAGGTAAAAGCTACATTCTTTTACAGATATCAGATATCATAAAGAAAAACATACCGGAAGCCAATATCATTTTTGTAGATAAAGAGCAACTTGCCTTCACGGAAATTAGGAACTACATGGATCTTTATCAATATGTTTTAAAGAAGGTTACTGGGTATAATCATAACTATCTTTTTGTAGATGAAATCCAAGAGATTGAAGAATTCCAATTGTGTCTGCGGAGTTTATTGAACGAAAATAAATGTGATATCTATTGCACCGGAAGTAATGCTAAAATGCTGTCCAGTGAACTTGCTACTCAATTGGCAGGAAGATATATAGAATTTCCCATTCACTCACTTAGCTATGGGGAATTCTTAACTTTCAATCAACGCCAAGACTCCACCGAAAGTCTAAAACTCTATCTTACATTCGGAGGTATGCCATACATTCATAATCTAACAATGGACAAGAATGTCATATTCGAGTATTTGAGAAACGTTTATTCTACTATCCTACTAAAAGATGTGGTTGCACGTGAATCAATCCGGAATGTATCTTTTTTGGAGAATCTCGTAGCTTATCTGATAGATAATACCGGCTCTCTTTTTTCTGCCCAGAATATTAGTAAATATTTAAAGTCGCAACACGTCAACATTCCCACGCAGACAATTCTGAACTATCTAAAGGCACTGTGCAATAGTTTCTTTATTTACAAAATTCAACGAGCTGAAATCCGAGGGATGAAAATCTTTGAGATTGGTGAGAAATATTATTTTGAAGATTTGGGATTACATAATTCCATACAGCATTTTGATTTTCGAAAAGACATCAACAAGTTAATGGAAAATGTTGTATGCATTGATTTATTAAGATATGGATATGAAGTATATGTCGGAAAGAGTGGCAATAAGGAAATTGATTTCATTGCTTCCAAGGACGACCATAAAGTCTATATCCAAGTAGCATATATGCTTCCCGATGATGCAACTGTTAGGCGAGAATTTGGCAATCTTTTGGAAATAGCAGACAATTACCCCAAATATGTAGTTACAATGGATGAAATGCAAAGCGGGGGAAATTACAAAGGAATTAAACAGATTTCACTGCGAAACTTTTTGTTGGCAGAGGATAAAGAAAGATTGTAAATCTATAATTTAATTTCCAATATGAGAAGAGTAAATCAACAGATTTCCTCTGACAGATTATATGAAACAAAGTTGGAGAATCGATACAAAAGCATTGTGATATTTGCATTATAATAAGATTATAATTTTTTTTGTATAAAGCATTCACTTTATGGAGAAGAATACCCTTTCATAACCAATGGATATATATCCGCTGAATATTTTTGTGACCGTGTAGCTGAAACCGGAACATTAACCCGTTATATCACAAATGGTAACAATGTAGCTTTAATATCTTCTCGTCGTTTAGGAAAGACGGGCTTAATAGAACATTGTTTTCATCAAAAAACATATCGAAAAGGAATATTATATTTTCTTGATTGATATATATGCGACTAAGAATCTTCAAGAGTTTGTTTTTGAGCTTGGCAAAGGAATTATGAATGGTCTGAAACCACGAGGTAGAAAAGCGTGGGATTTGTTTTTAAGTTGCTTGTCATCGCTTCGGGCGGGAATTTCATTTGATTTTGCAGGAAATCCCGGTTGGAATTTGGAGATGAGAGATATAAAAACTCCTTCTATTACTTTGGATGAAATTTTTTATTATTTGGAGAAGGCCGACAAGCCCTGCCTGGTGGCTATTGACGAATTTCAAGCTATTGCCAAATATCCGGAAAAAATATTGAAGCTGTATTGCGTACCCATATTCAGCATTGCGCAAATGCAAGATTTATTTATGCAGGTTCCCAACGGCATATGATGGGCGAAATATTCACAAGTCCAGCACGCCCTTTCTATCAAAGTACAGCCATCATGGAATTACATCCAATAGACATAGGAACTTACACAAAGTTTATTAGGAAACATTTCCTCATAGCCAATAAAGACATTACAGAAGAAACTGTTCAGAACGTATATGAACGTTTTGAGGGCATTACATGGTATATTCAATTCATCTCCAACTCATTGTATGCAATGACAGCTACAGGTGAAATTTGTACGGCAGACAAAGTGAGCATAGCGATCGAAAACATTTAGTCTCAGTTGAATTTTACTTATTCCTCTCTTCTTTATCAACTTCCTCCCAAACAAAAGGAGGTATTGTTTGCCATTTGCAAAGAAGGAAAAGCAAGGGAAATAACTTCTTCCAGATTCTTGAAAACCTATAAATTGACAGCCAGCTCAGTACAAGGAGCTATAAAAGGATTGTTGGACAAGGATTTTGTTACTTGTGAACTTGGAGAATACAAGGTTTACGATAAATTCTTTGAAATATGGTTATTGAAGCAGTCTAAATAAGATTGATATGTCAGTGCATCTGCAATGATTTGTGTTGCCCTCTTTATACAACAAGAACCAGATTTCGTTATATTAAAAAAGGAGAGTATTCTAAATTTAGATACTCTCCCTCTTTTATTCATCTGATTTGCACAATCTAATGTGGCACTTTATCATTTCTGCAAATTGGGATTATTCGTTACTTCACGCTCTGGAATTTCAAAGATCAATCTGGAGTCATCGTATGAGATTGTTTCACCAGTCAATGCGTAGTTGTTGTCACCACGTACCATTGATTTGTGGAAACGTTTCAAGGTAAGTAAACCTCGTCCTTCGGCCCACATTTCTACACGCCAGTTGTAGTATATGTTTTCCAGTAATTGATCAGCATTCATATTGTCCACTTCTGCAGCCGTGGCCTGATCCCGCTGTTCTAATAGAGCCTTCAATGCTGCTTTTGCCTCGGGCAGATGATTTGCCCGTGCATTGGCTTCAGCATTTATCAGGTACATCTCTTCAACTCGCATGTAAACAATATCATTTGTCCATGTACGGTCTCCCATTGCTTTTCTTCCGGCATCATAAAATTTATACCAGCTAATCAATACAGACGGATGAAACCACTGTTTACGAGTATCTGTTTCAGGTATTTCATTATACAGATTATGGTCTATCATTTTATAATCACCTGCAGAACAGTAGCTATAAGTGAAATAATCTACCTGTCCCCAGAATGTGGGCAAACCTCCGGTGTTATCTTTGGTAATATCAAATGCCCACATCCATGAACCGATATTGATACTCCGGAATCCAGATTCGATAATTTCAGTTTCACTCATCAAAGGATATCCTGAGTTATTGATAATATCGGAAGTTAATGCAGCAGCATTCTCATATTCACCTTTGGTCAAATAAACATAGGCAAGTATTCCTTTAGCTGTCCATTGGTCGATTTGGTCCTTAGTGCCGTTGGGACGACCAATACCTGCTGATTCCAACTCTTCCAAAATATTTATTGATTCCTTCAAGTCGATAATAACCCGTTCATACACTTCCTCCACTGTGGAGAGTCCTAATGTCTCTGCTGTGGTTTGAGAACGGTAAAGAGGTATGGCCTTAGCATTTTTATCAATATCGTAAGGTTTTGCATATAAATTCACCAAATTGAAATACGAATGAGCCCTCAAAGCTTTTGCTTGTGCATAATAATTTTGGTTATCCTCATTAGCCGGTACACTTTCATCTCCTCCTACAGTGTCAAATATTTCATTGCAGGCCTTGATGATGCGGTAATAATACCTCCACAGCATGTAGGTTCTATTTTTTGTGGTAGTATTACACTGCAATCTAGCTGCATCGCTAAACCAGCCGTAGGTTTCTCCGCTCATTGCCAGATCCCCACTCATTAAATCTGTGGCAATATCAATGGATTTTTGTCCGAAATCGTCGTGATTCGTCGTACCGCCTGTCTGCCAGGCAAATGTTGTGGAATACGTACCTAATGCCTGACCTAACATGATATTAGGATTCCACACTGCATTTTCTTTTATCTGGTCAGATGAAATATATCCATTTGGATCTTCCTCCAGAAAAGATTCTTTACAGCCAGAAAGCACCAAGGCTACTAATGCAGAACAAGCTGCTATTTTATATATTACATTTCTCATATTCAAATGATTTTATTGTTAGAACTGAATCTTAATACCTCCCATAATAGTACTCAATGGAGCATACTGACTTCTGTCAGAGCCTCCGGAATCCTCATTAGGATCTGTACTGACGGTATTTCCTGCCATTGAGACAAATCCCTTACGAGCCGAAATGAACATCAGGTTGTCACCGGAAACATAAACCGACAAGGAACCAATGTTCATTCTATTCATCCATTTTTTAGGGAATGTGTAGGATAATCTTACATTGGATAAATTCAAATAAGAACGACTGGTAATGAACCGAGTAGAAGATGCATTTGTATATTCATCATATCCGGAAGTTAAACGTGGCACGTCTGTTATATCACCCGGCTTTTGCCAACGATTTTCAATGTCATTATGCCAGTTTCCACTACCAGGTGTATTGTTAGACATTAATGTAGCATATACACCGTCGTAAGCATATCCTCCTAAGCTATAGGAGAAAGTCGTATTTAATTCGAAACCTTTAACAGCTAAATCAAAACCGAATCCCCCTTGTAAAGTCGGAATACCTGATTTCCCGACATATTTCTTAGTTGCGTTGTTATAATCGGAGGTCTTTTCTACTTCCAAACGCTCTATTTTATTGTTTTGCTGGTAAGTTACCATATCTGTAATCAAGTCCTTGCTTCCATCGGCTTTTACATTATAGTATGAGTTGTATAATGCCATACCGGTTTCTGGATCTACACCGGCATATTCTCTTATATAGAAATCATACAGAGAATGTCCTTTCGACCATCCGTAAGCACCTTGTATCTCCAATGGCTTTTCTTTTCCTGTGGTATCATCCATAGGCATCTGGGTCATTTTATTCTTATAATGTCCACCATTAACACGTAAATCAAGACTTATATCATTCGTTTTCACAAGATGTGCCACCAAAGAAAATTCGAGACCCTTATTGACCATTTTACCGTCATTGACGGGGTATTGTGCATATCCCAGCGATGGAGATACTTGCTTTAGGAACAACATATCTTTGGTAGTCTTATTGTAGTATTCCACTTCACCTTCCAAAATATCGGCTATATTAAACTCGATACCAGTATTCCATGTTTCGCTGCGTTCCCATGTCAAATCAGGATTACCTTTATATTTAAAGCTAAAACTGATTTCATCATTCAGGTTACCGATCGTATACAAATCATTGTAAGGATAATAACCTGCAATGGTAGGATTGGTGATAAAGTCTTGGTTACCCAACACACCCCAACTTAACTTGTATTTCAAATTCTTCAACCAGCTCACGTCTTTCATGAAATTTTCGTTAGTGATGGCCCAGGCGGCGCCGATAGAACCGAATGTTCCCCATTTCTGCCCTTTGGCAAAACGTGATGAACCATCACGTCTTAATGTTCCATGAAAGAAATATTTATCGTTATAATCATATCTAATTTGTCCGAAGTAGCTTTCCATGTCAAACCCGTAGGTTTGAGAATCCATATAGTCCATAATTACAGCATTAGACCATTCTGTATTGTTAGGACGAACAATCTTTGATTTCTGGCCATAGTTGTCAGATGACTTGTAGAATGTAGATTCATGCGCAACGAATGCATCGAGATTGTGCACACCAAAACTTTTCTTCCATGACAATATCTGGTTTGACGTGAAGCTGAAGAATGTACTCATGTTTTTGAAAATACGTCCTAACCCCTCTGCATCACCATAATATGGATTTGTCAATTCATTGTTTTTTGTACCAAGATATTGCAATCCAAAGTTTACCGTTCCTTTGAAGTCTTTCAAGAAAGTTGCTTCAAACATGGCATTTCCGTTGAATGAATGAGACTGGTACTCATTCTTGTCCAATTGAATCGCTCCGGCTGGATTTACGCCTGAAGCGTAAGGACGTCCATAACCTTCAGCCATACCATAATCATACAGATATCCTCCGACCACATTATCCTTTATTTTATTGCCATCTGCATCACGTTGGAATACCGGAAATATGGAAGGCATAAAATTAATGAATTGGAAACCATTGTTCATGTTGTCACCTTGACCGGGCTTATTCAGTTCCATATAGCTATAAGCCATATTAACATTTGATTTCAACCATGAAGTGATGTCTTGAGACAGATTGGAACGGGCATTAAAACGTTCAAAATCCGAACCTATATAGTATCCTTCATCTTTCAAGTAACCGAAAGAGGTATAATGTGATAACTTGTCGCTACCTCCTGATATCTTAACATTGGCTTCTACTTTTTCTCCTGTACGGAAAATATAATCTTCCCATTTCTCCGGAGTAAATTTGCGGATTACACCTGCCTTCATTCTTCCAGTAACAGGATCTATCAGATTTTTACCTTCAGCCTTCCACATATTATATACGGGGGCAATACCGTAATCTGCATCAAAAAGGTCTTCGCTTGCATATTGTTTGGCAGTAGCTTCATCCTTAGGATTGTTCGCGCGGTACATATATTTGTTTTTAATACCTTCCCATGTCAGTTCAAGAAACCTTTCAGGATTTTCCATCGTGTCATAAAGAGGAATTATACGGGTGTTGATACCATATTTTACATTTGCCTCAACCTGCGTTTTTCCTTTTTTACCTCTTTTGGTGGTCAGCAAAATTACTCCATTGGCAGCTCTTGAACCATATAGAGCTGTTGCTGTTGCGTCCTTCAATACGGTAGTTGACTCTATGTCTGAAGGATCAATTCCACTTAAATCTGAACCAAAGGGGATTCCATCCACTACATACAGCGGAGCACGGCTTGAATTTACAGAACCTAAACCGCGAATTCTGATGCTTGCATTTGAGCCGGGTTGTCCACTAGTTGAAATAACTTGTACACCTGCTACTTCACCGGTTAGCGCTTTAGATAATTCGGACGGATTTTTGTTAGCAATACGGTCTCCTTTAATTTCAGTAGCGGAACCTGTGAAGGATCTTTTTGTAGCAGTACCATAGGCAACAACTACAACTTCATCCAAAAGTTCAGTATCACTCTGCATGACAACCCGTACATGCGGCTTAATTGTAACCTCTTGAGTCTGCATGCCGATGTACGAAATTACCAGAGTTTTCGCGGAACTACAATAAGTGTATATTGCTAAAAAACAATTGTTTACGTTTGCTATAGAACAGAGTTTATTCTATTGTATATTATCTATAAAGGTATATGGCAAAGGGAGGTAAGTGGCTCGAAGTACCCATTTCATACCGTTTTGAATAATTAAAAGCTGATAATGAGCGCGTTATTGTAACATTTCATTCTACTCTTTTAATTGGTGATGTACTAATTAACCCAATAAATGTTTTTTATTCAAGAATAACGATAGATTATATAGAGGAATTTATCTTGAAAGATAAATTTTATCCATAAAAGTTCCAAAATATTTTTTTGTTGAGAAATATTTGCTTTACATATGTTATTTATAATTGATGAATATATAATATATACGGCAAGATTCAATTATAATTGAAATATTTTATATCTTTGTATATAAACTAAATCATGTTTGAATATGAAAAATTATATCTCCCGCCCTTTATACATAAGGAGAATTGAACCGTTTATTGATAAAAGTATAATAAAAGTAATAACCGGCCAACGTAGGATAGGTAAAAGCTACATTCTTTTGCAGATATCAGATATCATAAAGAAAAACATACCGGAAGCCAATATCATTTTTGTAGATAAAGAGCAACTTGCCTTCACGGAAATTAGGAACTACATGGATCTTTATCAATATGTTTTAAAGAAGGTTACTGGGCATAATCATAACTATCTTTTTGTAGATGAAATCCAAGAGATTGAAGAATTCCAATTGTGTCTGCGGAGTTTATTGAACGAAAATAAATGCGATATCTATTGCACCGGAAGTAATGCTAAAATGCTGTCCAGTGAACTTGCTACTCAATTGGCAGGAAGATATATAGAATTTCCCATTCATTCACTTAGCTACGGGGAATTCTTAACTTTCAATCAATGTCAAGATTCCACCGAAAGTTTAAAACTCTATCTTACATTCGGAGGTATGCCATACATTCATAATCTAACAATGGACAAGAATGTCATATTCGAGTATTTGAGAAATGTTTACTCTACTATCCTACTAAAAGATGTGGTTGCCCGTGAATCAATCCGGAATGTATCTTTTTTGGAGAATCTCGTAGCTTATCTGATAGATAATACCGGTTCTCTTTTTTCTGCCCAGAATATTAGTAAATATTTAAAGTCGCAACACGTCAACATTCCTACGCAGACAATTCTGAACTATCTAAAGGCACTGTGCAATAGTTTCTTTATTTACAAAATTCAACGAGCTGAAATCCAAGGGATGAAAATCTTTGAGATTGGTGAGAAATATTATTTTGAAGATTTAGGATTACATAATTCCATACAGCATTTCGATTTTCGAAAAGACATCAACAAGTTAATGGAAAATGTAGTATGCATTGATTTGTTAAGATATGGATATGAAGTATATGTCGGAAAGAGTGGTAATAAAGAAATTGATTTCATTGCTTCCAAAGACGACCATAAAATCTATATTCAAGTAGCGTATATGCTTCCCGACGATGCAACTGTTAGGCGAGAATTTGGCAATCTTTTGGAAATAGCAGACAATTACCCTAAATATGTGGTAACAATGGATGAAATGCAAAGCGGGGGAAATTACAAAGGAATTAAACAGATTTCACTGCGAAACTTTTTGTTGGCAGAGGATAAAGAAAAACTGTAAATTAACGATTCAATCTCTACGAATCAATATTTAAAGTAAAAAGCCGGCCCTTTGTGTGAACCGGCTTTTCTTATGTAATTTTTTTAATTTTCAAATTACTCTGTCTCCAAAGAGTTAAGGTATGCTTCCGCACTCAAGTAGAGATAAGACGGGTTGGTACAAGGATATGCACCACCGTCTTGATAGTCAGCCATACTTACGTACAACGAATTGGCTGGGAAGGTAATACTACCGGCCTTTTCATTATAAACTCCCAAAGGATAAGAATTTATATTAGTAGATAGGTTGCCATATACAGAACCACCGCTGAACATACCATATCCCCAATCCATACCATATTGAACCGGTTTCAAAGAAGCACCTTCTTTAGTCACATCAATTACGAAAGTATATTCACCTGGAACTACATCAGCCTCTTCATTAAAGGGATAACCGTTGAAACCGCCAACCTCATCTTGTGCAGTCGCAACTTTGGCAAACGGACTGTCAAAACGGAAACGTGTACTGGTAGCAGTTGTAGTTTTTTCAATTTCCACAGCCATCGGAACAGACGGATCTACGCCAAAGAAATTAGCAACTGTACCGTCCAAATAGTATCCGGTACCGATAGATTCCCACTTCAAGATAGCAAAATTTACTGATATTTCATGGTATCCGGAAGAATAGTTGCTGACATCATTACCACTCAAAGCCAGTTGTAGATTATAAGTGATACCCTCGGCAGCTGACGGTGTTTCAACTGTCAACTTGGCTGTTTTCTCTCCAGCAGCAAATGATACAGTGGAAGGGCATACAAATATATTCTCTTCATTATTTATCACAGTAACATCAACCGTACCGGCAGCATCTGTCAAGGAGCGTGTCAAAGTTAAATCAAAAGAGGTTATTCCCGGCTCAACTTCCACTGTTTGGGTGTAATTGCCCACAAAGCAGATGCCTTGATTACCGTCTTCCAGTTCACCCGGAGTATAACTTTCTGCATCAGGATCGCAAGAGGTAGCTATCAGTGCGATGACAAACAGACTAAGTATCTTATTTATATATTTCATATTCCATATTTTTAATAGTTAACATATACATTATTCTACATCAGGTATTGGTGTAGGTGCCGAAACCAGCGGATTGTTCTCCAATAATGGGTTATATTGTACTTCCTTATTAGGAATACTGTAAATCTGAACCGGATCACCTGCTGTAATATTAAATACGGCAGTAGTCGGGAAGCCGCAGCCTAAACGGTTGACTCCCTTGTTCAGACGCATAATATCAAAATATGCCATACCTTCTCCCCAGAATTCAAGACGACGTTGTTGCCAAACAGCTTCCTGCACAGCTTCCGGTGTAGTGGCTGTACACTGATAAGACGGGTCACGATATGCAGTAACAAACGAGTTAAGGGTAGATACACCGCCACTAACATTACCACTCATAGCTTGTGCCTCAGCCTTGATAAGATACATTTCCTCAACACGCATCAATATTATATCCGTAGCATTGTTGTCAGTTCCCCATTGGTCATTCAGCACCCCATACTTTACTTGTGTATAGGCAGGTGCCTTTTTCCCAGTAATGTATGTTTGGGCCGCAGCAGGCAAATTGGCAGATACACCTTCACCGTTCAGGAACCATCCCTTGCGGACATCACTGGCAGGAATCTCACTATAGAGTTTCGGACTGATTCTACGCCATCCACCTACAGAAGCATAACCATAATTCAAAGAGCCCATATGTGAAGGGAAATTACAAATACCGGTTGTACTTACACGGTCCTGTTCTGTAATCAAGATACCCCACATCCATGAATTGTCTTCGATATTAATGAATGAAGGCTTGCTTACATCAGCACGGGAGTATGGAGTGGCAGTAGTTTTGGCCAGTGCGGCTTCCGCATCCTTTAAAGCTTCCGCATAGTTGTGCATTGCCAGATAGACACGGGCACGGATACCGTAAGCGACATCCAAGCTGACATAGCGCTTGTCATCACGTTCTTTTGTAGTGGCTGTCAGCAGCTCAATAGCTTTATTCAGGTCTGCCAAGATAAAATCATAAGTTTCTTGCACAGTAGAACGGGCGCAGCCATTGGCTGCAACTTCTGTTGCATTCTGCTCTGTAATCAAAGGCATACCCATAGCGCTCTCATGTCCTTTGTAATTGAACTGATACAACTGTATCAACGTAAAATAGTCAAAAGCACGGACAGCTAATGCCTGCGCCAGATAATATTGTAACGTAGGATCTTCAGTTTCGTTATCTACAGTACCGATTACGTTATTGGCTGTAAAAATCTGATTGTACAATGTACCCCAGAATTCAATGGTAGCTGTACTTGTATTCAAGCAGTCACTGTAATCGGCTGAATTGGAATACCAGTTATAACCAGTAATATCTGCCACCATGTCCGTACCTCTTGATTCCGTGGCCAGCATAATGGTCGGATAACCTATATCACTATGCACATTGTCATCTTCTGTGTAGATTTTGGCATATTGGGTGAAATTTGCAGCCACAGCTGCTACGCTGGCTTCCAATCTGGAAGGATCAGATTCAACAACTTCTTCCTTTTGGTCAGATGTAATAGTCGAACTCAGCGGTTCTGTATCCAGATCTGTACATCCAGCTACCATCAAACCGAGCATAACATACGGTGTTATCTTATATAATTTCTTCATATTTTTTCTGTATTTTATTATTGAACTATTATCAGAATGTTACTTTCAAACCGCCGGAAATAGTACGTATAGGCGTATATCTATCTGTAGAAGCTGTTGTGTAGCTCATACGTGGATCAAGCCCTTTACGGGCAGAGAAAAGAGCCACATTGTCAGCCGCACCGTAAATACGCAAGCTTCCGATACCCAGACTTCTCAACCATCTCTTAGGTAAAGTATAGCCCAGGGTGATGTTATTGATAGAGAAATAATCAGAACTTGTCAACCAACGGTCTGATAAAGAGTTGGTGTATTTATCAATGGCATCTACACGCGGAATATTGGTATTTCTATTCTCTGGTGTCCATGCATTCAAGATATCCTTGTGCCAGTTATATCCCATGTAGTGGGAGTCACCGCCATGCATGAAAGCTTGATAGCCACTATCATAAATCGTACCACCCAACTGATAAGCACACTGGATGGAGAAATCAAAGCCACGGAACTCCAATGTTGTACCGACACCGCCATAGATAGTAGGCAACAGGTCACCGGAAGCTTGTCTATTGGAATTGTAGGCAGCAGACCAATCTTTATCCTTATACTCTACACCGTTTTCGTCCTTTGCCCAATACAGAGCTTCGCCGGAATCAGGATCTACCCCTGCATATTTAGTCAAATACATCTGGTACAAAGATTCACCTTCACGATAAATATAGGAACCATCAATCATCTCTCCTTTCAAATCCGGATGCAGCTCAAGAATCTTATTTTTCATCAATGTTCCATTCCAATTGATCACCCACTTTAAATCATTAGTTTCAATAGGAGTATAGTTCAATTCAATTTCCACACCGGAGTTGCGTACCGAACCGATATTCATAGGAAGTTGGGTATAACCGTTAGACATCGCTACCGGTTTATAATACAACATATCCTTAGTCTGGCGGTTGAAGTATTCGATTGTACCGTCAATACGTCCTCCCAAAAGAGCGAAATCCACACCTACATTGAATGAATTGGATGTTTCCCAAGTGATATCTTTGCTCCCCTTGTAGTAGAGCACACCATCAGAGAATACACCGTCAGACCCGCTAACCGTGAACTGATCCAGATACGGATAGTAGTTTGTATATCCCTTATAATAGAGGTTGTCATTACCCTGCTGACCGAAAGAAGCCTTCAGCTTCAGCATGTTGATCCAATCGTATTGACTGATAAAGTTTTCTTTTGCCATATCCCATGCTGCACTCACACTCCAGAAGTTACCCCAACGGTTATCCGGATGGAAGCGTGAAGAAGCATCACGACGATAAGAAACACTACCATAATATTTTTCATTGAAATCGTAGCTGGCACGTGTAATGATACCGATTGTGGCATATTCATTGTAACTGCCAGAACCATTCTTGCGGTCGATAACATTAGATGCAGTCCAGTTCTTGTCACTATACATGTTATATCCTAAAATATAGTGACTTTCCGTGTTGAAGTCCATACTTTCATAGCCGGCAAGAATATCCAAGTTATGGTTGCCGAATGTCTTTTTGTAATTCAACAGATATTGTTGGTCAAGCGAATAAACGCGTGAGGAGTATTGCATAACAGAACCGCCATAGGAAGCCGACTGACCATAATACTTGTTACCCACACTATGCTGGCGTGTGTTGTCAATATGCAAGCCCAAAGAAGCTGTCAATGACAAACCGTCAATGATATCAATCTTTGCATACCATTTCCCATTCAGAATATCCATCAGATATTTTTCAGTATCATAAAGGAAACCGCTCATAGGATTGGACATGCTCATAAAATTACGGGTGAAGTTTGTACTTGAACCATCACCATAGTCATATACATGATAGCCAGTATTGGCATTATATTGGAAACTGCCGTCTGCATTCCGTACATACATCGGATAGATTGGTGCGATAAAGTTACCAACAAAGAACGCATTACCGGAAGAAGTAGCAGCATCGGTATCCTGATCGCCCGGTGAACGGCTTGTTACATTTGAATAGCTAAGATTAACTCCGAGCTTCAACCACTTTTTAGCCTGATAATCCACGTTCATACGAGTGGAGATACGTTCGAAACCTGAATTTTCAATAATACCTTCATCATTCAAATAACTGGCAGACAGATAGTAGCTTAATTTGTCCGAACCACCAGAAACACTAAGATTATACTCTTGGCGCAAATTACTTTGGAACATCTCATCAGACCAGTTATCCGGTGTATAATAATAGTCACCGTCACTATATCCCAGAGTTGCATAAGGGTTCAACTTGCCGTTCCGGCCAATAAGATATTGTCCATCAGGTATGGTATAAACTTGGTAGCCCAGCTTTGGAAACAAGTCTGCATTGGCCAATTGATAAGCCCGTTCTGCTGTATATCCGCTATTATATAGGTATCCGTTATACAAAGCAGAATATGCAGTCTCCATATAGGTATTTGCATTCTGCAATACATCATAGTTTTTCACTAAGCGGGAGTTGACTCCCCAACGGGCGTCTAAAGAAATCTGCGTATCACCGCTCTTACCTTTCTTTGTAGTAACCAAAATAACACCGTTTGCACCACGTGCACCATACAAGGCAGCAGCTGCGGCATCTTTCAATACGGTCATTGATTCAATATCTTGTGAATTGACAGCGGAGATATCTCCTTCATAAGGAATACCATCCACTACATACAGAGGATTGTTGCTGGCATACATAGAACCGATACCGCGAATACGAACTGTCGCACTCGTACCCGGCTGGCCATTTGTACTTTGTGTCTGCACACCAGATACAGTACCGGAAAGTGCATTCGATAAGTTGGAGACCTGACGTTTCTCCAATGTCTCAGACTTGATCACAGAGGCTGAACCTGTAAAAGCAGACTTCTTTGCTGTACCGTAAGCTACCACCATTACCTCATCAAGCATCTCAGAATCGGAACGCATGAATACTTTTATATTCGGCTTAATATCAACCTCTTGAGTCTGCATACCAATGTACGAAATTACCAAAGTTTTCGCGGAACTACATTATGTCTATATTGTTGATAATAAGCAATATAAAATAAATAAAAAGAGCTCCTGAAATAAAGTATTCCTCTAGAGAAGATACTCTATACATATCCACTGTAAATGACAATCTACTTATATGATACTATTTGTAATGGTAATATCCTGATTTGAAGGTGTTTAATTCTGTACTGATGTGCTATAATCATAACGTCAGGATCTTTTTTCTCAAAAACTAGAAGGGCTTTGTCAATATCTATCATTTAGTTGCTTTTTGTCAATTATTTACTCGTGTTGTTTATTCCATCTATGAGAATGTAAACCCTTATGTAAAATACTATTGAATTTATAATGGTTACATAAACACTATCCTACCTATTTATCCATTTTATGCATAGAACACCATGTAATTGTCTCTATCTTATAAATGGAGATTATTCCAAATACAAAGTAATTGGAGTAAAGAATTCTATAGCTATGAAAAACTACTGTTTGGAGCATGTCAAAAACGTAATGAGGAGATTTTCTTGTAAGAGAATATAGTCTACATAGAATAACGAAGACTGAGTGGATATATTTTTTATTATAATTCAGGGGAATAAAGAATGTACTTTGTAATCCGCGCTGACTCTCGTGTCATGCAGACAATTCAGGTTTGCTGTTTATTGAAGAGAGGATATTTCTATCGTTTCAGCTCCTCTCCATAAAGTTTACGCAGTATGATACGTGCCGGTACACTTTTAATCTCTCCATTGGGCAAGCCTTGTATAATGCATTCATTGCGCAATGCTTTTTCTTCAAGCATACGACGTTCGGCTAATGCCAAACCGAAATGTAACTTTTCGCTTAGTTCTTTTCGTTCATTCTCTGACATAACTTTGTATTTTATTAAATCGTTCAATGTGATGTATATGCATTTTCATTCCTCGTCCACCTTCAGCAACAATTATACGGGGTGTTTCGCTATTATCTGCCAATAGCCAATAGTCCACACAAGGCATATAAATATTGAAAAAGTTATCAATACCTGCTTGATAACGCCGGAGCACAACCTCTTTGGGAATGTCGTGTCCACCATTACGTACACGTTGGGCTACACGCTGAATAGCCAAGTCGGGCGAACTCAGCCAGAAATATATTAAATTGACTTTATATCCTTGTTCTTGTGCACGATGGACAAGGCGAGTGTAAGATCTTGTGGCAAGTGTGGTTTCTATAGAAAAGTTTTGTTGATTTTTCAGCAATTCATTGATTCTTTGCAACATCAACCGTCCGGCTTCAATGGCCATACTTTCGGGATTAAAAGGAGATAATCCACGAGCTATTTCATCCGCATTGACAAACTCCTTGCATTCCAGAACATCCGGCAACACAGTATAAGATGCCGTAGTCTTACCAGCACCATTACAACCACTAATGATGTAGAGTTGTTTTTTAGAATCCATATTCATGCATTTATCTAATTGCAAACATACAATATTTTTATAAGATTATGGATAATTGATAGTTATTGTTTTTTAAAAGTTGATTGTTGTTGCGAGAGTCTAGAATAAAAAATGAGGTTGTGCAGTTCACATTTTGACAACCTCTATCAAAAACACTTTATTTTCCAAACAACTCCGGTGGAATTATTCCCTTCCAAGGTTTAACTCATCGTTGTAATCTGTTTCATTCAGATGCTGTTCATAATTTAATTTGCAATTCCATATAAAAAATAGGTTCCTTTGTTACAAAACTTTCTATTGGCAATCGAAAGTTTCTCTATTTATATCATATTTTTTTGTATATTAGCAATATATATAAAGAGAGGAAGATTGTGTGGATAAAAGTCTATTACGCTAAGTTATTTATGAGCAGAGAAACGAGCAAGGTGTTTGTTGCCGGCAGTAATGCCAATCTACTTAGTAAAGAGTTGGGCACTTTTCTTACTGGCAGATATGTCACTATGGAACTTTATCCTTTTTCTTTCCATGAATTCCTGAAACTAGAGCAAGTAGCAATAAAACAAGATACATTTTATGCTGCAGAAGGCAAGGTGCTACTCCTTAGTGAAATACAAAAATACCTAGGAATAGGAAACTTTCCTCAATACATTCAGTCAGATAATGATAACTACTTGCTTTCACTCTATACCGACATCATTTATAAGGATGTAGTGGTGCGAAACAAGATAAGCAATGAAAGGCAGCTTGGAGAGATGATGTATTATTTGGCAAGTAACGCTACTCATCGCTTTGCGTACAATTCTGTAACTAAGGCTGTCGATGTTAAAAGTCCGGACACGATAAAATCATATATAGGATTTGTGGAAGATACTTACTTGGTACGACAACTATCAATTATCTAAAGGCATAATTATTACTTTGGAAGACGAGGAAGAAATAACCGTTAATCCCCGGCAGCAGATTTCTATACGTCCTATTTGGAAATGATTGTTGCAGAAATAAAGTGGAAAAGATAGAATAACAAAAGCCGCTTACTTCACAGTGAACGGCTTTTAAAACACTTTATTTAGAAAACACCCTATCAAATAGAGATGTTTTGAAAGTTCAGAAATCAGATATACTCCTTCTTACAGACTTATTTATAAGCAGGATTCTGATCATTATTTGTCAGTTCTCCATTAGCATCAATCTCTGCTTGCGGAATAGGTAATTCAAATCTATCAGAACCAGCAGGAAGGTCTAATTGACTGGTCCACAAATCGTGTCCGTCAACTCCAGTTCTTGTCAATGCTAAACCTCTACGTTTCATGTCGAATAGGCGATGTCCCTCTGCAAATAATTCACGCCTTCTTTCTTGTTGTATCTCATCTGCTAAACCGGCATCCGTTCCACTATATTTATCCAATCCACGAGCTATCCGAACAACATTTAATGCTTCTTTAGCCACATCATAATGCTGTTTGTCAGCAGCTAATTCAGCAATAATAAGATACATCTCAGAACCACGCAGCATATTGAAAGAGCCTTGTCCCATTTCATTATTACGACTATGAATCTTTGTTGTCAAGTATCCTGTTTCACTGATATAATCGTTTATTTCAGAATCTTTCGGGAACTGAGTTTTGCGTATATCTTTATCTTCCATTAGATTAATCAAAGCCTTTGAAACTCGTAATGAGCTATAACCAATAACAGCATCTTCATAATCATCTCCACACAAATACCAGAAAGAGGGTAATGAAAGATAGAATTGATTATCATCAGTTGGACATTCGAAAGCCCAAAGTGTTTCTGAGTTAACTTCACAGAAATCAGCTGTGTAAACTGCCGTATTCATCAAATTAACACCTTTCAATGCAGCATTGGCATGTTTGATACCATTTGTTTCATCACCTAAATCCAAATACAAACGTGCAAGAATTCCATGAGCAGCATTCGCACCGATATATGCCTTGGATGAAGAAGAATGTTGGTCCAACAATCCACATGCTTTTTCCATGTCAACGACAAGCTGATTATAAACATCTTTTACTGTAGCACGAGGAAGGTCTTCTGTTCCAGAAGAAATACGTAAAATTATGCTCGGATTATCCGGGTACTTGTTTACAGGTTTGGCATACATTCTTACTAAGAAATGATAAGTATAAGCTCTTAGAGATAGCGCTTCACCTTCAATTCTGTTACGCTCTGCACTTTCTGCCAGGTTTCCGATATTATCCAAAATGGCATTCGTATTATCTATGATACTGTAACATCCCTTCCACGGGTCATCAGTATAGGTACTTCCTGGAGAAACTGTATATTGATAAGGAGACACAAAACGTCCATAATTGTAGTTGGGGTCAGGTGTCACCAATGCGTCATCTCCCATAATGTCAGGCAAGAAGAAAATATATTGGTTGGTCATATGAGCCAACCAGCCATTGGTCAACCAGTCATAAGCACCGGTCAACACTTGCTGCGCACCGTCTATCGTAGTAAAGGTGTTAGAATCGGACATTTGGTCCGAAGAAGTAGTATCCAAAAAATCATCACCGCAATTTGCCAAGCTAAGACCTATTGCAAGTGCTATTATAGTTTGCTTTATTCTATTCATCGTAATCTCAATTTTAAATTAGAAACCAACATTTATACCAAATAAGATTGTACGAGGCAATGGAACCGTACCTGCACCGTCCAATACTCCGGTTACACCTCCCAATTCCACATCGTAACCTTTGAAACTACCATCCAAGTTCCATACACAGATATTCTCCAGACTTCCAAAGAAACGTACTGTCTCCAACTGTATCTTCTGTGTCCATTTTTTTGGTAGAGTATAACCTAAGTTGATATTTTTAAATTTAATGAAATCTGCATCGTGCAAATAGCGGCTTGATGTAGAATGAGAACTTGAAGTGTTATTGGGCAAGAATGCAGGATTCGGAGCGTTTGGATTCTCTTTTGTCCAATAATTCGCTTGATCTTTGATGGCTTGATAACCGTTGTTGTTACCATCATTCAGCAAATTGGCTTCGTACGCATCATATATCTTTCCTCCAAAACTATAAGTAAAGAGGAATGAAAGGTCTAATCCTTTAAATGTAAATGTATTATTCAAACCTCCAAATACATTGGGAAGTGCAGAACCAAGTTTGTATTTGTCTGCAGTAGAGTAAGTTGAAGTGGTAGTTCTTTCACCTGTCGGATTACCTTTATCATCTTTTACGTCTTTATACCAAAGTGGAGCACCGGTTTCTTTATCTACTCCGGCCCATTCTTGCATGTAAAATTCATAAAGGCTGTAGCCTACCGTACGAACTTTTGTACCAACAACTTCCTGTTCTTCGGGATAAGAAGTGATTTCATTCTTGTTAAAAGAGATATTGAAGTCGGTTCCCCAATTAAAGTCTCCGGCTTGAATATTCAGGGAATGCAAATCTACTTCTATACCAGAGTTGCGCATACCACCCAAATTAGACATAATTATGTCCAACCCCGTAGAACCGGCTAAAGGTTTTTCCAATAACAGTTCATCAGAGTTTTTGATATAATAGTCAATGGATCCATGTAGGCGACTGTTAAGTACTGCAAAATCTAACCCCACATTGAAGTTTTTGGATTTTTCCCATGACAAATCAGGATTTGCTAATTGAGAATGTCTGAAGCCAGACTCTCCGTTATAATTGGCTCCACCTTCATAGAAGGCTTGATAACCATATAAGTAATCAGATGTTTTGTTACCTGAAGTACCATAGCTGGCACGCAGTTTCAAGTCATCGAGCCAAGTAATATCTTTCATGAAGTTTTCTTCGCTGATACGCCAATTTAATCCGACACTCCAAAATGTACCATAACGATGTCCCGGTGCAAAACGTGAAGAACCATCGGAGCGGATACTGAATGAGGCAAAATATTTATTCTGATAATCATAATTTAATCGACCAAAATAAGAAAGCATGCGCTCTTTATCTGTTACAGAACCTACTTCTTGCGGAGTAGCAGCTACATTCAGCTCTGTCAAACCACCAATCGGAAATTTTGTTCCTTGTGCATAAGTGCGCTTGTACTCTTTATTATAGATTTCATAACCAGCCAATACCGAGAAGTGATGGTCTTCCTTTATGTTGAAATTATAATTTAATGTACTGGTCAATCCAAAAGTGTTGTTCCAAATGGCATATTTGTACAAGCGTCCTTGTGCAGCTTTACCATTACCATGTTCCGCATTATACCATTGCGTTTCATCCAAATTGATATAATCATATGAAAGACTTGTTTTCCAATGAACTCCATAAAAGTTGAAATCCACGTAGGGATTTACCAAAACACGGTATGTGTTAGTTGCATATTTGTCAGTTTGTGCAAATGATATAACATTCATATCCTGAAATATGGGATTCTTGAAGTTATAAAGAGGTTTGCCATTTTCATCATATTGCATTTGGAAATTTTCATCCAAATCATATACAGGAACAGCATTGGGTAGGAAAATACCATTAGTCAAAGGACTAGCACCGCCACCTCCACCTACAGGAGTGTTTTGTTTTGCCAAAGAGAAAGTGGAATTGATACCCATACTGAACCAAGGTTTAATTTCCGTTGAGACATTTGTACGACCTGAATATCGTTCAAAATCCGAACCAATCACAATACCCTCTTGATTCATATATCCCATAGAAATGAAGTATTTTGATTTCTCGTTTCCTCCATTTACACTGATATCGTATTCTTGTGACATCCCGGTTCTGAAGACTTCATCCAACCAATCGGTATCAATCATCAATTGAGCACCAGATGTCAAGTCGCCAGAAGCATCCAGAGGGTTAGCAACATTATATGGATTTCGCCCATACATGCTTTGTGTGGATTTGTTGGCTGCAGCGGAAGCTTCTTCTGAGGACATGCCTTTAGCAATATTATTATTATAGAAGCCTCCATAATACAGAGCATAATGTTCGGAGGCATTCATCAAATCATAACCACCAGAAGGGAGTTTGGAAGATGACATTTGAGCTTTAAAACTAACCTTGGCTTGTCCTTTTTTACCCTGCTTCGTTGTGATCAGAATAACACCATTGGCCGCACGTGATCCGTACAAAGAAGCAGCAGAAGCATCTTTTAAGATGGTAATAGACTCAATATCATTCGGATTTAAGTTTGAAAGTGGATTTGCACTTGTTCCATATTTACTGGTATTTGCAACTTCACTTAAGTTTGCAGCTTCAATAGCAACTCCATCTATAACATAAAGTGGGGTACTTGAGGCAGACATAGACCCGATACCACGAATACGTACCTGTGTAGACGAACCCGGTTGACCGGAGACACTTGCGATCTGCAGTCCAGGCGACAATCCTTGTAATGCTTTCTCAAATGAAGTAACTGGAAGCTTTTCCATATCACTGGATTTGATAGTAGCAACAGAACCTGTTAGTGAGTTCTTCTTTGCAGTACCATAAGCTATGACTGTTACTTCATCAAGAATTTCACTGTCGGACTTTAAGATGACTCTTAAAGAAGGTGCGACAGCCACCTCTTGCGTTTGCATACCAACATACGAAATTAGCAGAGTTTTCGCGGAACTACAACACTCTTATTTTATTAATAATCAAGCGATTATACCATGTAATAGAAATCACTATAGCGAAATTTCCTTTCTCACAAGGTGTATGTATAGGGGTACAATGTATAAAACCTTACTGCTGTGATACTATTTGTTGGATTAATGACTTGGTTATCATATGTATATCATAAAGTTAATACGTTGCTTAAAGATTTTAAATGATTCTTCCTCTTATATGAAGAATATCTTTTGTCAACATCTATCATCCTAGCTGCTTTCAATGAAGCATTTACTCTACATTGTCATTTTATTAGCGAAAGTACTAAAGTCTATGTAAAAGAATATTTCAATAGCTTCAAAAAACAGTAAACTCAAAACTTTGTGATTAGCTAAACAATCAAGACAACTGTTGTTTCTTCATAACAGTTTTCATCATTTTTGCTTCCACACTTCCACCCGCTCCTTGTATCCCTCTATTCATCGGCATTACAGACGCTGTGGAAGCAATGCAAAAGTGTGGAAGCAAAATTTGCTTCCACACCTCCAATCAGTCTTAAATATTGATAACACACCAATGTCAATCTTCTATTTACACTATACTATACTTAATTGATTCTCAGCAATTTCTTACTGCAAAATTTTGCAAACCTATTGCAGCGATACTGCAAAGCTGTTGCAGTGGTACTGCAAACTAATATGCAGCGCGGCTGCAAGCAATATGCAGTGATACTGCAAACAATATGCAGTGGTACTGCAAAACGTATGCAGTAAGTTTGCAGCGAGCAAACTGAAACTGAATAGTGAATGAACAGACTTTAAAGGAGAAGTATATGACTAACGATATGAAAGTGTAGTATTGGCTATGCTAAGTTCGTGTTTTTTTAGGCAAAGGCATGAGTGCATGGTTCTTTTCTAAATCATGCACTATAGTCATATCCATTACATTTGTATACACTTGTGTGGTTTTAACACTTTTATGCCCCAATAATTTTTGCACCGTTGTAATGTTTACTCCATTATAAATCAATAGAGTTGCATTAGTATGGCGAGCAGTGTGAAATGAAATTTTTTTTGATAAACCAGCTAGGCGGGAAATCACAATTAAATCCTTGTTCACATTAGAGTTATCCCTTAAATGAAAGAAGCTTTGTAAGTCATCCCGATATTTGTCCAGAATAACAAGCCCTTTTCCTTCGAATAAGAGATAAAGAGGTAATCTGACTTCTGTACTCGTCTTTATGGATTTATAAATTAGCCAGGTTTCTTGACGAATCTCCACGATGTTATCGGGTGATAAACTGATAAAATCAGAATATCTCATTCCTGCATAGCAACAAAACAAGAATGCATCTAAAGTCTTTTGCAATTTAGTATATCTGCCAGCCAAGCTTAATTTCTCCAACTTCTCCAACTCTTCAGGAGATAAGTGCGTATGCTTGTTTTCTATAGTTTTAATCTTGTACTTTCGAAAAGCGTATTTTTGTATCTCCATATAATCCTTGTTGATGGCGACATTTATATGTCGCTTCAGATGCTTCATATGTTTGGCTATCGTATTTGTGTGATAACCTCTTGATTGCAAGAAATATTCAAAGGAGGATATGAATTCGAATGTTAAATCAGAAAAGGTTACATCCTTTTTGAACTGTTGTAATAATGAAAGAGTGGAGAGATGATTTCGTTTTGTACTTTCTTTTAGAGTAGAGTTTGCTATCTCTTGCCTAAAAAAAGGAATAAAAGAGGTTTTGTTTTCGCTTGTGCTCAAAACATCCTTTAGTAACTCTAATGAAATACGCCTTCCTTGCTGCCACAATTCCAACTCTTTTTTTTCTATCATAGCCATGAACTCATATATCAATCTATTCAGCGCATCTGCATTAGGATGATTCTTCACAATAAGCTTTTTATTGTCCCACTGTTCTGGCTTTAAATAAACTTTGGTTGAAAAATACTTTTTCTTTCTGTCCAAATAGGCTTCTACTTGTACCAATGCCATTCCTTTTTTATTCAGGCTTCTTTTTCTGTTGTACACTAGATTGTAAATAATCTTACTCATTTTACTTGATTTTAATTAATACCAATAACAAATAAGACGATATTCTGTGCTCGATGGGATTAGAATAAGAATTAATATCTCTAAAAAGTGTCTTTTTGTGTTTAGCTATTAATCGGTATTTAGCCTCCGGGAACTCTCAATTTGTTTCAAAATCAGGTCCGTTCTCTGTTTTAGCGGCTTATTTATTAACCATTTTGTTTTAAAATATGTGTATTTCTTGGAAAAATCATCCTAAAAGAGGGAATCATAGTGATAGTAAACATAAGCCAGTTTAGGTTTTTTAAGTGTGAAAAATCTGTTATTAAGCATAAAGTGGCATGTTTAATTAACAAATTGATAGATTTACAAGGTTTTTTCAATAAAATAGTTGTTCGTTTCAGTTTTATTAATATATTTGCACTTTGTTAGAGTAAAGAAACAATTAATGTAAAGTTAAACTTTAAGAGAGAATTTATGAAAAGAAAATTAATGCTGTTATTGGCCTGTCTTTTTGTCGGAATAGGCCTAGTAACTGCCCAAACCCAGAAGGTTACAGGTGTTGTAATTTCTGAAGAAGACGGGCAGCCAGTTATTGGAGCCTCTGTATTGGTAAAAGGTACACAAATTGGTGCTATTACCGGTGTAGATGGTGATTTTACATTACCAAACGTACCAAGTTCCGCGAAAACTCTGGTGATTTCGTACATCGGTATGAAGACTCAAGAAGTGGTAATCAAACCGAGCGTAAAAGTGGTTATGATGCCTGATACAGAGATACTTGATGAAGTAACAGTAGTGGCTTATGGCACTAAACGTAAACAAGATTTGGTGGGTTCTATCAGCAGTGTAAAGAATGAGATTATCAGTAATTCACAAGCTACATCCGTGTCCAATGCACTAGAAGGAGCTGTGGCTGGTTTGCAAGTTGTAAGTTCTTCCGGCCAGCCGGGACAAGATGCCAATATCGTATTACGCGGTATCGGTTCTATTTCGGCCAGCAACAATGCACTGATTGTAGTAGATGGTGTGCCCTTCAACGGCAAGTTGTCGGATATCAACCCTACAGACATTGCTTCAGTGAACGTGTCGAAAGATGCTGTATCCAACTCTTTGTATGGTTCCCGTGCAGCAGGTGGTGTGGTCATGATTACTACCAAGACCGGACGCAAAGACAAGGTGGCCATCAACTTTAACGGTTCCTGGGGTGTGGCACAGCGTGCGTACAAGGACTATGATATGGCTACTGATCCGGGAGAGTTCTACCGTTTGTCTTGGTATGGTCTTCGTAACACCTATTGGGCGGCTGGAAAATCCATTGAAGACTCTAATTTAGCAGCCAGTCAGGATTTGCTGGGCGAACTGGGTAATTACAATGCTTATATCATCCCGCAAGGAGAGTATCTGGTAACACCAGATGGAAAACTTAACCCTAATGCACGTCTGCGTTATAATGATTCGTTTGCCGATGCCTTGTTCGACAATGCCTTCCGTCAAGAGTATAATGTATCTGCATCGGGTGGTAATGACCGCACAGATTACTATGTATCTATGGGCTTTCTGGACAATGACTCTTATGTGCTAGGTTCTTCTTATGAGCGCTTTACGGCTCGTGCCAACGTTAACTCTCAGTTGAAATCCTGGTTGAAGGTAGGTACCAATGTAGGGTATTCCAAAGCAACTCAGAATGGTGTACAAGAGAATGCCGGAGCTGCCTCCAATCCTTTTGAGGTGGCACGATCTTGGGCTCCTATCTTCCCGGTTCATGCCTATGATGCAGAAGGTAATATGAAATATTATGAGGACGGAAATCCTATGTATGATGCCGGAAACGGTGAGACAGACGGTACATCTAAACGTCCTACGGCTACTAACCAGAATGTGATAGCCAATATGAAAGAGGATATTCGTGAAACTGTGTACAATAATCTGACTTCACGCTCGTATCTGGAAATCTCGTTCTTGAAGAATTTCAAGTTTACAGCAAACTACAGTTATGATTTCACGAACAGTAGCCAGACAGTATTCTACACTCCGCTCATCGGTGACGGACAGTCTTTCGGTGGTCGTGGTACAAAAGGAAGCTACAACACTACGACTACCAACTTCAACCAGATTCTGGCCTACAGCAATGTATTTGGCGATAACCACCACTTGTCGGCCAAGATAGGTCACGAGTACTATAAGTATGAATATCAGTATTTAGCAGGACAGAAGACCAACTTCTTTAATCCGAACAATCCGGAACTGGACAACGGTGGACAAATGCAATACATTAACAGCTACACGGCAAACCATAACATCGAGGGGTATTTCGGTATGGCAGACTACGACTATAGCAACAAATATTATCTTTCTGCAGCCTTCCGTCGCGACGGTACTTCTCGCTTCTTAGACCGCTGGGGTAATTTCTGGTCGGTAGGTGCCGCTTGGCGTATTTCCAACGAAGCATTCATGGAGGGTACAAACTCTTGGTTGAACGACTTGAAACTGCGTGCGTCTTATGGTACCCAAGGTAATGAAAGCATCCTTTCGGAGTATGACTATGCCTATGTGTACACGCCTTATCAAGACCAATACACAGTTACTTGGAATGGTTCAGAGTTGGGTTATTCACCGGAATTCTACGGTAATCCGGACCTGACTTGGGAAAAGCAGAAGACTTTTGACGTGGGAGTGGATTTCCGTCTATTCGACAGAGTATACGGTTCATTCGAATATTTTTATCGTCGTACAGACGATATGCTCTTCAAGCGCCCTGTAGCTTACTCTACAGCCGGACGTCCGTATAACTGGGAAAACCTGGGTGCGATGAAAAACACTGGTATAGAGTTTGAAGTGAATGTGGATATTTTCAATCAGCCCGACCTGAAGTGGACGGTATCGCTCGTGGGGTCTCACTACAAGAACCGCATCGTGACACTGCCCGAAGAAAACCGTGAAAATGGCATCACTTCCGGTCCGTTCAACCTGCGCGAAGGTAAGAGCCGCTTTGAATACTATACTTATATGTATGCCGGTATGGATGAAAAAGGAAATGCCATGTGGTACATGGATGAGACAAACGAGAAAGGGGAAGTGACAGGCCGTACTACCACCACCACTTATGCAGACGCAACCCGCTACTTCATTGGAAAATCTGCACTGCCCGATTTCAACGGTGGTTTGAGCACTACTTTCTCTTACAAGGGAATTGACCTTTCTATAGCAACGGCTTTCCAAATTGGTGGCTATGCTTATGACTATTCTTATCTGTCCGGTATGAGCTCTTCATTCTACGTAGGTCATAATAAGGATATGTGGAAAACATTCAACCCTGAGACCGGTCAAGGTTCACTTCCTATTTGGAATGCTGACAATGCTTCCAACTCTTTCACTCAGCAATCAGACCTCAATCTGATAAAGGCCAGCTACTTCAGCATCCGTAACATCACTTTGGGCTACACATTGCCGAAGAACCTGATGCGGAAATTGGGTGTTGAGAAACTGCGTATCTATGCTACGGCAGATAATCTCGGCTTGTGGTCCAAACGTCAGGGATTTGACCCTCGTGTAGCAATGGCTGGTTCTGATGATGAATATGGAGGCTATTCTCCGATGCGTGTGATTTCCGGAGGTATCAACCTTACATTCTAAACTAAAAAATAAAATTGTATATGAAGATAATGAAATATATGATGCAGGTGCTTCTTGCTGGAGGCCTGCTTACATCTTGCATTGAAGATGCTGATGTTACCGCTTATTTGACTGAAGACCAACTGGGCAATGTGGCTCAGGAAGATCCTGATAAGGCTTTTTCAGCTGCTGTGGCAGGTATGTATACTGATATGCAACAGTATGTTGACGTCAATATGAGTCACAACTATTTCGGTCAAAAGAGTTTTGATTACTTAACATCGCTGATGGGCAACGATATGATTATGACCGGACGTTTCGCCATGAGTATGTATCATTATTTGCTGGATTACTGGCAACAGAACTATACTCCGACCAACAACCGTTGGAAAGAGTACTATCGCGTCATAGCCAATGCCAACAATATCCTCAAGCTGATTGACCCCAGCAGTGAAGATCCCGCCAATTTGAAATATCGTGCCATTGCCCTTGGTTTCCGTGGCTATGCCTACTTACAATTGACTTACTTATATCAGCATTCCTACTATACCGGTGCGGATGGAACGAAATGGGGCCGTGGAGAGAAATATGACTTCTCCCAGTCTCCGTGTGTACCGCTTATTACAGAGGATACAGAAGGTGACCAGCCACGTGCTACTGTAGCCCAAATCTATGAACAAATCAAGAGTGACCTTACTACTGCTTTCGACTTGTTCAAGAATTTGGATATGACGCGTACTTCCTCACCCACTGATATGGATGGCTGCGTGGTAGCTATGCATTTGGCTCGTGCAAATATGGTTATCCATGAATGGGATGAGGCGATAAAGTATGCGCAAGTGGTGATTGATAATTTCCCTATATTGCAGAGTGAAGACCAGATACTCCAGGGATTCAGTAATATCAGCTTACCGGATGTAGTATTCGGATGTGATATTACAGCAGACAATAGTACGACTTATATGTCTTTCTTCTCGCAGATGGATACTTATGGTGATGGGTATGCCGGCATCGGTGTATGGCGCGCTGCCTTTAAGCCATTAGTAGACCGTATCGCGGATACTGATATCCGTCTGCAATGGTTCTGCTGCGACCGTTCTACAGGTGTAACAGATGCTTCCGGTAATCGTATAACATTGATTCGTGACACTCAGTCTCCAGTTGCCGTGGAATACCAAGCTGTAAAATTTATCGGTACAGGTCGTGATAACATCAAGGCCGGTGTGTTCAGCGGATGGGAACTGGGAGATTATATTTACCTGCGTTCAGAAGAAGCTTACATGATAAAAATGGAAGCTTTGGCTCACAAGGGTTCTGCAGAAGCTGTGACTGAACTGAATAGCTTTATGAAGACTCGTCAGCCCGATTATAATTACACTTTCACGAACAAGGCTGACCTGATAGAGGAAATCATTTATCAGAAACGTGTAGAGTTCTGGGGTGAAGGTTTGGAATATATTGATAATCGTCGTTTGAATATTCCTGTAGATCGTACAGATGAAACTTGGGGCGCAGAAAATAATAATCACCTCTCTGCCGGTAAGTTCCGTTATAACCAAGAAGACAGGCCGTTCCTTTACCAATTACCTCTCTCTGAAATAGAGAATAATTCTCAGCTTTCTCCGAGCGACCAGAATTAATACTTCAAAGGACATGTTATACGGAAAAATGACACAGAAGCGCTATCTGTGCAGACTAATCAAGTTGCATTACCCCAACAATAATAATGCGGCAATTATGATGATTCATCCGGTTGAACATACCGGAATTTCATAATAAAGTGTTTTTGAGAAGCCACTCATTGTGAAATGGGTGGCTTTTCTTCTCTTAATCCTACAAAAGACTTCAGGGGAAGTGTTATTTCAAGATTACATATCTTCCAAAAAAAGCCCTTTATAAGAAACAGAGCAGTTTTCCCATTCTTTGTTGATTGTGAGAAAATATTCTCCTTTTTTCTTCAATATCCCCCAATCTATCCGTTCATTATTGTGTTCAATTTTTACCTATTCGTAAAATGAAAAAATACAATGCCGGTCTTCCATCCGTTGGCTTCAATAAAAGTGAGGTCTTACCGATACGCCTAAAACCGTCATTTACGATTCTTCTTGAGACTGTTCTGCTATATTCTTTAAAACTGCCAATTCTTTTTTCGACTATAGAATTTCATAATATACCTTATCATTTTACACCAAGTCCACTATTATCGTAATGCACATTACGATAATACCAATTAGAGACGATAATTTGTATAAAATGAATTTCTCCTTGAACTTTTACACAAGAAACTATAAAGTAATTTATTAAGCTCCTTTAGAAATGATCTCATAAGTTCATTAGTTTTTTATACAGCAAACACAGATTTCCTATATTTGAAATAGGAATAAACTAATATTTATCTCTATCTGAAATGGGAATGGTTATTCTGTAATTTGAAATAGTATTTACATGAAATGCAATATTCTTATGGATGAAATAAGTAATACAAGTAAATATTCAACGAAAAATAAACAAATAATAGATATTGACATAATTACCCATTCTTTTAAAAAGAGGAATACTAATTTTACAACCGTAGTACATTAATTGATACTCAAACAGCTATTAATCAAAATATTACATTTATTAATGGTATCACATAAGTAAGGTTTTGTTTATTGTAGACCCATATAGGACAGCTTTGAAAAGAGTATTCCTTGTTTTAGCCAATTCTTTGACTTATTGTATATTCTTTATTATCAATATATTATACACATTGTAGTTCCGCGAAAACTCTGGTGATTTCGTTTGTTGGTATGCAAACCCAAGAAGTAACGATTAAACCTCATGTAAAGGTAATTTTGAAATCCGATTCTGAGCTGCTTGAAGAGGTTGTGGTTACCGGTTACGGTACATTTAAAAAAGCATCATTTACTGGAGCTGCTTCTACTGTAAACACTTCCACCTTGGAAGATGTACCTGTTCTTTCTGTTGCCGACAAACTTTCTGGTAATGTCGCTGGTGTTACTTTTGGCTCAAGTTCAAGTAATCCGGGTTCTGTAAGCAGTATCCGTGTACGTGGTATGGGTTCCATCAATGCCGGAAACAATCCGCTTTATGTTATTGACGGAACACCGGTCACAAGTGGAGACTTATCCGAGTTCACTTATAGTGATGCAGGAACTGATATTTTGTCTTCACTCAATACCAATGACATCGAGTCTATCACAGTTATCAAAGATGCGGCTGCTGCCTCTCTTTACGGCTCGCGTGCTGCTAACGGTGTTGTGGTCATTACGACGAAAAGCGGAAAACAAGGCAAAACAAATGTAAGTTTCCGTTCCGACTGGGGTTTCTCAAACATGGCAATAGATTATCGTCCTATGCTTGACGGTGACTCGCGCCGCGAACTCTTATGGACCGGTCTCAAGAATTACGGGTTATACACCGGAAACATGTCCGATGCAGATGCCGCAACTTTTGCAGACCAGAACATCGAGGACTTTGCTTCAAAACCCTCAACCGGATGGACGGATTGGAAAGACCTGCTTTTCCGTAACGGTTCTCATCAGAACTACCAGCTGAGCGTATCTGGTGGCAATGACCGTACCAAGTTCTACACCTCAGTAGCTTATACCAATCAGGAAGGTATCATTTACAAACAAGGTCTGGAACGTTTCACTGGTAATGCAAACCTCACTCATAAGTTTGGAGACTTTGAAGTTCAGGTTACAAGCCAATTCTCAAAAGTAAGACAAAACAAAACTAATGAAGCTACCTCCTATGATGGACCTGTGGCCAATTACGCATTCTTCCAAAGCCCCTCATCAACCCCTTATAATGAAGACGGCACATTAAACAATGGTTGCGGCGTATTTGGAGTCAATCCTTTGTATGAAAGAGAACACAGCTCTGACGTTTATACCCTGATGAAGGCATTCAATACAATCAAGTTGACCTACAATATTTGGGACAAGTTGAATTTAAGTGAAAAGATTGCTTATGATTACGCACAAGGAACCAATGACGTTCTTTGGGACAGACACTCAAACAATGGTGCCCCCGGTGGTGTCATGCAGCGTATCGTCAATCGTAATGACCAGCTGAATACACAAACCCAGCTCTCTTACATCAACTCTTTCGGTCTACACAATATTGACGCCCTGCTTGGTTTTGAAACACAAGATACGGAATATGCTTTCAACTACATGGCAGGCCAAGACTATCCGGGTGATTTGTACGAATTGACAAATGCCGGTTCAACAAGTGCCGAAACCAACAGACAGAGCTATCGCATGACTTCGTTCCTCGGACGTGCCAATTATAACTACGCAGACAGATATTATCTCGGTCTCAGCTATCGTACCGACGGAAGTTCACGTCTGGCAAGAGAAAACCGTTGGGGAAGTTTCTGGTCGGTTTCCGGAGCATGGAGATTCATAGACGAAAGTTTCCTGAATCCTGTCAAGAGTGTATTGACAGATGGAAAGCTCCGTGTGTCATACGGTGTAAACGGAACGCAACCATCAGACTATTATGCTTATATGAATCTTTATAAATACGGAATCATATACAATGGACAGTCAGGAATGTCAATCGTCGGAATTGCAAACCCGGACCTGAAATGGGAAAAGAACAAAACATGGAATATCGGTCTCGACCTTTCATTCATCGACCGTATCTCTGTAACATTCGACTACTATCAGCGTAAAACCAGCGACCTTATATATGACCTCCCCGTATCACAAGTCGGCGGATATTATGATGGCAATTATGGGTATACCACCCCGCAAAACATCGGTTCACTGAAGAACTCCGGTTTTGAGTTGACCATTACATCAACCAATTTCAGAAACAAGGATTTCACGTGGACCACTTCTCTGAACATGGCACACAACAGCAACAAACTGACCAAATTGGATGGCCAGCAGAATGAAATCGTATCAGGACCGCTGATTCACCGTGTAGGCGAACCTTACTATTCATACTATGTTTATGAATACGCCGGAGTCGACGCAGAGACCGGTAAAGAAATGTTCTATCTGAATGACGGAACAGAGAATGCCCGCAAGACAACTACAAATATCTCTGAAGCCAACAAAACTATTGTAGGCAAGCATCAGGCTAGTATAGAAGGCGGTCTTACCAACAACCTCAAATGGAAGTTTATCGACTTGGGCTTCACTTTCACTTATTCATTGGGTGGTGATGCTTTTGACTACTCCACTTGGCAGCACTCCAATGGCGGTTCATATCTATACGGTGGTGCCGTACCGACATACTATGACATCTCAAAGATGTGGACAGGCCCGGGCGACACGAATGCCACATTGCCTAAATTTGAATATGGAAGCGCTGCTTCACTGTCTTCACGCTGGCTGATGCCTACTGATTATCTACGTCTGAAGAACCTCACATTAGGTGTAAGCATTCCGCAAAACTATATCAGCAAGCTTGGGCTCAGCAAAGCCAGAATCTACTTCTCTGGTTCCAACCTGCTTACATGGAAGTCTAAAGACTTATTTGTAGATCCGGAAATGCGTGTAGACGGACTATGCACATTTGAGACTCCGGCATTGAGAACATATACATTCGGAATAGAATTGAATTTCTAACTAATAAAGATACGAAAATGAAAATATTAAAGACATTATACACAGCAACGCTTTGCGCAGCTATGGCAGTCAGCACTTCATCATGCCTCAACAGTTGGCTGGATCAGTCACCCGCAGACGGAATAGATGCTGAAACCGCAATCAAGAACAGCGATGATTTGGCCAATGTGCGGACGGGACTTTATGCTGCCGTTAAAGGTAACAGTAGCCTGATTAATTATTATGGACGCCTCATGTTCGTATACGGTGACATGAGAGGGGAAGATATCCAATATGAATATAACGGTGGAAGTGGAAGAGCAAACTTCTACTACTATATGGAATATACAACTGCCGACAATTTCACCACCTCAACAGCCGTATGGCAGATGCCTTATGTAGTCATAGCACGCGCCAACCGTCTGATTCAGGCAGCAGAAAGTGGCAACCTGACCGACGCGGCAGAGGCAAAAGCCACTATTGACCAATATGATGCAGAAGCAAAAGTTCTGCGCGCCATGGCACTGTTTGACCTTACACGTATCTACGGTAAACCTTATACGGTAGATCAAGGCAGCTCACTCGGTGTGCCCATCGCTACCTCCCCGCTGGAATCGACAGAAAAGCCAAGCCGCAGCACGGTAGCCCAATGTTATGAGGCAATTGAAAAGGATTTGACAGATGCAATCAACTCAAATGCACTGCCCAAAACTAATGAAGTGGGTTATGTCAACCTTTGGGCTGCCAAAGCCTTGCAGGTACGTGTATATATGACAAAAGGCGAATGGAGCAAGGCTTTATCCGTAGCTGAAGACATCATATCAAACTCGTCTTACAAACTTTGGGAACCGTCAGAATATGTTGCTGCATGGAGCAAAAGTGATGCCAATCATTCAAAAGAAATCATGTTCGAGATTTCCATCAACAACAATACTGACTGGACAGACCGTGAAGGTATTGCCTATTTATATGCCGACAAGGCTGGCGCTTCTCCCGGATATGGAGATGTAATTGTCACAAAAGACTTCTCTGACATGCTTACATCCGACCCGGCAGACATCCGTAACGACATATTATTGGCAGCGGCAGCAGGAGGATTTGACAAACGTAAAGTTTACATCAACAAAATGCCTGCTGTAAACGGAGATGTGCGTTACTCCAATGTCCCATTGCTGCGCTTGTCAGAAGTTTACTTGTCAGCAGCAGAAGCAGCGTTCCAAGCCGGAGACAAGAACAAGGCTGCCAACTTGCTGAACGATATCATCTCCAACCGCACAACGGATGAAAGCAAGCAAGTAACCAGCGGAAACATCACATTAGACCGCATCTACATCGAACGCCGCAAGGAACTTGTAGGTGAAGGACAGCGCTACTTCGATGTTATGCGCCGAGGTGAAACCGTTACACGCTACACGGACGTTAATGACAGAGGATGGCACGACGTACTGAGCGAAGAAGCGCGTACATTCAACCGCGACTCCAAGAAAGCGCTCCCGTTGATTCCCGTCGGTGAAATCAATGCCAATCCGAACATAGAACAAAATCCAGGCTATTAATCAATAGTAGCCTAAAGAAACTTGGGAATTCTCCCAATGTGTTTTTATAAATAAAGTGTTTAGAGGAGGTGTGCCAGTGATGGTATGCCTCCTTCTTTCAATATATCCACCAATATCGGTTTCACTCCGCTGACAAAACACTCAACGGCAATAACCATCAGGATAAGTCCCATCAGGCGCATCATCACATTGTTTCCCGTCTCACCCAGGATTTTGACCAACCGCGTGGAAGCACGCAATATGAAAAAGGTAATCAGATAAATAAAGGCAATCATTCCTATAAGAACTCCTTTCATCTGAATGGTATGGGCATCCTGCATCAGCACAATGGCATTGGCTATGGCACCAGGACCACAAAGCATCGGAATTCCAAGAGGAGTAATGGAAATATCATCGGCATAAGTCTTGATTTCCTCGTCTTTCAGCTTCATTGGGGTATAACGGGCTTGCAGCATATCGAAGCCAATCTTAAAGATAATAACTCCACCGGCAATACGGAAGCCATTGGTAGAGATACCGAAGAATTTAAAGAGGAACTGTCCCGCAAACGTAAAAACCATAATCGTAATAAAGGCAACCAAAGTGGCGCGCGATACTACCGACTGCCGTTCACGGTCTGTCATTCCATGCGTCATGGTCAAAAACACCGGCATGGTGCCGAGAGGGTTTGTCAACGTAAAGAAGGAGGTAAAACAAAGTAAAGCGAAAGGTAAGATTGTGTCCATAGCTGTATAATATACGTTTCTGTAGACAAAAGTACAACTAAAAATTTCAATGTCACAGAATCTGCATCAATTCTTTCAGATTACTGATATGATAAGTCGGTTGGAAAGGCAGTTCTTCCTTCCCCGTTACATTATAAAACACTTGGTGCATACCCACTCCTTTGGCTCCTGCCACATCATTCTCCCAACTATCGCCTATCATCAAAGAATCACGCACCTCGGATTGTGTGGCAGAAAGGGCAAAATGAAAAATTTCGGGCCAGGGCTTCAAGATACCGATGTCATCAGAGAGAACAATCTTCTTAAAAAAGCGGTCGATACCTGCCGAACGCATCTTATGACATTGCAGTTCTTGGAAACCATTGGAAAGGATATAGAGGTTATATTTCCCCGCCAAATATTCCAGCACCTCATAAGCATGCGGCATCAGCCGATTTTTTGTGGGAATGACCGAAAAGAAATCATCAGAAAAAGCCTCAGCCAAAGCAACATCCCTCGCCCCTACTGCCTCCAGAGGATATAGGAAACGCTGGCGGTTCAACTCTTCCTTACTGACCTGCCCTCTACCGTATTCTTCCCACAGTTCTGTATTACGATGCTGATAAAGAGTATAGAAATGCAGGAAAGAGCGAAAGAAACGACCATAGTCATACTTGTGATACATTTCTTCGAATGTATCACGTGCATTAAGGGAAAATGCCCAAAGCGTATCGTCCAGATCAAAAAAGAGGTTTTTATATTGAGATGCCATAACTTAAAGGAAAGGTATATATAAAAATAGACGCAGATTATCAATTCCAATAACCTGCGTCCGTTCTGTATCAATCTTATAACAGTGTTATTTTACTTGGATTACCAAATACTTGGACACACTCCAGAAGTCTTTCGGATTTGTAATCTTCAAAGTCAGCTGTCCTTTATCATCTTTCTCCAACGCATAAGAGCCAGCAGGATGAGTGGTCAAGATATCAGCATCTTTGGAGTATAGTTTAATCTCTTTTGTCGTACGGATATCCACTTGTGTAAAGTAGTCCTTGTTGATATCAGAATCTTTCAGCACCTGGCCTTTTTTGAAAAGCCCGGTATTTGTCAATATCTTCTGGTCTTTCAGCTCCTTCTTTGTGCCAAACACAAACCAAGCTGTGTTAAGTGCCTTATCTTGCTCGGCAACGGTTTTGGCCTTCGCCTCATTTTCGGCAGTCAATTCCTCCTTCTCACTAGACAAGCCGGTCACGGCAGCATCCAGTTCCTGGATACGGATATTCTTGGAAGCCAGCTCAGCCTGCAATTCTTCAATACGCTGAGTCTTTGCCACCAACTCCTGAGTCAAAGATTCTACAGCTCTCTTCAACTGAACAGAGTTGTTTTTGCTGTTCTTCAACATAGATTGCAGTTTGGCAATCTGCTCCTTGTTCTCTTCCATCTGTTTACGGATAAATTCAATGTCCGACGCAATCTGCTGCTTGGCATTCAAAGAGCCTTCTGCCACAGCGCCACGTTGCAAATCCACACGGCTCTCCGCCGCATTAATCTGGCGGAATCCCTCTGAAATATCATTGAAAGTACCCATCATCTCGTCTAATTCAGCATTACGCTGAGTCAGTTCCATCAATAAAGAATCATTTTCAGCTTTCAGCTGGTTCTTACTGCCACCAGAGAAACTGTCACACGAAGCCATTACAGCCGCGCATACAATTAAAACTGCTAACTTTTTCATACGCTTTCGTTTTACGTTTGGTTAATGAAGTTATTTAATCGTCTATTCCTGCTACTACAATCACAATTTCACCGCGCGGTTCGTTCGCCGTGAAATGTTCTATTAATTCTGTAAGCGTTCCACGCACCGTTTCTTCGTGCACCTTTGAAATTTCCCGCGAAACAGATGCCTGACGTCCGGCACCGAAATGTTCGGTAAACTGCGCCAAAGCTTTTACCAATCTGTGGGGAGACTCATAGAACACCATGGTACGACGCTCCCCGGCCAATGCCTTCAGGCGAGTCATCCTTCCTTTCTTCTGTGGAAGAAAACCTTCAAAACAGAACTTCTCATTCGGCAATCCGGAAGCCACTAATGCCGGCACAAAAGCTGTCGCTCCCGGCAGGCATTGCACTTCGATGCCGTTGCGCACACACTCTCTGACCACCAGAAAGCCCGGGTCGGATATACCCGGTGTACCTGCATCCGAAATCAAAGCTACAGTTTCTCCCCCCTTTATTCTATTAACAACACTTTCAACCGTTTTATGTTCATTAAATTTATGGTGAGATTGCATCACATTCTTTATTTCGAAGTGTTTCAGCAATATGCCGGAAGTACGTGTATCCTCAGCCAATATTAAATCCACTTCTTTCAGAATCCGGATAGCACGGAATGTCATATCTTCCAAATTCCCTACCGGGGTAGGCACTACATAAAGTTTTCCCATACTTATCGGTTGTTTAGCTGAAATATTTTTTGAGGAGTTCCATAAAATCGACAGCGGCTTCATTCTCTTCATCCGGCTGCACTTCCGAAACGAAAATATCCATAGCCTTGTCCAAAGAAGGGGCCTCACCCAAACGTCGTACCACTTCATTCATCCGTGCAGCATCGCCTGCGAACAGTTCGCGGACAAAACGGAATGAATCGTTCAGACTGATGGCATGTTTCAAATCCTTGGCAGGCTTGATGCGTTCTGCCAAAATAGGAACTGTTTCCGGTTCCTCACATACCATCTTCACTGTATCAGGAATAACCGATTCGACCGGAGAAACCGATTCGGTCAAAGGAGTAGTAACAGCAGGGGGTTCCTCCAGGGGCGACACAACAGCCGTTGGCGCCTCCTCAAGCAGTTCTTGCAACGCCTCCAAGCGTGCCTTCATCTGCTGGATATTCCGTTTTGCCACAATCTTCAATGTCGGATTGGCATCACTTGAAATGGCCTGCATCAAACATTTCAATTCCTGAATATCTAATTCTATGTCGTTTAATAGGGTTTGCATATCCTTTACACAGTCCGTGTTAACGCTACAAATGTAGAAATAAATAATGAAAAAATATCGGAAAGCAAACAAAAGTGTTACTTTTGCGCTTAAATATAACACTCGAAAGCATGGTATTATTCTCAGAAGATCATATACAGGAAACCAAACGCAGGGGAAGAATTGAGGTCATTTGCGGTTCCATGTTCTCCGGCAAAACCGAAGAGCTGATAAGGAGACTGAAACGGGCAAAGTTTGCCAAACAACGCGTAGAGATATTCAAGCCTGCCATAGACACCCGTTATTCCGAAGCCGATGTAGTATCGCATGACAGTCATTCCATAGCCTCCACTCCCATCGATTCATCTGCCAGTATTCTGCTGTTCACTTCAGAGATAGATGTAGTGGGCATTGACGAAGCCCAGTTCTTTGACAGCGGCCTGATTGATGTATGCAACCAGCTTGCCAACAATGGTATACGCGTCATTGTAGCCGGACTGGATATGGACTTCCGCGGTATTCCATTCGGCCCTATGCCGGGACTGTGTGCCATTGCAGACGAAGTTTCCAAAGTACATGCCATCTGTGTGAAATGTGGTCAACTTGCCTCGTTCTCCCACCGTACCGTCAAGAACGACAAACAAGTACTGCTGGGAGAAACCGAAGAGTACGAACCGCTATGCCGAGAGTGCTATCAGCAAGCCATCCAAGCCGACCAAAAGGAAAGCGGTCATTAACGAATACAAAAAACAGAGCATTATGGAACGCAAAAAGATTACATTCGACAGTTTTATCCGCGGTGTCATACTCGGTGTCATTATTATCGGCATCCTTATGCTCTTCAAGCGTCTAAGCGGCGTATTGCTGCCATTCTTCATCGCATGGCTCATTGCCTATCTGATATACCCCCTGGTCACCTTCTTCCAGTACAGATTAAGGCTCAAGAACCGGGTCATATCCATCTTCTGCGCCTTATTCAGTATTCTGATTGTAGGAGGAACCGCCTTCTATCTGCTTGTGCCTCCCATGATGGACGAATTCGTCAGGGTAAAAGATTTGGTAATAGACTACTTTTCCAACGGAACCCACGACGGCAATGTGCCCAAAACACTCTCTGAATTCCTTCGTGAGAACATAGACACCCAGTTTGTCACCCAATTGTTCAAGGAAGAGAATATGCTGAACGCCATCAAGGAAACCGTTCCCCGGCTCTGGTCCTTGTTGTCAGAATCCGTCAATCTGCTGTTCAGTTTCTTCACTTTCTTCCTCATTCTTCTCTATATAGTTTTCATATTGCTGGATTACGAAAGCATTTCCGAAGGGTGGACCCACCTGGTACCACAGAAATACCGGCCCTTCGTAATCAATGTAATGAACGATGTGAAAGACGGCATGAACAGATACTTCCGCGGACAAGCATTCGTGGCATTGTGTGTCGGTATTCTGTTCAGTATAGGCTTTCTGATTATTGATTTCCCACTGGCCATTGGACTCGGCTTGTTCATCGGCGCTTTAAACCTAGTACCTTATTTGCAGATTATCGGCTTTATACCTACCATCGTGCTGGCCATACTGAAAGCAGCGGATACGGGAGGAAACTTCTGGATTATCATTGCATCGGCCCTTGCGGTATTCATCATAGTACAAGCCATTCAAGACGGATTCATCGTACCGCGTGTCATGGGGAAGATTACGGGCCTGAATCCTGCCATCATCTTACTGTCTTTATCGATTTGGGGGTCATTGATGGGGATGCTGGGTATGATTATAGCACTTCCGCTTACCACCCTTATGCTCTCCTACTATCAACGTTTCATCATAAACAGAGAAAAAATTCACAAGTTTGAACAGACTGATAATCAACAAGAAGAGTAAAAGCAGAAGTCGTTCTCAAAACTTTTTCCCTTAATCCATTTGTTTTTTAAACAAAAGTGCCTATCTTTGCACCCGCTTAACAGCAATAAGGTCTGATTCGCTAGCTCAGCAGGTAGAGCACAACACTTTTAATGTTGGGGTCCTGGGTTCGAGCCCCAGGCGGATCACCAAGAAGCTGGACAAAACCAGACAAAGAAAAGACAACTCCTACAATATCAAGGTATTGCAGGAGTTTTTTCTTTGTATAAAGTCCGTGACCTAAGACACGAAATGGTCACAAAAAGACATACTTTCGTGACCAATTCGTGACCTGTCCGACCTTTCGGATTTTAGGTCACGGAATGTCTGAAATTGTCGGTTTGTTGTCTTGATTTGTCCGTACTGCAAATATCTCATTTTCAGTTCATCAATTTAATTTTGTAACTAAAAAAGAGATTATGAGAAGTACTTTCAAGCTACTCTATTTCGTCAAACGAAATGCAGTAAAGAAGAACGGCAACGCACCGATTATCGCACGTATCACTATCGACCAAGTTGTAGCCCAGTTCAACACCAAACTGGAAATAAATCCGGCTCACTGGAGCGTGAAGTTAGGCAAGGCTTCCGGCAGAACCGCAGAAGCCGTACATATCAATTCTATGCTGGAAAGCATCCACAGCACGGTACCCCAACAAGACTAAATGGTTGATTTATAATATTGAAGCAATATAATACTGGCGAAAAGAAAAACAGAAGTTTGTCATTTACTATCCTTCGTCCATTCGTTTGACTAAGCTGTCTTGCAAACGGCTAAGATATGCCGTCCAATCCTTCTTCCGTTCTTTCATGGCAATATAAGCGGCATAATAATCGCCTAACTCCATTTAGAGCACCGTACTGAGAAAATTCATCATTTCTTTTATTCCCACGTTGCCATTGTTAATGCCACCCGAAGAAACAAGGTTGAGAAATTCAGGTCTTTATCGAATTGTGCGCTATCGGTACATAGGCGTAAATCAAACTTTCCACGAACAACATAATATTCATCATACAAGGTCGAATGAAAACGATAATATTGGTAAAAGTCCAGATTACGGTTAAAGAAGCAGGTCAGGTTATCCAGTTCTTTACTTAATATAGTTTCTGATTACATCATTACTACCATCGGGGCATTGTGTTTCTATCCGATAAATCTTATAGAAGGAATGAATTTGCAGTTTTGTTTTTAAATCATTGAGAACCGCTTGCAAACGACGCACTATTGAAAGAAAAGTTTCAACAATATCATAACCGTAGAGGTCGATTTCAGATATATTGACCTCTATTTCAGCTAACATGTTATTAACCAGTTCTTTCATTTTACTACTTTAATAGTTTTGTAAATTTAGACTCAGTACAAATACTTAAATCCGTAGTTACAAACTTCCCATTGTAAAAAAGAGAAAATATAGTAGCTGGTGTAGGAGAGTTTTGTGCTTGCTCTCTCGTTTCCAATTTAATTACTTTCAAAGGAATATTTATTTCTTGCGCAAGAACACGCAACACTCCATTTACATAATAATCCGTATATGGGCAACGATTAGAATAATAAGCCACTATTCCCAGTTTGTCGGGGCATTCTCCACTTTTGACGCAATCATTAAAATATGGAACTGCACTATTCTCATGAAAACTCATTACCAACAATGAAAATCCATTTGGAAGTTTTTCTATTTCCTTAAAGCCATGTTGCAGCAACCATTTCGTATCACTCATAAAATGGTTCTTTTTTGTACCTACAACAGTAACCAATCCATTTTTTTGTTGCTTTTTTGCATCTTCAATCACAAATTGGAGCAAATTATATCCATGCCCTTGACCTTTATACTGCCCTGAAACCCAAAAACAATTAATCATTAAATAATTAGGGGCAGTAACCGGAAGCCACGCATATTCAGCAGGAACATATTCTATAAAAACTTTGGCTCGTGCATCAAGCCGCCTAAAAACATAGCCATTAGCAAATTCCTTTTTTAGCCATTCCTTTTTGGACTCATATCCTTCCAAGCATTTTTTGTCAGAGAATGCGCAGCAGATATGTTCTTTATCTATATTATCCTCTGTTAGAGTTATATATTTAGGTAAACTATTTTCCATGCTTTTATTTATTTTATCGGTATGTAGATTTTTGTGATACTCTCTTTTTTATTTTCTTTTGAATAATTGATATACTCCTCAAAAGACATCCCATGACGAAGTGAATATTCTTGGCTTACGTTAATGATGTTATACCAGTCCTGCAAATCTGTATAATACCCCTGCAACGTATAGACCGCATATTTACCTTGTGGTAGCCGGATTGTACCAAATTCACAAGTAGGCATAATTTCCTTTTGTACCGATGCACAAGCATAGAAACGACATTGATTAGGGTTTGTCACATTAGGGTCGTCAAAACTTAACCCAATAAAACGTGTATCGGGCAGAAGTAAGTCATTGCTCTTTAAGAAATGTATCAATTTACTCCATACTGTTTCATAAGGTTCTTCCTCTCCGTACTTACCCCATATACGGATATATACTAAATTTAATCCCTCGAAATTGTAGACTTCAGAATGCAATTCGCACTCCTTTCCATCATGTTCGCACTCTTTTAATCGCATCCTTAATCTGCTGATATATGTTTTGGGAGAGATACCAAATTGTTTCTTAAATGCTTTGGAGAACGATTGCGGATTATCGTAGCCGACTAACCCAGCCAAATTCTGTAAACTCATGTCTTCAGTTTGCATATATAGTACAGCTCGTTCTACTCGTTGCCTCGCCACATAAGAGTATAATGGTTCATCCAAAGCAGAACTCATCATACGGAGCAATTGCCGTTGAGACATATTTACTATGTCGGCTATTACATTCAATTGCAATGGCTGATGCAGATTAAAATTTATGTAATCAATTACTTGATTGACTTTCTGTTTGTATATATTTTCAGTGCTACTTTTCATCTATAACGATATAATTTGCAAATATATAGAGTTCATACAAATGTATGATTGTCCAATCTCGCCAATTTTAGAAATCTTAGGTTACGGTTTTAGGAGGTTATGTCAAAACGTTGGCACAACCTCGTTTTTTTAAAGACATCTACGACGTAATGAGTTGGCTGGAAACTTTATAAGCATACCGATGCTTCAGAACAAAAAGCAGAATCACAATGATTGTCAAAGCCTCCGAGAGTGGCATTGCCAACCAGATTCCCGACACACCCAAGAACTTCGGCAACAAAATAAAACTCGGAATAAGGAAAACAAAGCCACGCAACAAAGCAAAAATCGTAGCTGGCTTTATTCTTTCAACACTCTGAAAATAACCTACCACAGCAATATTCACAATGAAAAAGACAAAGCCGCTTGCAAAATAGGGGAAACCGTGTATCGCTATCTTCGCCGCTTCACTGTCAAGACTGATGAAAAGGCCAACCAGCAGATAAGGATAAACAGTGAATGCCACCGTTGCAACCACACCGCAAACCACAGCCGTCAGCAACGCAATACGTTCCGCCGTCATCACTCTTTCCTTGTAGCCCAGTCCGAAATTATAGCTGATAATAGGCTGGGCAGATTGTGCAATAGCATTACCTACCATGAAAACAAAAGGAATATAATAGCACGCTATACCGAATGCCCCTACGCCATCGTCCCCCAGATAGGACATAAATACCTGGTTCCCGACGAACATAAGCACAGCAAGCGTTGCCTCTCCCAATAAGGCAGAAGAACCGATACGCCACTGGTAACCAATATTCCGCACGGAAAGCCGCAGGCTCTTGACACTCCATTTGAGTGGTTGTAAGCGCAAATGCCGAGCATAAAACAGTAGATAGACCATCGCCACCAGTCCGCCAACCATGATGCTGATGGAAGTGGCAAATGCCGCTCCCATGACCCCCCAGCCAAAAGGAAAGATAAACAGCCAGTCGAGCACCACATTGATTACAGCCGTAATCAGGCTGCACAACATAGCCAGCTTTGGAGAACCGTCCAGGCGGATGACA